>NZ_JACNMO010000031.1 GCF_020622345.1 Roseobacter weihaiensis | reverse complement strand
TTGTCCTTGCAGAACTTCAACCTGCCGAAGCTTCGATACAATCTCTTCCGGCTTCTCTCGTTTCCCAGCCATTGCTGATCCTCCAATTTACGGGATAATCTATCCCAGTTGGTGGACCACTTTCACGAGGCTACTCCAGGTTTCCCCATAAATGAGCCGACATGAGATCGAACGCTTTCCGACTCTGTCTTGGTCGATCATCCAGAAAAGGGCAGAGATATGAGAGCACTATGGCATCGCAGAAGACAAAAGTAATCGAGTATCTTTTCAACAAGTTCTGGGACCCGTCCTCGAACTCGCTGATGACTTTGTCGGATGTCAAGAGCGCGATTCAAGATTGCAACAGGAACCATGGCACCAACCTCAGCGATAACAATCCTGCAAATTTCATGAAGGATTTTTTGCGAGGCAATAATTCCTCCAGAAATTGGCCCGCAACGGTTGCAGCGCAGCGCTACACCGCGTTGCAGCGCACTGGATCAGGGGGTGTTTTTGAATTTGTTCGATACGCTCCGGGACAGACCGAGGCCTTCCCCGATCTGTTTCCGATCAATTTGGCAGCACCATGACATAAAGTTGGTTCAGGGTGGCCAGGACATCATCGATTTCAATCGGTTTGGTAGTCATTGTAGCATTTCTATTATTGTCCGCTCGACGCCTGCAGCGGGTGCCTTCAAGGATGTATGTGGCGTGCAAGTTGAGCGACTGACCAGATATGCAATCAGGTTGGACGGCCATCACATCTACCGGATGAAGACTCGACAGGTGCTGGCAAAGGTCGATCTGCCCAGCGGGCTGACGTTGCGCAACGAAACCGGGGCGGAAGGGTTTATGATCCGGTTGCAGGGCAGGGGGGTCGATGCCAAAGTGCTGGAAAAGGCCATGACCTGCCTGCAAGAGGCTCTGACTAAGGAGTAACCCGACGATGCAAAAGCTCAAGAAATCCGCCGCCGAACTGGTGGCAGAGGCACGCGCCCGGATCAAGGAGATTGAGACCCAGGATCTGATCGCCATGGTTGAGGACCCGAATGTCGTCATCGTCGATATACGTGACCCGCGCGAACGGGCCCGCAGCGGCTTTATCCCCGGGAGCTATCATGCTCCCCGGGGTATGGTGGAGTTCTGGGTGGATCCCGACAGCCCCTATTTCAAAGATGTCTTTGGCCAGGACAAGAAATACGTCTTTCACTGTGCATCCGGTTGGCGATCTGCATTGACGGTGGCGCAACTGCAGGACATGGGCTTTGATGCAGCCCACCTGCGCGAAGGCTTCTCAACCTGGGAGGCACAGGGCGGTCCGGTAGAGTACCCACCCGTTGCCGATTGACCGAAGTGGGCCACTGCGTGCATGATGGTGGTGCCTGTCTTTCATCATAGGATCGCTTATGTCTTTGCCGGACGTTTCCATGCACCAGCACCCGCAGGTGACAGCGTTTTTCGACCCGCAATCCAATACCATCAGCTATCTGGTCAAAGACCCGGAAAGCCCCGCCTGCGCGGTGATCGACGCGGTGATGCAGTTCGACTATGCCTCGGGCCGCCTGAGCTATGAAAGCGCGGATGAGATCGTTGCCATGATCGAGCGGCAGGGGCTCTCGCTGGAGTGGATCATCGAGACCCACGTACATGCGGATCACCTTTCGGGCGCGCCTTACATCCAGCAGAAGCTGGGCGGCCAGATCGGTATTGGTGAGCACATCCGTGACGTCCAGGATACCTTCGGCAAGGTTTTCAACGAGGGCACGGAGTTTGAGCGGGATGGGTCCCAATTTGACCGGCTGTTTACGGATGGGGATCGCTATAGGGTAGGGGGCCTTGATTGTTTTGCGCTGCACACGCCCGGCCATACGCCTGCCTGCATGGTGCATGTGATGGGGGACGCGGCCTTTGCGGGCGATACGCTCTTTATGCCGGATGGCGGCTCTGCACGGGCCGATTTTCCGGGGGGGGATGCCGGGCAGCTTTACGATTCCATCACCCGTGTGCTGAGCCTGCCCGAGGCGTTGCGGCTCTATGTCTGTCATGACTACGGCCCCGGCGGGCGCGCCATCGCATGGGAGACGACAGTAGGCACGCAGAAGAAAGCGAATATCCACGTGGGTGGCGGCATCTCGCGTGAAGATTTTGTGAAAATGCGCGAAACCCGTGATGCGCAATTGGCGATGCCTTCGCTGATCATCCCATCCTTGCAGGTCAACATGCGCGCGGGCGAGGTGCCGCGGGACGAAGACGGGGACATGGTTCTGAAAATTCCGGTCAACAAGCTCTGATCGCGGCTTTTCTGTTTGTGAGCGACGTCCATTCCAATTTGGCCCTGTCTGTGGTCATCTAAAAATCAGGACTGGTAGGAACAAAGGACAGTGCCATGGATCTCAAAGACGAAATCGTGATCAATGCCCCTCGGGATGTGGTCTATCAGGCGCTGAACGACCCGGAGGTTCTGCAGCAATGCATTCCCGGCTGCGAAGAGCTGACCAAGCATTCGGACACGGAGCTTGAAGCGCGTGTTGTGCTCAAGATCGGCCCGGTCAAGGCTAAGTTCAAAGGCAATGTGACCCTCGCACCGGACAACCCGCCGGAGCATTTTTCCCTGACCGGGGAGGGCAATGGTGGCGCTGCGGGCTTTGCCAAGGGCGGTGCTGACGTGACCCTGGAAGAGCACGAAGAGGGCACCTTGCTGCGCTATGATGCCCATGCGGATATCGGCGGAAAGCTCGCGCAGCTTGGCAGTCGGCTGGTTCAGGGAACGGCGAAAAAGCTCGCGGGAAAGTTCTTTGCCAACCTGGCCGATCACGTTGGGGCAGGCGCTTAAAATCATTATAAAACAATATCTTGTATACTTTCCGCGACAAGCGTTCCTTAGGGTGCGAGCAGCAGTTCGATACCCGATTGTCACTGTACCCTAATCAATCAGCTTCTACTAAGTCTCGAAAGTGGTCAAAAGCTGTGGGTCTCATGCAGCCGGCTTCGGATTGGCAACTGACAGAGACCCGTTGAGGACGGTGGCGCGGGTGACTGCCACGGTGTGGACACCTCTCGGTGACCATCTCATGCGACGACGCTTGCCCATGCGAATGTTCCCGGTGTCATCAACACAGCCCTCGGCACGAGAGGTGGAGATCGGCAATCCCTTGCGATACAGTTGGCCATAGTTGGTCAGGGAACCCATGTTGAGCGCGAGATAGGTAGGTGTCTTGGCACCGTGCCAAACTTCGATGCCTTCATGCGTTTCCGCTCCTCTCCCGGCCAAGGCAAATCTAGTGGAAAACTCTAAGCTCGCACGAGGAGGTTTTCGGGGGCCAAATCACAGCGTTTTGACTGTTGATCTTTCTCCAGCAGAAGCGCCGCCTCCCTGCGGGACAGGCAAGGCCGGGCCGCCTGCATCGTATGGAGGGTGTCGCCCAGCTTCTGCTCCAGCACCGACGTTATTTCGGGTCCAAGACGTCTGAGCGTTTCTGCACCGGTAAACAGGCTTTCGACCCAAGTCCCCTGCGCCAGGATGACCTCGTGTGATGCGCAGAGAATATGCGTCAGGGTGTAGGGTCTTGAAGGAACGATCACGGAGGCAATACCGGCGTCGACCCATGATTTTGCCGGGGCAAGAACCTCAGGCGAGAAATACAAAAGCTCGGCACGGGCGGACCGGATCATGACGCGGTGATCACCTGTGAGAAACAGATCGTGGGAGGGGCAATCAGGTCCCAAAGCACCGGCAGGAATGCGGACCGGGCAGGCGCTCGGATATTGCCTGAAATGGGAAGGGGCGATTTTCGTCCTGCCAATCCACTGGATCGGCTGAAAGCCGTGGTCCCGCGTCAGGATCAAATCAGAGCTGTCCAGCCATTCAACCGGGATTTCGCCATCCTTGGTTTTGACCATTGTACCCGGGCCGAAACACGGCACACTGTTCTGTTCATAGGCAGCATAGGACAAGCGTGTGTCACTGCCACCCGAGCCGCCCATCTGGTCGTCGATGTTACGGCTACCGACGTAGGTATAGCTCACCCCCGGCTGCAGAGGTTCTGACGGCACATACCCCATGCTGACACCGTCAATCTCAATCCGGTCGATGGTCACATAGGACCCGTCCGGTGCCCGCAAAACGGCGAATTGCTCACCATAGATCAGACCAGATCCGACCAGCGTCCCGTCACTGGTGGTGACCACGCCGGTCTGGTTGCTGTCCTCGCCCACCTCGTTGCTGCCTCTGTCACCGTCCAGAAAGGCATCATCATCTGTCACGTTGAACAGAACACGGTCCGTTCGGTAATCATACTGCGGGTCCAGCGTGACGGTCCTGTTGTCGGGATTAAAGACCAGCGCGCTGGAAGAATAGCCATAGAACGAAGACGTCGGCATACGTCCCTCATTAAAAACCAATACGGTCATGATCCTCGCAGAGGTGCCTTAAAATACCGCTAAAAACCCACTTTCTTTTTTGCGGCATTTCTGCAATCCCGCTTGGATGGCCTTGCCTCCGGAGAGGAAACTTCGCATACCGGGCACATGGCAAAACAGCTTGGCTATCATCACATTCGCGAAATTTTCACCCGCTTTCGTGACGCGGATCCGGAACCCAAGGGGGAACTGGAGCATGTGAACGTCTACACCCTGGTTGTGGCCGTGGCGTTGAGCGCGCAAGCCACCGATGCGGGTGTCAACAAAGCAACCAGAAAGCTGTTTCAGATGGCGGACACCCCGCAAAAGATGCTGGACCTCGGGCTTGACGGGCTGACCGAGCATATCAAGACCATCGGGCTGTTTCGCCAGAAGGCCAAGAACGTCATGAAGCTCAGCCAGATTCTCGTGGACGACTATGGCGGCGAGGTGCCCAACAGCCGTGCCGCCCTGCAAAGCCTGCCCGGCGTCGGGCGCAAGACCGCCAATGTCGTGCTGAACATGTGGTGGCAGTACCCCGCACAGGCCGTGGACACCCATATCTTTCGTCTCGGCAACCGGACCGGCATCGCGCCCGGCAAGACCGTCGAGGCGGTCGAACGCGCCATCGAAGACAACATCCCGGCCGATTTCCAGCTGCACGCGCACCATTGGATGATCCTGCACGGGCGTTATCATTGCAAGGCACGCAAGCCGATGTGCCCCACCTGCATTATCCGTGATCTATGCCCATTTGAGGAAAAGACTTTATGAAGCACTATGACGTCGTCGGGATCGGCAATGCGGTGGTCGATGTGATCACCCATGCCGATGACACTTTTCTCGACCACATGGGGATCGAGAAAGGGATCATGCAACTGGTGGATCAGGAACGCTCGGAAAAGCTCTTTGCCTCGATGAACGACCGGCTGCAAACCCCCGGTGGCGCCGTCGCCAATACCGTCGCGGGCGCAGGTTCTCTTGGGTTGCAAACCGCCTTTATCGGACGGGTGCGGGATGATGCTTTGGGCCGGTTTTATGCAAGTGCGATGACAGATAACGGGATCGACTTTGTAAACCCGCCGGTTGTGAATGGTGCGACCCCGACCTCGCGCAGCATGATCTTTGTCGCCCCCGATGGCGAACGCTCGATGAACACCTATCTGGGCATTTCCACGGGTCTGACATCGGATGACGTGCCGGAAACAGTCTCGGGGAGGGCCAAAATCATGTTCCTCGAAGGCTATCTCTTTGACCATGACGCCGGCAAAACCGCCTTCCGCGAAGCCGCGCGGGCCACCAAGGCGGGCAACGGCATCGCAGGCATCGCCATTTCCGACCCGTTCTGCGTGGAGCGGCACCGCGCGGATTTCCTGTCTCTGATCGCGCATGATCTGGATTACGTCATCGGGAACCAACACGAAATCGAATCTCTCTTTGAAACGGACCTCGAAACCGCGCTGGCCAAGACCGCCGAGATCTGTCCGCTGGTCGTCTGCACCCGGTCCGGTGACGGCGTCACGGTGCTCAAGGACGGCAAACGCGTGGATGTCCCCGTGAACAAGATCACCCCGGTGGATGCCACAGGGGCAGGCGATCAGTTCGCCGCCGGCTTCCTTTACGGCCTGGCCACGCAGCGCGATCTGGAGATCTGCGCGCGCATGGGCAACCTCTGTGCCGCCGAGGTCATCAGCCATGTGGGCCCGCGCCCGCAGACCGACATGATGACCGTTTTCCAAAAGGAAGGGCTGGTCTGATCATGCTGACGGATGGGTTGCACGGCGTGCCCGCGGGCAAGATTGCGACGGTCGTCACTTACCTCGAGATGAGGAGCAAACCGCATGTCAAAGACGTGCCGCTCAAGGAAGGGCTTAGGTTCCGACGGGTAGAGCCGGATGTCGCCTGGTACCGCGATATCTTCAGGCGGGTCGGATCGCAGGACTGGCTGTGGTACGGGCGCCTGCTGCTGGACGACGACGCGCTGTCGGAGGTCGTCGCCGATCCAAAGGTGGAGATTTACACGCTGTCGCAGAGCGGTCGCGACATGGCGCTGATGGAGCTTGATTTCAGCGACGAGGGCGAATGCGAGCTGTCTTACTTCGGGCTCACATCGGATCTGATCGGAACCGGATCCGGGCGTTACCTGATCAATGAAGCCATCACGCGGGCATGGGATAAACCGATCTCGCGGTTTCACGTACACACCTGCACGCTCGACAGCCCGCAGGCGTTGGCCTTCTATCGGCGCAACGGCTTTTCGGTTGTGAAACAGGAGGTGCAGATTGCCGACGACCCGCGCGCCCTTGGCATTTTGCCGGAAACGGCAGGGCCGCTTGTGCCGCTGATCCGCCCCTAGAGCCGCGCGCCGAACTCCTTCATCACCGCCGCGTAGACATCGCGCTTGAAGGGCACGATGTTCTCGACCAGCGCATCCGCCGCCAGCCAGCGCCATCTGGAGAACTCCGGGTGTTCCGTGGCAATGTCGATCTGACTGTCGTCTCCTTGAAACCGCATCAGGAACCATTTCTGCCTTTGCCCGCGAAAGCGCCCCTTCCACAGTTTCGGCACCAGGTCATGCGGCAATTCATAAGGCAGCCAATGCGCGCTTTCCGCCTCGACATCGACCAGATCGGCGCGCACGCCGGTCTCTTCCCAAAGCTCACGCAGGGCGGCGGTGCGCGGCTCTTCGCCCGCGTCGATCCCGCCTTGCGGCATCTGCCAGGCATCGTATTCGCTGTCGCGCCGCTGCCCCACAAAGACCTCACCCCGCACGTTCACCAGCATGACCCCCACACAAGGGCGGTAGGGCAGCTTTTCGATCTCTTCGGGGGTCATTGCAGTTTCTTCTCCATCAGGGCGCGGGCCAGTTCTTCGCCGTTGCGCGCCACCACCTCGTGATGGATAACCAAAAAGCCCATCGCCCGAAAGGCCGGTTGCGCCATCAGGCTCGCGTGGGTCCAAAGCCGTGTCAGGCCGGTGTCACGCGCCTGGTTCTCCACGACCTGATAAAGCTGCCGAAAGAGACCCCGCGCGCGGTGTGCGTGGAGAATATAGGCCAGATCAATGTATCCCGTCGGCTCTACCCCCATAAAGCCCACAAGATCACCCGCACGCTCAGCCAATACAACATTCAGACCGGAAATCCGTTGTGCGAAATGACGCGGGTCAGGGCGATCCGACATCCAGGCGACCCGCTGGGCCTGACTATAGGGGCTTGGCCCTTCGCGGATCGCCGCATGGAACACCTTCGCAAGACCCGGGGTATCGGCCTCTGTTGCCCATCTTATGGTCATCTGTTGCTTTCAGGTTGTGACGCTGCGTTGCGCGTGACAGGCTTTACGTGAAAATGCCATGTCGTTTCAACCACGACCGGGGAGGGTTTGAAATTGGCCGAGTATCCGCATCTGCTGGCACCGCTTGATCTGGGGTTCACCACCCTGAAAAACCGTGTGCTGATGGGCTCCATGCACACCGGGCTGGAAGAAACCAAGGACTGGAACCGCGTTGCTGAATTCTACGCCGCCCGCGCCCGCGGAGAGGTCGCGCTGATGGTCACGGGCGGGATCGGCCCCAACCTGGAAGGCTCCGTGCTGCCGGGGGCGGCGATGATGGTCAGCGACCAGGACGTGGCGAACCATCGCATCGTGACAGACCGCGTGCACGCCGCGGGTGGTAAAATAGCCATGCAGATCCTGCATGCGGGCCGTTACGCTTACGGGCCAAAGTGTGTGGCCCCATCCGCCATCAAATCCCCGATCTCGCCCTTTGCCCCGGCAGAGCTGGACGAGGCGGGCATCGAAAAACAAATCAGCGATATTGTCACCTGTGCCGCCCGCGCCCGCGAGGCGGGCTATGACGGGGTCGAGATCATGGGGTCGGAAGGCTACTTTCTCAACCAGTTCCTTGTCACGCACACCAATAAACGCCAGGACTGCTGGGGGGGCTCCTATGAGAACCGCATGCGGCTGCCGATTGAGGTGGTCCGCCGGGTGCGCGCCGCCGTCGGCACCGATTTCATCCTGATCTACCGGCTCTCGATGATCGATCTGGTGCCAAATGGCTCCACCCATGATGAGGTGGTCCAACTGGCCCAAGAAATCGAGAAAGCGGGCACCACGATCATCAACACCGGCATCGGTTGGCATGAGGCGCGTATCCCCACCATCGCCACCTCCGTGCCGCGCGCGGCCTTTGCCTGGGTGACCAAAAAGCTGATGGGCAAGGTCGGCATCCCGGTGATCACGTCGAACCGGATCAACACGCCCGAAGTTGCCGAAGAGGTTCTCGCGACGGGCTGCGCCGACATGGTCTCCATGGCGCGGCCGATGCTGGCCGATGCGGATTTCGTCGTGAAAGCCATGCAGGGGAAATCCAATCAGATCGCCCCCTGTATCGCCTGCAATCAGGCCTGCCTCGATCATACCTTCAGCGGCAAGATCTCAAGCTGCCTGGTGAACCCGCGCGCCTGCTATGAAACGGAGCTGCGCATCACCCCGACAACAACGCCCAAATCGGTGGCTGTCGTGGGCGCGGGCCCCGCCGGTCTGTCAACCGCCATCACTGCTGCAGAGCGGGGGCATCAGGTAACGCTCTTCGATCAGGCCGAGGAGATCGGCGGTCAACTCAACATGGCCAAGCAGGTCCCCGGCAAGGAGGAATTCTGGGGTCTTGTGGACTGGTACCGCACCAGGGTCGACACCACAGGGATCAAACTGTCTTTGGGCAAGACGGTGCGCGCAGAGGACCTTGCCGGCTATGACGAGGTGGTCATCGCCACCGGCGTCGTGCCCCGCGATCCGGGCATCAAAGGTCAGACGGCCCCGACCGTTGTCAGCTACATCGACGTGTTGCGCGGCAAGGTCGAGGTGGGGCCGCGGGTCGCCATCGTCGGGGCCGGTGGCATCGGTTTCGATGTCGCGGAGTTTCTGGTCCATAAGGGCGTCAGCCCCACCGAAAGCCTGCCGGACTGGATGCGCGAATGGGGAGTGACGGACCCGGCAGAGCATCGCGCGGGCCTCGCCCCCGAAGGCCCCCAACCTGAACCGGCGGCACGACAGGTGACCCTGCTCCAGCGCAAGGCGGAAAAACCGGGCAAACGTCTGGGCAAGACCACCGGCTGGATTCACCGCGCGGCCCTGACCATGAAGGGCGTCAAGATGATCGCGGGCGTGAACTACGAGCGGGTGGAGGATGGCGGGCTGCTGGTGTCCTTCGGGGAGGGGCGCGAAACCCCAACCCTGATCGAGGCCGATACGATTGTTCTATGCGCCGGGCAACTGCCCGAACGAACGCTCGCCGACGCCCTGGCTGAAGGCGGGACGGCCTGTCACGTGATTGGCGGGGCTGACGTGGCCGCGGAACTGGATGCAAAGCGCGCAATTGATCAGGGCACACGACTGGCGGCGCAATTATGACGCTGTCCCCTCCGGTGAAAGCCGTTTTGTACAGGTCAAAGATCAACCTATAGGTGTTTTTCCAAGACCTCGGCGGTGTGATTATCTTCTCGGCGTAAACTGCTATCTATCTCTGCAAAAACAAGATAAATAATTCGCAGAGACTTTAATACTCTATGCTTTACTAAACAAAATGTGACCGGCACACATTATGGTGGCCGTCCGAAATACAACCAAAAGATGCATAAATAAGATACATTTAACTCGAATCTTAGGGATTTCAGCGTTTCCGCGTCCTCAACGATACATGCAAAAACCGCGATACTGTCTCAGATGTGCCGCGTTCCTGCCCGATTTGACTGACATACAAAGTGTGAAGTTTAGAAGGATATGGCGATGGACCGTCTGACAGAAATGGAAGCATTTGCGACGGTCGTGGACCAGGGCGGCTTTACCGATGCCGCCAAAAAGATGGGGATTTCCAAATCCGCCGTCTCTAAACATGTCTCTTCTCTGGAAGCACGCCTGGGGGCCCGTCTGCTGAACAGGACAACCCGCCGCGTCAGCCCGACAGAGATTGGTCTGGCTTACTATGACCGGGCCCGCCGCGTGCTGAATGACGCCGGCGAAGCGGATGCGCTTGTCACCTCAATGCAGAGCGCGCCTTCAGGCCTGTTGCGCATTTCGGTGGCGACGGACTTTGGTGTGAACCACCTGTCGCCCGTGCTCAGCGAATTTCTGTCTGACTTTCCGGACATCACGGTGAACATGGTGCTCAACAACCGCTATGTGGAGCTGATCTCCGAAGGGTTCGACATGGCCGTGCGGATCGGTGAGCTGGAAGACAGCACATTGCGCGCCCGCAAGCTGACCGAAACCACAAAACGTATGATCGCCAGCCCTGCTTACTTCGAGAAATACGGGCGGCCTGAAAAGATCGATGACCTGAACGAACACAAGCTTCTGCATTATTCCAACCAATCCTCTGGCAATGTGTGGAAACTGACCGCGCCCTCAGGCGAAAAACGTCAGGTGCGCACCGCCGGATGGCTGAGCGTAAACGACGGTCAATCCCTTCTCAACGCCGCGATTTCAGGACTGGGCATCGCCTATCTGCCCAGCTTTCTCTATGCAGACGCGATGGACAAAGGACTGGTGGAGGACGCCATTCCCGATTTGCCGATGGAAACGCAAGGCATCTACGCGGTCTATCCCCCGGGCCGCTTTACCCAGCCCAAGGTCCGCGCTTTCATCGATTTTCTGGTCCATTCCTTTGCCGAAAAAGGGCCTTCGGACTGGTAAGAAATCCAGCGCCCGGTTGAACGCGTTTTGAAGCGTCAGGGCCTTTTTACTCCACATTCAGAAGGATCGCTTCCACCCGGCGGTTCCGATCACGGCCTTCGGCCGTCAGATTGGAGGCGATCGGGGCGAGGTATCCCATGCCTTCCGCATCGAGGCGGCCTGCGGCGATGCGGAATTCGCTTATCAATCGGGCCCGCACGGAACGGGCCCGTTCGCGGGAGACCACTACGTTTGGCTCCAACCCACCGACGGTGTCAGTGTGACCCACCAGCGCGATGCGCAAATCCGGGCGGGCCCGCAGCACCTCCGCCAGAGCTTGAAGGGAGGCAAACGGACCCGGGCCAAGGTCGGTCGTGCCCGTGGCAAAATCGAGATCGCTCAGGGCGACATGTCCCTCAGTCAGCAGCGGATGCATTTCAATGCTGTCTCCGACCGTACCCTGGTCAGGATCGACCGGCGCGACTGTCCGCTCCGGCAGCATGTCTTCGACGTCAACGCCCGTGTCGGCAAAGATGATCTGCACGTAGGCCGAGGCCGCCGTGACGCTGACGAAAACACCCACGGCCTGGGTCGGAGCCTCGCGCGGACCACGCAGTGCTGTCAGGTAGCGAAAGCGCGAGATATTCACGTACATGTTGGGGCCCGGTAACACTTCGGTGTTGAAGCGGAAGTCAAAACCACCACAAATGTCAGAGGCACATTCAAAGGCGAGGTCGTAGCCCGCCTCTTCCAATTGAGCGCGCAACGGCACGATGATCTGCAAAGGTGTCAGACCGGGCGACGGAATGCGCCACGCCCGGCGGGTGATCGCGCCTTCAAGTGTCACGGCAGGCACACCAGCCCCGTCAAAGGGCGCGATGGGGGCTGCAAAACTATCAAGTTCGCTGGGCCGTTCGGCCGTCAGCTCGGCCCCGACGGGCAATTGCAGATCAAGCGCCCAGCCGGGAGCCGTCAGCCCGGCCGTCAGCAGTGCCGACAGAATAAAAACGCTGCGAAAACCGGTCATCTTGCCTGCGCGTGATAGTCGTCATTGGGCCGCATATCTGTCGCGCTGGCCACCCTGTTGGTCATGTTGAAAAAGCCCGCCACATTAGCGATGTCCCAGATATCGGCATCCGTGAAACCCACATGCCGCAGCGCCTGGCGGTCGGGTTCTTCGATTTTGGCACTGGCCGTCGTCATCTTGGCGGCAAAATCCAGCATCGCTCTTTGACGACCATCCAGATCCGCTACGCGGTAATTCATCACCAGCGCCTCGCCCAGTATGGGATCGCCCGAGAGCGCGCGCACTGCTGCCCCATGCGCCACGAGGCAGTAAAAGCACCTGTTGATCGATGAGACGACCACCGCGATCATCTCGCGCTCCAGCTTGCTGAGGCCCGAAGGGGCCAGCATCAGGTTGTTGTAGATGCCCGTGAACGCATCAAGCTTGTCGATATCAAACGCATAGGCCCGCAAAACATTCGGCACCATACCCAGTTTCTCAAGGCAGACATCAAAGTACTTTTGCGTGGCCGCCGGCAACGGATCGACCATGGGCAGATCAAGAGCGGTCGGAAGGTCGGGTTCAGCCATCGCGCGGGTCTCCGGATGCGGGAATTTGTCGATAATGGTACTGCGCAGCCGGGTGAAAGCCTAGGCCGGAATAAAGCTGTAAAGCAGCTGTGTTCGCAGTTGTGCAAAGAACCGCCATGGTCTCTGCCCCGTGGTCTCTCGCCCAGAACGCCGCTTGGCGCATGATCCATTGCGCGACCCCCTGACGGCGATGCGCGGGCAGGACCTCAACCGCATGCACCATTGCAATCGGTCCCTCCAGCGCGACAAAGGCCACCCCTGCCGGTTTCTGGTTCCAGCGGGCCAGCACGGCTGTTTTGATTTTAGCGCGTTTCATCACTTCCAGCCGGGCCGGCCCGATGCCCCCCTTGGCCCAGATGTCAGCCATGATCGCCAGTGGCTCCCAGATCACGAAAGTGGTCAGGGGCGGCACGGGAATATCCGTCAACCGGGTCACGGGACAGGTCAGCATCTCAACAGGGTCGATTATCTCGTATCCGCGCGCGGCCAAGGCGGTATCAAGCGGAGCCTCTCCCGCGCGTACCATGAATAGCGCGGGCTGCCCCATCGCCTGCATCTCCTGTTCGGCGCGAACAATATCCGCGTCGCTCACTTCTTGCTCCGCGGTGGCGGCAGAAACACGCTTTCCGCCACCCTGCCCGTCCCGCAGCAGCCAGGGCCCGGCATGGGTCATCCGGGCCGCAGGCCATGTGGCGTCCACGGCAGCATAAAGCGCGGCAGCCGTTGGCGTCATGGCTCGAACGCTGCGGCCAGCTGCTCAATGGCGCGGCGGACTTCAGCCCCATCCGTCCCCCGGATTACGACGTTGGCACCGAATTTACCGCTCTTGTTTTGAAACGGGTAGGACCCCATGCTCAGCGTCGGGTATTGCTCTGCCAGGTCGCCGAGGGGCCCTGCGATGTCGCCCTCACCCCGGTCGATCTGCAAGGTTTCCGAAATCAGCGGCGCTCCGGCCGTCAGCTGCGGCAAAACCGAAGCAACCATGGCCCGAAAAACAGAGGGCACGCCCGCCATGACATAGACGTTCTCCAGGATGAAACCGGGGGCCACCGAAACCGGGTTGTCGATCAACTCCGCACCTTCGGGGATTCGGGCCATGCGCAGGCGCGCGGCGTTCAGTTCGATCCCCGCCTTTTCATAATGCGCCGCCAGCAGGTCGCGAGCGTCTGCGCGGATGTCGATGGGCCGCCCAAAGGCCGCCGCAATGCAGTCTGCGGTGATGTCATCATGGGTCGGACCAATCCCGCCGCTGGTAAAAACATGCGCGTAAGTCCCCGCAAGCGCCTGAACCGCTGAAATGATCGCTTCGGGCCGGTCGCTGACCACGCGCACTTCGGCCAGGTCGATCCCGGCCTCGGTCAATTCACCGGCAAGGTGATACATATTGGCATCGCGCGTCCGACCGGAAAGGATTTCATCGCCAATCACCAGCATGGCGGCGGTAGGGTTCGGCATTCTGCAACGTTCCTTGCGTCTGTCTTTGTCCGAGGTATAGACCTGCGATCATGCGCTTTCAAACCGAACTTGTATCCGCCCGCCTGACCCGCCGCTACAAACGCTTTCTGGCCGATTGCGTGCTGGAAAGCACAGGTGCCGAGATCACGGCGCACTGCGCGAACCCCGGCTCGATGATGGGACTGGCAGCGCCCGGCACGCGGGTCTGGCTGGAACCCAATGACGACCCGAAAAAGAAGCTCAAGTACGGCTGGCGGTTGGTGGATCATCAAAACGGCCATTTCACCGGCGTGGATACCTCGCTGCCCAACCGGGCGCTGAAAACCGCGCTGATGTCCCGCAGCATCGCCACCTTCGCGGACTACGGCCTTGTGCGCGCCGAGGTGAAATACGGCCAAAACAGCCGCATCGACTTTCTGCTGAGCGAGGCCGGAATGCCGGATGCCTATATCGAGGTGAAAAGTGTGACACTGAGCCGCCTGCAGGGTCAGGCCGAGTTTCCCGACAGCGTGACCACGCGCGGCGCCAAACACCTGACGGAACTGGCCCGCATGGCAGAGCTTGGGCATCGCGCCATCATGCTCTATCTGGTGCAGCGAACAGATTGCAGTGTCTTTACCCTCGCAGAGGATATTGACCCTGCTTACGCCGCGGCATATCGCGCCGCACGGGAGGCTGGCGTTGAAACTTATTGTTTTGGCACCAATATCACCCCGCAAGGTGTTGAGGTTGCAGACCTGCTTGCGGTTTCTGTCTGACACCGACTGGCCCTGACACGCAATGCGGGTTAGAAGGCCGCGAAACACGCACGATGGAGAGCCACGTGACCCAAGACCTGAAAGGCCGCCAGACCAAGGACGGTATCCGAATTTACGAAGCTGCGGACTTTGCCGGCATGCGCAAGGCCGGTGCTTTGGCTGCACGCATCCTTGATGATGTCGCGGATATTGTCTTTGTCGGGCAGACCACCGGGGCCATCGACAGGCGGATCACCGAGCTTGTGGAGGAAGCGGGCGCGACCTCTGCGACCATCGGGTACAAGGGCTATAAACACGCAAGCTGTATCTCGGTCAACCACGTGGTCTGCCACGGCATCCCGGGCGACAAGACGCTGAAAGACGGTGACATCCTGAACATCGACGTCACCGTGATCGTGGAGGGCTGGTTCGGTGATACCAGCCGCATGTATGTTGCGGGCAAGCTGCCACGCAAGGCGGAGCGGCTCATCCAGGTGACCCATGACGCGCTGATGCTGGGCATTGAGGCGGTCAAGCCGGGCAATACCTTTGGCGACATCGGCTACGCGATCCAATCCTATGTCGAAAGTCACCGGATGTCCGTGGTTCGGGATTTCTGCGGCCACGGGCTGGGTCGGGTGTTTCATGCACCTCCTAACGTGCTGCACTATGGCCGACGCGGTACCGGGGCTGTGCTGGAAGAGGGGATGTTCTTTACCATTGAGCCGATGGTCAATCTGGGCCGCCCCGAGACCAAAACACTGGCCGACGACTGGACGGCCGTGACCCGCGACAAATCCCTCTCGGCGCAGTTTGAGCATTCGATTGGTGTAACGGCAGACGGGGCAGACATCTTTACCCTGTCACCGGGGGGTAAGTTCCAACCGACCTACCGCACAGACTGATCGTCTTTCGCGGCATCGCGACGCAGGAGTGCCAAAAGCAACGTCTCTTGTCCCCAGGGCTGTACCGCGTCGCCAATGAAAAGGGTGCCGCGGCCCTTTCTGGGTGGCGCCGGCGTGCTCTTTTCGCAGGGTGGCAAGGTCCAGAACTGGGCGAATGCTGTAGCGATCATACCGTGATTCTATCACATCAGAGCGGCAATTTCGACACCAAGGTGACGTGGGTATCGCCATACTTGCGCCGGTCGACCAACGTGTAGCCCTCAGGCACAGGCATTGGGGCTGCTTCCTCCCAGACGATGAAAGCATCCTGTGCCAGCCAGCCGCCTGCCTCTGCGACCGCAAGTGCCGTCGCACCAAGGCCCTTGCCATAGGGAGGGTCGATGAACACCAGCGTGCAGGGCGCGGCCTCGCAAACCGGCAGGTGACGCGCATCACGCGCCAGCAGCCGCGTGACCTCCTGCGCGCGCAGCTTGGCGATATTCTCACGTATCAGCCGCCCCGCCACACGCCCGTCATCGACAAACGTCACATGTTCCGCCCCGCGCGACAGCGCCTCCAGCCCCAGCGCGCCGGTCCCGGCAAAGAGATCGAGCACCCGCGCGCCGGTCAGAACATCCTGATGTGCAAGCACGTTGAACAGACTCTCGCGCACCCGGTCTGTTGTGGGCCGAAGATGCGCGCCGACATCGCCCTTACCAACACTGGCGAGCGCTACACTGCGGTACCGGCCCGCAATGATCCTCATGACCGAAGCAGCGGCTTCAGATCAGCCTCCGGATCGGCGACAATCTCGGGGTCTGCTGTTTTACCGGCCTCGATCAGCCGTTTGCCGACCATATAGGCGCGCGGATCGTTCATCGCATCCACCGCCAGCAATTCAGCCTCGCGGTAATACCAGAAAGACGCCGTCTGCCCCTGCCCCACGCGGCTGACGACCCGCGTGTAGCCGGTGTTCAGGCCCGCGATCTGCAGCTTGACGTCATACTGATCGGACCAGAACCACGGTTTGGCGACATACTCCTGCCCGGCGCCCATAATGTTGTCCGCGACCGTTTCAGCCTGATCAATCGCGTTGGGGACGCTTTCCAGACGGATGCGCGCGCCCTGGTGGGGAAAGGACGCACAATCGCCCGCGGCCCAGATGTGTGGATCGGATGTGCGGCCCTGGGCATCGGTTGCAATGCCATTGTCAATCACCAGACCCGCCGCCTCCGCCAGCCCCGTGGCGGGTGCGATACCCACGCCCACGATCACGAAATCCAGATCGAGCTCTGATCCATCGCTCAGCTTTGCACCCGTGACCATACCCTCGCCCACAAGGTGATCGAGACCCACCCCTTCGCGCAGATCGACCCCGTGCGCCTTGTGCAGCGCCCGGAAATAGTCGCTGGTCTGCGGGGCCGCGACGCGTTGCAGGATGCGGTCTGCCATCTCGACCACGGTGACCCGCAGGCCCTGTTTGGCCGCCACGGCTGCGGCCTCAAGACCGATATAGCCGCCCCCCACGACCAGCACACGCGCGCCTTTTCGAAAGAGCGGCGCCATCGCGTCCGCATCGCCCAGATCACGCACCAGAAACACACCCTTTAGATCGCCCCCCATGGCGGCGGGCAGACGGCGCGGGGCAGACCCCGTGGTCAGCACCAGATCACTGTAGCGCAGCGTCTCCCCCGCTGCCGTAATCGTCCGGGCGGCAGGATCGATAGCCTCAACACGCAGATCGGTACGCAGGGTGATATCGTTTTCCGCATAAAAGCTTTCAGGGCGCAGAAACAACCGCTCCAGCGTCATGTCGCCCATCAGGTAGGTTTTGGACAAGGGCGGACGTTGGTAAGGGGCCACCGGCTCCGCCCCGATCAGCGTGACGGCCCCGTCAAATCCGCCGTTGCGCAATCTCGCCACGCAGGACGCTCCGGCCTGCCCTGCGCCCACGACGATCACATGGCCCATTCTTGTTCACTCCCGGCTGGAAAATGGTGGTTTGTTCCAAGACCGCACCCTATATCTCTGCCAAGACCAAACGCAATTAAAAGAAAGGCCCAGCACATGACGATTTCACAAGGCGACCAGCTCCCCGAAGCGACCCTGGTTGCAATGGGCGCGGAAGGCCCGGCACCGGTGTCGATCACAGACAAAACCAAAGGCCGCAAGGTTGTGATCTTTGCCGTGCCCGGGGCCTACACGCCCACCTGCCATTCCGCCCATGTGCCCAGCTTTGTGCGGACCAAGGATCAGTTTGACGCCAAGGGCGTCGACGAGATCATCTGCGTGTCCGTCAATGACCCCTTCGTGATGCAAGCCTGGGGCGAGGCCACGGGGGCCACGGCGGCGGGCATCACCATGCTGGGTGACGCCGACAGCGCCTTTACCAAGGCGCTTGGGATGGAATTCAGCGCCCCACCCGCGGGCCTGACGGATCGGTCCAAGCGCTATGCAATGCTGGTTGAGGATGGCAAGGTCACGCTTCTGCAGGAAGAGGAAAGCCCCGGTGCCTGCGAGGTCTCCGCCGGAGAGGCGCTGCTGGCGAATATGTGATGCCTGCTCAAATCTGACAAAAGGCCCGGCGCGTTCTGCGACCGGGCCTTTGTGATCCCGGGAGCGCCTAGGCCGTGGCCTGGACAATGGTTGTGGTGGGAAACGGAATGTCGATACCGCCCGCATCCAGCGCCTCTTTGACCTTGCGCTTCATATCCGCCTGGTAGACGAAGTATTCACCGGCCTCGACCCAGACCCGCACCAGAAAATCCACCGAGCTGTCGCCGAGGTTGTTCACCTGGACAAAGGGTTCGGGGTCGCTCTTGGAGCGGGGATCAGCCATGATCGTCTCGCGGATGATCTTCTCGGCAGCGGCGAGGTTGACCCCGTAGCCCACGCCAAAGGTCCATTCGGCGCGTCGCGTCGGATTGGCGGAATAGTTGGTGATGACATTCCCCCAGACTTCGGCGTTGGGGATGATGACCTGCGCGTTGCTCAGATCTGCCAGTTCGGTGAAATTCAGCGTGATGGAATTCACCGTGCCCATCTTGCCGCCGACATCGACGAAATCCCCCAGCTTGATCGGGCGAAAGAGGATCAGCATCACCCCCGCAGCGATATTCGACAAGGTGCCCTGCAGCGCCAGACCAATGGCCAGACCCGCCGCACCGATGACCGCCACAACAGATGTGGTCTGCACCCCGAAGGTGTTCAGAACAAAGAGAAAGGCAAATCCCAGAACAACATAACGTACAACCGCTGACAGAAAGTCAAAGAGCATGTCGTCGAGGTTTTTGTGCTTGCGGCCAAGCGCGCGTATCCGGCCCTGCAACCATGCGGAAATGATCCAGCCAAGAACAAGAATACCGGCCGCCGCAAAGACCGATCCCGCAGCCGAAATCAGAAAATCAAGTGTCAGAACATCCGCAACGGTTTTGCCCTGCCAGATTTCGATTTGAAGGAGGTCCTGCATCTACGACCCAGCCAAGCTGTCCATCTTGCGGGCCAGTTTCGCATCCAGCGTGCTCAGCCCGCCCACATCATGTGTCGTCAGAACGACTTTCACGGTCTTGTAAACGTTGTCCCACTCAGGGTGGTGGTTCCATTTCTCGGCCCAGATGGCCACGCGGGTCATCCATCCAAAGGCCTCCACGAAGTTGTCGAAGACGAAAGTCTTTACAATCGCATCCCGGTCTTCGACCATTTCCCATCCGTCTGCAAAAAGCGGTTCCAGCAAGGGGCCACGGGTTTCAGTGCTCAGCTTTTCGGTCATTGTTGTTCCTCCACCTCGACGCGCCTAAAAGGACCATAGTCCGTCAGCACGTCAATCTCTTCTTCTACTGCTTCACGTTCGGCGCGCAGATAGCTGGCGATGGCATCTCTAAAACCCCGGTCTGCAATCCAATGCAATGACCAAGTTGGCGTCGGCAAGTATCCGCGAGCCAGCTTATGTTCTCCCTGCGCGCCGGCTTCGACACGGGCCAGGCCCCGCGCGATCGCAATATCAATGGCCTGATAATAGCAAAGTTCAAAGTGTAAAAACGGATGATGTTCACTGCAGCCCCAGTACCGGCCATAAAGCGTTTCGGCCCCGATGAAGTTCAAAGCCCCCGCGACCCAGCGCCCCTCGCGTTCCGCCAGCACCAGCGCCATGTCCTCGCGCAGCGTGTCCTGGGCGATATCGAAAAAGGCCCGCGTAAGGTAGGGCGTGCCCCATTTGCGCGCGCCGGTGTCCTGATAAAATGTCCAAAACGCATCCCAGTGCTCGGGTTGCAGCGCATCCCCGGAAAAGGTCTGAATGGTGCCGCCAAAACCCTGCGCCGCCGCGCGCTCCTTGCGCATGTTCTTGCGTTTGCGCGAACTCAGGCTGTTCAGGAAATCACCGAAATGCTCGTAGCCGTTGTTGAGCCAGTGAAACTGTTGGGTCTTGCGCAGCAAGAGGCCCAACGCCTCACCGCAGTGCGCTTCCTCTTGGGTGCAAAACGTCACATGCAGCGAGGAGACGCGATTGTTTGAGGCAAGCTGCACCGCCCCCTGCGCCAAGGCGGCGGTCCCCGTTTCCTCAAAACCCGGCCTGACCAGAAACCGGCGTCCGGTTGCAGGCGTGTGCGGCACCGCGATTTGCAGTTTGGGATAATATCGCCCGCCCGCGCGTTCAAAGGCATGGGCCCAGTTGTGGTCAAAGATATATTCGCCCTGGCTGTGCGATTTGACATACATCGGGGCCACGCCGATCAGATCACCCCCGATGCGTGCCGTCAGATACTGGGGCTGCCATCCGGTGCCCGTGCCAACGGACCCGCTCTTTTCCAGGGCGCTGAGAAAACGATGGGTGGTGAAAGGATCGTTGGCGCGCGCACCACCTGTTGCCTCAGGGCAGGCGCAGGCGTCCCAGGACACAGCGTCGATATCCCGCAAGGACGATACCACGCGGATTTCCACTTCATGTTCTTGCATGTTCGTCTCTTCGCTCATGAAAGGCTACTTGTGGCGGGGTGCTGGGGGATCAAGCCGGAACCGCAGCAAGATACTGCTCGAACGTGACATTATCCGCAATTGTCCGGGCTTCTGCCTCTTGTTGCGGCGATTTGACGGTCCAGCACAGGATGTGGGCTCCCTGCGCCTTCAGCTCGGCGACCCGAGGCCGCGACAGATCCGAGACCTCATGGCTGATGAAGCTGCACCCGGCACGGTCGTAGTCGGGGATCATACGCAGCTGATCGCAGACAGCATCTGGCAGGCGCACCTTTTGCGGGTCATAGGCAGCGGTGACGAGACCACGGGCGACCGTCGGAGCCAGTCTGGCCATTTCCATCACGGAGTGGGGGTTGAAGGACATCACCGCCACAGCACCCCGGTACGGGGTCAGCGCTGCCGCAACGCTTGCTTCGAGCGGGCCGATGGCCGGACCCATGGCCCCATCCTGATCCTTGATCTCCACCAGCAGCGGGACCTGGCCTGCCACCAGGTCGAGCACCTCGGGAAGGCCCGGCACCCCCTCGTCTCCGCCGCGCAATTGGATATTCGCCAGCGCTTTGGCAGAGCGGCCCTGTACAGGGCCCTCCGCAGGGGTAAGCCGCGCCAGATCGTAGTCGTGAAACACCATTGCCTGCCCATCTGCGCTGACCTGCACATCAATCTCTATCCCGTAGCCTGCAGCAATCGCGGCCCGGATCGCGGCCCGGCTGTTTTCGGGCCGCCCATCACGCACATCGTGCAAGGCGCGATGGGCAAGGGGCGCTTTCAGAAAAGCGGGGTCAAGCGAGGGCGTCATGCGATCTCGAAAATGCCTTCGATTTCGACCGCCACACCAAAGGGCAGGGACGCTGCAGAAACCGCAGACCGCGCATGACGGCCCTTTTCCCCCAAGGCCTCAACCAGGAAATCCGACGCACCGTTTATCACCTTGGGCTGATCCGTGAAATCAAGGGTGGAGTTTACAAACCCCGTCAGCTTGACCACCTTGACCAGCCGTTCGATATCTCCGCCACAGGCCGCTTTGACCTGTGCCAGCAGGCTGATCGCGCAGGTCTTTGCAGCTGCAGCACCGGCATCGACACCCATCGTGTCGCCCAGCTTGCCGACAATGAAACCCTCGGGGCCGTTTGATATCTGACCGGAGACATAGACGGTGTTGCCGACTGTTACGAAGGGCACATAGTTGGCGGCAGGGGCGGGAGCGTCCGGCAGGGTGACGCCAAGATCAGCAAGGCGGGCAGTAATCGTCATCTCAATCTCCTTTGTATCCATCGCCAGCCACAAAGCGTCGATCACATCTGGAGGTTTACATCCCAATGACCGCACGACCGGGCCGGCAGTGTTGCCGCATCATTCTACCGACATTTGCGAAATGACAACCACGGATTTGCGCAGTTTTTTAGCCCGCGCGCCAGACAGATCTGCGGTGTTTTGCGCTCCGCGAGATCCCTTGATGCGCAGAACCCGACCGGTGCCTTCAGAAAGCAAGCGGATTCCAGCAATATTATGCCACCGTTCTTGACGTTTCACATCGGTATCGGCATTTTGCACCTGTGCCGTCTCGATGGCGATCAAGTGCTCAGGTTTCACAAAGATAGCTGGTGATCCGCTATCCTCGTCTGCCGGTGCTCAATCTGTCTCTCAGCTGCCACAACACAGTTTTTCAATACATTTGCCCTATGGGCATCTCAGAGAAATAGCCTACTTAGAACCCGATCAGCTTGACAGGATAAATCCTTTGCCCCTCATATCTTCCCTCCAGTCGTCCGCCAAGATTGCACAGGCGCTTGTTGCGGCTGCAGTCCTGACGGCTTGCAGCACATATCAAGACCCGGCCACACGTACCGCCGGGATCAATGACCCTTATGAAGCTGAAAATCGCCAGGTGCATGCCTTCAACAAAGGCCTGGACAGGAACTTGGTACGCCCGGTGTCCAAAGGATATGCAGCGGTTGTACCGCCCGAGATCCGCGACACCGTCAATAACTTCTCGACCAACCTGTCAATGCCGGGGGTGGCGCTGAACAGCCTGCTGCAGGGCGATCTGCGCGGCGCGGGGCTTGCAAGCACACGCTTTGTGATGAATACGACCATCGGCCTTGCCGGATTTGTTGATGCGGCGACGGAACTAAACATCCCCCAGCACGACACCGACTTTGGCGAGACGCTTGCAGTTTGGGGTGTCGGAGAGGGGGCCTATGTAGAGCTTCCGGTGATCGGCCCCTCGACGCAACGCGATGCGGTTGGTTTTGTCACGGATGTGCTGACCAACCCGCTGACTGTTGTGACACTGAACACCAGCCCGGAGCAGTACATTCCGCCCACTGCCATGGCGGGGGCGGTCCTGAATGATCGGGACAGGCTCAGCGGTACAATCGATTCGATCTTGTATGAAAGCGCCGACAGCTACGCGCTATCACGATCCATTTACTTGCAAAACCGCCGCTTTGAGCTTGAAGGTGGTGACGCATCTGATGAAGTTGACCCGTTCCTTGACCCATACGACAACTAGAGATTCGAAGAGGACGTTATGCCTTTTAAATTAACCCGCCGTGCATTTGGTATCGGTTCGGCTGCTTCTGCCGCGCTGTTGGCCTCTCCTGCTGTCGCTTTGACTGAATCCGCAGCCAGAGCGTTGGTGGATCAGGTTGTGGATGAGATTCAAGTTGTCATCAATTCCGGCAAATCGGAAAGCGCGATTCTGGGCGATTTGGAAAACCTTTTTGTGCGCTATGCCGACGTGAATATCATGGCGCAATATGCATTGGGCAATGATGGGCGCAGCGCTTCTGCGGCAGAAAAACGTGCGTTTTCAGAGGCGTTCAAAGGCTATATCGCACGCAAATACGGCAAACAGTTCCGCGACTTTATCGGCGGCCGTGTCGAGGTCAATTCAGCGCGCGCAATTCGTTCCGGCTATGAGATCAGCACAACAGCCTACCTGCGCGGGCAAAGCCCATACGAGGTGAATTTCCACGTCTCGGATCGCTCCGGCACCAATAAGTTCTTCAATATCTATATTGAAGGCGTGAATCTGCTGCTGACCGAACGCACCGAGATCGGCTCCATGCTGGATCGTCGCGGCGGTGACATCAATGCGGTTGTGGCAGATTTGAAATCTGCGGGCTGACGGCAAAAGACCCGGACCGGACGCCTCCCCCTGCTAGCGGTCTGATCCGCTGACATTGGGCGGCGGGGCTCTGCCGTCGCCGCCGCCTAGGATGTCACGCAGCAGCCCCTCAAGCAGTCCAACCGCACCGCCACCACTCGCGCCGCGCCCGGCGGCAGCATCCTCTTGCCGCGCCCGACCATTGTTATCCGGCAGGGCCATGGGCAGGGGTCTGGCCGGAACGCCTTCATGCACCCGCACCATGGTTTCGCGCCAGATTTCCGCCGGCAGGCCGCTACCGGTGACACCGGTCAGCGGTGTATTGTCATCGTAGCCCATCCAGACACCCGCCACGTAGTCCGCAGAGAAACCCACGAACCAAGCATCCCGGGCCGCCTGTGTCGTGCCGGTTTTACCTGCCAACTGCCTGCCGCCGAATTGCGCGCGCTGCCCGGTCCCTTCGGACACAACTTTTTCCATCATGTAGATCAGCTGCTGCGCGGCATTCTCCTGAATGACGCGCTCGCCGATCCCGCCCCCCGTCCCCATCAGGGGTTCGGAATCCCCCATCAGCCTGAGCTCCACCAGACCGTAAGGTTCCACCGACGAGCCGCCATTCAGGATACCGGCGTAAGCACCGGTCATTTCGATCAGGGTGCTTTCGGACGCGCCAAGGGCCAGAGCCGGACCTGCCGCAAGGTCGCTTTCAAGCCCAAAATCGGTGGCGACCTGCCGGACAAGTTCGCGCCCCACGAATTCTGAAATCTTAACCGCCGGGATATTCAGGCTGTCACGCAGCGCGCGGGTCATTGTCACCTTGCCGTAATGCTTGTTGGTGTAGTTGCGCGGCGACCATGGACCCGATCCGGGAATGTTGATGGTCAACGGCTCATCGGTCACCGTGTCATTCGGCGAATAGCCAAGATCAAGGGCGGCGGCAAAGACAAAGGGCTTGAACGCGGACCCGGTTTGCCGTTTGGCCTGCACCGCACGGTTGAAGGCACCTGACACTTTCGTGTTACGGCCACCGACCATCGCGCGCACGGCCCCATCGGCAGACATCACCACGATTGCAGCCTGCGCGGTGCTGCCCTCGCGCACTTTATTGGCAAAGACCCACTGCATCGCTTCTTCGGCACCGCGCTGAATGCGCTGATCCAAGGTGGTTTTGATAATCACATCCTCGGTCGTCTTGCGGGTAAAAAACTCCGGCCCCGATGACATGACCCAATCGGCGAAATATCCCCCTGCGCGTGCTTCCGCTGCCACTGACAGTTCTGCCGGGTTGGCCTGCGCGGCCTGCGCTTCGGCATCACTCAGATACCCCTGTTCGTTCATCAGGCGCACGATGGTCGCCGCGCGGCCCTGCGACCGCGTCAGATCGTTTGTCGGCGCAAAGCGGGTTGGTGCCACCAAAAGCCCGGCGAGCATTGCCGCCTCCGCCGGGGTCACATTCGCAGCCGATTTCCCAAAGTAGCGCTCGCTGGCCGCCTCAAACCCCCGCGCGCCCGCGCCCAGAAAGGCGCGGTTCATATAAATGGTAAGGATTTCGTCCTTTGAGTATTTCGCTTCCATGGCCATTGCGTAGATCGCTTCCTTGGCCTTGCGCTGGATCGTGCCGCGGCGGCACTCGCGCTCGTACTCTTCCTCGGTCTG
The DNA here is from genome assembly GCF_020622345.1 of Roseobacter weihaiensis. GTDB lineage: Bacteria > Pseudomonadota > Alphaproteobacteria > Rhodobacterales > Rhodobacteraceae > Roseobacter > Roseobacter weihaiensis. The sequence goes on along the minus strand of NZ_JACNMO010000031.1, from coordinate 31,340 downwards.
AACCTCGGGATCAAAGGGCACGCCAAGGCACAAGAGCTTTGCAACCTGCTGGGTGATGGTCGAACCACCATGACCGGACAGCGGCCCGCGCCCTTCGCTCAGATTGATCCGCATGGCACTTGCAATACCCCGGGGGCTCAGACCAAAGTGACTATAGAACCGTCGGTCCTCTGTCGCGACAATCGCGTTCTTGAGATGGGGAGAGACCGTCTGGGCGGTCACAACGCCGCCAAATTGGTCCCCACGCCAGGCGAACACCTGCGCGTCCCGGTCCAGCAGCGTCACGGACCCCCGTGCCCGCGCGTCGAGCAGATCATCCACCGGCGGCAAAGTCGTGTAGTAATAGCCCACCATAAGTGCCACCGCGACACCCGCAACAAAACCCAAACGCCAGGTGATCCGCCAGATCAGGCGCAGCACCCACCGGATAATCCGCTGAAAAAACCCGATGATCCCACCGCGCGCCTTTCTGGCCTTGCGCGGCGCTTTCTTGCGCGCGCGCGGTTTTGGCTTCGGCTTCGCCGGTTTTGTCTTATTCGCCGCATAGCGCCTTTCGGCGACCAAGGGCTTTTTACCTTTGGATGAATCACTCATGAAGAACCTGCCCGGCCCGATGTTGTTTTGGGTACTCTACCTGCCTTTTTCAGGATTGTTGAGCCGCTGCGGCACATCATAACCATCTATTATTTGCACATTATTTAGTCATTTTTCACTATATGCATAATTTTTAATCTTAATCGGTCATTAACCGCTGCATTGCCGGGGCGGAAACTTCCAAAGCCCGAAGGCTCTGTCGTTATCTGCCTCCGCAACCATCGCAGGGCAACCTGCCAAAAGTTAAGGGGACACGAGGTGAAACTCATCATTGCAACAATCAAGCCCTTCAAACTGGAAGAGGTCCGCGAAGCGCTGACCGAAGCCGGTGTTCGCGGCATGATGGTCACGGAGATCAAGGGTTTCGGCTCTCAATCCGGCCACACTGAGATTTATCGCGGTGCGGAATACGCCGTGAATTTTGTGCCAAAAGTCAAAATCGAGATCGTCGTGCCCGAAGCGGCCGTGGACCAGATCGTCGACACAATCACAAAAACCGCGCAGACCGGCAAAATCGGCGACGGCAAGATTTTTGTCCTGAGCGTCGATCAAGCGGTGCGCGTACGCACCGGCGAAACCAACGAAGACGCGCTCTGAAGCTGCGATAACTTAGGGATACTCATTATGACACACTTAAAGACATTCGCCACCGCAGCGGCGCTAATCGCGCTGCCGTCGCTGGCGTTCGCACAAGATGCGGCACCGGGGTTTGACGAAATCGGCCCTTATATCATGACGACACTGCTGTTCTGCATGGCAGGTTTCCTCGTCTTCTTCATGGCGGCAGGCTTTGCGATGCTCGAAGGCGGGCTGGTGCGGTCCAAGAACGTCACCATGCAGATGACCAAGAACATCGCGCTCTATTCCTTCGCGGCGATCATGTATTGGCTCATCGGCTTCAACCTGATGTATCCGGGCGCCTTTGACGAAGAACTGATGGCCTACCCCGATGGCTGGATCATTCCAGGCTGGGTCGGGCCGTTTTTCTCTACCACGACGCTTGATCCTGTGGGTGTGGCGGCGGCTGATGCGGCGCTGGATTATGCGTCCATCGGGTCGGATTTCTTCTTCCAGTTGGTCTTTGTGGCTGCCACGGCATCAATCGTCTCGGGCGCGCTGGCAGAGCGGATCAAGCTTTGGCCGTTCCTGTTCTTCGTCATCGTTCTGACCGGCGTGATGTACCCGATCTCCGGCTCCTGGCAGTGGGGAACGGGCTGGTTGGCACAGGCAGGCTTCTCCGACTTCGCAGGCTCCACCGTGGTGCATTCGGTCGGTGGCTGGGCCGCTCTGGCAGGCGCCATCGTGCTTGGGCCACGTCTGGGCAAATACAAGGATGGCAAAGTAAACCCGATGCCGGGCTCCAACCTTGCGCTGGCCACTCTGGGGACATTCATCCTGTGGCTCGGTTGGTTCGGTTTCAACGGTGGCTCGCAGCTGGCGATGGGCACGGTTGGCGATGTCTCTGACGTCTCGCGCATCTTTGCCAACACCAACATGGCGGCGGCAGCCGGCGCGGTCACCGCGCTGATCCTGACACAATTGGTCTACAAGAAACCTGACCTCACCATGGTGCTGAACGGCGCGCTGGCTGGGCTGGTGTCGATCACGGCAGAACCGCTGGCACCGTCCCTCCTTGGCGCGCTGCTGATCGGTGCTGTTGGTGGTGTGATTGTTGTGTTCACCGTGCCCCTGCTCGACAAGCTCAAGATCGACGACGTTGTTGGTGCGATCCCGGTACACCTCTTTGCAGGGATCTGGGGCACCATCGCGGTCACCTTCAGCGGCAGTGCCACACTGGGCGCTCAAATCACAGGGATCGTGGCTTACGGTGTGTTCACCTTCGTCGGCTCGCTGGTGGTCTGGTTCATCCTCAAGGCAGTCATCGGTATCCGTGTGAGCGAAGAGGACGAAATCAACGGCCTCGATACATCAGAACTGGGGATGGAAGCCTACCCCGAGTTCTCCAAAGGATAATCCCTTTCCTCCCAAGGGGTTTGACTGGCCCGGGCGTTCGCGCCCGGGTTTTTCTTTAGCTGATATCGCCCTTCTTATTGGATTGCCGAATGGTACCTTGGTAAGCCAGTCGAACGCGAAGCGCCCATTAGAGCCCTAAGTTACTCCAAACGAAATCCATCGAGCGTGATGCGTGTTCCAGATATGTAGTGCGTCTCGATATTTCTTGACCGCTGAACATCTCCTCCAGCATGCTCCACTAAGACCAAAAAGTTAATTCCGTCACGACGGTAGACACCGGAGTATCCGACTGCAGCTGTACCTGCCCGAGATACGCCATCTCGTCTTTCGAGCGGCCTGACCACGTCAAAACTGTTATCTGCAAAAAGAGCCCGCACATCGCCAACCATTTGATCAGCCCATGTGCCACGAAACGACATCTCGCAAAGATACTGTTTGTACTCAGTCCCCTTGGGCGAAACCGGAAGCTCTGCCCGCTGGCTGTAGGTCAGAGATCTTGGAACTGTCTCGACCTTAAGCAATGGCACGTAGGGTTTATAACGCAATCCACCGGTCGGACCGGCTCTTACCTCATCGTAGTCGATCAGCTTTTCATGCGCCAATTCTTCGGCATTGTCGAATGTGACCGGTCTGCGCAAACATGCGTCCTCCAGAAGTGCAAGCCCTTCGCGCAATTGGAACTCTTTTCCAGCCATCGTATCCAGATACGACTGACTTCCCGAAACTTCTTTAGCATCTGTGCAGGCAGCCAACACAGTGCAGCACAGCACTAGCAATTTCGCTCTTTTTTTCGAAAGAGAATTGGTCAAAAACACTTTTATTTCCTTGGTAAAATGAACATCAAAAACGGTGGATTAACAGTTAACCTGTGTTGAGCGAGCAACTCAGAAGTTGAAACAGGGAATTTTGAATAATAAACGCACTCATATGTTGTATTGGTGACGTATCTTTTCACTGGAAACCATGTTCCTTACCTAGACCCCAGCATCCACAATCGCTTTGGCGAGCACCGGCACGGTTTCTGCGTTCAACCCGGCAATATTCATCCGGCTGTCGCCGATCATGTAAATCCCGTTTTTCTCGCGCATGGTTTCGACCTTGTCCGGTGTCGTACCAAGCCGCGAGAACATGCCCCGGTGTTGCGCCAGAAACCCAAAGCGGTCAGAGCCGGAGAGGCGTTGCAGTTCATCCGCCAACTGCTGGCGCAGGTCCAGCATGCTGGTGCGCACCGCTTCAAGCTCGGCCTTCCAATCGGCCCGCAGCTCATCATCCGTCAGGATCATCGTCACCAGACGCGCCCCATGATCGGGCGGAAAGCTGTAGTTCTGCCGGTTGAGAAACGCCAGCGTGTCCTGATGCAGCTTGCGCGCTTCGGTATTGTGGCTGATGGCCATCAGAATGCCCGTCCGCTCGCGGTAGATGCCAAAGTTCTTGGAGCAACTCGCCGCGATTATACATTCCGGCACCGAGGCGGCGACCAGTCGGGTGGCGGCTGCGTCTTCCTCCAGCCCATCGCCAAAGCCTTGATACGCAATGTCGATCATCGGCACAGCACCGGTTTCCAGCAGCACATCGATCACTGCCTGCCATTCGGTCAGGTTCAGGTTTGCCCCGGTCGGATTGTGACAGCATCCGTGCAGCAAGACGACATCGCCGGCGCGAGCGGTCTTGAGGTCCGCCAGCATCCCATCGAAATCCACACCGCGCGTCTCTTCGCTGAAATAGCGATAGCGTTCCACGTTCATCTCAAGATAGTTCAGGATCGAGATGTGGTTCGGCCAGGTGGGATCTGAGACGAAAAACCGGGCGCCGGGTTGCGCCATCCGGATCAACTCGAAGGCCTGACGGACGGCACCGGTGCCCCCCGGTGTGGCCACCGATGCGACGCTGTCGCGGGCAACGGCATCGCCCAGAACCAGCGCGATCATGGCGTCAGAGAAAGCCGGGTCCCCCGCGAGGCTGGTATAGACCTTGGTGTCCTGCGTCTCCCACAGCTTGTGTTCCGCCGATTTGACCGCTCGCATCACAGGTGTATGGCCATTGGCATCCTTGTAGACGCCTACGCCAAGGTCGATCTTGGTGCTGCGCGGGTCGGCGCGGTACATCTGTGCCAGCGCCAGAATGGCGTCAGCGGGGCGGGTTTGGAGTCTTTCAAACACTAGGCTTCTCCTGTTGCAACAGGCACGGTTGGGAACATCCCCCACTCGGCCCAAGACCCATCATAGAGGGACCATCGGTGGTGCCCCATGCGTTCCAGTGCCAGCGTCAGAATAGCGGCCGTTACGCCAGAACCACAGGAGGTGATAATCGGTTTGGAAAGGTCCACGCCTGCGGCTTCGAACACAGTCCGGCACTCCTCCGGCGATTTCATGGTTTTGTCTTCGTGCAGTAGGGTACTGAACGGCACGGAGCGCGCGCCCGGAATATGACCCGACCGCAGCCCCTCACGTGGCTCGGGCGCATCACCGCGGAAACGGTTGGCCGCGCGCGCATCAACCACCACATGGTCCTTGAGTTTCGAGGCCGCCGAGACCTGTGTGACATCCCGTACCAGATGGTTCTGGAACCGCACCGTCATGTGTCGATCCCGGATCACGGGGGGCATATCTTCGGTCTCATGCCCCTCGGCCTGCCACTTGGGCAGGCCACCGTCCAGTACGGCGATGTTTTCCTGGCCCATCAGCTTGAAAAGCCACCAGACGCGGGCGGCCGACAAAAGCCCTGCCCCGTCGTAGACCACGATCTGGTGGCCATCGCCCACGCCCATGGCCCGCATCCGCGACATGAACTTTTCAATCGGGGGGGCCATATGCGGCAGGTCGGACCGGCTATCGGAAATCTCGTCGATATCAAAGAAGCGCGCCCCCCGGATATGGGCTGCCTCATACTCCTGCCTGGCGTTGCGCCCCGCTTCGGGCAGATACCACGAGGCATCCAGTATCCGCAGATCTGGGTCTTTGAGATGCTGTACAAGCCAATCAGTGGACACAAGTGTTTTGGGATCGTCAGACATCATATTTTCCCTGCGGTGTAGAGCCATCTCTGGGTAACGCCACTGGCCAGGGCTGGCAAGCCCGCTTGGGTCAGCCGTGATCTTTCATCAGGCGCGACTTCTGCCGCGACCAGTCGCGCTTGGCGGCGGTCTCGCGCTTGTCATGCAGCTTTTTACCTTTGGCCACACCGATCTTGATTTTGGCCATGCCCCGGTGGTTGAAATAGAGCACCAGCGGCACCAGCGTCATGCCCTTGCGCTGCGTCGCATTCCAAAAATCAGAGAGCTGCTTTTTGCTCACCAGCAACTTGCGGCGGCGGCGCTCCTCATGCTGAAAGGTTTTGGCCTGTTTGTAGGGCGCGATGTAGCTGTTCACCAGCCAAAGTTCGCCGTCCTCTACAGCCGCATAGCTTTCCGCGATATTGGCTCCCCCCTCGCGCAGGGATTTCACCTCGGAACCTTCGAGGATGATGCCGCATTCCACGTCTTCCTCGATCGCGTAGTCAAACCGCGCGCGGCGGTTTTCAGCGACCACCTTGTAATTGGGGTCCGATTTGGAGGATGATTTCACCTGGGCCATCTGCGTGATGTAGGCAGTTTCACGGGCGGTGACAAGCAAGCGTGACTAGTCGCCAAGTTTGGCGTGTACTTCGTCCAGATCAATCTCTGCGAGCGGCATCTTGTTCCCCGGGTTTTCAAAGTCGTATTTGAAAAGCTCGAAATCACGCTTGTAGATCTCGTAAACCAGATGCATCGACAGATCGTCGAAATAGGCCTCGACCGGATGCGCGCGTTTGGGGCCATGCCCCTCGCTTTCGTTGAACCGCGGTACCTCTGTCAAGGTGATCTCATGCGGTGTCTCAATCGCATCGAGTACGCTCTGCATGCCGTCATTAAAGTTTTCGGTCCAGAAAATGCTGTCGTAGCTGCCGCCGTTTACGATGAAGGTGCTCACATGGCCGGACATGGCCGACCAGTGGATGTCAGGGTCCATGGGCTTGCGGAATTTGATGGTGTCGCGTGCAAAAAGCAGGAACCGCCGGAACGAGGCGATCTGGTCGAAGGCCTCCTGACCATCGTCACCGCCCACCTCGATCCCGTATTTTTGCACAAGCTGTGGCACCAGATTGCCGCGATACCGATTGCCATTGCGCTGAATGCCGCAAATCTTGTCAAAAAAAGAGCTTAGAATCCGCGTGTAGGGGTTTCGCACGCAGGTGAAGGCGTAGGATTTATGCTGCCGCACGTTGTCCGTGATTGGGGTCTGGCTTTGCTCCAGCGCCCATTTGTGCAACCCGTGTTTCGCATCATGGATGTCGCCGTCAAAGAACTGCCCGTGGTCGGAATAATACAGGATCTGACCAATGGTGGAGCAGGCACATTTCGGCACCACGCGATAGACCGCGCTTTCACTCTCGGTCATCCATGTTCCGGGAAAACCCATTCGGGCGCTCTCCTGCTCTTGCCTCAATTGCGGCCTTGGGGTGCCGTCCCACCCTAAAAAGCAAATAATTGAGGTTTATTCAATGAACCATCGCGCCTATCAACGAGAGATCGGCAACAACAAAGAGCAGTAGAGACCGCCTTGGCCAAAATCGCCTATATCCTGCTGTGCCACAAGGACCCCGACGCCATCATTCAGCAGGCGGAGCGGTTGACCGCCGCCGGCGATTACATGGCGATCCATTTTGATGCCAACGCGGATGCCGACCACCACGCCCGGATACGCGCAGCGCTGGCCGACAACCCCAATGTGACGTTTGCCGCAAAGCGGGTGAAATGCGGCTGGGGGGAGTGGTCGCTTGTGCAGGCGACCCTCAACGCGGTCGATGCGGCGCTGGAGGCCTACCCACGCGCCACACATTTCTACATGCTGTCCGGCGATTGCATGGCCATCAAATCGGCTGAGTACACTCACGCCTACCTGGATGAGAATGACGCGGATTTCATCGAAGTTTTCGATTATTTCCAAAGCAATTGGATCAAGACCGGCATGAAGGAAGAGCGGTTGATCTACCGCCATTACTTCAACGAGCGCAAGAACAAGGCCCTGTTCTACGGCGCGCTGGGACTGCAACAGAAACTGGGGCTGAAACGGCAGCTCCCGCAGGATATCGAGATCAGGATCGGCAGCCAGTGGTGGTGCTTGCGCCGCCAGACGGTGGAAAAGGTGCTGGCTTTCATCCGGGAGCGCCGCGACGTCATACGGTTCTTTTCCACAACATGGATCCCGGATGAGACATTCTTTCAAACGATTGTCCCGCACCTCATCCCGGATACCGAGATCCGCAGCCGAACGCTGACCTTTCTGATGTTCACGGACTACGGCATGCCGGTCACTTTCTACAATGACCACTATGATATGCTGCTCAATCAGGATTATCTCTTTGCCCGCAAGATAAGCCCCGCAGCATTGGAGCTCAAACGCCGCCTCGGCCTGCTTTATTCTGCCTCGGATGTGTCGTTTACCATCTCTGCCGAAGGGCCCGCGCTGTTCAAGTTTCTCACCGGGCAGGGCCGCATCGGGCGTCGTTTTGCCACCCGGTTCTGGGAGGCTGAATCGACCCTGGGCCGCGAGCGGGAACTGATGGTGATCGTGTGTAAAAAGTGGCATGTGGCCAAACGATTGCTGGACCGGATGCGGCAACGCACAAACCTGCCCTCTGTCGAGTACCTCTTTAACGAGGAAAACACGCCACTGCCCGATCTGGGGGGCATCCAGACCTCGCTGGAAAAGCGTACGCGCCATCGTCGCGCCCTGATGCGAATGCTGTTTGACTACTACGAGACCGACCGCATGATTGTCTGCATGGACCCGTCGAACTTTGAGCTTTTGCAGGACTTTGCGGCGGACCGCTCGGTGACACGGGTTCTCGAAGTGGATTGCAGCTTCACCGATGACGACCTCAAAGGTCACGCGATGCGCGTCGGGCTGGCCGGTGAGCAGACCGCGGCAGAAACCTTTGACCGGCTGCTGCCCACCATCCGCAATGACATGCTATTTGAAAGTGACCGGCTGCGGGACGCCGGATTTGAACATTACGCGCGCATCCGGCAGCACTCGGACCCGGCAGAGAATGCGCATGCGCTCGCGGCGTTCCTCTCCGTTCCTCAATCGACGGCTTTGGATATCGCCACCAGTGAAGACCTGTTTTCAGACTAAAAGGGGAAGTCCGATGGGCTATTCGTACGACGACCAGAACATATTTGCCAAAATCCTGCGCGGTGAAATTCCCAACACCACGGTGTTGGAAACGGAACACAGCCTTGCCTTTCGCGATCTCTACCCCAAGGCCCCGACCCATGTGCTGGTGATCCCGAAGGGACCTTATGTGAGCTACGATCACTTTGCCGCCGAAGCCTCTGAGGCCGAGATCGTGGATTACACCCGCGCCATCGGCGAGGTTTGCCGCTGCGAGGGGGTCGACCTGCCTGCCGGAGACGGCTTCCGGCTGATCTCGAACGCAGGCGAGCACGGGGTGCAGGAGGTACCGCATCTGCATGTCCACATCCTGGGCGGACGCCCCATGGGCCGGATGGTGCCCAAGGCGGATTAAGCGCCTAACTGCGCTGTCTGGCCCACCACCGGCGCAGCTTGCCCCGCTTTTCCGCCATGGCGTCCTCGGTCGCTTCCCAGCTGTCCTGTATCTCTTCAAGCTTCGGGTCGATCCGGGCTTCGCGGAATCGCCGCCAGCGCACCCAAAGCCCATAGAAGACCGCAGCAAAAAGCGTCAGGATGAGGATATTGACCCAAGGAACGGGCTTGCTTGCTTCCGGCCCCTCGACCGGCCAGACAGAAAGCGCGTTGGGAAAGATCGACAGGAATTCCAGGCGCCAGCCGTAATGCTTGATCGCCACATACTCCGGGGTTGCCGCAGTGGACCGCAAATCGGCCGCCTCGGCCTGCAAATTTGACGTATCGAACTTGAAATAGGGCGGCCAGCCCCAGCCGGTATCCTCGTTGCGGTAGACCATCACCCGGTCGTTCGCGAGACGGGTCTGGATGAAGAACACATCCCGGCCCGTGACATCCGAGGCACTGCCCGCATCACCACGCGCCCAGAAGATGCTGTTCGCGCCCGGATTTTCGCGTTTTTCATAGGTATCCGTGATCCGCGCGATATCGACCTGCGGCAGGGTATAGTGAAAGAAGCCGCCGATCAGCAGCCAGAAACTCAGGATGAAAAACCACTTTACGTAAAACATCTCTCAACCCCTTCAGACGGTGTTGGTCACATAGATCAGCAGCGCGATCAGACAGAGCGGGATCACATAGACACCCCAGATCAGCTTGCGCTTCAGGGGACCTTCATACGCGTGCAGCTCCGCTTTGACAAAGCTTTCACGCCGCCCCGGGCCCTGATTTTCATCCCACTGCGCTTCGAGCTTCTCGCGCCGCGCCGCACGAGCGTAAAACCACAGGGAGACAAAAACAACTGACAGCGCCACCAGGGCCAGTGCCATTATACGCGCAAGTACCATATCCGAAGCCTTTCTTCTGCCCGTGCAGGACTTGATATAGGAAGATTGCGCGCGCTTGCATCAGCGCGGGGCAGGATTAATCCTGCCCCCGGCGGCACCGCCCTAGCCTATGATGTTGAACGCCGGACCGTAAGGGTAACCGGTGATGTTTTCGGCCCCCTCTTCGATGATGACCAGAATATCGTGTTCACGGTACCCCCCGGCACCGGGCTGGCCTTGGGCAATGGTCAGCATCGGCTCCATCGAGATGACCATGCCGGGCTCGAGCACCGTGTCGATATCCTCGCGCAGCTCCAGCCCGGCCTCGCGCCCGTAGTAGTGGCTCAGCACGCCAAAGGAATGGCCGTATCCGAAGGTGCGGTACTGAAGCAGGTCCCGTTCTTCGAAGAAGCTGTTGATCTTGTGGGTGATCTGCGCGCAGGAAGACCCCGGTTTCAGCAGGCGCATCCCATATTCATGCGCCGCGACATTGGCTTCCCAGATCTTCAGACTGGCAGTATCGCACTCCTGCACGAAAAGCGTCCGTTCCAGTGCCGTGTAATACCCTGAAATCATCGGAAAGGCGTTGAGACTGAGGATATCGCCCCGCTCCAAAGCCCGCGCAGTGACGGGGTTATGCGCGCCGTCCGTGTTCAGGCCCGACTGGAACCAGACCCAGGTGTCACGGTATTCGGCATCGGGAAACCGCTTTGCAATCTCCAGCTCCATCGCGTCGCGCCCGGCCATCGCGACATCAATCTCGCGCACGCCCGGTCTGATCGCCTCGCGGATGGCGTAACCGCCCACATCCGCCACCTCTGCGCCCTGCCGGATGAGCGCGATCTCGGCCTCGGATTTATGCATCCTCTGGCGCATCGTTGTCTCGAACAGGTCGACCATGGTCAGCGGGCTCAGAAAATCCTCCAGCTTGTCGCGCTGCATACATGTCAGGTGATCCCCCTCATAGCCCACGATCTGGTTCTTGCCCGTCACGCTGGCCACCGCCCGCCAGAAGTTATCCCGCTGCCAGTCGGTATAGGTGATATTGTCCGCAAAGCTGCGCCGCCAGGGCTGGCCTGCGTCAATGCCGGCACTGATGGTCACGGCATCGGTTTCCGTCACGACCAACCCGTAAGGCCGCCCGAACGCACAATAGAGAAACCCCGAATAATAGGCGGTGTTATGCATCGATGTGAACACGGCAGCGGTGGCACCTGCTGCCTGCATCCGCTCGCGCAGCTCGGTGAGCCGGGATTCGTATTCCACCGCCTCGAAGGGCAGCGGAGACTTTTCGCCATTATGATAGCGGTACATGTCAGGGCGGGCGTCGTTGGATGGGGCGGTCATGTCAGACCCTCCTTTGCAGAAAGGTCCCGGCGTTCAGGACAATCAAGGCCAGCATGCACGGGCGACGCCATCGCCCGCAGCCTACCCGCCTCTTGGCCCAAAGTGGCCGACCAATCAAGCCTTATTGGTGGATGAGAAAACGGACCGAAGCGCTCTTGGGGTCCTGAAACGCGTCAAGGACGTCAAAGAGGCGCCGCCACTTCTGGACGCTTGAGACATGACCCAAGGCCTCTGCGCGTTGCAGGAAGGCGGGGTGCCCGTTTACCCCCGCCCAAAGACACGGTCGTCTGAGGCGCGGGTTTGGCGCATAAAAAACCCGGCACCGCACTGGCGGCGTGCCCTGCCCGACAAGCCCCCGCCGCCGCAGCCCGATTTGGGAGTAGGTTTCATCCGCAAAAGCATCATCAATCTTCCCCCCCGCGATGGAACTGGACAAACAGGGCCAGAGTTGAAATTCAGACAGAAGTGTTTTTGCAAAGGACATGGCATGAAAGATTTTCCGGCAACCAACCTCAAATCCCTGCTCAAGGATCCCAGCCTGCTGGAAACCCGCGCCTACATTGGTGGCGCTTGGGTCGACGGCGAGGATGGCACCTTTGATGTGACCAACCCGGCCCGTGGCGACGTCATCGCACAGGTGGCAAACGTCAGCCGCGCGCAAGTGGCAGGGGCCATCGCACAGGCGGAAAGCGCCCAGAAGGACTGGGCCAGCTGGACCGGCAAGGAGCGCGCCGGCGTGTTGCGCAAATGGTTCGACCTGATGATGGAAAATGCCGATGATCTGGCAACCATCCTGACCGCAGAACAAGGCAAGCCGCTGGCCGAGGCCAAGGGCGAAATCACCTATGGGGCGAGCTTCATCGAGTTTATGGGCGAACAGGCCAAGCGGGTCTACGGCGAGACCATTCCGGGCCACCAACGCGATAAGCGGATCACTGTTCTCAAGCAGCCCATCGGGGTGGCCGCCTCCATCACACCGTGGAATTTCCCCAACGCCATGATCACGCGCAAGGCGGCACCGGCGCTGGCGGTCGGATGCTCCTTTGTGGCCCGCCCGGCGATGGAAACGCCGCTCTCAGCGCTCGTCATGGGGGTATTGGCGGAACGTGCGGGTATCCCGGCCGGGGTCTTCAACGTGGTGCCCTCCGCCTCCGCCTCCGAAGTCGGCAAGGAGTTCTGCGAAAACCCCACCGTGCGGAAGCTGACCTTTACAGGGTCGACGGAGGTTGGGCGCATCCTGCTCAAACAGGCGGCCGATCAGGTGATGAAATGCTCCATGGAGCTCGGCGGCAATGCGCCCTTCATCGTCTTTGACGACGCCGATCTCGATGCCGCCGTCGAGGGCGCAATCCTGTGCAAGTTCCGCAACAATGGTCAGACCTGCGTCTGCGCCAATCGCATCTATGTGCAGGCCGGTGTCTACGACGCCTTCGCGGACAAGCTCAAAGTCCGTGTGGCCGAGATGAAAGTCGGTGATGGCCTCGAAGACGGCACCGATCTGGGCCCGCTCATCAGTACGGATGCGGCCACGAAGGTGCAGGAACATATCAAGGATGCCATCGGCAAAGGCGCCGAAGCGATCCTCGGTTCCGCACAGAACGACATGGACGGTACCTTTTTCGCCCCCACGATCCTGACAGGTGTGACGCAAGACATGCAGGTCGCGCAGGAGGAAACCTTTGGCCCGCTTGCCCCGCTTTTCAAGTTCGACGACGAGGATGAGGTCATCGCGATGGCCAACGACACGATCTTTGGCCTGGCTTCCTATTTCTACGCCAAGGACCTCAGCCGGGTCTACAAAGTGGCGGAGGCGCTCGAATACGGGATCGTTGGGGTCAACACCGGCATCATATCGACGGAGCTCGGCCCCTTTGGCGGTGTGAAGCAATCCGGTCTTGGGCGCGAAGGTTCACACCACGGGATCGAAGATTTCCTCGAGATGAAATACGTCTGTATGTCTGTCTGACGCCCAAGAACAGCCAGACCCAACGGGCCATCGTAGATATTCTGAGGTGGCCAGCTTCTGTAGCACCGCCAATCAGGGGTCAATCAAGGCGAACATCGGCTCGCATTTTGACCTCCCGCCGATTAGGACCGGTGGCATGAACCGCCTGCGGGCTCCTGCAGCCTCCCTAGTCCCCACCACCGCGGATCAGGACCGCCATCTTTGGCGCAATCGCGCGCTTCACGCCGTCAAATGACCACTTGGATCGGGTCTGCCGCTCTGCGCCGGGAGGCGCGCAGCCCTTCTGAAATTGACAAAGCGAAACCAGTCCCACATGACATGGTCATATGAACACCAATGAAACCCTGTCACGCCGCGACCGAAATCTCGCTGATATCCGCGAACGCGCAACGACCGTGGCAGAGCGCATCGTTCTTGAACAAGGGGGCGGTGCGCTGAACGCGCGCGGGTTGGCCAAGGAACTGGGGATCTCCGTGGGGTCTCTTTACAACGCGTTTGGCGATCTCGACGGGGTGGTGCGGGCGGTGAATACGCGCTGCTCTGACCGGTTGGCCAAGGCCCTGCGCGCGGCCCTGGAAGCTGCCCCCGCTGACGCGCGGGCGCGGGTCATTGCGATCGGAGAAGCCTACTTCGACTTTGCCCGTTCGGAGCCGCGGCGCTGGTACATGCTTTTCGAACGCGACAGTGATCTGGAGTTGGACGTCAAGACAGCCGAATTGCAGGAGGGTCTGCTGGAAATGCTGATCCGCGCCGGCGACGGCGATCCCGGCAACCAACAGCACCGGCAGTTCTTTCTGCTGCTCTGGGCCTCGGTGCATGGGCTGGTATCGCTGGCGTGCCGCCCAAGCATCGTGATGATCAGCCCCGATGTGGCCCGGAGCCATATGCTTGATCTGATCGCCGCTGCCTTTCGGAATTTCCCCGAAACGGCGCCGAAGAGCTGAGCGGAACGAACGCCTCCCCACACGCAAGACAGCAAAAAAGGCGCGACCCTACGGCCGCGCCCTGCATAACGAACACGCAATACGCCTTAGTTGACGGATTTCGCGTCAACCACGTCTTTTTCGATGCGCTTGGTCGAGCTGATGGAAATCTGGCGCGGTTTCAGCGCTTCGGGCACTTCGCGCACCAGGTCAATGTGCAGCATGCCATCGACATGGCTCGCGCCTGTGACATGCACGTGATCGGCCAGATGGAAGCGGCGCTCGAACGCTCGGGTCGCGATACCGCGGTGCAGATAGACATGCTTGGCATTTTCCTCGGACTTCCGGGCGGAGACGATCAGCGCGTTTTCCCGCACCTCAACACTCAGATCCTGCTCGGAAAAACCTGCAACAGCAATCGAAATCCGGTAAGAATCATCCTCCAGCTTTTCGATGTTGTAGGGCGGATAGGAAGGCTGCGAGCCTTCGGTGGTCAGCACCCGGTCCATCAGGTCAGCAATCTGGTCAAAGCCGACGGTGGCGCGGTAAAGTGGTGCAAAGTCATATGTACGCATAGCATTATCCTCTTTCATTGAGCGATACTGTTATGGATGCTCCTGGTCTGGACACACCCGTTTTAGATCATCAGAGCCCGAATGAGGCACCCTGACAGTGCTAATGTGGGGACAGTTCTTATGCTTTCAAGACCTTCAAGGCCGGACGAATTTTGCGCCACCGCCAGTGGTTCCTGCAGCACCGCACCCAACCGTGATGCGCCGGATCTGCGCGACGGGCTTTTCCTTGTTTGCCCACATGCGATGGC
This sequence comes from Roseobacter weihaiensis, assembly GCF_020622345.1. GTDB lineage: Bacteria > Pseudomonadota > Alphaproteobacteria > Rhodobacterales > Rhodobacteraceae > Roseobacter > Roseobacter weihaiensis. The sequence goes on along the minus strand of NZ_JACNMO010000031.1, from coordinate 16,260 downwards.
GTAATTCGGCGACAATGTCCGGCAGCGTCATGCCGAGCGCGCGCTTTTGGCCATTGATAGTCGCCATGCCCGAAATGACCGAAACGATCTGTCCCCGGCCATTCTCATGACTGAAAACCGGGGCACCGGACGATCCGAACGTGATGTCACAGTCCATCAGCATGATATCCTGTTGTGTCGCCGCGACCTGACAGACGTCTTGCCGGGAGGGCAGGGTTTCCCGGTCACGACCATAAGAGACAACACTGACCGGCCCCCTGGAGACGGTTGTGCTTTTGAGCACAAAGGGATCAAGCTCGCTGGTCGGAATGGGTTTGGCCAGCCGAAGCAGAGCAACATCATGCCGGACGTTCTGAATACTCATCCCGGCACCGGGCTTATACTTGGAATGGGCCTCAATCTGAGTGATCGGGCGTGCGGCGGCCACCCGCCCCTTCCGCAATCCTGCGCGAAACGTCAGGTCTTCTGGTTTGAACAGACTGCCTGTATCGCGGTCGTACACGCAATGCGCCGCCGTCAGAACCAGCTCCGGTGAAATGAGGGTGGCGGTGCAGAAACCCGACCCCTTGGCATCCAACCGACCTACCGATTGCCAGGCCAGAGCATCATTTTCGCCCGCCATGCCGCGCAGCGTCGTCGTCTGCTGTGCGGACGCGACGGTCGCCGTTAAGGCCGCGATGAAAGCGGTGACAAAGACAATCTTCATCCTCAATTCTCCGGACGAATAAACTTGGCGCCGGTGTCGCGTCTGACCTCCCCGACCGACACACGGTTGGTCTTTGGAAGCGACTTGAGGAAAACGCCGCCACCGCTCTCAAGCTCGGCCCGCAAATCACTCAGCGGGGTGCTCAACTCCGTCCCCAGCGAGACCTTGTGCCCATCTATTTCGGCCTTGGCGGAGACCACCGAAACGATATGCGCCATCCCGTTGGAAAAGGTGAAGATAGGGGCCCCGGAAGAGCCGAAATCAACGGAACAGGAGGTCACCAGCACACCATCCTGCAATCCGAGCACTTCGCAGACTTCTTGCAGCGAAGGCGCTTCGGCACGGTCGCGGGCATAGCTGACAACCCCGACCCGGTCCCCCTGTTCAGGCTGCGCTGCGGTGTGAAAGGGCTCGATCCGGGTGTTGCGGATGGGGTGCGCGAGTTCGAGCAGCGCCACATCATTGCGCACCCGTTCAGAGGAAACATCGCGATTGTAGGTGTATTTTTTATGCACGACCGCACGTCGCACCTGTCGGTAGGCAGAAGCGCGCCCGTTGCGCCACCCGGCCAGAAATTCGACGGTATTGTGGTCGATACGTTCCCCGGAGGTCTTGTCAAACAGACAATGGGCGGCGGTCAAAACAAGATCTGGCGCGATCAGCGCCCCCGTGCAAAACCCGTTGCCGCCAATATCAAGGCGCCCGACCGCTTCCCACGGGCTGGCATCCACGCCGGTTTGCAACGACTTCAAACCTGCATCCTGCGCAAAGGCCCCGCTTGCCAGCAAACCAATGACATATGTCGCCAGTAACCCAATTCGCACCAGTGATCCCCTGCTCAGTTCTCAGCAACATATCGAGAGGATGCGGCAGAAATGCGGCTTTCCTGACCTTATTGGGGCCTGTTTTGGGAACAGACCGTCGCCATTTCGTCAACGCAACTGCGGAATTTCAGACCTGGGGTTGAATTCTGCATCCAAAGCAGGCGGCTTTGGCCCGCCCGTGGCCCAATCGAGCAGCTCCACGCTGTGCACAATTGGAATCGCCGTCCCGGACCCGATCTGGATCATGCAGCCGATATTGCCTGCGGCGATGATGTCGGGGTTTTTGGCCTCCAGCGTCCGGACCTTGCGATCTTTGAGCTGCCTGGAAATCTCCGGCTGCATCAGGTTATAGGTCCCCGCAGACCCGCAGCACAGATGCGGATCGCTTGGCTCGACGATGGTGAAGCCTGCACGCCTTAGCAGCTCTTTTGGATAGGTTTTGATCTGCTGGCCGTGCTGCAAGGAACAGGCGGCGTGATAGGCCACGACCATCTCCTTGTCATCGCTTTCGGGCAGGTCAAGCTTCATCAGAATCTCGGAGACATCCATCGCGATCGCCGACACCCGTGCGGCGTCCGCCGCCAGGGTCTCATTGCGGAACATGTGACCGTAGTCCTTGACCGTGGTCCCGCACCCAGAGGTGTTGATGACAATGGCATCAAGCCCGTCGCCATCCATCTCCGTCACCCAGGCGCGGATATTCTTTGCCGCCGTCTCGTGGCTCTCGGTGGTTTTGCCCATGTGGTGGGTCAGTGCCCCACAACAGCCAGCCCCTTCGGCCACGACCACCTCACACCCCAACCGTGTCAAAAGGCGGATGGTTGCATCGTTGATATCCGTGTTAAGCGCCTTTTGCGCGCAGCCTGTCATAAGCGCCACGCGCATCTTGCGCGCCGTCAGGGGCGCAAAGCTTTGCGGATCGTCGTTGCGGCTCACAGGCGGGATCACCTTTGGCGCCATCTCCAGCATGGCCCGCAAACGCGCATCCGGCATCAGCGGGGCGAGGGGCTTGCCAATCTTGGCGGCCAGCAGAGCCAACCGGAACCGCATCGGATAGGGCAGAATGCGCGCCAGAATCCAGCGCAGGGCCCGGTCGCTGAAGGGACGCTTGTACCGTCGTTCTATGTAGTCCCGCGCATGATCCACCAGATGCATGTAGTGCACGCCCGAAGGGCACGTGGTCATGCAAGCCAGACAGGAAAGACAGCGATCAATGTGCTTGACCGTTTTCGTATCTGGCTCACGGTCGTTCTCCAGCATGTCTTTGATGAGATAGATGCGCCCGCGCGGGCTGTCGAGTTCGTCGCCCAAAACCTGATAGGTCGGGCAGGTTGCGGTGCAAAACCCGCAATGCACGCAAGAGCGCAGGATTTCGTTGCTGCGTTGAATGCCAGGGTCCTTGAGCTGCGCTTCGGTGAATGTCGTCTGCATTACGCAACCTCTCGGGACGCAGCGCCCATGAGGCCGCGGTTCAGAATTCCGCGCGGGTCAAACCGCGCCCGCAACCCTTCTGAAATCCGTTCCACACCCGGTGCTTGCGGTTCAAACTGCGCGATGCCTTCGGAGCGGCCCCGCACCAGCGTCGCATGCCCGTCATACCGGCCCAGACGCGCCCTCAAATCGACACCGGGTGCCGTCAGGAACCAGATCAGCCCGCCCCCCCAATCGCAGTAGCATTCCTCTGCATCGCTTGCGGCCACCAGACGCGGCCCGTCGGTGGGTTTGCAAGAGACGCGCCAGACATCCCCCGCCACCTCCGAAAACTTGCCCGCGTCCCGGACCCCTTGCCAGAACCACAGTGACATCTCGTCACTTGCCACCAGCATATCGACGCCCTGTTCCGCAAAGAGCCCCTTGAGCTGCTCCAGCCGGTAGGCGACGGAGGCTTCGAACCCTTCGACCCGCAGGGCCGTGATCGGATCATCATCCAGGATTTTGGCGCAATGAGCGGCCCCCGTCACCTCAAAGGGAGACCCCATCGCGCGCGCCATCGCCGCGACCGCCGCCGTGTCATCCAGACCGCGCAGCATCAACGTGCCCTCGGTCTCCGGCACCGGCAGAACCTTGAGCGACACCTCGGTCAGCACGCCAAGCGTGCCGTAGGCACCGGACATCAGCTTGACCAGATCGTAGCCGGTCACGTTCTTCATCACCCGGCCCCCGTTTTTGACGATGTTCCCGGCCCCATCCACGAACCGCACGCCAAGGGCGTAGTCGCGCGCGGCACCGCCCTGGATGCGGCGCGGCCCGCTGACGTTTGCCGCCACAACACCGCCAATGGTCGGCTCGCCTTCGGTGCCCAGCAGCGGGCGGTGATCCATCGGCTCAAAGGCGAGACGCTGCCCTTCGGCGGCAAGCGCCTTTTCGATTTGCGACACCGGCGTGCCCGCCTGGGCCACGATGGTCAACGCCCCCGGTTCATAGAGGGTTATTCCCGACAGACCGGCCGTGCTCAGCGTCTCGCCCGCCACCTCAAATCCACGCGTCCCACCACCCTGAATGCACAAGGGGGCCGTTGCGGATTTAACGGCGTCGGCCAGGGCCGCTTCTGTCTCAGGTTTGATCATGATGTCTGGCCGTTACTTTCGAAAGGGGCGCAGGTGGCACGGAAATGCAAGCACCCCTGTCATTCTGCAGCCATCGGCAGGCGGCGGCGGCTCTCGGACGCCGACAAGGGAAAAACCTTGGCCGGATTCAGCAGCCAGCCGGGATCAAAGACATCCTTGACCGCCATTTGCGCCTCAAGATCCTGAGGCGCGTACTGATATCCCATCAGGTCGCGCTTTTCGATGCCGACACCGTGTTCTCCTGTCAGACACCCGCCCGCCTCGACGCAGAGCTTGAGGATTTCCGCTCCGAACTCTTCGCATAGCTCCAGATCGCCGGGCTTGTTGGCGTCAAAAAGGATCAGCGGGTGCATATTCCCGTCACCGGCGTGAAAGACATTGCCCACCTTGAGGCCAAACTGCTCCGACATCTCACCAATCCGCCGCAACACCATCGGCAGGGAAGAGACAGGAATGGTCCCGTCGAGACACATGTAGTCGTTGATCTGGCCCATCGCCCCAAAGGCGGATTTGCGACCCAGCCAGATCGCAGCGCTTTCCTCGGCCGATTTGCTTTCCCGCAGTTCCACCGGGTTGTGACGGCGCGCGATCTTCATGATGAGCGACAGCTGGTGATCGATCTCGGCTTCCGAGCCCTCCACTTCCACGATCAGCAGGGCCTCGCACATCGGATAGCCCGCCTTGGCGAAGGCTTCGGTGGCCTCGATGCAGGGACGGTCCATGAATTCAATGGCAACGGGCAGGACGCCTGCTTTGATGATATCACTGACACAGGCCCCAGCCACCTCATTGTCGTCAAAGCCCATGAGCACGGGACGCGCGCCTTCGGGTTTGGGCAGAATACGCAGGGTCGCTTCGGTCACGACACCCAACTGGCCTTCTGAGCCGCAGATCAACCCCAAAAGGTCCAGCCCACCCGCATCCATGTACGCGCCGCCGATCTCGATAATCTCGCCGTCCATCATTACCATCGTGACGCCCATCAGATTGTTTGTCGTTACCCCGTATTTGAGGCAATGCGCGCCACCCGAGTTCATCGCAATGTTGCCCGCGATGGCGCAGGCCAGCTGGCTTGACGGATCGGGCGCATAGAAAAAACCATTTTCCTCGACGGCGCCAGTGACGCTGAGATTGGTGCGCCCGCTTTGCACCCGGATGGTGCGGTTCTCGTAATCGGTCTCCAGCACGTCGTTCATGCGCGCGATGCCAAGGATAACGCTATCGGCCGTGGGCAGGGCACCTCCTGCCAGCGACGTTCCGGACCCGCGCGGCACGACCGGCACGCCTTCCTCATGGCAAATGCGCAAAACATCCGCCACCTCGCGGGTCGAAGCGGGCAGCACCGCCGCCATCGGAGGACATTTGTACGCCGTCAGCGCATCACATTCATAGGCTCGGGTCTGTCGTTCGTCATGGATGACCGCGTCCTTTGGCAAAACGGCTTGCAACCGCTCTACCACACGCCCTTTGCGCGCCATGATACCTGCATCGGGAGTTGGCATTTCCATGTGATCGCCTCCATTTGGTAAAGTAATATTACCAATTTCGCCCATTGGCAAGAATAATCCGACCTGCCATGCGTAACGGTATGATTATTATAGACCGCATCACGCTTTTTTCGAGTTTTGATCTGGCCGCACTCGCCTTGCTTTTCCTGCTGTGGATGGGAATCGGCTGGCGGATCGAACATCCCTCGGCCCGGCATCCCTCAACCTCCATGCTGATCGCGGGGTATCGCAAGGCGTGGATGCGCGAGATGGTCACCCGGCAACCGCGTATCTTCGACGCGCAGATCCTCGGAACTCTGCGGCAAGGGACGGCCTTTTTCGCGTCGACCTGCGTTATTGCGCTGGGAGGAACGCTCGCGCTGATTGGCAATGCGGATCGTGTGGCGGGTGTTGCCGAGGATATCACCCAGTCGGACCGCCCTGCGATCGTGTGGCAGATCAAGCTGATGGTGCTTGCGCTGTTGTTGACAAACGCGTTTTTGAAATTTGTCTGGGCAAACAGGCTCTTTGGCTATTGCTCGGTCTTGATGGCAGCCGTACCCAACAATATCGATGACCCCAAGGCCTATCACCGTGCCGAGCAAGCGGCCGAGATCAACATCGCGGCGGCACGCAGCTTTAACCGGGGGTTGCGGTCCATCTATTTCGCGCTTGCGGCGGCCGCCTGGCTGGTGGGCGCCTGGGCTCTTGCGCTGGCCGCTCTGATCACCTTTACAGTCATCTGGCGCCGCGAGTTCGCGTCCCACTCTCGCAAAGTTCTCCTGAACGCCTAGATTACGTTCGTTGCAGACCACAATCTAAAGATCAATCATGTTAAAAAAACTCTGTCTTTCCCTCGTTCTCATGGTGACGCCAGCCCTTGCGGAGCCACCTGTCGTAGATCATGTTTCCGCCCAGCGGCTATCCAATGGGACATGGCGGTTCGACGTGACGATCTCTCACCCCGACACCGGCTGGGATCATTATGCCGATGCGTGGCGGGTGCTGGACATGCAGGGCAATCAACTGGGCATCCGCGAACTGGCCCATCCGCACGTGCAGGAGCAACCTTTTACCCGCTCCCTCTCCGGGGTGAGGGTGCCTGAGGGCACGACGGAGGTGCAGGTGCAGGCCCGTGACAAGCCCGGCGGCTGGAATCCAAACACCAAGACCGTCCGCCTGCGGTAACATCCCGACCTGACAAGCCCGCGGAGCGTGCGCTGCGCGGGACAGAATTGGTGTTTGCGTCTGTCGCTGCAAGCTTTGCTTTCAGGCACGGCTTGGAAGAGACAGTCTTTTTGAGCGATTACTTCCAAGTTGGTCTATTCAGCCCACAGTTTTATGCCTTTCGCGGAGGGTGAGCTGACGGGCTGCGGAAGGAATTCCCAGCCTGTTTTTGCACGCAGCACCGTCCTGCTATCCTTCGCTTTACTGGGATCGAACCAAAGGCGGCCACTGACCGGGATCGGCAGACGGGTCAGGACCTTTTCGATCTCTACCTCAAACATATGACAGCCCTCGGCGTCACGCCTGCGCGCCGGGCGGCCTTTTCCGACGCCAGCCTGGCGCACGCGGGCGGCTACGCTTTGCGCGATCCCCAACAGCGGATCGCCTATGTCGGGGCGGCGCTGGTGCATGGCATCTACTGGTTCGACGATCCGCTCCTGAGACGCTTGCGGCGGATCGTCGAAGACGCGACATCCACCGATGACCTGTGTGACCGGATGTCCGGGTTTTAAGAAGGATTTGCCTGACGGAGCCAGATTATCCGCACAGCCCGGCCCAGCTGCGCCAGGGCATGTTGGTCGCGGAGGCGCAACCCCGGCGGCGATATCGGCCAGGGTTTAGCAGTTCAACGATTTTGGGGGATTGCTATGGATGGTCGGATGATCGTCGAAACGGCCTTTGGGAATGGAAACATCCGTATCCATGAGCTTGGCGGTCTCCGCCGCTCCGTCGAAAATCCCAATCCCGAAAGTTTTGAGCTCTTGCTCAAGGATGGCGGAGCCCTGCTGGGGCAGCTCCAGCGGGGCATGCTGCTCGACCAGATCGGAGAAATCTCTGACACAAGCCCTATCTGCCCAACTGCGCCCGAGCCAGGTCGGTTCACGACGATCCGCTCCTTGCTGCCTTTGCCATCGACAAGGGCTTTTCCACCATTGTGAGAGACATCGCGGATCTTCAGATTTGTCAGTTCGTTTGGGCGCTCAACACTTCCGGGGTGCGCCTAAGCGGCAAAATCCACGGGCATTGGGCCAAGCTTTCTCGTCTATGAGCAAATCCACTCAAAGGACCGTATCTTTGTTCGTGCGGCTTTGAGTGGGTGGCCTTGTGATCTTCTTTCGCCACAAGCGCACCAATATGATGGTCCAGAAGCAGTCGAATTAAGCCGTCGGCGATAGCAGCAACCAATCCATAATGTTGGAGCGGATTGCGTCAGCTCACCAGCTGTTGTAACCGAGAAACTTACCTGACATCTCGACCTTCACGCGGTCGCCCTTGGGATGCTCGACCCGGGTCACAGACATGTCGAAATCGATGGCCGACATGATGCCGTCGCCGAACTTCTCCTGAATGATCGCCTTGAGCGTCGGACCATAAACGCCGACGATCTCATAGAACCGATAGATGCAAGGGTCGGTCGGCACCGCCTGTTCCCAGATCTTCGTGGGGCTTTCCGCCAGCACCGATGCGGCCTCCTGCGGCAGACCCATGGTGGTGACCATCAACTCTGCCTTGTCGGGCGGGAAGGCGTTCATGCCCATCGCCGCAGAATGGGTCCAGATCGGGGACATGTCGATCTTTTCCGCGATCTCTTCCCATGTCAGGCCTGCCTGCTTCTTGGCAGACAGGATCATCGCGGTGACGTCCTCTTTGGTCATCTCGGTCATTGGGATCGTATCCTTCATCTTATAATCCTAACTCTGTCAGTCCGGGGTGGTTGTCGGGCCGGGGGGTGCCCTTCGGCCAGTGAAACAAGCGGTCGTGTTCCGCGATGGGCACATCATTTATCGAGGCGTGGCGCACGGCCATGTACCCCAGGTCATCGAACTCCCAGTTCTCATTGCCATGGGCGCGGTACCACTGGCCCGCCTCGTCGTGCCATTCGTAGCAAAAGCGCACAGCGATGCGGCGGCCTTCGTGCGCCCAGATCTCCTTGATCAGGCGATAGCCGGTCTCGGTCGCCCATTTGCGGGTCAGGAAATCTTCGACCTCGGCCCGCCCACGCGGAAACACCGAGCGGTTGCGCCAGCGCGTGTCGGGCGTATAGGCCTGCGCCACCTTCGCGGGGTCGCGCGTGTTCCAGGCGTTTTCGGCCATGCGCACCTTGGCCACCGCCTCCTCATAGGAAAACGGCGGCAGAGGTGGGCGGGGCAGCGTGCCAGCCATCGCCTCAGCCTTCCACAGCGCGCAGGATCGGCGCGGCAGGCTCGGGCTCTTCGCTCTCCTGCGCGTCTGTCAGATCAATGCGGACGGTTTCGGGGCGACTGACACCATCGCCGGGCTGGCCAGAGAGGTCTTCGGACCGCTGCCCAAGAAAATGCACCAGATGGTTGCGAATGGCGTAGTAGTTCGGATGCTCCACGATGGTGGTGCGGTTGCGCGGTCTCGGGATCGTGATTTCCACGCTTTCGGCCACCTGCGCCATCGGCCCATTGGTCATCAGCAGGATACGGTCCGCCAGCAGGATCGCCTCGTCAATATCGTGGGTGATCATGAAGACGGTCTGATCCGTGTCGCTCCAGACCTTGATCAGCTCATCCTGAATGGTGCCTCGGGTCAGCGCGTCTAGCGCGCCGAAGGGTTCGTCCAGCAGCAAGAGCTTGGGCTCATTGGCAAAGGCCCGGGCGATGGAGACGCGTTGGCGCATACCACCCGAGAGCTGGCTGGGCTTGCGGTGGATTGCATCGCCGGTCAGGCCGACCTTGGCGAGAAAGGCTGTGGAATGCTCGATCACCTTCTCCTTGCTCCACGCCGGAAAGCGCGCCGAGACGCCAAAGGTCACGTTCTTGAGTGCCGTCAGCCAGGGCAGCAGCGAGTAGTTCTGGAACACCACGCCCCGGTCGAGACTGGGGCCGGAGACATGCTGCCCGTCCATCTTGACCACCCCGCTGGTGGGCTCAGCCAGCCCCGCCAGGATGTTCATGATCGTCGATTTGCCACAGCCCGAATGGCCCAGGATGCAGACGAACTCGCCCTTCTCGATGCCGAAGCTGGCGTTCTCGAAGACGGTAAACTCCCCACCCTGCCCGTCGGGATAGCGCTGCGTGAGTTGCTCGATACTCAGAAAAGGTTTGGCCACGAAAAGCTCCTATTCCGTGTAGGCGACGGTGCGCTGCAGCAGGCCGAACAGAGAGTCCAGCAGCATGCCAACGACGCCGATCATGAGGATGGAAAAGATGACAGAGGTCAGGTCGAGATTGTTCCACTCGTTCCACACGTAATAGCCAATGCCTGTGCCCCCCACGAGCATCTCGGCCGCGACAATCACCAGCCAGGCGATCCCGATGGAGATGCGCATGCCAGTCACGATCGTCGGCGCGGCGGCAGGCAGGATCACGGTGAAGGCCGTCTTGAACGGCCCCAGTTCATGCGTGCGGGCGACATTGACCCAATCCTCTCGCACCCCGGCGACGCCAAAGGCCGTGTTGATCAGCATCGGCCAGATCGAGCAAATGAAGATCACGAAGATCGCACTCATCTCGCTGTCCTGAATGACAAACAGCGCAAGCGGCATCCATGCGAGCGGCGAGATGGGCCGCAGCACCTGGATGAACGGGTTCAACGCCTTGTAGGCGACAGAGGACATCCCGATCAGAAAGCCCAGCGGGATCGCAACAGCCGCCGCCAGCAGATACCCCGTCAGCACCCGGTAGATCGAATAACCGATCTGAATGCCGATCCCCTTGTCATTCGGGCCTGCATCATAGAACGGGTTCGACAGCTGCTCCCACGCTTTGACCAGCACCTGGCTTGGCGGCGGCACACCGGCTTTCGGCTGTCCGCCGCCGGTGAGCAATTCGTATTCCGTCAACTCGCCCACCGCCTTTTGCGCGGGGATCGACGCTTCCCAGATCAGGCAGCCCACGACCAGGATCAGGATCGAGAGCAGGGCTGCCTTGCGGTTTTCGGAGAGTGCCTTCATCAGCCCGCCTTGATCGCAAAGCTGTCGACATAGGCCTCGGGCGTCTCGGGGTCGAAGGTCTTGCCCATGATCGTGTGCGATTTGTAGGTGATATCCGGCGCGTCATAGCCCAGATCGGTCATGACCTTCTTGGCGTCGGAGGCGAGGTACACCTGCTCGGCCACCGCTTTGTAATCGATATCCCCCTCGATATAGCCCCAACGCTTCATCTGCGTCAGGATCCACACGCCCATGGAATGCCAGGGGAAAGGGTCAAAATCGATCCGGTCAGGCACGCGCTGCACCTCGCCCAGACCATCCGCATAGGTCCCGGTCAGCACCTGCTGCACCACCGTGACCGGTTGGTTGAGGTAGTTGGTGGGCGAAATCGCCGCGGCAATCTCCACTCGGTTGTCCGGGTTTGAGGCGTATTGCGTCGCATCGATGATCGATTTCAGCAGCGCGCCATAGGTGTTGGGCAGCTCCTGCGCAAAACTCAACGGAGCGGCAAAGGCGCAGCAGGGGTGCCCCTCCCAGATCTCCTTGGTCAGGATGTGAATAAAGCCAATGCCCTCATAGACCGCACGTTGGTTGAACGGGTCAGGCGAGAGATAGCCGTCGAGATTGCCTGCGCGCAGGTTGGCCACCATCTCCGGCGGCGGCACAACGCGGATCTGGATGTCCTTGTCGGGGTCCAGACCAAACTCTGCCACGTAATAGCGCAGCAGGAAGTTGTGCATGGAGTATTCAAATGGCACGCCGAAGGTAAAGCCCTTCCACTGCTTCGGGTCGCGCTTGTCGAGGTGCTCGTTCGAAAGGACAATCGCCTGCCCGTTGATGTTTTCCACAGCGGGCATGATGTACGGCTCCGCCACCGACCCCGCGCCCAGTGTCATCGCCAGCGGCATCGGCGTCAGCATGTGGCTCGCGTCATACTCACCTGACAGCGACTTGTCGCGCGCCACGGCCCAACCCGCGGTCTTGATCACCTCGGCATTCAGCCCGTAGCGCTCGTAGAAGCCCAAAGGCTGCGCCATGATGATCGGCGTCGCACAGGTGATCGGCACGAACCCGATGTTCAGATCGGTTTTCTCCGGCGGTCCAAGCTCATCCAGCAGCGCCGCCTTGGCCTGTTCCAGCGGGAAGACAGAGGCGAGCGCCGCAGCCGCCGTTGTGCCACCAATCATGCCCATGAAGGACCTGCGCCCGATGTCGTTCTGACCAAAGACCGAGCGGACAATGGCGCTTTCCACCGCACGCTCCATCATCTGCTCCGAGGACATATGATGCGGCTCGACATGATCCTGATCATGCCCGTGACCGGCCATGCAACCCTCACAACCGCAATCCGCGCCATGCCTCAGATCGGTCTTTTCCGAAAACGGATTACCTAGGCTTTTGATTGTCATGTCCATCTCCTGTCAGCGTTTGAAAAACTGTCCCATGGCGCACAGGCCTTGAAAATGCGGTCTGACAATCGCCTGAAAACGGTCACCACGCTGAATTTACTGATGAATTTCTGTGCGTTTCTCACGAATTTTCGTAAATTACGAATTTTCATAAGGGGCATGCGGCCCGAAGCTGCCAGACTGCCTGCGATGCTTGATCTTCTCGATTCTGACCGGCTGGTTTGCCATCACCCGCTTCCCACGGTGCTCGTCAACACGCGCACGGACCGCGTGGTCACCGCAAACCAGGCGGCAAACCACCTGCTTGGGCCGGAGGCCCTTGGTGCTGCGTTCTCGGACCTGCTGCAGTGCGATCTCTCAATCGCTGCGGTTTTTTTCGACGCCGTGGCCCATTTCGGAAACTACATCGACCGTGGCCTGTCGCTCTCCCGAACAGATGGCACAGCATTGCGGCTGCAGAGTTATGGCGTGCAGTACAGGCCCGATCTCGTCTTGCTCAGCTTTCTGGATCTGGACGAGCATGACCATCGCACTCGCATGGCAGAGCAGGAGGCGCACCAACGGGCGGGTCTGTCGCAATGGCAGAACATCTATGGCTTCTTCCGCGAGGTCGAGGCGCAAAACCATCTGATCCTCGAAGCCGCAGGCGAAGGCATTTATGGCATCAACGCCATGGGCCAGGCCACCTTCGTGAACCGGGCCGCACAGGAAATGCTGGGCTGGTCCTCGGACGATCTGATTGGCCGTGACCTGCACGCCACCATCCACCACAAACATCTGAACGGCGAGCACTTCCCGGCCCACACCTGCCCCATCTACGCCTCCTTCCGGCGCGAGGAGACCATGCGCGTGGAAGATGACGTCTTCTGGCGCAAGGACGGCAAACCCATTCTGGTCGAATATGTCTCGACGCCGATTTACGATCATGGCGTGCTGGCGGGCGCGGTGGTGATCTTTCGCGATGTGACAGAGCGTAAGGAAAACGAACGCAAGCTGCGTGAAGCCCTGGCGCAGGTCGAAGAGCTGAAGGTCAAGCTGGAGCAGGAGAATGACTACCTGCTCACCGAAATCCGCTCGGCCCGCTCGCACACCGGGGTGGTTGGCGTCTCGCCTGCGATCAAATCGCTGAACGCGCGTATCGATCTGGCCGCGCGCAACAAGGCGCATGTGCTGGTCTCCGGCCCGCCCGGCTCAGGCAAGAGCCTGACCGTCTCGGCCATCCACGAGGCCAGCGACCGCCAGCGCCGCCCGCTTGTGCGCATCAGCTGTGACCAGATGTCCGCATCGGAGTTGGAGGCGGAGCTGTTCGGCTATCGGCGCGGGGCCTTCGCGGGCGCCACCCGCGACACCACGGGCAAGCTGATCATGGCGCACAATGGCACGCTGCATCTTGATGAGGTGGCGGAGCTGCCCAAGGTCGTGCAGGCCAAGCTGCACGACGTGCTGCAACGGGGCCATTTCCAGCGGCTGGGCGACAGCAGCCAGACACCCGTCTCCCTGACCGTGGTTGCGACCACCTCGCGCGACTTGATGGCCGAATTGCGGTCTGGGCGCTTTCGGCAAGACCTCTATTTTGCTCTCAACGTGTTTTCGATCACCTGCGAACCTTTGCATGACCGATCCGAAGACATCCCCTATCTGGCCAAGCATTTCCTCGACCGGACGACGCGCCGCCTGCGTCTGCCTGCGACGCGGCTGTCCAAGTCAAACATCGATGCGCTCATGCAGTATGACTGGCCCGGAAACGTGCGGGAGCTTGAAAACGTGATCGAACGCGCCGCGATTCTGGCGCAGGGGGGGCGGCTGAAGTTCGACTTTCAGCGCCCCGACAGCAGCTTTGGCACCGGGGCCGATGTGGTGCTGACCCATGAAGAATTGCGCAATCTCGAGCGCGAAAATCTCCAGAACGCCTTGCGCCGGGCCGGTGGCAAGGTTGCCGGGCAAAAAGGGGCAGCCGCCATGCTCGGCATTGCGCCAACGACGGCGTATTCCAAGATCAAGTCGCTCGGTATCGACCCCAAACACTTCAAGTAAACGGACTGTCCAGCAAATGACTGGAAAGAGCTATATTAAAGTGTCGGTTGCTGGGTGAAAGTACGTCTGCGAAGCGGATGTCACTCCGAAGACCAAGCTCAAGGTCTGGTAATTGGATGTACCGGCTGCTTCACCCAGCAGGTTAGGCTCTGCCTATTTCTGCGCAAGCAAATCAAACGATTTGCGCATGTTGCAACATTTGAAGAGCGGCCCCGCCGCATTGTGGGTATGGAGGCCTGCTTGGGCGCCCATTTTATGAGCTGCACCAAGGGCCAAAGAACGACTGCAATGACGCGGAAGCGATTGCCGCAGTCGCTCTGCGCCCGAACCTGCAAACCGTTTCCGAGAAGAGCCAGGATCATTTTGGCCTGTCGGCGCCCCATCGCGTTCGTTCACGCCCCGTGTCGCGCGGAACAGCGGCGATCAGTCAGATCCGCGCCTTGCTGATCGAACAGGATAGGGCTTGTGTGAGAGATTTCTTCGATCTGGTCGAGCAGCATGGCCCGCTGGAGCTGCCCCAGCAGGGCTCCGCCATCCTTGAGCAAGAGCCCAGAATTCGGGATTGGGATTTTCGACGGATCGGCGGAAACCGCCAAGCTCATGGATCCGGGTGTTTCCATTCTCAAAGGCCGTTTCGACGATCATCCGACCATCCATAGCAATCCCCCAAAATCGTTGAACTGTTAAACCCTAACCGATAAACCCCGGGTTTTGCCCAATCCCCGCAACGCCACTTGATCTGAAAAACTACGTTACCACGACATTAGCCAATCCGCATGATACGACGACGGATGTTGAACGACCCCGCGGAAACGGTTCTTTGTTTGCGGCCAAGCAACACCCGCAAGAATTCTGGCGCGCCTGCCGATGGCGCGACCCGTGACCACCCTATAACGAGGGACTGCTTTTTGTTTGATGATATCAGTCCATTTCAGTCGTCCAACGGGTGCAGCCGAGAGCCTGCGAGGCTCGCTGCATTGCGGTGGACCAGTTCTGACAGAAAATCTGCGACAGCACGCACGCGGGCCGGGTGGCAGGGTATTTTCGACTATGTCTTCTCCGGCTTCGATGGCGATGCGGCCCAGCGGGAATTCTATCTCGAAGAGCGCGCCCGCAGTTTCCACGACTACGAACTGATGACCTGCGCGCGCGACGCCTCCAGATGGGAAAGTCTCGGCGGTGGCGCGGGGCAAGGTGCCTCCTTCGGCTTTGGCGAAGAGGGCATGGCGCAGCTCGACAGCTGGTTCTCGGGCCGGTCTTATGAGGAGGCCGTTGCCGCCCATCGCCAGATCATGGAGGCGCGGCGCATCGCCACCCCCGGCCACTTCATCGGCAGCGAGATCGTAGGTGGGGCGACCGGGGTTGCAACGGGTGCGCTCTCGGGCGCAGGTCAAGACGAAGGTGACGTGCTCGACCGCCTCCACGGTGCCTTTGTAGGTGGCCTGACCGGCGGCATGGCAGGCGCCTTGCTCTCCGGCGCAGGCATCCTCGCCGCACGCGGGGCCTCAAGACCACGGATATGGGGAAGGGTCGCACGGCGTTTGACGAAGAGCGATTTCCCTGACATCGGCAGAACCACAGGTTAAAAACATAGCAGACACATAGCCGGACGGTTGGAGAACAAGGGCAGCGGTACAATGTACTCCTGCTCTGCTCCCCGGCCTTCTGCCGCCGAGGGCCGGAGTTTTCCGCCCTGTCTCAGCGTGGCAGGCTGGTATCGCCAACTGAGTTTGTCTTCTGGATCGGTGGGATATTCCCGACCGCGCTGTGCGGTCTTTCCTCGTTGTAGTATCTACGCCAGATCTCCATCTTTTCGCAAGCATCCCACAGCGACAGGAACCATTGCGCGTTCAGGCACGCGGCCCGGAACTTGGAGTTGAACGCTTTGGTAAAGGCGTTGTTGGTCGGCTTGCCGGATCGTGAGAAGTCAAGTGTGACGCCGTTCTGGCAGGCACATTTCAGCATTGCCCGATTGGTAAACTCCGCCCCGTCTTGCGGCGTCTCCTGCGGTCCCCGCGCTTCAAGGGTCCGGGTCCCCAAATCGTCACGACCAATGAAAGGCGGTCAGGACGCGAAGGCCTCCGTTTCAGTGATCTTTTCAAATGCGG
>NZ_JACNMO010000030.1 GCF_020622345.1 Roseobacter weihaiensis | reverse complement strand
GCGACCATGGCGACGGCGGTGACCACGGCGACGGCGGCGATCATGGCGATGGCGGTGACCACGGCGACGGCAGCGACCATGGCGACGCGGGAGGACAGGACGGCGGGCACGGCGGACATGGCAGCGGCGCGCTGCCTTTGCCGACCACCCCAGATGAGATAGAGGCATATGTTGCCGCCATTCGTGCGGGCACCGAGGTGCATGTCCACGACCCCGACAGCCCGATGGCGGGCGAGCATGGCGCCGTCATGGATCTCGTCTCCCCGGCAGAGACCACCCATATCGCCATCAATCACGGCAGCTGGTTCAACCCGGATAACTGGCACAACGGCGAAATCCCCGGAGACGATGCAAAAGTCATCATCCCGGACGGCGTCTATATGGAATACGATCAGGTCAGCGATGCGCGGCTCTTTACCCTGCGGGTTGACGGAAACCTTGATTTCGCCACCGACCAGAACTCGCAGATGATTGTCGATACCTTCGTGGTCTCTCCAACCGGCTCCCTGACCATCGGGACCGAAGACACCCCGGTTGATCCGAATGTGGATGTGGACATCATCTTTGCCAACAATGGCGACATCGACGTCAACTGGGACCCCGACCTGCTGAGCCGCGGCATTATTTCCCATGGCGAGGTACAGATCCACGGGGCCGAGAAGGATTCCCACGACAAGGTGACCGACGACCCGATGGCCGGGGACACCCATGTCACCTTTGCCGAAGCGCCCGAAGGCTGGCAGGTCGGCGACACCATCGTCATCGCCGGTACCCACTATGACGGGCACCGCCGCGAAAACGGCGAAATGACCCATAACGAGCCCGAAGACGAAGTGCGGATCATCTCCGCCATCGAAGGCAACAAGGTCCATTTCGACGACCCGCTCGTGCATGACCACGACACGCCGCGCGATGACCTGCACACCTCGGTGGCCAATTACACCCGCAATGTGTCCTTCTCCACCGAAGATCCCGACAGCGCCGAGATCCATGAACGCGGCCACGCCATGTTCATGCATTCCGACGACGTGGATATCCGCTATGCCGAATTCCACGAACTGGGCCGTACGGATAAATCGGAAAGTGCCCGGGACGCCTCTGATTTCGCGAACATCGAGGCAGACAGCAACGTCAAGGGCCGCTACGGGCTGCACCTGCACCGCCTGGGCGTCGACGATGTGGACAACCCGGCCATCGTTCAGGGCAACGCCGTTTACGGATCGCCCGGTTGGGGGTTTGTGCACCACGACAGCAACGCCATTCTGGACAACAATGCCTCCTATGACACGTTTGGCGCGGGCTTCGTCTCTGAAACCGGCAATGAGATCGGCGCCTGGACCGACAACATCGCGATTTTCGCCGAAGGGGCGAACTGGGCCGTGCCCAAGAATGCCCAAAGCTTCGACGATTTCCTCGAGTTTGATCTGGGCAAAGGCGGTGACGGGTTCTGGTTCCAGAGCCGGATGATCGCCTCCGAAGATAATATCGCAGCCAGCGTGAACACCGGGTTTGTCTATTTTCACCGCGGCCCGCTCAAGGATCTGATAAATTTCGACGCGGATGTCACGCCCCTGCCCGATATCTTTTACGGCGAGGATGATCTGCGCATGGATGATGTGCCGATCCTCTCCTTCTCGAACAATGAGACCTTTGCCGCCCGCGAGGGCCTGCACATCGTCAAGGCCAACCCCAATCAGGGTCACGACGTGCACAGCGTTCTGGAAGATTTCACCGCCTGGAGCGTGCGCTCGGGCGCGCATCTGGAATATACCGCGCATTATGTGATCAAGGATTTCGACCTGATCGCCCGCGACGACAGTGAAAGATTCAGCGAACCGGTGTCTGGGATCACCCTTGGCACCAACACCTCTGACATCACCATCGTGGATTCCTCCATCGAAGGGTTCCGCGAAGGCGTCAATCTTTCCAAAAGCTTCACACCCAACCTCAAGGCGGATCCGGATGAAACCCACGACTTCACCGTCATAAACACCAAGATCACCGGGCCCGGAAAGCTTTTCGAGAACTACGATCCGACCGAAGATGTGGTGCTCGACAACGCGCCCACGACAGCCTACACGCCGACGCTGACCTTCGATAAGCCGCTGGTCTTTGAGATCGGCAACAGCACAGGGAACCACCGTCTGGAACTCAATGGCACCAAGACCGACAGCCTGGGCAATACCGAGTTCCCGACCGGCACCGATTACTTCGACATCGATTTCTCGCAGATGCGCCACATCATGGAGACAGACGGGTTCTATTCAGATCCCGAGGGCAACAATTACTTTGTCGCCGATCTCTATTTCTCGGACCGGCTGACCGGGGATATCTACAAGCAGACCGAGCTGGTGCAATTTGGCGCAGGGGCACCTTCGAAATGGTTCACCTCCGACAGCACGGTCAAGAACGGGACCTACAGCCAGGACGACCTGCAAGCGCTGACCGCCCCCGCGGAACTGGTGGCGCGCCCCGTCGTGGTCACGGTCGAGCAGCAGGATGCCGCAGGGGCCACGGCGCCGACCGACCACACCCATGACATGGGGATGACGGATCACAGCTCCCATGCATCGATGGCATCGCCAGAGGCCAGCGCGGAGCTCTGGCAGTCTCTGACCGAAGGCTTCCCCGTCATAAGTGACGAAGAAGAGCCCCAGGAAGAAGCGCCCGACCCCGAATTGGAGACCGTTTAGGACGTAACCCGGATTTGAAAGCATAATCCGGGTTACGTCCGCAGGCCGGGGCAGGTAATTTGCCGGGAAAGCAAATGCACGGCGAGCCCAATGGTCTATTCTATCCAGTTCCTTCGGCATGTGGCGGCCTCCCTGGTCGTGATCTATCACGGGGTGATTTTTCTCGCCCCGCATATGACAGCCCATGCCGAAGCTGCGCAGCACCTGTCCAAAGTGGGCGCTGCGGGTGTACATATCTTCTTTGTTATCAGTGGCTTCGTCATGGTCTGGACGCAGGCGAACCAGTTCGGCAAGGCGGCCCCCTGGGGGTTCTTCAAACGGCGCGTGGCGCGGATCTATCCGCTCTACTGGATTCTCGCACTGATCAATGTCCCCATCCTGATGCTGATCGAGCGCCAGACCCCCGGCACCATCGCGGAATGGGTCGGGGCCTTCCTGCTCTGGCCCTCAGAGGCCAGCAAACTCATATTTGTGGGCTGGACCCTGACCTTCGAGATGCTTTTCTACGCCGTCTTTGCGCTCTGTCTGGCCTTGCAGCTGGGGCGCGTGGTGACCCTGATCGGGATGACGGTGATCTTTGCCGCGCTGGTCGCGGTGGGTCAGGTGATGCGGTTCGATAGTGTCTCGCTCTCCTTTGTCACCAATGTGCTGCTGATGGAATTTGTCGCCGGGGCCTGGATTGCGCAGCTGCTGATCCGGTTTCCCACCCTGCCCCGCTGGCTCGGCTGGGCTGCCGTGGGGCTCGGGACGGCGGGTTTTGCGCTCTCTGTGGTGATTGGCTACAACGCCCTGCCCAGCGTTATCATCTGGGGCCTGCCGAGCATCTTTCTGGTGCTGGGGCTGCCGATTCTGGAACAGCGCGGCGTGGGCGCGCGGTTCTTTCCGCGCTTTGCAACCGCGGGGGACGCTTCTTATGCGCTCTATCTGGTGCATCCGGTGGTGATGTCGCCCCTGGCCTATATGCTGCCCAATGACGTGATGTTCGGGCTGGGGCCGATGCTGGCAATCCTGCTTGTCACCTATGGCGCGCTCTACTGGATCTCCGTGAGGATCAACCAGCGCGTTGAAAAGCCCCTCTTGCGGGTCACGCAGCGCCAGACCGCAAGACACCCCCCCGCAGAGGGGGTAAGGCCTAGCGGCTGAAAAGCTGCTTGAGCTTGCCTGCTTCGGTCCTGGTGTCGAACTCTGCGGCGATCTTGGCAGGCCCCGCGCGCCCCATGGCCGCGCGGCCTGCGTCATCCTCCAAAAGGGCCCTGAGCGCCGCTGTAAGCCCCGCCTGATCCCCGGGGGACACCAGACGGCCGTGGACCCCATCCTCGACCAGCTCTGCCACGCCAGCGATGCGTGTGGTAAGGACGGGGGTCGCACTGGCCAGCGCCTCCATCAGCACCACGGGCAGCCCCTCGGCAAAGCTGGCCAGCACGAAGAGATCCGCGCGCGCCATGTGGCCCGCGACCTGCTGCTGCGTCTGGTAGCCGGTAAAACGGACGATATCGCCCAGCCCCAGTGCTGCGGCCTGCGCCACCAGCGCCGACTGTTCCGGCCCGTCCCCCACCAGCGTCGCGGTAAGCTGCGGAAAATCATCCCGCAGGGCGGCAAGGCTTTCCAGCAGCAGCGGGACCCCCTTCACCCCGGCCATCCGCCCGACAAAGAGCAGGTTGTGCGGCTGTTTTGGGCTTTCGGCGTCGTACTTGTCGCTGTCCAGCGCACAATGGATGATATGGAATTTGTCCCAATCCGACTTGTCAGAAAACAGCATCAGCTGGCTGCGGCAGAAATGACTGATGCAGGCCACAAAGGCCGCGCGCTTGAGCTTTTCCGCCAGTCCCAGACGGTGCACATCGAAAAACTCCGTGGGGCCATGCATGGTGAAGCTGAAAGACATGTCGCAGATCTCGGCCGCCAGCATGCCCACCGTGCAGCCCGCATTGGCGAAATGCACATGCAGATGCCCCACCCCGTCGCGCTGCATCCGGGCGGCCAGCACGCCCGCTTCGGCAAAATAGGCCAGATGGTAGACCAATGCCTTTACCCCTGCGGGCCGGACCCGCAGCGCCAGCGCCAGCGCCTTCAGATACCGCCCCGGCGCGCGGGCCAGAAGCCGGGCGTGGGCCGTCAGCAGCGCCAGCGGCGATTTCAGCTTGGGAAAGATATAAAAGCTCCGCGCATGCTCTTGCTGCTCTGCCGTGCCGGTCAGACCACTGGGCGCCGGTTCGCGGATGGAATAGGTGCGCACATCGACCCCGTGATGGCGCAGCCCTTCGATCTCGCGCTGGATAAAGGTATGCGACACCGCCGGGTATTCGCTGATCAGATAGCCTGTCACGGGGATCACGGGGATCACGGGGGTTACGGGGGGCATGAGCCTGGCCTCTCTCAGCGCGCGGTGCTGACATAAGGGTGCCGCCACCACATCAGCTTGCCCCGGCCCGCCGCACTGCGCGCCAGATTCACCGGGGCCGATTTCGCCCCTATTAGAGCCTGAAACTGCCCGATAGAGCCGAATATTCCCACTTGCGCCGCTCCGATCGCCATCCATTTTCCCAACCGCAGGAACCGCGCAGGCCCCTGCGCGCCGCTCTCGACCACACAGCGCAGCATGCCGCCCAGATATTTGCGTTCCTGGATGAAGGCAAGCGTGCTGCGGCCCGCAGGCACCTGTTCATAAACCACCGCCTCGGCGATCCAGTAAAACGGCAGACCGCGGTCTTCGGCCAGATGGCGCAGCAGCCAGACATCCTCTCCCCCGCCGTTGAAATGCGTATCGAACGGAGGGCTGTCAAAGCACAGCCTGCTGTCGAACATCGAATTGCCGGTGCCCAGATAGGCGCGCTTGCCGCTGATCTCGGCCCCGTCGGGGTCCGGCAGAATGCGGCTGAACATGTCGCGCAGGATCGGGGCGAGATCTTCGGGTGGTGGGCTGGTGAATTGAGCCTGTACCGGCCCGAAGCAGACCGGGTCCCCGGCCTGCGCGCGCGCCAGGAAGGCGGCAAGCCACCCCTGCCCCGGCATCTCGTCGTCATCCAGAAAGAGGATAAAGCGCCCCCGTGCCTGCATCACCCCGGTATTGCGGGCATGGGCGACGCCGGGACGCGGCTCTGCGATATAGCGAAAGGCGGCGTCCTCGGGCACCGCACTGCGCGCCGAACCTGCGCTATCATTGTCGACGATGACCACCTCGACCGACCCGTCGCTAGGCAACTGGGCGGTCAGCTCTGACAGGATATCACGCAGAAAGTCAGGCCTGCGGAATGTCGGGATAACAATCGAGATCAGATGCGACATAAGAGGTTACGGAGCCACCCCGGATGTGTCGATCTCTACCGTGCCCAGCCGGGACGCCACGCCATCAAAAACCGAAAAGCTGAGGGTGAGACGTCCGCGCTGCACGCCTGCGGGGTCAAAGACAACCCCTTCGTCCGCATGGCGCAGGGCCCGCGCCGGGCCCCGAAGCGGGGCTGCCAGCAGCTGGTCCGCGTTATCAGGGTCTGTTACAGGCCAATCAAGGGGAACAGGCGTGTTCTCCGTCAGGGTGATCTGCTCCGGCAGGATCTCCGGCGGGCTGTTCTCTGCTGTCGCGAAAGCGCCCTGGGACAAGCGGTAAAAGGATCCCGCATAAACCTCTGCCAGCCCCTGCGCGCGGGCCATATACCACGCGCCGGCAACAGGGCCGGGGTCGGTGAAGGCGCCCCCTGTCAGCAGATCCCCCCCCGCCAGAGCGCGATACGGCCCCGCGCGGGTCTCTGCCCGGTAGAGGATGACACCTTGCGCCGCCGCGGGCAGGGTCCAGCTCAGCTGCACAGCATGGCCCTCGGCACGGGCGCTGAAATCGCGCAGGGAACTTAAGGGAAAGGGCCGCAGCGTCGGATCCCCCAGCAGATTGACCCAGGTGGGGTTGATCCAGTCATAGCGGCCCGTGGGCACATATTCCCGCGTGTCCGGCATCCCCCGGGACCGCTCGCCGTTGTTGACCGTGCGCAGATGCGCCGCGCCAATGCTTTCGCCCAGGGCCATGGTGTGCAACTGCCACGCCGGGCGGCCGCCCCAGGCCGAGGTCAGCGGGTACCACGGCTGCGCCAGCAAGGCTGTCATCGGGTTGTCGCGCCCGGCAAACATATGCTTGCCGCTGCCGAAATTGATCGTAAAGACCGCCTCGGACGGCGGCAGCGTCGCATATTCGCCGCCTTTCCAACTGCCAAAATCCACGCCGAAGAGGAACGGCCCCTGCCCCGTGGTGTCATGATGCCCGCCTGCCGTGACCGCATCAGGGCCCACGATATTGCGCAGCCCGTTTCGTTCGACAATCACATGCTTGTTCTGGCCATAGGCCTGCCGGGTATCCCCCAGCCTGCCGTGACGCCAATGGTGGTTTTTGTCGAAATAGGCTCTGAGAAGGGGAATTTCACCACCAAACGCCGGACCCAGGTTGGCAAAATCGATCCGGCCCACCTGCATCTTGATGTGATCTGCGGGCAGGCCCCCGGGGGCAAACTGCAGCTTTTTCTTGGCATCCTCGATCACCGGCCAGGCGCCTTCGGGATCGGCATAGAAAAGATCGGACGGCACCGCTTTGGGCTTGTGCCCATCGGGGAACACGTTGCCGGTATAGGCCACGGGTACATGACCCACCAGGATCAGCGCGTAGGAAGAGAACGGGTCTGACCAGTACCGCTCCGCGATCTGGGCGCGCAGGGCCTGCGCCTGGCGCACGGCCTCCCTGTCCTGTTTGCGACCCACCCCGCGCGGGGTCAGGAGACGCGCGACCTGCCAGCCATCCCCGATCAGGTCCAGCTCAAACCGATCGAGGTGCAGCGCCAGCGGCGTGGCAATCGTTTCATCGATGACAATCAGCGCGGTGCGCGCCTCTGACCTGTGAGGCACCTGATGCCCCGCGGCCCAATAGCCGATGTGGACCCCGTCCTGCCCTTGCAGCCGGACCTGGTATTCATAGGCCACCCCCGGTCGGATGTCGTCGTCCAGCAGGCGCGTCCCGGACAGAACACGGGGCGCAATGGGCTGCCATGTATCCAGCCCCCGGTCGTCCAGCGTACGCCGGAAAACGGCGGCACTGGTGTTTTTCACAGGCGCCCAGTTCAGCCCGATCTTGGTGCCATCGTCAGAGATCTGCCCATCCAGCGCCAGCGGCTGCGCAGGCTCTGCACCCGCCGCCACCCCAAGGCAGAGACAGGCCAGGGCCACCAGAAGCGCCCGGAGGGGGGGCCACGGGCTCATGCCGGCACGGCCCGGCGGCCCCTGTCCTTGAGCGACAGAAAGTAACGCTCATAGGTTCTGAAGCTGATCTCTGCGATGAGGATCGAGAGGGCGACATAGATCGCCGTGATCACCAGCAGCTCGGCCAGGCCTTCCAGCCCCAGGCGGCTGCCGATTTCCATCCCGAAATGCAGCCCGATCAGATGATAGAGATAGAGCCCGTAGCTGATCTGCCCGAGGCGCGCGATGGGCCGCGCCCGGAGCACCCCCATCAGAGCATGATCCTCGCGCAGCACGATGCTCATCAGACAGAGCGCCATGGTCAGATGCATCAGAAAATCGGGCCACCCGCGCAACACGCCGGGCGTTTCATTCAGCACCACGCCGAGCGCCAGAAAGGTCACCACCGGCGTCCAGTAAAACCCGAACAGCCGGTAGCAGATCGCAAACCCCCTGGGGTTATGCAGCACGATGGCCAGCAGGGATCCGATCAGGATCGCGGAATACCCCGTGACGGAAAAGGTCCAGATCGCGTGTTCTGTCACGATCGGCCGCACCCCCAGAAATGCCAGAAGACCCGCCGCCGAGAGCACACAGACCGCGATCAGCCCGATCAGCACACTGGCGCGCGCATGCCCCTTGATCGGCAGAAACAGCAGCAGCATGGGCCAGATCAGGTAATACTGCTCTTCAACCGCCAGGCTCCAGGTCGGCTGCAGCAGGGGCAGATCGCCCACCAGAACATTGGACAGGAAGAGATAGTAATAGGGCAGCTTGGGCAGATATTCCGTCTCTCCCTTGACCCCGATCCACCAGACCGCGGCAAAGGTGACCACCAGAAAATAGACCGGCACGATCCGCAGGGTCCGCCGCCAGTAAAAGCCGCTGATCGAAAAGCTGCCCTTTCGCGCTTCTTCGCGCAGCAGCAACGTGGTGATCAGAAAGCCGCTGAGCACGAAAAAGAAGTTCACGCCGACAAAGCCGCGAAAGAAGATCTGCGCCGCCTCTTCAAAGACCCCGTGCAGCGGGCTGTGGTGCCAGAGCACGGCCATGACGCACAGGCACCGCAGCCCGTCGAGCGCGCCGAAAAAACGGACATTTCGGTAGGTTTCATAAGCAGCGGCAGGGTCGCGCATAAAGGTCCTGTTACGGTAAAATCACTCGTCAAATCATAGGTCGGGCACGGGGCAGAGGCGAGAAAGGATTTCGCGTGCGAAAATAAAGTCGTCAACTATCTGTTTCGAAACTGTTTATAACCGGAAATTTCGGGTCATATCCAGTAAAAAAATCACTGCGTCAAATCTGAGTGACACCATCTTTTCTTTATAATACAGATACTTATCCGGATTTTTTTCGCGTGCGAAAAATCAGCGCCGCGCCAGCCACTGCTCAAGCTGCGCAATGAGCTCTGGCGTGACCCCTGCCCCTTTGACCGTGACCTGGCCCCGCCCCACATGCAGCGCGAGATCAGCGCGCAGCTGCCGCACCTCCGTGGGCCCCTTGGGCGCGCTGCTTTTGAGGCTGCGCTCCAGGATCATCCGCTCCTGCTCGGCATCCCGGTCAGGCGCGCGGCGCAAGGCCGCCTTCAGGCGCGGGGCAAACCCCGCATCCGCCTGCAGCGCCTTGGAGAGCGCCAGCCCCAGCTTTTCTGGAATGGCCGCGGGGAACGCCAGCGCGGGGCCCAGATCCGCATGCACCCGCAAGAAGCTTGCGATCTTCGAGCGTTTGGCGGCAGGCGCATTGGCAAAAAGTGCGGCCACGGCCCGGGCCGGGGTCGGGTAGACGCCGATCCGGGCCGCCTCAGCCGCCAGCCGGGCCCGTTCATAGAACGACAGATTGGCGCGTATCTCGTTTTCCTCGACCATGGCGGTATAGCTGGCGGCAGCTCCCTCCAGCGGTTTGATGAGTGCCAGCACCTGCGCAAAGCGCGCCTCGCCGGTTTCCTCAAAGAGCCCCTGCAGCGCACTCAGCCGCCGATGACCCGAGATCAGCCCATATGTCTCGTCACCCAGTTCGACGACCTCCACCGGGGTCTGCTGGCCCCGCGCCACGAGCGAGGCCTTGAGCGCGGCCATTTCCGCGTCGTCCTGCACAAGACGGTCGCGGATCAGGTGGTCTGCGGCGATTGCCTGCAGGGGCAGGGCCTGCACAAGCCGCCCTGTCGCCCGCGCGGTCTGCATTTCACCCGCCAGATCCTGCAGGGCGGCCGTGGCAGCAGCGTCTCCGGCCACGTGGGCAATGGGTGCGCGGCGCGGCGTGGCGGTCTTGGGGGTCACGGGGGCCATGCCGGTCAGCGCCGCAGAGGTCAGTCGTTTGCGTTTTGCCATAGAAGTCTTCCTTCCCTGTGCCTGTCGTCAGCCCGCCTCGGAGAGCGTTTCCAGCTCCTCCCGCCGCCAGATGCCCAGCAACAGGGTCTTGAACGCGGCATAGGTCTCGTCAAAGGTGGCGCGCCCGCGGGTATAGGTCTCGCGGTTGAAATCCCGGTAATCGGCCTCGTAGATCCCGTTCACACTTTCCCCCGCCTGCCCGATCAACGCGGTGAAATCCTGCCGGTAGGGCGAAAGGGTTCGTCCCAGATAAGCCTGGATGAGCCCGGCCATCTCGGCCTGCTGGCCACCGTCATAGCGGGTGATCACCGCGCGTACGGCATCCCATTCAAAGCCCATCTCGGGCCGTCCCAGCGCGCGCGCGGCGGTGTTTTCACCTTCTTCGATGGATTGAAAGGTGGAATGCAGCATGTCGAAAAACCGCCCCGTGGAATCAAATTCCAGAAACGACGCCCCCAGCGGGACCAGCAAGATCTCGGCCGCCGACAGCCCGTTGATCGTCAGATACCCCAGGGCAGGGGGGGTATCGACAAACACCAGATCGTATGCCTGCAACACCCCATCGTCCTGAAGCACATCGGTCAGCGCATCCCAGAGCTTCCAGCCCCGCGATTGCATGCGCCAGACCGGGATCTGAAACTCGGACCAGTAGAGGTTGAGCTGGGCCCCGATCAGATCGATGTTGGGCCAGTGGGTTTTCTGAATGATGTCCTGGGTCCGGACGGTCAGCGCTTCGGTCAGCGTGTCATCCAGCGGCAAGGGGGCCTCTCCCCGGTCCAGACGGCGCTGATTGTCTGCCTGCAGCGTGTGGGCGTAATGGCGCGCCAGCAGCGGAAACACGGTCTGCCATTCGTCTTCGACCTTGCCGCCGAAGATTGACGTCATGGAGCCCTGGCTGTCGAGATCTATCATCAGCACCTTATAGCCATCGAGGGCCGCTGACATCGCCAGATGGGCACAGGTCGATGTCTTGCCGACCCCGCCTTTGAAATTTGCCACGGCCACGATCTTGGCTGCTGCATTTTTGGGCCGGTACGGTTGATAGTCCTTGGATTTTGAACCTTCAGCAGCAAAGAAAGCCCGCAGCCGCAGCACCTCATCAAGGGTAAACCACTTGGCACCGCCGGCGGTTTCCGAGCGCCCCTGCGGCAGGCTTTCATTCTGGCGCAGCACCCGGCGGAAATGCGCAGGGGCCACCGGGATCAGGTACTTCGTGATCTCCCAGGTGGAAAACAGTCGCAGGGATTTCGAGCCTTTTGCATCAAGCCCGCGCCCGGCCAGGTCATTGCGGCCCTGGGTGCAGGCCTGTGCAATCTCGGCAAAGCCCGCGGTGCCTGTGGGGGGGGCAAGTTGCCTTAACGCCTCATCAGGGGATATATTGAAATAAGGGGGGGGTTCGCTGCTGCTCATTTTCTGGTTTCCTTGGCTCTTCTGGCCTCATGTAACATGATTTCTCAGAAGTATCACGAAACATGTCACATGGAAAGAAGTCCGCGATAAACCTTGCCGTTCCCAGGGTTTTCGCTGATTTTACCCGGTTTTTGCAGGGGTAAATAAAAAAAGACGCTGTTAGAATCCTGTTATTATAGGTTACGGGTCTGATGGGGTTTCTCTAATTTCATGTGATTAAAGGGATAAATGGCCTTTGTCAGCGTACAAGCGACTCTGATCCCCCGAAAGAATGATTCCAAAACCACGGTGAGGCGACTCTGATCCCCCGATCATCCCCTCTCGACAGGTTGCCTGTGGATAACTACGCTGGGTGTCAATGAAACGACGAATCCCATCCGCCTCCAAGACAGGTGGAAAAACCGGGATCGACCCGAAGAGCAGGACAGTACAATGGACGCCAGACAGGTGGCACAGGCGGGCGCGGGGCCGCAGGATTTTTTTGTCTGCGATTTTCTCGGCGCTGTGCCCAAACATGATCTGGCCAGCATGGAGCATCCGGTGTTTTCGCTCTCCACCCGGCCGGACCGGCGTATTCTGAACTACAGTCACAACGACACCGACATCACCATCACCCCATCGGTCAAGGGTCGGGCCACGATCTTTGATGCGGATATCCTGATCTTTTGCATTTCGCAGCTGATGGCGGGACTGAATGCCGGTCGGCCGGTGTCGCGCACCCTGACGCTGACCGCTCATGACCTGCTGCTGGCGACCCGGCGCGAGACCTCCGGCGACAGCTACCGCCGCCTGCGCGATGCTTTTGAGCGGCTGGCCGGCACCCGGATCACCACCAATATCACCACCGGCGAGCGCGAGGTCACCTCCGGCTTTGGCCTGATCGAAGCCTGGGAGATCGTGCGCAAGACCCGCGCGGGCCGGATGGTCAGCGTTTCGGTGACCCTGTCGGAGTGGCTCTATCAGGCGGTGCTGTCGAAATCGGTGCTGACGCTGAACCGCGCCTATTTTTCCCTGCGCAAACCGCTGGAGCGGCGGCTTTACGAATTGGCGCGCAAACACTGTGGCCGCCAGCCGACCTGGCGTGTGTCCGTCGAGACATTGTGCAAGAAATCCGGCTCCAATTCGCCGCGGCGGGTGTTCCGGGCGATGATCCGCGAGATCATCAAGGCCGACAGCCTGCCCGATTATGACCTGACCGAAGAGCCGGGCGATATCATCCGCATCTCGCCGCGCCGTCTGATCGAGGCGCCGGGGCAGGGGCCGCAGATCTCGGCCGCGGCCATCGAGGCGGCGCGCGCGCTGGCCCCGCAGGCGGATGTCTATGCGCTGGAGGCACAGTGGCGCGCCTGGTGGGCCCAATCCGGCCGGACGCGGCTCAGCGCGCCGGACAAGGCCTTTCTGGGCTGGGTGCGCAAGCAGCAGGTCTAGAGGGTCTGAGGGTGCGCCCTGTCCGCGGCGATGGCACCTGCGGCCAGCAGGGCCGGGAAGTAGAAAAACGCGTTCAGAAAAGAGTCTAACAGGGCAAAAATCACGATCAGCGCCAGCGGCAGCGCGGCAGAAGACCCCACCCAGGCAGGCATGCGGCGCAGGTGGTAGAGCCCGCGTCCGGCCAGGGCCAGCAACGTGCCATAGCAGAGCAGAAACCCGATCAGCCCGAACTGTCCGATCAGGAGCAGCCAAAGCCCCCAGGGCCGGCTGTCGGAGGGCCGCCACCAATCCCAGAGGCCGGTGCCCTGGAGAAAGACCTCCTGCGCGATCTCCAGCGATTTGAGATCCGCCGAGATCCGCCATAGAAAAGAGCCGCGCCCCACCGTGCGGAAGCCCTCAAGGAGGGTTTGCCCGATGGCTGTTTGCCGGGCGATATATTCCAGCGGCACCACGCCGCTCAGATGCAGGGCGGCCAGAAGCCCCAGCGCGCCGAACCCGGCCATCAGCAGCAGCCCGGTAAGCCGTCGCCCCCAGCCCGCCAGAATGGCCCCCCCCGCGATCAGCGACAAAAGCGCCCCGATCGATTGGGCCGCACAGGCGATCGCAAGGGTCAGCAGGGCGAGGAAAAGCCAGCGCCTGCCGCTCCCGGTCTGCCGGTATGTCACCGCACCCCACAAAGCGGCCAGCGCCGAGAGCGCCACCCAGATGCCGTATTGATTGCCGTGCTCAAAAAGACCAACGGGCCGAAACCCCACATAGCGGGCCCAGCCATCGTCGCGAAAGGGGTGGGGGGTGTAGAGCACCTCGTAAAACCGCAATGTGCCGGTCCCTTCGAGCAGGGCAAAGGGCAGGCAGGCCGCCCCGGCCCCGGCACAGCCTTTCAGCAAGGCCACGCGCCCTGCGGTGTCCGAAAACCAGATCCGCCCCAAAAGCCAGGGCAGCCCCCAGCAGCCCGTCAGATAGGCTGCGGCAAGCGGGGCCTCTGGGCGCAGCGCCGTGCCGCTCAGCGCCAGCCCCAGCGGCCACAGGCACCAAAGCAGCACCGGCAGATCCCACCTGCAGGGTCGAAACCGTCCGACCGCCCGCCGGTCCGCCAGCATAGCCCCCGCCAGCGCGACCGCCGGCACCCCCCAGGCCTTGGACAGCAGCATGTCACCGGGCAGCGCCAGCCCGGTGATCCACCAGGCAAACCCGTCCGAGGGCTGCAGGGGCGGATAGGGCCCGACCGGCAGCACCAGCCAGCCCCCGAAAAAGACAATCAGGATGGCCAAACGCGTCTCCAGGCGCCAGAACAGCACGGCAGAGAGGGCAAGAAACGCGATGTAGGATGTGGTGATATCAACCATGGTTCACTTCTCCGGGTCACCGGGTAGTCTGGCAGCATGATGGATGTGAACGCAACACAGCTTGCCGGTGTGCTGAGCTTTGGCATCGCCGCCATCGCCTGTTACAGCGCCTGGCGGAGGGGGGCCGCCGCCGCGCGGCTTTGGGGGTGGATCAGCGCGATTTACGTGCTGATGGCGGCCGATGTCCTCTGGGGCGGGCGCTATATGCTCTCGGATGCGGTACGGGGCGGGCTGCGGGCGCTGGAGGCCTATGACGACCGCCGCCTCTGGCAGTCGGGCCTTGTGGTGGCCCTGTTGCTGGTGGCGGCGCTCGTGCTGTGGCGCGCCCGCGCCGGTCTTGGCCCGCGTGCGGTTTGGCTCAGCCTTCTGGCCCCGGTGTTTTTCCTGCTGGAGGCAACATCGCTGCATGCGATTGACGCGGTCTTTTACCATCGGGTCGGGCCCTTGCTGGGGATCGGCTGGCTGTGGGTGGGCCTTGCGGTCCTGACCACGGTCTGCGCGCGGCGGGCCGTCAGGACCCGCAGGCCCTGAAAGAGATCAGGGCGCGGTCAGCACCTTTTCAAAGAGCGCCGTGGCGTCCTCCCAGCTGTAATCCTTGACATAGGCGTGGGCGGCGGCTGAAAGCGCCTTCCATTCCTCTTGTGGGGCCTTCAGCACCTGTATCAGCCCCTGCGCCAACCCCTCGGCATCACCGATATCGGCCAGATAGCCATTGCGCCCCGGCGTGATCGCATCCGGCGCGCAGCCGGTCCGGGTGCCGACCACCGGGGTGCGGCAGGCCATGGCCTCCAGCACCGGCAGCCCGAAGCCTTCGGTGCGGCTGGCAAAGAGAAAGGCGTCACATTGGGCGTAAAGCTTGCGCAGATCGTCCTGCGCGGGGCGCAGATGGCGTTCAGCACTTTTGGGAAGCGCGAAATCCTGATGATAGGGATCCTTGCTGAAGGCAATGATCCGCAGATCCGGCCAGGCCTGCTGAACCTTGTGCAGGGCCTCGAGCGCGGTGTCCAACCCCTTGAAGGGGGTCGTGCTATACATCAGCCCCACCGTCGGGCGAGGCTGTTTGGGGCGTTCCGGCGCGTGAAACAGGCTCTGATCCACGCTGTTCGGCACAAGGGCCACGTCATGGTCCCCGTAGGTCCGGGCCATCTCATCAACCAGCCAGCCGGCAATGGTGATCTTTTTCAGCGGCAGGTAGTAACTGCCGGCACTCAGATGGCGCGTCATCTGATTGTGGACCTCATGATGCTGCACGAAATAGAACTGCCGACCCTTTTCCGGCGGCATCCGGGCGGCGTGAAAGGCGGTCTCCCACCAGGTTGCCACCAGAACATCGGCATCGGGCAGGTCGTCTGGCATGAAAGAGCCTGCGCGATCGATCAGTTTCAGCCCGGCTTTCATGGTGTCGTAATGTGACACATCCGGAAAGGACTGTGGCTTTTGCAGCTTCAGCCGCGATTTCAGCCGCTGCTGCAGGGGGAGAGGCTGGCGCTTTCGGGCGACCACGGTGACCTCATGACCCCGCGCCTGAAGCCGCTCTGCATAAATCGCATTGACGCGCTGACCGCCGGTCAGGTTCGGCGGTGGGCTCAGGAATGTGATCTTCACGGTCTAACCTTTCTTGTCCGGACGGGGGCGCCCTCTGATATCGTCTCTATACAAGGTGTTTTCCTCAAAACCCGGTCCGGGCGACGGCGTTGAAATATTCCAGCCAGACCGCGGGGCTGTTGTCCTGCCGGGCCTTGATCCGGGCGGCCTGTCCCAGTGCCTGCGCTGCCGGTCGGTCCTCGGCAAGGTGCCGGAGCGCCTTGATCATGCCGGCTTTATCGCCTGCCGCCATCAGCAGGCCGGTCTGGCCCTCGGTGATGTAATCCTCCACCCCGCGCGAGCGGGTCACCAGCAGCGGCAGGCCCAGAAGCTGGCCGCCGATGATGGTGATATGCCCGCAGGCGGTCTGATCGCTTTGCAAGGGTACTACCAGACCCAGACTGTCTGCCGCCACCCGCCAGGTCTGTTGCTTGGGCAGGTTGGTAAAGACCTCCACGTTGTCGGGAAAGGCGATGCCCGCAACCGAATAGGGGCGCGCCACGATCACCATCCTCTGGCGGGGCAGGGCGGCCATGGCCTGCGCCAGCAGCGCGTAATCGCGTCCCTCACCGCCGATGGAGCAGAGATAAGGGGTGCTGCCTGTCACCGGGCTGTCGGGGCCGGGCAGGGGCGGCTCCATCGTCCAGGGCAGATAGTGAACCCGGTCGGGGGGCAGATCGAAATAGGCGGGATACTGCGCCTGCTCGAAACGCGAAAAGACCACATAGGCGTCGATGCCGCGCAGCCCGCGTGTGAGCCGCGCCCGGTCGCGCCCCTGTGGCAGATCGGTGAAGTTGAAGGCAAAGGCGATATGGGGCGTGTCGGGGCAGAGCCACCGGCGCGCCCGGTTGGTGGCCGCAGAAACCCGTGGCAGATGCGAGACCAGCACGGCGTCCGTGCGCCCGCGCGCCGCGTGCGCGGCCATCCAGGCCGCCCGGTAACGCCCCAGCGCCGGGCGCGGCACCGATTTCTCGAACCAGTTGCGGGGGCGTCCGTAGTGCATGCTCCAACTGACCTGCGGGTCAGTGCTCAGCGGCTCCAGAAACCGCCACGTCGGCCCGGCCAGATCGGATATGTTGATAAAATGCACCTGTTTCCCCGCCGGAGGCCTGTTTTCTGTCTCCCTTCATGTCAAATGCTTGCGCGCGCGCCAAGACTGTGATGACAAGATTTGCGATTGCCCCGAGGCCGGTACGATGCAGAAACTCTTGCAAAAAGTGCTCTATGACACGCTGGGATATATTCCGACGCAGCGCCCCTTCGTCTTTGGGATCGGTCTGTCAAAGACCGGCACCACCTCCCTGAACGAGGCGCTCAATATCCTGGGCTTTCGCGCAGAGCATCTGCCGCCGGCAACGCGGGTGGCGCCAGCGGGCAAGATCGTGCTCGATTGGCCCTGGTGGCTGTCGAAATGTGACGCGGCCACCGATCTGAGCGTGGCGGCGGTCTTTGAGGAATTGCGCGCGCTGTTTCCCAGGGCACGGTTCATCTACACGCCGCGTGATCTGGACAAGTGGCTCGACAGTTGCCGGCGGCATTTCACCCATGATCTGGCGGCCCGCCGCGTGGCGCAAAAGAACTTTCACCTGATGGAGCTGTCACAGGCCTTCTACGGCTCGTTTCTCTATGATGAGGCGCTCTACCGCGCGGCTTATCTGCGCCATGACACGGCCGTGCGTGCCGCATTTGCGGGCGATCCGGCCTTTTTAGAGTATAATCTGACCGAAAATCCCGATTGGGTGCCGCTGTGCGATTTTCTGGAGCGTCCGGTCCCGCAGGCGCCTTTTCCCAACGCCAACAAAGGCCGCACGGATATCTGAGGCGGCGCTCAGGGCACCGCTTTGTCGAGCATCTCCAGCGTGCGGGCGAGCACCTCAAGGTCCATGGAAAACCCGCCCTGATCGGGTGTGCCCACCATGAAGGCGAACTCCATGTCCATCTCGCGGCACCAATCCAGATGGGAGGTGAAAAACCGGTCATGCGGCTGCAGCACCAAAAGCCCGCCCCGGTCGCGCATCGTATAAAGCGCATGGGACAGCTGGCTGCCCTCGACCCCGATCATGATCCGGGCATCCAGCCCTGCCGTCTCCAGCTGGGAGATGCCGCTTTCCGCCTCATGGATGTGGCAGCCCCTCTTTTCCAGCAGGGCGATCACCTCTGCCTCATTGGTCAGCGTGCGCGCGGTCGATTGCGGCCCGCGCTTGAGATAGACCATCCCGGCCCCGCCGGGGGTCTTGCCTTCGGCCCGTGCATGGGTTCGCAGGCTCTGGCGCAGCGCGTGAAACCGTTCGGCTTTATGCGGGTTCTGGCCGTGATCCACGTAAAGCGACAGGGTGCGGAAAAAAGCCGGCCGCGTCGGGGTCCAGTCCTGCCCGAACCGCCGGGCATAGTCGGGCTGTTCGGCCCAGGACGGGATCGGCATGACCAGCGGCGTGCCGCCTGCCTCCCTGGCCGCCAGCGGGTATGTGGCGCAGTCATCGCGCAGCCAATGCCCGAAAAAGTTGCACCCCACATGGGAGGAGACCAGCGTGCCGTGATCGCGTGTCTCGAAATCCTGCATCAGGCTGCTGGGGGCCTTGTGATAAAATGTCCGGCGCAGGGCCCCGGAAAACGCGTATTTCGGGGTCAGATAGGCATTTTTCACCTCAAGGCGCGCCAGCGTGTTGCTGTAAAGCCCCTTGCCCTTGACTATTTTTATCATTCTTTCAATGGGTTGCCCAAAGCCTGCCGCCTTGATCTTGTCAAGCTCGCCCGGCAGGTAAAGTGCGGGTTTATGGTCGTAATGCCGTTCGGGATAGAGCGTCTCCAGCTTGCAGGTCCTGCGGTCCATATCCGTATTCCTGCCGAGCTTGCGGGCAATGCCGTTTTGCAGATAGCTGATCCAAAACCCCGTTGATGCCATTTCGATCTCTGTCCCTTTCATGCCCCCGGCCCCGATTTACTATTGTCCGGTTTTTTTCCGACCCTTAAAGACAAGCCTGCGGTTTCTGGTTTATGGGTCTGTCCGGTGGTCGGATAGCCGGGTTTTGGTCCCTTGCACACCAATGAAGTGAAGAAAAGGTGATGAAAGTGGCACAAAACCAAGGAGAATCGCTTGGTCAGCGCGCCAAACGCGGCGCGCGCTGGACGGTGATCGGCATTGCGCTGACCAGTGTCATAAGGCTGGCGAGCAATCTCATCATGACACGGCTGCTGGTGCCCGAGGCTTTTGGGATGATCGCGCTGGCCAGCACCATCATGACAGCGATCAACCTGTCCACCGATATGGGCATCGCCCGTTCCGTCACCCGCGAGCCCGATGGGGATACCAAGCTGTTCCTGCGCATGGCCTGGATGGTGAAAATGCTGCGCAGTGCGCTCATCGCCGGGGCGATTCTGGCTCTGGCCGCGCTGATGTGGCTGCTGGCACCCGGTCTGGCCCCTGCCGGGACGATCTATGCGCAGCCTGAAATGCCGGGCCTGATTGCGCTGATTGCACTGGCCCCGATCTGTCGCGGGATGGGATCGGCCAACTGGGAACTGGCGCTGCGCAATATCGACCGGCGCTCCATCGTGATCTGGACGGTTCTCCCCCTCATGGTCAGCATCCTTGCGATGATCGCCTTTGCCCAGATCAGCCCGACGGTCTGGGCGCTGATGTTCGGCATGCTGACGAATTTCCTGGTGCAGAGCCTGGCCACGCATCTGTTTTTCCCCGGCCCGCGCATGAAGTTTGTCTGGGACAAGGAGATCGGGGACCGCCTGTGGCACTTTGGCAAATGGATCATGGGGTCCTCTTTTTTGTCCTTCGTGTCGCGCAATGCGGATAAATTCGTGCTGGGAGCGCTTTTGGGGTCTGCCACCTTCGGACTTTACGTGATTGCGCAGATCTGGGTGGAGGCGGGGCGCAACCTCATCAAGAAAATCGGGGACGGCATCGGCTATCCTGTGATCGCCGAAGTGGCCCGCACCCGGCCCGAGGATCTGGTACGGCTCTACCGGCGGTTTCAGTACCGCATCGATGCGCTTTGTCTGGCGGCTTGCGCAGCGGCCGTGGTGGGCGGGCCGATCATTGTCGATCTGCTCTATACCGATACCTACCAGCAGGCGGGTCATCTGCTGCAACTGATGGCTTTCAGTTTTCTGGTCCTGCGCTTCAGCACTCTGAGCAATCTTGTCCTGACGGCCGGCAACAGCCGTGCCATGCTCACCGTTTCGGCGATCCTGGCGGTGGTCTCCGTCACCCTGATGGCGTTGGGGTACCGGTTTTACGGGTTGGACGGGGCCGTTCTGGGGGTCGTGCTCGCGCCGCTGAGCCCGCTGCCCTATCTGCTCTATCTGGTGCACCCGATGCTGGGCACGAAAGAGGTCCGGATCGAGGCGCTCTGGGGGGGTGCCATACTGGTGGCGATCCCTGTCGGGTTCTGGGTGCTCTAGATCACTTGTATTCGATCAGCGCCACGCGGCCGCCGGTGAGCCTGCGCCAGAGGTATTGCAGCGCCCCCTGGGCTTCGGGAAATTTCGACAGCGTCAGAAACAACGCGCTGGCCCAGGGCTCGCCGCGCCATCGCAGGCGCAGGATCTGCAGGGGCCAGATCACCGCGAGCGCCAGCGCCCAGGGCGTGACCAGCACCGCCAGCAGCAGGACGACACCGGGCAGCAGGCCCCCCCAGATCGCCGCCTTGCGGGTCTCTGCCACGAAATGGCGCTCGGGTGGGCTCCCATGCAGGGCGGCCCCTTCGGCAAAGGCAAACCCGCCCCGCTTTGCGCGCCGCCACCACTGGGAAAACCGGGTGAGGGCGGCGTCATGCCAGGTCATTTCCGCGTCCAGCCGCCAGACCCGCCAGCCCGCCTGCCGCAGCCGCACGCAAAGCTCCGGTTCTTCGCCTGCGATCAGAAGGGGGTTATACCCCCCCACCGCCTCCAGCGCGTCGGCCCGAAAGAGCGCATCCCCGCCGCAGGCCTTGGCCTCGCCCGTCGGCGTGTTCCATTCCCTGTCGATGAGGGCATTGTACAGGCTGGCCTCCGGCGCGCGTTCGCGGCGTCTGCCGCAGACAACGGCCACGTCAGGATGTGTCTCTAAAAAGGCTTTTGCGGTGTCCAGCCAGCCGGTGCGCATCTCGCAGTCGCCGTCGAGAAACTGGATGTAGCGCGGCGCCGTTCCGGTCTGCCGGGTCTGGTCGATCCCGGCGTTGCGCGCACGCGCCGCGGTAAAGGGCTGGGACATATCCAGT
Organism: Roseobacter weihaiensis; assembly: GCF_020622345.1. Classification (GTDB taxonomy): domain Bacteria; phylum Pseudomonadota; class Alphaproteobacteria; order Rhodobacterales; family Rhodobacteraceae; genus Roseobacter; species Roseobacter weihaiensis. The sequence goes on along the minus strand of NZ_JACNMO010000030.1, from coordinate 42,666 downwards.
GTCACGATCTCGGCGCCTGCTGCGCGGGCCGCCTGCTGTGAGCCATCACGCGAGCCGCTGTCCACATAGACGATGCGCCCGGCCTGGCCCTTGAGCGCTGCAAGACAGCGGATCAGCCGCGCGCCTTCATTGCGGCCGATCACCACGGCGGCAATATCGGGGTGCCGGCTCATGATCCGGCAAAGGGAAAGCACAAGGACAGGGCGGGATGGTCGGGAAACTGTCGGGCCAGCCGCGCGCGGTCCTCCAGGAACCGCTCCTGCAGCCCGGCGATCAGGGTCGGGGGCAGGGCGGGCCGCTCCTGCATGGTCAGCCGGGCGCGGATGCGGGTGCGCAGGGATTTGGGCACCAGTGTCTGACGCAGGGTCCGCGCGACAGGGTTGTCGAGCAGCAGCCCCTGCAAGGGCAACCGCCGCGCCCGGTTGGCCGAGACGTTCTGCGCCGCCATGTCATGCTGCCAGACGGCGCTTGCGCCGAGGCCCAGAAACCGGGCGATGCGGGCGAATTCCGCATCCGGGTCGGCCTTGATCTGCTCCAGTGAGGTCAGGAAGACTTGGTCCGCCCCTGCCGCCTCGATGAAGGGCGCGATCTGCATGCCGTAGCAGCTATAGGCTGCGATCTCAGGGTGGCGCTGGAATTCGGCCACCGGGTCCTGGCCCATGCGCGCCTCGGTCCATTCGTGGATGTAATGCGACACCGCCCGGTCGAGCGGGTTGCGAATCATATAGAGGAGCCGCGGCAGGGGCGCGCCTGCGGTCTGCGCCGCGTGCTGCATCCGCGCCAGCGTGTCCGGGTAGGTGGGCCGCTTGGTGTAATGGGTCGAAGCCTCACCGGTGAGCACGCCGGGGGCGGCCCCGTCATAAAGCGCGCGGTACCAGTCGATCCCCCTGGCATAGACGGCGTCATCGGAAAAGAAATTGGGTTCTTTCGGCGTGGTCATGAAGACCCCGTCCTGGGCGGCCAGCTGGGCCTGCAGCGTGGAGGTGCCGCATTTCATCGCACCGACGATCATGAAATCGGGCAGGGTCATGTCAGTCCTCGACCGCGCGGCGGGTGTCGAGCGGGTGGCGCGTGTTGATCCAGATGTCACGGGCTTCACCTTCGATCGTGCCGGGCAGCTGGCGGCCTGCGATCAGCCGCAGGTAGGAGATCGCCCGCCCCAGGGTCCAGAGCGTATTGGCCGCCAGCAGCCCTGCCGCCCCATGGGCCTGATACATGAACCGTGCCCGCGCCCGGTAGTAATACCGTGGCCGTCGCCTGCGGGCGGCCTCCATCGCCTTGACCGGGCCGCTGCCGCCGCGAAAATGCACCGCCACCGCCTTTGGGGTATGGATGATCTTCCAGCCTGCGCGTTTGGCCCGCAGGCAGTACTCGGCATCCTCGAAATAGAGGAAATAGCCTTCGTCCATGGGTCCGAGCGCCCGCACCATCTCGCCCTTGAGCAGGATACAGGCAAAGCTCGCCCAGTCGATCTGCGCCGGGTCAGGGTCCAGCCCCAGCGGCACGTCATGATGTTTGAACAGACGCGTCACCGGCCCGGTGGCGGCCCCGCGGATGAGCTCGCCCAGAGGCGAGTGAAACCGAAAGAGACTGACCTGGGGCTGCCCGTCCTCGCCTTCGAGCCGGGGGGCGATCAGGCCGGCGTCCGGCTGCGCCTCTGCGGCCTCCAGGATCCTGTGCAAAAACCCCGGTCGCAGTTCCGCATCGGAGTTCAGCAGTAGGTAGTAGCGCGCGTCATGGGCGCCCATGCCCTGATTGTGCCCGCCGGAAAAGCCGGTGTTCGTGGCCGAGTGCACCAGCTCCACCGGCGCGTCGGGATGGGCCGCGATCCAGGCTGCGATCTCTTCGGCAGAGCCATCGCCCGAGGCGTTGTCCACCACCACCACTCGGCCATCGATCCCGTCCAGATCGGCCAGCACGGACCGGACACAGGCCAGTGTCAGGGGCCCTGTCCGGTAGTTGATGATGGAAATGAGGATGTCATGTGCCATGAGAGCGGCACTTACCCTTTGTGTTCCGTGGGAACAAGCCGCCGCGCCCTCAGCGTCACCCCTCTTGGCGGGCGTTTGGGATGGGGGCGGGCATATTGCACCCCGCGCTTTGGAGCGGCGGCCTTTTCCTCTTCGAGACCGTGGCTGACCCGGCCCAGGGACAGCCGCCCCCACAAGCATCCCGCCAGCATCCAGGTCAGGGGGGTCTGGCTGGCATTGGGGATCAGATCGAGGATATTGGCCGCCAGCATCAGGGTGAGGATCGATGTCTCCAGTGTCAGATTGAGATGTCGTCGAAACCAGAAAAGATAGAAGGCGGGCAGGCAGTAAAGCCCGAATTGGGCCAGATAGCGCACCCAGCCGCCAACGCCAAGCGTCATGACCCAGGCGCCATCCGCGATGCTCGTATCCGTGCCGTTTTCGGCAAACACCCGCGAGCGGCCATACCCGCCCCAGCCAAAGACCGGACGCTCTGCCACCTTGGCAAGGAAATCGTCCTCGTTCTCGAGCCGCACGCGCAGCGAGGCGGCGCGCATCGGATCGACGCTTTCGGCATAGGCGTTGATGCGGTCAACCGGGACATAGCCCGCAGTGCGCAGCACCGGATAGCTGAGGAAGATGATGAAAAGCCCGACCGCCATCATCAGCTGCAGCCGCACGGTCAGCAGCAAGGCCATGGGAATCAGGGCCAGCGCAATCGCCAGCGCCCCGAGCGATTTGCACAGCACCAGCGTAAAGAACAGCCAGATCGCGGCGAGGACCAGCCGGGTTTTCCGTGCGGGGGGTTCAAGCCGGGTCAGCCCGATCGCAGCCACCAGGGCCATGGTCATGAAGATGGCCAGTACCAGCCCGTGTTCGAGAAACACAACCGGGCGGAACCCGTTGCCGCGCATGTGTTGCAGAAAGTTGTGCGGGAAAAATCCGTAGACCATGCGGTTGAGCTGCGGCGACATGCGCACCTCGTAAAGGGCGGGCAGCGTGTAGATGAGGGCCGCCAGCACAAAGATCTTCAGAAAAAGCCGCTGCTTTTCGGGATGGGCCAGAAATTTATGCGCCAGAAAGAAGGGCACAAGGGTCGAGAAAAACGCAAGGATGATGGAAAAAGCGTCATAAGTGCGCAGGGCTGGAAGGCGTATGGGGCCGTATTGCAACGGATCATCATTCGTGGCGGCGGTAAAAAACGCGCCGAATACGAAGGTGACCAGACAGAGCCGCGCCAGCGCGGAGCGCGGTATGAAGGTGGTCGTCCCCGGGGCCGACAGGGATTTTTTGAACACCAGCAAAACCAGCGCCAGCACGGCAAAGGCGGGGATGGTGTTTTTATCCAGCGTCGGCAGCACCGGCAGGTTGACCGAGATCTGCGTGGGCAAAAACAGGTACCCAAAGATCAGCGTCACCAGGATCGCCAGCGGCACCTCAAAGCGCCGGAAGGCCAGAAAGGCCACAACAGGCCAGCTAAACAGAGCAAAATACGCAACAGCCATTGATCATTCCACGGCGAGAATTTGGATCGGAGTATCGTCTATACAATCGGTTTTCTGCTTAGCACAATTCACTTTGCCGATATAGCACCCAAAGGTTCAAAGAGAGCGGCCGTGCCCTTCGCAGGCGCGCCACAGGTCTTACCAGTTCCTTTATCCCCCGCCCGATCCGTATGCGAAACCTTCGTTTTTGCGAGGCATCTTCTGTCGGCATCTTTTGCACAGGGGTCGGAGCGTTGACGTCTGATTGAACCAGAGGCCTGCCCCGTCTCAACCGTCTTACACCAAATGCATTCACCGTCTTCCCGACGTGGATCCGGGGGTCCGACCGCCCGGCCTTTGCCACTCACTTTCACAAGGACATCCCAATGCCCAAGAATAAATTCAATGGTTCTCAAACAGGTTCCACCGGTCCTTTGACCGAGCTTGAAGAAATCACCCCCTCTGACAGCGCCGATCTGCAGACTGTGACGCGCGCCCTCAATGTGGCCACGACCGGAACCGTGTTTGTCACGACACTCGATGGGCAGACCGGTGCGATCACCATTGCCGCGGGGATCCCTTTCCCGCTCCGGGCCACGCGTGTCTGGTCCACCGGCACGACAGCCACCGGCATCGTCGGGCTGTCCTGATGATCGGCGTCGGCGCCAGTATCGCATTTGCCTCGAATGTGGTCACGTTGCAGGGCCCCCAACCCATCGGGGCGCTTGTGACGCCAGCGTCCGCGCCGCTTGAGGTCGGGCAGACGCTTGCGCAAACCCCCAACTGGACCCTCTTTACCCGCGCCTCGAATTACATCGCAGGCGCGCCGGAGGCCACGATTGCCACGGTCAGGGTCGACTATACAGGTGACGTTCCTGATGACAGCACACCGCTTGCAGAAGGCGACCGGATCAGTTTTGCCATCACCGTGACCGACAGCGCAGGCGGTCGTCGGACCTTTGGGGTGCAGCCCCGCATCGTGGCATCTCGCGCGCCGGTCTTTACCGGCCCGCTGTCGCCCATCAGCTACCAGCAAGGTCTTGGCCCGCAGGTCTATGAAGACGCGCAAGCCGCCTTTTCAGGCTCTAATATAGCCTGGTCCGTCTCGGGTGCGGAGAATCTCACGATCCGGCCTGACGGGTTTATCGAGGTCAACACGGATCTCATCGACGTACAATCCGGCACGGTCCTGATCATCACGGCGACCAATAGCGGCGGCGCGGTCTCTGGCACCACGACGCTGCAGATCGACCAGACGGTTGTGAGCATCACCAACCTGACGGAGGGGGCTGCGGACGTCGACACCTATCCCGGTATCAGCGCGCAGCTCTCCAACGGGCGCGAGATCGACAGCTTCAGATGGGGCAGCACGCCCGGTGGGGCGCAATACGGCACCGCCCAAAACCCGCAGGCTTTCAGCGCAGGCACGCTCCATGTGGAGGTCGACGCAGGGGTGAACACCTATGCGACCAGTGTCCCGGCGATTGATCTGCTGAAATTCGATGTGCAGCCGTCCTTCGGGGCGCCCGGCTATACGGTGGGCGATACGCTCACGCTGATCGAGGGGGCCGCCAGCCCGGCGGCCACGATCACGGTCGAAGACTTCCGGCTCGATGGCGTGGATAAGTCGGACGCGTTGTCGGGGCTGTCCTGGGACACCTCGGGCGAGACGGCGGGCATCATTACGGCGCGGTTCCGGGCCTCAAGTGCGGGGCAGGCGGATATCCTGTCCGATGAAATCACGGTGGGCCTGAATGCGGTCGCAGCCCGCGTGTCGCCGCGCATCAACACGCTGACAATCGGGGCGCTTTCCGGCACCAACCTGCCGGTGTCGATCAGCATGACAGAAGATCAACCGACGCCTTACAGTGTCTATATTGTTGGTATTCCTGCCGGGGCGGTCGCCCCTTCGGCGCCACAGATCAAAGCAGGCCACGATGCAGACGCGGCCCCGGCGGTCTTTGCGGGCAGCTACACGGTTTCGGCGGCAGGCGTCATCAATGTGAATCTGGGGGGCAACCCCAGCGGCACCTTCGATTTCTATGCCACCGTCGAGGATGACGAAGGCGATCTTTGGGATAACGCGGCCTTTGTGACGGATGTGGATCTCGATACCTCGGCCTTCACCGTGGACCGGATCGGCACGATCCAGGGGTCCAGAAGCACCACGGATACCGTCACCTATACCGTCGATCTGTCGGGCTATGCCGCTGGTGACGAGCTGTTGTTCATGCTTGGCACGCGGGCTTACGGGACGGCCCTTACGGTTGATGGCGACGCCGCGACAAAGCTCTCTGTCGATCAGGGCGCTGCGGGAGCGTCGCTCACCACGGCGTTCAAATATGTCATGACGGACGATGGCAGCGGGGCTGCCACCGTGGTGGTGACACTTGCGGCTGTCGTGCGTGACCACTTGCTGATGGTCTACGGCGTCAAGGACGGCACAATCGGGACCGGGGCCGCGGTGGCCCATGCCTACCGCAGTAGCGGCACCGACCCCATCACGCTGGCGGTGACCCCCGCAGGGCAAGCCAACTATGTCATCGCCTTTTCGGTCGGGCCCACGTCTTACATCGACGATGGCATCGTCACATGGACGGATCTCAGCGAAATCTACCTCGATGTCCCCCCGCAGCCCGATAACCGCAAGATGGCGGTGGCTGGCCTTTTGCGGACAGACGACAGCTCTCCTCTTACCTTTTCATTTCAGGCTGGCTCAGGCGGTGCCTCATCGCTGCTCGGCATAGCAATTACGGCGGATTAATCACATGGTCACCCTGGTCACGACAAACAGTTTCTCCACGCCGCAAGCGGCCATCACCGCATTGCCCCGTATTGTGGGCACCCAACGGGCCGGTGTGCCCCTGAGCATCGCGGCAGGCAGCATGACGGGCCTGTCGAGCTATCAATGGCGCGTGAATGGCGCCAGTGTCTCCGGCGCGACGGGGGCCACTTTTTCAGCCCCGATGATGCCGATGGGCGCGCAGGTCTCCTGCCTTGTGACAGGCATGCAAGGCACCGCAGAGACGCCCGCCGTGCGGATTTATCATGCGCATGGCGATCCGTCGCACAACACGATGGACAATGCAGTGCTGGCGCTTGTGCCGCATGCGGCGGCCACGCATATCGCCATCCGGGATGGGGCGTGGTCTTCGGCGGCGACATGGGACACGGGCACCGTACCCGGTGCCGGCGCCGTGGTGCTTGTGCCTTTCGGGCGCACCGTCACCTATGACGTGGCCAGCGCGCCGCGCCTTGACCGGGTGCGGCTGGACGGGTTGCTGAATGTCTCGATCCTGCAGGACACCGAGATGCTGGTGGAGACGGTGGTGGTCACCCAGTCGGGTGAACTGCGCGTCGGCACCCCGGCGGCCCGGCTGCCGGACCAGTTCAGGCATGTGCTGACCTTTTCCGACCGGCACTATCCCGACAGCGCAGACGCCCCGTCGGATCTCAGCCTGACGCATGACCCGATGCTGCTGTCGCGCGGTCTGTTGTGGCATGGCCGGGTCAGCGTCTGGGCGCAGGACGTCACCCCCTGGCTGCGCACCGCCCCGGCAAGCGCGCCCATGACGGGTGACACCTCCCTGACACTGGCCGAAGCCCCCACGGGCTGGGCCGTCGGAGACACCATCGTCATTGGCGGCACGTTCTTTCGGGAATCCAACGGGATCATCACTGGCGAGGAAAACGAAGAGCGTGTCATCACATCGATAAACGGGGCGACCGTCGGCTGGGCCGCGAATGCGCCGCTGGTTCACGACCACGACCACCAGAACGCAGGGATAACCGGGGTGACGGAGCTGCAGCCTGCGGTGCTCAACAAAAAGCGCAATGTGATCTGGCGCTCCGAGGCCCCCAACGAGGACAAGCCCTGGCGCCGCGGTCACTCCATGGCGATGCATATGACAACCCGGGTCGACCTCTGGGGGGTTGCCTGTCTGGATATGGGCCGCACGGATAAATCGATCTATTCGGGCATCATCCGGGACGGCCGCTTTGCCAGCTACCCTTACGATTCAGACGAAGAGCAATATGTCGGTCAGAGCATCGACGCGAGCTTGCAGGCCACGCTGGAAGGGCTGGGGTATACGGTCACCCGCAGCGGCGATACCGTCACCGCCGTGGAGCGTCCCGCCGCCAACCCCGATGGCCTGCCGACCATAAATGTCGATGGCGCAGGGGCTGTCAGGTCGGTCAACCAGGACGTGATCCGCTACAGCCCGCTCACGGCACGGTCGAATTTGCAGTCGCGCTATCCTCTGCATGTGCATTTTGCAGGCTTTGGTCGCGGCGCGCAAAAGCCCGTCATCCAGGCCTGCTATGTGGAGAACGCGCCGGCCTGGGCCTATGTTCACCACGGCTGCGAGGCAGACTTCTTTGACAATGTCGGCTACCGGTTCGTGGGCGCGGGCATGGTCTCTGAGACCGCGGATGAGCTGGGCGCATGGGTCGGCAACCTGATGCTGGGCACGCGCCCCGGGTTTGCCGGCAACCGCGTGAGCGCCGGAAACCCCAAGAATGACGAAGGCGCCTCGGCCCGATACGGGGATTTCGCCTTTACCGGTATGGGCATGTTTTTCCGGGGCCGCGCCATGCGGGTCAACAACAACATGGTCATGTCCGTGCCGTCCGCCTATGTGTTCTTTCACCGGGCCAACCGCGCAGACAACCCGGCGTATCAGCTCTCCAAGAAACTGAAAGTCCCGCGCGCGCATCTTGATATCGGGTCGCTGTCCTATCTGGACTGGCAGAATGGGTACCTGAATGCGGAGGATGTGCCGATCCGTCACTTTGCGGGCAATGAATGCGCGGGCGTCCAGGGATACGGTTTTGCCGTCACCAAGTCGGGGGCAAAGCAGGACCATGCCCTGGCCATCAACGTCAAGAACAACAAGTTCTGGGCGGTCGGGATCGGCACGCATCTTGAGTATGTGGCGCGCTACAATTTCCTTGATAACCGGTTCTATGCCACGGGCCGGACCATCGGGGGCAAGACGAAAACAGGGTTCCGTCTGGCCGCCATCCAGATTTCCAACGTGCGCAACCACGTGGAAGGCTTTGACGTGGCTTTTGACCTCTGGGGGGTTTCGAACTTTGCCTGGACGAAGGATTTCAATCTGCCCGATGACCCGCTTTTTGCCATCATCGCGCCGACGCTGGTCAACAACACAGTCGATTATGAATACACCGAGGCGCAGGCCGAGCGGGATGCTCTGACCACCGTCACCGCGCAGGACCGCACCCTGTTTCTGTCCTCCGTCCCGGCAGAGGTGGAGCCGACCCTCTCAGGCCCGTTCATTGCCTACGACTGGACGGGGGGCACGCAGAATCTGGATGTCGAAAAAAGCTACGATTACACCAATTCTGTCTTTACGGTCACCGACAGCCTGGGCACGGCTCCTATTCCCGTCAGCTATGACACATCGGGCCTTTGGTATGGCAAGTCAGATCACAACATCAAGACCATCGAGGGCGTTAGAACCGAAGTCGACGAGCAGGATGCCAAGCTGACAGGCAAGCTGCTGCAAGAGCAGATTGCCCGTGTGGGGTACTGGACCTATCAGGGCGACGATATCGCGGTCTTTCCGCTCTATATCTCGGATCGGGTGACGGGGCGGCCTGCGCTTCATACGGTTGCGGTGCGCTGCACGGGCACGGTGCGCGCGGCCAGCACCTTCGGCAGTTCCAACGGGGCCTTCACCCTGTCGGCCACGGGCCCCGCACGGGCTGATCTCACCGCAACGACGGACCGCAATACGCCGGTCACCCTCGATGTGCTGGCAGGAGCCAGTGGCGAGGCCGGGACCACGCTGTCGCTCTTTGAGGACAGGATCAAACCGGACTATGGCGAGCTCAAGAACAATGGTGACGGCACGGTCACCTACACCCCTGACCGCGATTACGTCAGCCCCCCGGACATCCCGGACACCATGTTCGTCTTCATCACCGATGGGCGCGGGCGCTTTGAGACCGTGAAAATCTCCGTCACAACATCCTGAGGAGGGGGCCGATGACCGCTGCCCATATCTATTTTGCCCTCATGATCCTGGCGATGCTGCCTCTGGCCGTGGTGCATATGCTCTGCCGCGAGGTGGTGGCGCGCTATCCGGCGATCATGCCCGATACCAGACAGCGCAACCGCTACCGCTGGGCCGAGCTGGCGATGGGGGTCACCTGCCTGGCGATGCTTTGGTATATGTGGGTCATCCTTGACTATATGGTGACCTTTTGCGCGACCACACCCGTTCTGGGGATGATCGCGCATCTGCCCTGGATCATCGGCAGCTTTGCGGTGCTGGTGGCCAAGACGCGCCACCTGGGGCGGCTGGTGGAGCAGGTCAAGGCGCTTTGAAGCCCAGCCATCATCAGGCCAATTTGGCCTTTTCAGTCTCTGATATCTCTTGCAAGAGCTCGAAATCCCGGCGGTAAAACGCCCGGATGCGGCGCGCGGTTTCTGCGTCCAGCAGGGGCGCGGACTGGGCCGATTTCGGCCTCTGAAAAACCCCGCTGGCCAGCGCGTTCAGCCGGGTCGCCAGTTTGCGCGGCAGCACCCGGCGGGCCAGCTGATCCAGCCTGCGCAAGATTGGCGCCAGCGCCTTGACGCGAAACTCCTTGCGCACGTTCTGCCGGACCACCTGGGGCGGCGGAATATCAAGCCGGGTGGACAGCTCGGCAAAGGTCGCCTCCATCTGCTGCAGCGGGCGCAGCTCGCGGGCCACGCGCACGCCCTCCAGTTCGATGAAATCGGCCTGCGGGATGAAATGCGTCAACTCAAAGCGGAATGCCCCGTCGAGAGTTTCAAGCTGGTCCAGAATATCGCCGGCCAGGGTGTTGACGTCACCGGGGGACATCAGGGTGATATTGCCCCCGTGCATTTCGTTCACATACTGACCCAAGGCAGAGACAAAACGTTTGAGCGGATCGCGCAGGATCGCAAAGGTGTCACTGGCCCGCAGGGTTTCCAGCACATCCGGATAATGTGCGGCGAGCTGTTGCAGCGTCAGATGTTCGCGGTAGACGGTGCCGATCTGCGGATGCTCGATCTTGCCATAGAATGCGCCATCGCTGGTCAGATGCTGCCGGAGCCATTTCTGGATCGTGCTGCCGCCGCATTTGGGAATGTGCAGGAAAGCGAATTTCTTCTCGGTCAAAATAATCATGATCTCTCGCCTGGTCTTTCAGGGGGCAGGGGGGTGGTTCATTCTGCTTGGTCCGGTCTGCTGCGCGGGTCAACCAGCAGCGCCGTGACCCATCCGGCGACAAATCCGCCCAGATGTGTCTCCCAGGCCAGCAACCCGTCCATCAGCCACCACATCACGAGGTTCAGCACCAGCAGACCGGCCACGGCGCGGACCACGGGCCACAGACCCAAAGAGGCGGAAAAACGGTCAATGTAGCTCCAGGCCAGAATGCCGCCTGCCAGCCCGAAAAGACCGCCCGAGGCCCCCACCATCGGGCGGGTTGTCTCGGCCAGCAGGCCAAAGCCCACCGCCCCGCCCAGCACCGCCCCGGTATAGAGCAGGCAGAACCCCGAGGAGCCGACCCGCTGGATCACTGCCCAGGCCAGGCTCCACAGGGTGACCATGTTAAAGATCAGATGCGTGGGGCCGCTGTGCAGGAAGGCATAGGTCAGAAACATCGCATAGGGCTGCACTGCGTAGTTGGGCCGCCATTCGTCCAGCAGCCCGGGCCAGAAGCCTCCGTATTCATAGGCCGTCTGCCGCGCGCGGGGCGTGGCCAGAATACCCAGATCGCCCAGGACCAGGATGCCCTCCAGCACCGTGCAGACCGCAATCAGGCCAAGCGGCATCCAGTACCGCCTCAGAATCGGGGCGAGGGCCGGCAGAGAAAAGCTCATGGTGTCATGTCAGGATCACGCGGCCCGCGGCGGAGGCAGGCCGGCTCAGCGCCTGAAATCAAAGGTTCTCTCGACGCCCAGGAAAACGGTGCTGGTATTGGTGTCTGCGCGGTTTTCATTCTGATCTGATTCATAACTGATCCCACCTACCAGATCCCAGTCGCGCGTAATGGCCCGGTTATAAGACAGGCTGGCCAGAAGCGACCTGCTGTCGCCCGCATTGGTGCCAAAACGGTCGTCTTCGGCAACCTGAAAATCTGCGGACAGCGAAGAGACCGCGTTGATATCCAGATCATAGCCCACATTCAGCCGGGTGCGTATGACGCTGTCGTCATTGTCGTCAAAATCAGGCGACTGGCTGAGGCCCAGATTGAAACGGCTGATCTCGGTCAGCTCAAGCGCAAGCTGGAGATTGGCCAGCGGTTCAACCGATGTGCCCTCATCCTTGACGGCCCCCAGCGAAAAGGAAAAAGACCCGCGCGCAAGATTGTAGCTGCGCCCGCCCGATACCTGCTGGCGAAAGCCGTCAATCGTCTCTGTACCGGACAAATCGACACTATAAGTCCCGTTCGACACAGCTCTGGTTGCGCCGAACTGAAAACCCAGCCCTTCGTTGCTGTCGGTATCATCCTCATCGCGGTCATAGGACAGCTGCGCCGTCACACGGCTCAGCGCGGAGAGGTCATAGGTCGTGCCGATCCCGATGGCGCTCGTGGTGCGGTCCGACTGGCTGGCCAGATCCCGGTCTTCCTCGCGCCAGTCCGCAAAGACGAAAGCGGAGGCCACGGGGTTCAGGCGGAAGGTGACGCGGGCGGCAACCGTATTGGTCGTGCTGTCAGACAGGTCCGGATCGGCATCATCATAGGTGCTTCTGAGATAGGAATACGACAGATCGGTCTGCACCGGGCTCTCGCGGCCCAATGTCAGCGCCACGCGGCCCGAGAGAAGTTCGCGGGTGCCCCCGCCCGTGACCACGTCGTCATCGATCGTCTCGTCAAGAAAGTTGGATTCGCCCACATCCGACTCGCGGTAAGAGGTCGAGAAAGACAGCAGCGTGCTGCGGTTTTCGCGCGCGTAATCGAGGCGCGCAAAGGGGTCTTCCAGGGTGCTGGACGAAGTGTCGTTATCATCGAGAAACAGCGGGATATCGGCGCCAAGATCGAGCGAGAAGGTTTCACCGGCGGTTTCGGAGTCCAGGCTGAAGTCAAACGTCGTCACAGCGCTTGTGCCTTCGTCCTGAGGTCTGGAAAACCCGTCTTTTTCCACATGACGCAGCCGTTCGCCCACGGTCAGGCTGGCACTGAGACCGGGATCGGCCCGGGTGCTGTCGATCAGAATCAATAAAGGAGCGGCGCTTGCGAGGCCGCTCAGGATTATTCTTTTTGCCCGCATCGATTTTGCCTCATCGATTTCGTTTTATTGTTATTCGAAGAGCCTGCGTTCCGGTACAAGGATCACATCGCCCTCCATCAGGGTGATGTCATTGCTCAAAGCCTCTCCGTCCCCAAGTGCCTTGAAATTCATTGTAAAGATGCTCTGCTGGCCGGTCGTGCGATCAAGACGCCTGAGCTGCACGCGTTTGGTCGCGGCAAAGCGCGTAAAGCCGCCACTTTGCGCGACGGCCTGCAAAAAGGTTGTCCCGCGGGTCAGCGGGCGCAGGCCCGGATCATTCACCTCGCCCACGAAATAGACCGAAATGCTCGCTGTCGAAGAGCTGCTCGGGGCAGCCGGGCGCACGGCGCTGACGCTGACAAAAACCGTGGGGGCGGCGGCAAAATTGCCCGCAATGCCAGAGGTGATCGCCTGCTGAACCTCGGGCACTGTGCGGCCACTGACCGGGACACTGCCGGCAAAGGGAAAGCTGATCGAGCCGTCTGGCAGAACAAGGATGGAGCGGTTGAGAGAGGCATCTTCAAGCACTTCGACAGTGATCGTGTCACCGGGCTTGATGCGGTAATTGCTTTGTGCCGTAACCGATGTGGCGGTGAGCAGAAGGCTCCAGAGAACGAGTAAAATATATTTCATAATAGGCCTCAGAAGATTGAAGTGAGGTGCCCAAACAGAAGGCTTGTTTGGGGATACTATAAGGGCAATCGGCCTGATCCGGAAAGGGAATAACCAGCTTTTGGCCCCCGGGCAGGGCCAGATCGACCCGCGATTGTTGTGGGTTTGTCACGCTCCTGGCCTGCCTCCGGGGAGGGATTGGCCGCAAAAACCAATGCATCAGGGCTTCTTTTGACCCCGTCCGGGGGGTTTTTCGGGCACGCCTGCGGTGGGGGGTATTTTTATTGGCCTTTGGGGAAAGGCACGCGATGATCTTCCCTATTCTTGCCACGTTCCCTATATAAAACGCAGTGGCTGTGATTTTTTGTTTTTTGAGTAAAATGCGACAAGACAGAGAATGAATCCCGGCGACGCAAAGGTAGGGATAATCCGGTCACGCAGGTTGGACACCTACAAATTTATTTGAGCAAAGACCTAAATGGCGGCTGAACTTTATACATCCTTTTTCGGATTTACCGAAAGACCGTTTACGCTGCTGCCGGATCCGGATTTTCTGTTCTGGTCCAGCAACCATCAGCGGGCCTATTCGGTCTTGGAATACGGGATCGCCACCCGGTCTCCGCTGACGGTCGTGACCGGCGAGATCGGCGCGGGCAAGACCACCCTGATCCAGCAGCTTCTGGCCTCTCTGGAAGAGGATATCTCGGTGGGTCTGATCTCGAACGCGCAGGGCGGGCGCGGGGATCTCTTGCGCTGGGTGCTTTACGCCCTGGGCGTGGAGGCGGCGAACGAAGACGACTACATCACCATGTTCAAGCGGTTTCAGGACTTTGTCATCGGCGAATACGCAAAGGGCCGCCATGTGGTGCTGGTCATCGACGAGGCGCAGAACCTCAGCGTCGAGGCGCTCGAAGAGCTGCGCATGTTCACCAATATCAATTCCAACAAGGATGAACTTCTGCAGCTCATCCTGGTGGGTCAGCCAGAGCTGCGCGACATCATTGCCAGCCCCTCGCTGGTGCAGTTTGCCCAGCGGGTCACGGCCACCTACCATCTCAAGGCGCTGGATATGAAGGCGACCAAAGCCTATATCCAGCACCGGCTGCTGCATGTCGGCGGGACGGGCGATGAATTCTCTGCCTTTGCCGTCAGGCGGATTTACGAAGAAACCAACGGCGTGCCCCGGCTCATCAACAAGCTGTGCGATCTGGCGCTGGTCTATGCGGCTGTCGGGTCGCGGAAGGTTGTCGGCATCGACCTGATCCGGGAGCTTGTGGCGGACGGATTGTTTATCAAACCACGGACCCGGGATGTTTTCCTTTTGCAAAACCCGCTGAACGTCCCTCAGAGTAAGGCTGCGGAATGACCACGGATATCTGGTTTTATCTCAAGCTCCTGTCGCGCCGTTTTCCGGCGATGGCGGCGTTGTTCATTCTGGCCAGCAGCATCGGGCTGGTCATGTCCCTGCGCCTGCCCACGACCTATTCCACAACCGCGACCTTGCTGGTGGAAGGGTCGCAGATTCCCGATGCGCTGGTGCAGGCCACGATTGACATCGATCCGACAGAGCAGCTGGATGTGATCCAGCAGCGGCTGCTGACACGTGCCAATCTGCTGAATGTCGCGCGTGAGAACGGGATTTTCAGAGACCGCCCGCGCGCGGACCCCGATACCATCGTCGAGCAGATGCGCCGCAATACGCGGGTCCGCAACACCTCGGGACGCAACCGGGCCACGGTGATGCGGATCTCCTTCACCGGCACAGACCCCAAGCAGGTCGCAGCCGTGGTCAATCAATATGTCACGATCGTTCTGGCAACGAATGCCCAGATTCGCGAAGGCCGTGCCGGCGGAACTCTGGATTTCTTTCGCGAAGAGGCTGAGAGACTGTCAGAAGACCTCGATATCCAGGCCCAGAAGATCGTTGCGTTCAAGAATGCCAATGCCAACGCCCTGCCTGAAAACCTGAGCTACCGTCAGGGCCGTCAGAGCCTTTTGCAAGAACGGCTGAGCCGGGCGGAGCGGGATCTGGAAACCTTCCTGTCGCAGCGCGCCAACATAGAGCGGTTCCTGGCCTCGAACGGATCGCTGGGCACGCCGGTCAACATGCCGCAGACCCCTGAACAGGTTCAGCTGCGCACGCTTGAGGGCGAGCTGCGGGTGGCCCTTGGGGTCTATTCCGAAGAAAACCCCCGCGTCAAACTGCTGCGCAACAGGATTGCGGCCCTGACCGAACAGATCGCCGGGGCCCCTTCGGAAGAGGGCAGTGCACCCACCGAGGTGACCGCGCTCGACATCAGCCTGGCCGAGATCAACAGCCAGATCGCGGCCCTGGAACAGGAAATTGCAGATACCAGCACCGAACTGGAAGGGCTGCAGGAGAGCATTGACCGCACGCCGGCCAACCGCATCGCCCTTGAAGCAATGGAGCGCGAGCATGAAAACATCCGCAATCTCTATTCTTCTGCCATCCAGCGGGTGGCGGAAGCCCGTATGGGCGAGCGGATCGAGGTGACCGCCAAGGGAGAGCGGATCACGGTGCTGGAAAGCGCCTCGGTCCCCAGATTTCCATCAGGTCCGAACCGCACGAAAGTCGCCACCATGGGCATCGGAGCCGGCATCGCCCTGGCGGTGGGGCTCTTTGTCCTGCTCGAGGCTCTGAACCAGGCCATCCGGCGCCCCACCGATATCGTCAAGGCGCTGGAGATCACACCGCTGGCCACCATTCCGAGGTTTGAAACAGACAGCGACCGCCGCAGTCGCCGCACGATGCAGATTGCCGTCCTGGTGATCGTCATCGTGGCGGTCCCCAGCATGATGTGGGGGATCGACCGTTTCTACATGCCGTTGGATGAGCTTTTTCAGAAAATCCTCGAGCGTCTGACCTGATGTATTCTTCCCCTTCCGGTTTCGTTGAAAGAAGTCTCTGACCCAATGGAAAAACTTCAAAAAGCCCTGAATAAGGCCCGACAGGAGCGCGGCAAAACCGCTTCTGGCAAAAACCGCGCCGGGCCCGTGCCGCGCGCCGAGGTGGCGGAGGCCGACCCGGGCCTGCCGCTGCCCGAGATCTGGAACAGGCTGCCGCTTTTTGATCCGGATCCCGCGACCCTGCTGTCGAACCGGGTCATCACGCTCAATGCGCAGTCAGAAGCCAACCCGTTTGACGTGCTGCGCACCAAGATCTTCTTGCTGATGCAACAGAACGGCTGGTCACGCATGGCGATCACCTCGCCGGACAAGGCCTGTGGCAAAAGCACGACCGCCTGTAACCTGGCCTTTGGGTTTTCGCGCCAGCGAGAGGTCAAATCCATCCTGCTGGATCTTGATCTGCGCCGGCCGGGCATCGCGAACATACTGGGGCATAAACCGCAGCATGACATCAAGGACCTTCTGCTGGGCGAGGTGTCGGCCCAAGAGCAGATGGTGCGGCTGCGTTCCAATGTGGCAATCTCCATGGCGGAGCGCCCGGTCAGCGACCCGATACAGGTTTTGATGTCGCAACAGACCGCGACGACCATCGATACGCTGCAGAAAGACTTTGAGCCCGATGTCATGATGTTCGATCTGCCGCCGATGCTGGTGACCGATGACGCCCGCGCGATGCTGTCGCATGTGGATTGTGCCCTGATTGTCGCGCGCGCGGAGCAGACCAAGATCAGCCAGCTCGACATCTGCGAACGCGAGGTGGCCGAGCAGACCAATGTTCTGGGCGTGGTGCTGAACAACTGCCGCCTGCTCAACCCTGCAGACGCGGATGCAGGGTATTACTGACCCCCGGGGTCCCCGGCAACACCAACAGAAAGATCGGCACGCCATGAAACGTGTTCTTGTGACAGGGTCCGCTGGGTTTATCGGCTTTCACCTCGCCGCGCGGCTGCTGGCCGATGGCTTTGTGGTGCAGGGTCTGGACGGGATGACCGATTACTATGATGTCGCCCTCAAGCAGCGGCGGCACCAGATGCTGCTGCAAAACCCAAGCTTCGCGGCCACCGAGGCGATGCTGGAAGACGCCGGGGCGGTCAGAACGCTGGTCGAAAGCTTTGCGCCGGATGTGATCGTGCATCTCGCAGCCCAGGCCGGGGTGCGCTATTCGCTTGAGAACCCGCGGGCCTATATCGACAGCAATGTCACGGGCACCTTCAACGTGATGGAGGCTGCGCGCGCCCAGAAGGTCCAGCACCTGCTGATGGCTTCCACCTCATCGGTCTACGGCGCCAATGAGGACATGCCCTTTTGCGAGACCGATAAGGCCGACACCCCGCTGACGATCTATGCGGCCACCAAAAAGGCCAATGAGGCGATGGCCCATTCCTACGCGCATATCTACGATCTGCCGACGACGATGTTTCGGTTTTTCACCGTTTATGGCCCCTGGGGGCGCCCGGATATGGCGCTTTTCAAGTTCACCGATGCGATCCTCAACGGGCGGCCCATCGATGTCTACAATCACGGTGAAATGTACCGCGATTTCACCTATGTCACGGATCTGGTACACGGCATCCGGCTGCTGATCGATGCGGTGCCCGAGCGCCCTGCAGACCCTGCCGGGATCGCCCCCGGTGACAGCCTGAGCCCGGTGGCCCCCTACCGCGTGGTCAATATCGGCAACTCCGAAAAGATCCGCCTGCTGGATTTCATCGACGCCATTGAAGACTGTCTGGGCCGCAAGGCCACGCGCAACATGATGCCGATGCAGACCGGCGATGTCCCGGCCACCTGGGCCAATGCGGATCTGCTCAAGACCCTCACAGGCTACCGGCCCGAAACCCCGTTTCAGGACGGTGTGGCGCAGTTCGTCACCTGGTTCAGAGACTATTATCAAAAGTAAGGACAGCCAATGCCGCCGCTCAGCGAGGTGAAAATTGCCGTCATCGGGCTGGGTTATGTCGGCCTGCCTCTGGCGGTGGCCTTCGGGCGGGCATATCCCGTGATCGGCTTTGATATCGATACCGCCCGGATCGACGCCTTGCGGGCGGGCAAGGACAGCACGCAGGAAACCGACAGCGCCGAGCGCGCGGCGGCCACCCGGCTGACCTACAGCACGCAGATCGCTGATCTGGCGGTCTGCAACGTCTATATCGTGACCGTGCCCACCCCGATCGACATCATGAAGCGCCCGGATCTGGGGCCGCTGCTGCGCGCCTCCGAGACGGTGGGGCAGGTCATCTCTCCGGGCGATACAGTGATTTTCGAAAGCACCGTCTATCCCGGCGCCACCGAAGAAGACTGCGTGCCGGTGATCGAGGCGGCCTCGGGGCTGCGGCTTAACCGGGATTTCTTTGCCGGTTACAGCCCCGAGCGGATCAATCCCGGTGACCGCACCCACCGGCTTGCGGATATTCTGAAAGTGGTCTCCGGCTCGACCCCGGCGGTGGCAGCCTTTGTCGAGCAGCTTTATGCCTCGATCATCACGGCCGGCACCTATCTGGCCCCCTCCATCAGGGTGGCCGAGGCCGCCAAGGTTATCGAGAACACCCAGCGGGACGTCAACATCGCCCTCATCAACGAGCTGGCCCTGATTTTCGACCGGATGGGGCTTGATACCACGGATGTGCTGGAGGCGGCGGGCACCAAGTGGAACTTCCAGCCCTATCGCCCCGGTCTGGTGGGCGGGCACTGCATCGGTGTTGACCCCTATTACCTGACCTACAAGGCGCAGAGCCTCGGCTATCATCCCGAGATGGTGCTCGCCGGGCGCCGGATCAACGACGGCATGGGCCGCGAGATTGCGGGGCGGCTGGTGCGCCGGATGATTTGCGATGACCTCCGCGTGAAAGGCGCGCGGGTCCTTGTGATGGGGCTGACCTTCAAGGAAAACGTCCCCGACCTGCGCAACACGCGCGTTCTGGACGTGGTCACCGAGTTGGAAAGCTATGACATCACCGTGGATGTGCATGATCCGGTGGCCGAGGCCGAAGAGGTGACAACGCAATTGGGTCTAACGCCTATATCAGAGCCTGTTAAGGGCCGTTATGACGCCATCGTGCTTGCGGTGGCGCATGACGCGTTCCGCGCCGGCGGGCTTGCAGCGCTCTTGCCGCTTTTCTCCGGCGCGCCGGTGATTTTCGATGTCAAAGCGGTCCTGCCACGCGATCCACGGGTGTTGAGGCTTTAGATTACCCTGCTCCCCGCCAGAACCCGGCGGGCAGAAGAGCTGTCCTGGGTTTTGGGGAGCGCCGCGCCCGAAAACACCAAAAAAAGGCGCATTTTCGTGATAACATCTTCGCCAACGCGCCGTTACCCGCTATGAGCAGGCGGGGCGAAATGATATGTTCCGCGGCAATTGGAATCAAATTTTTAGTTTAGGTGGTAGTTGATGTCGGTTTTGAACAACACTTTAAAACCTGTCAGGTTTCTCGAAAATTTCATGTCCTGGGGCATGTTCTGGCTTGTTGCGGCCATTATTGGCGCGCTGATCTTCTTTTCCGACGGCCTCAATGCGCTGCTGGTGGCCTGGCAATTGCCCGAGTACAGCCACGGGCCGCTGATCCCGGTTCTGTCGGCGCTGCTGTTCCTGCGTCAACTCAAAGAGTTTCCCGAAAACCACGGATCAGTGAGCGACCGCCTGCCCGGTGTGTTTGTTGTCCTGCTGGCGATGACCATGGGCACCCTGGGTATTCTGTCCAACATCGACGATATCGTGGCCTATGCGCTGATCCTCTGGGTCGGGGGGCTGCTGCTCATCAGCTTTGGCTGGCGCACGGGCAAGTATTTCTGGCCCCCTGTGTTGCACCTTGTCTACATGCTGCCGCTGCCGGGCGTGCTCTATTACAAGATGTCGGCCTGGCTGCAGTTCATCTCCTCGGAGCTGGGCGTCTGGTTCCTGCAACTGATGAGCGTGCCGGTCTTTCTGGATGGCAACATCATCGATCTGGGCGTGCTGAAACTGCATGTGGCCGAGGCCTGCTCGGGGCTGCGCTATCTCTTCCCGATCCTCAGCTTTTCCTACATCTTTGCGGTACTCTACAAAGGGCCGATGTGGCACAAGGCGGTGCTGCTGATCTCGGCGGCGCCCATCACCGTGCTGATGAACTCCGTCCGGATTGCCGTCGCAGGCGTGATCGCCCAGCGTTACGGGGTCGAATGGCTCGACGGCTTTACGCATTTCTTCGAAGGCTGGGTGATCTTTATCTCCTGTATTCTCATCCTGTTCCTGCTGGCCTGGATCATGCTGAAACTGCAGCGCGAAAAGATGTCCCTGACAGAGGCGCTGGATCTGGAAACCGACGGGCTGGGCACGCAGGCCATGCGGCTGCGGCTGGTGCAACCCTCGCGCGCGCTGGTGTTCTCGGGTGTCTTCATGATCGCCGCGGCCCTGTCCCTGCAGGCCATGCCGGAGCGCGGCATGACCAAGATCGAACGCGACAGCTTTGTGCTCTTCCCGCGCCAGCTGGAGGACTGGTCCCAGGTCGGGCGCGCCACCAAGCTCAGCCCCGGCATCGAAAACGTTCTGGGCGCGGATGACTATCACCAGGTGAACTTTGCCGTATCCGAGGGGACGCCGCTGGTGGGTCTCTTCATGGCCTGGTATGACGACCAGAGCCAGGGCGGCGTGCACAGCCCCGAGATCTGTCTGCCGGGTGCGGGCTGGGAGATCGCCTGGCTGGAACGGACCGATATCTCGCAGACGATGGGAACCGATACACCCTTCGAGATCAACCGCGCGATCATCCAGAAGGGTGAGGCCCGCATGATGGTCTATTACTGGTTCCAGCAGAAAAGCCGCAAGATCGCCTGGGATTTCGAGGCGAAGTGGTGGCTCATGGTGGATGGAATCCGCACCGGCCGCACCGATGGGGCCCTGGTCCGGCTGACCACCATCATCGCCCCCGACGAAGAGGAGGCGCAGGCTGAAGCGCGCCTGAAATCCATGCTGGATGCCTTGCAGGAACCGTTGCCGCGGTTCATACCGGAAGGGTAACCCATTCTCGGGACAGGGCAGCTGCGCTTGTATCTGCCCTGACGTCTGCAAACAATCTGTCAGGGCCTCAAATACATGGCTAAATTGCATCCAGTCCTGTTGTGCGGAGGGGCGGGCACCCGCCTGTGGCCCCTGTCGCGCAAATCCTATCCCAAGCAGTTCGCGCCCCTGATCGGGGATCAGAGCCTGTTTCAGGCCTCCGCGCGCCGGTTGTCGGGACCTGAATACGCCGCCCCGCTTGTGGTCACCGGCGATCATTTCCGCTTTATCGTCTCAGAACAGCTGGCCGCGATCGAACAGGCCGCCCAGGCCATCCTGATTGAGCCCGAGGGGCGCAACACCGCCCCTGCGGTGCTGGCCGCAGCCCTGTGGCTGGCCGCGCGCGATCCGCAGGCGCTGATGCTGGTGGCACCGTCCGATCACGTCATCCCCGATGCAGAGGCCTTTCAGGCCGCCGTTGCCGCCGCGCTGCCGCGGGCCGCACAGGGCGATCTGGTCACCTTTGGCATCACGCCGACCCGCCCCGAGACAGGCTACGGCTATCTGGAGCTGGCCGCAGAGGCCGGCTCAGACACCACCCCGCAGCCTCTGGCGCGCTTTGTCGAAAAACCGGGTGAGGCCCAGGCCCGCGAGATGCTGGCGGCGGGGCATTTCCTGTGGAACGCAGGCATCTTCCTGTTCTCCGCCCGCGCGGTGATTGCGGCTTACGAAACCCATGCGCCCGCCTTGTTAGAGACTGTGCGCGCTGCTGTCGAAAGTGCCGAAACCGATCTGAGCTTTACCCGGCTGGCGCCTGAACCCTGGGCGGAGGTGGCGGATATCTCGATCGATTACGCGATCATGGAAAAGGCCGATAATCTTTCGGTGATGCCGTTCAGCGGCGACTGGTCCGATCTGGGCGGCTGGGAGGCGGTCTGGCTGCAGACCGGCCCGGATGCGGCGGGCAACGTCTGTTCTGACAACGCCACGGCCATCGATTGCACCGACACCCTGCTGCGCAGCGAGGCGCAAAACCTCGAAGTTGTCGGCATCGGGCTGGAGGATATCGTGGCCATCGCCATGCCGGACGCGGTGCTGGTGGCGCGCAAATCCGAAGGCCAGCGGGTCAAGGAAGCCGTCGCCGCTCTCAAGGCGAAAAATGCCAAACAGGCCACGGAGTTTCCCATCGATCATCGCCCCTGGGGCTGGTTCGAGAGCCTTGTGACCGGCAGCCGCTTTCAGGTGAAACGGATCGTGGTGCACCCTGGGGCCGCGCTCAGCCTGCAAAGCCACCACCACCGCTCGGAGCATTGGATCGTGGTGCAGGGCACGGCAAAGGTCACGGTCAACGATGCGGTCAAGCTCGTGGGCGAGAACGAAAGCGTCTATATCCCGCTGGGGGCCGTGCACCGCATGGAAAACCCCGGCAAGCTCGACATGGTGCTGATCGAAGTGCAGACCGGCCCCTACCTGGGCGAAGACGATATCGTCCGCTACGAGGACATCTACGCCCGCGACTGACGGGAAAACCGGGTGTCAATGCGATTGGCGATGTCTGCTTTGCGGGAAAACCCGACCTTCGGCTCAGTCGGAAAGTTTGCGCCTCAATTGGTTTAACATGTTTCTTACAATTGACTTATGAGCAATCCCAACAGGGATCATATACGCCTGTCCAAACCGGTTATGCACCCGCACTGAAGATGTAATGGAAATAGACGGCCCGTCAGTTGAGATACATGTCATCACATCAAGATGGCGGTCTCTTTCTGTAAGAACGAGGGTATCGCTATCAACGTATTCCACAAGGAAAAAATCAAGGTGGTCTCCGACAGTTACAGCTTTGGCAGGGTTCCCGCTGAAGCCACCGATCGACTTCACGCCGAACAAGCTTGACACCATGTCACGTACTCTGAACGCGAGTCTCAACATCGATTGCGGGTCTTCCATGATCAAGTTCCAAGCATCCAAAGGCGCTATATGTCTGGCCAATTGAACAGTTTGGCTATCGAAATAGTCAAGTGTTTCGACAGCTTCGAGAACGCGCACATTGCTATCGGCAAGGCAAATCATGACAACATTGTAGTGTGGCGGCGCAGCATAAGACAAGAAGGGCTCAAACCGGCGATCTGAGCGCGGGCCGCTCAGAAATGGCGTTTGTCGGCCAGAAACGCGGAAGCACTGGGCACAAACAGGATGTCGACCTGGTTGGTGGCCTTGTCGAGCGGGCGGCGGTGCAGCTCAAGGATATCGCAGACCTCAAAGCCGCGGGCATGCATGAAGCCCACAACTTCGGCAAAGAGCGGCGCGCCCTTGTTGATCTCCAGCAGTGATACTTCGAGAATGAGCGCCTGGCTCTGTTTCAGGGTCCCGGCACCGCCTTTCAGCACCTCCAGCTCGAACCCCTGCACGTCCAGTTTCAGCAGATCGACCTGCCGCCCGGCCAGAACCGTGTCGAGCGTCCGGGTCGCCCGGGTCTCGGTGCGCCGGTCGAGGGGGCTGTTTTCCTCCAGCACCGAAGAGCCGCTTTCCATGACGTGAAACACCACCTCCTGACCGTCCTGCGGGCCCAGAAGGGCGAAATGCACCTGCGCGCCCAGCTCCTGCGCCACCGGCTCGAGGGTCTCGCGCTTGTCGGTATTGGCCTCGATCATTTCCAGTTCGGCGGCAGGCCAGATGGCCTTGACCATGCGCGACCAGTCGCCGTGAAACGAGCCCACATCCGCGATCCTGCGCGGGGCAAACCCCCGGGCGGCCAGCTTGCGCAGCGCGAGATTCATTTCAGGTGCAAAGGCGGTCTCGAAAGCGACGCGCCGGAATTCCTCGGGGGCCAGTTTAACACCAAGACGAAAGAGACTATCCGCCGAAGACTGCGGCAAAACCGCTTTCAGACCCCTGGTAATGGTCGATTTCATATAAATGGCTCTGTAATGAAGCAAAAAAATATGCTTCTTATTAAACGCCGCCAAAGGGGTTCTTGTACAGGCCCAATTTCTGCTTGAGCACCGCCCAGAGAAACGGCGGCTCGTGGATCACATAGCGATGAAACCGCGCCCGCGGCTCCTTGACGAGCCGGTAGAGCCATTCCAGCCCGCCTTCGGTGATCCAGGTGGGCGGGCGCGCAAAGGTGCCGCTTTCGTAGTCGATCGTCCCGCCCAAAGGCAGCCAGAGCTTTACGCCCGGCATCCGGTCGCGGTATTTCACGATGAATTTTTCCTGTCGCCCGCCGCCCAGACCCACCAGACAGGCGGTGGCCCCGGACGCATTCACCGCTTCGATCATGCGGTCGATCTCGGCCGGGTCATCCTCGAAATTGAACGCCGGCGCGTAGCAGCCAGGGATAAAGGCGCGCCCGACCTTGGCGTTGATGTTCTGTGCCGCCCTCTCCGCGATGCCCGGCTTGCCGCCCAGCAGAAAGACGGTCATGTCGGGGTTGTCCTTGTGGTGCCTGTAGAATTTGGGGAAGTAATCCGACCCCGAGACCCGTTCCTGCACCGGGTGGCCGAGGAACTTGGTGGCGAAATACATGATCTGACTGTCACAGGTGATGATGTCGAAGGCCCCGAGAATGTCGTAGAATTCCTTGTCCTGCTGCAGCTTCATGATCATGTCCACATGCAGCGTCAGCAGGAGACCTTCATCGAAATTCTCGACCAGCTCCTCCATCGAGAGGTCATGCACATAGGCGTTGAGCATCTCGACCCGGGGGTAGTCCTGCGCGGGGGCTGCGGCGTCTGTTGACTGTTGCATCGCTCAGGCCACTCCGGGGGCTGTCACGGGGCCCATATGGGTCTGGACCAGATCGCGGGTGTTGCGGATATTGCCGCCCGAGGAGGCGCCAAAGACGATGGACTGCACGTTGGGCAGATCACCGATCCAGGAGATCGCCTCTTCGGCCGGGATCGCGCCCGAGGCATAGACCGACATGGCGATGGCCTGCAGCTTGCGGGTCCTGAGCACCTCCAGATAGCGCTCCAGACCGCCGGCCATGCGAAAGCCGATCTTGTTGATGTTGGAGCAGATCACCGGGTTCTCGATGCCTTGCTCTTCCAGCACGTCGAGCAGCATCGGCATGTTCATGGTGATGTAGCCGGGCTCGGCCCCGTATTTCTGCCGGACGTGATCGTGAAAGATGCGGAACGCCCGGTTGAACCCCATGCCGAGCAGAAGATCCGTAAAGACGTTCTGCAAGAAGATCACCGGCGTGTCGAGACCGGCAAACATCTTCATCTCCACATCGATGAGGATCTTGACGATGCCTTCGACGTCCTTCGAGGCCAGCGCCTTGCCGCCCGAGAGCATCGTCTTCATCAGCCCGTCATCCGGCATGAAATGGGTCACCGCCCCGACCATGCCGTGATCCGTCACTGCATTGGCGTATTTATGGGCGTAGGGCATGCAGGGGTAAAAGATGAAATCGCGATAGCGCCCGGGATTGGCGCGCACCACATCGCAGATCTGGCTGACCCGGTCATGGGTGGTGCACATGAAGGTGCGAATGCCCTCGTCATAAGCGATATCGAGCACCTCCATGATCGCCTGCGTGTCCTGAAAGCGCATCGACTGGGCGCGGGCTTTTTCCTCGGACATGTGGTTGATGCCGAAAAACTGGTTGTCGCCAAAAAGCAGACGGTCCATGACATGTGTCTCCTTGCTCATGCTCAGGCCCGCCCGAACCAGCTGCGCTTGCGCCCGGCCTGTGCCGGTGACGGGGCAGGGGCCGCGGCGGCTTGCGGGCTGCGGGCATTGTCCTCCAGAATCATCGCGATGCTCTTGTCGGTCAGCGCGGCGGAGCGGAAATCATTTTCCTCCGCGGCCCCGCGCTTGGCGCGCACCGCCTGGATGAAGCCGTCAAGCTGGTTGGAATACTCCTCGCCGCGCAGATAGAACCACGGGTCTTCGGTCAGCTCGGTGGTGTATTTCACCGTCCAGCCCTTTTCATACCCGGACAAGGTCTCGGGCACCTCGCGCAGGAACAGCTGACATTCCTGCCGGTCCGCATAAAGCCGCCCGTTTGTACCGATCATGGTGATCTTGGTGCTCATCTTGCGGTGCGATTCGTCGCTCCAGTTCACCGAGAGCTGGGCAGGCACCGCACCGAATTGCAGTGTCGAGAGCACCGCATCATCGGTATCGCGCGAAAAGATCGAGCTGAGCACCGAGCCCGACACCTCCGTGGGCGCGCCAAAGAACCAGTTCAGCAGGTTGAGCGGATGCGCTGCATAGTCATAAAGACACCCGCCGCCCTCGGATTTCTGATTGCGCCAGCTTTTCTTGTTCTCGCGCAGCACGACAGGCCCGTAGGCTTCGGCCTGCACGTGGGTCACCCTGCCGATGGCCCCGGCCTCCAGCAGCTTTTTCATGTGCTGAAAGGCCCCCACGTAGCGGTAGTGGTAGCCCACCTGGTTCACCAGCCCCCTGGCCTCTGCCAGATCCGCCAGGGCCTCGGCCGTGCGCCAGTCGAGACAGAAGGGTTTTTCGCAAAACACATGGATGTCGCGTTCAAGAGCCGCGCGCACCATCGTGTCATGCATCCGCGAGGGCGTTGCAATCACCACCGCATCGAGGTCTTCGGTCTCCAGCAGCCTGTCGTATTTGCGGTGCACCGTCAGGCCGGGGATATTCTTGCTGAGCACATCCACCAGAAACCCCGTGGCGTCACAGGCGATCGTCTCGGCGTTTGGATGGGCCCGCACCATCGAAAAATGAGACAGCCCCATCTTTCCCAGCCCCACGACAGCGATCTTGATCTTGTCCTGCATGGATCAGCCTTTCCGATTACCTTGATTTCACGCGTCACCCGTCCCTAACCGGCATGTACGCAACAATCCATTACAATTGGTGTCATTCCCACGACGTTTTTGCGGCAAACGGAACAACATGCCGACCCTCCGGGCAAAGAAGACAAACGAGGTTTTTCAGGATCCTGCACTTAGCAACCGAAACTAGATTGATCTACTCGAAAAGAAACCCGACATCCTCCACAAACCGGGCGTTCGAGACATAGGCCGAGACACGGCGGAACGCTTCCTGGCTGAGACGCACACGCAGATCGTCATCCGCCAATGCGGTGCGCACGACCTCTTCGAGATCGCTGAAATCCCACTTGACCGGCAGGTAGGTGACCCCCGGTTCATAAAGATCGGGCAGGGTCCGCAGATGGCTCATGTCCTGCTTGATCAGAACAGCCCCTGCCTGAATGGCCTCGATATCGCGCCAGCAAAGCTCGCCATAGCCAAAGGGGCTGAAACACAGGCGCGCGCGGCGCAGTTCCGCGTTGAACTGTGGCAAAGACAGCAGATCGGTTCCCGAGACGGAAACACCCTCCAGCCCGGCCACCAGGGTGCGCGCATGCTGCCGCATGGCCTGATACCAGGGTGAACCGGTGACCGCGAGCCGGGCCTGCACATCCAGGGTGCGCCCGTCCTGGGGCGGGGGGACCGGGGCCATAAACCCGCCGATCAGATGCGGGGCTGTAAAAAAATTGGGGGACAGGCGCAGTTTTTCAAGGACGCCTTCCGGTGCACGGAAGTCCTTGAACGGGCCGTCGACATCGTAAAATTCAGCGTAGTGGCCGGACAGGTAGGTGTCCCGGTAACAGGTCCTGTAGTGCGCAAAATCCTTGTACAGAGACTTTTTCACGTAAAAACTCAGATCATCGGGCAGATGGGCCGAGAGGCGCAGATCGTTATGGGCATAGCTGTCCAGAAAGGAAATGCGCGCGTCAGGATTGGCCTGTCGCAAACGCGTGCAAACCTCGGCAAGCGCCTCGGGGGGCACCGTGAACCAGGGTTGCAGCAGGATGTCATCCGCCTGCGGCACAGGGGCAAGTTTTCCCGTCAGCAAATCCTGAAAGGGGTAGGCGCGCAGGGTGACGCCAAACCGCGCGTGTAAGGCCTTGCGATAGTGGAAAAACGGATAGAGCTGTGAATAGCTGATCCGGTTGGGATCGTGGAAGGCAACAACCCGGCGCCCGGTTCCCCGCGTGAAAGGGCGCGCCATCCAGGCCGCGGCGATCCGGCGTGTGCCTTTTGACAGGCGGCGGCGTGCCAGGACATCTCCGATCATACGCATCTCAAAACCTTATATGACCAGCGGCTGGCAGATATCGGAACATCCGCGCCGCCGGAACCTTTGACTTAAACCAACCTGCCCGGCAGGCATATGTGTGGCCGTGAAAGCCAGTACAGGAAAATACAGATTTTTCCAGAGCAACGCCCCCCGGCAAACAGGGCATCCACGGCATGGGCGCAAAGAGCACAGTCCACGCTCTTGTGCGCCCCCCGGTTTTGAACGCTTCACAGAGCACCGTCAGAAACGATAGACCTGCCCTGTGCCCCCGACCGGGCAGGTTCCGACCGCTTTGCGGATCTCTCTTGCAGGGCCAGCACAGGAGTATGAAAACCCATATGGACGACTGGAGAAGTCCCAAGGCCAGGATCAAGCATCTTGTCAAATCAGGGCTCTTTCGAGGGTTCGCGCGGGCCGGGCGCTTTCGGCCCCTGTCGCCATCAGACAACCTGACACAGCCCTGCGAGACGGTGCCCTTTTTTGGCCATCGGGTCGGCACGTCCGCAGAGATGGGACCGCAGAAAGAGACCCGCCTGGCGTTTTGCCCGCCCCGACCGGCCTATGAAGAGGTGCCGGATCTGTTTTATGCCCCGGGCGGCATGGCCTGGGTCGGCGGGTGCCTGGTCGAGAAATTCAGCGTCCAGCCGATCCGGCTGAGCGATCTGCGCGCCCGCCCGCCTGCGCGCGCGCAGACGCTCCCCGCCTGTGCCGTGGTCGAATGTGACTATCTCTATTCTTACGGGGACTGGGTGCATTGCTACCTGGGCACCCTGCTGTCGGTGGGTTTCCCCGATGTGCCGGTGCTGATCCCGCAGGCGCTGGCGCAGAAAAGCTATGTCCGGCGTGATCTGGACCGGGCGGGGATCAACTGGATCGCGGCAACCGGCTGGTACCACATCGAAAAGGCTTTCGTGCTGCGCAAGCCGAACCCGAAATTCTATTTCTCGCCGCAGGATGTGGCGGCCTTTCGCACCGCGTTTGCCGTCACGCCCACGCCACCCACGCCGGGGTCGGTGTCCTATCTGGGGCGCTTTGATCTGACCGGTGAGACCGTCACGCGGCAGTTTCCCAGTGACGCCGCCGCCGCGTATGTCAGATCCATCGGGGGGCGGGTGATCCGCCAGGCCGACCTCAATACGACAACCGCCGCTGATTACGGTCAGGAGGCCGAGACCGTGATCGGCGATCACGGATCGGGCCTGCTCAACATCATGTTCTGGGCCCCCAGCACGGTGATCGAACTGGTGGTCGACGACTGGTGGGTCAACAACACGCTGTTTGTCGCCGCGGGCATGGGGGTGCGGAATTTCGGCGTGATCCGGGTCGATGGGCTCTGCGCCGCTGAAATCGGCACCCGGATCGAGGCCTGTCAGGCCCATTTTGCCGCGCAGCCCCCCTGAGCGCTGCCGCTCAGGCCACCTCGTCCCGGCGTCCGATCGAGGTATAGCCCTGAAAGCCGCTCGCCCGGGCCTGTTGCGCGGAATAGATATTGCGCAGATCGGCCATCATCGGGCTGGCCATCTCTTCGACCAGCCGCCCGAGGTCCAGGGCGCGGAATTCGTTCCATTCGGTCAGCAGCACGATGGCATCAGCGCCCTTGGCCGCCTCGTAGACGTCTTCGACCCACGTCACCCCCGGCAAGAGTGCTTCGCCTTCGCGGAACCCCTGCGGATCGACCACGCGCACCGACGCCCCATTGCCCACCAGTGCCGGCACAATGACCAGAGACGGCGCATCGCGCATATCGTCCGTGTTGGGTTTGAACGTCACCCCCAGCACGGCGATCTTCTTGCCGTTCACCGACCCGCCACACAGGTCGAAAACCTTCTCTATCATGCGGCGTTTGACCTCTTCGTTGACCTTGATGACAGTCTCGGTCAGCTGCATCGGGACAGCATGATCCTGCCCGATGCGTGCCAGCGCGGAGGTATCCTTGGGAAAGCACGACCCGCCGTAGCCCGGACCTGCATGCAGGAACTTGGCCCCGATGCGCCCGTCCATCCCGATCCCCTTGGAGACCATCTTGACGTCCGCCCCGGTGCGTTCACACAGGGCGGCGATTTCGTTGATGAAGGTGATCTTGGTGGCCAGAAAGGCGTTGGCGGCATATTTGATCATCTCAGCGCTTTCCAGATCGGTGGTCATGATCGGGAAATCGCGCAGGTACAAAGGCTGGTAGATCGCCTGCATGATCTCTGCCGCGCGGTCGCTTTCGACGCCGACGACGATGCGGTCGGGGCGCATGAAGTCGTCAATCGCCGCCCCTTCGCGCAGAAACTCCGGGTTCGAGGCCACGTCAAATTCGGCCTCCGCGTTCACCGCGGCAATGGTCTCGGCCACCTTGCGGTTGGTGCCCACCGGCACGGTGGATTTCGTCACCACAACCGCATAGCCGGTCAGCGCGCGGGCGATCTCTTCGGCGGCGGACATCACATAGGTCAGATCCGCATGCCCGTCACCGCGCCGCGTGGGCGTGCCCACCGCGATAAAGACAGCTTCCGCGCCCTCCACCGCCGCCGCCAGATCCCCCGAAAACGACAACCGGCCTGCCGCCACATTGCGCGCCATCAGATCATCCAGACCCGGCTCGTAGATCGGCACTTGGCCGGCATTGAGTTTTTCAAGCTTGGCGGGATCCTTGTCGACACAGACCACCTCATGGCCGAAATCCGAAAAGCACACACCGGATACCAGACCCACGTATCCTGTCCCAATCATTGCAATTTTCACTGCGCGCTCTCCTGCATATGGCTGTTGCAAAGGTGATGCGGCAAGGGGGGTCCCCTGTCAACTCGAAGGGGCACGTCCCCCCGCAAGAACGGCGCGAACACGCTTTTGGGGTGACACATCTTAAGCGCATTGCTAATGGGACGAGGGGGGAGAGCTGCGAGAATAGGAATTGCTTGTGCAGGTCGAGACGACAAAGCTGGCGGATGTCTTCATCCTGACCCCCAAACGGTTTGGCGATGCCCGCGGGTTCTTCAGCGAGAGCTGGAGCCAGCGCGCCATGGCCGGGGCCGGTTTCCATTTCGATTGGGTGCAGGACAACCATTCGCTCTCGATGCAGGTGGGCACCGTGCGGGGCCTGCACTTTCAGGCCCCGCCCCATGCCCAGGACAAGCTGGTGCGCTGCGGGCGCGGCGCGCTTTTTGACGTGGCGGTGGACATCCGGCGCGGCTCGCCCACCTATGGCCAGTGGATCGGGGAAGAGCTGAGCTTTGAAAACGGTCGCCAGCTGCTGATCCCGGCAGGGTTTCTGCATGGGTTTGCCACACGCCAGCCCGACACCGAGATCATCTATAAATGCTCTGACGTCTATGCGCCCGACTGTGACGGGGCGGTGCGCTTTGATTGCCCGCAGATCGGGATCGACTGGGGATTGGGCGGTTTGGAGCCTGTTTTGTCTGAAAAGGACGCGGCGGCCCCCGGATTGGCCGATTTCGACAGCCCGTTTGTCTATGAAGGATAATCTATGAAACTGCTTGTGACCGGGGGGGCCGGGTTTATCGGATCTGCCGTTGTCCGGGCCGCCATCGCCCAGGGGCATGCGGTCGTCAACCTCGATGCGCTGACCTATGCGGCCTGTCTGGACAACGTGGCCAGCGTCGCGGACAGACCCGATTACCGTTTTGAACACGCAGATATCCGGGACCGCGCGGCCCTGGACGCTGTTTTTGCCAGACACGCCCCCGACGCGGTGATGCATCTGGCCGCCGAAAGCCATGTGGACCGCTCCATCGACGGGCCGGGCACCTTCATCGAGACCAATATCACCGGCACCTATCACCTGCTGGAGGCCGCGCGCGCCTATTGGACGGCGCAGAATAAACCCGAAGGGTTTCGGTTCCACCATATCTCCACCGATGAGGTTTTTGGCTCCCTGGGCGACACCGGCCAGTTCACCGAAACCACGCCCTACGATCCGCGCAGCCCCTATTCGGCCTCCAAGGCCGCCAGCGATCACCTGGTACGGGCCTGGCACGAAACCTACGGTCTTCCGATCGTGATGACCAATTGCTCGAATAACTACGGGCCCTATCATTTTCCTGAAAAGCTGATCCCCGTGGTGATCCTGAACGCGCTGGCGGGCAAGGAGATCCCCGTCTACGGCGCGGGGCTGAACGTGCGCGACTGGCTTTACGTCGAAGACCACGCCGATGCGCTGCTGACCGTGCTGCAAAAAGGCACGCTGGGGCGCAGCTACAACATCGGCGGCGAGAATGAGGCGCGCAACATCGACATCGTGCAGATGATCTGCACGATATTAGATACTAAACGGCCCAAAGAGACGCCTTATGCAGAGCAGATCACCTTTGTGGCGGACCGTCCGGGCCATGATTTGCGCTATGCGATCGACCCCACACGGATTGCCAGCGAGCTGGGCTGGCGGCCCTCGGTCACATTGGAACAGGGTCTGGAAAAGACCGTCACCTGGTATCTCGAGAATGAGGCCTGGTGGCGCGCCCTGCAGGACCGCGACGGTGTGGGGCAACGTCTCGGGGCCCGCGCATGAAGGTTCTGGTCTTTGGCAAGACGGGCCAGGTCGCCACGGAACTGGCGCGCTTTGACGGGGTCACCTGTCTGGGGCGCGATGAGGCGGATCTGACGGACCCCGGGGCCTGCGAGGCCCTGATTACCAAGACCGACGCAGAGGCCGTGATCAACGCTGCTGCCTACACCGCCGTCGACCGCGCCGAAGAAGACCGCGACACGGCCATGATCGTCAACGCCATGGCCCCTGCGGCCATGGCCGCCGCCGCCGCCGCGCGCGGGCTGCCGTTTGTGCATATCTCCACCGATTATGTCTTTGACGGCGCCGGCACGGACCCCTGGCCTCCGGGGGCCGCCACCGGCCCGCTTGGCGTCTACGGGGCCAGCAAGCTGGGCGGTGAGCAGGGCGTACGGCGGGCCGACGGGGCCCATGCGATCCTGCGCACGGCCTGGGTGTTTTCCGCCCATGGCAACAACTTCGTCAAGACCATGCTGCGACTGGGCGCGGACCGCGACAGGCTGACCATTGTCGCCGATCAGATCGGCGGGCCCACCTCTGCGCGGGCCATCGCGGGGGCCGTTTACACCATTGCAGAGACGCTTTTGCGCGATCCCGCCACCTCTGGCACCTACCATTTCAGCGGCGCGCCAGAGGTCAGCTGGGCCGGGTTTGCCCGGGAAATCTTTGCCCGGACGGGGCAGGGGACCATCGTGGAAGACATCCCCACCAGCGCCTACCCGACGCCGGCCGCCCGGCCGCTGAACGCCCGGCTTGACTGCAGCGCGACAACTGCCACCTTCGGGATCGAACGCCCGGACTGGCGACAGGATCTGGCCGAGGTGCTGGCCGATCTCAAGATGACGTAACGAGGAACACATCATGACAGCGCGCAAAGGCATCATTCTGGCAGGCGGGTCCGGCACACGGCTCTACCCGATCACGCTGGGGGTCTCCAAACAGCTCCTGCCGATCTACGACAAGCCGATGATCTACTATCCGCTTTCGGTGCTGATGCTGGCCGGCATCCGCGAGATCGCCATGATCACCACGCCGCAGGATCAGGCGCAGTTCCAGCGCATGCTGGGGGGCGGGTCGCAATGGGGCCTGTCACTCACCTATATCGAGCAGCCTTCGCCTGACGGTCTGGCCCAGGCCTTTATCCTGGCAGAGGATTTTCTGGCAGGCGCGCCATCGGCCCTGGTGCTGGGAGACAACATCTTTTTCGGGCACGGGCTGCCCGATCTGATGGCCGCCGCAGACGACCAGGCCACCGGCGCCACGGTCTTTGGCTACCAGGTAGCAGACCCCGAACGCTACGGCGTGGTGGACTTCGACGACAGCGGCACCGTGCGCGGCATCATCGAGAAACCGGATGTGCCCCCCTCCAACCACGCGGTCACGGGGCTTTATTTCGTTGATGGCACGGCGCCGGCCAAGGCGCGCACGGTCAAGCCCTCGGCGCGCGGAGAGGTCGAGATTACCACCCTTCTGGAGATGTATCTGGCCGAGGGCAACCTGCGGGTGCAGCGCATGGGGCGCGGCTATGCCTGGCTCGACACCGGCACGCATGGCTCGCTGCTGGATGCGGGCAACTTCGTGCGCACCATCGAAAAGCGCCAGGGCCAGCAAATCGGCTGCCCCGAAGAGATCGCCTTTCAGCTCGGCTGGATCAGCCGTGCCGATCTGGCCCGCGAGGCGCAGAAATACACCAAGAACGACTACGGCGACTATCTGAACAAACTCTGACCGGAGGAGACGTCATATGGCGCCCAAATTCGGCACAAGCGGGCTCCGCGGGCTGGTGACAGAGCTGACCTCTGATCTGGTACAGGACCACGTGCGCGCCTTTATCGCCGCCTGTGACACCGGCCACGGGCTTTTTGTGGGCGAAGATTTGCGCCCTTCCTCGCCGCGGCTGGCCGAAGATGTCACCCAGGCCGCGCGCGGCATGGGGGTTCCTGTTACCACCTGCGGGGCCGTGCCCACGCCGGCGCTGGCCCTGGCCGCGATGCAGCAGGGGGCGGCGGCCATCATGGTCACGGGCAGCCATATCCCCGCGGACCGCAACGGGCTGAAGTTCTACACCCCACAGGGCGAGATCACCAAAACCCACGAGACCGCAATCCTCGCGGCCTTGGGCACAAAGCCCAAAAGCCTCGTATCAGAGACGATTTTGCGACAGGACGACACTGTCGGGGCTGGGTTCGTGGCGCGCAATGTGGCAGGCTGCGGGGCAGGGGCGCTCACCGGGCGGCGGATCGGGCTCTACAGCCATTCCGCCGTGGGCCGCGACCTGCTGGCCGAGATCCTGACCGGGCTGGGGGCAGAGGTGACCGAGCTTGGCCGCTCCGACACCTTCATCCCCGTCGATACCGAAGCGGTGGCCCCCGATGTGCGCCGCCAGATCAAGGCCTGGGTGGCCGAGCACCGCCTTGATGCGCTGGTCTCCACCGATGGGGATTCCGACCGCCCGCTGCTGGCGGATGAAACCGGCCGGATCGTGCCCGGCGACATCATGGGACAAATCACTGCGGAGGCGCTGGCCGCCGAGGCGGTGGTCACGCCGATCTCTTCCAACAGCGGGGTGACGCAAAAGGGGTTTGCCCGTGTCGCGCGCACGCGCATCGGCTCGCCATATGTGATTGCCGGGATGGAAGCGCTGGCGGGGCGTGTCGTGGGCTATGAGGCCAATGGCGGGTTTCTGCTGGGCTTTGCCGCACAGGGCCCCGCAGGGGTCTTTGCGCCGCTGCCCACCCGCGACTGCGTGCTGCCGCTGCTGATGACGTTGATCGCCGCCGGGGCGGCGCCGCTGTCGCAGCGCGTGGCGCAGGAGCCACCGGTTTTTACCGTGGCCGATCGGCTGCAAGACGTCCCGCAAGACCGAACGCAACCCTTTGTGGCGCGCCTGAGCCGGGATGTCGCCGCGCGCGCGGGTTTTCTGGCCAAGCTGGGCGGGCAGGAAGCCGGTTGCGATCTCACCGACGGGGTGCGGATGACACTGGACGACGGGCGCGTGGTGCATATCCGCCCCTCGGGAAATGCGCCCGAATTACGGCTCTATATCGAGGCAAAAGACCCTGAAACGGCGCAGGCGCTGCTGTCAGAGGGCCTGCATCATCTGGCGCAGGCGCTCTGACGGGAAACCGGCGCGATCAGCCCGAGATCAGCCCCATGCTTTCGAGCTTCAACAGCACCTGATGGGCACAGTTGTCGACCTCGACATTCTCGGTCTCGACGCTGAGCTCGGGGTTTTCAGGCACATCGTAAGGGTCTGAAATCCCGGTGAACTCCTTGATCTTGCCTTCCCGCGCCAGCTTGTAAAGCCCCTTGCGGTCGCGGCGCTCGCATTCCTCGATCGAGGTCGCCACATGCACCTCGACGAAAGCACCAAAGGCTTCCACATCCTCGCGCACCGCCCGGCGGGTGGTGGCATAAGGCGCAATGGGCGCACAGATCGCGATGCCGCCGTTCTTGGTGATCTCGGAGGCCACATAACCGATGCGGCGGATGTTGAGATCGCGGTGTTCTTTCGAGAAGCCCAGCTCGGAGCTGAGGTTTTTCCGCACGATGTCGCCATCCAGCAGCGTGACGGGGCGGCCGCCCATCTCCATCAGCTTGACCATCAGGGCATTGGCAATAGTGGATTTGCCCGAGCCCGAGAAGCCGGTGAAGAACACCGTAAAGCCCTGCTGGTTGCGCGGCGGGCGGGTACGGCGCAGCTCAGCCACCACTTCGGGGAAAGAGAACCATTCGGGGATTTCCAGACCTTCCTGCAGGCGGCGGCGCAGCTCGGTGCCCGAGATGTTCAGGATGGTGACGCTGTCCTTATCCTTGATCTCGTCCATGGGCTCGTATTGCGCGCGGTCCTCGACCCAGACCATGTGTTTAAAGTCCACCATCTCGATGCCCATCTCATCCTGATGGGCGCGGAAAAGATCCTGCGCGTCGTAAGGCCCGTAGAAATCCTCACCGGCGGAGTTCTTGCCGGGGCCCGCGTGATCGCGGCCCACGATGAAATGGGTACAGCCGTGGTTTTTGCGAATGAGCCCGTGCCAGACCGCCTCGCGCGGGCCGGCCATGCGCATCGCCAGATTGAGCAGCGACATCGACGTGGTGGCAGCGGGGTATTTGTCCAGCACCGCCTCGTAGCAGCGCACGCGGGTGAAGTGATCCACGTCACCGGGTTTGGTCATGCCGACGACCGGGTGAATGAGCAGGTTGGCCTGCGCCTCGCGCGCCGCGCGGAAAGTCAGCTCCTGATGCGCGCGGTGCAGCGGGTTGCGGGTCTGGAAGGCCACGACCTTGCGCCAGCCGACCTTGCGGAAATAGGCGCGCAGCTCGTTGGGGGTATCGCGGCGGGCGCGGAAATCATAATGTACCGGCTGCTGGATCCCCGTGACGGGGCCGCCCAGGTAAATCTTGCCCGCCTGATTGTGCAGGTAGTTCACCGCCGGGTGTGCGGCATCATCCGCCCCAAAGACCATCGCCGCCTCATGGGCCTTGTTGGGCTCCCAGCGGTCGGTGACGGTCATGGTGGCAAGGATCACCCCTTCCTGGTCGCGCAGCGCGATGTCCTGCCCGATCTCGAGCCCTGCCGCGAAATCCTCATTCACATCCAGCGTGACCGGCATCGGCCAGAGCGCCCCGTCGGTCAGGCGCATGGTATCGACGACAGAGATATAGTCAGCCTCTGACAGAAACCCTTTGAGCGGGTTGAACCCGCCATTCATCAAAAGCTCCAGATCGCAGATCTGGCGCGGGGTCAGATCCCAGCTGGCCAGATCACCGGCCTCTAGCTTCAGCTTCTGAGCAGACTCGTAGGAGACATAAAGCTCAGGGATCGGGGACAGGTTCGGGGTATTCATAAACGTCTCTCTCGTGAAAAAACCAAAATAGCACCCTCCCCCCAAAGGCGCGCCGTCTCGGGCCGCTCTTAATGGGCAGACCCTTGCGTGTTCAAGGCCAAGTTTCCGGTCACTCTCGAAAATATTGCAACTGTCACGCTCCTGCGCGGCCAGAGCGAAAAAGATCTGCTATTTTGATCCCGATAAGCATAATTATGTTAAAAAATACCCGGAAAAACCGGGCTCATGGCCTTGCCACGGGGCTGTCTGGGGGGCAGCGCCTTGCGCGGCCTGTTCAGTCAATCGGAATGAAAATCTTTTAGACTGCGGGGGAAAGAATCATCTGGGAAACCTCAACCCCCCCTCATGGAGAATCGCACGCACAGGCCAAAACACCCCCGTCACCCTCTACTCCTGATTGATTTTGAGGCATGCTTTGCTGAAAACTCTGACAAAACCGCCTCTTAATCCGTTCTATCGCTGGAAATACCAAAATCTATCTGTTAATTTATCTCGACCTTTAAATAAATTACATGGAATTAACATACCGGTGAAGGTGCGGACATTCTTCCGCAAGTGACGGGCGCTCTTGCCCAAGTTTTTAAAAGTGCAGCAATGTATAGCTGGGAGGCTTATTATGCCATTCGATACTCAGAGTTTTAGTACTCAAGGCCAACCCATTTCGGAACGAGAGGTGTTTTTTGGCGAAAGCTCGCCCAAACAGCCTTATTTCTATAGAAATATCACGAAACGTGCGATTGATGTAACGTTGGTGGTGCTCGCGGGTCTTGTGGTACTGCCTGTTCTGGTTGTGCTGATGGGGCTTATTGCGCGGGACGGCCATTCCCCCATCTACAGCCACCAGCGTGTCGGACGGTTCGGCAAGAACTTCCGGATGTACAAGCTGCGCACGATGGTTGCCAATGCGGACGATATGCTGGCCGAGCATCTGCGCACCAACAGCAGCGCCCGGATCGAATGGGAAACCACGCAAAAGCTCAAGAATGACCCCCGGATCACACCGATCGGACGCATCCTGCGCAAGATCTCTGCCGATGAGCTGCCACAGCTGTTCAATGTGCTGATCGGCGACATGTCTCTGGTTGGTCCCCGCCCGATGATGGCCTCGCAAAAGAACCTCTACTCCGGGACCTCCTATTTCGAACTGCGCCCCGGCATCACAGGGCTGTGGCAGGTGTCCGACCGCAATGATTGCGCGTTCAGCGATCGCGTCAAATTCGATGACACCTATAACAGGATCGTTTCGTTCTCCACGGACGTTGCCGTCCTGCTGCGCACCGTCAAGGTTGTCATGCGTGGCACCGGGTACTGAGCCCAGTCTGAGCCCAGTCAAATCGTGAACATTTAAACGGCAGTAAACTCCAAGAACACTGGAGTTTATTTGCATTTGGGCGTTAAAGTTGCGCCATTGATAGTCTTGGAGAATTGTTTCGTGACCCACTCTGCGTTCAGAAATTCATGTCTTGCCGTTCTGGTTTGCGTCGCCCTGGTGGCCTGTAAGTCAACCGAAGAACGCGCCGCAGAACACTATGAGAACGGCCTGAGGCTGATTGAGGAAGGTGACCCTCAGCGCGCCATGGTGGAATTCCTCAACACGCTCAATCTGACCGCCGACAATATCGAGGCACGGCGCAAGATTGCCGAAGTTCAGGAAGAACTGGGACGCTACAACGCCTCCTACCGCAGTTATCTGCAACTTGTTGAACGCGCGCCCGACGATCTTGAGGCGCGGGTCAAGCTGGCCAAGATGGCGTTTACAAGCCGCAACTGGGAAGAATTCGAACGGCATGGCCGCAGTGCGGTCGAGCTTGCGCCCGAGGATCTCGAAGTCAAGGCCATCAACATCGGTCTGAACTACCGGCAGGCCACGCTGGACGAAGACGTGGCCGCGCGCAGCACCATCCTGCAGGAGGCCGAGACCCTGGCCCGTGCCCTGCCCGACAGTGATATCATCCGCCGGATCCGCATCGACGGCTATGTCGGCAAGCAGGACTACCGCGCCGCCCTCGCCCTGATCGACGAGAGCATCGCGGAAACGCCTGACGACCTGACACTCTATAATAGCAAGTTGCAGTTCCTGGCCCAGCTTGGCGAGCAGGCGGCTCTCGAAGCGGAGCTGCGCACCATGATCGACGTCTTTCCAGACAATATCGCGCCGAAACAGACCCTGCTGCGCTACCTGCTCGGCCAGGAACGCACCGACGATGCCGAAGCCTTGCTCGAAGAGTTCTTCGCAAAGGCCGAAACCCGCGAGGAGCGCAACCAGACCTTCGTCAACATCATCCAGTTCCTGCAGACGATCCGCGGCCCCGAGGCGGCCCTCGCCCGGCTTGAGGCCAGCCTGGAAGAAGAGCCTGACAATGATGCCTGGCGCGTGCTGCTGGCCACCCTGCGCTTTGAAGGCGGTGAACAGGACCGGGGCATTGCCGCGCTCGAAGCGGTCTTGTCGAAAGAAGAAAGCACGCTGAGCGACACCGAGCGGCAAAACACCAAGATCGCCCTCGCGGAGATGCTGGTGACCACCGGCAATGAGGTCGGGGCCCGGCGTCAGGTCGAAGAAGTGCTGCAAGCCGACCCAAGCTCTGCCCCTGCCCTCAAGATGCAGGCGGTCTGGCTCATTCAGGAAGACAAGACCACCGAGGCCATCACCGCGCTGCGGACCGCCCTTGAGAACGCCTCCGAAGATGCGGATGCGATGATCCTCATGGCGCAGGCCTATGAACGGGCCGGAGACAGGGCGCTGACAGAGGATTTCCTGTCGCTTGCCGTGGATGCCTCCAACAACGCGCCGCGGTACGCGCTGATTTACGCAAACTTCCTCAACGCGGATGAAAAATTCGTGCAGGCCGAACAGATCCTGATCTCTTCGCTGCGCACCGCGCCCAATAACATGAGCATTCTGCAGGCGCTTGGCAGCATCTACCTGAGACTGGAAGACCTGCCCCGCGCCCAGCGGGTGGCCCAGACGCTGGAAAACCTCGAGGACCCCAATGCCGTGGCTGCGGCCAATGCGCTGAATGCCAGTATCATGGCCCGGCAGGCCGGGGCCGATCAGGCGCTTGATTTCCTGCAACAGCTTGCCGAGGAAGAAGGTGCCGAGAACATCACGGCCCGGCTCAACCTGATCCAGGGCCAGCTGCAGGCAGGGCAGACCGACGAGGCGATCACACTGGCCAGAGCGCTGGTCGCGGAAAACCCCGAGGATCTGCGCCGCCGCAATGCCCTGGCCCAGGCCCATCTGGTTGCCCAGGACCTGGAGGCCGCAGAGGCTGAATATAATGCCATTCTGGAACAGCGCCCCGATCTGAGCAGCATCTGGGTCCGGCTGGCCCGGATCAAGGCCGCCCAGGGCGACCAGGAGACGGCCCGCAGCATCATCGACGAAGGTCTGGAAAAAGCCCCCGGCGCGCTGGATCTGCTGTGGGGCAAGGCATCTTTCCTGCAAACCGCCGGGGATATCGACGGGGCCATCGAAATCTACGAATCCATGTATGAGCAGATGTCCAATTCCCCCGTGATCGCCAACAACCTGGCGAGCCTGCTGTCGACCCACCGGGCGGATGAGGCCAGCCTGGACCGCGCGCGCACGATTTCACGTCGGCTCAGAGGCACCGATGTGCCTGCGTTTCAGGATACCTATGGCTGGATTCTCTACCAGTCCGGCGATGTGGACGGGGCCCTGCCCTATCTGGAATCCGCAGCCCAGGGGTTGCCGGATGACGCACGGGTTCAATACCATCTGGGCGCGGCCTATGCTGCTGCCGGGCGCACAGAAGAGGCCCAGGCCCAGCTGAGCCAGGCGCTTGCGACCGTGGGCACCCTCGGCGATCAGAGCGTGGCCGCCCTGATCCGGCAGGAATTGACCGCACTGGAGGCGGCACCGGAGTGAGATAAGGGCCCCGACAGCCTCTTTTCACGAGACCGCTTGAGCCAGCGGGGGCCTTGCGCAGGCCCCCTGCCCCGTAAAAATGACCGCCTTGCCTTTTGGCGAAATCCCGCCACATCGGGTTTTTTTTCGGCTCAAAATCGCTTATAAATGATCGTGGAAAATTTTCCCGGGATCGCAGTTTTCTTGGGGGCGCTTGATTAAACCATTTTATTACAGTGTTTTAGGGAATACCGCTTGTACATCGGCGGCTTTTTGACCAGCCGCATGCGGCGCGCTTTCGAACCCGGCAGCCTATGCGTATGCCTTTAACAGGCGGCTGCCGAACGCTCTCGCGCTGCAGCCATTTCGAAAACGGGGTTCACCAAAATACCAAACGGGGAACATAAAATCTTCTTATTGGTAAACAAAAAATTAACCCCTAAGGCATGCGTTCCGAGTTTGTACGACTGGTAATTCCCAAAAAATGAAAATTCGGCACGGATTCGAGCAGAATCCGAAGACCTGCAGGAAGAGATTGAAATGTTCGCATTATTTCTGAGCTTGATCGGAGGCTTATCCTCGGCTGCTCTCGTGGCATCCGCCGGTGGGACCGGTTCCGAGGACGTGAAAGACACAGAAAACAAGACCGTGGTGCCCGTCACCCTCGAAGAAGAAGAAGACACAGACGAGCATATGGATGCCGGGGGGCATGACGACAAAGGCGATCATGGCGATGGCAGCGACCATGGCGACGGCGGTGACCATGGCGACGGCGGCGACCATGGCGACGGCGGCGACCATGGCGATGGCGGCGATCATGGCGATGGCGGTGACCATGGCGACGGCGGCGATCATGGCGATGGCGGTGACCATGGCGACGGCGGCGATCATGGCGATGGCGGCGATCATGGCGACGGCGGTGACCACGGCGATGGCGGCGACCACGGCGATGGCGGCGACCATGGCGACGGCGGTGACCACGGCGACGGCGGCGATCATGGCGATGGCGGTGACCACGGCGACGGCAGCGACCATGGCGACGGCGGTGACCACGGCGACGGCGGCGATCATGGCGATGGCGGTGACCACGGCGACGGCAGCGACCATGGCGACGCGGGAGGACAGGACGGCGGGCACGGCGGACATGGCAGCGG
>NZ_JACNMO010000029.1 GCF_020622345.1 Roseobacter weihaiensis | reverse complement strand
GTGTCATTGGAACCTCCTGTCCGATTGAGAAACCTCAATCGTCAGGCAGGTCTGCCAAATCCCAAAACAGCTGCATCAGTGATCAACACCCGCAAAGTGCGCAAATGCCGCGCGAGCGGCTTCGTCCAAGTCCGCAGTCCAGACATCTGCCACCGCCGAGTTCGAGCAGTTGCAGCGAACGGCGGCTATGCGGGCTGCGAGCGCAGCATCCCTACCGACTGTCCAAGGGCGGCTTTGGGCCGATTGTCGAACGAAACGAGTTCAGCAAAGGGCAGCTGCGGGTACCCAACTTTCGTTGTGATCCCGGGCGCCGGATGCCGCACTATAGAACAGCATCGCCATTGGTAAGCGCGTCTTAACCGTTGTCCCAAGCCACTACAATATTGTCTGAGCGCCACAGCGGCCCAGGGTCAGTGAAGCCTCCGATCTCGACGCCACCCATCTTCTTATAGAACTGCCTTGCGAGTGCGTTCTGTCGCACGACGGCCAGAGCGACACCGCAAGCGCCGGCGGTCCTGCATTCTGAGATCGCCATTTGCAAAAGCCGTTGCCCAATGCCTTGGCCCTGCGCGTCCAGAGCCACGTAAAGATGTTTTATTTCCCTCCGGCCTTCGAACGCCGGGTGGCCGGACGCATCGAAACTGATCACGCCTCTGATCGCCTCGTCTGCGTCGACGGCGACCCAGACTCCCTTTCCGGGTTCCTGCAAAACCAAGGCAGATTGCCAGTAGGGCAGGCGCCTCGCTTCATCTAGTAGTGTCTTAGCCTCCACTGGCGCGAGAGAGGCATAGGTCGCTCTCCATACATCTACGTGAAGCTTTGCGAGATTTGCGGCGTCCTCGCGTCGGCCGCGACGGATCAAGATCGATGTGTCGATCTGCGTCATCTTCCCTTGCTCTTTCGAATGCTTATTTGGGCGGTACTGTGACCCATTAAAAAACGCCCATACTGATACCGGCCCCCATGGCGGCACCTAGGTCGCGACAGAGAGACAGCTGCGCGTCCGGTATCACTTTCTCGGCCAGGATCGCTTCCGGCGTTTGCGCATGGGTGCAGACAATCAGCGGTGGTTGAGCTTCTCGAAGACGCCAACCTTGGGCGATCCGGGCCGTTTGACGCGCCGCATTCTCGCCGTCCGAGCCTGCGCAGACCATCTGCGCATATGGTCTACCTTCGATCTTCCCGAGCACCGGATAGTAGCATCGATCAAAGAAATCCTTCATGACGCCAGCGATCGCGGCGAGGTTTTCCGGGGCGCAGAAGATGTAACCATCGGAGCCGAGAAGATCGTCGGGTCCGGCGTCTGCGGCTGCGACCAGTCTGGTCTGGATTTCTGGCCGCGCTGCCTCGGCAGCAGCCTCGGCCATCTGCCTGCTCCCGCCGGTCATCGAATGATAGACGATCAACAATTGCACCATTCGTCACGTGTAGGTTTGTGTCAAAGCTTTCGCAACACCGATCGAGCCTGTGATGTTTGCGATGCTGAGGGACGACGAGCGACCAGTTCCATCGGTCGCACGGCTGCATAGCAAATCAACGAAATTGTTCGGCTTGAACCGCCCATATCCGCAAGCGCAACAACGCGAATGTGCCAATC
The DNA here is from genome assembly GCF_020622345.1 of Roseobacter weihaiensis. Taxonomy (GTDB): domain Bacteria; phylum Pseudomonadota; class Alphaproteobacteria; order Rhodobacterales; family Rhodobacteraceae; genus Roseobacter; species Roseobacter weihaiensis. Next base: position 64,106 of record NZ_JACNMO010000029.1, on the reverse strand, counting down.
TGAACGCCTTTGATCGAAAGCAAGATCAACATCGTCGCGACACAGGAGAGATAGAGCCAGTCAGCGAAGCCTAGATCGACTACCGACAACGGAAGTTCAGGGGTGAGGAAGGGTCGGAAGAATACCCAAATTGCCGTTGCTGAAAGAGCAACGTCAACGGGTTTGCGGGATCGTTGGCCAATGAGCGATCGTGACGTTTTGTAGTAAGCGTCGAAGGATTGCCCTATGCGCTGGCGCAAGACCAGAAATGCACGGATCGTAGAGAATTGCCGCAAATGTATGAACTCGGGGGAGGGATCTCTTGGAAGCTCCGGCCTTAGGTCTCCTCCGGTCAGTTCATAGAACGGCCGAGTCAAATGCGCTGGAAAACTTCGCTTAGCCTTCTCGTAGCTCAGGTATGTCTTGATATCTATCCCCAGATGGTCAGCAACTGACTGCTGGCTGAGTCGCACTCGGTTCCGGTATTCGACAAGCTTTGGAGCAATCTCGGCTCGATATTTGTCTTCAAAGGAGGACAGATCTGGGTCTCTCAAAGTCTTGGTCTTTAGAGGATTGTCGTTGATTGGTTGTTTGTAACCGTCAAAAGCTATTCAACACAAACGGTTAGGTTCAGAGGGGCTATTTGACCCCCGATAGGAACATTTGGCCCCAACCACCATATTTCGGCAGACTGTCAATATTAGATTGCAAAACAGAGGCTTACGACTTTAGGTTTCACTGGAAATCCTCTGCTTTGCATCGGATTTTGTTGCTAAGGAGTGAGCGGATGGCCGTCACTGATGAAACGCGCATTGCGCATGAACGGCTTAAGGCTGAGCTCAAGGTTCGGGGGACGTCTCTGGCTCAGTTGGCGCGAGATCTGGGTGTGTCCGGTACCTCGATGTCGCTCGTCAGCCTGGGCAAGCACCGGTCACGCAGGATCGAAAAAGCCATCGCAGACGTCATGCAGATGACGCCTGAAGAGCTTTGGCCGGATCGCCATAGGGCTGGAGGTGAGCCATGACCGGATAAGCTTCCTTTTCGGGAAAAGGAAAAGCCCCAATGGGCGGCAACCCATCGAGGCCTTTGAACGTATCGATTGCAGAACCGATACACCTTCATCCCCTGACATGAGCACAAAGTCAACCGCCACGTTCTTGCGTCGAAGAACGTGACAGGAGCGGCTTTGCCGTACCCGATCTCAGAAGAAGGTGGAGACCACGCTGTCCCAGCTGTGGACAGCGCTCTTCAAGACAAGAATGCACGAAGAAAAAGACAAAGGCGCTGGACTGGTCGCGCCTGCTAAAAGCCGATCGACGCGAGAGATCGCAAAAAGGTCGAGAGCGAGTTCAAGGGGTGGGATCGTTGTCGATTTGCCCGCAGATGATCATAGCAGGATCATGTACTTTGAGAGCAAACTTGAACAACGCGTGTTGTTTCTCCTGCTCGCCAAACGATCCACTTGGGATGTGCGCGAGCAACCCGAAGCGTTCATCTATCACGATGCCCGGGGGCGTCGGCGACACCATGTCTTCGATTTTCTTGTAACGTTGAGGTCGGGGCGACGACTTGCCGTTGTCGTCAAGCCGGCTAAACGAGTCATCAACACGTGCTTCGCACAGGAGCTTTCGGCTATTCGCGCCGCGATGACGAAGGATTTTGCTGATGACGTGATCCTCATCACAGATCGGGACTTCGGCAGGGCGGAAGCCATGAATGCAGAACGCTACATTGCGTTCCGAAAAAACCGAAACGAACACCTTATGCGCCACCTGCTGGCTGTGATCGTGACGTTGCGGTTCCCCCAAAAGTTCCAAGACGTGCAAATGGCTCTCGGCGCGGGGCCCGAGGGTTTTCGAGCTATATTCATTGCGATTTACGAGGGGCTGCTAGCCGCTGATGTCACACAGGAAATCGATCACGACACCTTAGTGCGCCGGGGAGGTGGGCTATGAGTAAACGCATGCGCATCACCAGTGCGGACCGCTTGGTCGTGAAGAGAACAGCCTACCGTCTCTCTGCTCAAACCAGTTCTGGTTACCTGTTCGAAGAGGTGGCCAGGTCAGACCGCCAAATCAGCTACACGTTTGAAGAACTCGACGCTCTGTTCTTGAGATCAGACGTGTCCTTCGAACCAGGCCACTTCCTCAAGGGCCGGACAGATGTTCGCCAGTCCTCCAATGTGATCGCCGTTGGATGTCTGCCTGAAGACAAGCAGGCGGAGGTCGTTTGGCGCCATGCGTTTGTAACTGGGTATCTAGACTTTGCGGCGCAAGGTGTTGTCCGAAAGACGGATGACTCTATTGCCGCGATACTCCCGAGGATTGAAGCGCATGTGAACGCGCAGGCACGGGCGGCGCAAAGTAAGTGGCAGAACCCGCGTGCTGGTCGAAAGAACCAGTTTCGCGACCCACCGTGCGCAAAGACCTTGAGGACTTGGGTAAAGCGGTTCGAAGATGCGGATTGTTCACCTCTCGCACTTGTCCCGCGAACGCATCGGTCGGGCAATCGCGATGGTCGATTTTGTCTCGAGACCACGCGTATTTTGGGAGAGTGCATGGGAGCATATCTGACGCGCCAGCGGCTTTCCAAGAAGCAGGTTTCTGACCTGTGCCGGGACCGCTTTCGCCGTGTCAATGAAGAGAGAGCCGGGCAGGGCAAACCAACTTTGTCGATACCGTCACGGCGTTCGGTTGAGCGTGCGATCTCTCGGCTTGATCCCTATTATACCTATGTGCACCGACATGGGGTCGACGACATGAGGATCGACGCCCGCCATTTGCGAGATCGTGGAATGGGCAGCCATGCAGTATTCGCAGCCGTTCAAACGGTTATTTGTCATCAAGACGATCTGACGCTCCGTCTCGGAGAAGGCGGTTTTGTCGAGGATATTCGCGGGCGGCTTGCTCTATACCGCAGGCGTGGTTTTTTACCTGTGGGAGAAACTGCCGTTTCATAACACCATATGGCACATATTCGTGTTGGTGGCGTCCTGCGTCTTCTTTGTGGCCGTGACGGTGCACCTCATGTAAGCAGCCTTTGGTTGCAGTTTGGCGGATGGGCTGCAAGTGCCGCGTCCGCAAACCGCACTGTTACCGTTGAGAAGGTTGAAGCACGAGTGACTTCGTGCACTCAGAAGTCATTGAGGCCCGCGCGGCTGAACACACGACCTGCTGCAGCATCGTTGCGTGTTATCGACAGCTCGTAGTGGTCATCCTACTGGCAAGCGCATGTGCGGTTGCGGCGTCATTCTCTGTGTGCACGGCGGGAACCAGTTCTAGAAAGCCCTTATCAGTTTTGAGTGGCCCGTCATCATTCAACCTGCGCTTACCCGGAAAATGACATCTCCCACGTCATCCGCCATCAGTAGGCTCTTGCGATCTGCGCCAAGCGTCACTCCAACAGGACGCCCATACGCAAGCTTTTCATCCTTTGACAAAAATCCAGTCAGAATATCACGGGGGGCGCCGCTCGGCCTTCCATCTGAAAATGGAACAAAGATCAGCTTGTAACCGCTGAGAGTCGACCGGTTCCACGATCCGTGCTGGCCGATCACCATGCCATTGCCAAATCCTGGCAGCGTACCGCTTGGCATCCAGCACAATCCCAACGACGCTGTATGCCCACCAAGCGCATAGTCCGGAACAATGGAATCCGCGACCTTGGCTGCATCTTGAACGACCCGGTCATCAACAATCCTGTCCCAATAGCTGTAAGGCCATCCGTAGAAACCGCCCTCGACGACTGAAGTCAGGTAGTCTGGAGGCGTCTCATCGCCCAGCCCGTCGCGTTCGTTGACCACTGTCCAAAGTGTTTGCTTCGTTGGCTCCCATGCCATGCCAACCGCATTGCGCAGCCCGGTGGCAAAGACACGTGCCGTGTGCGTGACGACATCGAGTTCCCAGATGGCAGCGCGACCTTCCTCAACCTCCATACCTTGGTCAGCGATGTTGGTGAGTGAGCCGACGCCAGCGTAGATCTTTGTCTGATCCGGCGACACAAGAAGGCTTCTTGTCCAATGCCCATGCGGCTTGAAGTCGACCAGGGTTTGACCATTTCCCTCAAGTCTGGTCGCCCCAGTGACATAGTCGAACACCTTTATCCCGTCGGTATTGCCAAGATAAAACCGATCATCAATCAGCGCCATGCCAAAGGGTTGGTTCTGGTTCTCTACGAAAACATGCTGCGTTTCTGCGATTCCATCGCCATCCTCGTCCCGAAACAAGGTGACACGATTCGCGCTTTTCCCAATAGCCTTCACGCGGCGCATCGTAGCTTGCGCGGCGTGATCCATTAGTGTTTTAGGCGGACCAGCCTGCTCTTTGGACTCCGCCACCAAAACATCGCCATTGGGCAACACCTCGATCCAACGAGGGTGATCAAGGCCCGATGCGAAGACATTCACGTCCAGTCCTTCGGCACAGGTTGGCAGACGCCCATCTTTCCAACCTTCCGCGACCGGCATCTTGAGCGTCATAATTCCTTGGCTCTGAGCAAGCGGGATCTTTGGCTCTTCGCCCATTGCTTGTTCTTCAGGAGAGTTTCGACGTCGCATCGCCGCCACTGTTCCCCCAACGATCGACGTTGCTTTCGCAAGCAAGCTCATGCGGCCCTCACTCTGCTTCTGGTTGGAAAAGACTCAGTTGGCCTAGCATACGCGCCAGGAACAATGAGAGGAAGACAACCAAACCCAATAACCGCTAATCCAGAAATGACCTCTAGCAAAAATGTTGGTGTACGGCCCAAGCTGACATTCGCGCGGCGAGCAGTATCGGTCGAAGTGTGCTCATTCCGGTTTTTTTCTGCGCTTGTGGCCAACGGCGGCGATTGAGTTAGACCAATATGATGGAAGATCTTTGAGTCGCAAAAGGTAAAATTGGTGCGTTACTGAGAATTCTGGGGGAAGTAAAATCAATGACTTAGCACCGTGGTAATGGAAAAACTATGTGTCGCCCCACAATCTCTGTCGAACGTCAGATGACTTTGACCTTTGCGTCATAAACTGACCCAATTCCCAACCATGACCCCTCGGGGTTTTTCGTTTGATCCCGTTTCCCAACCGGAAAATCGGGGGCGATTTGAAGGTCAGACGGCGAAGCCGCCTGCTCCTGCAAATCTGCCACGTGGCGAACGCGGAGGGGGGCGAGACAGGACAAATCGACGAGGTTGGTGCGGCCCGCAGCGGAGCGAGGACACGGCCTTGTCTATTTGTCTTGTCCGAGGGGGAGGGCGGCGCCCTCACCCTGACGGCGCAGGGCGTTTGGCTTGCCCAAATCCCCTAAGCCAAAGAAAGAGAAGCGACGCGGGACTGGCCGCGTCTCAGTTCAGTGATCGGTGACGGATGAAGAGCCATCGTTGATGCGTCGCCCGACGACGGCGTCGGGAGAGCCCAATGACAGTGGTGCGCAGAAAGCGACCTTTGCAAAGTATGGGACGCAACATCGGCACAAAAAGTATGACCGGCCCAGAGCCGACATCCGGCACCCATCGACAATGCTGCAGTCGCAGACCACAAAGCAGACCTTCGCACCAACGTCCTTTTATGTTGGCTTTCTATAGTACCAAATACCTGTGGTAGCTTCCCAGTAACAATCGTTCTTACCTTTACGTCGACCAGTCCAAGATGTGCCCTCGGGGATCGAATAGTATTTTCTCAGCGTTTCTTCGATCGACGGGACTCTTCTGCCGTCAGGCAATGGAGAGTACATATGAGGCAAAATCGGCTGGAAGGTCTCGCCACGCCAGGATTGCTCGGCCCTACTGTCTTCGTTGTCTCTAGCACGAGCAAACTCCTCAACGGGTGTCTGTGCCGTGGGTTTGGACTTCTTCTTTATTGTCTGTTTTTCAACTTTTGGGATCTCATTGACCCACTTGTTTGCTTTCGTAAGGTCAGCGACCTTCTTGAGTGGAGCTCGACGAACAGAGTTGTTGTCTCTTCGGGTTACCAGTTCTAAATTTGTCGGTCGGTTATCATCGGGCTTATCGTTGATGTGGTGTACATCAAGATCTCGTGGCGGCCATTTTCCTAAGGCGACCGCCACTATGAAGCGATGTACCAGTATCCGCTTATTGCTATCTGGAAAGTACTGATAGCCAATCTCATCACGATTGTAGGCACCGTTGTCCCGCGCCCCGGCGACGGTTCCCGTTGGAAAGTCAAAAACAGTTCGGGATATCAGCTGCTCCAAGTCAGGATACGGATACTCCTTGGGAAGATGAAATCTATAGTCGGATTCTAAGAGTTTCTTTACAAATTCAATATCTTGCATACCGCTCAGCAATTCAATTCGCTTAACTAGAACACCACGACACCTTCGCCCTGGATGATAATACATATGGGTATTCTTCGGTCCAATTGAAGGCGGCTATTCTTTGTGCTCAATGACATTCGTGCATTATGCAGCATTCCCCAGTGTCAGATGATGGGGTTTTGGTAGGAAACGAACCGTGGAAAATGGAGATTCAAATGGCCAAGCGGCTGACCTTTGAGGAATTGCTGGGTAAGGAGTTTCGCTGGCCCCAACCTGGAGATGACCCATTCGACGTTGATGAAAGCGGGGATCAAGCGGCGCTAGCAGAAAACGACTTCACGCGTTTCGTGTTAATGTTTGAGGGCTACCGCAAGTCAGCTGATGCTCTTGTAGCCTGTGCACTCGATGACTGGAGAGAGGCAGATTTCTTAATTTATCCGATCCTGTTCTTGTATCGCCACGCTTTGGAGCTGAACCTGAAGTACATTATTAACGTATACGGCCACCAAGTTGGCATTGAGCCCGTATGGAATTCGCATAACTTCAATGTGCTTTGGCCCCGCTTTCTGGAGGTGCTTGACGGATTTGGTACTGATGACCCTGATCGCGCCGATCAGATTGTTGGCGGCGTTATCGCACAGTTCGGCAATGTCGATCCTGGCTCGTTTTCCCATCGATACCCGTGTGACCGCTTGGGAAATCCCATTCCGCTTGTTCAGGATCGCATGAACTTAGTAACACTCAAGGACGTGATGGATGGGGTGTTTGGCTATTTCAACGGAACGGATGGCTATTTGCGTAGCCTCGCGAACGCCTAGGAAGCGAACAAGCCGGTTGCGTGAGCATTCAAACTGGCATCCGGCCCTTACTGGGCATTGAGGTGAACAACTACGTAGCCTCTTCGAAACAGACGTCAGACGATACTGCCTAGCCGTCATGCGGTGCAGCAGTAAATGCCGACTTCTTACCTGTCGGAAGCTGGCGATTGTAATGCACCCATAACACTTGACTTGGTATCCATGAGGGCTCATCCCCGCGATGCCAAATCTACTAAGGGCAAGCGACCAGCAGCTGCTGGTCGTTTCAGCGATGCCGTCGACCGTCTCTGCTACGTCGTCACTTCTAGTATCTATCAGCCAAGATCACTATATTGTGTGCATTGCGACGGTATGAAGGCAAGATGTATAGGATGAGCGAAGACGATTCTGACGAGCAGAAGTCCAAAGGTTTCGACATTTCCAAATTTGATGCGGAAATGAGCGATGACAGGCGCGCGGCAGCGGGTGAACGACTAAAAGAACAGTTCGAGGAATTAGCCGACGGCGAGGCTATGCTGACACCAGCTTTGCAGGGTATCGGCGGGCTGACCGCAGTCAAGAAAGCCATGCGATCCGCCAATGGCTTGCAAGACGCAATTAATGCGAGTGGGCTTGGAAGAATCCAAGACCAGATCGACGCGATAACAGGTCGTGGCGCGTTCTCTGAGATGCTTGCGGTTCAAGAACGGATGCGAGATCTTCTACCCGACATTCAAGCACATTCATCTGCCTTCGTTGGCTTGCCTGACTATGCCGCGCATACGTCTGCGATACAGAGTGCTTTGGGAGCTATTACCGCTCTGCCCGAGCCGTGGGGCGACGTTTACGGTCTCTCCGCTGCGTCCCGTCTGGCGGAAGAAATGCGCAGACAGCAAGCTGTTTATCTCGAACCTGTCAGTGCGTTCGCTGGCATTCAAAGTGGAGCCATAGCTGATATCCACCAATCGATTGAGGCGATGGTATTGCCGCGTTTGGACATAATGGAATCGTTGGGCATCGGACGCATAGCGGATGCATTCGGTGCAGCAAACGTTTATCAGTCGCTTGGTTTGGGATCGGATTACGACGCCCAAATGCGCGAAATCACTTCATCACTCGGCGGACACATCGAGGGGCTAACTGCAGCTCAGGCATTGCGGGACGCCATGTTCCCATCGGATTTGACCGATGCCATTGAAAGCTTGTTGGCCCGTAGCCTTGCAGCGCAAGAGGCTATGCTAGCGGAGTATCGAGAAAGCTCGGCTGACGCCAAAACGGAAGCTCGTTTCAATCGGCGGATGGTAACGCTTGCCACCATTGTCAACGTCTTGATGTTTTTTATGACCGTGGCGCTAAACATCGAGAATCGGCTCGCAGATGATGATGATGCGGTGCGCAAGAACACTGAAGCAGTGTTGCAGATGCAGCAGTCCTTCGATGAAATGGCAGCGCAGTTGCAGCACATGAATGAAATACAGGAGGCGGCTACAGAACAGGATAGAGCCGCAGACGCAGCCATTGCAGAAATTCTAAGAGAAATAGCCAACAACTTGGCTGACCAAGTGGAGGCAGAGGGACATGACGTATCAAAGGCTCCCTCGGCAGACTAGCTTAAGGACTGAAGGCCGAATGAATATTATGCAGTTTCTTCAAATTTGGTTTGACACGCGTGACCGACCGGAGTGACACGAAACCCGAAAATGAAGCCATTAAGCTTCCTGAAGCTCAAAATTTACCCGCAGTGATTGAGCCGGAAGGTCTTCCTGTGCCAGCTCCACAGGAGGCAGCGGACAAACCCCAAAAAATTGAACCGCCTGAAAAGGGTACATTTGCCAGCGAAGCAAATCGCAATCTCCTAGACGCTGGAGTCTCCATGATTCCTGTCGCCGGGGGCGCGCTAGCGAATCTTGGGCGGCACGCCCTTCCTTCCGAGCGAGACAAAAAAACTTCGGAATGGCGCGCTGAAGTCAGCAAAACTGTTAACCGCAACAGTGAAGCAATCAACGTTCAGGAAAATAAAACTCGCGAGCTGGGACTTGAGCAAGAAAAACTCAAGGAAACCGTTGAGGCAACCGTCGATCAAGTCAGCAAGTTGTCAAAGGACGAGGGCACCGGCGTTATCGAAGCCGACCCATTCGACGGGGAGTTTGCGATCTATCGCCAGTTGGTGGATCAAGAGAAGTTTCAGACCGCGCTGACCCTTCTAACGAGCAGGTTTGACCAAGATCCATGCATTAAAGAGCATACGCGAGCCCGTGCTCAGTCTTTGAAGGCTATCTGCCTGAAGGGCTTGGGCGATGATCGATCTGCTGCTGAGCATTTCTTGGATGCACTCAAGCTTGATCCGGAGAATATCAAGCACCGGGGCAATTCTGTTGTTGCCCATCTAATTTTGGACTACCCTGCTTCAGCTGTCGAAACGGTCACTCAGTTAGTCGCAGATGAACCGGAAAACCCCATGCATTGGGCAAATCTTATCTATGCCAGAAGTGCTATGGGTGAGATCGTGCCCGACGACGATGTTCCCGCGAAGTTTCTTCAGCATGTGGATGTCAGTCTCGCCCGGGTTGTCACGTTGCGAGCACATGATGATCTGCGTTGGAAGCGGATCGCAAGATCTTCATTGGCACTTAATCCGGACTCAAAAGGCCTTTCGCGCGCTGTCGCAGAAGCCGACATAGATGATGCTGTACAACTGAAGCAAAATGGCAGCGTAGCCGCACGGGAACTTGCTCTGGCTCAACCGCGGACGCAGGACGCGGCTAAAGTGTTACTCGCGCAATGGCAGGATCACGCTACTTCAGAGGCCTTTGTAGCAGCTCCCGATATCGTCCTGTTTCAAAACACGTTGATGGCGCTGCATTTCTGCGGGCGCAGTGACGAAGGGAAACGGCTGATCAACGCGAATAAGAGCATCGCTTTTCAAGACAATAGCGCGCGTCGTGCGGTAGCGATTTTCGCGATAGACACCGACGACGATGACCTTCTCGAAGCTGCGCTGGCGGATCGGTTTCCTGGAGACTCGGCTCCAAGGTTAGAAAACGCGCTGCGGTCCGAAAGCTGGGTCGAAGCTTTGGAAATCCTTGAGTTGGATGGTGATCAACTCGAGGGGCAAAGCAGAATTGCTTCGGACTACATGGCAGAAATGCTGCGTGCAGCGCTTGAACCAGACGACAAGCGCGACGATGCTTTTGCTAAAGTCCTGCATAATACCGATCCTGATGCGCACGCAGATCTTGTCCTAAGCCGACTTGCCCGAAGTGTCGGAGAAGAGGCGGCTTCAGAAAGAGCCTTCGAACGGGCACTAACAGCGGATCTCGCGAACGATCACGATGCGAGGATCCGGCTTGCTTTTGAATGCATGAACCGTGACATACCAGAACGCGCGGTGGAGCTTTTGGAGGGCCATGTCGACACCCGCACAGCCACATCTGAACGGCGAGCTCTCGCCCTTGCCTATGCCAGCACTTCAGTGCCGCTCGCGACCGGCGTGAACTTCTTCAGTGAAGTTCGGAAGGCGGCGAACGCGGATGAAGAAATTCAAAGGGCTGGTGGACACTTCCATTTGAATCGGCGTAGACCGGACGAGGCAGTACCGTGGTTCCGCCGCGCGATCGCGGCCGACCCGAAACGGGCGCAAACGTATCTTGCACTCTGGCAGGCACTTTCCAGAGCCGGCAAGGTCGCGCAAGCGGAGAGTCTACTTTCAGATGTGGTCCTGAGTCAGCTGACAGGCGGGCTCAGGGACCAGATGGATCTCGCGCAGTTGATGTGGCGCAGTGGCCGAAGTGACGCTTTGGACCACGCCTATGAAATCGCTGTCCGCAATCAGCACGACCTAGGGGTTTGCCTGTCCTATGTTGGGCTGCTCCTAGGCGACGCTTTCGGCTCCAAAGCACCGCCTATGCCCGAAAGTGTGACGGTCGTGCCTGATAGCTTCGTTCGCCTGTCCCGTGAGAGCGGTGACCCCATGCAGTTTGTCATCGATTCTGAATCGCAAGATCTGCCAAGTCACCTTGCTGAAGATCACCAGATTGTATCTAGAACGCTCGGATTGCAGGTCGGCGATGAGTTCGAAACGGAAAGCGGTCCAAGCCGTTTTCGCTGGCGCGTTGAAGAGGTTAAGTCCAAATACCTGCACCTGTTTCATGATCTGTCGCGCTCGATTCAAGATCGTTTCCCAGAGAACGGCTCATTCTATTCCCTAACGATTGTGGACAACGACCTTACGCCAATTCTTGAGACTGTTAAGGCGCGTCGCGCAGAAGTTGAGAGGGTCGAAAAGCTCTATCGAGAGAACCCGATGCCGCTCGCAGCTGTTGCCTCGACAGGAGGTGGGGACGCAATCGATTTCGCGTTACATATGGCGCAAAGCGGGCAACAGGTATTCAGCGCAACCGGCCTTACCCAGGATGCAAGTGTTGAGATGGCTCGTGCAAAGCAGGCCGCAGAAAAGGGGGTGGTTTTAGATACTTATACGGCGTGGGTTCTTAGCAAGCTCCGGCTTCTTGGCGCAACCGCACAGGCCTTTCAACGCGTGATCGCACCAGCATCACTTTTGGATGAACTCGCTGCGAAGATTGAAGACCTGAGGAAACACGAGGATGGGCGTATCACCGCAAGTTCTGAGGGTGATGAGCTGGTACCTATTCATCAATCCGCCGAGGTCATTGATGCTTACGTGGCAGATTTTTCGGACGTTGTTGCGGACATCAGAAAAAACGCTTCGGTTGTCGGAATCGAGGCTTCAGACGATGTATCCACCGAGATCAGGCAGTTATCTGAATTTCTCGGAACGCAGTTTGATACGTTAAGCGTGGCACGCCGTGAGGGTGCGTCTTTGCTCAGTGCGGACTTGCGCCTAAGGCAAATTGCAGTGGGAGTGATGGAAACAGATGCGTTCGGTTTGGACGCCCTATTGGAGCATCTACTTGAACATTGCTTGATCACAGACGAAGAAAAAGCCGAAGCCCTGCTTACTCTTGCTGAATTGCGGCACTCTTACATCGGCCTCACCGCGCCAACGTTGGTTAAAATGCTTGAGATTGACGAGAGTGAGGGGTTGATCCGCTTCGCTCAGGTAGCGGAATACTTCGGACGGACTGGCGGAGATGTCAGGAGCCACGTCAAGACTGCGGCAGCGTTCGCGTCATTGGCGTTTTCCAGAAGGCATATGCACCAAAAAGCGTCAACAGCCACCGGCCAGATACTCAGAAACTTGATCCGTTTTGATAATGTTCAACTCAAAGATATAGTGAACTCTTTTACCCGTTGGGCTGATGATCCAGATGTGACCAGCTACGTCGCCGGCTGGCTGCGCGGCCACTTTCTGATGGGGTTGTACGAAGCGCAGGTTGAAGCTGCCTCGGGAGGTCAGTGACTTGAAGTCCTGCTGACGGTGAGTTCGATTGGAACCTCGAATGTCCGCTTTAGTTCGTCACGCAAGCGATCTAAGCACCGCAGCTAAAGTCAGCTCTCCGCCGATTCTGTGTAAAAACAACGCGTTGGACGGTGCCTGGTCGCAGACTTTGGAGGGCTACAAGCCGTTCTTCCGTCACGCTTTTCGCGAATGCTGCGGTGCAGGAAAGAGCTTCGCCAGTTTGCGGAGGTTCTGGGCGGTGGCGGCGAGGAGGAATTCGTCGTTGGCGCCGCATGGACCGCGTAATCGGAGCCGTCCCAGACCGAGAATGCGCTTGAGGTGCGCGAAGAGCATCTCGACCTTCTTTCTGAGCTTCATCGAGATTTTGTATTGCGGCGTTTTGGCGATCGCGCGAGCGATGTCGCGAGCATCCTCATGTTGCTCACGGGTGATCTTTCGGGCATCGGCGTTCGGGCAGCACTTCGGCTTGGACGGACAGGTTTGGCAGGTGTTCTTCAGCGCCTGGTACTTGGCCACGCCCTTGCCGGTTGGGCCGCGATTGGGGTCCGAGTAGTTTCGGCGGAACTGCTTCAGAGCTTCCCCTTCCGGGCAGATGTACTGGTTGTTCTCGGCGTCCCATTCGAAGTCTGCCCTGGACCAGGTGCCGTCGGTGCGGCCGGCCTTGTCGATCACTGGGATGTGCGGCGCGATCTTTTCGTCGACCAACCATCCGAGCATCGGACCCGACCCATAGGCCGTGTCGGCGATCAACCGTTCCGGGCGCAGTTCGAACTTCTCTCTGACCCTGTTCAGCATCGTCTTCGTCGATCCGACCTCGGCCTGACGGATAGAGCGCGTCGCTTCCACGTCGAGGATCACGCCGTGATCCGTGTCGATCAGGTAGTTGTCGGAATAGGCAAAGAACGCAGGGCCTTTCCTGGCAGCCGTCCACTGGCTGGCCGGATCGGAATAGGACGTGAACTTCGGTTCGACCGGTGTCGCCGCTCCGAATGCGGCCTCGTCCAGCGTGTCGAGATACTCGCGAACCGCGCGCGGGGCCGCGTCCGCATCAATCCGCGCGACGTCCCAGTCCTCTTTCGGTGCCGAGTACTGCCTGTTCGCGTCCGCCTCGATCAGGCTGGCGTCCACCGCAAGGCGCTGACCGCTGACGAGACCCTCCGCGATGCACCGCGCGACAGTGGTCTCAAAGAGATGGCGCAGCAGTTCGCTCTCGCGGAAACGCCCATGCCGGTTCTTGGAAAAGGTGGAATGGTCGGGAACGCGGTCGGCCAAGTCGAGCCGACAGAACCATCGATATGCGAGGTTCAAGTGCACCTCCTCGCAGAGCCGACGCTCGGACCGGATGCCGAAGCAGTAGCCGACGATTAGCATACGGATCAGCAGTTCGGGATCGGTCGAGGGTCGCCCTGTGTGGCTGTAGAAGTGGGCAAGATGGGTGCGAATACCGTCGAGATCGACGAACCGATCAATCGACCGCAGCAGGTGATCCTGAGGGACGTGGTCATCGAGCGAGAACTCGTAAAACAGCGCCGCCTGAGCTTCCTGCCTAGGTCCCATCATCGCCAATTCTCCCGCTCGTTAACAGAATTCAATCAGCGACTTACCCGCCGATCAAGGGCGAGTTTTTCAACGAAATACGCCCGCCTTTTTATTAGTGAAGGGCTAGGGGACTTCGTCCCCACGCGCCTGCAACTCAATTAGACAGGGCCGTGTCCTCGGCTCTGCCTGCGGGCCGCACCTACCCTATCGAATTGAGTTGCACTTGCTACCCCCCTACCCTCGCCGGGAGCAGGTTTTAGAGACGAGCGCCCTGAAGGGCTTCGCTCAAAACCTGTTTTGAGAGGGGAAGTCTGACCCGCCAGCCCCTACTCATCAAAAGCAAAGCTATGCGTCGGCAAAGGAAAGGTTCTGTCGCAAAAGGAAGAACTATGTGTCGCCTTACAGAGATTGTGGAACGTCACAAATCTTTGACTCAATTGATCTCGAAAGCCTGAGGAAACAGACGAACTATGTCACGCAATTCTGACCCAAACGTCAAGCATTTCTGACCCAGCCTATAAAGTGGCCATTCGTCGTTTAGGCAGAGAATGACGGTTTTGAGCCCAAAGCCGACATTCGTATAGGGTGCAAATCCCGCTCCGCTGCGTGTGCGAAGAGTTTAAGTTATTTTCCCGGAAGCAGCCATTCAACGGCACGCCGCAGCCTTTGCTGATGCTGCGCTTTACACGAGGGGCAATCATACGCAGTAAGCGATCTTTGCAAAGTCTGGCTATTCCTGAAAGCGAACCTTCAGGCTATGAGCACCTAACGGCGATTTCGAGCCCTTTCGTGTTTGAGTATTTTCCAAGATTGACAATGGTCTCAGCACCGCAAACTACAGGAGAAAATCGATGGGAGCGATAGATGGTGTGCCGTTGCTACTCTCAGCGGCAGCGGTATCAGCACGACGGTTCGACGAGCATGTTTCTGAATTGCTCGAGTTAATGGATAAACAAGGCGGGCAAACCGTTTTTATTAACGGTCTACGAATGGCAACGGTTCAGGTAGAGATCGCTGCTGTCGGTGTGTTCTCTCTCTTCGAAGCGAGGATGAAGCACCATTTTCAGAACGGCTCGTTTTTCAAAAAGTTGAAGAAACATCTGGTGGGCTCAGGTCAATCAGAACTCGCGGACGATATCTGGCACTATTACTTGGCGGTAAATGTGCTGAAACATGGGTGCGGAGGGAGCTACGAAGAGTTATGCAACGCTACCGATCTGCCATTTAACATTAAGCAGCCGGGTGAGCATTATTTTGAAGAGGGCGACGTGGCAGAACCAGAGGGTCTTGTAAACGTCACCGCTCCGGGTTTTTTCGATGGACTTGTTGGAACACTCGGTCGAGTTCACGATTTTCTTGAGGACTGATAGTCCATCTGCAATATGTGCTGACGGAGATGAAACCGCTGCATCAGGTGGCGACTGGAACAACAACATACTTTTAAAAAGCGATTTACATCACTATCGGCTGGCGTCATCTGGCGGCAGCCATGGCTCGCGGTTCCGCTGCAATCCTGTTGCCGCACCGCCGCAAGTCGGCAGTGAGCCCAATAGTGCAGACTACTCAAGTTGGTTTCTCGTAGGCCATCGACCAATGGAATTCCTGCAATTCTCCAAGCCGCTTGAAAACAAGTTCATTGTTCATGTTTGTAACAGCGACCAATACATCACGCCCCCAATAGCGTAGTCTTTCTTGGCAAATCCCGCACGGTGTCAGAAACTTGAATGCCGCTTTCTCATCATCTCTAAATACACAAAGACTGTGCGTAACAGCCTTGTTTTGCTTGTGCGCTTCAAGCATGCCGCCGACTTCCATACAGAGTGACAACGCATCTAAATCAGTATCCGGCGCAACACTTGTTACAATTTCGCCGCTTTCTAGCCTAATCGCTGCTGCGCCAGCCCATCCAGTCGGATAACGCTGTTCAGCAAGTTCAACAGCTGACCTGTGAATCTGTTCTTCAAGTGTCATGGAGTAGATTTACATTAAGCACCGAACGGCAGCAATGTCCCGCACTGTGTAAGTTTACCGGTTCCAGAGCCTCGCAGTCGCAGCGAACGGCAGGAACGGCGGGCTGCGCCGCAGCACAAAACCATGGCTCGTTGCGTCAACCGTCCGAGTTTGCAAAGTTCTCTATCTGCGCTTCGCTCCCGTTTTGACGCGACGCAGCGTCACGCTGGCCAGTAGAACAGAATCGAAGGTCCGCTTCCGGGAAGTCTTTCGCTCGTGCAGCATAGTCTTCGCTTAGCCTTGCATGAATGTCGAGTTTGGGCTGGCTGTGTCATCAGGCGGGGATCTCTTCCACGGGTTTCGCCGCAACACCGCTACTGCACCGCCGCAAGGCGGCAGTGAGCCCAAACCTCCGAATGCTGCGGCGCGCGCGAAGGTCCGTTTCTGTAAAATTAGTGCTTGATCTCAACCTAGGTTGAGGTTGTAAACGTTCGATTTGTCTCGAGTTGGAGGACAATTGGTGCAAGTATTCATATTGGGTGGTACAGGTACAATCGGAACGGCTGTCGTTGCGGAACTGGTAAGCCGAAACCATCAAGTTTTGGCTTTAAGCCGCTCGGAAAAGTCCGACAAACTACTCATGTCCGCTGGCGCGACGCCTTTCAGAGGCAACCTTACAGAACCTAATAGCTGGGCAGATGTGGCTGTCTCATCCGACGCGATCATTCAGGCTGCTGCGACGTTTGGTGAAGATATGGGCGATGTGGACGCCAAAGCGATGAAAGCCTTGGCGCAGGCGGCAGAAACTCGGAGCGCCCCGACCCGCCTAATCTATACTGGGGGATGCTGGCTCTACGGTGAAACTGGCGACGAGATCGCAATGGAAGACCGACCATTTAACCCTCTTCCCGCGTTTTCTTGGATGGTTACGCATGCCCAGATGCTCCTCGACGCGCCTCAACTGCGCACGGCGATTGTCCATCCGGCGATGGTATATGACACGCGAGACGGTGGAGTGTTCTTTCGCTTCTTGTCCGCTGCGAAGACCGGTCAAAGAATTGAAATCTGGGGGAGTCTGGCGACGCGCTGGCCCCTCATCGAAAGCTCAGATTTAGCCCGAGCCTATTGCGACCTCGTGGAACGCTCTGACCTTGTGGGGTACTTCAATGCGGTTGCTGAAGAAGGTGTCACCGTTGGCAGGATCACTTCCGTCATCTCCGAAGCCTTCGGGTCTCCAACAGAACCTGTGATCCGGACCGTGGATGAGGCTGTGAAAGAGAACGGGACGTGGGCGAAAGGCCCGACCCTCGATCAGCAAATGTCGGCGCGGAAACTGCAGTCTGCCGTTTGCTGGCAACCACGATTCATTGACTTCGCCGAACCGACCTCCCGATGGATAGCAGACCTTCGAGCTTAGCCCACGCAGGGCAGCAGAGTCCCGCCGACTTCCAGTTCGGGGACGTTTGGTGGCTGCACCTGCGGCGAAGGTCTGCTCCATTCGTTGCTCGTGCAGCATTGGAATGCCATCCGACTGGCAGATGCCGCGACTTTGCAAAGGGCGCTATCTGCGCATCACTGTCATTGGGCTCTCCCGACGCCGTCGTCGGGCGACGCATCAACGATGGCTCTTCATCCGTCACCGATCACTGAACTGAGACGCGGCCAGTCCCGCGTCGCTTCTCTTTCTTTGGCTTAGGGGATTTGGGCAAGCCAAACGCCCTGCGCCGTCAGGGTGAGGGCGCCGCCCTCCCCCTCGGACAAGACAAATAGACAAGGCCGTGTCCTCGCTCCGCTGCGGGCCGCACCAACCTCGTCGATTTGTCCTGTCTCGCCCCCTTCCGCGTTCGCCACGTGGCAGATTTGCAGGAACAGGCGGCTGCGCCGTCTGACCTTCAAATCGCCCCCGATTTTCCGGCTGGGAAACGGGATCAAACGAAACAACCCAAATGGGCCGTGGCAGCGGATCAGGTCAGTTTATGACGCAAAGGTCAAAGTCATCTGACGTTCGACAGAGATTAAGTGGCGGACCGAGGAGGATTCGAACCCCCGACCCCTTGATTCGTAGTCAAGTACTCTATCCAGCTGAGCTATCGGTCCACTGCGCCGGGGTTTAGTGCTGAGAGGCTTCTTATGCAAGCCTAAAGACGCGAATTTATCGGGGAAATAGGAAAACGGCTCTCAGCCAGCCTGTCCTGGATCGCGACGGCATGCCCCCTACAGGCGCCCTATGCGACCGCAGCGCCTGTCCGGGCGGGCATTGTACCATCGCCCTTGGGCAAGCAGATCGTAAATCGTGTCCCGTTGTCGCCGGTTTCCGTCAGTTCCAGCGTTCCGCCATGCCCGCGGATCAGCTCGGCCGAGATCGCGAGCCCTAATCCAGAGCCCCCCTTTCGCGCCCCGCCCTGAAACGGCGTGAACAAAAACTCGCGCGCCTTCAGTGGCAATCCAGGACCAGTGTCGCTGATACTGATCCACCACGCGTCTTCATCTTCAAAAGCTGCCAGGCAAATCTCGCCGGGTTGTCCGGTCGCCACAATCGCCTGCCGGGCATTGCGCACCAGATTGGCAATCACGCGGTAGAGCTGTTCCGGGTCGGCGCGCACGGCCATCATCAAGGGCACATCACAACTGATATCGAGTTCGAAATCACCAATCGCCAAAATCTCGCCCTCGATGACCTCATCCGCAAGATCCCGCAACTGCACCATGGTCAACGTGGGGCTCGGTTCTTCGGCCTTGCCGAACGCCAGTGTGCTTTCGCAAAGATGCACCGCCCGGGTGATGGAACCGACAAGCTTGGGGGCCATCCGCTTGACGGTGGGGTCCTCGCTCATCTCGATCCGGTCCGTGAACAGCTGCGCCGAGGTCAGAATGTTGCGCAAGTCATGGCTGATCTTGCTGACCGCACTGCCAAGCTGTGCCAGGCGATCCTTTTGCCGCAGCGCCTGCGTCAGATCCGTTTCAAGCTTTTGCAACGCATCCTCGGCCTCGCGCAACTCCGTGACACTGGCCGTCGGGGTGATGATGCGGCGCGCGTCCTCTGGGGCGGCGGCGTAGTTCTGCATGTGCCCCACCACCCGCTTGATCGGCTTCAGCAACAAGGCGCGGATCGCGATGAACAGCAACACCGCCGTGATGATCGAGATGACCGCCGACAGGATCAGAATGCGAATGCCATAGTCGATCATCGCCATCCTCAAGGGGGCGGTCTCCATGGTGATCTCGATCAGCAATCCAGCGTCACGCACTGGCGCACCCATCACCCGGATCACCTCGTTTTGTGGCGAGACAAGACGGCTGAGCGCATCCCGAATAAGCACGACCGCGTTGTTCTCCCGCATGTCATAGGTCGCGGCGATAGGCTGCGGCATTTCGGACGATAGCATAAGTTGCCGGACCTGGTCGCGTCGCAGAACCACGTTGAAGACGCCTGCGTTCTCCAGCAGCTCGTTTTCAAGGTCGCTGTCGATCATATCGTCCGCCAGCAGCGCCAGCGAGGCAATCTGCGCCCGCTCCAGCCGGTTGGTCAGATAGTCTTCGCGGAACCGCGCGATGGAGGGCACAAAGATCAGCACCTCTGCAATCATCACGAAGATGGTTGTCAGGATAAGCAGCCGACCTGAAAGCGAATTAAACATGTCTCAGCGTTTCACGGGACAAAGCGCTGGACAAGCCCTACAACTCTTTTCACGGTCGGATTTTCAAAAAGCCGCGGGCTGAAATAGGCCCCTGCCGCGCGCTTGTTAACCTCTCCGATCGTCGGGTAAGGGGCGACCATGGCGGCGATCTGGCTCATCTTCATTCTGTTGGCCAGCGCCAGCGCCCAGAGGTTGATAAGCTCACCCGCCTGATAGCCGACAATCGACGCGCCGACAGGCCGCCCTTTGTAGACCATCACCTTGATGAAGCCCTTGGTCTTGCGCTCGGCAATGGCGCGGTCGTTGTGTTCGTAATGAAAGCGCACAACCTCCAGATTTATGCCATGCTCTTTCCTGGCCTGCGCCTCGGTGAGGCCGACCTGCGCCAGCTCCGGATCGGTATAAGTGGCCCAGGGAATATGGGCTGTCCTGGCTTTGGAAGGCAGACCAAAGAGCATGGAGCGGATAATCACCCCGGCGTGGTAGCCCGCCACATGGGTGAACTGCAGGCCCCCCGCGACGTCACCGATGGCATAGACCTTGCGATTGGTTGTCCGCAGGCCCGCATCCACCTCGATCCCGTTGCCCCTAGTCTTGACGCCTGCGGCCGCCAACCCCAGCTTGTCGATATTGGCCTTGCGCCCCACCGCCATCAGCAGATGCGAGCCCTTGATCGACCGGCCGTCCTCGGTCAGCACTTCGATCGCGCCCGCTTTGCCCTTGATCTCGGCGGCCTTGGCATCTTCCTCGATGACAACGCCTTCGTCGCGCAGGCTGTCCAGCACCACTGTGGCCAGTTCCGGGTCATCCTTGCCAAGCGCCTTGGCGCCTTCGATCACCGTCACCTTGGAGCCGAGGCGAATATGCGCCTGCGCCATCTCCATCCCGATGGGTCCGCCGCCGACGATCAGCAGGTGGTCGGGTTTTTCGCGCAGTTCGAACAGTGTCTCGTTGGTCTCGAACGGGACTTGATCGAGACCGGGGATCGGCGGGACAAGCGGCGAGGAGCCCGTGGCGATCACGATCCGTCGGGCGGTGATGACGGTCTTGCCAGCCTGCACTTCGGTCGGAGAGATAAAGTGACCGAATTCCCGGATCACCGTGACGCCAAAACCCTCGAAGCGTTCCTGACTGTCAACGGGTGCAATCTGGGCAATCACCTCCTGCACGTGATCCTTGGCGGCGGCGTAATCCGCGGCACCGGGCGCATCCGCCACGCCGTATTGACCGGCATGCTGTTGGGCGTAGGCCGCCTTGCCACTTGCAATCAGCGCCTTGGAGGGAACGCAGCCGTAGTTCAGACAGTCACCGCCCATTTTGTGGCCTTCAAGTAGGACCACATCCGCCCCCATCTGTGCCGCGCCTGCGGCCACCGATAATCCGCCCGATCCCGCACCAAGGATCAGGACATCTGTTTTCAAACGTTTCATGTTACAGGTCTTTCTTGCCGGTGATGGCTTTGACGAGGACCGGCATCACCGACAGCAGGCTCAGCCCCAGGATCGGCAGCAGGATGTGAGGTTCAAAGATCAGGCCAAGGTTCGGCGTCTCACCGCGGGCGAAAACCTCCCCCAGGCCCGCCCCGACCGAAGAATAGACAAGCGAGCCGGGAATGATCCCGAGGAAGGTTGAGACCACATAGCGGTACACAGGCACCGCAAGGAACGCGGGCACAAGGTTCGCGACAAAGAACGGGACAACAGGCACGAGCCGCATGAAAAACAGCATCGACCACTGGTTTTCATCGATCCCCTTTTTGATCTTGCCGACGGTCCCGGCAGAGGCATCCATCCGCTCCTTCAACCGTTCGCCGAACCCGTGACGCGCGGCGAGAAAGATCACCGTGGCCCCGATGGTGGCCGCTGTCACGCTGAGCAGCGAGCCCCCGAGGGTTCCGAACAAGAACCCCCCCGTGAGCGTTGCAATCAGCGCGCCCGGCAGGGAAAACGCAACGATCACGATATAGGCCAGGACAAAAACCGACACTGCCAAGATCAGATTGTTGTCACGTAAGGAAATCAGGGTTTCGCGATTGTCGCGCAAGGCTTCAAAGGTAAAGTAATCCTTGAGCGCGAAGGCCCCGATGGCCGCGACCGCCAGAATGACAAAAAGAGGCAGCCGGCGCATCCAGCCTGGTTTTTCGGTTTGGGTCATGTCTGACATCACTGTCGCCTTTCCGGGCAGGGGTTGCAATTGACACATTACATGACGGCTGCGCGGTGCGCGCGATAGGGGGATCACGCGCCCTTGAACGCCTGTGACGCAAAGGCTGGCTTTTACCCTATGTCCGGGCGGTTCCTGAAACATCCACCGGGAGATTATGCGGCAAATATTGCAAAACAGTGCATTTTGCGGCCCAAGGGGGTTTGACTTGCGGCGGGATGCGCTTTAGAGCACGGGCTTCGAATATGACCGGACATCGGCCGATTCCGCCTTTGTCCGAAGCCCAGTATGGAGACGGAGCGATGAAACGCACCTATCAACCCTCGAACCTCGTGCGCAAGCGGCGTCACGGTTTCCGCGCGCGCATGGCCACAAAAGCGGGCCGCAAGATCATCAATGCACGCCGCGCGCAGGGCCGGAAATCCCTCAGCGCGTAAGCTGACCCCCCGTGGTCTGCCAGACATGACGCCGCCGCAAGCTCTTCCCAACGGCACCGCTGCCGACGGGACCCCGCCTGCTGCGGCTTCTTTGTGTTTAAGCACGCTTACCAAACGCGTCGACTTTTTGCGCGCCGCCCGCGCGCCGCGCGTTGTAACACCCGGTTTCGTTCTGCAAATGCGGGCGCGGTCTGCTGGCGAGGCAGAGGGCATTCGCATCGGCGTTACCTGCTCAAAGAAGGTTGGCAACGCGGTCGCGCGCAATCGGGCAAAACGCCGTCTGCGCGAAATCGCCCGGCTGGTGCTGCCAGAACATGGGCGCGAGGGCATGGACTATGTGCTGATCGGTCGTGCAAAGGTCACGGCCTCTCGCGCTTTTTGTGATCTGCGCGCTGACCTGATACGGTCGCTCGCAAAACTCCATGATCGGACCCAATGACGCCTCTGGCCCACCTGCTGGCCCTGCCCGTCCGCCTCTACCGTGTGCTCTTCAGCCCCTGGGTCGGACATAATTGCCGCTACCAGCCGACCTGCAGTGTCTATGCGCTGGAAGCGCTGGAAAAGCATGGGGCGTGGCGCGGCGGATGGCTCACGGTCCGTCGTCTCTGCCGATGTCATCCATGGGGCAACAGCGGGTATGACCCGGTGCCCGACCGGCTCCCTCCAGACTAGGGTCTAGTTCGGCGATCAGGACTTCTTGTCAAACAGAATGATGACTTCACCGATATCGACACCGAACTTTTTCATATAGGCACGGTTCAACACCTGCGTGTCGTTCAACTGCCACATCCAGTCGTCGAAACGGACGCGCAACGTGCCATCGGGTACCGGCAAATCAATCTGGTATTTCCAGTTGAAACTATCCCCGTCCTCAACACCCTCAGCCTCACCGATCACACCAGGGGCCGTTCCGCGCCAGCTTTGCGGCCCTGTTTTCTGCAACGTCCAGATGCGTTGCTCGAATGTCCCGTCCGCATAAGAAAAATCCTCGACCAACCGCAACGTCTCGCCGTCCCAGGTCCCCTCGATCACCACATCAAACCGACGCCTGACCGTGCCAAATACATCTTGGAACTGACCGGTGGCGACAATCTGCCCTTCAAAGAACTCCTCCAGATTGAATTCGCGATCAGACAACTTTGGGTCGTCAAGCGACGGTTTGCCAACGCATCCCGCCAGAACAAACCCCACCAAAACCGCCACCACGAAACGCATGTCCTTCAATTCCCTTTTTGGGAAAGATACGCGGGCATCGGGCTTTTGGTTCACATCATCTGGGACTATAGAGAGGCAACTCTATCGCAGGACCCGATCATGCTGGATTCCAACGACGACATTCACCCGCTCTTTTCCGGTGCGCCAAAAACAACCGAGTTTCGCAAGCTGCGCAAACGCATCGTGCGATCAGTGCGCGAAGCCATTGAGCACTACGGCATGATCGAAAGGGACGCACGCTGGCTGGTGTGTCTGTCGGGGGGCAAAGACAGCTACACCCTGCTGGCGGTTTTGTACGAATTGAAATGGCGCGGGTTGCTCCCCGTCGATCTGCTGGCGTGCAATCTGGACCAGGGTCAACCCGGTTTTCCCGGAAAAGTGCTGCCGGCGTTTCTGCAGAAGATGCAGGTCCCGCACCGGATCGAATATCAGGACACCTATTCAATCGTCATGGATAAGATCCCGCAGGGGCGGACTTTTTGCGCGCTCTGCTCACGTCTGCGGCGCGGACATCTCTACCGCATCGCCCGCGAGGAAGGCTGCTCTGCGGTGGTGCTGGGCCATCACCGTGATGACATTCTGGAAACTTTTTTCATGAATCTGTTTCATGGCGGTCGGCTGTCCACGATGCCACCTAAGCTGGTCAATGAAGAGGGGGATTTGTTTTTGTACCGTCCCTTGGCACATGTCGCTGAGATTGATTGCGAAAAGTTTGCGCAAGCAATGGAGTATCCCATCATTCCCTGCGATCTCTGCGGCAGTCAGGACGGGTTACAACGTCAGCAAGTCAAGGCGATCCTGGACGCCTGGGAGAAAAACAGCCCCGGTCGCAGACAGGTTATGTTCCGGGCCTTAACAAACGCACGGCCCTCGCATCTTCTGGACCCCAAGCTTTTCGATTTTGCGGCTCTGTCGCTCAAATAGTTCAAGTTTTATCTAAGTCAGAGCAAGAAATCTTCTGGCCGTTAACCGAGACATCACCTCTTAGAGACTAGTTTTTGCGTGGTAGTTTCTGCCAGCGATGTGCTTACGAGGGAACCGTGATGTTTAAGAAAATGGCTGAGGGCTGGATCAGATCACGGATCTTCGCGGTAGCCTGCCTGAAAAGCCCGATGTGCCTGGCCCTGATACCCGCCATTTGTCTTGGGTTTTACTTGGCTTGGGGCCAGACCGCTCTTGTCGCCACTGCGCTTGTCTTTCCCGGTCTTTATCTCCTACTGGGTGCAGGCGGGCCGCGCCCGATGAAAGCGATTTCCCGCGATGCCGTGATTGGGATGATGCAGCGCGATGGGTTCAAGGAAATCGTACAGGAGGTGTTCAAGGACGCGCGCGAAAGTGGATTGAAGTCTGTTGCCTTTCAGATAGAGATCGACCATCACGCCGACCTGATTGAACAACATGGTCAGGCCGCTGCGGATCGTGTTGTGGCGGTGACTGGCGAACGGCTGGTTGCTGTCATGCGCGATGGGGATGCTGTGGCACAAACCGGCGACTTTCGGTTTTCAATTTGCCTTTCCCCAATCAGACAATTGGACCTTGAGTTGTGCATTCAACTCGCCGGTCGGATGCAGGCCGCCCTGGAAGAACCAATCGCCATCGATGGTATCTCTGTCTATGTCACCAGTTGTGTAGGGTTTTGCCAGCAAACGCGCATGATCACGAAAAACGGCGAGGCTTGGATGGACGCCGCAGGTCATGCCCTGCGGGAGGCGCAACACAACGGCCCAAATGCGATCCGCGCCTATTCTGATGAAATGCGACGCAAGTCAGAAACGCGCGCTGAGTTGCGTGAAGAGGTTGCGACAGCGCTTGAGAAAGGCCAGATTCAGCCTTGGTTCCAACCGCAGATATCGACGGATACAGGTCTCGTTACCGGGTTTGAGGCACTGGCACGCTGGAACCACCCCAACCGCGGTATGGTCTCACCGAGTGCATTCCTGCCCGCCATTGAACAGGCCGGGATGCTGGAACGCCTCGCGGAGGTGATGATGTATCATGCCTTCACCGCCCTGAAGGCCTGGGATAGCGCCGGCGTATCAGTCCCGCAGGTGGGCGTGAATTTTGCGGGGCCAGAATTGAGCAACCCACGTCTTGTCGACAAAGTAAAATGGGAACTTGACCGCTTTTCGCTGTCGCCGGACCGCCTTGCCGTAGAAGTGCTGGAAACCGTTGTTGCGGGGGCGCCGGATGATACGATCACAAGAAATATCAACGGGTTGGGAAAACTGGGATGCAGGATCGACCTTGACGACTTTGGCACCGGACATGCATCAATTTCGTCTATCCGCCGATTTGCCGTCAGCCGGATCAAGATTGATCGCTCTTTTGTCATCAAATCAGATCGGGATCCAGAACAACAAAAGATGATCAGCGCCATTCTGACGATGGCGGAACGCCTGCAGGTAGAAACACTTGCAGAAGGTGTGGAAAGCGTTGGAGAGCATGCTCTGCTGGCACAGCTCGGTTGCGACCATGTTCAAGGGTTCGGCATTGGCAAACCAATGCCTTTCGATCAGACGCTCGATTGGATCACCAAGCACAACGCAAAACTGCAGGCTACTCCTCGCATACTGGGTAACAAGTTCTCCTGAACGGTGTCGTCCAGGCTTGAAGGAAACCGCTTGAAAACGCTCCGACATGAACGCGATCGGACAAAAGCGACCAAGGGAAGCAGAAACGCCTGAAAACCCCGATTCCACTTGACCTTTGGCGCCACACTCTGTTGAACCACGCTGATAATCAACAGATCAGGTGGCTGTCCCGATGGACGATCAGAACAAGAACCTTATTCTTGCAACAGCACTCAGCTTCATCGTCATCTTGGTGTGGTTTGTTCTTTTTCCACCGCCTGAACCTGAAGTCCAACTGGATACAGACAGCTCCGCTGAGCTGACACCGGGCGCGACCACCGGTAGCCTGCCTTCGGTGACGTCTGATGTACCGGATGCAGTCACCACAGATACCAATACCCGTGAAGCCGCGCTGGAGGCCGCACCGCGCGTCGAAATTTCCACTGACCGCGTGAGCGGCTCTATCTCTTTGCTGGGCGGCCGGATTGATGATCTGTCCCTTAAGGGGTACCGCGAAACACAAGAGGAAGACGCCGAAATCGTAACAATGCTTTCACCTGTCGGAAGTCCCGAAGCCTATTACGCGCTTTACGGCTGGGCCGCCGGGGCAGGCGTCGACCCAACGGCTGTCCCCGGCCCGAACACCGAATGGTCATTGACCAACGGCAGCGTTCTCGGTGTCGGCGCGCCCATAACCCTTTCCTGGGACAACGGTGCAGGCCTGTCCTTTACGCGGCAGATCGAAATCGACGAGAACTACATGTTCTCAATCACTCAATCGGTGGCCAACACGTCGAATGCAACGGTGAGCATGGCGCCTTACGGCATTCTGGCCCGCCACGGCGAACCCACAGACCTCAAGAACTTCTTCATCCTGCATGAAGGTGTGGTCGCAATGGCAGATGGCGAACTGACGGAAACGAATTGGGATGACATGCCCGACTTTGTCTTTTCCGAACGCGAGGGCGCCCGCGCAGAGGTGACCCAAGTCGAACAGAACGGCTGGATCGGGTTCACAGATCATTTCTGGATGTCGACGCTGATCCCGGCCCCCGGCAGCGCGTTCAAATCCGTTGCGAAATACGACGAACGCCGCGACATCTACCAAGCAGAAACAGTGCTGCCTGCGCAAACAGTTGCGCCGGGGACAACCATCACCGCCACGACACAGCTTTTTGCAGGGGCCAAAGAATGGGAAACGATCCGCAACTATCAGTCTGGTGGCGTGGACCGCTTCATCGACAGCATCGACTGGGGCTGGTTCTTCTTCCTGACCAAGCCGATCTTCTGGCTGCTGCATTACCTCAACCAGATTATTGGCAACATGGGATGGGCGATCATTGGCCTGACGTTGATCATCAAAGCCATCCTGCTGCCGTTGGCCTTCAAGTCATACGTCTCGATGGCAAAAATGAAAGAGCTTCAGCCGCAAATGGAAAAGCTCAAGGAAGAGGCCGGCGACGACCGTCAGAAACTGCAACAAGGGATGATGGAGCTTTACAAGCGGGAAAAGGTCAACCCAGCGGCAGGCTGCCTGCCGATCCTATTACAGATTCCGATCTTCTTTTCGCTCTACAAGGTGATCTTTGTCACAATCGAATTGCGTCATGCGCCGTTCTTTGGTCCGTTCCAGGACCTCAGCGCGCCTGATCCGACCTCCTTCATCAACCTGTTTGGTCTGCTGCCCTTCGATAGCCCCGAACCGGGCTCGATCATGGCGCTGATCTTTATCGGGATTTTGCCACTGCTCTTGGGCATTTCCATGTGGCTCCAGCAGAAACTGAACCCCGCCCCTACTGATCCGACCCAGCAAATGATCTTTGCCTGGATGCCGTGGGTGTTCATGTTCATGCTCGGCGGATTTGCCAGCGGGCTTGTCGTATACTGGATTGCCAACAACACGATCACTTTCATGCAGCAGTATATGATCATGCGCAGCCAGGGGTATAAACCGGATGTGTTCGGCAATATCCTCGGCAGCTTCTCGAAAAAGTCAAAGCCGGACGCAAAATGACACGCGTCACCCGGATCCTGCGCTATCCGCTCAAGAGTCACGGGCGGGAAGCATTGGAGCAGGTCGACCTGATTGCAGGCGAGGCGATGCCGTTTGATCGGATTTGGGCCGTGGCCCATGATGCCTCGACCGCCGATGGCTCCATCTGGGTACCTTGCGTGAATTTCAGCCGGGTCTCCAAGGCACCGGCGCTGATGGCAATATCATCCCGGTATGACAGTGAAACCGGGCAATTGACGCTCTCCCATCCGGCGAAAGCCGATCTGACCTTTGATCCCGACACGGATGTCAAAGCGTTTCTGCAGTGGGTGACACCACTGGTGCCTCAGAACAGGGCCTTGCCGGACAGGATTGTCAAACTGGCCGGACGAGGGTTCACGGACAGTGATTTTCCCTCCGTCACACTTTGCAACATGGCCTCCCACCGGGCGGTTGAGGAAAAGATGCGGCGTAAACTGTCGATCCACCGCTGGCGGGGAAACATCTGGTTCGACAGCGATCTGCCCTGGGTGGAGTTTGACTGGATGGGCCGGGATGTACGCGTTGGCGGATGTGTCCTGACCCTGCGGGAACGCACGGACCGCTGTCTCGCCACCACGGCCAACCCGGAAACCGGCCAACGCGATGCCGACACGCTTTCGGTGCTGGAAAGCTGGGGACATCAGGATTTCTCCGTCCGGGCAGAGGTCAAGACCGGGGGCCCGGTGTGTCTTGGCGATGGGGTGGAACTGTTGTGATGCAACTGCCCTTTCCCATCGCTGAGGACCCTGCCCCCGAGATGCTTGAAGAGGGCCGTCTGCTCTTTGCCGGGGAGACGGAGTTTGTCAAAGGCGTCGTGGCGATGTCCGGCTTGCCGCCGGCCGGCCGGCTGGAGGTGTGTTTCGCCGGGCGGTCGAATGTCGGTAAATCATCCCTCATCAATGCGCTGACAGGCCGCAAGGGCCTCGCGCGCGCGTCCAACACGCCGGGCCGCACGCAGGAGATCAATTACTTCACCGCAGGCGACGATCACTATCTCGTGGACTTGCCCGGCTATGGCTATGCCAATGCACCGGTGCCGGTTGTCGAAAAATGGCAACGCCTGCTGAAACAGTATCTCTCCGGCCGCCAGACCCTGCGCCGCGCCTTTGTGCTGATCGATGCACGCCACGGCGTGAAAAAGGTGGATGAAGAGATCCTTGCCCTGCTCGACAGTGCCGCTGTCACCTTCCAGGTTGTTCTGACCAAGGCGGATAAGGTAAAGGAAACCGACCGCGCCAAGGTTCTCGATCAAGTGCGGGGGGCCCTGTCCAAGCACCCCGCCGCCTTTCCCGAACTTGTCGTCACCTCCAGCGAAAAGGGCTGGGGCATCGCGGCGTTGCGCGCCATAATAGCGACACTTGAATAACGCAGGTCCCTTTGACCTGCTTTCCCCAACCCACCGGCCCCCGAGTGAAGACCCAAGATATGAACCGCGACTGGATCTCGACAGCAAGCACCCTGAACAAAGCGCTCCCGTTTTTGCAACGCTATGCAAATGCGACCGTTGTGATAAAGCTGGGCGGCCACGCCATGGGCAGCGATGAGACGATGGACGAATTTGCCCGCGATGTCGTGTTGATGCGGCAGGTTGGTGTCAATCCGGTGATCGTGCATGGCGGTGGCCCCATGATCAACGCGATGCTGGACAAGCTGCAGATCACCTCTGAGTTCGTAGATGGCAAACGCGTGACAGACCCCGCCACCGTGGAAGTTGTCGAGATGGTGCTCAGCGGGCTGGTCAACAAGCGCATCGTGCAGGCCATCAATGGTCAGGGCGGATGTGCCGTCGGGATTTCCGGCAAAGATGCGGGGCTGATACGCTGCACGCAGACGAACCCGGACCTTGGGTTTGTCGGCACACCGGAAAAGATCAACCCACGTCTGCTGCGCGATCTGGCTGAAAAGGAATACATCCCCGTCATCGCCCCTTTGGGGTCGGGCGCTGCCGGTGAAACTTTCAACATCAACGGTGACACGGCCGCAGGGGCCGTTGCTGCGGCGCTGAAGGCAGACCGGTTGCTGTTGCTCACGGATGTCGCAGGGGTGAAGAATGCCGCAGGGGAGGTGCTCACAGAACTCAGCGCTGCGCAGATTCGCGATATGACCGCTGACGGGACAATCGCAGGCGGTATGATCCCCAAAACCGAAACAGCGCTCAAGGCGCTGGAGGGCGGTGTCCGGGCCGCCGTGATCCTGGACGGGCGCGCGCCAAATGCCTGCCTGCTGGAGCTTTTTACCGAACATGGGGCCGGATCGATCATCCGCGCAGACTAACGTAGATGTGTCATGCTGCCGCTTGTGCTGACAGCGCGCTGGTCTAGGTTACAGATATGGAAAATGAAACGATCATCCGTTTTGGCGTGTTCCTGGGTCTCTTTGCGCTTTTGGCCACGCTCGAAGCGCTGGCCCCGAGACGGGCGCGCAGCCAGCCGCGCAGCACCCGCTGGGTGACAAACTGGAGCGTGACGGTTGTGAACACCCTTACGCTTCGGGCGTTGGCCTTTGCCTTGCCGCTGCTCGCCGTGGGGGCCGCATTGGATGCAGAGGCGCAGGGTTGGGGGCTTTTTAATGCGATTGCGCTACCGCTCTGGCTCGAGGTGGTGATCGTTGTCCTCATCATGGATTTTGCGATCTGGCTCCAGCATCTTGTGACACATAAGGTGCCGCTGCTCTGGCGGTTGCACCGGGTGCACCACGCGGATGTGGATATGGATGTGACCACGGCAATCCGCTTCCACCCGGTAGAGATCGCGCTGTCGATGCTGCTGAAAATCGGGCTGGTGTATCTTTTGGGGCCCGCCGCCATCGCGGTGGTTTTGTTTGAGATCATCCTGAATGGCACGGCGATGTTCAACCACTCGAACCTTGCCCTGCCCGCATGGCTTGATCGCATCGTCCGGCTGGTTCTGGTCACCCCTGACATGCACCGGGTCCATCATTCCGTGCATCGCCACGAGCACGACAGCAACTACGGCTTTTCGCTGTCAATCTGGGACAAGATGTTCGGTACCTATATCGCGCAACCAAAGGCCGGACATGACGACATGCTGGTCGGGCTCGAATGGCAGGACACCCGGCCAAGCAAACTGGGGTGGTCGCTCGCCCTGCCCTTTTCGCGCAAGTGACCTATGCCGAATTGCAAACCCAGGCCGAAGCGCGCCATCTGACGATCCTCGGCGGTTTCCACCCCGGACCGGAGGATCAAGCCCCAAAGGCCTGCAAAACGTTGCTTCTGCTGGGGCCGTTTGAGCCGAGCTTTTGGCCCGCGTTCACCGCCACGCCTGAATGGCAGGACGGGCAGCCTGACCCGATGGATCGCTGGTCAACGCGGGTGATCGGTGCTTGGGCGGACAGCCTGCAGGCCCAGGCCCTCTATCCGTTTGGAGGGCCGCCATTCTTGCCGTTCTTTTCATGGGCTCAGCGGACGGGACGCATTCATGCCTCTCCGATCATGTTGCTGGTGCACGACAGCGCCGGGCTCTTTGTTTCTTTTCGCGGGGCGCTCGCGCTGCAAACCTACATCGACCTGCCTACCCCTCCTGACAACCCCTGTCTGACATGCCCGGCGCAGCCCTGTCGCAGCGCCTGCCCGGTGGGTGCGCTGGACGGGAAAAACTATGATGTCCCCGCATGCAAAAGCTATCTCGACACAGAGGCGGGACAGGACTGCATGACCGAAGGGTGCCGGGCAAGGCGGGCCTGCCCGGTGTCGACCCGCCATCCGCGCACCGTCGCGCAATCGGCCTATCACATGACTATTTTCAAAGGCTGATCCCATGCGCCGGTTGATCCTGATGAGGCATGCCAAATCTGATTGGAGCCATACTGGTCTGACAGATCACGACCGCCCTCTGAACAAGCGCGGGCGCGGTGCTGCCGAGGTCTTGGGCAACTGGTTGCGACACAACGACCATGCGCCGGAGGAGGTGCTCTGCTCTTCTGCCGAACGCACGAGGCAAACGCTGCGGGGACTGGCGTTGACACCCGCACCGCGGACCTCTTTCACACGAACACTCTATCTTGCCGAGGCACGGGTCATCCTGGAAGTGCTCAACCGGGCAACCACACCCTGCGTTCTGATACTTGGTCATAACCCGGGCATCTGCGAACTGGCCAACCGGCTGGTGGATAAGCCCCCCGCTCACGACCGGTTCCACGACTACCCGACGGGGGCGACGCTGGTCTGTGATTTCGACACGTCGACCTGGATGGATGTGGACTGGGCCCAAGGCCGGGTTGTTGATTTCGTTGTCCCACGCGAGCTGCAGTCCTGACCGTGTCAACGAGAAAGGCGCCACCCGGCAAGGGCGACTCCTGACGTCAAAAGAAACGGTATTCAGTGATCGAGGATCTGGCTCAGGAACAGCTTGGTCCGAGGGGACTGCGGGTTGTTGAAAAACGCCTCAGGTTCGTTCTGCTCCACGATCTGGCCTTCATCCATAAAGATCACGCGGTTTGCCACTTTGCGCGCAAATCCCATTTCATGGGTTACACAGAGCATGGTCATGCCCTCTTCGGCAAGCTGGATCATCGTGTCCAGCACCTCTGCGATCATCTCCGGATCGAGCGCCGAGGTCGGCTCGTCAAAGAGCATGATACGCGGGCGCATACAGAGCGACCGGGCAATCGCCACCCGCTGCTGCTGTCCGCCTGACAGCTGACCGGGATATTTGTCGGCCTGCTCGGGGATCTTGACCTTCTCCAGGAAATGCATCGCTGTCTCTTCAGCTTCTTTCTTGGGTGTCTTGCGCACCCAGATCGGCGCCAGCGTGCAGTTCTCAAGGATCGTCAGATGCGGGAACAGATTGAAGTGCTGAAAGCACATGCCAACCTCCGACCGGACCTTGTCGATATTCTTGAGGTCCGAGGACAACAGCGTGCCATCCACCTCGATGGAGCCTTGCTGGTGCTCTTCCAGCGCATTGATGCAGCGGATGAGCGTGGATTTTCCTGACCCCGAAGGCCCGCAGATCACGATCCGCTCACCCCGGTTCACGGTCAGGTCGATGTCCCGCAGCACGTGAAAGGCCCCGTACCACTTGTTCATCTTGTTGATGGTGATCGCGATCTCGTCCGAGATCTGCATTTGAGTTGCTTGTTCAGCCATGGTCAGGCTCCTTCCTATACCCTATCGCGTTCGCGGCTTGAGGGTATGTTATCGATGATCGGTTGCGAGACGACGCTCGAGCCATTGCGAGTATTGTGAGATGCCGTAACAGACGACAAAGAAAAGCAGTGCCGCAAAGCCCAGCAGCTCCCAGTAGACGCCGTTCCATTCGGTCGAGGCGAGGATCGGACCCCGGATCATGCCAACGAGATCGAACATCGAGATCACCGACACCAGCGTGGTGTCCTTGAAAAGACCCACGGCGACGTTCACGATCCCCGGAATGGATATCTTGAGCGCCTGCGGCAGGATGATGAGCCGCATCGCCTGCGGGTAATCGAGCCCCAGGCTGTCGGCCGCCTCGTACTGCCCCTTGGGCAAGGCTGCCAGACCACCGCGGATCACCTCGGCGATATAGGCCGCCGAGAACATCGTTATCATGATGACCACGCGCAGGAAAAGATCCACCTGCGATTCCGGCGGGAAGAAATAGGCCAGCATCACCGACGCCACGAACAGCAGCGTGATCAGCGGCACCCCGCGAATGAACTCGATGAAGACGACGCAGATCCACTTGATGAGCGGCATGCTGGACTGACGCCCCAGCGCCAGGGCGATGCCCAATGGGATTGACAGCGACACACAGGTGACCCCCAGCATCATGTTGAGCATGAAGCCCCCGAGATCCCGGCTCGGGACCGCCGTCATCATGGCCGTACCATTGGCGTTTTCGGGGATCAGCATGCCGCCCACGTACCAGAAAACCAAGGCTGCAACGACACCACCGAAAAAACCCAGTGCGAAGCTGCCCGCCACGAAACGCTGGTAGATAAAACCACCGGCGATGCAGCCTCCCAGCGCCACAAAGGGCACCGCCAGCGCCCCTCCCCAGATGAGATAGTAAGCGATAAACGGGTAAAGCGCGGTAAAGATCAGCAGCTTGCGCGGCAGGTCGAAAAACAGCACCGGGGCTGCGGCGACAAAGAACAGAACCAGCGCCAGCGTCGGACGCCAGTAAAGCTCGTTCGGGTATTGAAAACCAAAGAGAAGCTGGTTCCAGCGTTCGGTCAGGACAGAAAAACAGGCGCCGACAGCGCCATCAAGCACCTGACGGCACTCTGCCAGACTGCTGGTGTTCCACAGCCCATTCAGAATCCAGGGCAGCGTCGCGGTCAGAATCAGATAGATGAAGTACAGCGACACGAGTGTGAGCACGCTGTTTGCAGGCGTCGCAAAGAGGTTGTCGCGCATCCATTTGACCGGTCCGGATGCGGCATAGGGGGGGTCCCGCTCAGCGATGCTTTCGGTACGCACGAAAGAGACGGAATGTTCATGTGTATCTGACATGGATCAGCGCTCCTTCAGGGCTACGGATTTGTTGTAGACATTCATCACCGCGGAAATCGACAGCGAGATGGTGAGGTAGAACAGCATCAGCAGGAGCACGCATTCGATTGCGCGGCCGGTCTGGTTCAGCGTGATCCCCCCCAGCGTCGCGGTGATGTCCGCATAGCCCACGGCAATCGCCAAAGAAGAGTTCTTGGTGATGTTGAGATATTGGGAAATCAGTGGCGGGATGATGACCCGCAGGGCCTGCGGCAGGACGACGAGATTCATGACCCGGTTGGGGCGCAGACCAAGGGCCGAGGCCGCCTCTGTCTGGCCTTTGGAAACCGCCTGAATACCGGCGCGCACGTTCTCTGCGATGAAGGCGCCGGTATAGATGGACAGGGCAAACCACAAAGCGATCAGCGGAGCCCCGATCTGGATACCGCCTCTGAAGTTAAATCCACCCAGCTCCGGATAGTCCAGGCTGATCGGACGCCCCATGATGAAAAACATCAAGATCGTCGGCAGGAAGAAGATCGCAAGGCTGGGCCAGCCGGTGGGCAGCAGCTTACCCGTCGCGTAAAGCAGGTTAGTCGCATAGCGCCGGTAGGCGATGACACCAACAACGGACGCAAGGAACGTCAGCACCACGACGATGGATCCCGGCCCCCAGATCGGCGCGGGAATATAGACCCCCCGGTTCGTAAAGGCGAAGGCCCCAAGAAGCATTGTGGCATCAGGTTCATCCCCGCGAAAGGCGCGGGGCGCAGGCATCACGGCAGTCATGATCGTGAAGATGATGATGATCCAGATCAGCACGGGGATGTTGCGGAAGATCTCGACGTAAAAGGACATCAGCCTGGCGACAAGCCAGTTGTTTGACAGCCGCAGGACACCGGCAATCACCCCAAAAAACGTGGCTGTGATGCAGGCGAGAAAGGCCACCAGCAGCGTGTTGAGGATACCGACAAGGGATGCCCGCGCGTGGCTCGACTGGCTGTTGTACTCCACCAGGCGTTGGTTAATGTCATAGCCTGCAGGATCTCCCAGGAAGTCATAAGCGATGTTGAGACCCTGTGCGGCGAGGTTCGTCAGCAGGTTATTGGCAAGATAGGCAATGGCGATAATGAGCATCAGAAGCGCTATCGCCTGAAAGGTCATCGACCGATAGCGCGTGTCGTTTATCAGCATGGATAGCCGGAACGACCCCCGTGGCGGGTCCGTCATTACTGTCATGAGTGTGTTCCCCGTGGTTCCGGCCTTTGTTTAAACGGACGCTTCAGCGACTCTGTGGGCCGGGAAATGGTTTTGTCGTTCAAAGATCGAAGGGCGCAGGTTGTACCCTGCGCCCTTGCGATGTGGTCCTTAGCGGAACGGAGGCGAGTAGATCAGACCGCCGTTTGTCCATTGTGCGTTCAGACCGCGCGCCAGACCGATCGGTGTTTCTTCCCCGATGTTCTTGGCAAAGATCTCGCCGTAGTTGCCCTGGCTGGCAATCGCTCTTTGT
Organism: Roseobacter weihaiensis; assembly: GCF_020622345.1. Lineage (GTDB taxonomy): Bacteria > Pseudomonadota > Alphaproteobacteria > Rhodobacterales > Rhodobacteraceae > Roseobacter > Roseobacter weihaiensis. The sequence goes on along the minus strand of NZ_JACNMO010000029.1, from coordinate 28,209 downwards.
GCCCAGTCGGCATCAAGCCCAAGCATTTCGCCCAGGTTGCCTTCGGTGCCCAGCAGGCGGTTGATCTCCGGTGTTTCCGGGTTGGGCTCTGCCGCGAGAGAGGCGACATTCGCGGATGTGACACCCAGTTCTTCAGCCGTGATCAACGCATTCAGCGTCCACCGTACGACATCACTCCATTCGTCGTCGCCATGACGGACAAGCGGGCCGAGTGGCTCTTTAGAGATGATCTCAGGCAACAGAACGTGATCGCTCGGATTTTCGAATGCAGCGCGTGTTGCGGCAAGACCGGACGCATCGGTTGTATACACATCGCAGGCCCCTGCGAGATATTGTTGCTGACCTTCCGCATTTGTTTCAACGGGCACAGGTTCGTAGCTGATGTTGTTCGACCGGAAGAAATCCGCAAGGTTCAGCTCTGTGGTTGTCCCGGTCTGAATACATACAGTCGCACCATCCAGTTCCTTGGCCGAAGAGACGCCCAGCGCTTTTGGCACAAGGAAGCCCTGGCCATCGTAATAATTCACCCCAACGAACGTGAACTTGAGGTCCACATCACGCGAGAACGTCCAAGTGGTGTTGCGCGCCAGCATGTCGATCTCGCCGGAGGCCAGAGCCGTAAAACGGGTCTTACCCGTGGTCGGCACGAACTCCACAGCGTTCGCGTCGCCGAGAACCGCTGCTGCAACAGCGCGGCAGACAGAAACGTCGAAGCCAACCCATTCGCCGTTCGCGTCCGGCGCACCAAAGCCAACCAGACCTGTTACCACACCGCAGTTCAGCGTGCCGCGTGCTTTTACGTCTTCCAAAGTACTGGCTGCCGCCGCACCAGCCGATAGGCCAGCAATCGTCAGCGCACCGAGGAGTACTGATTTTTTCATTTTTTACCTCTTCCTGATTTTCCGCTTTTAAGCGGTTCGACCGGATTTTCTAACCGGTAGTAATGTTAAAGCACTTACGTGCCTCAAGTGGCACCAATACTGTTAGGAATACCCCATTGAGGTCAAGGGCAGGTTTGCCAAAATCGGTACAAGTTTTTCACCGCAGGCCTGCACGCTCAAACCAAAGGCATCTCACTATTCCGTGATAGATCAAACACCTGCTTTGCGTGAATGAATGCGTGCTCCTTGACCAGGGCGGCCGCTTCGGCGTCTTCATCCGCCCCCCACTCTTCAGCCTGCCAGATTTCATCCAGTCGCGAAATATCCCAAATCGCTTTGGGGGTCCGTAAATCAAAGGTTGCGGCAAAGCCGAGAATCAGTGAACCCGACAGAGAGACAAGATCATGAAAGCCCGCCAGCTCGAAGGGTGACATCGCGTGAACACGGGCGCGGAGTGTTGCCAGAGCAGGCTCGGCCTGTGGCACATGCATGACACCGGTGCGTGGTTCCAGGCGGGCCTCCAGCACCTCTGCCCCCCACTCCAGAAACGGATTCCATTGTGCCGCCTGCCTGTCAACCAGCGACTGCGGACGGTCGGCCCGGTAGCACAAAAGATCGCTGTCCCCATAAGCTGCGAGCATATCTGCAACCTCCCTGTGTTGCCGCACCACCTTATCCAGCGCGGCATTTGCACTACGCGTAAAGGGCATCGAGGCCGGATCGATCTTGTCTGATTGCGACTCCCATTCAGCGGCAATCGCCTCTGCAAACGCCCGTGTCGGTGCAATCAACGGCTGCTTTGCCGGTGTTTTGATCGGGCGGCTGTCAAGCGATATGCCAAATCCTGCAGGCTCATCGCGCAGGCTCACCTCGGTCCAGAACCTTTTTGCAGTCCACTCACTCATGGTCTAGCTGCCCCAAAGCTTGTCAAACACCCCCGGCAGCCCGGCAAAATCATCGAGGACATGCGCCGCTTGACCGAGGGCAGAGACAGGGTGATAGCCCCAGTCCACACCGACTGCATGCACTCCGGCGGCCTCCGCCATCTCCATGTCAAAACTGGTGTCACCGATCATCACGGTGTCGCCCGCATCGACCCCGGCTTCCGCCATCGCCTGCAACAGCATGGAAGGATGCGGTTTGGAGGGATGGAAATCCGCAACCTGCTGCGTAAAAAAGAAATGATCCAGCCTGTGGGCTTCCATCAGCTTGTCGAGGCCACGTTTGGATTTACCCGTGGCCACACCAAGCAGGAGATCCGGTACGGCATGCAATTCCTCCAGGATATCCCGCGCGCCGGGGTAGAGCGGGCTGGATTGTGCCGCGCCGACTTCCGCGCGCATGCCGATATAGGCGGATTTATAGCCCTCCACGAGGCGGGTTCGCAGGGTCGCCGGGGCATCGGGCAGCAGCCGTTCCATCGCCACGGGAAGCGACAGCCCCACGATCCCAAGGATGTCAGAGGCTGCGGGAGCCTGTAGACCGTCGCCCTCGAACGCTCGGGTCATGGCGGCCACGATATCGCGCTGACTGTCCACCAGCGTGCCATCCACGTCAAAGATCACCAACCGGAGCGGCCCGCCCATCACAGGACCTCGAACGGGTCTTCGGCAGCCAGATCGTCTGTCCAGCCAAAGGTCTCCCAGCTTTGCGACATGTGATCCGGCAGCTCCGCGGTGACGGTGATTTCCTTGCGCGTGTCAGGATGTTCAAACCGCATCATCCGCGCATGCAGGTGCAGTTTCTTGGAAATGATCCCCCCCAGTTGCGCGCCCCAACCATCACCGAGGTTTTCCTGACCGGACCCGCCGTATTTGCCGTCCCCGATGATGGGATGACCAATCTCGGCCATGTGGGCGCGCAACTGGTGGGTGCGTCCCGTGATGGGCTCCATCGCGACCCAGGCGGCCCGCGATCCAACGCGAAAGAGCGTCGCGTAAAGCGTATGGGCACGTTTGGCGCCCGGCGTCTCGTCCACCTCGCGCGGCGGTATGGCGATCATCTTTTCGCCTTCGCCGCCGCTGCCCCGGCCTGCCGCCTTGACCAGAGCGTATCTGATCTCCCCCAGATAGGGGGTGGGCACACCTGCCACCAATGCCCAGTAAATCTTGCGGGTTTCCTTGTGCCGCATCGAGGCTGTCAGCGCCTTGGCCGCGAGGCGGGTTCGCGCCAGCAGCAAGACGCCTGATGTGTCCTTGTCCAGCCGGTGCACAAGGCGCGGCTTTTCTTCAAATCCGAACTTGAGTGCTTCTGCCAAGCCGTCCACATGGCGTGTCTGACCCGATCCGCCCTGCGTCGGCAGCCCCGCAGGCTTGTTGATCGCGATAACATGATCGTCGCGGTAGAGCACACAGGACTGGATAAGCCTGGCATCCGCCGCCGACACCTTGGGCCGGGCGCTTGGCGCGGGCGCTTGGGTATCGGGCAGCGGCGGCACCCTGACCTGCTGGCCCGCCTCAAGCCGGGTCGCCCCCTTTACACGGCCGCCGTCGACACGGATTTCGCCCTTGCGGCACATCTTATCGATCCGGCCCTGGCTGATCTGCGGAAACTGCCGCTTGAACCAGCGGTCGAGGCGCTGGTCGGCATCATCGACGGCAACCGTCACCATTTGTACGCGGCTCATATCAGAACACCTCTCATCAGCCAAAGACCTGCCATCAAGCCCAACACGGACAGCACCACCGACAGCACAATATACGCCCCGGCCTGCCAGAGCTCGCCACGCTCAATCAGGGTCACGGTCTCGAGCGAGAAGGCGGAAAAGGTCGTAAAGCCGCCCAAAAGCCCGGTCATCACGAAGGGGCTCATGTCCGTCAGCCCACGCTGTGCGGCCAGAACCACAAAGGCCCCCATCAGGAAGGAACCGAGGATATTGGCCCCCATGATCGCCACCGGAAACTCGGACGGGCCGCCGGTCAGGCGGTACACCCAAGCACTCCACAGATAGCGCAGCGACGCGCCCAGAGCCCCACCGCAGGCCACAAGGATCAATGACTTCATCATGCGCGGTCTCTCACGCGTCGGGCGGGCAATGTCAAGTTTCGCGCTTGGCCCTGAGGCGGGTGAAATACGCCAGCCGCTTTTTCAGGTCCCGCTCGAAGCCGCGCTCTACCGGCTGATAAAACGTGGCCCTCGCCATGCCCTCCGGGAAATAGTTCTGGCCCGAAAACCCGTCTTCGGCATCATGGTCATAGGCATAATCCGCGCCGTAGCCCTGCTCTTTCATCATTGACGTGGGCGCATTCAGGATATGCTTGGGCGGCGGTTCGGACCCGGTCTGTTTTGCCGCCGCACGGGCCGCCTTATAGGCGACATAGGCTGCGTTGGATTTCGGGGCGAGCGCCAGATAGCTCACCGCCTGCGCCAGCGCCAACTCGCCCTCCGGGCTGCCCAGCCTTTCGAAGGTTTCCCAGCTTTGCAGGCAGACGGCCTGCGCCTGTGGATCGGCAAGGCCAATGTCCTCGACCGCCATGCGCGTGAGGCGCCGGGCGAGATAACGCGGGTCTTCGCCCCCTTCCAGCATGCGGGCAAACCAGTAAAGAGCCGCATCCGGGTCAGACCCGCGCACCGATTTATGCAGCGCCGAAATCAGGTTGTAATGCGCGTCGCCCGATTTGTCGTATTGCGCCGCCCGCTTCATCAGCCGCGCGCCCAGGGCGGTCGCATCCAGCTTGCCATCGATGGTCCATGCCATCACCTGCTCGATCAGGTTGAGCAGCGCCCGACCATCACCATCCGCCATCTCAAGCAGGGCTTCCCGCGCAGTCCCGTCCAGCGGCAGGGGTCGCCCCAACTCGGTCTCGGCCCGCTGCGCCAATCGCTCCAGATCGCTGAGCGGCAACCGCTCCAACACCAGCACCTGCGCCCTGCTCAACACCGCCGCGTTCAGTTCAAATGACGGGTTTTCGGTGGTCGCCCCCACCAAAAGGATCGTGCCATCTTCCATATGTGGCAGAAACCCATCCTGCTGGGCCTTGTTGAAGCGGTGGATTTCATCCACGAAAAGCAACGTGCCCTGCCCGTTCTGACGTCGGATTTTTGCGCCTTCAAAGACCTTGCGCAGGTCAGGTACCCCGGTAAAGATCGCGCTGATCTGCACGAAATGCAAGTCGGTTTCCTGCGCCAGGAGCCGCGCAATGGTGGTTTTGCCCACCCCCGGCGGCCCCCAAAAGATCAAAGATCCCAAAGTCCCCGACGCCAGCATGGTGCCCAAGGGCGCGTCCGGGCCGAGAACCTGCACCTGTCCGATCACCTCCTGCAAGGTCTTGGGGCGCAACCTGTCGGCCAAGGGTCGATGACCACCTGGTGTCGCGTCTTTTTCGATGTCATCAAAAAGATCTGTCATCCCTGCGGCTCTCCCGGCCCCTGCGACGCGTCGCGCCTCCTGACATGCCGCGCACGGGGTTTGATTGCAAGTGTCACCCGGTTTCAGCAATTCGTGGTGCCAAGGGGCATGCGGCGCAAAAGAAAACCCCCCGCCGATCTCCAGCGAGGGGTCAAATTTCGGGTCTGATCGCTCAGACTTATTCTGCGCCGGCCTCTTCTTCCGCAGCCAGGCGCGTCTTGTCAGCGGCCCCTTTGGCATCGCGGTCGCGATCGACGAATTCGATGATCGCCATCGGAGCCATATCGCCATAGCGGAAGCCCGCCTTCAGCACGCGCACGTAACCGCCCTGGCGGTCCTTGTAGCGCGGACCCAGCACGTCAAAGAGCTTGGCGACATATTGATCCTGCTTCAGCTTCGATGCCGCCTGACGGCGCGCATGCAAGTCGCCACGTTTTGCGAGCGTGATCATCTTCTCGATGATCGGGCGCAATTCCTTCGCTTTTGGAAGGGTCGTCTTGATCTGCTCATGCTCGATGAGCGAGCCCGCCATATTCGCCCAGAGCGCCTTGCGGTGCTCATGTGTGCGGTTCAGGCGGCGGTATCCACGTGCGTGACGCATTTATCTTCTCCTAAGTTGCCCTCTACGGGCGGTTTTGCTTTGTCTGACCGGGTGATGCGTGTCACCCGGCTCTCCTTGGGGCCGTGAGGCCCGGATCGTCCCCGCCAGGTGCGGGCATGTCTGAAGACCCCCTTAGAAGGAGTCTTCGAATTTCTTGGCCAGATCCTCGATGTTGTCTGGCGGCCAGTCTTCCACGTCCATCCCGAGGTGCAGACCCATGCCCGACAGCACTTCCTTGATCTCGTTGAGCGATTTGCGGCCAAAGTTCGGCGTGCGCAGCATCTCCGCTTCGGTTTTCTGAATCAGATCGCCGATGTAGACAATATTGTCGTTTTTCAGACAGTTGGCAGACCGCACGGAGAGCTCCAGCTCGTCCACTTTCTTGAGCAGAAGCGGGTTGAACTCAAGACCATCGTCTTCATCCGCGCGAGAGGCGGACTCGGGCTCGTCGAAGTTCACGAAGATACCCAACTGATCCTGCAGGATGCGTGCGGCAAAAGCCACGGCGTCATCCGGCGTAATGGAGCCGTCGGTTTCGACCTTCATGGTCAGCTTGTCATAATCGAGCACCTGACCTTCACGGGTCGGTTGTACGTCATAGCTGACCTTCTTGACCGGCGAATAGATCGCGTCGATCGGAATCAGACCAATAGGCGCATCTTCGGGTTTGTTCTTCTCAGCCGAGACGTAACCTTTGCCCTGATTGACAGTCAGTTCCATGTAGACGTCCGCCCCGTCATCAAGGTGGCAGATCACATGATCGCGGTTCAGAACCTCGATCCCGGCGGATTCAGAGATATCGCCTGCCGTCACAACGCCTGGTCCCTTGGCAGAGATCGACAACCGCTTAGGTCCTTCGACTTCCATGCGGATCGACACACCCTTGAGGTTCAGGATGATATCGGTCACGTCTTCGCGCACACCAGCCACGGATGAGAACTCGTGCAACACATTGTCGATCTGCACGGAGGTGATTGCCCCGCCTTGCAGCGAAGACATCAGCACACGGCGCAGCGCGTTGCCCATGGTCAGACCAAAACCGCGCTCCAGCGGCTCGGCGGTCACCGTGGCCTGGCGGGCAGGATCGTTGCCGGGTTTGACGTCTAGTTGCTGAGGCTTAATCAATTCAGCCCAATTCTTGTGGATCATGCGTCCCTCCATTCTTGTCTGCGCCCCATGTCCGAAAGGTGCAGACGCTCGAGGTTTCTAAAAGGCGGATGGGGGCCGCGCGAAAACACGCAACCCCGCAAAGGTAAAAAGCGTTAGACGCGGCGACGCTTTGGCGGGCGGCATCCGTTGTGCGCCATCGGCGTCACGTCGCGGATCGATGTGATGTTGAACCCCGCAGCGGCCAGAGCGCGCAGCGCGCTCTCACGGCCGGATCCGGGACCCTGGACTTCAACTTCCAGCGTTTTCACACCGTGCTCCTGTGCCTTGCGACCCGCATCCTCGGCAGCCATCTGCGCGGCATAGGGCGTGGATTTCCGCGAGCCCTTGAAGCCCATGGTGCCCGCAGACGACCAGGAGATCGCATTGCCCTGCACATCCGAGATCAGGATCTTGGTGTTGTTGAAGGACGAATTCACATGGGCAACGCCTGCCGCGATGTTCTTGGAGACCTTACGTTTCGTGCGTGTCTTGTCACGTGCCATCTGTCAGACCCTCCCTTACTTCTTCTTACCGGCAATGGCCTTTGCGGGGCCTTTGCGGGTACGAGCATTGGTGTGGGTGCGCTGACCGCGGACCGGCAGGTTACGACGGTGACGCAGGCCACGGTAGCAGCCCAGGTCCATCAGGCGCTTGACGTTCATCTGCACTTCGCGGCGCAGATCCCCTTCGACGGTGTAGTTGGCGTCGATGTGCTCGCGTACGGCAAGCACCTCTGCGTCGGACAATTCATTGACCCGGCGGGCCGCATCGATGCCGACCGCTTCGCAGATGGCCTGCGCCGAAGAGTTGCCGATACCGGTGATATATGTGAGGGCGATGGGAACCCGCTTTGCAGTCGGGATATTGACGCCGGCAATACGTGCCACGTGTGCATTTCCTTTTCGTTGCGGATCCGTAATGCCAGACCCTTTTTTCACAACGTAAGCCCGAAGCGTTTCACGGCATCGGGCGTCAGCTGATCAGGTGATCTTGCCTCGCGGGAGCGACCGTTGAGACAAATTGATTCTCGTTAGAGATAGCGCGTGTTATGGGGTTTTGGCGCAGGCGTCAACCCGCCGATGCGATGTCATTTCAGGCGGCCAAACTTCGCCGGGTGACAACAGCCCACGCGGGTATAGACCCCACAATATCTCCTGGCTAGGTTGTAGTGTGCCCGTTTGCCAATAAGGGAACCCGATGTCAAAATTCGCCACCGCCCGTACTCCTTCTGAGCGTAGAAAAAACACGGCACCCCGGCCCATCCAGACAGGCGGCAAAACCAGTCCTGCATCGAGCGCACTGCAGGCCAAGGCTGATCAAAGCCCCGCCACCGGCGCGCTGGACGCCCTGCAACGGCGCGCCATTGGTGTGGTCCAGCGCGAGATCGACACCTCCACCAGCCCATTCCTGCCAGACTATGCACAAGACGAAAAGGCTGGTTGGGAGAAAAAGGACAGGACAGGCGTAGCGGATTGGGCCAAGGACGACTACAAATCCGGTAAAGGCAAAACCGGCGCTGTGGACAGAACACCGCTGTTGAATCGCGATTTCACCACACCAACAACGGCACGCGACGCGCGCGACCCGGCGAATGGCCCGCGCCTCTGGGCGGTGCAGGAATTTCTTCAGGCCGAAAAAACGGTGATGGTCAGCATGGTCGATGGCAAGATCGGCAGCATCTATTTCGATGGCGGCCGGGTGCGCACCACCCATGGCGGCGGCCCCACCGAAGAACGGCACGACCCGGGCCGGACGTTACAGCTCAATATCGATCACGATCAGGCCGAGGTCGCATTTGAGGTCGCCCATCCACGCGGCACCGTCCCCCGGGACCAGCTTTGGTCCACCTACAAACGCTTTCTGGTGGAAACCCTCGCCAATAGCACACCCGCGACCCTGCCCGCCTGGATCACGGTGATCCACACCCCCACTGATGCCGCACCTGAGGAAACGGATACGGCCAACACACAGGTCAAACTGTTCGAGATCATGGTCAATCAGGCGGGTCAGGTGACGAGCACACACCCGTCGCGCGGCATCGGTACACAAATGCGCATCACCAATGCGGATATGTTGAAACTGCGACAGGGCGTCAAGCTGGTCAGCGATATTGCGGATGTGCGAGCGCGCAACCAGATGTTCTACAACTTTGTGGTACGGCACCTGAACCATCTCGCACCGCTTCTGCGCAACGCCGACGAGGTCAAATACTACGACTGACGATGATTAGGTCTCCAGAACGGCCTTGATCTCGCCCTGCACAGCCGCGATCGCGCCCAGACCGTCGACGCGGGACAGCACGCCCTTGGCGTAATAATACCCGATCAGCGGTGACGTCTGTTTGTAGTATTCCATCAGGCGGGTCTTGAGGCTCTCCTCGTTGTCATCCGCCCGGCGTTTGAACTCCGTCGCACCACAGTTACTGCATTTGCCGTCTGCCGGGATCGGTTTTGTCTGATCGTTATAGACCTCACCGCAGGCCGCGCAGGTGGACCGGGCAGTGATCCGTGCCACGAGCGCCTCGTCATCCACGCGCATCTCGACAACCTTGTCCAGGGTCTGCCCCTCCGCCTCGAGCAGGTCGCCCAACGCATCCGCCTGCGCCAGCGTCCGCGGAAACCCGTCAAAGATAAAACCGTTGGCTTTGACCGTCTCAAGCTTTTCCTTGATGAGGCCAATCACGATCTCGTCTGTGACCAGCGCCCCGCGTGCCATCACATCCGCGACGATCTGGCCCATTTCGGTTCCGCTGTCCTTGGCTTCACGCAGCATGTCGCCCGTGCTCAGCTGCACCATGCCGCGTTTTTCAACCAGCATGCGGGCCTGAGTGCCTTTCCCGGCACCGGGTGGCCCCAAAAGTATTATATTCATCGACGCACGGGGCTCCGTTTCTTCCGACCCTTACCGCTTTTACCGCGCAACTGAGACTTTTCAAGCAGACCTTCGTATTGGTGGGCCAAAAGATGGCTTTGCACTTGCTGGATCGTATCCATGGTCACCGAGACCACAATCAGGACCGACGTGCCGCCGAAGTAGAACGGAATGGCAAATTCGCCGCGCAGGATCTCGGGCAGCAGACAAACCGCCGCAAGATAGGCAGAGCCCAGCACCAGCACGCGATTGACCACATATTCAAGATACTCAGATGTTTTCTTGCCCGGACGAATTCCCGGGATGAACCCGTTCTGGTTCTTGAGATTATCTGCCACATCGTCTGGCTTGAAGCTGACGTTGAAGGTGTAGAAATACGTGAAGAACACGATCATCGTGGTGAAGAAGGCCAGATAGAGCGGCTGACCGGGGCCAAAGTTCGCCAGCAGCCAAGACATGACCGGATTGGTTGAATTCCCCGAAAAGGTGCTGATCGTCACCGGCAGCAGCAAGAGCGAGGAGGCAAAGATCGCCGGGATCACGCCTGCGGGGTTGACCTTGACCGGCAGGTGGCTGGAGCCCCCGTCATAGACCTTCATGCCGACCTGACGGCGCGGATACTGGATGTGGATCTTGCGCAGCGCCCGTTCCATAAAGACCACGAACATGATCGTCGCGATGACCATCACGATCACGGCGATGATGACCGCGGGGCTGATCGCGCCGGAGCGGCCGGAGGCAAAGAATTGCGCCATCGCGGCCGGCACTTCGGCGATAATGCCCACAAAGATGATGAGCGAGATGCCGTTACCAATGCCGCGGGCCGTGATCTGCTCGCCCAGCCACATCAGGAACATCGTGCCGCCCACCAGAGTAATCACGCAGGACGCCCGGAAGAACATCCCCGGATCGGTGACGATATCGCCCGCCTCAAGGCTAACAGCCAGACCATACGCCTGCAGCGTCGCGAGGAAAACCGTACCATAGCGCGTGTATTGGTTGATCTTCTTGCGACCCTGCTCGCCCTCTTTCTTGAGTTGCTCAAGCTTGGGCACCATGGCCGTCATCAGCTGCACGATGATCGAAGCCGAGATGTACGGCATGATCCCCAGGGCAAAGATACCCATCCGCCCCAAGGCACCGCCGGTGAACATGCTGACCATCCCGCCGATGCCCTGCCCCGCCTGCTCCATGAACTGGCGCAGCGCGACACCGTCGATGCCCGGCACGGGGATGAATGTCCCCAGCCGGTAGACGATCAACAGGCCAAGCGTGAAAAGGATGCGATTGCGCAGGTCGGTGGCTTTACCCAGCGCAGACCAGCTGGTGTTGGCAGCCATGCTCTCGACAGCAGAAACCATGAAGGGCTCTCTTTCGTAACAAAATGCGCCGCCCGAGCCGTTTTCCGGCGGGGCGGCGTCATGGAAAACTTGTAGACGTATGTAAGCGGCGCAGCCGCCGCCCACAAGCCTGATCTTGGGCCTAGGCCTCTGACGTTTCCGCGACGGGTGCCGCCACGGTCAATGACCCACCCGCTTTTTCGACCGCTTCAATAGCAGATTTCGACGCCCCTGTGACCTCAAGGGTGAGTTTGCCCGTCACCTCGCCCTTGGCCAGGATGCGGATGCCGTCCCGCTTGCGGCGCACAAGGCCGCTTTCGACCAGCACATCTTCGGTGATCGCTTTTTTGGCGTCGATCTTCTTGGCGTCGATGAATTTCTGGATCAACCCGAGGTTCACGACGGCATATTGCTTGCGGTTCGGCTTGTTGAAGCCCCGCTTCGGCAGACGTTGGTAGAGCGGCATCTGCCCGCCTTCATACCCGTTGATCGCCACGCCCGAGCGGGATTTCTGACCTTTGATCCCACGGCCACCCATCTTACCGGTGCCGGAACCGGGGCCACGACCCACGCGCTTGCGTTTCTTGGTGGCGCCTGCGTTGTCAGACAGTTCATTCAGTTTCATTGTCGCTTCTCCTTTGGCCGGATGTACCCCCCAGCGACGGGAGCGGGCAAACACGGCATTTCGATTCTGTCACCTCATGAGGTGACCGTTGGCGTATAGACGGGAGTCTAGTTTGGATCAAGTGCTGTCTGATACCCGCACAATTCATTGAGTATCGCTCTCCTTTGGTTCTATGCTACCTCTATTTTTCATAGGGGGTAGCATGGACGTATCAGAGTTGATTTTGTCTGAGGCGGATTCGGACATTCTGTATATTCACTTTGACGTTCCTGAGCACCACATCAGACTCCAAACCTTTTTGGCCTCCGCGGCCAGTGCTCAGAAAATCATTGCAGCGTTAAATCACGAGTTATTCGACGGCGAACTGCATTATGAGTTGGTTGTTCTGGCATCGGAGGAAGGGAGTTTCCTAAAGAAGCTCGCTTTGTGGGCGTCGGGGGGAGTCGTATCCGTCTTTGCCTTCCTAGAAAGCGATATGGGAAAAGCCTACTTTCGCGGACTTACAGGTCAAGATCCTTCACAATGGACGGAACAGATCGGGGAAAGCCATGCGGAGTATCTCGAAGATGTTAATCTGAAGGGCATGAGCGCTCGGGACCCAACAGAAAACAAAATTTGTTCGCAGCTAGTGATTCAAATGACCAAGGGGCTTCTTGAAATTAGTCGCGATGACTTGGAAAGTACCGGGCTACAGAATATCGGTCCAGACGATGCTCTAGACGCGAGGAGCGAGTTTTACGAAGCTTGCATGCAAGATTCGGATGTAAGAGGCGTCGGTTTCGCCCCCGAACATGATTTTCCAATACCGAGAAACCGTTTTCCTGAAAGGGCAATTCGGGGCACCCGAAAAATCGATGAAGAGAAAGAGCAACCCTGGATTATAGATGTCGAGAACATCTATGTCACATCACCAAACTGGGACAAAAATGATCAACTGGCCCGACATTGGAAAGGAAAGGATTCAATTCGTAAGGATTGTTACTTCATTATTGAAGACGACAAATTCTGGAGTCACGTCCGCGACAATGACCTAAGCGTAAATGTTCTAGATCGCCTAAAAGTTCAGTGGGCTTATCAAATTTCAAATGGCCGTCCCAAGAACCGCCGTGTTTTGAGGGTGCTAGAATTCAACGATGAAACTCTATCGGAAGAGTTGAGTTCCGAGGAACTAGAAATCGTTCTGGGCTCTTTCAACTCGATTGAGGTCTTTACTGATCAGAGCCGCCTTTTCTAACAAAAACGCCCCACAATTTCCTGCAGGGCGCTCTCAAAAATATTCGGGGAACGCTCAGTCGCGCTCTTCCACGATCTCCACCATATGTGGGATGGAGTTGATCATGCCTCGCACGGAAGGTGTGTCTTCCAGCTCGCGGGTCTTGTGCATCTTGTTCAGGCCCAGGCCGATCAGCGTAGCGCGCTGCTTGGCGGGGCGACGGATCGGGGAGCCGATCTGCTTGATCACGAGTGTCTTGGCCATGCTCAAGCCTCCTCAGCCACTTGTGCGGATGTATCGACAGCATCCTCACGCTTGGGCAGGATGTCGGCCACTTTCTTGCCGCGACGTTGCGCAACAGACCGCGGGCTCGACTCTTTGCGCAACCCATCCATGGTGGCGCGGATCATGTTGTAGGGGTTCTGCGAGCCGATGGATTTGGACACAACGTCCTTGACGCCCAGCATCTCGAAGACGGCCCGCATCGGACCACCGGCGATGATCCCCGTCCCTTCAGGCGCTGTGCGCATGACCACTTTACCAGCGCCGTGACGGCCTTCCATGTCGTGGTGCAGCGTCCGACCTTCGCGCAGCTGCACGCGGATCATCTGGCGCTTGGCCTGCTCAGTGGCTTTGCGAATGGCCTCGGGCACCTCTTTCGCCTTGCCCTTGCCAAAGCCCACACGGCCCTTCTGATCCCCCACAACCACAAGAGCTGCAAAGCCAAAGCGCTTACCACCTTTAACGGTCTTGGACACGCGGTTGATCGCGACCAGACGGTCGGCGAATTCCGGTGCTTCGTCACGGTCACGGCGGGGGCCGCGACGGTTTTCACGTTCTGCCATTGAGAACATCCTCTGTTTTTGGGCCCGATTTGGAACAGGACGCCCGGTTATTTCAATCCAGGTGGGCCGCCCGATCTTTGGACGCGCCCCCGGATCATCGAGGTCGCCCAGTCCGGGCGACCTACAAGTCTTAGATCTTCAAACCGCCTTCACGCGCGGCGTCGGCAACAGCCTTCACCTTGCCGTGAAAGAGGAAACCGCCCCGGTCGAAATAGGCGGTTTCAACACCGGCCTTTTTCGCGCGTTCCGCGATGGCTGCACCCACTTTTGTGGCCGCTTCGATGTTGTTTTTGCCCACGACGCCCAAAGCTTTTTCGAGCGAAGACGCCGATGCCAAGGTTTTGCCCGCCACATCGTCGATCAGCTGAACGGAGATGTTCTTGTTGGAGCGGTGCACGCTCAGGCGCATACGGCCTGCATTGGTGCGGCGCAGTTTGTTCCGAACGCGCAAGCGGCGTTTGATGAACAGTTGTCTTTTGCTGTTTGCCATTGTCGCGTTCCTATTTCTTCTTGCCTTCTTTGCGGAAGATGAACTCGCCCTTGTAGCGGATGCCTTTGCCCTTGTAGGGCTCGGGCTTGCGCCAAGCGCGAATGTTCGCGGCAACCTGACCAACAAGCTGTTCGTCGATGCCTTCCACCACAATCTCGGTCTGTTTCGGCGCGGTCACAGTCACACCCTCGGGCGCAGTGTAGTCCACGTCATGGGACAAACCGAGGTTCAGCTTGAGCGTATTACCCTGCATCTGCGCCCGGTAGCCCACACCCTGAATCTCCAGCTCTTTCTTGAAGCCTGTCGTCACGCCGGTCACGCAGTTTTGCACCTGTGTGCGGGACATGCCCCACTGCTGGCGCGCGCGCTTGGATTTGCCACGCGGCTCGATGTTGATCACGTTGTCCTCGACCTTCAGGGTCACGTCATCCGTGGCCTTGAAGCTGCGGGTGCCCTTGGGGCCCTTCACTTCGATGGTCTGACCGCTCACGGAGGCGGAAACACCGCTGGGCAGGTCGACCGGTTTTTTACCAATACGAGACATAAGCCCCTCCTTAGAAGACGGTGCAGAGCACTTCGCCACCAACGTTGGCGCTGCGTGCTGCTTGGTCCGACATCACACCCTTGGGGGTGGAGACTATCGACACACCGAGGCCCTGACGGACCACCGGAATGTCATTGACGCCCATGTAGACGCGGCGCCCGGGCTTGGAGACCCGCTTGAGCTCGCGAATGACAGGTTCGCCTTCGTAATACTTCAGGCTGATCTCCAGGCCTGGGTGCCCGTCAGCGCCCGTGACCTTCTCATAGCCGCGGATGTAGCCCTCGTCCGCCAGCACATCCAGCACCCATGCCCGCAGCTTCGACGCCGGGGTCATGACGGTGGATTTGCCGCGCAGTTGCGAGTTCCGGATGCGTGTCAGCATATCTGCGATGGGATCGTTCATGTGATGCGCTCCTTTTACCAGCTCGACTTGACCATGCCGGGGATCTGGCCGTTCGAGCCAAGATCCCGTAGCGCGATCCGCGAAATTTTGAGTTTACGATAATAAGCATGCGGACGACCGGTCAGCTGGCAGCGGTTGTGCAGACGCACAGCGCTGGAGTTGCGCGGCAGTTTCGCCAGCTTCAGGGAGGCGCGGAAACGCTCTTCCATCGGCTTTTCCTGGTCGTTCACGATTGCTTTGAGTTCGGCGCGCTTGGCGGCATATTTCGCCACCAGACGTTCGCGCTTCTTCTCACGTGCGATCATAGATTTCTTAGCCATATCTAAATCCTTCCCGCGCTTATGAATTGAAAGGCATGTTGAAGGCTTTCAACAGGCTCTTTGCTTCAGCGTCGGTTTGCGCCGTTGTGGCGATCACAATATCCATTCCCCAGTTCTCATCGATCTTGTCGAAGTCGATCTCGGGGAACACGAGATGCTCTTTGAGGCCCATGGCATAGTTGCCACGACCATCAAAGCTTTGCCCTGAAACACCGCGGAAGTCGCGGATACGAGGCATCGCAATCGTGATAAGACGGTCGAGGAATTCATACATGCGGTCACCACGCAGGGTCACCTTGGCCCCCAATGGCATTTCTTCACGTACACGGAAACCCGCGATGGATTTCTTGGCTGTTGTGGTCAACGCCTTCTGACCTGCAATCAGCGTCAGATCTTCGACCGCTGATTTCGCCTTCTTGCTGTCGCGCACGGCCTCGGCACCGCAGCCGATGTTCAGGACGATCTTGTCCAGACGCGGGATCTGCATGTCGTTCTTGTAGCCGAACTCTTCTTTCAGCGCGGGGCGGATCGTATCCTTATACGCGGTCTTGAGGCGGGGGGTGTAGGTTGCACTATCAAGCATCGATCACGTCCCCTGTCGTCTTGGCAAAGCGCACTTTCTTGTCGCCTTCCATTTTGAACCCAACCCGCGTGGCTTTGCCGTTGGCATCCACATAGGCAAGATTGCTCAGGTCAATCGGCATCGCCTTGGGAATGCGGCCGCCCTGGGTTGTCTGAGACTGGCGCGTGGCGCGGATCGAGATGTTCACACCCTCCACAATCGCCTTGCGGGCCTGCGGATCAACAGAGGAGATTGTCCCTGTCTTACCCTTGTCCTTGCCGGCCAGTACGATGACCTTGTCACCTTTTTTCAGCTTAGCAGCCATGATTACAGCACCTCCGGCGCGAGCGAGATGATTTTCATGAAGTTCTTGGCGCGCAGCTCACGCACAACCGGGCCAAAGATACGTGTCCCGATCGGCTCGTTGTTGTTGTTGAGGATGACGGCAGCGTTGCGATCAAAGCGGATCGCGGTGCCGTCTTCACGGCGCACTTCCTTGGCGGTGCGAACGACGACGGCCTTGCGCACGTCCCCTTTCTTCACACGACCGCGGGGGATGGCTTCCTTGACCGACACGACGATGACGTCGCCGACGGAGGCGTATTTACGCTTGGAACCACCCAGGACCTTGATGCACTGAACACGGCGTGCGCCGCTGTTGTCAGCAACATCCAGGTTGGTCTGCATCTGGATCATTTGGTTTCTCCCGACCTTTGGGGGACCGATGCGTGGCCATATCCCCAGGGTTTCGATTAAGCGGTTGGTGCTTAGGCCTCAGCGGCTTCCAGCACTTCCCAACGTTTGGTCTTGGACTTCGGTGCACATTCAATGATGCGGACGCTGTCGCCCACTTTGAACGTGTTCTTCTCATCGTGTGCCCGGTACTTCTTGGACTTACGGATGGTCTTTTTCAGAACCGGGTGCGTGAAACGGCGCTCAACGCTGACGGTCACGGTTTGAGCGTTAGCATCGGAGGTCACGACGCCGGACAGAATACGCTTTGGCATGGGGGCTCTCCTTACTCGGACGCAGCAGCTTGGGCTGCTTTTTGGTTCAACACAGTTTTCACACGCGCCGCATCCCGGCGCGCCTTGCGGATCTGTGCAGGGTTCTCCAACTGGCCTGTCGCTTGTTGAAAACGCAGGTTAAAGGAGGTTTTCTTCAGATTGGCCAGCTCTTCACGCAGCTGGTCCGGCGTTTTGTCATGCAATTCCTTGGCGTCCATCGCCCTATTCCTTTCAACATCACGAGTAGGCCGCAGCAAATGCGTCACCCTGATTCTCGTGGAGTCCATGATGAAGGGGCCGTATAGGAGGGTTACCGGCCTATGGCAAGCCCTTATTCCTTTGGGAAAAGCTTCCGCCCGGAAACTTTGCCAAATCCTCCGGACACCGACCCGCGCCGGAACCATCTTTGCCGTGTCGGCGCGATGCCCGCGGACTGACGAAGACGAGTGTTTCGGACTTCATCGAAGATTTTTTCGCCCGGACGGGAGCCATCCTCAAAAAAGCACGGCCTCGACAAAGAACGGAACAGTCGGAAGACTAAATTTGGGGCTTTCGATAAGAAGTGCTCCAGCGGTTACGTCAATCTGGTACCCTGACAAGAACTCTGGACGGCATGGTGAATACCGACTTCCCATCGCCAAAAACAGCGCGCCAAGACTTCCAGCTCCTTATGCACTTTGCCTCTTGGCCAGAAAACTGGTTCGCGCCGGGCGTGATAGGTCTCATGAGAATATCTGTCAGCGACCCAGTTGGTCTGACGCCACGTTGCACTTCCGCCCTCTGTTCATTTGTTTGCGAAAGCCTCGACAAGCGGGTCAGGCCTTGCTTGATCCTCGTACCGTCTGAGGCAATGATTTGTGCCTGCTGGATGAATTTTTTATTCAGGAGTGCTGTCCCGTAAAGGCCGCCGCAAACAAAAGTCCGGCCATCAAAATTAACGACTTTATGCAGTGCAAGCATGACGTAAGTCTGTTGTCCCCCGGCTTTATCGCCTGGGCCAAACGGGGTGACCACGAAGCTGTCGTCGATTTGAAGGGAACTTAACCTTTGTGCTGCGGCGGGATTGACCGCCATAGCAAAACACAAAACCAACGAAAGTCGTACCAAATGCGCGCACATAGAATAACCTGCAAATCTATCTTATCAATTGGACTGACGATGGTGCCCGCGCTTGCAGATTGCAAGTGCGGAGCCGACGATCAGCGTGATGTCTGTTTGACTTGGTTAACAGGGTTCGCGAATCCATGACATCATTCAGCTGCGGCTTGGCCTCCAGAGGAGGCGTTCCGCGTTTGGCAGCATAAACGATCTTCCGAATGGACCCCATACTTCGGTGTCAAATATTCACCCCTCATCAATCTTTCCCGCCGCATGCCCTCGTAACCCGCAAATCCACTCAAGCACCTCCGCAAGCACCGACGTGACAGCGACATCGAATTTGGCCTCTTTCCTTTAGAGAAATAGCCAAAGGCTCGTTCCGGGGCCTTATACCCTTCCCGACATAGCCAAAAACGGCAAACCCAAACACCAGCAACAAGCCCGAAGCCGGGAGCGGCACCGACGGGAGCGGTTGGCTCAGCACCCCATTCTCGTCATATCGCGCCCAAGACCCCGGACCCGTTTCAACAGAAAGCAAGCCGCCTTGCCCGCGAAAATACTCGGCCACCTCACCATTCTCGCAGGTGCGACCTGACCCGCCGCCACTGTTGCCGTAGAGACGCTCGCCAAAGACGTGATGGCAATAGAAGGCGCGGGTGCTATCCCAATCATCCACCGCAAACTCGAACCACGAAAAGCTGTCACCGGAAGTGGACGAGGCATAGTCTCCCAGAAACCCGGCCTCGTGGCCTGTCAGGCCCCATGACTTGATCATGCCGTGGCGGTCAAAAGACAGATATACATCTGTCTGACCCGGCCAGAAGCCACCGGAATCTAAAAAATTCACCGCCCTGAGGTCGGTGTAGTCATAGTTGTCGGTCCACCCGCTATCCATTGTGGTATTCGAGCAAAGAATATCATTATCGCCACAGTTCACTTCGATCTCAAACGACAGGCGCCCCGCCGTCGGACCATCGCCGGTGTACGCGTTGTTCAGAAAGGCAATCTCCCAGGGCTTCAATCCCTCCGTGCTGAAAGCCTGACCAGTATATTTATAAGTGTAAGTTGCGGCTGTTACAGCAGTCGCACCTACAAAAACGAAAATCATCAATAAAGACGGGAAAAGGTAGCGCATTAAACTATCACCTGTTAACCAAATATTAATAATTGTTAACGTTGACACGCTCAGAGTCAAGAAATCCCCCGTTTTCGGTTCCATTTGTTCAAGAGTATGGACAGCAGCAGCCTAGCCACATCGACTGTATCGGATCGAAAGACAGGCCTCGCGTTGATCCGATGGCTCCGGTAAGACAATCCCATGTCCAGTATCGAATCCCTCTTTGTCACCCGGATCTATCGCGCGGCCTTGGCGGAACAAGGCAAGCCAATGGATACCTCCGATCTTGAAGCCTCTTGCTGGTCCATCGCCCAAGACGATGAAGCGGGTCAGAACTGGTGCGATGAAAACGGCTACCCTGGATATACCAGCTACGCTTCGCTGACCGACCTGCCCTACCGGTTCCCGATCTTCAAAGATCTGGTGAAGGTGCTGAACAAACACGTCAGGATCTTCGCCAAGGATCTGGAGCTTGACCTCGACGGTCGCAAACTGGTGTTAGAAGACATCTGGATCAACATCCTGCCCACAGGCGGTGTGCATACCTCCCACATACATCCCCATTCAGTGATTAGCGGTACGACCTATGTGGCGGTTCCGGATGGCGCCAGTGCCATCAAGTTCGAGGATCCCCGGCTGCAGATGATGATGGCTGCGCCGCCGCGGCTCAAGAGCGCCCGCAGAGAGTTGCAGAGCTTTCACTACCAACAACCCGCACCAGGCGATGTCTTGCTGTGGGAAAGCTGGTTGCGCCATGAGGTGCCCGTCAACATGGCCGAGGATGAACGCATCAGCGTCAGCTTCAACTACGCCTGGGCTTAATGTGCCTGACGGGATCGTCGCCAGCGATCGGGCTCAAGACCGCCACCTGGGCGAAAAGTCGGGCAATATTCGACCGATTTGACACACGATCTGTAGCATAGACTTGATTTGCAAGGTTTTTCCAAGGAGGTTGTTGCCCAGACCTACGGCATGAGACGGAGAGCGTCCTGCATGATATAGCAAAATACGACTTCGAGACCGCGCGAGACGTTTCTGAATATCTACTCGAACGGACTGGTGATGCTCTTCTGGCCAAGGATTTTGAGAGTTTTCGGCCTCATTTCGCGCTGCCGACGGTGTTGGAGACCTTTGATGGGCATCGGACAATCAACACGGTTGAAGAGCTGCGGCAGGTCTTTCAGGCAGTTCTGGCGCATTACGACAGATGCGGGGTCACAGACATGGCGCGACATTGCGTCGAGGCCCGTTTCAAAGACGCCAACACGGTTGCTGCGACCCATGAAACACGGCTCATCAGCAGGAATGTCATCACGCAGGCGCCTTTTGCCGTGTTTTCAATCCTCAAATTCAATGGCGAATGCTGGCAGGTGTCCCATAGCTCCTATGCGATAGGAGACCGTGCAGATCACAACTCCGCCCTTCTGAGTGCCGGCACCTGACAGTAGGTGGGCGGGATATGGAAACGGCTGCATAGAAAAAGCCCCGACCTGGATGGATCGGGGCTTCGTCATCTGCTCACGTAGCAACAGAAATCCCGCTGCTTACCAATCCTCGCGGACAACAACGCGTGTCTTGATCGGCAGTTTCATCGCCGCCAGACGCAGAGCCTCGCGGGCAACGTCATCCCCGACGCCGTCGATCTCGAACATCACACGGCCCGGCTTGACCTTCGCCGCCCAACGGTCGACGGAGCCTTTGCCTTTACCCATTCGAACTTCGATGGGCTTGGCCGTCACCGGTACGTCCGGGAAAATTCGGATCCAGACCCGGCCCTGACGTTTCATGTGACGGGTCATCGCGCGGCGTGCCGCTTCGATCTGACGGGCCGTGACCCGCTCGGGCTCAAGTGCCTTAAGACCGTAGGTGCCGAAGTTCAGGTCAGACCCGCCCTTCGCCAGACCCTTGATCGAGCCCTTGAACTGCTTGCGGAATTTCGTGCGTTTTGGTTGTAGCATCTGTCATTCCCCCTTAGCGACGGCCACCGGCGCCACGTGGGGCCGGACCATCCTGGAGTTCCTGGGCTTTGCGATCCCGCGCGGCTGGGTCGTGTTCCATGATCTCGCCTTTGAAGATCCAGGTCTTGATCCCGATGATCCCGTATGCGGTCGTGGCTTCCACATGTGCGTAATCGATGTCGGCGCGCAGCGTGTGCAAAGGCACGCGGCCTTCACGGTACCATTCGGTCCGCGCGATCTCGGCACCGCCAAGGCGGCCTGCGACGTTCACACGGATGCCCAGGGCCCCCATACGCATGGCGTTCTGCACCGCACGCTTCATGGCGCGGCGGAAAGACACCCGGCGTTCCAGCTGTTGTGCAATGCTCTCACCGACCAATGCCGCGTCCAGTTCGGGCTTGCGCACTTCAACGATGTTGAGGTGCAGCTCGCTGTCGGTCATCTTGGCAATCTTCTGGCGCAGACCTTCGATGTCTGCACCTTTCTTGCCGATGATGACACCGGGGCGGGCTGTGTGGATCGTGACGCGGCACTTCTTGTGCGGGCGTTCGATGATCACACGGGCCACACCGGCCTGATGACATTCTTTCTTGATGAATTCACGGATCGCGAGGTCTTCCAGCAGGAGGTCCCCGTAATCCTTCGTGTCGGCATACCAGCGGCTGTCCCAGGTGCGGTTCACCTGCAGGCGCATGCCAATCGGATTGACTTTGTTACCCATTAGGCTTGCTCCTCAACTTGGCGTACGACAATCGTGATTTCCGAGAACGGCTTGATGATCTTGCCGAACCGGCCACGTGCCCGTGGACGACCGCGTTTCATTGTCAGGTTCTTACCCACGTAAGCCTCTGCGACGACCAGCTCGTCCACGTCCAGGTTGTGATTGTTTTCGCCATTCGCAATCGCGGACTGAAGGCATTTCTTCACGTCCAGTGCGATCCGTTTCTTGGAGAAGGTCAGGTCCGTCAGGGCCTTGTCCACCTTCTTGCCGCGGATCATTGCGGCGACGAGGTTCAGTTTCTGCGGGCTTGTGCGAAGCATGCGCAGCTTTGCCATTGCTTCGTTGTCCGCCACGCGGCGGGGATTCTTATCCTTGCTCATTTGCGTTTCGCCTTCTTGTCAGCGGCGTGACCATAGTAGGTCCGCGTGGGCGAATATTCCCCGAACTTCTGACCGATCATGTCCTCGGAAATGTTCACGGGGATGTGCTTGTGACCGTTGTACACACCAAACGTCAGGCCCACGAACTGGGGCAGGATCGTCGAGCGGCGTGACCAGATCTTGATCACTTCGTTGCGGCCGCTCTCGCGAGACGCTTCGGCCTTTTTCAACACGTAGCTGTCGACAAAAGGACCTTTCCATACTGAACGAGACATAAATTAACGCCCCTTCTTCTTGGCGTGCCGCGAGCGCAGTATGAGCTTGCTGGACGCTTTTTTCTTGTTACGGGTTTTTGCACCCTTTGTCGGCTTGCCCCAGGGGGTCACCGGATGACGACCACCAGAGGTCCGGCCTTCACCACCACCGTGCGGGTGATCGATCGGGTTCATCACGACACCACGCACCGACGGGCGGATGCCCTTGTGGCGCATGCGGCCCGCTTTGCCGTAGTTCTGGTTCGAGTTGTCGGGGTTAGACACGGCACCAACAGTGGCCATGCATTCCTGACGCACAAGACGCAGTTCGCCGGAGCTCAGACGGATCTGAGCGTAGCCCCCGTCGCGGCCCACAAACTGGGCGTAGGTGCCGGCGGCACGGGCGATCTGACCGCCTTTGCCGGGCTTCATCTCGATGTTGTGGATAATCGTCCCGATCGGCATGCCAGAGAAGGGCATCGCATTGCCGGGCTTGATGTCCGCTTTTTGCGACGCAATCACTGTGTCACCCACGGCCAGACGCTGTGGTGCCAGGATATAGGCCTGCTCGCCATCTTCGTATTTCACGAGGGCGATGAAAGCTGTGCGGTTGGGGTCATATTCGATGCGCTCGACCGTGGCCGTCACATCCATCTTGTTCCGTTTGAAGTCAACGATCCGGTAGAGGCGCTTGGCCCCGCCGCCTTTGCGGCGCATCGTGATCCGTCCGGTGTTGTTCCGTCCGCCATGCTTGGTCAAGCCTTCCGTGAGGGCTTTGACCGGGCGGCCTTTCCAGAGCTCCGAACGGTCGATCAGTACCAGCCCACGCTGGCCCGGCGTCGTCGGTTTATACGACTTGAGTGCCATGTTGTCTGTCTTCCGTTTTGCTGTGCGGCGCCTCGCGACGCCTATGGTATAAAGGCCCCCGTAGGTGCCCGACTTGGATGTCCATATGGACAAAGGCGAAGCCCCGGACGAATCCGGGGCCTTACCGATGCGTTCGTTTAGGGGAGCAATAGGTGAGGGTCAAGGCGCTAGTGCGCGAAATACGCAAAGCCCCCAACAACACCGTCACGCCAGATTTAAGTCAGCAGCACTTTCAAGCGGGTGGTGACAAACTCCGGCGCGTCAAGATTGGCAATATGCCCCGCAGCCGGCACGACGAAAAACTCGGAATGCACGATCACATCACACATGCCCTGCGCCCGCGCATGCGTGGCCTTGTTCCTTTCACCCACGAGAACCATCGTTGGCATTTGGATCATTGGCAGATACGCACGCCCGTCATAAGCCAGAGCAGCACGCAATACTTGGTATGTGTTATGCGCGGTGCCTTTGGAGAGCGCTTGTTTGAGATACCTGGCCGCATCGGTTGACTCAGCACCCATCTGCCGAGCCGGCAGCTTGGCCAGAAGCTTGGGCGGTACGAAACGAAACATTCCGATCACCAGCTTTCCAAAAGCACGCAACGCGGGATGGTCCGTCACAATGGGAACGGATTCGATCATGGCAAGATGGGTCACTTCCTCTGGCCATCGGCCCGCCATATCCAATGCGACCATGCCCCCAAGGGATAGGCCGACAACAGCATAACGCGTAATCCCAAGGTCCTTCAGCACCGCTCTGACATGATCTGCCATCTGGGTCACGTCCGTGACCGCGGGAACCCCACCATGCCCCGGCAAATTCGGCACAATGACCCTGTGGGTCTGCTCAAAAGCGGCGACCTGGGGATCCCAGAGCCTGTTGTCAACTCCGGCACCATGCAGAAAAACCACAACCGGTCCTGTCCCCTGATCAATCACATCCGGCATATGACACACTAAGACTGTTTGCGGAGTATCGCCAGATATGGATTTCTCTGGCCCACCGCAAAAGAAGACAACGGATTTTGTCAGATCCCACTAAAAAGGCCCCCGCTTCCGCGAGAGCCTTCCTTGTTCGCAGGTCCTCCGGTTCAAAGCCCGGTGGACACGTCAATCGTGTTGCCAGCTTCCAGCGTCACATAGGCTTTCTTGACGTCTTTCCGTTTGCCAAGCTGGCCACGGAAGCGCTTCACTTTGCCTTTGGTGATCGTGGTGTTGACCGCTTTGACCTTCACACCAAAGAGCGCCTCGACAGCTTCCTTGATCTGGGGTTTGTTGCTGTCGATCGCCACTTCGAACACCACGGCGCCATTCTCGGACGACATGGTGGCTTTCTCGGTGATGATCGGCTTGCGGATCACATCGTAATGTTCTGCCTTGGCGTTCATTTCAAACGAGCCTCCAGTGCTTCGACACCCGCCTTCGTGATCACCAGGGTGTCACGCTTGAGGATGTCATATACGTTTGCGCCCATCGTCGGCAGGATATCCAGACCGTCGATGTTGCGCGCGGCCTGGGCGAAACCCTCGTCCACGGACGCCCCGTCGATGACCAGCGCGCGTTTCCAGCCCAGGTTTGCAACCTGCTTGGCCAGAGCGGCGGTTTTGCCTTCGGAGGAGGCCTCGTCGATGATGACCAGCTCGCCCGCTTTCATCTTGGCGCTGAGCGCATGGCACAGGCCCAGCTTGCGGAACTTCTTGGTCAGCTCGTGGCCGTGGCTGCGGACTTTCGGGCCCTTGTAGACGCCACCGCCGCGGAAGATCGGGGCAGAACGTGCGCCATGGCGTGCGCCACCGGTGCCTTTCTGGCGGTAGATCTTCTTGGTCGAATAGCTGACCTCGGACCGGGTCTTGACCTTATGCGTGCCGGCCTGCGCGTTGTTGCGCTGCCAGCGCACGACGCGGTGCAGGATGTCGGCACGGGGTTCGAGACCGAACAGAGCTTCGTCCAAATCTACCGAACCGGCCTTCTTGCCGTCGAGTTTGATGACATCGAGTTTCATGCGTCACCTTCTTTCTTGTCTTCTTCCGCGGCAGGCGCGTCATCAGACTTTTCTGCTTCAATATCGGCTTCGGCTGCCTTCAGCGCCTCGGCTTCTTGCGCGGCTTGCTCTTCGGCCAGGCGCTTGGCTTCGGCTTCGGCTTCCGCGGCTGCCGCTGCGGCGGCTTCCTCAGCGGCTTTCGCGGCTTCTTCGGCTGCGGATTTCAGGGCTGCAGGCAGGATCGCATTCTCAGGAAACGGCTTTTTTACCGCATCCTTGACCGTCACCCAACCGCCTTTGGAGCCGGGGACAGCGCCTTTCACCATGATCAGACCACGGTCTGTATCCGTGCGCACAACCTGCAGGTTTTGCGTGGTGACACGGGCAGCGCCCATGTGACCGGCCATTTTCTTGCCTTTGAAAACCTTGCCCGGATCCTGACACTGACCGGTGGAGCCGTGCGACCGGTGAGAGATCGACACCCCGTGCGAGGCGCGCAGGCCACCGAAGTTGTGACGCTTCATCGCACCGGCAAAGCCCTTACCGATGGAGGTGCCGGCCACATCAACGAACTGACCTTCGAAGTAGTGATCCGCGATGATCTCTTCGCCGACCCCGATCAGGTTCTCTTCGTCCACGCGGAATTCCGCAACCTTGCGCTTGGGTTCCACCTTCGCGGAAGCGAAGTGACCGCGCATGGCCTGAGATGTCCGCTTGGCTTTGGCAACACCCGCACCGAGTTGAACAGCTGTGTAGCCATCCTTTTCAACGGTCCGCTGGGCCACGACCTGCAGCTTGTCGAGTTGAAGAACGGTTACAGGGATCTGCTTGCCGTCTTCCATGAACAGCCGGGTCATCCCGACCTTTTTTGCAATAACGCCTGAGCGCAACATGATATTACCCTCCTGAAGCTTATGATTGCAGCTTGATCTCGACGTCCACACCAGCGGCCAGGTCGAGCTTCATCAGCGCGTCCACGGTCTGGGGGGTCGGATCGACGATGTCCAGCAGACGCTTGTGCGTGCGGATTTCGAACTGGTCACGGGATTTCTTGTCCACGTGAGGACCACGCAGAACGGTGAATTTCTCGATCTTGTTCGGCAGCGGAATCGGGCCGCGAACAGACGCGCCGGTGCGCTTGGCAGTGTTGACGATTTCTTGTGTGGAGGCATCCAGCACCCGATAGTCAAACGCCTTGAGGCGAATACGGATGTTTTGGCTTTGTACGGCCATATGTCATCATCCCTTGGTAAGGGCTCAGATCGGAGAGGAAGATGAACGCTCATCGCACACCTTCATCGCGTCTTTTAAGAACTGATAAGGGCGCGCCGAGACGCACCCTTTCAAGAACTGTCGTGCGTTTAGGGGGAGTCGCGACAAAAGGCAATGGGGTTTATGTTTTTTTGTCCCCGCTGCACTGTCTTATAGAGCCCGGCGGCGGAATGCGATCAAAAGGATCTGGCGTAGCGAACCGTGATCGCATTTCGTCCGGGGTTGATGTCGTTCAGCCCGGCATTTGACAAATGATCGACCGCCACGGACACCCGTGAGGACACCGATGTGCGAAAGCCAAAACCCACCAGTGTTCTGAACTGCAGATTGCCGCCCAGATTCACGCCGTCACTGCCCCTGTCGTAATACCCTGCTGCAACGCTTCCCTCGACAAACCATTTCTCAGAAGTGTTCCACAAGGCCGCCAGCCCAATGCCCGCATAGCCATCGCCGTCGCTGTCAATGTCGATGACCGCCAAAGGTGAAACCTGCCCCCATGTGTATTCCCGCAACGGGTTTGCATGATATTCCACCTGAAGAGTCGTCGCGGAGGACTGATCGCTATCGATATTGTCTTGGCCGATACCTAGAATCAAATCGGACGCGGTAGCCTGAGGCACTGCTGCGATCATCGCCAAGGCAAAGACCCCGATCAGGAGAAAAAACACACGCTTTCCAATCAGCCGTGCAGATGTACCCTGATCTGAGGCCAGACGTTCTTTTGTCGTCATCGCAATTATCCCGGTAGATTTCCGGAGCACGAGATCTAGGTTTTTTGCAGGGCGGCGTATTGCCGACGAAAAATCTTGAGGTCGCCATCGCGGAAAACACGTTTCTTTCTATACTCTTATTGCGCCCATACTACGCATTAAAGCGCATAGTGCCAGATCATTTGCGCAACACCGGTGGGAATTCTGGCCGACGGCGGCAATACTAGAATCTGAAGTTTTGGCAACCAAACTGTCATTTCCACGCAACCAAAGCGCCGTCGAGATGCAAGATCAAACGGCAAAGACCACTGCATTATTCAGATGGTTTTGCGATAGAAAAACCCGAGTGACGATCGGCGATCTGCCCTCATGAAAGAAAGCGCTCAAGGAAAAGCGGCACCCAGATTTCCGGCGGTTTGTTTGTATTGCCTGAGGGGGCGATGCGGGATCTGGGCGCAAAAAAGGCCGCAGTTTTGCTGCGGCCTTTGGGTTGGTCGGGCGACGTTTGAGGTCCGCCCGGGTCTCCTTACTCGGTGATCTTGGAGACAACGCCGGCGCCGACCGTGCGGCCGCCTTCGCGGATCGCAAAGCGCAGACCGTTCTCCATCGCAATCGGCGCGATCAGCTCAACGCCAAAGCTCACGTTGTCGCCC
>NZ_JACNMO010000028.1 GCF_020622345.1 Roseobacter weihaiensis | reverse complement strand
TCCGGCAAGATCATGCGCCGCATCCTGCGCAAAATCGCCGAAGATGACTACGGCGCCCTCGGAGACACCTCAACTCTCGCAGACCCAACCGTCGTAAACGACCTCATCAAAAACAGAATGAACCGCGAGGACGCGTAAAATGGACGGATCCAAACACACCGATACAGCCCCTGTACTGATCCTGCTTGGCCCACCCGGAGCCGGCAAAGGCACCCAGGCGCGTGTCCTGCAAGAGAAATTCGGGCTGGTACAGCTTTCAACAGGTGATCTTCTGCGCGCCGCGGTGGCCGCCGGAACAGAGGCAGGCAAGCAGGCCAAAGCCGTTATGGAAGCCGGCGGGCTGGTCAGTGACGAGATTGTTCTGGCCGTACTGTCGGACAGGCTGGCTGAGGCGGATTGCGCCAGTGGCGTTGTGCTGGACGGGTTTCCCCGCACGACCGGTCAGGCCGAAGCGCTTGACGGCATGCTCGCAGTCTCAGGCCAACGCATCAACGCGGCCATCGCGCTGGAGGTCGACAACGTGAAAATGGTTTTGCGTATCGCAGGCCGGTTTACCTGCACAGGCTGCGGTGAGGGCTATCACGACAGCTTCAAGCCGACCAAGGTTGACGGTGTCTGCGACGGATGCGGCAGTTCGGACATGACCCGCCGCGCCGACGACAATGCGCAGACGGTCATGTCCAGACTTGACGCATATCAATTACAGACCGAACCCCTGATTTCATATTACGCCGACAAGGGAGCACTTCAACGCGTGGATGCAATGGGGGACATCGATGCAATTGGCGAGAGAATCGCCCAAATCGTTTCAAGTGTAACGGCATAAAATTCGCGGCTCGAACACGGCCCGCAACACACCACCAAAGGAGGAACGCCGAAATGGCAGAACAATCAACAAATCCTGACGCAAAAGTTGCAAGGGACGGGGCCGGCTACTGGGCCGCCAACATCCGCATGATCATCATAAGTCTGGTGATCTGGGCGCTTGTGTCCTTCGGCTTTGGCATTCTGCTGCGCCCCCTGCTTGCGGGCATCGAAGTCGGCGGCACCGACCTTGGTTTCTGGTTTGCCCAGCAAGGGTCCATTCTCGTCTTTCTCGCGCTGATCTTTTTCTACGCCTGGCGGATGAACAAACTCGATAAAGAATACGGCGTAGAGGAATAATCCAGATGGACCAGTTTACACTCAACCTGCTGTTTGTGGGCGCCTCTTTCGCGCTCTACATCGGCATCGCGGTATGGGCCCGTGCGGGCTCCACATCTGAATTCTATGCGGCCGGTCGGGGGGTTCACCCGGTGACGAATGGCATGGCCACGGCGGCGGACTGGATGTCTGCGGCCTCCTTCATCTCCATGGCGGGGCTGATCGCCTTTACCGGATACGACAACTCATCCTTCCTGATGGGCTGGACCGGCGGCTACGTCCTGCTTGCCCTTCTCCTGGCCCCCTACCTGCGCAAGTTCGGCAAGTTCACTGTCTCGGAGTTCATCGGAGACCGGTTCTATAGTCCGACGGCACGGATGGTGGCCGTGATCTGCCTGATCATCGCCTCCACCACCTACGTGATCGGCCAGATGACGGGCGTTGGCGTGGCCTTTGGCCGCTTCCTTGAGATCTCCAACACCTCCGGTCTGCTGATTGGGGCCTGCGTGGTTTTCGCCTATGCGGTCTTCGGCGGCATGAAGGGCGTGACCTATACACAGGTTGCACAGTACTGCGTGCTGATCCTGGCCTATACGATCCCGGCCGTGTTCATCTCGTTGCAACTGACCGGCACACCGATCCCGGCGCTGGGGCTCTTTTCCCAGACCACGGCCACGGGCGGCGAGGGCAGCGTCTACCTGCTGACCAAGCTCGACCAGATCGTCACCGACCTCGGGTTTGCCAGCTACACCGAAGCGCATAAAGACAACCTCAACATGGTGCTCTTTACGCTGTCGCTGATGATCGGCACCGCCGGTCTGCCCCACGTCATCATGCGCTTCTTTACGGTGCCAAAGGTGTCGGATGCGCGCTGGTCTGCGGGCTGGACGCTGGTCTTCATCGCCCTGCTCTATCTGACGGCACCTGCCGTGGGGGCAATGGCGCGACTGAATATCACCGAACTGATGTGGCCTAATGGCACCAATGGCGAAGCGGTATCGGTCGAGACGATCCAGAACGCGGAAGAATACAACTGGATGCTGACCTGGCAGAAAACCGGCCTTCTCGATTGGGAAGACAAGAACGGCGACGGCAAGATCCAGTACTACAACGACGCCTCCGACGCGATGGCTGAAAAGGCGGCGGCAAACGGCTGGGAAGGCAATGAGCTGACCAACTTCAACCGCGACATCCTGGTGCTGGCCAACCCCGAGATTGCCAACCTGCCCGGTTGGGTGATCGGTCTGGTGGCGGCAGGGGGCCTTGCGGCGGCGCTCTCGACGGCGGCGGGTCTGTTGCTGGCGATCTCGTCGGCGGTGTCTCACGACCTGCTCAAGGGTCAGCTGACCCCGAACATGTCGGAAAAGGGCGAGCTGATGTCCGCCCGCATCGCCATGGCCGTGGCCATCGGTGTGGCCACGCTGCTCGGGCTCAACCCGCCGGGATTTGCCGCACAAACCGTGGCGCTGGCCTTTGGTCTGGCAGCCGCCTCGATCTTCCCGGCGCTGATGATGGGCATCTTCTCCAAGCGTATCAACAACGTGGGCGCTGTGTCGGGGATGCTGGCAGGTCTGATCTTTACGCTGGTGTACATCTTCCTGCACAAGGGCTGGCTCTTCATCGCGGGCACCAACTCCTTCCCCGATACGGTTGATGGCAGCCTCTTTGGCATCCAGTCCACCGCCATCGGTGCGGTCGGTGCGGTCATCAACTTCGCGGTTGCCTATGTGGTCTCCATGTCCACGAAAGACACCCCACAGGAGATCAAGGACCTGGTCGAAAGCGTCCGTGTGCCAGCAGGCGCAGGTGCGGCGGTAGACCACTAAAACCGGACGGGCTGGCACGCCACTCAAGATGCCAGCCCTGCCAAATCGCTTGCCTGTTCCGCCACTGCGGGGCAGGCTCCTTTCGTTAAGGACCGTTTGATGAATGAAGACGCACTGACCTTCCTGTCGCGACAGCACCCCTACGACGAACTGCCCGTTGCCGTCCTGAACGACATCGTGGCGCGCGTCGACAAGATCAGCGTGGCCGAAGGTGACACGATCTACGATCTGGGGGCTCCGCTCAAAGGGCTCTATATCGTTCAGAGCGGGCTCGTTTCGGTCCGCGACAAGACCGATACACAGGTCTCGCTGCTGGAGCGTGGCAATTCCTTTGGCGAACGCGGTTTGCTGGCTGACGGTATGGCGGCCACTAAGGCGCGCGCCGTCAAGGACACTCTGCTGATCTGCCTGCCCGCAGATCTCTTTCGCACGCTGCGAGAAGAACAGTCGCCCTTTCAGCGTTTCTTTGCCCGCAGCGGCGCACAGCCGGAGCCGACCGGCCCCCAGCAGACCAGCCTTGCGCAGGTGACCGTTGACGCGCTGATGGTGCCGGACCCGTTCACCTGCCCGCCTGAGACAACAATCCTCGACGCCGCAAGGGAGATGACCGCACGGCGCATTTCCTGCCTTTGCGTCACGGCGGATGAGACGCTTACAGGCATCGTGACCCTGCGCGATCTGGTCGGCAAGGCAATGGCCACCGGCAAGGACCCGGACACCGAAGTCCAGTCGATCATGACAGCCGGCCCGCGGTTTCTGCCCCCGACCGCCATCGGGTCAGATGTGCTGCACATGATGATGGAATACCGGCTTGGCCACCTGCCCATTGTCGAGGCGGGCCGCCTTGTGGGGATTGTGACGCAGACCGATCTGACCCGCTTTCAGGCCACGACCGCGGCGGGGCTTGTCGCGGATGCGGCCCGTGCGACGACGATCAAGGCCCTGGCGGAGGTCACAAGCCGCATTCCCGAGCTGCTCTTGCACCTGGTGAGCGCAGGCAACCGCCATGACGTTGTGACCCGGATGATTACCGATGTGGCCGATGTGGTCACCCGCCGCCTGCTGACCCTGGCCGAAGAGACGCTCGGCCCCGCCCCTGCGCGCTACCTGTGGCTGGCCTGCGGCTCGCAAGGCCGGCAGGAACAGACCGGCGTGTCGGATCAGGACAATTGCCTCATTCTGGAAGACGGTGTCACGGAGAGTGACACGGCCTATTTCCAAGAGCTCGCCAAATTCGTCAGCGACGGGCTCGATGCCTGCGGTTATGTCTATTGTCCCGGCGATATGATGGCCACCAACCCGCGCTGGTGCCAGCCGGTGTCGGTCTGGTTGGATTACTTCAAGGGGTGGATCGAGCACCCCAGTAAAGAGGCCCAGATGCTGGCCTCGGTGATGTTTGACCTGCGCCCTATCGGCGGTGATGCAACGCTGTTTGACGGACTGCAGCGAAAAACGCTGAAAGCCGCGTCAAAGAATTCGATCTTTACCGCGCATATGGCCAGCAACTCGCTGACGCATCAGACGCCGCTGGGTCTGTTGCGGGGGTTGGCCACCATCAGCTCGGGCGATCACCGCAAGACCATCGACACCAAGCTCAACGGCGTCGTGCCCGTGGTCGATCTGGGCCGGATGTATGCGTTGCAGGGCCGGCTGCCAGAGATCAACACACGGGCGCGGCTGAAGGCCGCCCTTGCGGCCAAAATCACCAGCGCCAAGGGAGGGCGCGATCTGCTGGAGGCTTACGATCTTGTGGCGCAAACGCGGCTGGAGCATCAGGCACGCCGCATCAAACAGGGCAAAGCACCTGATAACTACCTGCCGCCCGACACGCTGTCGGACTTTGAACGCAGCCACCTGCGGGATGCTTTCGTCGTGATCAAGACCATGCAATCCGCACTGATGCAGGGGCGCGGGCTTTTGGGATAGGATGTCTTAAGGACCTGAGGGAGGGGAAGGCATATGTTTTTCGAACTGATCGGGACGATCATGGCAGGTGTCGCCATGGCGCTCATTGTCTGGGCAGTCAATCGCGTGTTGAAGGGCCGCCTGCCGTCTTGGCTGGTGCCGGTATCGGCGGGCGTGGCGATGCTGGTGGCGACTATCTCCAGCGAATACGGCTGGTTTGAGCGCACCAAGGCCACCATGCCGGAAGGGTTCGTTGTCGCGCAAACCGTCGAGGAAACCGCCTTCTACCGGCCCTGGACCTACGCGTCGCCCTTCGTCAGCCGGTTTGTCGCCGTCGATCAGGCCACCATGCGCACCCACCCCCGGCAGCCCGACCAGCGCATTGTCGATCTGGTGTTTTATGGTCGGTGGACCCGCACCGCCAAAGTGCCCATGCTCTTTGACTGCGACGGCGGACGGCGGGCTGATATCGTGGACGGCGTCGAATTTGGCACGGATGGCGCGGTTCTGGGGGCTGAGTGGATTGCGGTACAGGCCTCCGATCCCGTCTTGCAGGTCGCCTGCGCGGAGGTGTGAGATGGAAAACCTCAGCCTGCGTCTGCGCGTCTTTTTGTTCTTTTGCCTGATGGCGCTCGGCAGCGTCACGCTCAGTTTTGCCGCCCTTTTCATCGGATACCGGCAGCTTGGGCTGAGCGACGCGCTCTCCCCTTTCGTGACGGCAGGCGCGCTGAGCGGTTTCGGGATCCTGGGGCTGGTGGTGGTGGTCTGGCTGCTCTTTGATGAAAACGTCTGCAAGCCGATTGAGGCGCTGGCCGCAGGGCTGCGGGTCAGAACCCACGCAAAGGTGCATCAGGACATCGAGGCAGAGGCGGCAAAGTATCTGGGCGATCTGGCCCCCGCCGTCGCGGCGATCCACAAAAAGCTCAGCGCGGAGACCCCTAACGCGCCCGAGGAGGCTACACAGCGCATCGCGCGGCTCGAAGCACAGCGCGGCCAGTTCTTGCAAATCCTCTCGGACATTCCGGTGGCAGTCATCGTCGCCCGGCATGACCATCAGATCATTCTCTACGATGGTCAGGCGGCCGAACTGATGGAGCGCGAATGCCCCGCCCGGCTGAACGGATCGGTCTTTGACTATCTTGATGCGCAATCGATTGATGCAGCGCTGGCGCAGCTCAGAAAGCACAAAACCCTGCGTGAAAAAATCACGCTCAAAGGCTGCTCCGGCGCGCTTTATCGCGGCCATATCCGTCTTTTCGGAGAGGATGCAGGCTATACGCTGATGCTGGAGCCGCTCTCCCCCGATGCGGCGCGACCGCTTGTCTATGACTTTGATCTTTTGGACAAGGAAACGCCCAGCGATCTGGATCAGACCGCCCTGCGGGATCTGACCTTCGTGGTCTTTGACAGTGAAACGACCGGGCTTGACCCCGCACGGGATGCCGTCGTGCAACTGGGGGCCGTGCGCATTGTAAATGGCAAGATCGTGGCAGGCGAAGCCTTTGACACGCTGGTCAATCCCGGGCGGCCGATCCCGCCAGGCTCCACGGCTGTGCATCATGTCACGGATGCGATGGTTGCCGATGCGCCGGGCTTTGATGTGGTGTGCCGCAGGTTTCATCAGTTCACCGGGGATGCGGTGCTCATTGCCCATAACGCCCCCTTCGACATGGCGTTCCTGCGCCAGCAGACCAAAGGGCAGGACATCACCTTTGACAACGCGATACTCGATACCGTGCATCTGTCCGCGGTGGTCTTTGGCGGCTCGGCCGAACACACGCTTGACGCCCTTTGCCAGCGCCTCGATGTGCAAATCCCCGAAGATGTCCGCCACACCGCCCTTGGGGACGCCCTTGCCACGGCGCAAGCGCTGGTTGCCATGATCCCCATTCTGGAAGCGCGCGGTCTGATTACCTTTCAGGACATCCGCGCCGAAGTGCGCAAGCACAAACGCATTCTCAAGGTTGAAGCGTGACCGGGTCGGGATACCGGCGCGCGCGCCGGTGCCAGACCCACGCATGCAGCGCAAGATAGGGCAGATAGAAGGCAAAGACCTGAACAAGATCGAAGGGTCCCGAAAAATCGGGCCGTGATCCAATGCCGCCTGTGGTGATCTCCCAAAGTCCATAGTGGACGCGGTAAAGCCATGACGCCAGCGCGAGGATCACCAGCCGCTCTGCCCAGAGCCGGTGATCCGGATGGCGGATGCGGGCCAGTTGCACCGTCTTGAACGCGCCAAACAGCATCAACGCGCCATAAAGGCCAAAGCCCAGATCCATCACCGGCCCGCCGATCGTGCCCTGCATGGCGATGTAGTAGAGCCCGCCCGCCCCGGTCAGGACCGACAGGCCTGCAACGAGATATCCGCTGATGCGGTGTAGTACCGGCGCACGCCGGCGCACGACGCGCAACAACTGAAGCGGTGCCAGCGCGGTGATGATCCCGCCCGCCACCATATGGCCGTAGATCGCCGCATTGGAGAGCCCCGCGCCGCTGTGAAACAGCCGCGACGACAGTTGTTCCTGCATCTCCCCCACATCAAAGCCGCGCCCGACCGCGTAAATCGCAAAGGGCACCGCGAAAAGACAGAGGACCAGCACAAGGAGCGCGTTCAAAAGGCTGGCTTTGAAGGTCCTGTCGCTCATAGACAACAAGCTGTCGCTCTGTTCGCGAAAATCAATAGATGACGCTCAAAGCGAGGCCGTGATCCCGCCATCCACAAAAACCGTTGTGCCGTTCACAAAGGATGACGCGTCGGAGGCGAGGAAAATACAGGTTCCCACCAGTTCCTCGACTTTGCCCCAGCGTCCGGCAGGCGTGCGGTTTTCCAGCCAGGCCGAAAACTCAGGGTCCGCAACGAGGGCTGCATTGAGGGGCGTATCGAAATACCCCGGCGCCAGCCCATTGCACTGAAGCCCGTATTTCGCCCAGTCGGTGGCCATGCCTTTGGTCAGATTGGCAACAGCGCCTTTGGTCATCGTGTAGGGTGCAATACCCGGACGGGCGAGCGCGGTCTGTACCGAGGCAATGTTGATGATCTTGCCTTTGCCGCGCCCGATCATATGCCGCGCGCAGGCTTGCCCGACGTGAAAGACGCTGGCGATATTGGTCTGCATCAGCCGTTCGAAAGCATCTGCGGGAAAGTCCTCAAGCGGGGTGCGGTGCTGCATGCCCGCGTTGTTCACCAGGATATCGATGGCCCCGACTTCGGCCTCAAAGCCATCGACAGCCGCACGCACGACATCGTGATCGGTCGCGTCAAAGGCCAGTTGGTGTACCGTGCCGCTCAGCTGCTTGGTTGCATCGTCGAGTTTTGCGGTATCGCGGCCGTTCAGGATAACCTCTGCGCCAGCGGCCTGCAGGCCCTTGGCCAGCGCAAAACCGATCCCCTGCGAGGACCCGGTAATCAGGGCGCGACGGCCTGTCAGATCAAATAGGCTCAGTGACATGGTATTCCTCTTTGTGCTCGACAATGCCAATCCGTCCCGCTTATTTTACCGTTAACACTCAAAGTCAAGCAGAGCAGGTCTGGCAGACCACGGCATGACCAGATGAAAGAGGCCTCTATGAAATCGCTTGTGATCCACGCAGCCCGCGATCTGCGTCTCGAAGAGCATGACCCCCAGCAGCCCGGCCCCGGCGAGGTCCAGATCGCACTGGCGACCGGCGGTATCTGCGGATCTGACCTGCATTACTACAATCACGGCGGCTTTGGCACGGTCCGGCTCAGGGAACCGATGATCCTCGGCCACGAGGTTGCAGGCCACGTCACGGCCCTTGGTGAAGGTGTCGACACACTCAAGGTCGGACAGCTCGTGGCGGTGTCCCCGTCACGCCCCTGCCATACGTGTGCGTATTGTCATGAAGGCAAACACAACCACTGCCTGAACATGCGGTTTTACGGCTCTGCAATGCCCTTTCCGCATATTCAGGGCGCGTTTCGGCAGGTGCTGGTCGCCGAGGCCGCCCAATGCGCCCCGGCGGACGGGCTGAGCGCGGGGGAGGCCGCGATGGCCGAACCGCTGGCCGTCTGTCTGCACGCGGTCAGGCAAGCAGGTCCGCTGATGGGAAAGCGCGTGCTGGTCACCGGCTGCGGCCCGATCGGGATGCTGTCGATCCTGGCCGCACGGCGCGCGGGGGCGGCAGAGATCGTCGCCACCGACCTCACCGATTTCACCCTGCAGATGGCCGCCCGGAACGGGGCCGATGTCGTCATTAACGGGCGCGACGATCCGGAAGCGCTGAGCAGCTATCAGGCGGGCAAGGGAACCTTTGATGTCCTGTTCGAATGCACCGGTGTGGCGGCAGCCCTCTCAAGCGGGATCGCGGCCCTGCGCCCCGGCGGGATCATCGTGCAGCTTGGCCTGGGCGGTGACATGACCCTGCCGGTGCAGGCGATGACCGCCAAGGAGCTGGAATTGCGCGGCTCCTTCCGGTTTCACGCGGAGTTCTTCACCGGCGTTGAGCTCATGCAAAAGGGTCTGATCGATGTGAAACCCCTTATCACGCAGACCCTGCCCTTGACCGATGCCGTGGCCGCCTTTGATCTGGCCAGTGACCGCACTCAGGCCATGAAAGCGCAAATCTCCTTTGCGTGAACCGACCCTCTGCCCGCCACCCCTGAACAAGGAACGCACATGCCCAGCGACATCGGATTGATCGGCCTTGGCACTATGGGAGCGGCGCTCGCGCTCAACATCGCCGAAAACGGGTTCGACATTGCCGTCTGGAACCGGACGGCCAAAACCACCGAAACCTTTCATCAGAACGCAGGCGATCTGGCAGCGCGCATTACCCCAACCGAAAGCCTGCAGCAGCTTGTCGGGGCGCTCAAAGAGCCGCGTATCATCATCCTGATGGTCCCTGCCGGTGACCCTGTTGACGAACAGATTTCCGCCCTGCGCCCGCTGCTGGGGCCGGATGATCTGCTGATTGATGCCGGCAATGCGAACTTTCACGACACCAACCGCCGTCTGCGCGCGGCCACCGGGCTCTTCATCGGGATCGGCGTTTCGGGGGGTGAGGACGGGGCGCGCCACGGGCCGTCGATCATGGGCGGCGGCGATCCCGCACATTGGCAGCGCGCCGCCCCGATCCTCGAGGCGATTGCCGTGAAATACGACGGCACAGCCTGCGCGAAATGGCTGGGCGAGGAAGGGGCCGGGCATTTTGTCAAAGCTGTGCACAACGGTATCGAATACGCCGACATGCAGATGATCGCCGAAGTCTACGGCGTGATGCGCGATGGTATGGGGATGACGGCCCCTGACATCGGGGCCGTTTTGTCCCGCTGGAATGATGGGGCGCTGCGGTCCTATCTCGTGGAGATATCCGCAGAAGTGGCCAAGGCCCATGATGCCGCGACAGATCGGCCACTCCTCGATGTTATTGTGGATGCTGCGGGTCAAAAGGGCACGGGTCGCTGGACCGTGATTGAGGCACAGCATCTGGCAGCCCCGATCCCCGCAATTGAAGCAGCGGTTGTCGCGCGAAATCTCTCCTCGCAGCGGAACACGCGCGCGCAGGGCGAGGCAATTTTCGGAGCGGCGCCCCAGGCCCTCGCCGCGGGCACGCTCGACACAGAATGCTTGGCCCAGGCGCTGATCGCCGGCAAAATCCTTTGCTATGCGCAGGGGTTTGGCATGATTGCTGCCGCCGCACAGCAGTTTGGCTGGTCCCTGCCCTTGCCCGAGATCGCCCGGGTCTGGCGTGCGGGCTGTATCATCCGCTCGGATATGCTGGATGATATGGCTGATGCTCTGTCAGAGGATAGCACCCGCAATCTGGCCTTCGCACCCTATTTCGCCAATCACCTCAAGACGAGCCATCAGGCTCTGCGCCGGCTTGTCGCACAGGCCGCTCTGCACGGGTTGGCCGTCCCCGCGCTTGGGTCCGGACTGGCCTATTTCGACACGCTGCGCACCAGCCGCGGCACAGCAAATATGATCCAGGGCCAACGCGATTATTTCGGGCTGCACGGTTTTATGCGTCTCGATGACAATAGCACCGGGCAGCATGGCCCCTGGGCGCAAGAGTGACACGCCCACCACCCCCGAAAGCGGAGTACCCTGCTTGGACCACGCCACTCTTCTCCTGATCGCAACCGCAGCATTTTTGATGTCGGGGGCCGTCAAGGGTATCACCGGCATCGGGCTGCCCACCGCTGCCATTGCCTTCATGACAGTTTTTCTCGATCCGCGCACGGCCATCGCGCTGGTGCTCTTTCCCATGCTGGGGTCGAACTTTTGGCAGATGGCCCGTGGGGGGTACTTCCAGCGAACCGCACGCCGCTACGGCCTATTCGCGGTGATCTTGTTTCTGGGTGTTGGCACAACCGCCTACGCCACGCAAAACACCTCTGACAGGGCATTGCTCGCCATCTTGGGCGTTGCCGTGCTGATCTTTGTCGTTGTCAGTTGGAAAGGGCTGCTGCCCCCGCTTGCGGACCGCTACGACAAGGCCGCCCAGGTTGGTTTTGCCCTGCTGGCCGGGGTGATCGGTGGCATGACTGCCGCCTGGGGCCCGCCCATGGCGATGTATCTGGCAACCAAACGCGTGGACAAAGACGAATTCATCCGCGCCACCGGCTTCATGATCTCCGTCGGTTCATTGCCGCTGGTCTTCGCCTATGCGCAGATCGGTTTTCTGACCGGCCCGCTGGCGGGGGTGTCCTTTGCCATGCTGCTGCCCACGCTCATCGGCTTTTCAATCGGGGAGTTCTTCCGCCGAAAGATGTCGGTGGAAGCCTTTCGCAACGCCATCATGATCCTGTTTTTCTTTCTCGGCCTCAACCTGATCCGCCGTGCGATCTGGTATGTCTGAGCGTCTCAGAAACACGCCTCAAAGAGTTTTCTGGTATTGCTCGGCGTCATCTTGACCGGGTTGCCCCCACAGCTCGGATCTGTCAGGGCCGAGGCAACGAGCGTATCGAGATCGGGGTCCGCTACCCCCAAATCCGTCAGCGTCGCGGGAATGCCCAACTGGGTGTTGAGGTCCTTCACATAGGCGCAGAACCCCTCAAAACCGCCCGAAATGCTGAGATAATTCGCCGCGCGCGCCAGAGGACGGCGCACCTTGGGTTTGTTGAACTGCAAGACCTGCAGCATGACCACCGCGTTGGTCGTGCCATGGTGCGTATGATGCACAGCCCCGATGGGATGCGACAGCGCATGAATCGCCCCCAGACCCTTTTGAAAGGCTGTAGCCCCCATTGCCGCCGCTGACATCATATGCGCGCGGGCGTCGATGTTCTGTCCGTCCTGGAACGCCAGCAGCAGGTTGTCCTTGACCAGCCGCATCCCCTCCAGTGCAATGCCCTGGCTCATCGGGTGGTAGTGCGGCGAACAATAGGCTTCCAGACAATGGGCAAAGGCGTCCATGCCGGTGCCCGCCGTAATCGCAGGCGGCATGCCCACGGTCAGTTCCGGGTCACAGATGACCACCTCTGGCAACATGTGGGGGTGGAAAATGATCTTCTTTTCATGGGTCGCCGCATTGGTGATGACGCTGGCGCGCCCGACCTCTGATCCGGTGCCTGCGGTGGTGGGCACAGCGATGACCGGCGCAATGGTCGCCGCATCAGCGCGCGTCCACCAGTCCCCGATATCCTCAAAATCCCACAGAGGTCGCGTTTGCCCCGCCATGAAAGCCACCGCTTTACCCAGATCGAGGCCCGAGCCACCGCCAAAGGCCACCACGCCGTCATGCCCGCCGGCGCGGTAGGCCTGCACGCCCGCCGCCACATTCTGCTCCGTAGGGTTCGGATCGACATCTGCAAAGAGCGCCCGGCCCAGACCAGCCGCCTCCAGAAGGTCCAATGCCCGCGTGGTGATCGGCAGATTTGCCAATCCCTTGTCCGTGACAAGCAAGGGGGCCTTGATATCCGCCGTGCGGCACGCTTCCCCCAACTCGGAAAGGCGGCCCGCCCCAAAACGTATTGCAGTCGGATAGGACCAATTGGCAGTCGGCGTCATCTCAAACCCTTTCAGTGACCAGAAGTATTTGGCACAGATACGGGGCCCGCAGCAAATTGCCAACCACGAGATCGCCAGTTGTCCAGGCGGTTCTCAATGCTCAGAGCCGGTTGCAAGATGCTGAACGAATTTTCCACAACATCCGCGCGTCACAACAGGCGGCAGCACTGCGTCTTTCAAGAAAGAAAGACGCAGGACATGACGTGCGGCGCAGCCGCGCCGTTTCAAAGCTGGCGAGTGTCAGACCGCGCCGGTGTATTCCCCCCGCGCCGGATAGTCGTTCTGAATAGCGAAATCCAACGCACCCATAAGCTCCGAGAAATGCGGGCGCACGAAAGGCATGGTCTGGACGGATCCGTAATAAAGCGTCTGCGCGGGCGTTATCATAAAGAGCCCCGGTTCGGCAAACAGGGCGGGTTCTTCAATGCCAATCGATGTCTTGCCGCGCGACGTCGAAATATAGAGCCCCCACTCCCGCGCCTTGGTCAGGCTGAGGTCATATCCCATCCGCAGGGTCTTGGCGTTCATCTTTTCGGCCATCTGCTGGGTCCGCTCAAGACCATCGGTGCTCAACGCCACGGTCTTCACACCGCGCTCTTCAAAGCCTGGGGTCAGCTTTTCCAACTCAGCGAGGTAAGTTGCACAGAGCGGGCAGTGCAGCCCGCGGTAAAAACAGACAACCGTGCCTTTCTCGGCGGCATCATTCGACAAATCGAAAGGGCCATGTTCCAGTGTTGGAACCGTCAGATCAGGTACTTTTTGGCGAGGCAGTAGCATGGGAGGACTTTCTGTTGTTGATGCCGATACTGTTTCACGCAGAGTCCTGAAATGCCAGCACCCCGCAATCACAACCAGTTGTACCCGACAGGCGGCACCGGACAGGCTGGCCGGCCTGCCACCCGCCACCAGATGCACCAGACCGACGGTGCTGTCGCCCACTTGTACCTTTGCGTCATGGTCAGAAATCCCCGCGCAGGCCCGGTGCAAACTGGCTTTCCCTTGCCCTTCCCCCGCAAGGACAGATATAGCCCGCTCATCCCGCACCGCAGAGGACCCCCGTGCCATGCCCTTTAACAGATCTCTGAAAATTGCCCCCTCCATCCTGTCCGCAGATTTCGCCAACTTCGGCGCGGAATGCGAAGCGATTGAGGCGCAGGGCGCGGATTGGGTGCATGTGGATGTGATGGACGGACACTTCGTGCCCAATATCACCTTCGGCCCGGCCACCTGTGCCGCCATCCGCCCCCACATCAGGGGGGTGATGGATGTGCATCTCATGATCACGCCGATTGATCCCTTCATTGACGCCTTTGCAAAGGCGGGGGCTGACGTCATCACCGCGCATGTCGAAGCCGGCCCGCATATTCACCGCACCGTTCAGGCCATCAAGGGGGCCGGTGCGCAGGCAGGTGTCGCGCTGAACCCCGGCACCCCGGCCCCGGCGGTGGAGCATCTTCTGGATATGGTCGATCTGGTCTGCGTCATGACGGTGAACCCTGGATTTGGCGGCCAGAAATTCATCCACAGTCAGGTGGAAAAAGTGCGTCAGCTGCGCGCCATGATCGGTGACCGTCCTGTCCACATTGAAATCGATGGCGGTGTTGATCCCTCGACAGCGCCGCTTGTCGCTGCGGCCGGCGCGGATGTGCTTGTGGCCGGATCAGCGGTGTTCCGGGGCGGCTCGGTGTCTGATCCTGCCCCCTACGGCACAAATATCAAGGCGATCAGGGACGCGGTGCTCACGACAACGGTTTAAGCCCTCCCTGCAAATCACTTTGGTCTCCCCCAAGATGCATTCGGGGCTATCGCTGGTAGATAAAGCAGCGCCCCGGCACGGCATCTTCCGGCAGGTCGATTTCCTTGAGCGTCTCAAAATACATCCGGTCGCTGGAGACCATCAGGCCCCCCGTGGCCAACAAAGGCTCGACCAGCGGCGACACACGCCTGGCAAAGATATCGTTCTTTTCCGCACTGTGACCGCCCAGATCCGCATGGATCAAACGGACAGTGGCGCCAAAACGCGCCAGCGCCTCCGGCAGGGTGTCAAAGACATCGCCCAGCACGGTGAGGTTCCCTGCGGGCGTGCTATCGGGGTGAGAGGCCACCGCCCTCTCGAACACATAAATCTCCCGGTCGGGCATGATTTCGAGCATATGGTGATAAGTGCGCCCGTTGCCCAGCCCCAGCTCAAACACGGGACCCGTCAGATCTGCAGTCAGGGCCGCAGCATGATTGAGACAGGCCCGCTGGGACATCATGCGATCAATAAACAGGTCAAGGCGGCTCATGACAGGGTCCTTTCTTCAGCATTTGCGGCTCCCATGCCCTCTTTTGCGGATAATTGACAGCCCAAAGACCTCGAATGCTCTGGATGCTGGACCTGAAGCAGGAAATCGCGTTGACTATATATGGCGGAGAGTCGCCGACAGAACCGGACCCCGAGAGGAAGTGATCGAAACGTTATGACTCCGCTGCTTGATGTATCTGATCTGAGCATTTGCTTTGGCGCGGCAGACCCGGTCGTACGCAATGTGAGTTTTTCGGTGATGCCGGGGGAAACGCTGGCACTGGTCGGTGAGAGTGGCTCTGGAAAAACCATCACCTGTCGATCCGTGCTCCGTATTCTGCCGGACACCGCCCACATATTGAGCGGCTCGATCCAGTTTGCCTCTGAAACAGGTCCGCAGATGGATTTGCTGCACCTCAGTGAACGCGCCATGCGCAGCCTGCGCGGCGATCAGATTTCGATGATCTTTCAGGAGCCCATGCGCTCCCTGTCGCCCCTGCACAGGCTTGGCGATCAGGTTTCGGAGGTTTTGATGCTGCACCGGGATATGAGCGCCAGCGCAGCCAAGAAGGCGGTGCTGGAAACCTTTGAGCGGGTCGGTTTTCCCGATCCGGAACGGGTGTGGAAATCCTATCCCTTCGAGATGTCGGGCGGCATGCGGCAGCGCGCGATGATTGCCATGGCGATGGTGGCCAAGCCCGAGTTGTTGATCGCGGATGAGCCGACAACGGCGCTTGATGTGACCACCCAGGCGCAGGTTCTTGGCCTTATCAAGGATTTGCAGAGCGAGATCGGCATGGCGGTTATTCTGGTCACCCATGATCTGGGGGTGGTCGCCAATATGGCGGATAGCGTGGTGGTGATGAACAAGGGGCGCGTGATGGAAAGCGGCCCTGCCCCCGCAGTTTTGGGGGCCCCTGCCCATGGCTACACCCAAAAGCTCTTTGCAGCCGCACCGGCGATCCCGAAGGTCGCCGCACCGACGCGTGCTGAAAAGCGCAATGACACGATTCTGGAGCTGCGGAACGTCTCAAAGACCTACACGATGCGCGCAGGGGGGTGGCGCAAACCGCAGGTGGTGACGGCCTGCCATGAGGTCAACCTGACGCTGGAGC
Organism: Roseobacter weihaiensis; assembly: GCF_020622345.1. Taxonomy (GTDB): domain Bacteria; phylum Pseudomonadota; class Alphaproteobacteria; order Rhodobacterales; family Rhodobacteraceae; genus Roseobacter; species Roseobacter weihaiensis. The sequence continues at coordinate 51,426 of NZ_JACNMO010000028.1, read as the reverse complement.
GCGGCAAGACGGTCGCGGTCGTGGGCGAAAGCGGATCGGGCAAGACCACCTGTGCACGGATTGCCCTGGGAGCAGAGACGCCGGATCAGGGGGGAGAAGTTCTTTTTCGGCCGCGGGCAAATGAGACGCCGATCAGGGTGCATGCCATGTCGCCTGCAGAGCGTATCGGGTTTCAACGGCAGGCCCAGATGGTGTTTCAGGACCCTTATTCCTCCCTGTCCCCGCGCATGCGCATCCAGCAGACCATGACCGAACCGATGGATATCCATGACCTCGGCACCAAGGCGGAACGGTGCGACAAGGCGGTGGAAGTGTTGGAATGGGTGGGGCTTGATGCGTCAATGCTGACGCGCTACCCGCATGCGTTTTCGGGCGGTCAGCGACAGCGGCTGTCGATTGCGCGGGCGCTGACGCTCGATCCGGTTCTGCTGGTCTGTGATGAGCCCACATCGGCTTTGGATGTTTCCGTGCAGGAACAGATCCTGTGCCTTCTCGAAAACATTCGGGACCGAATGGGGCTGAGCTATCTCTTTATCAGCCATGATCTGGCGGTCGTCGCGCGGATCGCCGATGAGGTGGCCGTCATGCGTCAGGGGGTCGTTGTCGAACAGGCGACCCCGGATGCGCTCTTTTATGCGCCACGACACCCCTATACCTGCGCGTTGATCGCAGCCCAGCCGGAACCCGACGTTAACAGGCCGATTGACCTCAATTTGGTTGCCAAAGGGGCAGGCTCTCCTGCAAGCTGGCCCGAAGAATTCAGATTTGAAGGCATTGCCGCCCCCGCTTTGACTGAGCTTGCCCCCGGCCACAAGGTACGTTGTCATGTTTAGAATTTTCTATTGCTGTCTCTCGCTTTTGATCTTTATGCAGCCGGTGCAGGCCGCCAGCCCGGCCGCCCCCGAAGAAAGCAGCTTCTGGGCCATGGAGGTCTCAAGCGGCAACCTGCCGCCGGTTTCGGAACGGCTGCCGCTCGATCCCCTGATCGTCGATCTCGAAGCCAAGGGCCGCAGCTTTGGCCAACAGGGAGGCACCCTGCGCACGCTGGTTTCACGCTCCAAGGACGTGCGCCAGATGGTAGTCTACGGCTACGCGCGCCTGGTCGGATACGACAGTGATTACAACCTCTACCCCGATATTCTGCGCGCCGTAGAGGTTGAGGAGGGGCGCAAATTCACGTTGCGTCTGCGCCGCGGACATAAGTGGTCAGACGGGCATCCCTTCACCTCGGCGGATTTCGAATATTATTGGAAGCACGTCGCCCTGAACGATGAGTTAAACCCCTCCGGGCCATCTCACAACCTCATTGTCGACGGTGCTCTGGCCGAGATGTCCTTTCCGGACGCCCATACGGTGGTAATCGAATGGCCCACACCGAACCCGGGATTTTTGCAGCTTCTGGCACAGGCCAGCCCTTTTTACATCTATCGCCCGGCACATTACCTCAAACAGTTTCACGCAGATTTCACCGATAAAACGACATTGAGAAAAGCGATCAAGAAAGCGCGGGTCCGGACCTGGGCCGCGCTGCACAATGACCGCGACAACATGCATAAGTTCGATAATCCGGCCCTGCCAACCCTGCAGCCCTGGATGAACGCCACCAACAACAACAGCACCCGTCAGTTGTTTGTACGCAACCCCTACTATCACCGCATTGACGCGCGGGGCGTTCAGCTTCCCTATATCGACGTTGTGAACATGACGGTCGTGGGCGGCGGTCTGATCGCGGCCAAAGCGAACGCGGGCGAGGTCGACCTGCAAGCGCGCGGTCTGGATTTTCCCGACATCTCAATTCTCAAAAAAGGCGAGGTGGACGGCGCGGGGTACAAGACCCTGCTGTGGGCCAATGGGGCCGCCAACCAGATCACGATTTACCCCAACCTCAATTTTGCCGACCCCGTCTGGCGCGAGGTCATCCGCGACGTCCGCTTTCGGCGCGCCCTGTCGATGGGCATTGACCGGCGGATGATCAATCGCGCGCTTTACTTCGGGCTGGCAACCGAAGGCGGCATGACCGCGCTGCCCGACAGCCCGTTTCACGACACCGCCAATCTCTACCGGTGGTCGGTCTATTACCCCGCCAAAGCCAATGCGCTGCTCAATGAGATGGGCCTGACGGAGCGCACAGCGGACGGCACCCGCCTGCTGCCGGACGGTCGACCGATGGAGTTCGTCATCGAAACGGCGGGCGAGCGTAAGGAAGTGGAAAATGCGCTGGCCATCATCACGGATACCTGGCGCGAGATCGGCATCAAGCTCGTGATGCGGCCGCTTGATCGGGATATTCTGCGCAACCGGGTGTATTCCGGCGTCAGCATGGCGGCGGTCTGGTTCGGCTGGGACAACGGGTTGCCGCAGCATTATACGCCGCCAGAGTATCTCGCCCCCAAGCATCAGGAGTTTTTTGCCTGGCCCAAATGGGGGCAGTATTATCAGACCAGCGGCGAAGTGGGCGAGCCGCCCGATATGCCCGAGGCTGAGCGACTGATGCAGCTCAGCTACGACTGGGATCACACCACCGATGTAAAGGAACGCGGCGCCATCTGGCGCGAGATGCTCAGGATTCATGCGGAAAACCAGTTCGGCATCGGTATCCTCTCACAGGCCCCCCAGCCGGTTGTGGTCTCTGAAAAGCTGCGCAACGTGCCGGAAAAGGGAAAATGGGCGTGGGACCCCGGTGCGCATTTCGGGATCCACCGGATTGACGAATTCTTCTACGAAGACCCGTTTCAGCAAATCACCCAATGATGTTTCTGCGCTACGCGATCTATCGGTTTATAACGATGCTGCTGACGCTCTGGGTGGTGTCGATCCTGATCTTTGTCATCATCAACCTGCCCCCTGGCGACTATCTGAGCAACCAGATCGCAGAACTGCGCGCCACCGGCCAGGCCGAGGGCGTTGCCAAGGCAGAGTTTCTGCGCACCGAATACGCCCTCGACCGCCCCGTCTGGCATCAATACCTGATCTGGGTCGGCATGGCGCCGGGGCCGCAGGGCTGGTACGGGCTCATTCAGGGCAACTTTGGCTGGTCTTTCGAGTTTGACCGCCCCGTCAGCGAAATCGTCGGCGACGCATTGTGGCTCACCGTGCTGGTCAATCTGGCCGCCGTTCTGTTCGTCTATCTGGTTGCCTTGCCGCTGGGGGTCCTTGCCGCCGCCAAATCGGAAACCTGGATTGATTACAGTGCTGCCTTTGTGGGGTATCTGGGGCTGGCCACGCCGAACTTTCTGCTCGCGTTGATGCTGTTTTATTACGGCAACAAGTATTTTGACCTGCCGATTGGCGGGCTGATGGACCCGCGCTTTGAGGGTGAGCCAATGTCCTGGGAGAAGGTGCAATCGGTCCTGTTGCACCTGATCGTGCCAACCTTTGTCATCGGCACCTCCGGCGCCGCCGCGATGATGCAGCGGCTGCGGGCAAACATGCTGGATGAATTGAGCAAACCCTACGTCGAGACCGCCAAGGCAAAGGGCCTCGCCCCCGCCAAACTGCTGGCAAAATACCCGCTGCGGATGGCGTTCAACCCCTTTGTGGCAGATATCGGTAACCTGCTGCCGGCCATGATCTCGGGCTCGGTCCTGGTGTCGGTGGTGCTGGGTCTGCAGACCATCGGGCCGTCCCTGCTCACGGCCTTGAAATCACAAGACCAGTTCCTCGCAGGCTTCATCCTGATGTTTGTGGCCCTTTTGACGCTCATTGGCACGATGATCTCTGATTTGCTGCTTGTACTGCTTGATCCGCGCATCCGGTACGGAGCACGCAGCGGATGAGCAGACTGCCAGATGGTCGCTATGTCGACGACGCCCCCTACTCGGACGAGGTTGATCTCAGCGCGCTCGAACGCTCGGACATGGACGCGTCCAACTGGGTGCTTGTCTGGCGCAAATTCAAACGGCACAAACTGGGTCTGATTTCGGGGGTTTTCCTGCTGCTCTGCTACCTGATGCTCCCCGTGGCGGGGTTCATCGCCCCCTATACGCCAAATGAACGCAGCGCGGATTACCTCTACGCGCCGCCGCAGTCGATCAACCTTTGGCACAATGGTCAGTTCATCGGCCCCTATGTCTATCCGATCGACGCAACCGCCGATCTGGTGAACTACCGCTGGAGCTATGAGACCGACACCTCCACGCCGATGCCGCTGGAGTTTTTCTGTGAAGGTCAGCGGTATAACCTCTTTGGCTTCATCCCGTCCGACACACATCTCTTCTGCGCCCCCGAAGGCGCCACGGTCTTTCTCTGGGGCTCCGACAGGCTGGGGCGCGACGTCTTCAGCCGCATTCTCTATGGTGCCCAGCTTTCTTTGACGGTGGGCCTGATCGGGATCACGGTGTCTTTTGCGCTGGGGATCTTTTTTGGATCGATTGCGGGGTACTTCGGCGGCAAGACCGACTGGTTCATCAACCGCATGATCGAAATCCTGCGGTCCTTGCCTGAGCTGCCCCTCTGGCTGGCGCTCTCTGCGGCGGTGCCATCGAATTGGGGGCCGGTGGCGGTATTTTTCATCATTTCCATCATCCTGGGCATTCTGGACTGGCCGGGGCTCGCGCGGGCGGTGAGGTCAAAGTTTCTGTCGCTGCGCGAAGAGGAATATGTGCGCGCGGCAGAGATGATGGGAGCGAAACCCGGTCGCGTGATCCGACGGCACCTGCTACCCAATTTCATGTCGCACCTGATCGCCTCTGCAACCCTGTCGATCCCGGCGATGATCCTTGGAGAGACCGCGCTGAGCTTTCTGGGGCTGGGGCTGCGCGCCCCTGCGGTCAGTTGGGGCGTGATGCTGAATGATGCGCAAAACCTCGCCTCGATCGAGATCTACCCCTGGACGGCGATCCCGATGTTGCCGATCATCTTTGTGGTGCTGGCGTTCAACTTTCTGGGTGACGGTCTGCGCGCCTCGCTGGACCCCTACAAGGACTAAGCGCTAGCGATCATCGCCATCTTCGACGCCACCCTCCAGCATGTCCTCTTCGATGGAAGCTTGTGCCGCGGCAGTAATCGCCTTCTTGTCGTCTTCCGACAACTCATCCACCTTGCCGTCAGCCAGACGTACGGTGACTTCCTTGTGGGCAAAGTGAATGCCCTCCCGCTCGAAAAGACTGCGGATTTCTTCGTAGACCTTCTTGCGCACCAGCCACTGATCGCCGGGTTTCGTCATGAACTTGACCCGGATGATCATCGCACTGTCCTGCATTTCGATCACGCCTTGTGACTTCAGCGGTTGAATGAAATTGTCCCCGATCACCGGATCGTCCAGCAAAGCGATGCCCAGGTTCTTGATAAGCTTGCGCACCTTTTCCACGTCGGTGTCATAGGTCACGCGCAGCGGCAGTTTCATGATGACCCAATCGCGCGAATAGTTCGTCATCACCTGAATTTCGCCAAAGGGAATGGTATGCAGGGCTCCCAGGTGATGGCGCAGCTGAAAAGAACGGACCGAGATCTTTTCGACCGTACCCTTCACCCCGCCCACGTCGAGATATTCGCCCTTGCGAAAGGCATCATCAAACAGAAAGAACCCGCCCGAGAAGATATCGCGCACCAGCGCCTGAGACCCGAAACCGACGGCAACGCCCACGACCCCTGCGCCAGCAAAAAGCGGGCCCACGTTGATGCCCATTTCCATCAGGACAATCAGCAGAATAGTGACCATCAGCACCACGAGGATGAAGTTCCGAAAGAGCGGCAGTAAGGTGGCCAGCCGAGACGCCGAACTGCCGCCGCCCTCGTCGCCCAATTCGGCCTCTACGCCGTTGCTCTGTTCTTCTTCGATCTTCTTGTCGATCCAGATGCGGAAGACATGATAGACGATGTACCCGATAAAGAGGATCACCATGACGTCCAACAGCCGGTTGGCAAAGCTTTCCACCATCTGCGTGCTGTTGTTGTCCCAGATGTAGAAAAACGCATAGATACCCGCCACAAAGGCCAGAATGCCTGCAATACGACGCGCCAACCCCTCAAAGGTATTCATCCGCTGGGGCGGCGGCAGAGGTGCCGGAGCCGCCTGCGCCGCGCTCTCTTCGGGCCCCTGGCCCTCGATGCCAATCGGCAGTGGCGCGGTGTTCACCGTGCGGATCGCGCGGGCGCGGGCAAAGCTGCGTTCGATGACAAAGTTGATTACGCCGTAGACCACCAGGATCGACAGCAGGATGGCATAGGCGCCTGCAATCAGCGGGGCTTTGGGCGGATCACCGATCACCAGCCCGTAGGTCCCCTGGACCCAGGCGTAGAGGATGTAAAAGATGGCTGCGGCCAGCCAGACCGACGAGATGATTTTGACGACGGAGGTACGGCTTTCGCTGGGGGCCCCTTGTCGGATGGCATGGGTCAGCGGGCGGCGCATCACCAGCAGCATGAGGATGTTCAGCAAGACCACGATGGCCCCCGACACGGCTGCCATGAAAACATAGACATCGTAGTTGAGTCCCAACTCCTTGACCCAGGTGGTAAAGAGCAGCCGAAAGATGTCGAACGTCCCCAGCGCCACCAGCCAATAATACAGATGCCGCGCATCCCGTGTGCTAAGGAGCGGGATACGGTACTGCGGCAGATAGGGCGACAGGATCATACGCCACAGCCCCGCGACCAGCCTGCTCAAAAAATAGGCGGTATTGATAATGCCCACCGTGAACTGCATGCCTGCGTCTTCCAGCGGGCCGAAAACGGCCGCCCCAATGATATAGGCCACCGCCATGGAAACCAGGATGCCGATGACGCCCATGAAAAAGCGAAAGACAAGAAACGGCATTTTTTCGGCGTATCCGACAGGGTCGTCTTTACTGCGGGAAACAACGAACCCGCGTGCGATGTACCGACCGTAGACCTTCTTTTCAACGATCATTCCGATGCCGAACAGAAAAAGCGATGTATAGAGCGCTGTGAAAAAAGCCCAGATGGTGCCATCGGGGCTGGTCGCGCGCAGAATATACAGCACCTCATTGAAATCATTTGGAAAATCCAGAAACCGCTGTATCAGTGTGGCCCGAAATTGAACCAATGTGTCCTGGGTCTGCATCAGGGCGGAACTGCCGGCCTGCACCGGGGGGGCATTGGCCGGTGGGTCGGGCTCGGCAGCCGTGGAGACGATGTTACCATTGGTATCGATCACCACCACGCCAACGCCGTTTTGCGCGGCCTTTTCCATGATGTCCGAAATCCGGTCCGCACGCTCTTCTTCGGCCTCGGGTTCATCGGATTGAAACAGCGATCCAATGCCTTGCGCCTGCAGGGTTTCCGGCGCAAAAGCCAGCAACAAGACTGAAAAGGAAAGGAAAAGAGCAATAAAAGGCGCGCGTATCACATTGGTCGTCCAAATGAATTCGTATAGGTCAACGGTAGGTGAGCGAGGCGCACAATGCAATTACACATCATCTCGAGCGGCAGTGTGCATTCGTGTTTTGCACCCCTGGGATATTTATGCCAGAAAGTGCGTGCTCTACCAAAAACCCAGGCATCACGAACCAAGGACCGGCCTATGTGCCAACGACATACCCCTGCGACCTGGGTTACGGTCCACCCCCGCCAAAGCGGTTACAAAGCCCATCAGATGCGGCGCGGTGTAAAGGCTTCGACAAGATGAACTACCAGACCAAGTGCGCCACCCCTCAGGACCATGCGCCACGTCATGACGGCAGAGACCCCGAGCGCCCCAAGCGCGTCATGTTCTATAGTCATGACACCTTTGGTTTGGGTCACCTGCGCCGGTCGCGGACGCTAGCATCCTCGTTGACAAAGGCAGACCCGGATGCGTCCGCCATCATTCTGACGGGCTCGCCCGTGGCGGGGCGCTTTACCTTTCCCGAACGCGTTGATCACGTGCGCCTGCCCGGCGTGACCAAGCTTTATGACGGCTCTTATATGAGCCAGACGCTGGGTCTGGATATCGACGAGACAACAGCGCTGAGATCTGCGCTGATCCAGGGCACGATTGAGCAGTACGACCCTGATCTGCTGATCGTCGACAAAGAGCCAACCGGGTTTCGCGGGGAGCTGCTGCCGACGCTTGAGTGGTTGGTGGCACGCGGCAAAACCCGGCTGGTGCTTGGGTTGCGCGACGTGCTTGATGAAGCCAGGGTGCTGGCCGCCGAGTGGGCTCGCAAGGGATCGGTCGAGGCGACCGAGCGGTTTTACGATGAGATCTGGGTCTATGGCCCGAAATCGGTTTATGATCCCACCGAGGGCCTTCCGCTCAGCGCGCAGACACGGTCGCGGATCCACTGGACAGGCTATCTGCGCCGCGAGATTACGGACCAGGCCGAAACACCGGACACGCCCTATATTCTGGTCACCCCTGGCGGGGGTGGCGACGGATCAACGATGGTCAATCTGGTGCTGCAGGCTTATGAGCAAGACCCAACGCTGCGCCCCGACGCGGTCCTGGTTTACGGCCCGTTCCTGTCGGGCGAGGTGCGCGATGCCTTCGAGCAGCGGGTTGCCAAGCTGAATGGCCGCGTAAGCGCGGTTGGCTTTGACGGCCGGATCGAGTCGCTCTTTGCGGGGGCGCAGGGGGTAATCTGCATGGGCGGCTACAATACTTTCTGCGAGGTTTTATCCTTTGATCAGCGCGCCGTCATCGTGCCCCGTACGGTCCCGCGGCTGGAGCAGTGGATCAGAGCCTCCCGCGCCGAAGAGCTTGGGTTGGTCCGCATGCTGGATGAGACCCGGGACGGTATGACACCGGAGGCAATGATCGGCGCGATCCGGGGACTGGCGGGTCAGGCGAAACCCTCCGAGGCGGGGGCCGAGGGTCTGCTGGAGGGGTTGGACGTCGTGGTTACCCGCGCGGACGCGCTGATGGCGAGGCCATGACATCAAAACCGGCGCGGCTTGCGGTCGTGGTCAAAGGGTGGCCCCGCTTGTCAGAAACATTTATCGCCCAGGAGCTGGCAGCGCTTGAGCAAGCAGGGCTCGTGTTTGAAATCTGGTCACTGCGCCACCCGACGGATACCAAGACGCATCCCCTTCATGACCAGATCAGGGCGCCCGTGCACTATCTGCCCGAGTACCTCAAAGACGCGCCGTTGCGCGTGTTGCGCGCGGTGTTGTCCGCGCGCCAGCTGCCGGGATTTAAAGCAGCCTGGCGATGCTTTCGCGCCGATTACGCCCGCGACCGCACGCCAAACCGGGCCCGCCGTTTTGGTCAGGCCTGCGTCCTGGCGCGGGAACTGCCCAGCGACGCGGCAGGCATCTACGCGCATTTCCTCCACACCCCGTCGTCCGTGGCGCGCTATGCCGCCATTCTGCGCGGTCTGCCATGGTCTTTTTCAGCCCATGCCAAGGATATCTGGACCTCACCCGACTGGGAGCTGCGCGAAAAACTGTCGGGGACGACCGAGGGGGCGGCCTTCGGCGCAACCTGCACCGCCTTTGGAGCGGCGCATCTGCGCCACCTTGCAGACACCCCCGACCGCATTGATCTGGTCTACCACGGGCTTGATCTGAACCGGTTTCCCCCGCCCCCCGCGCGTACCGCGCGTCCGCCCGAAGCGCCGCTTGCCCTGATGTCGGTGGGACGGCTGGTGGAAAAGAAAGGCTTTGACCGGCTAATTGCCGCTTTGGCGCTCTTGCCCGGGGATCTGGACTGGCACTGGACCCATATCGGCGGCGGCGCCCTCAATCAGGACATGCGCGCGCGGGCCGAGGCCGCAGGCATCGCGCCGCGCATCACCTGGCGCGGGGCCTGCGACCAGCCGCAGGTGATCGCACAAATGCGGGCGAGCGACCTCTTTGTCCTGCCCAGCCGCATCGCCGCGGACGGGGATCGTGACGGGTTGCCAAATGTTCTGATGGAGGCGGCAAGTCAAAAGCTGCCGATCCTCTCCACCGCTGTCTCCGCCATTCCGGAATTCATCGAAAACGGCATCCATGGCATGCTGACCGATGACAGCCCTGAAAGCCTCGCGGCTGCAATCAGAGCTTTCGCGACGCGCCCGGAGGCCGGTCCCGGCATGGCGGAGGCTGCATATGCGCGGCTCAAGACGGAGTTTCGGATGGAGCCGGGCATCGCGCAGCTGACCCGCCGGCTGAACCGGATGATGGATGGCGCACCATGATCCGCGCTGCTTTCTACGCCCCGATGAAACCACCCACGCATCCTGTGCCCTCCGGCGACCGCACAATGGCACAAGCCATCTTGCAGGCGCTGAGCTTGGGCGGCATTGACACCGATCTGGCCTCGGAACTGCAAACCCGCGATGGCGCAGGCGACGCGCAGGTTCAGGCGGCCCGGCACGAAAAGGCCGCTCGCGAGGTGGCGCGACTTATCCCGGCGGGCCAGGCGGCGGGTTGGCGTGTCTGGATCACCTATCACAACTACTACAAGGCCCCCGATCTGATCGGGCCTGTCGTCGCGGACGCGCTGAAAATCCCCTACCTGCTTGTTGAAGCGACCCGCGCCCGCAAAAGGCTGCAGGGCCCCTGGGCCGGTTACGCGCAGGCAGCGGAAGCCGCAACCGACGCCGCAGCGATCGTTTTCTACCTGACCTCCCACGACAGCGCCGCGCTGCAGGCTTATGGTGCCGCGTCACAGCGCCTTGTCCACCTGCGCCCCTTTCTGCCCCGGAAAGACCTGCCGCCGACACCAACGACAAAGCGCAAAGGACTGCTGAGTGTGGGGATGCAGCGCCATGGCGACAAGCTGGCCTCCTACCGTCTGATTGCAGACAGCCTCGCCGCCTTGAAAACGGAAGGTTGGACGCTGAACATCGCAGGCGATGGCCCCGCCCATGCGGAGGTCAAGACGATGATGGCCCCGTTTGGCAAGCAGGTCGCCTTTCTGGGGGCACTGCGGCCCACGGAAATGCAAAGGGCATACAAGGATGCCGCCCTGCTGCTTTGGCCCGGCGTGAATGAAGCCTTCGGGATGACCTACCTTGAGGCGCAGGCGCAGGGGCTACCGGTCGTGGCCCAGGACCGTCCGGGCGTGCGCGACGTGCTGGCTCCCGGTGCGGCCTACCCCGACCCGTCGCTTGGCGCACCGGCGCTGGCCGCGCGGCTTGATTTCCTGCTGGCAAACCCGAAACTCATCGCGCATCTTGGGGCCGAAGCCCGGCAGCACATCGCAAGACATCACCTGCTGGGACCCGCGGCAGAGACCCTGAAACAAACCATCATCGAGGTTCTGCAATGATCCGTCTGGCGCTCATCCGACACGGGCATACCGCCTGGAACCGCGCAGGCCGCATACAGGGGCGCACGGATATCCCGCTCGATCCGGACGCGGCCCGGCATCTTGCCACGCTTGCCCTGCCAGCACCCTGGAACACTGCAGCCCTTGTCTCGAGCCCCCTGCGGCGCGCGGTTGAGACCGCAGAGCTTATCAGCGGTAAAACACCTGTGAGCCTGCCCGCGCTGATCGAAATGGATTGGGGGGTCTGGGAGGGCAAGAAGGGGCGCGATCTGCTGGCATCATCGGGCAGTGGCTACCGCCATATCGAAGACTGGGGATGGGCCTACCGCCCCCCAGGCGGCGAGAGCCCGGCGGATGTCCGCGCCCGTTTGCAGCCTTGGCTCGCAAGCCTCGGGACCGACACTGTCGCGGTCTGCCATATCGGGATCATGCGGGTGCTGATGGCGGACGCCACCAGGTGGGATTTTGATGGCCCGGCACCGTTTCGCATCAAGCGGGACCGGCTTTTCGTGTTGGAGATGACGGAGGGCGGGCTACGCGTTGCGGGTGAGCCGATCAGGCTGGAAGCGCGCACGGCATGAAAGTTCTGATTGTCGTGACGCATCTTTTGGGCAGCGGTCATCTGGCGCGTGCGCTGGTTCTCGGGCGCGCATTTGCAGCGGCGGGCCACGAGATCACGGTCGTGTCCGGCGGCCTGCCTGCGCGCCATCTCAATGCCGAGGGTATTGATCTGGTGCAGCTCCCCCCGCTCCAATCGGACGGGACGCATTTCACCAGGTTGCTTGATGATGAGGGCCAGCCCGCGTCACAGACCCTGCTCACGGCGCGACAGGACAAGTTGCGCGCCCTCCTGGCCGACCAGAGACCGGATGTGGTTATTACCGAACTCTTTCCCTTCGGCAGGCGCGTTTTGGCCGCGGAATTTCGCACGCTTCTGGAAGCCGCCGGGCGGCAGATACCAAAGCCGCTGATCTGTGCCTCCATCCGCGACATCCTCGCCCCGCCCTCGAAACCTGCCAAAGCAGCCAGCACCGCGCAGATGATTTCAGATTGCTATGACGCGGTTCTGGTGCATTCGGACGCGGCGCTGACCCCGCTGGGGCTGAGCTGGCCCTTGACGGACGCGATATCTGAAAAACTGCACTATACCGGTTTTGTCGCCCAACCGCCCGCCGGACCGCATCCGCAGGGACTGGGCACAGACAGGGTACTGGTCAGCGCGGGGGGCGGCAATGTCGGTCAAACGCTCTACCAAACGGCCATTGAAGCGGCCCGCATCGACGCCCCCCGGCAATGGCATCTTCTGGTGGGAGGCGTCGAGGCCGAAGCGCGCTGCGTCCGACTGCGGGAGCAGGCCCCGCAGAACGTCACGGTGGAACCCGCGCGACCGGATTTCCGGCAGATGCTGCACCATGCCAGCGCCTCCGTCTGCCTGTGCGGCTACAACACCGCACTCGATGTCCTGCAGGCGGGAACGCCGACAGTCTTTGTTCCCTTCGACGATGGCGGCGAGGTGGAGCAGTCCCTGCGCGCAAAAGCACTGGCGCGTCTTGACGGGATCGTGGTGCTGAAATCAGCCGATCTCTCCGCCTCAAGGCTGGTGCAGACCCTGCGCGCCGCGACCGCTTCTCCGCCCCGTCCGGCGCGCACCCAGGGCCTGAAAGGAGCTGTCTGCAGCGTCTCGATTGTTCAGCACCTCTTGGAAAGGCATCGCGATGAAGCCTGACTGGACACCGCTGCGCCATGCGCTGCAAGAGTATCGCCGCAGTGGCCTGAACCTGCCTGTTTGGTGGCGGGATGATGACGTGACAGCCCCAAGCAGCCCGCTCGATCAATTACACCGTCTTGCCGAAAGCCTCGATTTTCCCGTGCATCTTGCGGTGATCCCCGGCGTTGCGCAGGAAACCCTGGCGGAATTGACCGCCACCTCAGATCACATGGTGCCGCTCGTGCACGGATGGCTACACCAGAACAACACCCCCGCCGGGGCCAAGAAGGCCGAATTCGGCCTTTACACTAAAGACGGTGCGGACAATCTGACCCTGGCCCTCACCCAGATGCGCAGGCTTTTTGGAGAGCTTTTTCTGCCGGTCTTTGTCCCGCCCTGGAACCGGATCGACCCTGTTTACGCGGATTGCCTTGGTGCCGCAGGGTACCGCGGCCTGTCAACGTTCACCGCCCGCAGCGCCCCTATGGCAGCGCCCGGTCTGGTGCAGATCAACACGCATATCGACCCTGTGGACTGGCACGGCACCCGCAGCCTGAAAGACCCCGATCTGCTGATCTCACAGACCGTTGATGTCCTGCTGGCGCGGCGCACGGGTGCAGCGGATCCCGCAGAACCTCTGGGCTATCTCACGCATCACCTTATTCACACTGCCGAACTGTGGGATTTCTCGCACAGTTTCCTGCAGGAGATGCTGGACGGAGGTGCGGCGGTGCAGCCCATCACCCCCCTTTTGGAGACAGGCACATGAGCCGACTGGAATCGATGCAACGCCGGATAACCGCCCAGATCGACGGGTTGAACTGGGCAGCGGCCCGCATCGCGGATCTAAGCGGGGAGGTTCTCGAACTCGGGCTGGGGAATGGTCGGACCTATGACCATCTGCGGGAAAACCTCCCCGACCGGCGCATCTGGGTGATTGACCGCGTGCTGCAGCCCCACCCGTCCTGCATGCCGCCCGCAGAAGACTTCCTGCAAGGCGAAGCCGATGAGATGCTGCGCGCACTTGCACATCGCGGCGTGCGGGCCGCGCTTGCGCATTACGACTTTGGTTATGGCATCAAGGAAAAGGACGTGGCAGAGGGGGCGCGGCTCTCTCCGCTGATTGCAGCCCTGATGGTGCCGGGTGGTATTGTTGTCAGCCAACAGCCCCTGACAGGGTTCCGGCCGGTGAGAGGGCCGGACACCATCGCCCCTGACCGATATCACTTTTACCAGGCCCTGTAAGTTGCCGGGAACCTTTTCCACAATGTGACGTTGTCTTTTGACATCGCACAGAAGAGAGGATCCAAAGATGCTGAGAATTGTTACATTTGCCGTTGTCCTGACCGCGCTCGCCGCCTGCGAAACGACAAAAGGTGTTGGACGTGATGTTCAGGATGCGGGGCAGGCACTGGATGATGCGATTGACGGCTAAGCCCATCAGCTGATCCCAAGCAACCATATGAGCGAGAAAGCGGCCTCAGAGCCGCTTTTTCATTCTCCCGAACGCCTTGGGGAGCGTTGCATTGGACGATGCGCCACCGATCCATACGGTCCCCGCGCCCGCACGCAAGCATTCTGCGGAAAGTGCGCCCACCTCAGAAGGGATGAGAGATCGGGTAACAGGGCCATAGCATGACTGATACCGCACGCGGTCAAGGATGATTTTTCGCGTGAATCCCCCTGCAAATAGGGTATAGAACGTCCTGAAAAACCACTTCGAAAAGGACATCCCCATGGTGAGAATTGCCGTTCTTCTAGGCGTTATTCTGGCGCTTGCCGCCTGTGAAACAACCAAAGGCATCGGACGCGATGTGCAAAATGCAGGCAACGCGCTCGACCGCACCTTTTAAAGGCACGGCCTTTCAGACATCGCAACGCCGCCCCCGCAGCGGGGCGTCATCCGACAACCCGTTCTACTTTGCGCAGGTCTTGCAGAGGGCGGCATCCGGCACCGCGTCAAGGCGCGCGTCCGAAATCGGCTCACCGCATTTCAGGCAGTCGCCGTAGGTGCCGTCCTCAATCCGTGCCAGGGCCGCGTCAATGCGCTTGAGCTCGGCCAGTTCCACATGACCCAGCGCTTCCAGCACCTCATCGCCCTGCCGCTCGGAGGAGCGATCCTCCCAGTCTTTCGGCATGGGCTTGTCCAACGCGTGTTCGATCTCCGACAACCCGCCCGCAAGCTCATCCCGGCGGGCGCGTAGTATCTGTTCCTGAACCTTGATATCCATCTTGGTACCTCCTCTGATGTTCTGGGCAGGCTGTCAGGCCTTGGCGCATGTGACATTGATGTGGGTCAAGACACGCGTCAGCTCACGATCTTGTTGGCAATAACGTAGGAGACGGGCAAGGCAAGGACGGCCCCGGCAGCCGCTGCCGCGACGATTGGGACGACCCCTGAGGCTCCCATAACGAGCACGGCAATCACACCGGCCCCCGCCAGAGTAGGGGCAACGATGGCATAAAGCATACTGGCAACACGAAGCATAAAAGAACCCTCCTTTCACCGGTTCTGCGCGCACCCTATCCGGGGGCGTGGGACGCGGCTTTGATGTGGGTCAAAGCGGGGTCTGGCGCTTCTTTAAAGCGGTCCGGTGGACAGTCTCATAGTCGCGGGCGGAGCCCAGGGCAGCGAGATGCAAGTGGTCCCGTTGATTTAGTACGCCGCGCCCGAACCGTGGGGATGGTTCGGGAGCTGCAAATCCGGAGGATTTGCAATTTCTAAGTGCATTTAGGGTGGATCTGTACAAATTCGTACTGAAGCGCAGCTCTTCCAAAATTGAGATTCGAAAAGATGCTTTTTCTTCCGTATAGTCAGCCGATACGTTCCAAAGTGATATTTCTGATAAATGAGTTATTTATGACAAAAAGTTGGTTCGACGGCGTGATGGCACCCGGCAAAAACTGCAGTGACGACAAATGCTCGGAAACCTGCTTCAGCCTAGCCAAAGTAGTATTTTGGTCGGCATTTTTTTCACTTTTCATCGTCGCCCCCAGACTTTGGGACTGCTACAAGCGTTCGCTAGAAAGTGATCCTGGCATTGTTGGTATTTTAGACACAGGTATTATGTTATGGTTAGCAGTATGGATCGCAACAATTGCATTAACTGCGCATGAAAAAATGAACCATTTCTTAACCTTGATGATCAATAGTATGTCGTTACCGGGGTTTGTGATTGGCATCACGGCATTGGTAGGATCAGGCGCATGAAAGAGTTCAACATGAAATCGCGTGAGTTCATATTAGGTCTCTCTATTTTCTTGATATTAGGCGCTTGGGCGGCGTCTGCGCAAAGCGAAGAACCACAAGCTTTACCCTCGGTCGCGCTTTCTGGAAATGTATACGAGCTTGAAGCCTTGACAGGTTGGAAAAGGATTCAACTACATGCTGCGGCAATGGCGAACCCTGAAAAAATCAGCCAGTACAAAATTGGAAAATTGGTCACTTTGGAAAAATCTAAAGAGCTGAGCGACACAGATTCAAAAGCATTTTTTGAAGAGTGGGCTTTGCAGGGGGCTCAGATGGGCATCTTGGATGAAGCCGGGAAATTCAACAAGATTGATCCTATTATAGAATTATGTCCAACGTGTACTCCGACAGATGTAGATTTAGTCGAGGTTTTACGAAGCGGTTCGAGGTCGGAGCACGTCGCCACAAATAAAGAGGGTGAGATGTATAGTGCCGACGAAGTAATGCTGTTTTGGAGTGACACAATTAACCTAGAACCGTCAGAAGCTCGCAAAGTACTATTAAAGCCAACTAATTGATTTTATGCATTTTAATTGCCTTCACCGGCAAAGGTATTGATGGCGACAACATCCTTAATATGATCGCTTCCACTCAGCGTTACCATAAATTATACCCCCGGAGCTTCGCCCGTTCGCTCATCAATCGCTCCACTGGAGCGATTGCCGGGTAAGCCCGCACCTGCGCTCACCCATCCATTTTCAGTGCGCTAATGAACGCTTCCTGCGGAATATCCACCTTGCCAAACTGGCGCATCTTCTTCTTGCCGGCCTTCTGCTTGTCCAGCAGCTTGCGTTTGCGCGTTGCGTCCCCGCCATAGCACTTGGCCGTCACGTCCTTGCGCATGGCCGAGAGCGTCTCGCGGGCGATGACCTTGCCGCCGATGGCCGCCTGAATGGGGATCTTGAACATATGCCGCGGGATCAGGTCCTTGAGTTTTTCGACCATCGCCCGCCCGCGCTGCTCCGCCCGGTCGCGGTGCACCATGGTTGACAGCGCATCCACCGGTTCGTCGTTCACCAGGATCGACATCTTCACCAGCTGGTCCTGCCGGTACCCGATCATCGCATAATCAAAAGACGCATAGCCCTTGGTGACCGACTTCAACCGGTCGTAAAAATCAAACACCACCTCGTTGAGCGGCAGGTCATAGACCACCATCGCGCGGCTGCCCGCATAGGTCAGGTCCAGCTGGATGCCTCTCCGGTCCTGACAGAGCTTCAGTACATCCCCGAGGTAGTCATCCGGCACCAGAATGGTCGCCTTGATCCGCGGCTCCTCCAGATGATCGACCAGCGTCAGGTCGGGCATGTCGGCGGGGTTGTGCAGCTCCATCATCGTGCCATCCTTCATGTGGATGTGATAGATGACCGAGGGCGCGGTGGTGATCAGCTCGATGTCATACTCGCGCTCGATCCGGTCGCGGATCACCTCCAGATGCAACAGCCCCAGAAACCCGCAGCGGAACCCAAAGCCCAGCGCGGCGGAGGTCTCCATCTCATAGGAAAACGACGCATCGTTCAGCGCCAGCTTCTCGATACTGTCGCGCAGCTCCTCGAACTCCGCAGAATCCACCGGGAAGAGCCCACAGAACACCACCGGCTGCGACGGCTTGAACCCCGGCAGCGCGTCCTCGGTGCCCTTCTTCTCATGGGTGATCGTGTCGCCGACGCGGGTGTCCCGCACCTGCTTGATCGAGGCCGTCAGGAAACCGATCTCGCCCGGACCCAGCTCATCGATCACCGTCATCGCGGGCCGGAACACGCCAATGCGGTCCACATGGTGCGTTGAGTTATTCGACAGCATCCGAATGCGCTCGCCCTTCTTCAGCACCCCGTCCATGATTCGCACCAGCACGATCACACCGAGATAACTGTCATACCAGCTGTCCACCAGCATCGCCTTCAGCGGCGCATCCCGCTCGCCCTTCGGCGCGGGCAGGTTCTGCACAATGCTCTCCAGAGTCTCTATGATGCCCTCGCCGGTCTTGGCCGACACCCGAATGGCACCTGACGCGTCGATCCCGATCACATCCTCGATCTGCTCCGCCACGCGGTCACAATCGGACGCGGGCAGGTCGATCTTGTTCAAGACGGGCACGATCTCATGATCCGCATCAATCGCGTGATACACATTGGCCAGCGTCTGCGCCTCGACGCCCTGTGTGCTGTCCACCACCAGGAGCGAGCCTTCGACTGCCCGCATGGAGCGCGAGACCTCATAGGCGAAATCCACATGCCCCGGCGTGTCGATCAGGTTGAGGACGTAATCCTCACCATTGGCTGCGGTGTAATTGATCCGCACGGTCTGTGCCTTGATGGTGATGCCGCGCTCGCGCTCGATGTCCATGCTGTCGAGCATCTGCTCCTTCATATCCCGGTCGGCCACGGTGTTGGTGGACTGGATAAGCCGGTCGGCCAACGTGGATTTCCCGTGATCGATATGCGCCACGATGGAGAAATTGCGGATATGTGAAAGCGGTGTCATGGTGAGGATATGTAGGGGTTTTGCGGGGCGGTCAAGGTGGTTGAGCGGGTACAGATAACTGATGAGGCAAGCGCGCAGGCGTGGTTGGAGGCGCAGGACCATCAGACGCAGATCTGGTTTGCATGTCGCTGTGCGCTGCGGGCCTTGCCGCGTTTGCCAGAGAGTACGTCAAAGGAGAATTTGGCAAATGATCTGCTGCTAACCTGGCGCGCACTTTTGCTGGCCAGTGTCACATCAAATGAACCAAAACTGGACAGCCGCTTTCTAGAGCCTTTCACACGCCCCGATTCAGCATCAAGGTCTGTCTCTTATGCGGCTGCGAAAAGTGCAATTGAATGCGCTTGCGCTTCCGGTGCTACTGAGGCTGCTAAGTTCGCCGCGATTTGTTGTGCTTGGTATGTGGTTGCAAGCTCTGGTGGTGTCTCGGATTTCAAGACCGACCTGATCGAGATGCAGGAAAGAGCGACTGAATCATTTGCCGAGTATGACCATGCTTGGTTCATTGCCTCTGACGATGCCAATGCAGTCAATCAATGGGGACCGCTTTGGTCACACAGTGGAATTCCAGAGAAGATTAAACAACGCTGGCTTTCTTTAAAAAGAGATCTGACCCATTTGGACGCCGACTGGTCCTTCTGGATCGAGTGGTACGAAGCGACCCTCAACGGCACACCGCTCCCGTGGGAGCTGACCCAACGCATCGCACTTGAAATAACCGATGCCGAATGGAACGAAGGTCAGGCAACCGTCGCCCGCCGGATCGAAGAGATCAAAGCTCAGTTTCTATCGGACCAAGCACCGCTCGCCGAAGACCTCACCCTTGACCCGGTTTCCGGCCTCTTTCGTGTTGAACCGATGGAGATCCAGAACCCTCCGCTTTTGGGCGCTCTGTTGTTACGCATGCAGGACTCGCTGGACGATGCCCTGCAGGGAAACAACGGCCTGAACGAGTCCTCCAGAGAGGTCCGGGTTCTGAAGAGGACAGTTCGC
Organism: Roseobacter weihaiensis; assembly: GCF_020622345.1. GTDB lineage: Bacteria > Pseudomonadota > Alphaproteobacteria > Rhodobacterales > Rhodobacteraceae > Roseobacter > Roseobacter weihaiensis. The sequence goes on along the minus strand of NZ_JACNMO010000028.1, from coordinate 31,857 downwards.
CAATACTCAAACGATCCGCAGCGGATGGAAATGGACTTTACCTCCGTCGCGGTCGGGTTTCGCCGCCAACTTCATGAGACACAGGAGCTGCCACAAAGTGAAGACAACCTTGCGCTGCTGGATGCAGTCGAAGAATGCGTCCGCGGCATTCGCGCAAACCATCCTGATGTCGCGGCCAATCGCGCGCAACTTGCAGAGCAACGGATCCGGGAACTATCCGATGAAGATCGGAAGCTTCTTGAAGAGGCAAAGCCCGTTCTGGAAGCCATCAGTCAAGATGTACTTCGAGAAGACTTCGCCACCGATATCCCTCAGCTCATAAACGACGCGACGCTGCCGTTGCCAAGCGGTGCACCACCACTGCCAGGCGCTGATGAAACAACGCGCATCTTCGGGCGCGTGTCCCGCATGTCGATCCTCTATAGTGAAATGACGGCGAAAAGCGCCGAGATTTTCGACAGTAATGCTATCAAGACCGTTCGGCTAGTCAGTCTTGCTGGCGGCGTGCTTTGGGCGCTCGTTCAAGTCGGTTTACGTCTCTTTGGCGTGCTCTAGTACGCACTCTGCGACGTTGTTCCTGACCTATATGCCCAACCGCACTACTTTTGATAAATGTCAGGTGCGGGCCGGCGTTGCGCGGTATAGTAGAAAATAACGGCTCTACCACCAGCACTGTTTCTCGAAAGGCAGGCTTTATGACACGCTCGCTCCCCATCAGATTAACCGCGCTCACAGCACTTGCATTCACCGCCCCGCAGGTTGGGGCCGCCGATCCGACGTTTGAAGTCTATGGCCAGATCAACTTTGGCCTCTTCGATGTGGATGACGGCACCGAGAGCGAAACCTTCATTGCGGACAACGACACCTCCAACACGCGCATCGGGCTGCGGTATTCCGATGATCTGGCAAATGGCGCGACGATCCGGTTCAACTTTGAGACCGGTCTAGGCTTTGCCAGTTCAAGCGAGGCCAGTATCGAGGACAATGACCTCGACATCGACCTGAACCGCACCGATTTGCGCAAGCTCGAGGTGATCTACGAAACGCCGAATTTCGGGACCTTCTATGTCGGGCAGGGCAGCATGTCCGCGGACGGCATCACGGAATCGGATTTGTCGGAAACCTCCGTGGTGGCCTATAGCGGCGTGGACGATCTGGCCGCCGGTTTTGCGTTCCGGCCCAAGGATGGCGCGTTTTCTGGCGTAAACGTGGGGGATGCGTTCCGCCTCTTTGACGGCAGCAGACGCCTGCGCTTGCGGTACGATACGCCGAGCTTCAATGGCTTTACGGGCAGCATTTCCTATGGTGAGGAAGAGTTGGACCAGTCCGACGACCGTGAATTCACCGATATCGCGCTGAGATATTCGCAGGATTTCGGCGATGTCCTTGTCGACGGACAACTGGGGTATCAGTGGATCGATGACGATGACACCACCGACGAAGAAGTCCTGGGCGGCTCCATCGCGATGCTGCACAAGCCCAGCGGGGTCAGCGTGGCGCTGGCCTCCTCCCGCCTCGATGAGGGCGACGAAAGCTATTACTATGTCAAGCTGGGCTACCAGCAGGACTGGTTCGCGCTTGGCACCACGGCCTTGTCAGTCGATCTGTTTGAAGGCAGTGATTACGCAATCGATGGGTCAGACAGCACCAGTTGGGCGCTCTCGGCGGTGCAGTTTATCGACGCCTACAACATGGAACTCTACGCCAGCTATCGCACCTACGAGTTCGATGCGGCAGGCACCGATTTCGAAGATATCGATGTGATTCTGGTCGGGGCGCGCTGGAAATTCTGAAAGATGTGCCGCGCAGGTGTTTCAGCCATCGATTGATTGCACCTTCCCGCCGTCTGCGCCATAAATCGTCCCATGATCCTGTGCTCTTTTTCACGCGCTCTGCGCTCTGGTATCCTTGTGTTGGGCCTCTCCCTCGTTGCGGCCTGTGGCGGCAATGATCGCACGGCAGAGGTCGTCTTACCTGCGTCTGTGGAAAATGCACCGCGCTTTGCCACCGGGCCCATCGGGGCAGCCTGCCTGATCCATAACCGTCGCGTGGCGGATCAGGAGCGGTGTGGCTGCATTCAAGCGGCGGCCAACCTTACCCTCAGCCAGTCCGATCAGCAGCGCGCAGTGCGGTTTTTCGGTGAGCCTGAGCTTTTGCAACAGATCAAATTGTCCGACAGCCCGGAGAATGAAAGGTTCTGGTACGCGTGGGCCGGCTTTGCTGAAACCGCAGAAACGATGTGCGCCTCAAGCTAAGATCAAAGAGCGCGGGTCCAGAACTGCAACGGCTTGATGCTTTCTCTTTTTTCGCCCACATCAGGCCACGAGAACTGCGCGATTGCACCCAAAAGCGGGCGGTAGCCGCGTGCCTTCCAAAAACCATCAAGCGGGCGATAGCCTGCAGGCCGTGCAGGGTGATCCTGCGGCCGCACCACGGCACAAAAAGCGCTGGTTTTATACCCAAGGTCCCGTGCCGCGGCCTCGCGCAGATCAAAAAACGCATGTCCTGCCCCCTGCCCTCTGTAGTCCGGCAACAGCACACTTTCCGAGCAATAGAATACCTCCGCAACACAGATATCAGACCCTGCAAAAGCCGCACCGAAATCATCCGCATGCGCGCAAAGAGGCATGGCTGTTGACGCCCCTACAAGATTGTCCCCATCGAATGCGCCGATCAGAACGGCCTTTGGTTCGGTCAGATAGGGTTTCAGATATGCTTCTTCGTAGCTGGGTGTCCCCTCATAAAGGTAAGGCCACTCCCGAAATACCGCCATGCGCAAGGCTGCCACGTCCGTCAAGGCAGCCGCGCGTTCAGGCCCGTCCAGCCTGCGGATATCAAGTGCCATCGCTACCGGAGACCTGCGCGATCCAGTCAGAAAGGTTGTAGCGGGTTGTCACCCGCGTGATCTTGTCCTCCGCCACATCGAAAAACGACCCCGCCGAAAGCTTGTAGCGCTGACCATGGGCTGCGGGCAGCCCCGTATCCGTGGCCAGATAGGTACCGTTCACTGTGTATTCCGCTGCAGCCCGCCCCTGCGAAGGCGCCTCGAAGATCACCATGTCGGTAAGCGTCTCATCGTAACAGCGGGCCATATGGGCACAAAACGCGCCAAAGGCTGGTTTTCCGCGCCGGACGGTGCCTTCATTCACATGGTGGGCCACATCATCGGACAAGCACTCCAACATGGCGGGAATATCCTTGGCGTTGAAGGCCTCAAAATATCGTTTTATGATAGCGGACATGTGTCAGAGGTTGTCTTCAACGTCGGTGACATCGATGCCAAGGGCCTCAAGACCGCTTTCCAGATGCTCTGCAAGGCCCGGAATGCCGGACAGATAGCTTTCGGTTGGGGCGGAGGCCTCGCGACGGGCTTCTTCCTTGGCCTCTTCAAACTCCTGGGCGGAAAAGCTTTCCCGACCGACCCACATCAGCGCGACGAGGTTGGCTTTCTCATCGTCGTTCAGGCTGCCGATGTAGTCGGACAGATGCGTGCTATCAGGCCCGTATTCGCGGGTGAGCAGGATAACACGCGCTACTTTTCTGGTACTGATTTCGAGCATTTTGAGCATCCTTTTTCCAGCAGCTTGTGGGTTTCGCAAAGGCTGCGCAAGGGCAAAATCGGCCCTGCGGCTTTGAACCAGACCGACGGGCGGATTTCATCTCAGTTCCGGCGCCCGCCCGTATCAGTCTAGCATGTCGCGTGCCCAAAACGTGGTGGTAAAACGGCGGGATTGGAAAAAACCGTAGGAAATCCCACCAAATTGCGGGAAAATCACCATATATTTGAACAATTTTTCGAGGTCCTTTTTATGTCTAGTCTTTCATATAATATTCAAAAATTCCTTTTCTCTGTTGTCGAGGCGATCCCGCCTCTGGCGTCTTGGGCCAACCGCTGGGCGATAAACCGGGTCGTCAAGCGCGCCAGATCGCGCCCACATCCGCTGAGCACGGAACATGATTATGTCAGTTGGTCAGGCCTCACCGATCGGCGCTGGAGCGCGCGCCACCTGCCACCCCGTCCGCGGGACACGGCCCCTGACCCACAAGCGCTCAAGGTCCTGTTCGAACGCAAAGGGGAAACCCAAAGGCTCTGCCCGAAATCGACCTGTCTCTTTCCGGCTTTTGCACAATATCTGACAGATGGGTTCATTCGCACGGAATCGCCACATCTGACACCAGGGGGCAAATCCTCAGACAGCCATCTCAAGCGCAATACCTCCAATCACGAGATCGATCTGTGCCCGCTCTATGGCCGTACGAAAATGCAAACCGATGCCCTGCGGCTCAAATCGAACGCACCCGGTGAAAAGGGACGGCTGAAGTCCCAGAGGCTGGGGAATGAGGAATACGCGCTCTTCCTTTACAAAGACGGCACGCTGGACCCGGATTTTGAGGCGCTGGACCCGCCCTTGGGCGAAGACCAGCTGGAGGAGGCGCGCAAATCCAAGCTCTTTGCCTTTGGCGGTGACCGGGCGAACTCGGTGCCGCAGGTTGCCATGCTGAACACACTGTTTCTGCGCGAACACAACAGGCTGGCCGCGGAAATCGAAAAAGCCCACCCAGACTGGGAAGATGATCGCGTCTTTGAGACCGCGCGCAACACGGTGATTGTTCTCTTTATCAAGATCGTGGTGGAGGACTATATCAACCACATCTCGCCGCTGCCCTTCAATCTGCGGGCGGATCCCTCGGTCGCCTGGAAAGCGCCGTGGAACAAACCCAACTGGATCACCACTGAATTCAGCCTGCTCTATCGCTGGCACGCCCTCATTCCGGACCGGATCAAATGGGGCACCGAGATGTGGCCGGTTAAGGAGACTTTCATGAACAACGGCCCGCTGCTGGAGCACGGACTGTTGCAGAGCTTTGCCGGGATCAGCAATACTCAGGCCGCCGAGCTTGGTCCGCGCAATACAGCATCCGACCTCTTGCACATTGAGGTCGCCTCCATCGTGCAGGATCGGTTTTGCGAATTGGCAAGCTTTTCGGATTACTGCGCCTACATGAGCCAGCCGCGCCCGGCCTCTTTCGAGGCGATCTCATCCGATCCGGACGTTGCCAGCCGTCTTGCAGCGTTTTACGAAAGCCCGCGCGATGTCGATTTTCACGTCGGTCTCTTTTGTCAGGATCGCGTGGCCAACAGCCCGCTGCCAAACCTTGTGCTGGTCTTTGTAGCGCTGGACGCCTTCAGCCAGGCGCTGACAAATCCCCTGTTGTCGGAACATGTCTTCAAACGGTCGACGTTTTCCGCACCCGGCTGGACAGCCATTCAGAAAACCGCCCGGCTGCGGGACGTTCTGGACCGTAATGTTGCCGGTGGGGCCGGTGATACCTTTGTCGGCATGACCCGCGCGCAATGGGTGCCCGAATAAACCCCGCCTGCCCCCTGTCAGCCCTCACGGGCTGACGCCAGCCGTTCAACCAAAGCACGGAAAGCCTGTTTCTCTAGGTCCCGCGCACGCATCCGGGCGATCTGATCCGGCACGCGGCTCAGATCGCCCGGATCACCTGCAACGACAAGCATCACCATCCCGTATTGCCCATGTCGTTTGCAGCGGAACGCATAGAGCCCATCCGTTGGCAGCGTCACCACCGCCTCGGGTTGATTTGATATCGCGACCTCCGGCACCCCCGCCGGCCAAAGCTGCGGCACCGAGTGCACCGTATGCTCGCCCCGGCTATTGAGGAAATTGAGCGTGCTGTGCGGCTCTGCCATCACAAGGTCCGGCGTGAAGCGGAACATGCCTGTCGCCGCCGTGGCCATGGGATCGGTGATCTGATCGATCCGACGTGCCTGCGCCTGTGCCGCAGTGCCGCAACAGGAAGCTGCAATTGTGATCTGCATTGCCTTTCTGCGGCTAAACCGAGCGGTGTCCCCCGTCATTCGCGTGCCTCCCATGTGGCGTCCCGACGCGTGTCAGGCCGCAAGCAGAGCATCCGTCGAGAGACATCCTAAGAAAGGTACTGCTGAAAGGCAATAAACTTTACCAAAACAGTCGGATATAGCCAGGCATCATCTGTACTGGCATGAAAGGCGGTTCTATGTGCGCTCCGTGGGCTCTCCGAACCGGTCGATCAGGCGCGATCTGATCTGGTCGCGCGCCTGCCGGTAGCTGACAAGCTTGGCCTCACGGGTCTCTCCCAGCCCGGTGGGATCGAGGATCGGCCAGTATTCCACCTCCAGGCTGTAAAACCGCGTCAATTCCAGCGCCCGGCGCTGGCTTGCCGGACTGAGCGCAATCACCAGATCAAAGGACCCGAGATCATCCCCCCAGTTCTCCATCTCGTCAAAGCTGCGTGAGCGATGGCGGGACAGTTCCACATCCAGTTCCTGACACACCGCGATGGAAAAGCCGTCGATCTCCATATCGTTGGTGACACCCGCGGACTGGACATACGTCCCTGTGCCGTAGAGCTTTTTCATGATACCTTCTGCCATCGGAGAGCGCACAGCGTTGTGGTCGCAACAAAACAGGACCGATTGTGGCAGCTCTTGTGTCATCTACCCGCCAAAATGCAAAACACAGATCAGGGTAAAGAGCCGGCGCGCAGTATCGGTGTCGACCTCCGCCTTGCCTTCCAGGCGCTCCTGCAACACCCGCGAGCCTTCGTTGTGGATGCCGCGGCGGGCCATGTCGATGGTTTCGATCTGGCTTGGCGGCAATTTCTTGACCGCATCGAAATAGCTTTCGCAAATCTGGAAATAGTCTTTGACAACCTGCCGGAATGGCCCGAGCGAGAGATGAAACTCCGCGGCTGTTTCAGCATTTTCGGTCTTCAGGTCAAAGACCAGCCGCTTGTCGCGGATCGCAAGGTTCAGGTGGTAGGGTCCCTCGGGCACCGGGCGGTCGTCGCGGCTGGGCAGCACGAAGCTGTTGTCTTCCAGCAGATCGAACATTGCGACTTTGCGCTCTTGCTCAATCTCGGGGGTGGGCGGCGGCAGGCCTTCATCGTCGAGGGCAATAAACGAGATACGGGACATAGCAATGCTTCTTCAGGGCAGGATCAAACCGTCCCTGATTAGCGCGGTTGGGGCGCAAAGAGCAACCGTCCTAGTCGTTTAACTTCCGCAGGCGCGCCGTGACCGACAGCCCATGCGCTTGCAGGCTTTCGGTCCGGGCCAGTGTTTCCGCCGCAGGGCCGATGGCGCGGAGCGCCGCAGGGCTCATCTGCGCCAGCGTTGTCCGTTTCATGAAATCGAGCACCGAGAGCCCTGATGAGAACCGTGCAGATCGTGCGGTGGGCAGCACGTGATTTGGGCCCCCGATATAGTCGCCGATCGCCTCGGGCGTCCATTGGCCCAGAAAGATGGCGCCGGCGTGGGTGATCTGCCCGCTCAGACCCTTGGAATCGGCCACACAGAGTTCCAGGTGTTCCGGCGCGATCCGGTCAGACAGCCGGGCTGCGGTGGAAAGATCATCAACCGTGATAATCGCTCCAAAATCGCGCCAGGAGGCCCCGGCAATCGCGCGCCGTTCCAGCGTTTCCAGACGTTTGTCAACAGCCGCAGCGACGGCTCGCCCGAAATCGGCATCTGTGGTGATCAGGATGGATTGCGCGCTTTCGTCATGTTCGGCCTGGCTGAGCAGATCCAACGCGATCCAGTCGGGGTCATTGTCGCCATCCGCAATCACCAGAATCTCGGACGGTCCTGCAATCATATCAATGCCAACCTTGCCAAAGACACGGCGCTTGGCGGCAGCCACAAAAGCGTTGCCGGGGCCGGTGATCTTGTCCACGGGCGGTATGGTTTCCGTGCCGTACGCCAGTGCCGCGATGGCCTGCGCGCCGCCGATCCGGTAAATCTCATCCACCCCTGCGAGGCGGGCGGCGGTGAGGACCAGCGGATTCAACACACCCTCCGGTGTCGGGACAACCATGGCAAGGCGGGGCACGCCGGCAACCTTGGCCGGGATCGCGTTCATCAAAACCGACGAGGGGTAGGAGGCCAACCCCCCAGGCACGTAGAGCCCTGCTGCGCCGACCGGGCTCCAGCGCCAGCCGAGGGTTGCGCCGGTTTCATCCGTCCACTCGGCATCTTCAGGACGCTGCCGCTGATGGTAGGCCCTGATGCGATCCGCCGCGAGTGTCAGCGCCGCGCTTTGATTTTCCGGCACCAAGGCAACCGCCCTGTCCACATCGGCAGCAGACACACGCAGCGTCTCTGCCGTCAGCGAGACGCGATCAAACCGTTCGGTCAGCGCCAGCACGGCCGCGTCGCCGCGCATCCGGACATCCGCGATGATCTCCGCAACAGTGTCATCCACATCGGGACTGTCTTCGCGTTTGGCGGACAGCAGCGACTGGAACGCAGCCTCGAAATCGGGATCGGAGGCATTCAGGTAGACGGGCATAACGGACCTTTGGCGACTATGGCGCGACACACGCCTGTGGTAGAAATAGGAGGCGTCGACAGACGGTCAATCCGGATGGTTCGGCGTCTGTTTTGAGGGCGCAACGTAAGGTTTGGTGACATCTTTCAGCGTCGCCTCGATGGCTTCGACAGTCAGGCGGATCGCGCCATCCCCCGCAAGCGTCAAAAGGATGTGGCCCGAGGGGGCCTCGGTTTCCTCAAAAGAAATGGTAAGCAGTGACAGGACCGTTTCCTTGTCACTCCGGTCCACACCATTTGTGGCAACGGCGGTGACCGTATCAAAAGCCAGCACGGATTGCACACGCTCTGGCGAGACGGCGCGCGCGGGGCCTTCCTCCCAGCGAAAACGGTTCAGCAGCAGGGCAAACCGGCCTGCGGCCCTGTCCCACTGCATCTCGGTTGCGGGAAATACAGCATCCTGCGAGAGCGAGGCCAAAACCTTCAAATCCTCCGCATCAAAGGCAACCAGTGCGATCGGTGCTTCGCGACCATCCTCAAATCGGGCATCGGTCATTGATCCGAAATCCTTTCGATGTTGGCGCCAACACCCGAGAGCTTTGCAACCACATGCTCATATCCGCGATCCAGATGGTAGACCCTTGCCACGCGCGTCTCTCCCTGGGCTGCAAGGCCAGCCAGAATCAGTGACACGGAGGCCCGAAGGTCGGTGGCCATGACAGGGGCGCCTTTGAGTTTTTCCACCCCCGTGACCGTTGCGGTACCGCCGTGCACGTCGATATCGGCCCCCATGCGGATCAGTTCCGGCGCATGCATGAACCGGTTCTCAAAGATCTTCTCTTCGAGCACCGAGGTCCCCCTTGCGGTGCAGAGCAGCGCCATCATCTGCGCCTGCAGATCGGTGGGAAAGCCGGGGAAGGGTTCGGTTGTGACGTTGACCGCGCGGACATCGCCGTTCTTGCGTTTGACGACAAGCCCGTCCTTGCTTTCGCTGACGCTGATCCCGGTTGCGTCGAGCTTTTCGCAGAAAGATGCCAGCAGGTCGATCCGCCCGCCCAAGAGTTCAACCTCACCGCCGCAGATCGCGGGTGCCAGCATGTACGTGCCGAGTTCAATCCGGTCGGCAACAACGGCATGCATGGCGCCACCCAGCCGGTCGACACCCTGGATTGTGATCGCCGAGCTCCCCTCGCCTTCGATCTGCGCGCCCATGGCCCGCAGACAGCGCGCCAGATCGACAATTTCCGGCTCGCGCGCAGCGTTGTTCAGAACAGTGGTCCCCTTTGCGAGGGTTGCAGCCATCAGGGCGTTTTCCGTCGCCCCGACAGAGACAAATTCGAAATCGACCTTGCCACCTTTAAGGCCCCCGGGCGCCTTGGCGTGCACATAGCCGTCCTTGAGGTCCAGCTCGGCCCCCATGGCCTCAAGCGCCTTGAGATGCAGGTCCACAGGCCGCGCCCCGATCGCACATCCCCCCGGCAAGGAGACAATCGCATGCCCGTTGCGCGCCAGCATCGGGCCCAGCACAAGGATCGATGCCCGCATCTTGCGTACAATATCGTAATGCGCAGTATCGTTGTTCAGGTTATGGCTCGACATCGCCAAAACCTTGCCGTCGTTGAGCGAGGTGACCTCGGCCCCAAGCGATTGCAGCAGTTGTGTCATTGTGCGAATGTCCGAGAGACGCGGCGCATTGGTCAGCGTCAGAGGCTCGTCAGACAGCAGTGTCGCAGGCATCAGCGTGAGACAGGCATTCTTGGCCCCGGCAATTGGAATTTGCCCCTGAAGGCTGCCGCCGCCCTTTACGAGTATCGAATCCATGCGCCTACGCGTCCTTATCCTGCCCGGAGGTATCCGGTGTGTTATCCTGCGACCCCGTCGTCCTGACCCGCGCCCGGCTTTGCGCTTTGCGTCTGGCCAGATTTGCCTTGAGCGCCGCTTTCAGCCTGTCATCGCGGGTCGAGCCGGTCTGACCGGCAATTTCGGGGGTTGGTTTCTCTGCCATAAGCGCTGTCTACCGCAGGGGCCGGGAAGCGTCCAGATTAGGCTTGCACCGATGTTGGATTGCGTCTAACACCCACGCGCATCGGCGCTGCTGTAGCTCAGGGGTAGAGCACTCCCTTGGTAAGGGAGAGGTCCGGAGTTCAAATCTCCGCAGCAGCACCATCAAAACACTAATTTTTAGCCAGAACCCTTAGCGCAAAACACGGTCAAGCCGTTGTTCTAATTTCTAACTTTAATTGGCGTGGCTTTTCTATAAGGCTCTGTGCGACCAGAGCGGACGTGTAATAAAAGCACGCAATGCTCCAGTTGTTGGCTGGACAGATCACCCTTCCACCGGCGAAACAGCCCGCTGATAAAGATGCCAAGTGGCGTGACCTAGGACCGGCAGAGTGACGATTAGGCCCAGAAACACGGGAACCAAAGACAACAGCATAGTGACCGAGATGATTGCCGCCCAGGTGAGCATAACCACAGGGTTTTCCATGACGACGCGGACCGACGTTATCATGGCGGAAACGAAATTAGTTTCCCGATCGAGCAGCATGGGCATGGCGACGACGGTCACCGAGAACAGTGCCGCCGAAAGAATTGCACCTAAGCAGATGCCAATAGCAAGGAAGGTCCAGCCCTCCGGTGTGTAGAATACGACGTTCAAAAACCCCTTAAAATCCGAGAAGGATGCATCCTGTAGGATGATCGCCAGCAAAAGCCGGACCTGGTAAATCCACACCCAGAAAATGAATAGAGTGACGAAGGCCATCCAGCCCATTTCGCGGTTGCGTTGATCGGCCACGACGGTCAAGATTTCCGACCAACCAAAACTTTCTCCCGCCTGCAACCGGCGGGACATTTCATAGAGACCGGCGGCGGCGAAGGGTGCGACCAGAGGGAAGGCTACAACTGCAGGAATGATCATCCATATCTTGCCGAGCCAGACCAGGGCCCACACAAACAAGAGCCCGAATACCGCATAAAACAAGCCGAAGAAGCCGCTCATGAAGGGGCGCGCCAAAAAGTCTGAAAAACCGGCCCTCAGCGACGCCGCTATATCGTCCGAAGTCACCTTGTTGACTTTGGGAATGCCGTCCTGCCGTGGTGTCAGATTGTTCGGCGGTTTGGAACCTGCAGTCTTCGATGCCATGACATACTCCTCCCGAAGGAAGGCGCAATGCTGGCCGGTCAGCCAGCAACCCCAACGGTGGAACAGACATCCCTCCTTCGCAAACAAGTTTGCGCCTCGAGCGGCTTAAGGGCAAGGGAAAGAATTTAAGCTAATCCATACTGGGCCATTCGCCGGTTTGTGACGAATGTCCAGAAGGGGGAAATACTTCGCTAATGATTGCTGCTCAGGGAGAGGCCAATAAGAAGCGGCCCTATGCTTGCTTGGCGATGCCTTTTCAACAATCGTGTTTTTGCTAGGTTGAGCTTTAGCCGTGCCGTTTCCAACTGAAGTATTGCGCGCTCACTTTGACGATATAAGCGGCGAACTTTGGATCCTGGGTTTCCAATAGTCGCAACGTGGCCCTGACGGGCATCAGGAAACCAACTCATAGCACTTTGGGTAGAGCTGTTCCAAGCATAGTCGGCTTCAACATATCTTCGATATGCCAACGCAACAGCGCGGCGTCTGGTCTGCAACTCGACGAGCATTTTGCAGCCTCCACAGTTCGCTAAGCCCAAGGTTATACGCACACTGCGTTTGTATCAACGCTTGGAGCTCTTGGAGATTGTCGGACACAATTCAGCTGAGTTGAACGTCCCTACTCCAATCAGCGCTGGCGATCTTTCATTTGGAGGATGCGTTCGGAAATAAGTTCAACCGGGCCGCGCAGTCTGTTCACGTTGATAATAATATAACCTCCCGTAACGTCAGCAGATGAGCGATGGTTCAGCAACCGTTTGAGCGCATAGTGTGGAATGTCCAGGCTCTCAGCAATCGTGATGTAAGTTCTACGCAAGTCATGAAGTGTAAAAGATACGCCTGAAGCAGCGCTGACCCGCTGAAAAAACTTTTTGGGTTCGACAATGTGACCGGCGGGACCGTTACCAGGAAACACCCATGGGGAAGCCCCCGCGCTGTCTTTTCCTTCCCGAAGCAATTTGAGCAGATAGTCAGATAGCGGAAGCAGCTTCACTCCTGCAGAGCGGCCGTCATGATCGCATCCGCGTTAAGTGGCAGCCGGTACAGCCGCAAACCGGTTGCCGCAAAAATGCCGTTGGCGATGGCGGCCACGGTGGGAGGCGGGCTTGCTTCACCCGCGCCGACAGACGGCGCATCCCCGCCGCCAATCACCTCTATGGTGATCTTTGGGACTTCATCGAAGCGCAGCACCGGATAGCTGTCCCAATCCAAGGTTTCTCTCCCGCTGGGACCCCAATGCACCTCTTCATGCAAGGCCCAACTGGCCCCTTGGAGCACACCGCCCTCCAGTTGCGCCCGGAGCCCATCGGCATCCACCACCCGCCCGGCGTCGGCAGCAAGGCGCACGTGATCCAGCCGAACCGCACCACATTCTTGGACCGTCAGATCAACGGCCACCCCAACCCGTGTCATGGCGTTCTTGTATTGCGCATAGGCAATACCCCGGCCCGCGCCCTCCCCAAGGAACGGTGGTCGTTTGAGCATGTCCTGCAGCCTGTCAAGCACGGCAGCGGCGCGGCGATCTTCGAGATGCCTTTGCCGGTAGGAAATCGGGTCCGCCCCCGCGCGCCCCGCCAAGCTGTCCATCATGCTCTCAAGGGCCAGAATATTCGCGGTAGCCCCAAGACATCGCAGCGCCGAGGAGCGTAAAGGCAGATCCGGCACCAGCGCCTTGACCAACCGTTTATCGGCAAAGGCGTAGATCGGGTCGAGGTTGCGGTGCAACCCGGCGTGCCTGTTCATGTTCGGTTCCGGCACAAAGCGAGGGATGTCCGCATCACGGGCCCTGTTGGCGGCCAGACGCGCCGCGCCTGCCCTGTTCGGACCCGCACGTGGGCGGCCGCGAAAGGTATCGCCCCGCGCCTCCATCCAGAGTGCGGCGACCTCGCCTTCATCGTCCAGACTGGCCCGCACCGACACGGCCATAGCAGGCCCGACAGGCTCGCGCGCGTGCTCATCCGCGCGGGTGTACTTCAGCAAAACGGGCCTGTCCGGCAAGGCACGCGCAATGAGAGCTGTCTCAAAGGCCACATCATCCGCCGCGTTGTGCCCGTAGCAGCCGGAGCCCGGCGCATGTTCGACAACGACATCTTCCGGTGCCATGGCCAAACTGTCCGCGATGCTGTCACGCAACGGGTATATGCCCTGGCTATGGGTCAGAATCTCCAACTGCCCCGCCTTGAACTCGGCCAAGGCGGCTGAGGGGGCCAAAGCCCCATGCAGCGTGTAGGGCCGCTTGAAAGTGGCTTCGAAATCTGGCGTCTCGATGGGCTCGGGCAGCCGCAGGGATGTCTCGGGAAAACCGTTTACGACGGTGAGACGCTCTGCGTCACGCTCTGCCATCACCTCAAACACATCGCCGGTCTCAAGGCCGGTGCCAATGTCCCAGTTACAGGCGGCTGAGAGTTTCTCCGCGCCGCGGACCACCGCCCATTCCGGCGTGCCCGCCACGGCAAGAAAGGAGCCATCGCGTATGATCTGCAAGCCTGCCGCTTGCGCGCGGTGCAGCGGATCGGGATCAATGTCAATCAGTACCGCATCCAGCACCGGGGGGCGCACAATACGCGCGTGCAGCATACCAGGGCGCTCAAGATCATGGAGGTAGGCAAAGGTTCCTTCGACCATCGCGCGCAGGCCTCGCGGCGGGGCGTCCCCCAAGGCCGTGTTCAGGGCCCGCGATGGTGCCTCTGGGTCGACCTTCAGATCATCCGCAAGTTCTGACAGAAGGTCGAGAACGCTGATCTGCTTGTTGCTGCCGCGATGTCTGACAAGGCCCTCCGCCAGATCAAGCGCTGCAACATCAACCCCGAAACCCTCTGCCGCCCGCAACAGCGCCGCCCCGCGTGCCGTCGCGCAGGCTAAGCGTTGAGCCTGGCCCGTTTGCTGAATGGAATTGCTGCCTGAAGTGATCCCCTCATCGGGGCTGTCGCCTGTGCGGACCGGGGCGACATCGATCCGGTCAATCGGCAGGCTCAGTTCTTCGGCTGCGATGCGCATCAGCGCCGTGGATATCCGCTGGCCGATATCGACCTTGCCGGTTCGCAAGACCAGCCTGCCCTGAGCGACACGCAGCCAGTCGCGCACGAAAGGATAGACGGTCAGGCTCATCCGTCGCCCTTTTGCGCTGCCTCTGCTGCGGCCAGCACACGAGGATGCGACCCGCAGCGGCACAAATGTCCCCGCAAGGCAGTTTGGGCGGTGGCGCGATCAAACGCGCCCTGGGTGCGCAGCAGCGAGGTGACAGCAACCACCAGCCCCGCCGTGCAATAGCCGCATTGGGCCGCTCGTTGAGCGACAAAAGCCTGCTGCACCCGTTTGCCCTCGGGCGTCTGTGACAGACCCTCGATGGTGGTGATCGCGCGCCCTTCAAAAACCGCGGCCGGGGTTGCACAGCTCTGCACCGCCTCATCGTCGGCCAGAACGGTGCAGGCCCCGCATTGCTCCAACCCGCACCCGATCTTGGTACCCTTCAGCTTGAATTCATCCCGCAGAACGTAGGCCAACGGCGTGTCGGGCGCGGAGGTCACCGCGCGCAGCTGGCCGTTGATGCGGAGTTTCAGCAAGGCGCGACCTTTTCCCAGGTCACATCCAACTTTACATCCGCGGAGGTAAAGAGGTTCATCACCGGGCAGCGATATTCGACGTTCCTGCGCAACCGGTCGAGGCGATCATCGGTTTCATTGGTGTGGATGCGAATACGCATCTTGACCCAGTTGAAATAGGGCCGGACCCCCTGCACCCCGCGACTGCCGCGCTGATCCACCTCGCCATCGGCTTCGATATCGACAGCCGAATAGTCAAACTTCATCGCCTCGGCACAGCGGTTGATGATAACCCCTTCGCAGCCGCACAGCGACGACAGCGTCATCTCCAGCGGCGTGGGACCGGTGTTGCTTTCTTTCTCGTCGGTGATGACCACGTGATCGCGCACCATCATCACGCTGCGGGTCGATCCCTCGTTGCGGGCGGAAACGCGCCGGATCCCGAGAGCTTTGCGTTTGGGGTCCACGCTTGGGGGCAAAAGATCGTCAGCGGCATCAGTCATAGTGTCATCTCCAGGATATCGAGACCGTTCACACGGTCGAGTAAATAGATGCGGCCGTCCTCGCCCACATCCACGTCGTTGGATTGCGGCGCTGCCCCCTCCGGCCCGCGCGCGGGAATGAAATGCGCCACCTCTTTCGGCAGCAAGGGGTCCGCCAGATCGAGCACCCGCAGCCCGCCGGCAAACCACGTGCAATAAACCAACGTGCTGTCGAGCTTTTCGCGGAACTGATGCGCGCCAAAGCGGGCACCTTCCTCGCCGATAAAGGGACAGGCCCGCTCTGTGAGGTCCCAGGCGGCGACAGGTTCCATCGCACTGAGGTCGGTGACATCCATGACCCAGACAAACCCGTGCAAACGGCCGGGCAGATGCGCGTGTTCCTCATCAATGGCCACGGCATAGCGCCGTCCGTTGATGGGCTGCTCCAGCGGCATCACGGTATGGGTGGGTTCCGGGATCGCCTGGGGCCAGGCGTAGCCGCCGATCTCGCGCGGCCTGGTGATGTCCGTGGCGTCAAGCACCCGCATCCCGGCATGCCAGGTCGCGGCCCAAAGCTCATCGCCGCAGCGCATCGCGTGATGCAGCCGGTGGCTGTAGCCTGCCCCGGTGGGCACCTCGCCCGCGGCCACGTGCTGGCCTGGCATATGCCAGCGCGACACTTCGCGCGGAGTGGTCGGGTCCGCCAGATCGTAGATCACCAATATATTGCCGACATAGCCCTCCATCTCGGTGGAGATATAGGCGTAATGCGCATCCATGTCGAAACGATGCGTCCCAAAACCATAGGTTTTGACATAGGATAACAGCCGGGGCTGCGTCTTGTCGGAAATATCCCAGACCCGGAACCCACCGCCGTCGTAGCCCCGTTCCCGCGCCGCATCGAGGTCCGCGATATCGTGAGGGTGAACGCCAAGAGCGACCGCGATCTCAGCCTCGGATTTGCCGCTCTGCCTGAGCGCCGGGATCTTGTTGCCCTTGCGCAGAAAATGGCGGCGGTCCTGCTCGACGTTGGTAATCATCAGGTCGCCCACCACACGTACCTTGTGTGTATGCGACCAGTCCGGCGGATCGATATGCGCCACCACCTTCGGGTTGGCCGGATCAGAGACATCCACGATCGAGGTCCCGTGCGGCGGTTTCATATGGCCGATGTAGGCGTAGTCGCCCTGCACCACGACCTGCCCGCCGCCTGGAATGTCGAGCCGCCCCAACGCCCGGATATTACTCCCGGTTTCTATCTCATATGCAACTTTCATGACGACAAAAGCTCCCTTTTCTTGCGGCGCCAGTCCAGAACGGCGGGCAGCACCAGCGATACCACCAAAGCGACCCAAAGGATGTTTCCAAGGGTCGAGGAAAACAGCACCATCATATCGCCTTCGGACTTTTTGAGCGCCCGCAGGAAATAGGTCTCCAGCAAGGGTCCGAGGATCACGCCGATCAAGATCGCGGCCACGTGATAGCCCGTCCGGCGCGCGATATAGCCGATCACACCAAAGGCCAGGGCGAGATACATGTCGAACATGTATTCGCGCGGCACAAAGGCCCCCACCAAGGTGAAGGAGATGATCATCGGGGCCAGATAGATCGTCGGCACCGTGGTCACCCGGCTCATGTAGCGTGACAGGGGGATGATCGTGAGGATCATCAGCAGGTAAGACACCGCCATCGCCATGAACATGCCGTAACCGACCTCTGGTTCCTGTTGAAAGAGAGAGGGGCCGAAGCTGACGCCGTGGTATTGCATCACCACCAGCATGATCGCCGCCGTGGCCCCGCCCGGAATACCCAGCACCAGGAGCGGCACCAGCGTCCCCGAGGTCACGCCATTGTTGGCGCTTTCCGGGGCCACAAGCCCTTCGATATGGCCGGTGCCGTATTTCTCGGGTGTTTTGGAGAACGTGCGCGACTGCTGGTAGGCCACGAAGCTTGCGATGGAGGCCCCCGCACCGGGAATC
Organism: Roseobacter weihaiensis; assembly: GCF_020622345.1. Lineage (GTDB taxonomy): Bacteria > Pseudomonadota > Alphaproteobacteria > Rhodobacterales > Rhodobacteraceae > Roseobacter > Roseobacter weihaiensis. The sequence goes on along the minus strand of NZ_JACNMO010000028.1, from coordinate 14,377 downwards.
ACGCCGATCACCAACCCGATCACCGAAGTCCAGCCAATATGGGTCCAACGCGAGAGCGCGTCCTTGACCCCCTCGAAGGTCGCGGCCCAGGAGGGATTCTCCATGGCTTTCTGGCCCTGCTTGGTGAGGATCACGCGTTTCTCGATGATGATGAACGCCTCGGAGACGGCAAAAAGCCCAACTAGCGCCGGGATGAGCGGCACGCCATCGTATAGCTCCAGAAAACCCATGGTGCCGCGCGGTGTGGCATAGACCACATCGGTGCCAATCGCGCCCAGCATCAGGCCGGAGAAACCGGCGATCAGGCCTTTCAGCATGTCCTGCGCGGCGATCGACGCGATGAGCGAGATGCCAAACAGCATCACCACGATCATCTCCACCGAGTGCATGTAGAAGCCCACGCGCGCCAGGATCGGCATGGCGGCAAGGGCAATCATCGTGGTCAGCAACCCGCCCAGCGAAGAGGCGACAAATGAGATGGCCAAGGCCTGCTGGCCACGGCCCTGTTTGGTCATCGGATAGCCGTCGAGCGGGGTGGCCGCCGCCCCTGCGGTGCCGGGGATGTTAACGAGAATGGCCGGAATGCCCGCCCCCATCCGCGCGGCACAATAAAGCGAAACCATAAAGATCAGCCCGGTCTGCAGATCCATCGCAAGCGTCAGCGGCATCAGGATGATGATCGTATTGGCCGCTGAAAAGCCCGGAATGCCGCCCACGATGAGGCCCAGGAAAATGGTCGGTATTATGACCCACCAGAAACTGATCGTTTCCAGAAAGACCGTCGCCAGAAGGGAAGCTGTCTCACCCATTGCTCAGCACCGTCTGCATGGTCTGCTCGAACCAGCCGCGCGGGAACCGGGTCTCGAAGGCGAGGATGAACACGGCCCAGCCGCCAAAGGCCAGAATGGCCGAGGTGATCGTGACCCGCCCGAGGCGTTTAAACGCCCCCAGAATCGCCATGCTGAGCCACAGGAACAGGAAGGTCGTGAGCGTAAAACCCAGCGTGTCGATCAAGACACAGAACCCGATTGTTGTGCCAATCAGCGCCACCCGCCCGCTGCGGATGTCCTCGAAATTGACGAGGCTTGTGAAGGTGAGACGCCCCTCCCCCCGCCGGAGCTGCCCGGTCACCTTGATGAAAAACAAAAGGCAGATAAAAAGCAGGACCCCGCCGATGGAAAACGCGCTGACCTGTGCGGTCCAGGGCGAGTTCCAGATCGTCGAAAAGAAGTAGAGCGTGAAGACCACAGCCAGAATGGGGATGACAAGGTCAGCGCCCAGATGGCGCGGTGCGCGGTTCGGATCATGAGCCATGGTGTTTCCTGTGCGGCGTCAGACAGCAGTCAAGCGACAACGCCGGCCCCCTCCCAAGGCGCCGGCGCATTTCTCAGGCCCTAGGCACCGGTCAGCAGCGGCTTGTAGCGGTTCCCAAGCTCAAGCATGTCCTTGACGAACTGTGCACATTCTTCGACACCCCCGTTGTTGAGATATTCCGGCGTGCCGTTTGCGGCGACGTAGGATTCCATCAGCGCAGGATCCTCGAAGGTGGCGTTAAACGTCTCCACCAGCTTTTCAAACCGGTCAGGATGATTGTCCGCAGCCGCCTTGTGGATGCCAAAGGCCCGTGACGAAAGCATCTCGGGCAGATCAAGATCAAAGGCGTCATTGATGTTTTGCGCATTATCCAGGGCCTCACCGACCTTGTTTTCGCCAAACACCAAGACGGTCTTGACGCTGTCACCCGCGGCAATCACGGACCCGGAGGTCAGAACGGAGAAATCAACCTCACCCGTAACGGCCCCTGCGACGGTGTTCTTGCCGCCAGACAGCGGGATCAGGTTGAAGCTCGCGCCCGTCGCCTCGCCCAAGGCCAGAATCCCGATGGAGGCCGGATGCGCCATACGGCTCGTGCCCACGGTCAGGGTCCGCTTTTTACCTTCGGCAATGATGTCTTCGATGGATTGCAAGCTGCTTTCAGCGCCCACGAACGCGCAGCCCGGATCGGTGTCGACCCGGCCAAAATAGAAGTAATCCTCCACGTCAAAGCTCGGAGCCTGCACCGCCCAGTTCAGCACCTCCGGCCCCATGTTGCCAAAGATCAGGTTGTAGGCGTCAGGCTCGGCCTTGCCCATGTAGATTTCATAGCCCACGCGACCCGAGGCGCCGGGATAGAATCCGGGCTCAAAATCCACCCCGAGCTTGGTCTTCCAGACACTGGAAAACGCACGGAAGTTTCGGTCGGCACCACCGCCTTCGCGGGTCGGAATGTAGACCTTCATGTTTCGGTCGGGGAAACTGGACGCCCGCAACAGACCCGGCGTGGCCAGAGTCATCGCAGATGCCGCGATGCCGGTGCCGAGAAGCATCCGGCGGTTCATTTTCATCTTCGTCATTCTGGTATCCTCCCTTGAATACATTTCTCCTTGCGCCTTTTTTGTTCTGAGTTCAGGCTTGGCGCACTGCCTGAACATTTGGTTGTCAGATAAGGCTATCCGCTCATCAGCCCGGTCCCTCCCGACCAGATCAGCCGCAATGCCAGAACAGTCAGCACGGCGTTGAGCAGCAAGTGAAAGCGCTTTTCGTTGATCTTGGTCAGCACCTGACGGCCCACGACTGTGCCCAGAAAGCCGGCTGCGATCAGCAAGGCGACAAATCCGATCCACTGAGAAAAGGCAAAGCCCAGAAAGCCGAAAACCAGGATTTTCAGCAGGTGCTGGATGGTCATCAAAGCGGCATGGGTGGCCACATGACCCATCCGGTCGAACCCTTGCGCTTTGACAAAGGTCGCCACGAAGGGGCCGGTTCCGCCGAAAAACATCGTCAGAAAACTTGAAAGAACGCCCGTAACGCTGGATGAGTTGCGCATAAAGCCGGGGGGTCTGAAAAAGACCGACCACAAAATGAACATGCCGACCCCAAGCTGGATGGCCCCCGCAGGCAGTTGCACCACCATTGATCCACCGATTGCCACCCCAACGATGGCGCCCAGCAAAAACGCCGGGATCACCGCGCGCTGGACATGGCCCAACATGATCGACAACCGCCCGGCGTTGGAGCCCAGCTGCACCAGACCGTGCACCGGGATGATGGCTGCGGCAGGCAAGAGCACCGCCATGACGGCCAGCATCACCGCCCCGCCGCCAATCCCGAAGGCCACCGTGATGAAAGACGCCACAAAGCTCAGCGCCGCCAGTGTTCCTGCGACAGGCCATCCAAGGCCCGCGTGGATCAGCTCGGGGGTCATCGCACCGCCTCCGGGAAAAGCTCTTCGGGAGAGACGGGGCGGGCGGCAAGGTACTGCGCGCTGGAATACCGGCAGATCGCGGTCAGCTCCTTGCGGTTGGCCTCAAACCCGTAGGGCCAATAGTCCTGACCCATCGCAGCGCGGGTCGCTTCCATGGCTTCGTTCAGCCAGGGCAACGAAAGGCGATTGGCCGACCCGAGCCACACGGCATTCAAACGGTCAAGCGCGATGTCACGGGCCTTGGTAAAACCGTCAAGCAGGGCCTTTGGCAACCACGGGTGCGCCGTGACCAGTGATTTGCGCACGCCGATCAGATGCATGATCGGAAAGAACCCCGTCTTGCGGTGATAGGCGCGTTCGGCCGGGCCGAAGTCCAAGATAATGCGTCTGATCGCCGGGTCATTCTCCAGAAACGCCTTTGGCGGGTTGGGGGCCAAAAGCGCATCAATCTCGCCCGCCAGCAAGAGGTCCTGAAGCGTCTCACCGTCCTTGATCGGCGCAACAACCATGCCGTCGGGCAGATCAAGGGCCAGTCTTTCGTGCCGCACGCCGGTGTCCAGCGCCCCGGTGCGCCAGTGCAGTTTCGTGCAATCCACACCGTATTCATCGGCCAGCAGACCGCGCATCCACAGGGCGGCCGTCATCTGATACTCGGGCACCCCGACACGCTTGTCCGCCAGATCGGCCAAGGTCTCGATCCGGGCATCGCGGTGCGCGTAAAACCCGCTGTGCCGAAAGGCCCGGCTGATAAAGGCCGGGATAGCGGTATAGGCGCTTTCGCCGCGCGAAACCTGCAGCACATAGCTCGATACCGACAGCTCGGTGATGTCGAACCGCGCCTCCTGCACCGCAAGTGGAAAGAGCTTGCCAGTGGGCAGGATGTGACTGTCAAACGCCACGCCCGGCACGGTGACCCGCCCGTCATGCAGCGGCATGACGCGGTCGTGGTCCCAGGTGGCGAGCGTCAGCTTCATGCGCGCGCGCCTGCGTAGTATTCGATGCGCGTTTCCAGCCGGGCGATGAGATCGGCAAGGGTCAATGCAAAGGCAAACAGGATCAGGATGAGCGCCCAGAAATGCGCCATCAGGAAGTTTTGCGAATAGAGCGAAAAGAGCGCGCCCACCCCGATGATGGAGACCAGCAGCTGACCGATCACAACCCCCTTGACCCCGCGGATCACACCAAGGCGCACGCCGGCCAGGATCTCCGGCATGGCGGACCACAGGATGATGCGAAAACGCGCGACGCGCGATGCGCCAAAGGAGCGCGACATCTCCATCAGCGAGGGCGAAACATGCAACACCCCGGCCCGCGTATCCAGCGCAATGATCCAGACGGCAAACATGAAGACGGTCACCACCACGGTGGGCATCCCCATGCCGAAAAGGATCATGATAACCGGGACGAGCGCCGACAGGGGGGCTGAGAGAAAAATATTCACCCACATGTTCAACAGGTTATCGGCGGCCTTGACCAACCCCATCAACATGCCCAGCCCCACACCGATCACGATGGCCAGTGTCAGACCGCCCAGGTAGCTTGCCACCGTCAGGCGGGCCGCTTCGCCAAAGCTTGGCGTCGTCAGAACGTCCGGCAGGGCCATCAGCACCTCCGAGAGCGGCGGGAACAGCAACAACAGCTCAAACTGTCCGACAAATTCCCAAAGTGCGGCCCAAAAGAGCAACGCGGTAAACCGGGGAACCTTGAAGCCATAAAGTTCCATCAGCTACTCCACATAGGCTCTGAGCCCGGTCCAGATCTCATCAATGAGATCAAGGTACTCGGGGTTGCGACGAATGAGATCCGGGTCGCCGGACCGGTCAATCTCCGGCGTGACGATGCGGTTGAGCCGCCCCGGACGCGGTGACAACATGATGATCCGGTCCGACAGGTACACGGACTCTTCGATGGAGTGGGTCACGAGGATGAAGGTCTTGTTCTCCACCTCGCGCAGACGGATCAGGTCTTCCTGGAACTTGCGGCGGGTCTGCTCATCGACGGCTGAAAAGGGCTCGTCCATCAGCAGAACATCCGCATCCACCGCCAGTGCGCGGGCCAGCCCAACCCGCTGGCGCATTCCCCCAGAAAGCTCATGCGGGTATTTATCCTCGAACCCCGCAAGCCCGACCTCTTCGACGTAGTGGCGGGCGCGGGCCTCCCGCTCGGCCTTGGCCACCCCCTGAAGCTCCAGCCCGAAAGCCGCGTTACGCACCACTGTGGCCCAGGGCATCAGCGCGAAGTCCTGAAACACAAAGGCGCGTTCCGGACCCGGACCCGTCACCGGGCGGCCATTGACACGGACCTCACCGCTGGTGGGTTTCAGCAGGCCTGCGATGATTTTCAGCAGGGTGGTCTTACCACACCCGGAAGGGCCCAGCAGCGAGGTCAACTCGCCCCGATTGAAATCGAGGTTGATATCCTGAAGCGCGGTGACGGTTTCGCCGTAGACCTTGTGCACGCCGCGCACCTCAATGATCGCGTCCGTGGCCGCCTGCTCCTGTATATTGATCGCTGTATTCATGTTCATCAGGCGCCTCGTTTCTCAGGCCGGAAAATCGTAATCTCCAGACGGTGCAGCAGCGACACGGCGATGACCGCAAAGGCCACGATGGAAAAGATCGCCGCATACATGTGATCGAACTTCGCAATCGAGCGGTTGAAGGTAATGAGATCGCCGATCCCTGTCGGGGTGATCAGCAACTCGGCCAGCACCACGCCCGAAAAGCCTTCGGCGACGCCGAGGCGAATACCTGCAAACATCATCGGGCTGGCGGCGGGCAGGATGACCTTGAACACCTGTTGCGACCGGCTGCCCATAAAGCTCTGGCTCATATCCACCAGAGAGGGCGGCACGTTGCGCACGGCCTTGTAACTGTTGATGGCAATCACCGGCATGGCGAGCATGCACACCGCCAGCACCTTGGCGGTCAGCCCGATGCCGTAAACAAAGGTAATCAGCGGAATGAGAGCCGCCATCGGGGCGGCCTGCATCGTGATAAAGATCGGCAGGGTGATCCATTCGGCATCCCTGCGCAGGCCCATTAGAACACCCGCCCCGACACCAATGCTGAGCGAGATCACCAGGCCGATCACCAGCGGCTCCAGCGTGCGCCCGTAGGCCATGATCATCGACCCATCCGCCAGCATGGACCAGAGGGCCGCCATCGTCTCGAAAAAAGTTGGAAAAGCCCAGTTGAAGTTGGTCCGTCCCGCAATTTCCCACACCGCGCAGAAGATCGCGAGCGAGGCCAGCCGCCACAAAAGCGGCGTGCCACCCACCATCGCAAAAGCCCTGCTGGTGGGGCCTGCAATCAGGCCGGAGTTTGTCTGAACACTCGACATTCCATCTGTCCTTGCGTGAGACTGCCGCCCCGACCGATGCCGGGGCGGTCAGACCGGGGTCAGTTCGATGCTTTGGCCGCGTCGAGCACTGTGAAATCCCAATACTCTGCAGGGTTCACCTCCTCGGGGTCGCCCTCGACCTGTCCGGCAGCGGCCAGAAAGGCGATGTCATCGCGCGCATCAGAGGGTTGCCCGCCGTTCAGAGGGTAGATGCCGTTTTCCACAGCCTCGGTGTAATAAGGCACCGCCTCGGCAATGACGTCTTCCGGCAGGTCCGGCAGCAGATCATACTGCAGGCGCAACTCTTCGACGATGGCGGGATTTTCCGCGATGTCGTGCCAGGTGCGCAGCAGCTCTTCGACAAAGATCTGCATCTCATCCGCGCGCCCTTCGAGAACGTCCGCGCGGGCGTAAAGTGCTTCATCCGTGGCATTCACCCCGTCCAGCGGCAACCGCGCGAACTTATCGCCGCCCTGCTCTTGCAGGAGGCGGAAGTTGGCAGCGTCCACGATCGACGCATTGATCGTGCCCTGCAACATCGCGCCTGCACGCACTTCGGAGCCCGGAACATACGAAACGTTGGCGTATTCAATACCGTGGACCTTTTCCATCAGCCGCATAAGTGCCTCTGTGCCGGAGCCACGCGAATGCACGGTAATCTCCTGCCCGTCCAGATCAGCCCATCCCGCGTAGACCTCGGAATTCACAACCGGGAAGAACAGCAAGGTCGACATGCGGAAAAACATGCGGATCGGCGCTTTGGAGTTAGCCATGAAAGCATAGGGTGCCCCCACACCGATATGCGCTTCACCGGACAGAACAGCCTGCACGGCGACATCCTCGGAATTGAAGAATGTCATCTCCATGTCCACGCCCCGCTCTTTCGCCCGCTCCATCGCAATCAGCAGGTTGAGGCTTTCAACGCTTGCAATATCGCCCAGGCCGACGCGCAGTGGGTCAGAGGCCAGCGCCCCGGTCGCCGTCATCGCAAACGCGGTGACCGCGCCTGCGGCTTTCAGGATTAGTCTTCTTGAAAAGGACATGTGCTCCTCCCTTGGTGCATGTCGATGTATCGAATTCAGACGATCCTCTGCCGGGACCTTTCGGAATGATGCTGCTCTGATGTGCTCCTAGCCCTCCTCGAAAAGACGTTTGGACACGGATTGCAGATGCGCCCGCATGGCATCCTGTGCCGCACCGCGGTCGCGGCGCTCGATGGCCTCTGCGATGGCTTCGTGTTCTGCAAAGCTGGAATGCTCGGCCGATGGCCTTGGCGTACTGCGCGTTACCGCCCCGAAAGCCACCGCGCGGCGGACCTTGTTCAACTGATCGAAAAGCCCCAACAGCAGCAGGTTGTCCGACGCCTCGGCGATGGCGCGGTGGAAAAGATCGTCCTGAGTTTCATAGTCTTCCCAATTGGTCGCGGCGCTCGCGCGCTCCTGCGCAATGCGCATTCTCGTCACTGCAGAGGCAGAGGCATTCAGGGCCGCCTCGCTCGCCAGGGCAGGCTCGATGCACAACCGTGCGCGGACCATCCGCAACGGCGTGATCTGACGCGCGACGTCTGTCGTCCAGTCCGCGACGTTGGGCAGCGCCTCCTGACTGTCGCGCGAAATAAAGGTGCCCTTACCCACGTGACGCCAGATCACCCCTTCGCGCTCCAACGCGTCAAAGGCGCGGCGCAACGCGCCCCGCGGCATCCCCAATTTCCCGATCAGATGACGTTCTGCTGGCAGCCTGTCGCCCGGCTGGTAGTCCCCCTTCTCGATGAAGGCCCGCACGCGGCTGACGATCTCGATGTCATCCGACGCGCGATCAATCAGCAAATTGGTTTGATATTGGTTAGCCAAAGCATTCATACCTGCCCAAAATACCTGTATCTTGACTATAATCAATGTATTCTTTTGTATACATAAAAATTGGTTTGGATTGATTTGTTTATTCGACGCGTGTAAGACACAAGGAATCATCAAAACTCAGGGAGAGTTCTATGTCCGACTTCGTGATTCCCGTTCCACCGACAGTCTCTGTACCTGTCGCCAGCGGAGGTACCTTTCCCGTGCGCCGCGTGTACTGCATCGGGCGTAACTACGCCGCCCATGCCGTGGAAATGGGCCACGATCCGGACCGTGAACCCCCGTTCTTTTTCCAGAAAAACCCTGATGATCTGAACACAACCGGCAGCTTTCCGTACCCGCCCCAAAGCACCGACGTGCACCACGAAGCAGAAGTCGCCGTCTTTCTGAAATCCGGCGGCACCAACATTCCGCTGGAAAGCGCGCTGGACCATGTCTACGGCTATGCCCTCAGTCTTGATATGACCCGCCGGGATCTTCAGGGTGTCGCAAAAAAGATGGGACGACCCTGGGAGATCGGCAAGGCTTTCGACGCCTCCGCCCCGGTTGGACCGATCCACAAGGTGGAAGAGGTCGGCCATCTTGACCACGGCAAACTGACTTTGAAGGTCAATGGCGATATCAAGCAGGAAGGGGACCTGAACCAGATGATCTGGAAGGTTCCCGAAATGATCTCTTACCTGTCGGAGTATTACACCCTCGCCCCCGGCGATGTCATCCTGTCCGGCACGCCCGCCGGGGTCGGCCCGGTGCAGAAAGGCGATAAGATGACAATCGACGTCGAGGGTCTCGGCGCCATGACGGTGACCGTCGTCTGACGCCTGTTACATTGAGATTCTAGGCTTGTGCGGGCGGGGCATCATACCCCGCCCGCCTTTGATTTTGAAAAACGGATTGCGAGCTGGCAGTGGCAGACCCGTGGTCACGCAGCGAGGTTCCACAGCCGCGAGAAGTGACGCAAGGGTAGACTAGCCCTGCCCGCCTTGGATCGCCTAGGGTTTGCCCAGCGCTCAGCAAAGAAGCGAAACCAACCGGGAGAAACCAGATGAGATACTTAACAGCATTCGGGCTGGCCACGATCCTCGCAACACCCGTTCACGCCTCGCCCATTATAGATCAGTTCACGAGCTTCTGGGTGCTGGGAGACAGCCTGTCCGACAATGGGAATACCGCGACCATGGTGTCCCGCCTCGCGGCACAACAGGTGCCCCCGATCCCGCTGCCGGGCGGCTCATCCCTGCAACAGCCCGGCGTCTCATCCGATGGTTTTACCTGGGCCCGTGAATTTACAGACGCATTTGCCGCCGCCGGCAAGGCCACTGCAAACCTGTCGTTCGGCGCCGCCCGCGCCGGGGGCAACGGCAGCGGCCCCCCTGATCTGGATGCCCAGGTTGCGGCAGGTGACAGTTTCACAACCTCCTTTGAGCTCAATGAATTCCTGACCCTGTCCGGCACAACGCCAAAGTATCCCGACGGTCAGGGCGGGCTGCTGGACCGGCAATCGGACTGGGGCAGCACCCCTTTGGTGACGGTTTTCGTCGGGGGCAACGACTTTCTGGACGCCGCGGAGGCGATCAGCAACGGGGCTGATCCGACCGTCACTCTGCCGCAGGTTGCTCAGGCGACCTTTGGGGCGGTTCAGGCAAACATCAAAGCGCTTGTCGGGGCCGGCATCAACGACCTTGTCGTCATGAATGTGCCGGACTTTTCCGTCATTCCACTCTTCAACGATGACACCACAGGTCTGGGCACCGCGCTGTCAGATACAGTGGTAAATTACAACAGCGCGCTGGGGCTTTATCTGTACGGGCTGCGCGCCACTGGCGTCAATGTCACCAGCGTCGACATCTACGGCGCGTTAACGGATGCAGACCGGCTGGCCCCCCTTGGGTTGCGCGATACTCAGAATGCCTGTGTACTGACCCCCGGCGTGGCGGACTGTTCGGGATTTCTCTATTTTGACAACATTCATCCAACGCAGAACGGACACGGGCTGATCGCTGATTTGACGCGCGAAGGCTTGGTGCAGACCTACGACATACAACCCGTTCCACTTCCGGCCCCTGCCTTAATGCTCGTGACAGCCCTCGGTGCCACGATGGCTCTGCGCCGGCGCCGGGAAAAGGCCGCATAGCCAACATTCCGGCGCTTTTTCCGCCGCGCTCAGGTATGGCACCCGCTGAAAGCAACGCCTGCGACGGCATCCTGCCCGAAGGTTGCTTCCAGCAAAGTCGCGTTCTGTTCCAGAACAATCTTTGCATCCTGGATTTCCGCGCCGGACACTATCGTGGCGCGGCTTCCGGCAGTGTCATCCACATCAACGGTAAAAACAATGCGCCCGCCCGGCGACAGCGACATGACAGGCAGTACGATCACGTTGTCACCATCGCGCACTTGCGGTACCTCCGATAAAAACGCCTGCCCCTCCACCAGTTCAAGCGGTTGGAAAACCTGCACGCCAGCCCCCTGCCCGGTCACATCGAAAATCAAACCAGCCGCCGAGGCGCCAAGATCGATTCTGAGGGTAAACTCCCCCAGTGGACAAGAGCCCGCATTCTCAACTGTAAACCGATCTTTGGGGGCAGCTTCGTCGAAGCGCACAACCACCTCCGCAATCGCCGGGGGCAGAGGGTCGCAAAAAGGGCGGCAAGGGTAAGGTGCTTCATCTCCGATCTCCATCCTGTTCTGACTTCAGATAACCCCAGCAAGGCCACGACCCGCGCGTCGATCAGTAGGCCGGATACATATGAGCGACTTCCGAGAACATGCGAAGAAATCATTTGCGAACAGCAGCCGGTACATACACATTGGGCCGTCGGTACAGCCCAGCAGATCTGGGCGGAGGCGATGCTGCGCCGCATCCGAGGTCGGGCAAGAGCCCAAAGTGCCATATGCAGCGGCGCGTGCGAACGGTCGCTTTTGCGCAAACTGGCACAAAAGACCGCCCTATGCTGAGTGATCACATCGTACTTCATCTAACGCCTGTCAAAGCCTCTTTTTGACAGAAGTTGGGCATAAGCCGCGTGTTCATGCCGCCTGCCAATAGGATCCGCCCAATGTTTCGTCTTGCGACGTGACATCAAAAGAATACCAATATGTGGTATTGGGAAATCAGTTAATCCTTGGGGGAGTATACTCATGTCCATCACGCTCAATCGCCGCAGCTTTCTTACTAGCACCGCCGGCTTTATCGCACTGCATCCGTTCTCGGCCAATGCTGCAAACAATCAGGCGCATTTACGGATTATGGAAACGACAGACCTGCACGTGCATGTGTTTCCGTATGATTACTATGCGGACAAAACGCGCGATACAGTTGGGTTGGCACGCACGGCTTCCTTGATCAAAGCCATCCGTGATGAAGCGTCCAACTCACTATTGATAGACAACGGCGATTTCCTGCAAGGTAACCCAATGGGTGATTACATTGCCTATGAGCGTGGCATGAAGGAAGGCGACACGCATCCGGTGATCGAAGCGATGAACACGCTTGGTTTTAATGCATCGACGCTGGGCAACCATGAATTCAACTATGGCCTCGATTTCTTGATGAAATCGCTGGCCGGTGCAAATTTCCCGGTGGTGAACGCCAACGTCGCGCTGGAACTGGGGTCGGATCCGACCAAGGACAAAACGCTGATCCCGCCGTATGTCATTCTGGATCACAAGGTGACGGATGGTGCGGGCGCTGAGCACGCGATCAAGGTGGGCCTGATCGGATTTACGCCGCCACAGGTGATGAACTGGGACCGGCGCCATCTGGAAGGCAATGTGCAAGCCCGAGATATTATCGAGACGGCCATGGCTTATATCCCGCAGATGAAGGAACAGGGTGCAGACGTCATCGTTGCCCTTTCGCATTCCGGCATTGGCGCGGCGGATGCGTCTGAGGGAATGGAAAATGCATCGGTTCCCTTAGCCGGGCTTGATGGGGTGGATGCCATTCTGACAGGTCACAGCCATCTGGTTTTCCCCTCCGCCGGCTACGCAGATTTCGCAGGTGCGGATGTGGAAGCAGGCACGTTGATGGGCACCCCCGCCACGATGGGCGGGTTCTGGGGCAGCCACATGGGCCTGATCGACCTGCTGGTTGAAAAAGACGGCAATGAATGGCGCGTTGTATCCGCAATGTCTGAAGCCCGGCCGATTTCCAAGAGCAACGATGACCGCTCGATCACCCCGCTGGTTGAAAGCGATGCAGCGGTGTTGGCTTCCGTGCAAACCGAGCATGACGAGACGCTGACTTATGTTCGCCGCGCTGTGGGCAAAACCGACGCACCCCTGCACAGCTACTTTGCCCTGGTCGCAGACGATCCGTCGGTTCAAATCGTGTCTATCGCGCAGCTCTGGTACATTGAACAGATGATGAAAGGGACAGAGCACGAAGGCTTGCCGATCCTTTCCGCAGCAGCACCGTTCAAGGCTGGTGGCCGTGGTGGCCCGGAGTACTTCACCGATGTACCGAAGGGCGATATTGCCATCAAGAACGTCTCTGATCTGTATCTCTATCCAAATACCGCCCGTGCGGTGCGGGTTACAGGTCAACAGGTCAAAGACTGGCTGGAGCGTTCAGCGGGCATCTTTAACCAAGTTACACCCGGCGCGCAGGACGTTGTGCTGCTGAACCCTGCGTTTCCAAGCTACAACTTTGATGTGATCGATGGTGTCGAGTATCAAATCGACCTTTCACAACCTTCCAAATACGATCCCAAAGGCGTGCTGCTGGATGCAAACGCAAGTCGCATTGTCAATCTGACCTATGATGGTGCACCGCTGGATATGGCGGCCGAGTTCATCATCGCAACCAACAATTATCGCGCAGGCGGTGGCGGTGATTTCCCGGGTGCAACATCAGAGACTACCGTGTTTGAAGGCCCGGACACCAACCGTGATGTCATCGTGCGCTATATTGTCGAAAAGGGCACAATCAGCCCGCGGGCAGATAGCAACTGGTCATTCGCACCGATGGAAGGCACCACAGTCCTGTTCGATACAGGCCCTGCGGCCAAAGCCTATCTCGATCAGGTTGACGTCAAAATAGAACCCGCTGGCGATGGTCCAGACGGTTTTGCACGCTTCCGTATCTCGCTCTAGGGGTCTGCATACGTCCAAAACAAACGTTGCTCTTGCCGTAGAGCCAGAGAGATATTGGTTAGGCTGGGGGCGCTCAGTCTAATCAACCAGTTCAAAGTTCTCACCGCGTTTGCAGGCAACGAGGTTTTGAGTCGGTTGAACAACCAATTGCGCCAAATGCGAAAAGGCAGTGGCGAATGTCAGCAAAGATGCTAACAGCACCCATACGTCAAACACCGCGAAAGACAGGCTTGGCGTGCCCCGTTCGGGTGGTCCGGTTTGATTGTTAGTGCATCGTGGGTCTCGGGTCCATCTGGACGATGCTTTCTGGGGCGGGCGCGCGATAGCCCAATGCGCTATGTGGCCTGACCGTGTTGTAGTGTATGCGCCATTGCTCGATCAGGATTTGGGCCTCCCACAGGCTGTAGAACAGCTCGCCGTTGAGAAGTTCATCGCGGAAGCGTGCATTGAAGCTTTCGCAGTATCCGTTCTCCCATGGCGATCCGGGCTCAATGTAAGCGGTCTTGGCACCGACCGCTGCGATCCAATCCCGCACCTTCTGAGCAATGAACTCGGGGCCATTGTCGGATCTTATATATTCTGGTGGCCCGCGCAGGATGAACAGGTCCGTCAGCGCGTCCAGCACGTCTGTGGAATTGAGCTTGCGGTCGACGCGGATCATCAGCGCCTCCCTGGTGTATTCATCAATGATGTTCAGTGTCCGATAGGCGCGGCCAGCGGCGGTACGATCCTGCACGAAATCATAGGACCACACATGATTGGGACGTTCGGGCCGCAGACGCACGCACGACCCGTTGTTCAGCCAGAGCCGCCCGCGCGCCATTGTGCTCGAACCAATGGC
>NZ_JACNMO010000027.1 GCF_020622345.1 Roseobacter weihaiensis | reverse complement strand
GGTCTGCGATACGTCTAAACCAATGTAGTTTTTCATGGTCGTCTCTCCTTCAGCTCAAGGTTTCTGAGATCGACATTAGCCGTTCTCAATGCCCTTGAAGCCGAGCGCTCAGCAGATACGCCATGTCTGCTTTGGTCAATACCGGCAAAACGCAAGGTGCTCGGGTGGTCTGCGGCGGCAAAGGTGTGGGCGGGCTGGTCTATGCCCCCACCATCCTGGCGGATGTCACGCCGGACATGGAAATCTTTCGGGAGGAGGTGTTTGGCCCGGTCGTCGGCGTCACGAAAGTTTCGTCGGATGACGAGGCGATCACGCTGGCAAATCAGACGCAATACGGCTTGGCCGCAACGCTTTATTGCACAGACGTCTCGCGCGCGCACCGATACGCGCGCAAGCTCAAAGCCGGAACGGTTGGTGTGAACAATTACTCCGAGGGCGAGATTTCCACTCCCTTCGGAGGGTACAAAGCATCGGGGTTCAGTGGCCGCGACAATGGCATTCACGCCCATGAGCAATACACGGAACTCAAAACGATCTGGTTCGATCTGACGGCCTAGCCGCCGAGGTCAGGCCCCTGCGTCTGGCAGGGCCACGCGAAGCGTTATATGCTGATCAACCAAACCGCTCCCCTGCACCGCGCGCCGATTGATGCCAATCAGGACACCAAGGCAATATGGGAAGCTTCAGAAACGGACCGGGCCCTCCGAGATATCCTTCAAGGCGACCCTTGGCCTGCCGCACCTGTCCGGTATTCTCCAAAGGCATGGCAGCGCGGCCAATGCGCTGACGTCTTGCATAATCGCAGGGCACAACGCTCTGGCATGGCCTTGTGAGGGCAAAACATCTGGCCCTCGACTTTCAACAGTTGTTTGAAATAGATTACTATATTTTCTTGTATTTCCCGAAATCAGGTCGGGGCATACTCCAAAGGAAATGAGCGTGCCGCGCCGCAGACAGGAGGTCAGATGACGAGCAGATCGGAAATTCGTTTTGTGCTGAACGGGCAGGACATCACGCTCGACCAGGTGGCGGCTGATGAGACGCTGCTGGACTTCCTGCGCATCGATCGGCGCCTGACCGGGACAAAGGAAGGCTGTGCCGAGGGCGATTGCGGGGCCTGCACGGTTCTGGTCGGGCGTCTTCAAGCGGGGGCGCTACACTACGAGCCTGTGAACGCCTGCATTCGATTGCTGGCTTCGGTTGATGCCTGCCATGTGGTCACCATTGAACATCTGTCCGGCCCGGGCGGGCAGCTGCATCCCGTTCAGCAGGCCATGGTTGACCACCATGCCAGCCAATGTGGCTTTTGCACGCCTGGCATCGTAATGTCGCTGTACGCGCTTTGGATGGAAAACCCCGCGCCATTGGAGATTGAGATCGAAACAGCGCTGCAGGGCAATCTGTGCCGTTGCACCGGATATGAGCCGATCCTTCGCGCGGCACAGGCGGCCTCAGACCTGGGCAGCCCGACCGGGGATGCTCTGAACCGCGAACGCAACCACATGACCGGTCGCCTGAAGGCGCTTTGCGATGGCCGCCGTGTCGATGTGCGCAAAGGCACGAGCCGCGCGATCCTGCCCGCCTCGGTCGACGATCTGGCGGAGGTGCTGCTGGCCCACCCCGAGGCGACGATCGTGGCCGGTGCGACAGATGTCGGGCTTTGGGTCACCAAATTCCTGCAAGAGATTTCGCCCGTGGTGTTCCTCAACCATCTGGAAGGGCTCCGCCGGATAGAGGTGGGCCCGGACGGCATTAAGATCGGAGCAGGCGTCAGCTATACCGACAGCCGCGCCGTCCTGACCGCCGGCTACCCGCATCTGGCGGCCTTTTGGGACCGCATCGCGGGGTGGCAAATCCGCGCCATGGGCACGGTTGGCGGCAATCTGGCAAACGGCTCCCCGATTGGCGACACCCCGCCGGTTCTGATCGCTCTGGGCGCCTCCCTCACGCTACGAAAAGGGGCGGACCGCCGCCGCTTGCCGGTCGAAGACTTCTTTATCGATTACGGAAAACAGGACCTTGCCCCCGGTGAATTCCTCGAAAGCATCCATGTGCCGCAGTCGAAAAAAGGCACAAGGCACGCAGCCTATAAAATCTCCAAACGCCGGGATGAGGATATCTCGGCGGTCTGTGCGGCGTTCAACCTGACGGTCGAGGACGGCACGATCACGGCCGCGCGGATCGCGTTTGGCGGGATGGCAGCGACCCCGAAACGAGCCGCCCATGCCGAAGCAGCCCTGATCGGCCAGCCCTGGGACGAGGCCACGCTGATGCAGGCCGCAGCCTGCCTTGACGATGATTTCAGCCCGCTGACCGATTGGCGCGCGAGTGCGGCCTATCGCCTGCAGGTCTCAAAAAACCTGTTCCGCCGCTTCTGGCTGGAGCAACAGGGCACAGGTCAACCCGTCCGGCTGAGCGCATGAGCGAGGAGGGCGGCATGAACAGGCACGACACGCCTCAAGCGCCAGGGGCGACCGATCCGGGCAGCGGTCCCGCACGCGCGCGAGCCGCCGCAGGCACCCGCCCGATCAAAGGGGGCGTGAGCAAAGACATGCAGCACGACTCCGCCATCAAACACGTGACGGGCCGGGCGACGTATTGCGACGACATTGCGGAGCCTGCGGGGACGCTGCATGCCTATCTTGGCCTGTCAACACGCGCCCATGCCCGGATCATGGAGCTGGATTTCAGCGCCGTGCAGCGTGCCGCCGGCGTTGTGGGTGTGCTGACGGCGGCGGACATTCCCGGCGTCAACGACGTCAGCCCCACGGGGCGCAATGATGAGCCGGTCCTTGCAGAGCAAAAGGTCGAATTCTGGGGCCAACCTGTCTTTGCCGTTGTGGCCGAGACCAGGGATGCCGCGCGCCGGGCGGCAAGGCTTGCCAGGATCACCTACGAAGACCTGCCCCATGTTCTGGAACCGGACGTGGCCCGCGCGCAGGGGGGGCCTTACGTCACGCCGCCGCTGACCCTCAAACGCGGGACGGCCGAGACCGAACTGCTAAAGGCACCCCACCGCCTCAAGGGTGAGATGCGCGTCGGCGGGCAGGATCACCTCTATCTCGAAGGGCATATCGCCTTTGCTCTTCCGGGCGAGGATGACGACGTCACCGTGCATTCCTCAACCCAGCACCCGACCGAGGCGCAACATATGGTGGCCCATGTACTGGGCGTGCCGTCAAACGCCGTCACCGTGAATGTGCGCCGGATGGGCGGGGGCTTTGGCGGCAAGGAAACGCAGATGAACCTCTTTTGCGCCGTGGCTGCCGTGGCCGCCAAGAAGTGGCACCGGCCCGTCAAGATCAGACCGGACCGCGATGACGATATGTCCGCCACCGGCAAACGGCATGATTTTGTGATCGATTATGAGGTCGGCTTTGACGACGCCGGCGTGATCTGTGCGGTCAAAGCCGATTTTACGGCCCGCTGCGGTTTTTCCTCGGACCTGTCAGGGCCGGTCACGGACCGGGCGTTGTTTCATGCCGATAACGCCTATTATTACCCCAATGTCCTGCTGAATTCGCACCCGATGAAGACCAACACGGTCTCCAATACCGCCTTTCGGGGTTTTGGCGGGCCGCAGGGGGTGATGGCGGCAGAGCGGATCATAGAGGAGATCGCCTATGCCCTCGGTCGCGATACCTTCGACATTCGCAAGGCGAACTTCTATGGCACGGAGACCCGCAATGTCACGCCCTACCACCAGACGGTGGAAGACAACATCGCGCCGCGGATCGTATCTGAACTGGAGCAGAACGCTGACTACCAGTCGCGCCGTCAGGCTGTACTGGACTGGAACGCAAAGGGCGGTGTCATCCGACGTGGCATCGCACTCACACCGGTTAAATTCGGCATCTCCTTTACGGCGACGTGGTATAATCAGGCCGGGGCTCTGCTGCATATCTACACCGACGGCTCGATCCAACTGAACCACGGCGGCACAGAGATGGGTCAGGGGCTGAATACCAAGGTGGCCCAGGTCGTGGCGGAAGAATTGCAGGTCGATATCGACCGGATCAAGATCACCCGGACCACCACGGAAAAGGTCCCCAATACCTCGGCAACGGCGGCCTCCTCTGGGTCCGACCTCAACGGGATGGCCGCCCAGGACGCCGCCCTTCAGATCAAGGAACGGCTGACCGATTTCGCCGCCGAACAGTGGCAGACCGACCGCAGCAACATCCGTTTCATCGCCAATGCAGTCCAGATCGACGAAGAAACCGTGCCCTTTGCCGACTTCATCCGGCAGGCCTATATGGCGCGCGTTCACCTGTCCGCCGCCGGGTTCTACAAAACGCCAAAAATCCATTGGGACCGCGCCACCGGCAAGGGCCGCCCGTTCTACTATTACGCCTATGGCGCGGCCTGCTCGGAGGTATCGGTGGATACACTGACGGGAGAGTACCGGGTCGAGCGAACGGATATCCTGCATGATGTGGGGCGGTCTCTCAATCCGGTGATCGACAAGGGGCAGATCGAGGGGGCCTTTGTGCAGGGTATGGGCTGGCTCACCACCGAGGAGCTGTGGTGGGACGCGCAAGGCCAGCTCCGGACCCATGCGCCCTCAACCTACAAGATCCCGCTCGCCTCCGACCGGCCCCGGATCTTCAACGTGGCGCTGGTCAGATGGTCTGAGAACCGCGAGAACACGATCAAACGGTCAAAGGCCGTGGGTGAGCCGCCGTTCATGCTGGGCATCTCAGTCTTCGAGGCGCTGTCGCATGCGGTCGCCAGTGTCGCGGAGTACCAGACCTGCCCCCGCCTTGACGCCCCCGCCACACCTGAGCGCGTGCTGATGGCCATCGAACGCTTGCGGCGGGGCTGAGCCATGGATCTGGAGACCTTTTTCCGCAGTCACACCAACATCGTGCAGGTGCGCCTGACCCGTGTGCGGGGGTCTTCACCGCGCAACGAAGGCACCGAGATGTTCGTGGCCCCGGGCGGCGTTCACGGCACCATCGGGGGCGGGCAGCTTGAGTATATGGTGATCGACAACGCGCGGCAGTTGCTGCGCGCGGGCGAAGAGACCCGCGCGATGGATGTCCCCCTTGGCCCCGATATCGGGCAATGCTGTGGTGGCCGGGTTGAGCTGAGCCTGTCCCGCATGCAGACTGCGGGCCTTGAGGCAGCTCTTAAGGCCGCGCGCGATGCCAAGGCCGCGCAGCCGCATGTCTATGTCATGGGAGCGGGCCATGTGGGGCGCGCGCTGGCGCATTTCTTTCAGGCTCTGCCGGTGCGCTGCATCCTTATCGACAGCCGCGCGGAGGAGCTTGCCTTATCAGATGCACAGGTGGAAAAACGTCTGCAGGCTGTCCCGGAGGCCGAGGTTCGGGGAGCGCCTCCGGGCAGCGCCTTCGTCATTCTGACCCACGACCACGCTCTGGACTATCTGCTGACCGCAGAGGCGCTGCGGCGCGGGGATGCCGCCTATGTGGGACTGATCGGATCAGCCACGAAACGCGCGCGCTTTGAGAGCTTCTGCGCAGAGACTGAACCGCAGCTGAACACTACGGCGCTGGTCTGCCCAATTGGCGCTTTCGGCAGTGCCGACAAGCGGCCGGAGGTGATCGCCTCTTTCGTCGTGGCCGAGGTTCTCGCCCGTCTGACCCCGGTCCGGACACCCCGAGAGGAACCGGGCCTGCGACAGCCCAGCCGACGCTAGCCGCAGTCCAAAGCACGCTTTGATGCCGGGGGGACCGAATTTCCGCCCAACCCTTTGCACCACGCCGGTCTTATGTGACGCGGAAGACATCCCCGCCCGCCGCTTCCCGGATCAGATCGACGGTCTGCCCGTTCCAGTGATAATCCAGATGACGGCCCTGCACGGGCGCGCAGGCGAGGTCTGGATAAAAGAGCCCGACACAATCCCCCTCGGCCCGCACACTGGGATAAGCAATGCCCTGAGCCTGCTTGCGGCGCAGCGCGTCTGCAAAGGCTTGCGCTGCACGATAGTCCTCCGGGTCCAGCAGATCACCCGCATCAGAGGCCACTGCCCGGATGTCATGCAGCGCCGCCTCGACCTCCAGCACAAGTTCGCGAAACTGCGAGGTCCAGCCCGGCGCCTGATCCGTCTGCGCCATAAACCTTGCATGGTGATAGATGGTCTCGTGCACCGCGGTTTCAAAATCGCTGGCAATATAGAGCACACCCAGACGTCCATCGGAAAAGCGGCTTGGCCGGGCGGTGCTCGTATGCGTGAACGGGGCCATCAGGAAACTGGACCCAGGCCCACCCACCCGCCGCTCCGGCGGAATGAGGTCGAGATTGCCGATACTCTCCATCAGACGCGGGTTTGTTTTCTGCTCTGCCGAGATCAACAACGGCCAGTCTTCCGGCTCTGCAATGTCTTCAAAGAGGTCAATCGGCGGGTAGACGCTGCGGATGATGCGGCGGCCCTGTTCCCAATGTAGCTGCGAAACCGGTACGTCGGCCGGCGCGATCACCACCCCCCCCGCTCCGCGTCAAGGTAGCGCCGCACCCGCATCAGATCGGTCAATTCGCCATTCAGCATCACCGCCAGCGCGGTTTGGTTTGCAAATGCGCCATTCGGGGCCTTGACCCAGCTATAGGCACGCTGGGGTTCGGTAAACAGGATCCGCAGCGCCTTGTGAATGCCAAGAATGTTGGACAGCCGCGCCTTGGTGTCGCGATCCAGCCGCCCCGGTTGCCCCGCCTTCCAGCGCCGGTAGGTCCGTATCGGCAAGTCGAGCAGGATCGCGCCCTCCTCATCCGTGATCGCCCATTTGCCAAAGAGGTTGAAAACAGCGCGCAGCATCGCGCGGCCCTCCTCATCCGAGATCGGTTCAGGTGCAAAATCCCCGGCAGTGGTTTCTAATCTATGCAGCGGCATCGCTCTACCTTTTGGCACGCATACCAGATATCATGCCAAATGGCAATCAAAACGAAGGCCCTGTGCCTTTGAGGCATCCGACCGCCTTTGGATGCCACGCTAGTGCCCGTTGCGCATCAGATGGGCTTCAAAGGCGGCGAGACCTTCTTCAAGCCCGTGACGCCCCAACCCGATCCGGAAATGGTCCTCCGGCACAGGGCCCAGATCCGAGCTGTAGATCGAGCTGGGCAGCACCAGCACACCGCTTTGCTCCACCAGATCACGGGCAAAGGCTTCGACACCATCTTTACCCTTGTAGCGCGGGTAGGCCATGCAGGACCCATCCGGTCTGCGCCATTCGAAGAGTTCAGGATAGCGCCCAAAGAACGCCTCCCACCTGGGCATGTTCTCATCGACGGTGGCGCAGTTTCTGGCCAGAATCTGCGCGCGGTTCTTGAGTGCAATCATCGCAAGCCGCTCGCTGGGCCCTGAGTTGCAGATCGACAGATAGTGCTTCAGCCGCTCCATCCTGGACAGCAGCGCGGTATCCTGAGCGGCAATCCAACCGACCCGAAGGCCGGGCAGACCGTAGGATTTGGACATCACGTTGAGCGACAAGCCCCGCTCATAGAGGTCCGCGATAAAGGGCAGATGCACCGCATCACTGGGGCCCAACCCGTTGAATATCTCGTCGTGCAGAATATAGATGCCATGTCTGCGACACAATTCGATCAGCGCTTGATACCGATCGAGCGGCAGAATGGCACCGGTGGGGTTATGCGGGAAATTCATCGTCAACAGCCTGGTGTTGGGCCGGATCGCAGCGGCAACGCGGTCAATATCCAAAGACCAGCCGTCCTGCGGGTCCAGCGGCACGCCGGTGGCCGAACAGATCGAGACCGGCAGGCTCTCGTGCGACTGGTAGTTCGGGGTGATGACAATCGCATGATCGTCTTTGTCCAAAAGCACCGCATTGGCCGCAAAAATCCCCTCGCTGGCCCCGGCAAAGCACAGGATGTTCTGTGCGGCCTGCCCGACATAGGTCCGGGCGATCTGCTCTCTGAGGTCCGGGGCCCCGTAGGTTTCGGTGTAGCCCAGCCACATCTGCTCAAATCCCGCGCGGTCCTCCGGCGCGGCCATCGCCAGCAGATCGCCGAGCGACATGCTTTGGGCGTCCGAGGCTGTCAGGTGATGACGGGCCTTGAACTCCCATTTCGAAAAATGTGTCTCAAGGCGGAAATCGGGCAAGGTGGTCATCAAAGGGGTCCAATTCTACAGTGTCGGGGCGTCCTGCCTACGCGATTGTGTGGCAATGCTCAATTTGCTTTAGTTGCCGGACGCCTGACCCTATAACGCTTGTACCTCGGCACAGGCACAAAGCAGCGTCATGGCGTCACCAGAGCAGAGCATAGATCCGCACTTTAATGTCGTGGTTGTCGGCCAAAATGGCAGGCTGGCCTATGAAGCGCTGCTGTTCGCCGCCTCTCTGCGCCATTCCAGCCCGGCCTTTTCGGGCCGGTTGCTGATCGCGGAGCCTCAGCC
This sequence comes from Roseobacter weihaiensis, assembly GCF_020622345.1. GTDB lineage: Bacteria > Pseudomonadota > Alphaproteobacteria > Rhodobacterales > Rhodobacteraceae > Roseobacter > Roseobacter weihaiensis. The sequence continues at coordinate 61,393 of NZ_JACNMO010000027.1, read as the reverse complement.
GGGGCCGCTCTGGCCGGACGATCCGCGGATATCGAATGACGCCATTCGCACATCACTGGCGGATCTGGGCGCAGAGATCGTCCCGTTCCACGCCCGGCACTTCGGGGCGGAATACCCCTATGGCAACAAGATCGAGATGCTGAAGTCCCTGCCCCAAGACGTGCCGTTCATCTTTTTCGACACCGATACGCTCATCACCGGAGATCTCTGCGCCGTACCCTTCGACTTTAACCGCCCCAGTGCCTCGCTCCGGCGCGAAGGCACCTGGCCAAAGCCAGAGCTTTATGGTCCCGGATATGCGGGTCTGTGGAAATCGCTTTACGATGCTTTTGACCTCGATTTCGACAGCTCGCTTGATCTCAGCCAGCCGGATGAATACTGGAAGCGATACCTCTACTTCAATGCGGGCTTTTTCTATTACCGCTGCCCGCAGGCGTTTGGCGCACTCTTTGAACGCTACGCGCTGGCGATCCGAGACGCGCCACCGACAGCCCTTTGTGCGCAGGAAACCTATCCCTGGCTCGACCAGATCGCCCTGCCCCTGGTGATCCATGCGTTGGGCGGAGGGCGCGACACCTTGCCGGGCGGCTATCTCGACGGGTCGGTCAGCTGTCATTACCGCACGTTTCCCCTGCTCTATGCCCGCGAAAGCACCCATGCGGTTGAGGTGCTGGAACGGGTCACGGCCCCAAACCGGATCAAGAAGGTGCTCAAGGGATATGACCCGATCAAACGTACCGTCTATCACGGACGGGGCGCAAAGGTGCGCGCGCTCTTTGACCAGGACAATCTGCCCCGACGCGAGGCCAAGATCAGGAACACGATCAAATCCAACGGGTTCTGGATGCGGTGAGACCCCGCCCGCGCCGGGGCCGCCCTTGTGTGCCTGCCGTCCATGTCCTAACCATGGCGCAGCACCAGCCTCAGGAGGACACAAACCATGACAGACGGCCCCAGCTACGGCTTTGATACCCTGCAAATTCATGCAGGTGCACGGCCTGATCCGGCAACCGGCGCGCGGCAGACCCCGATCTATCAGACCACGGCCTATGTCTTTCGCGATGCAGACCATGCCGCGGCCCTTTTCAATCTGCAGGAGGTGGGCTTCATCTATTCGCGGCTGACCAATCCCACGGTCGCCGTGCTGCAGGAACGCGTCGCCACGCTTGAGGGCGGCGTCGGGGCGGCCTGCTGTTCTTCGGGGCACGCCGCCCAGATCATGGCGCTTTTCCCGCTGATGGGGCCGGGAAAGAACATCGTCGCCTCCACCCGGCTTTACGGCGGCACCGTCACCCAGTTCTCCCACACCATCAAGCGGTTCGGATGGGACTGTACCTTTGTCGATTTCGACGATCTCGATGCGGTGAAGGCTGCGATCAACGACGACACCCGCGCGGTCTTTTGCGAAGCCATCGCGAACCCCGGCGGCTATATCACCGATCTCAATGCGATCTCGGCCATCTCGGACGCTGCGGGCATCCCGCTGATCGTCGACAACACCTCGGCCACGCCCTACCTCTGCCGCCCCATAGAGCATGGCGCGACGCTGGTGGTGCATTCCACCACCAAATACCTGACGGGCAATGGCACGGTGACCGGCGGCTGTGTGGTGGATTCAGGCAAGTTCGACTGGTCAGCGAATGACAAGTTCCCCTCGCTCAGCGCTCCCGAACCCGCCTATCACGGTCTGAAATTCCATGAGACCTTTGGCCCGTTGGCCTTTACGTTTCATTCCATCGCCATTGGTCTGCGCGATCTGGGCATGACCATGAACCCGCAGGCGGCACACTACACGCTGATGGGGACGGAAACGCTGTCTCTGCGGATGGAACGCCATGTGGATAACGCGGAAACGGTCGCGGGCTGGCTGGAGAAAGACGACCGTGTTGACTATGTGACCTATGCCGGGCTTAAATCCTCACCCTACCATGATCGGGTCAAGAAAATATGCCCGAAAGGCGCGGGCGGGCTCTTCACCTTTGCGATCAAGGGCGGCTATGACGCCTGCGTGAAATTCGTCAACGCATTGGAGATTTTCAGCCATGTGGCGAACCTGGGCGACACGCGCAGCCTCGTGATCCACTCGGCCTCCACGACCCACCGTCAGTTGACGGCCGAACAGCAGGAAGCAGCGGGCGCGGGGCCCGGTGTGGTGCGGATTTCCATCGGCACCGAAAACGCCGAGGATCTGATTGCCGATCTGGATCAGGCGCTAGCCAAAGCGACAAGCTAACCCACCGGTCAAGCACACGCAAAGGGCGGCCCCAAAGCCGCCCTTTATTTTTTTCTCGGCAGCGCAGCCTAGTCCAGGATTTCGAAAACCATCGACACCTGCGCTGACAGGCTGACCTCACCGGCGGCAACGGGGACATCGGCAGACATCCGGGCCGAAGCCATCTCCATCATGACCGGGCGCGGCACTCCGCCGCTCTCGGAGATCGACTGCACCGGTCCCAGCGTGACGCCAGCCGCCTCTGCAAGTTGCTGCGCCTTGGCCATCGCTTCCTCGACAGCCGCTGCCCGGGCCTGCGCCATTGCCGGTTCCGGATCCTGCATCGAGAATTCCAACCCATTGAATGTATTGGCACCGTCCTGCACGATGGTGTCAAGGATGCTCCCAAGACCGTCCAGATCGCGCACCCGCACCATCAGAGAGTTTCGCGCCACAAACCCGGTAATCTGCGGCGGCGCTTCAGAGGTCGCGGTCTGACGGGACCAGACCGGTTGCAGGGACAGCCCCTGAGTTTGCATATCACGCGGGGCAATGCCTGCCGCCTCCAACTCCGCGATCACCTCGCGCACCGCATCGGAGGTGCGCGTCAACGCCTCGCCCGCCTGCCGAGCCTGATGGGTCACCCCGAGGTTGATGGTTGCCATATCCGGCACGGCCTCGACCGTCCCGTGTCCGCTTGTCGTGATAACCCGTTCTGCCTCGGCCCAGGCCGCAGAGGCCACACAGAGCAGAGCCAGAGCAGCCCCTAATATGTTGTTCATTACCATTCTCCAAAAACACATGCTTTTCATGGTCAGCGGCTGAAATGAACACAAGACGCCGCTGTCCTTTTCCTTCCCCTCGGCAAAGACCTGCCTTATCGTGCGCCGAAGGCCGTATGGTTTGTTTACATTAACCAAATGCAGGTAAAAAGAAGTCATGAAGCCTAATTTCGCGCTGTCCCTCTCTCATGACGGCATTCTTTTGCTGCACCGTGCGGCCAAGGGATGGCGACGCTTGGGCTATGCTGACCCGTCATCGGACACGTTGGCAGAGGAACTGGCGGTTTTGCGCCGAACAGCAACAGCGCTTGATCCGGGTGGGGTGCGCTGCAAAATCATCATACCAAATGAGCAGATCCGCTATCTGACCCTCAATGATCCTGGCAGCGATGAAACGGCCAGGCGCGCAGCCGCCGCTGACGCCCTGGAACGCGAAACACCTTACAGCCGGGACGATCTCGCCTTTGACATTTACGTGAAAGGTACACGGCTCCATGTCGCGGCCGTCGCGCGGGAAACGCTGGCGGAGGCGGAAGCCTTTGCAGAAGACCATCGTTTTCACCCGGTGAGTTGCGTGGCGATCCCGTCAGATTCCGCCTTCGCGGTCGAGCCTTTCTTTGGAGAAACCAAAGCGGCCAAAGAGCTTCTGGGTCCCAACGTTCACGTGGTGCGGGACAAAGGCCCGCTTGTGATCTTGTCCGATGTGCCCGACGCAGCACCTGAGCCTCCAGAAAAAGGCACACCCATTATCGCGCCGGACCCGGTCGATGACGTGGGTCCAAGCTTTGTCAGCCGCCGCACGGTTCCGACCTTCCGGTCAGACCCGCCGGACCCCGCCGTGCTGAAGGGTTTTGCAGACACCCCGCGCGATGAAAGGCTTGGGTTCGCTGAGCCACCGGCCGGATTTGAACACCGGCGCAGCACGACGTCCCGCCCTCAAAACCCGCGCAAAAGCACGCCTAAAGCCGACAAAAATGCCACCCGCCACTCTGGTCGCAAGGATGAGGCCGACCGCATGACTGTTTTTGGCCAGCGGTCCGGGGCAGAAAATCCATCTCGGCTTGGGTCGCTGGCGGTGATGGTCGCTATCTGTGTGGTCTTCTTTGCCGGGGTGACGGCCTTTGCCAGTGGCGCCCTGGGGCCGGGCATCGCCGGACTTTTTGACCGGTTCACCTCCGCGCAGCCGGAGACCCAATTCTCTGCCCCCTTGCAGGAACAGTCACAAGAACCACCAACGGCGGAGGGTGACCCGGATATTGATATCGCCACTGTCGATCGCACCTTGAGCGATGAAGATGCAGCCGTTCTGGACGCACTGCGCGCCCCGACCGAGGTCAACCCGGAGGCGCAGGACACCCCTGAAGTGCCATCCGCACCCACGCCGGAGGATGTCCGCGCCTCTTACGCGGTGACAGGCATCTGGCCTTTGGCACCTGATGTGCCCAACCCGCCGCCCCTGATCGATCTGGAGGACCTCTATGTCACCAGTATCGATCCGATCAATCCGAATTTTGATGCGGTCGCCCTGCCCGCCCCGGACACACAAGCCAGTGACCTGGCTTTCGTTGCCCCCGCGCCTCCTGCCCCGGCCGGTACGGATTTTGAACTGGATGACCGCGGGCTGGTTGTTGCGACCCCGCAAGGCAGTCTGAACCCTGATGGGGTGATGGTCTTTGAAGGCCCGCCACCGGTGCGCCAGCCTGATAACCTCTTGCGCGCAGATGAACCGGGCGAAAACCTTGCGCAGCGGCTCGCCCTGGCAAGCTACAGACCTCAAGCACGTCCTGGTGATCTGATCGAAACGACCGAGCGCGCGACCCTCAGCGGCCTGACCCGGTCAGAACTGGGAGAGCTGCGGCCACAGCTCAGACCGCAGTCAGCGCAGGAAAACGCGCTCGCCGCCGCCAGCCTTGTGCAGTTGGATGACAGCAATGCCAGCCGGGCTCTTTTGTCGCGACAAAACGACGATTCATTCGATGGGGCGACCGCACGCGCCGTGGTCGCATCCTTGCGGCCCGATGCACGCCCCAACAACTTCAGCGACATCGTCGCAGAGGTACAGCGCAATAACGCGGCAGCGGCAAGCGCCGCACCGGTCGTGGCGACCGCAAGCGTGGCACCGCGTGTGGTTGCCCCAAAAATCCCCTCCAGCGCTTCGGCAACGCGCGAGGCCACGGTCAAGAATGCAATCAATCTGCGCCGGGTCAATCTGATTGGCGTTTATGGCACGCCCTCAAGCAGGCGCGCGCTGGTACGGATGGGCAATGGCAGCTACCGCAAGGTTGAAGTGGGCGACCGCATTGATGGCGGGCGTGTCTCGGCCATTGGTGATTCCGAGCTGCGCTATCAGAAAAGCGGTCGTGCGATCGTGCTCAAGATGCCCCGAGGCTGATCGCAAGCTATTCGGCTGCGATCTCTCCATTGGCAATCTGCTCTTGCTCGATACTTTCAAAAAGTGCTTTGAAATTCCCCTCGCCAAAGCCATCATCGCCTTTGCGCTGAATGAACTCAAAAAAGATCGGCCCGATCACGGTCTTTGAGAAGATCTGGAGCAGAATTTTTGTCTCGCCGCCATCAACGACACCTTCGCCATCAATCAAGATGCCATGTCGCTTCATTCGGTCCAGAGGCTCTTGATGACCCGGGACACGATTCTGGCTGAGCGCGTAGTAGCTTTCCGGCGGACCCGGCATGAATTTCAAGCCCCGGGCGGCGATGTCGTCAGTGCTGTCGTAGATATCGTTTGATCCAACCGCGATATGCTGAATGCCCTCGCCGTTGTATCTCTTGAGATAGGATACAATCTGGCCTGTCTCGCCCCGGTCTTCGTTGATCGGGATGCGAATGCGCCCACAGGGCGAGGTCAGCGCCCGGCTAAAGAGGCCGGTGTATTTGCCTTCGATATCAAAAAACCGGATTTCGCGGAAATTGAACAAATCGCTGTAGAAGGCGAACCATTTGTCCATGTTCCCCTTGTGCACATTGTGCGTCAGGTGATCGAGGTAGTAGAACCCGACACCCGCAGGCTTGGATGGCGCGATCCAGCTGTATTCCTCGTTATAAGGGCTGGTCTCATAATACTGATCCACGAAGTAAAGCAGCGATCCACCGATCCCCACAATCGCAGGCACATCGAGGGCCTTGCCGGTTCCCAGATAAGGCTCCGCCCCTTTGGAGACGGCGTGTTCAAATGCACGCTTTGCATCTGCGACGCGCCACCCCATTGAAGGCGCGCAGGGGCCATGTTTGTCCGTGAACGCTGCGGCATAGCTTTCAGGGTCGGCGTTCAGGATGTAGGTAATGTCGCCCTGTTGCCAAAGCTCGATCCGCTTGGTTTTGTGGGTTGCAACATGGGCGTATCCCATCTGCGCAAAAACGGCGCGCAGTTTCTCGGGCTCGGGATGCGCAAATTCGACAAATTCGAATCCATCGGTCCCCGCCGGATTTTCCGAGGTGATCGCTGATTTCGGAGCGTTATGCGGGAAAGGACCCATTGGCATTCCTCCTGACAGAACATAAGCGCCACGGCGCTGCTTCAGGAAGCACATACAAGAAAAAACGCGCCGAAGGTGCGCGAATTAAAGACGAACGCTGGAAAAATTTGCGGAAATCTCGCACCATAGAGACTAAATCGGACAAGGTTACGCATCTTGCTGGATCAAATTGATACTAAGCTGCTTGCAGCCCTTCAAAAGAACGCACAGCTGACCGCACAGCAACTGGGCGAATTGCTGCATATGTCCCCCAGCCAAGCTGGCAGGCGCCGACAGCGGCTGGAGGCGGAGGGTCATATAAAATGCTATGTTGCCAGGCTGGATGCGCATAAACTGGGCCTGCGCATTCAGGGGTTCGTTCAGGTGCACCTTGCAACGCATGGGGCCGAACACTCGCAAGGCTTTGCACAGCTTGTGGACATCACGCCCGAGATCACGGATGCGTGGACAATGACCGGTGATGCGGATTATCTGTTGCGGGTGTATTGCGCTGACCTGCCCGACCTCAACCGCCTGATCCAGGACGTGCTGCTGAAGCATCCGGCAGTGGCGCGGGTCCACAGTCAGATCGTGATGGACCAGCTCAAGACAGACGGCCCCCTGCCAACGTGACCGGGATGGAGTAAAACACCCTATGGAAGGCTTCCTGTATCAGGCATCCATCTACCTGGCCGCTGCGGTCATCGCTGTGCCCATTGCCGCGCGTCTGGGGCTGGGCTCGGTTCTGGGCTATCTCGCGGCGGGGATCATCATCGGCCCGGTTCTGGGGTTCGTAGGGTCCGAGACCCAGGACCTGCAGCACTTTGCCGAGTTTGGTGTCGTCATGATGCTGTTTCTGATCGGGCTGGAGCTTGAGCCCCGCGCCTTGTGGGATATGCGGCACCGGCTGTTGGGGCTCGGCGGGTTGCAGATCGCCCTCAGCACGCTGGCCCTGATGGCCATTGCGATGGCCTACGACCAGCCCTGGGGGATCGCGCTTGCCATTGGGCTGACGCTGTCGCTGAGCTCGACTGCGATCGTGCTGCAAACCCTGTCTGAGAAAGGTCTGATGCAGACCAACGGGGGGCGAAACATCTTTTCGGTGCTGCTGACGCAGGACATCGCCGTCATCCCGATCCTAGCCTTCTTACCGCTGCTTGTGGTGACCCTTCCGGCGCGGATCACTGAAAACGGCGCCATCGAACGGACCTCTGCCGAGGGGGATCACGGACATGGTCAGCATTCGCTCTCTCTGGTCGAAGGGCTGCCCGCCTGGGGGGTAACACTGGTCACCATCGGCGCGGTGGCCGCGGTGATCATCGCAGGTGTGTTTTTCACCAGACCGGTCTTTCGCTACATCCACGCCGCCCACCTGCGCGAGATGTATACCGCACTTGCGCTGCTGATCGTGGTCGGCATTTCCTTTCTGATGATGCTTGTAGGGCTTTCGCCCGCGCTTGGGGCCTTTCTGGCGGGCGTGGTTCTGGCGAACTCGGAATTCCGGCACGAGTTGGAAACCGACCTGGAACCTTTCAAAGGGTTGTTGCTGGGGTTGTTTTTCATCACTGTCGGGGCAGGTATCAACTTTGCGCTGCTCTTTGAAAACCTGTTCGGTATCGTCGCGATGGCGCTTTTGGTGATCATCGTCAAAGGTTTGATCCTGTTCCTGCTGGGCCGGATGTTCCGGCTCAAGGGGCGCGATCTGTGGCTCTTTTCCCTGGGGCTGGCACAGGCGGGTGAATTCGGTTTTGTTCTGGCCTCCTTTTCGGTGCAGCAAAACGTGATCCCGGTAGATGTTGCTCAAACGCTGTTGCTGGTGATTGCACTGTCGATGCTGATCACCCCGCTGCTGTTCATCATCTACGATGTGGTCTCGCGCCGGACGGAGGAGAACGTGGACGAAATCCCCGACGATGAGATCGACGAAGTCGGCCCGGTGATTATTGCCGGCATCGGTCGTTTCGGGCAGATCGTGAACCGTCTCGTGCAGGCCAGCGGTTTCAAAACCGTGGTGCTGGACCATGATATGGAGACCATCGCGGTCATGCGGCGCTTTGGCTACAAGGGCTTTCTGGGGGACCCCACACGCCCCGATATCCTGCGCGCCGCCGGGATCGAGAAAGCGCAGGTGCTGGTGGTCGCGCTGGACGATCCCGAAGCGGCGATCAAGCTGGTCAAATACGCCCGCAGCCTGCGATCCGATCTGCATATCATCGCCCGCGCCCGTGACCGGACATTTGTCTATCGTCTGTTTCAGGCCGGGGCCAATGACATCGTGCGCGAAATGTTTGACAGTTCGCTGCGGGCAGGCCGTTATGTGCTCGAAAATATTGGCCTGAGCGAGTATGAGGCGGCCGAAGCGGAACGGGTCTTTTACCAACACGACCGTGAGACGGTGCGCCAACTGGCGGAGCTTTGGGATCCGAGCAAACCCGTGAGCGAGAACCCCGAATATGTGGCACGGGCAAAGGAGCTGCAAAAGGAGCTGGAAACAGCCATCCTCAGCCGCCCCTCTGATGGCAAGGACGCGCCACGCAAGATCTGATCTGTGCGGGTCCGACAGCAGAGGTCAGCTGTCGGACACCCCGGCTTCGGCAAAGGTTGCCATACCGCTCAGGCAGGCCACGGCAGCTTTGAGAACCCCGAGAGACAGCACCGCGCCGGAGGCCTCACCAAGCCGCAGGCCCAGCGACAACAGGGGCGTCTTGCCCAATGCGTCGAGCAATCTGGCATGAGCGCCTTCTGCGCTCAGATGACCTGCGACACAATGATCCAGAGCACCCGGAGAGGTCCGCGCAAGGCAACCGGCCGCAGCACAGCAGATGAACCCGTCGAGCATCACAGGGATGCGCAGGCTGCGCGCCCGTACAATTGCCCCCACCATGGCGGCCAGTTCGCGGCCCCCAAGGCAACGCATCATCTCCAGACCGTCGCCCTGCTCGGCATGACGCTCCAGCCCCTCGCGCACAACCCGCGCCTTGTTCTGCAGGCCAGCATCATCCACACCGGTGCCCCGGCCCACCCAGTCTTCGGCAGCGCCCCCGAAACAGGCCGCCGCCAGGGCCGCCGCAGAGGTGGTGTTGCCGATCCCCATCTCTCCGACGACGACGACATCTGCGGCGTCATCAACTGCATTCCATCCGATCCGCAACGCCTCGACCAGCTCGTCTTCGGACATCGCCGGCGTTTTGGTGAAGTCAGCCGTTGGCCGGTCGAGCGAAATGGCATGCACATCCAGCTGTGCCCCGAAGGTTCTGGAAAGCTGATTGATGGCGGCCCCCCCATGCTCGAAGTTCAGCACCATCTGCGCCGTAACTTCCGGCGGGAAGGCGGAAACCCCCTGCGCTGCGACACCGTGATTGCCCGCAAAGACAATCACCTGTGGTGCCTCAACGGTGGGTTTTTCAACACCGCGCCAGCCTGCGTACCAGATCGCCAGCGGTTCCAACTCTCCCAATGCGCCGGGTGGTTTGGTCAACTGGCCGTTCCGGGCCGTAGCACCCGCAACCGCCTCCGCCACAGGACCAACCGGGGTTCTGAGTATTGAACGAAACCCGTCCAGAGTGGAAAAAGCCGCCGTCATCGGAGAACCTCATTGCATGATCTTAGCCTCCTCTTTACCCAAAGCCGAAGCACCAGCAAGACGCGAAAAGGCAACAGGCGCATGAAAACCGACACTTGGCCCCGATTTGTGACGGATATTGTCATCGCATGCCTTCTGCTCACCCGGCTGCCGATGCCCCACCTGCCAAACAGCGCGTTTGATGTCTCCGCGCGCGCGGTTTGGGCCTATCCGATTGCCGGTGCCCTGGTGGGGAGCATTGCCTGCCTGGCCGGGGGTCTCGCGCTCATGGCAGGGCTGCAAAGCACGGTGGCTGCGGTCTTGGTTGTCGGTCTGCTGGTCCTGTCCACCGGTGCCATGCACGAGGACGGGCTTGCAGATACGGCAGATGGCTTCTGGGGCGGCTTTACGGTGCAAAGACGTCTGGAGATCATGAAAGACAGCCAGATCGGCACCTATGGCACCCTCGCCCTGATCCTGGCGCTCGGGCTGCGGTGGAGCTGTTATGCGGCCCTGATCCCCTCGGGGCTTGGGCCGGTCATCGCGGCGGCGGCGCTGTCGCGTGCCATCATGCCGGTGCTGATGCTGGGGTTACCCAACGCCCGGCAAAGCGGTGTCTCACATGGTGTCGGGCAACCTTCCCTGCCTGCGGTGCTCGGCGGTCTTGGTCTCGCCGTGAGCGGATCTTTGATCCTGGCCGGTCCACCTGCGCTGGCCGCTTCGGTGATTGCCGGAGCGACCGGCCTCGGCATGGGGGCACTTGCAAGGCACAAGATCGGCGGCCAGACCGGCGATGTGCTGGGAGCCACGCAGCAACTGACCGAAATCAGCGTGCTTTGCGTCTTTCTGATCGCAACCGCACAGTAAGAACCGCGCCGGTGAAAGGCGCGGTTCTTACGTTCGGCTTCGACAAAGCCTCAGGCTGCGACGCGGCTTTCAAGGACATCGCCAACCTGTTTGGCGGCAGCCAATTCATCGCCCCCGCCCACGGCGGCCACTTCGCGGGTCAGCCGCTCAAGCGCCGCCTCGTAAAGCTGACGTTCGGAATAGCTCTGCTCGCGCTGATCGTCTGTGCGGTGCAGGTCGCGAACCACCTCGGCGATGGCGATGAGATCACCGGAGTTGATCTTTTGCTCGTATTCCTGCGCCCGGCGCGACCACATGGCCCGTTTGACCTTGGCCTTGCCTTTCAGCGTTTTCATCGCGTGCGAGATAACATCCGGGCTGCTGAGCGCCCGCATCCCGATTTCCGTCGCCTTATGCGTCGGCACCCGCAAGGTCATCTTGTCCTTCTCGAAGGAGATCACGAAAAGCTCCAGCGAGATGCCGGCCACTTCCTGTTCTTCGATCGACAGGATCTGCCCGACGCCGTGCGCGGGATAGACCACAAATTCATTGGGGCGGAAATCAAGTTTCTTCGATTTGGTCATTCAGTCTTCCTCGGCTGGCAAAAGTATTCCAAAGTGTTTCACAGTCAAAAAAACACCGAAGCGTGGCGAGAAGACCGCGCAACCAGTGCATTATTGCCGAATTGTCAGAGCTGATGCCCGTCATGAGCACAGCGGAGAGCTTTTTTTTCGATCATTTACCGAAGTAGCGTATCACAAAAATGCATCTTATAAAAGATGCCGTGGCGAAAGCTGCGACTCCGCCTTTGAAATCCGACATTTAAGCAGGGTTTTGAGGGATGACCGCGCCGAATTGCAGCGCGGCGACCTCAACCGCCCTCGCCCGGCGATTCAGAGAAGTACTTTTCCAGTTTGCCTTTTTCCCCATCGCGTTCGTCTGCGTTGGGAAGCGGGTCTTTTTTGGTGATGATAACCGGCCAAAGCTCCGAATACTTGCGGTTGAACTCGACCCATTTCTCCATGTCCGGCTCGGTGTCTGGCCGGATCGCATCGGCCGGGCATTCCGGTTCGCAGACCCCACAATCGATGCATTCGTCGGGATGAATGACCAGCATGTTTTCACCTTCGTAAAAACAGTCGACCGGGCAAACTTCCACACAATCTGTAAACTTGCATTCGATGCAGGCGTCGTTGACGATATAGGTCATGGGACCCTCTTTTCGGAAAATCTCTAAGGGGTAGCTAATTCAGCCGCTTCGATCAATCAAGAGAGCGGGCCCGAGAAAGATCAAGGGTACGGCGATCTCGTTTGGTTGGACGACCTTTTCCCTCGTAAGCCGGGTTTTCCGGAGCAGGTTTCCGGCTTTTGGGCTCAGGCGGGGCAAGATCCGTGTAGAGGCTCTGCGCCTCGGTCGCCGGGCCACGCCGAACGCCCAACCGGTCCACCCGAATGACACGCACCGCATCGCCCTGAGCAAAGGTCAGAACATCCCCGGAAGTGACCAGGGTGCTGCGTTTCTGGGTCGGCGTCCCGTTCACGCGAACGCCGGATGTTGCCACGACAGCTGCGGCCAGTGACCGGGTTTTGAAGAACCGCCCGTGCCAAAGCCATTTGTCCAGACGCAGCTTATCGGCCATTTACTTGTTGTCCTTCAGCCCCATCAGCGCTGCGGCAAACGGGTTGTCAGGGTCGATCTTTTTCTCGGGCCTTGGCGGTTTGGCGGAGAATTTCTGCGTGCCCTTGCCCTTGTCGCCGCGGGGACCGCCCCATTTGCCCTTGGGGCCGGCTTTGCCCTTGCCCGAGGCGTGTTCCTTACCGCGCCGATTCTGAGCGCCGCCCGACCGGGCGGAGCGCCCCCAGGTAAAGGTATAAAAGACCTCTGTTTCTGGCTCTGCGGAGGTCTCAGGCTCTGGTATCTTCGGGGTTTCCGCTTCGGGCTCGGACGGGACATCCGTCGCCGCAGGTGGTGAGGCAACCGCTTCGGCGGGCGCAGCGGATTGATCTTCGACCGGGGCGGACGCGTCATCCGGTGTTTCCACGGCTTTATCAGACGGCGCGGGCGTGGCAGCCTCCTTTGCCGGTGTGCCCCCCGGGACGGCCGTGGCGGGATCGACCGCCTTGACCTTGGGCCGCTCGGCCTTTTGCGCGTTATAGCCCAGCCCCTGCATCAGATCCGCGAATTGGTCGAGCGTCATGCCGGTGATCGACAGCATGTCCGCCTTGGCTTCGAACCCTGCGCGCGAGTTTTCTGCTCGCAACATGTCGGCCAGTCGTTCAAGCATATCGATGCGGATCGCGCGTTCGCCGGAGATACGGTAGCCCGACATCGTATCTGCCCCCGCAGGGGCGTCCGGGTCCCGCGGGATCGTGACCAAACCGGGCGGGGGTGCTTCGGGGAAACGATCAAGCCCCTGCGACAGCGACCACAAAACCAACCGCAAACGCGTTGGCGCCGGTTTCAGCAACAGCGGCAGAAAGATCGTAAACTGACCAAATCTGATCCCATGTTTGCGCAACGCGCCCCGCGCGTCCTGATCGAGCGCTTTGACATCCTCGGCCACCGCCGCACGGGGCAGCACACCCAGGGCTTCGACCATCTGGAACGCAAATCCCCGCGCCAGCCCCGTCAGCGCATCGTCACGGCTGAGGTTCAGCAAGGGCTCGAACAAGGCCGCGATCTTGCGATCGATGAAATGCTGTAGGCGGCGCTGGACCTTCTGCGCCACCTCGGGGCCGGCCACATCATCGACAAAGACTTCGACCTGCGGCTTGAGCGCATCCGCCCCGGCCACAAGCTTGCCCACCGCATCCTTGCCCCAGATGAGCCCGCCCTGTTCGGTGAAATCGATCTCGGTGTCCGGGGCATTGTAAAACCGATCCGCCCGCAGGTGGAACTGCGGGGCAAGCGCCTGCAACGCGGCTGTCTTTATGGTTTTCGCTTCCGCGCCGCCGGCGCCCTTGTCCTGGCTAAAGCGGAACCCTTCCAGCTTGCCTACATATTCGCCTTCGACGGTCACTTCGCCGGTATTGGATACTTCTGCCACCATGGCTTCCTTCTGGCCGAGCCGGCGCAAGAGCACGGATGTGCGCCGGTCTACAAATCTTTGGGTCAGACGCTCGTGCAGCGCATCCGACAACCTGTCTTCTACAGAACGCGCCTCGTCACGCCAATGGCTTTCGTCACCTGTCCAGCCCTTGCGCTGCGCGACATAGGTCCATGTGCGGATAAACGCCAGCCTTTTGGACAGCGCATCGATATCCCCATCGGTGCGGTCGATCCGGTTGATCTGGCGCGCCATCCAGTCGTCCGGAATCTTGCCCAGCTGATGAAGATGGTTGAAAATCTCTTCCAAGAGATTTGCATGTTCGGCATGGCTGATGCCGCGAAAATCAGGGATCCGGCACACATCCCACAACAACCGGACGGACGGCCCGTCGGTGCATCTGGCGGCCACCTCCGTAACATCGCCCAGCGCCTTCAGCGCACTCAGATCGTCTGCCTGCCGCGCGCGGATCAGCATCTCGTTATCGGGCGCTGCCTCAAGGGTCGAAATCAACCGGTCGATGGAACCATATTGCAAGGCATTATTACGCCAGTTCAGCTTTTTCAGCGGCGTAAAGCGGTGCTCCGTGATGGCTTGTGCCACCCCCTCCTCAAGGGGCGAAGCTTCGCCCGTCACGCCGAAGGTTCCGTTTTTCATGCCCCGACCGGCGCGCCCGGCGATCTGGGCCAGTTCATTGGGGGCCAGCGGTCGCATCCTGCGTCCGTCAAATTTACTCAGCGCTGAAAACGCCACGTGATCCACATCGAGGTTGAGCCCCATCCCGATGGCATCCGTGGCCACCAGATAGTCGACCTCGCCGTTCTGGTACATATCGACCTGTGCATTGCGCGTGCGCGGGCTGAGCGCCCCCATCACGACCGCCGCCCCGCCCTTTTGCCGGCGAATGAGCTCGGCAATCGCATAAACGTTCTCAACCGAAAACCCGACAACGGCGCTGCGCGGCTTCATCCTGCTGATCTTTTTGGGACCGATATAGGTTAACGTGGACATCCGGTCACGCTGAACAAATTGCGCCTCGGGCACCAGTGCGCGAATGGACCCGCGCATGGTATCCGCCCCCAGAAACAACGTCTCGTGCAGCCCGCGGGCGCGCAGCAACCTGTCAGTAAAAACATGGCCGCGTTCAGGATCGGCGCAGAGCTGAATTTCGTCCACCGCCAGAAAATCACACCCCATCCCCTCGGGCATCGCCTCGACCGTGCAGACCCAGTATTGCGTGCGCGGGGGCACGATCCGCTCCTCTCCGGTCACCAGCGCCACGACGGAAGGGCCGCGTGCCGCGACGATCCGGTCATAGACCTCGCGCGCAAGCAGCCGCAGCGGCAGACCGATCACGCCGGTGCGATGCCCCAGCATCCGTTCGATTGCATAGGTGGTTTTACCCGTATTGGTCGGGCCCAAAACGGCCACGACCCTCTTTTCACCTGTCACGGAGTGTTCCTTGCTAACGCCAGGTCAGAGCGTCTGACCGATCCCTTCGCCCACCAGTTGTTCCTTGGCCGCCTTGGCGGCTTCGTGATTGGGGTTCAACGCAAGGGCACGATCAAACGCCTCGGCGGCAAGGGGCAGATCGCCGAATTCACGCAGCATCACCCCGAGCCCAAAAATCGCGTTGTAGTTGTTGGGGTTCAGCGCCAGCGCGCGTTCGAGGTCATCGAGGGCCGGGCCATAGAGACCCGCCCGAAAAAACGCCGTTGCCCGCGCATGCCAGCCTTCTGCAAACTCTGGCGCGTGATCCGTCAGGGCCGAAAGATGTTCGATGGCACGGGTGTTGTCTTCTTCCTCCAGCGCCTCGCGGCCCCGCTTGAGCAGCAAATCCATCGCGGCGGAGCCTGACCTGTCCCAGATCAGGCTCAGCTCGCGCTCAAGCCGTTTCGCCTCAACCTCCGGAGCCAACCGCAACTGCTCCAGCAACTCCTCTTCAGAGGTCTGCGCCTGCAACGGTCCCCCAAAAAACGACACAATCAAAAGTGCCGTAACGATCAGTTTGAGAATCTGTGCTTTGATGGTCATAACGTGGTTGAATGTAACAGTCATGTCGGGCAATTCCAGAGCCTGCGTGCAGATCAACCTAAAAGGGTCCGAAATGAGCGAAATTGTGAACGGCGCAGTCGTGGCATTGAACGAAAAACTGGCAGGCGCGGATTTTGGCGGATCGGCCAAATTCGACATCACCGGTGAAGGAACGGTTGTACTTGATGCCGATGGCGCCCGCGCAAGCGACGAGACCACGGATGTCACGCTGACCGCAGATGCGGAAACCTTTCAGGCCATCCTCGCAGGCGAAACCGACCCCACCGCAGCCTTCATGTCCGGCAAGCTGGCAGTAGATGGGGATATGGCGATGGCAATGCAACTCGCCGCCGCCCTGTCCTGATGCCCCTCGGCCCCGCCCCGTATTTTCACGAGATCGCCTACGGTCCGGATGACGGGGCGGCGCATTGGACCACAACCTCAGATGGTATCCGCCTGCGGGTGGGTCACTGGCCGCTTGCTGACGCGAAAGGCACCGTGCTGATCTTTCCGGGTCGCACGGAATTCGTTGAAAAATATGGCCAGATCGCGACAGGCCTGGCGGCACGGGGACTGGCCAGCGCCGCAATCGACTGGCGCGGTCAGGGGCTCGCGCAACGGCTGCTCGACAATCCGCTTGTCGGGCATGTGGAGCATTTTTCGGACTACCAGAAGGACGTGGCCGCGATGATGCGCACAGCGCGCGATCTGGAACTGCCGCGGCCCTACTTCCTGCTGGCCCATTCGATGGGCGGGGCGATCGGGCTGCGCGCTGTGATGGAAGGGCTTGCGGTACGGGCCGTGGTCTTCAGCGGGCCGATGTGGGGGATCAGGCTCGCCCCGCATGTCAAGCCCGCGGCCTGGTTTTTAAGCCATGCTATGCCCCGCGTTGGCCGTGGCCACAGCCTGCCGCCCGGCACACGGCTGGAACATCACGTGCTGACCGACGGGTTTGAGGACAACCTGCTGACCCGCGACCCGCGCCAATTCGAAATCATGCAGGAACAGCTCATCGCGCATCCGGAGCTTTCACTTGGCGGGCCCAGCTTCATTTGGCTGCGCGAGGCACTTTTGGAAACACGGCATCTGATGGGGCGTCCCTCGCCCAACCTGCCGTGCATCACCTTCCTTGGCAGCAATGAACGGATCGTTGATCTGCCGGCAATCCACACCCGCATGAGTGCGTGGAACGGCGGTCATCTTGAGATTGTCCCCGAGGGCGAGCATGAAGTGCTGATGGAAGGCGATGCGGTGACTGCACCGCTCTTTGCGCAGATGGCGCAGCTCTTTCTGCGAGACAGCCGCAGCTAGGCTCTGGGCAATCCCGGCACGCTCGCTAAGTTAGACCGCATGGCGCACACACCGGTTCTGAGCTTCACAGATCATGGCATCTATTGCGCGGCGGGCGATTTCTACATCGATCCGTGGCGACCGGTGGCGCGCGCGCTCATCACCCATGGCCACGCCGATCATGCGCGCTGGGGTCATGGCAGCTATCTGGCGACCCATCAGGCGTTGCCCGTGATACAGCACCGGTTGGGCGAGATCGCCTGCCAGGGCATCTCTTACGGTGAGGTGCTGCGCATCGGCACGGCGGAAGTGTCCTTTCACCCCGCAGGTCATGTGCCCGGCTCGGCGCAGATCAAGGTGGTGGTGGAGGGAGAGATCTGGGTCGCCTCCGGTGACTACAAGATCGAGGACGACGGGTTGTCGGACCCGTTCGAACCTCAAAAGTGTCACCACTTCATCACCGAATCCACCTTTGGCCTGCCAGTGTTCCGCTGGCGACCGCAGGACGCGGTGGCCGATGACCTCAACAACTGGTGGCGCAAATGCGCGGGCGAGGGCAAGACCGCCTTTCTGGGCGCCTATTCTCTTGGCAAGGCACAACGGCTGCTGCGGATGCTCGATCCCGGCATCGGGCCAATCCTGACCCATGGCGCGGTGGAGGCCACAAATGCCGTCCTACGCGGACAAGGCATCGACCTGCCGACAACGGTTCAGCTCACCAAGGACACCGACCCCAAGGCCAACAAAGGGGCGCTGGTTCTGGCCCCGCCCTCGGCTCTCGGCAGCGCTTGGGCCAAACGTTTTGGCCCTGGCGAAAGCGCCTTTGCCAGCGGCTGGATGCAATTGCGCGGGGTACGCAGGCGGCGCGCCGGCGACCGGGGTTTCGTGATCTCAGACCACGCCGACTGGCCGGGCCTGTTGTCGGCCATTCGCGAAACCGGTGCGGAGAACATCTATGTCACGCACGGCTACACCGATGTCTTCAGCCGCTACCTGACCGAAAACGGCTGGCGGGCGGAGGTGGTCCCGACCGAGTTTGGCGGTGAAGACGCGGAAGGCGAGGCGTCATGAAGGACTTCGCAGCGCTCTTTAACGCCATCGACCAGAACACCAAGACAACCGTGAAAACCAACGCGCTGACCGCTTATTTCCAGACGGCCCCAAAGCGGGACCGGCTTTGGACGATCGCGCTTTTCTCCGGTCGCAGACCCAAACGCGCCGTGACCACGACCCGGCTGCGGGAATGGGCCGCCGAGATGGCCGACATCCCGCTATGGCTTTTCGAGGAAAGCTACCCCATCGTCGGGGACCTTGCGGAAACCATCGCGCTTGTCCTGCCCGAGGCGCAGACCACCAGCGACATTGAACTGACGCAATGGATCAACGACCTGCGCGGCCTGGCGCAGGTCGAGGAGCCCGCGCGAAAGGCCTTTGTCCGCAACGCGTGGCAGGTGTTGGGCGGCACGGAACGCTTTGTCTTCAACAAGCTCATCACCGGCGGCTTTCGCATGGGGGTCAGCCAAAAGCTTATGACCCGCGCGCTGGCCAAAGCGACCGACAAACCCGAAGCTGAACTGGCGCACCGGCTGATGGGCAACTGGCATCCTGACCAGACCTCCTGGGATGCTCTCATCAACGCCGAAGACCCGATGGCCGATGCGTCGCGCCCCTACCCCTTTTATCTGTGCCACAGTCTGGAGGGGGAGCCCGCGCGCCTCGGTGCGACCCCTGAGTGGGCCGCAGAATGGAAATGGGACGGCATTCGCGGGCAGCTCATCCTGCGCGACGGGCAGTATTTTGTCTGGTCGCGGGGCGAAGAACTGATGACCGACCGGTTTCCCGAACTGGCGCGGGCGGTTGATTTCCTGCCCCCCGGCACCGTTCTCGACGGCGAGTTGCTGGTCTGGCAGGCGGGGGCTGAAACCCCGTCCAGTTTCAACGCATTGCAAAAACGGATCGGGCGCAAGACCGTCCCCAAAAAGCTGCTGGCAGAGGCCCCGGTCGTCCTGCAGGCCTATGACCTTCTGGAGTGGGAAGGCCAGGATATCCGCACTCACCCTTTTGCAGCGCGCCGCACCCTGCTGGAGCAGGCCTGCGGGCTGCTGCCCGACGACGCGCCTGTTAAACTTGCGCCGGCTTTGCCATTTGACACCTGGGACGCGCTTGCAGCGCACCGCTCCGCCGCGCGGGCCGCCCAGGCCGAGGGCGTGATGGTAAAGCGCACTGACAGCCCCTATCTGGTCGGGCGCAAAAAGGGCGACTGGTGGAAATGGAAGCTCGACCCGCTGACCATCGACGCGGTGATGATCTATGCCCAGGCCGGGCACGGGCGACGGGCCAATCTTTTTACCGATTTCACCTTTGCGGTCTGGAACGGCAATGATCTGGTGCCCTTCACCAAGGCCTATTCCGGGCTGACGGATGCGGAATTCCGCGAGATCACAGCCTGGGTACGCAAGAATACGTTGCAGCGTTTTGGCCCGGTGCGTCAGGTCACCCCGCACCACGTCTTTGAAATCGCTTTCGAAGGCATTCAGGCGAGCCCGCGCCACAAATCGGGTGTTGCCCTGCGGTTCCCGCGCATGTCGCGCTGGCGTCAGGACAAACCGCTGCAAGAAGCCAACACGCTCGACGATCTCAATGAAATGCTCAGGATTTATGGATAGTACCGCCAAACCCGATGCCCAGATGCCCCCCGCCGCCGCCACACCGCGACAACGCGCGCCGGACAGGGCCTGCGACACCCATGTGCATCTGCTGGCGGGCGCGGGTGAGTTTCCGCTCTGGGACGGGCGGGTGGAGAACCCGGCCCCCGGGCCTGATCTGGCGGGCTGGCTGGCGAAGTATCGCGCGCATCTGGAGGGGCTCGGGTGTACGCGCGGGGTCATCGTGCATTCGATCCTCTATGGCAGCGGCAATGCCGTCACGGTTGAGGCCGTGCGCCGCATGGGGACTGGCTTTCGCGGGGTCGGCTTGCTGCCCGATGGGGCCACCGGGGCCGATCTTGACCAATTCGCCGCCTGGAACATGGCGGCGGTGCGGCTCAACTACGTGCACGGCGGTGTGTTAAGCTGGGAAGGGGCCAAGACGATGGCCCCTGCCCTCGCCGCGCGGGGCCTGCATATCCAGATGCTGGCCCACGCGGACCGGCACCTCGCAGATCTTTATGACGACGTGCACAGCCTGCCCGTGGATGTGGTCTTTGACCATATCGGCTGGCCGGCGGAGGATCTGTCGCCCGAGAGCGCGGGGTTTCAGGCGCTCTGCGCCCTGCTTGCAGAGGGCAAGGCCTGGGTCAAGCTCTCGGCCCTCTACCGCATGTGCGATGCCCCCTACAGGCAGACGGATGCACTGGTGGCAAAGCTGGTTGAGGCAAACCCGGAACGATGCCTTTGGGGGTCCGACTGGCCGCACCTGATGCTGGCGGGCGCGCAGATGCCCGTGGCAGCAAGGCTGCTGGATGCCTTCGACCGCGTGGTCAGCGACGCTCCCACCCGCCAGCGCATTCTGGTGGACAATCCTGCCCGGCTCTTTGGCTTTTGAGCGGTTTCGCCGCTTGTACCCTGCACGCCAGCGTCCTAGGTAATGACAGCATTCAAAGCGAGGAACCCCATGTTGACCCTTCCCTTTCCGGTACGTGACGCAAACACACCAGGCGCGGGTGCGCCTTTGGGCGATCTGCCCGAATGGAACCTCGATGATCTCTATACCTCGCAGGACGCCCCGGAACTGAAACGCGATCTGGACTGGCTGGAGCAGGCCTGCGCCAGCTTCGCCAGCGATTTCGAGGGCCAGCTTGCCAGCCTCGACGCGCCCGGATTTCTCGATTGCGTGCTGCGCAACGAAAAGATCAACCAGGTGGCGGGGCGCATCATGTCCTTTGCGGGTCTGCGCTATTACCAACTGACCACCGATGCGGACCGCGCCAAGTTCATGGCGGATCTGCAGGAAAAGATTACCAATTTCACGACCCCGCTGGTTTTCTTCACGCTGGAGGTCAACCGGCTGGATGATGACCACCTTGATGGTCTCTATGCCCAGAACGCGGATCTTGCCCGCTACAAGCCGGTTTTTGACCGCATCCGGGCGATGAAACCCTACCAGCTTTCCGATGAGCTGGAGAAATTCCTGCACGATCTGGGTGTGGTGGGGGACGCCTGGGAGCGGCTTTTCGACGAAACCATCGCTGGCCTTGAATTCGAGGTCGATGGCGAGGCGCTCAACATCGAGGGCACGCTGAACCTTTTGACCGAACCGGATCGCGCCAAGCGCGAGGCGGCCGCCCGCGAACTGGCCAGCGTCTTTTCAGAAAACATCAAAATCTTTGCCCGCGTCCACAACACACAGGCCAAGGAAAAAGAGATCGTCGACCGCTGGCGCGGCATGGAGACCGCCCAGACGGGCCGTCATCTGAGCAATCAGGTGGAACCCGAAGTGGTCGAAGCGCTGCGCAATGCGGTGGTCGAGGCCTACCCCAAGCTCAGCCACCGGTATTACGAGCTCAAGCGCAAATGGCTTGGCCTCGACAAGATGCAGGTCTGGGACCGCAACGCCCCCCTGCCCATGGAAGACACCCGGATCGTCGGCTGGGAACAGGCGGAAAAGACGGTGATGGACGCCTACAATGCCTTTGATCCCCGCATGGGCGAGATTGCCGAGCCCTTCTTTCGCAAGGGCTGGATCGATGCGGGCGTGAAACCGGGCAAGGCACCGGGTGCCTTCGCGCATCCCACCGTCACGAATGTGCACCCCTACGTGATGCTCAACTACCTGGGCAAACCGCGGGACGTGATGACACTGGCGCATGAACTCGGCCACGGCGTGCATCAGGTGCTGGCGGCGGAACAGGGTGAAATGCTGTCCTCAACACCGCTGACGCTGGCGGAGACGGCGAGCGTTTTCGGCGAGATGCTGACCTTCCGCAAGATGCTCGACGGCGCCAAGGACGATGCCGAACGCAAGGTGCTGCTGGCCGGCAAGGTTGAGGATATGATCAACACAGTGGTCCGCCAGATCGCGTTCTACGACTTCGAGTGCAAGCTGCATGACGCGCGGCGCGGCGGGGAGTTGACCCCGGATGACATCAATGCGCTCTGGATGTCGGTGCAGGCCGAAAGCCTTGGACCCGCCTTTGAGTTCATGGAAGGTTACGAGACCTTCTGGGCCTATATCCCGCACTTCGTGCACTCGCCGTTTTACGTCTATGCCTATGCCTTTGGCGACGGGCTGGTGAACGCGCTTTATGCGGTCTACGCCGAGGGGGATGCAGGTTTTGAGGACAAGTATTTCGACATGCTGAAAGCGGGCGGGTCAAAGCACCACAAAGAGCTTCTGGCTCCCTTCGGCCTCGACGCCTCGGACCCCGCCTTCTGGGACAAGGGGCTGAGCATGATCTCTGGCTTCATCGACGAGTTGGAAGCGATGGAGAGGTAATCACCCAAGGTTGGATCAATTCTGCGTAACCTGCCGCAAGGGGGTCTGTACCTGTTGCCCGCGCGCTCTAAATCTTCGATATGGTAAAAATTTATGGAGTGAATTTGATGAAATTGAGTTTTTTCGCAATCGCCGGGCCGTTGGTGCTGAGCGCCTGTGCAACCGTCAGCAACGAGACACGCACCCAAGCCGTTTTACAAGGTGGGCTGAATGACGGTGAGCGGTATGAGATACGACAACGGCTGATCGAAGGCCCGACCGGCAGCTACGAACAAACCAGTGTGGTCTACAAGGGGTTCGCCAGGACCTGCATTTTGGACAGCCCGATGGATTGCGAGGTGAAGGCGCGCCAGTTGATCGATGAATACGACGAGCGCTTCTTTTAATCCGCAGCACCCGGCTTTTGATCTTTGTTGGCCGATCCCTTCGTTCCGAGATCTTCAAAGAACGGGATACCGTTGTGCGGGACGGCGTGCGCCACTGCATCTGTGCTGAGGGCGGCCCTGCTGGGCCAAGCCGCACCGCACGGCCCTTTCAAAATAAGGCGGGCTGCCGGCGTCCTTCATTCGTCTCAACGCCCTTTTCGCATCGCGTGGTGATGATACGTACCGGATTGCACCATCCCTCAAACCTCGCTCTGACCGATATCGAAAACCGCGGCCAGGTGCCCGCGTCAACGACAAAGCCATCCTCACCAGGTTGAACAGACCTCAGGCCCGCACCATTGCCTTGGGCAGGGCGATATCAGCCAAGGTGGTGCGATCCAGATCGGCGAGAAAAGCCCGCTCAGCCTGGCGCAGGCGCGCCTTGAGACCACAGTGCCCGTCCAAAGTGCAAGCGATATGTCCTGATGCGAAACACTCCACGATCGGTTGGTCCTCTTCCAAGACCGCGATCACGCGGCCCAAGGTCAATTGACCAGCCGGGTGCGCCAGAACCGCACCGCCGCCGCCGCCCCGCCGCGTCTCGACGATCCCCGCCCGGGCCAGATGTTGCATGATCTTGCTCAGATGATTTCGGGACAGCCCGAATTCCTTGGCCAGAGCCGTGGTCGAAAACGCGCGATCAGGCATGCTGGCCATACGCATCAGCATCCGTAGCCCATAATCTGTGAATGAGGTCAGGCGCATGACAGGCCCCGCTGTTAATAGGTATTTACAATACCTATTAACAGCAATACCAAATGGTGCAAGACCAAAACCCGGAGAGACGGTGACACCGACCAAGACAAACCTGCCCCGAACCGCTTGCGCCGGCTCCGCAACGACCCCTCCAGTAGGGACGCTGGCCAGAATTTTCGAACAGGTACTCTGGGGGCCCGCAGCCTGCTTTTCCGGCATAATCCGGGCTGGCGCTGCAGCAAACCCACCCCCTCAACAGCATCTCACAAGGCTTGGCTTGCGGCACCGACCCCGCCCTTTCCAGCGCATCAGCAGTGGACACCCCGGCGGCCGTATATGGACCCGAACATGAGCAACACGGCGGAACAACCACAACTCCCGAGAGGACACACGTTGCTGGCCGACGGCTTTCGACCCTTCTTTTTGGGGGCAGCACTTTGGGCCGCTCTCGCGATGGTGCTCTGGATCGCGATGCTGTCCGGCTTTCCGGTTCTGCCCACAGCCTTTGATCCAGTCTCATGGCACGCGCATGAATTCCTCTATGGTTATCTCATGGCGGTTGTGGCGGGCTTCGTGCTCACGGCAATCCCGAACTGGACCGGGCGCCCGGCCCTGATCGGTTGGCCACTCGGCGGCCTCTTTGCGCTCTGGATAGTGGGCCGGGCGGTTGTGTCGATCTCTGCGTATCTGCCCTGGCTGACGGTGGCTCTGATCGACCTTGCAATGCCAACCGCGCTGACCGCTATCGTCGCACGTGAGATCGTGGCGGGCAGGAACTGGCGCAACCTCATCATCCTGGGCATTCTGATTGCCCTGATCGGCGGTAACGCGGTTTTTCACTGGGAACACGCCCGCCAAGACCAGGCCGCAGGCGGCTACGGTCTGCGGATCGGGCTGGCGGCGGCGGTGATGATGATTGCAGTCATCGGCGGGCGGATTGTGCCGTCTTTCACCCGGAACTGGTTGGTCAAGAGAGGCCCCGGACGATTGCCAGCCCCACCGATGCAGAGCTTCGACAAGATCGCACTCCTGGTGCTGTTGGTCGCTCTCACGCTCTGGGTCGCGGCCCCGCTTGACCGCACGACGGCCACGGCATTGCTCATCGGCGGCGCGTTGCATCTCATCCGCCTCACCCGCTGGGCGGGACACCGAACATGGGCCGAGCCGCTCGTTCTGGTGCTGCATCTCGGCTATCTTTTCCTACCCCTCGGCGCGATCTGCCTTGCGGTGGAACTGGTGTTGCCCGGCGCCTTTGGCATGGCGGCAGCGCAGCATCTGTGGCTGGCCGGTGCAATCGGGTTGATGACACTGGGCGTAATGACACGCGCGACCCTTGGTCATTCAGGGCGCGCGCTGAGCGCGGGGGTAGGCACCACCATTCTCTATCTGGCCCTGATCGGTGCCGTCAGCGCCCGGGTCTTGGCCGGGGTCTGGCCTGCCCAAAGCGAATGGCTTCACAGTATATCAGGCCTTTGCTGGCTCACTGCTTTTGGCGGCTTTGCCCTTCTCTACGGGCCGCTTCTGCTGCGCCCCAAACCGGAAAGCTAGGCCATGGCATGGATCGAATTCACCGCAGCCTTTGGCGTCTTCCTGCTCTCGCACGCCGTGCCGGTGCGCGCGCCGGTGCGCCCTGCAGCAGAGCGGCTTCTGGGCGCGCGCGGCTTCACGCTGGTTTATTCGGCACTGTCACTGATGGCGCTGACCTGGCTCATCAGTGCAGCGGGGCGGGCGCCCTTCGTGCCGCTTTGGCCCTGGACACCTTGGCAAAATCACATGGCGCTTTTGGCCATGTTGTTGACCTGCCTGATTTTTGCACTGGCCATAGGCCGCCCGAACCCCTTTTCCTTCGGAGGCACCCGCAACGACCGCTTTGAGCCCGCCCATCCCGGCATCATACGCTGGACACGCCATCCATTGCTGATTGCGCTTGCACTCTGGGCTGCGGCGCATTTGCTCCCGAACGGCGATCTGGCCCATGTACTGCTGTTCGGCATATTTGCGCTTTTTGCTCTGCTGGGAACAAAGCTCGTTGATCGTCGCAAACGGCAACACCTTGGCGCAGAGCGCTGGAGTACCCTCCGCCAAGAGGTGCAAAGCGGCCCCATCCTGCCCCGGCCGGTCTCCTGGTTTGGCGCGATCCTGCGTTTACTGGCCGCCATCGCCCTTTACGGGACACTTGTCGTGGCGCATCCCGTTGTCTTCGGTGTCTCTCCCGTTCCTTGATCCGCGAATGCCAGATCCTGGTGAGCGCTGCCTCAGAGGTAATCAATCTGTCGAAATAGAGGGGTGAACATCGTGCTTTCATGCCATGCGCGCGCCCGGCGCCCGTTTCTGACCAGAGGATCGCGCACTGCTTTCGCCAACCCGACACAGATCTCTTCACAGCTCGGCTTCAAGGTCAGGACGCCTTCCCGGAGGAAAGGTTGCGGATCAAGTCCAGCAGGACAGGAAAATGCCATCTGTATCACCGCTGAGAGGAAAAACCTCCTGTCTCCCAGTGATTTCCGCTTCCAAAGCGTCGCCTAAACGACATCCAGACCGCGGAGGACCATTGACAGCCTGTGTTCTTGTCCAATCCGCCCCGCGTAAACAGGGCCGCTGTCTGTCATGCCAAAGCTTCGATACACCGCAAGCGCTGTCGTATTATCCGCATCAACAGCAAGAACCAGTTGTTCAGCTTCGGGCCATCTCAGGGCCGCCGCCTGAACCGCAAGCCCGAATGCCTTGCCTCCAAGACCCTGCCCCTGCCATCTCATGTCGATCTTGAACCCGTGCAGAGATACGGCGTTCGCAGGCACCCAATCCGCCGTGGAAGGGGGCCTTTTAAGGGTCACGATGCCGATAGGTTCGCCATCTCTCAGAAAACAGTAGCCTTGAACCGTCTCGCTGTTGTCCGCCAGATCGCCATCCAGGGACTCCGAGAATGTTCCGCCAAATTCCACCTGGTTTTCCGAAACCACAAGCGTGCGGACATTTTCCAGCTGGGATCGGCTCATCTCTGAGCAGCTGACGATTTCAAGGGTTTTGTTCATTGCGAGGCTTTCCGTTTGATTGCGTAGGGGGGTGTTTAAGGAGAACCAGACCCGAGACAATGATCAGCACCGCACCACCAACTGTCGTGACCGTCGGGATCTCGGAAAAAATCAGAAACCCTATGATCGCGCTGCCGACAAGTTCGAGATAGACCAAAGGTGCAAGGGTTGACGCATCCGAAAGGCGAAAAGCCAGTATGGTCAACAGGTGCGCGATGGCGGAAACGGCACCCAAGCCTGCAAATAGCCACAAAACATCTGCCTGGGGAACTTCAAACGTAAAGGCCGCCTGTGGGCTCAGTAAAACAGTCCCGATTACACACTGAAATGCCAGCGTCTTTATCGGGTCACTGTTCTGGGATGCCTGACGCGTCGCAATTAAATAGAGCGCAAAGAAAAGACCGGCCCCAAAGGCCATGATCAGACCGATTTCAATGTCCCCTGACGGTTGGAGCACAACAACGGATCCCACAAATCCCAGCACCAGGCTCAGCAGTTTTGGCCCTGTGAAAGTTTCTTTCAGAAACAGAACGGAAAGCGCCACCGCAACAACCGGGCCAACGAAATAGGCGCTGACGGCGAGAGATATGGGAATCCGTGCAATCGCGAGGAAATAGAGCGTCATCGCGGTCACCAGAAAGGCAGTGCGCACCAGATGTGCAAACCGCTGCTCATCCGGGAACATCCGCACCCCATGGAGCCTGTATGCCAGCGGTATGACGATCAGGCAGGCGACCGCATAGCGCGCCCACCCGATAAACAAGGGCGAATACTCTGAACTGAGGTATTTCGCGATACCATCCACCATTGGGACGCCAAGCATCGCGATGGACATAAGGACGATCCCGCGAGTGTTCGACTGCCTGGTTGCCAAAGCCTGTAACCCATCTGCTATCGCGCACCGGACGGCGGTGAGCTCAAGAACAGATCTTGGCTGCAGCGCGGGAAAATGACAATCGGAACTCTTTCCAGATCCAGGCCGCAGGATTGACCAATGACAGGAAAGCGGGATGGGACCAACGTTCATATTACCGTTTCGAAGACCTGATTTGGTTGAGCAGTGCAGAAAAATTCTACTTTCACGATGCGTATTCGTTAAGGTTGATGAACACCCAAGGAGAATTGAGAATGAAACAGATCGCTCTGACAGCGGCCATGATCGCCGCGACGACCGCCACGCCGCTTGCGGCGCAGAACAGGATCGACGGGCAATCACCTGACGCGCCCGAACTGTCCGCTTATGGCGCGCTGCCTGTAGGTGTGCGCCAGATTGAATTGTTGAACAAGGATCAGATCGACATTCTGGCCATTGACCCCGCGGGTGAAGAGCCCACGACATTTCCGAGATACGACCGCCCCTTGACGGTCGAAATGTGGTATCCGGCAGCAGAGGGGGCGACGGGCGACACATCCTTCAACACCTACCTGCGGGATGGAACCACAGAAGTGACCCTGGAAGGCCGTGCAATACGCGATGCCACCCCGGCGGACACCACGGATCCCTTTCCGCTGCTCCTGATGAGCCACGGATACCCCGGCAATCGTTTCTTGATGTCGCACCTGGCGGAAAACCTCGCGTCCAAAGGATATATCGTGGCCTCGATCGATCATACCGATTCGACCTACCGCACACAGGCGGCGTTTGGTTCGACGCTGGTGAACCGGTCGCTGGATCAACTGTTTGTCTTGGATCAGATGGCCAGGCTGAACGAGGATGCGTCTTCGGATCTGGCAGGGCTGATTGACGCCGACAATACCGGGCTGCTCGGTTATTCGATGGGCGGTTACGGGGCGATCATAACTGCCGGGGGTGGCGTTACCGAAACATCCGTTGGCTACCCCTGGGGCGGGCCACAGGGCACGCTGGGCATCCATCAGGCGGGCAGTGAAACACATGAAGCGCTTCCCGATCCCCGTATCAAGACCGCGGTCGCGATCGGACCTTGGGGAATGAACACCGGATTCTGGGACGCCGACGGGCTGGCAGGCATCGAGATCCCGATTCTGTTCATAGCCGGTTCGGAGGATGCGACATCGCTTTATGACGACGGTGTGCGCGCGATCTGGGAGGGGGCAACCGGCACAGACCGCGCCTTGCTAACATTTGATGGTGGCGGTCACAACACGGCGGCCCCGATCCCCGCGCCGGAGGAGAGCTTCTACTTCAACGAAAGACTGGGGTTCAATGTGTCGGAACACTACTCTGATCCGGTCTGGGACTCGGTGTTCATGAACAATGTCGCACAGCATTTCGTGACATCCTGGATGGACAGCGAGCTCAAAGGCGACGCGGATAAGGGCGCATATCTCGATCTGACGGACATCGGCAGCGACGGCATCTGGTCGGTCAACGAGGACGGTACCTTCAGGGACGATCACACCTATTGGGCCGGGTTCGCGGAAGGCACAGCCGAAGGGCTGCGGTACGAGGTTCTATCCGGAAACGCACCGGCCCCGGTGCCCTTGCCTGCATCCGCTTGGCTGCTTGGGCTGGCTCTTGGCGGACTTGGCCTCATGCGCCGCAGACAGGGTCAGACCGGCTGACCGCGACCGCCTTACCGCGCCAAGGCCCAAATTGCCGGCTGGGACGCGTGAACGGCCTGCAAAGTCTTTGCGCGGCGCCGAGGGGCTGTGACAAACTGCTAGTCTTGGCCTTGGTGCACCCCTTGGGAGGTCCGGCTCGCAATCTGATTTCTGGATTGATGGCGCAGGACCGTGGTCAGTTCTATGCAGCGTGCCGCGTACCATAAATACAGAGACAGAAATCATATGAAAGAGTGACGCGCTGGCCAGCAGATGCGTTGAAGCCGCCCGTTCCTTAATTTGCGGTCGGTGACAGTATGGGCTAATCGGCGGCGCGCAGCGGGCACTGCACCCGAACGCACTTCCCCCGACTTCAAAGAGACGAAGACATAGTCCAGCACGGCTTCTCGTCCGGCCCGCGCGGCCGTTCGGCGCGATGCAAAGTTCAATCCGTCAATCGTCCCCACGAGCAGGCGACCGGGATTAAACTCAGACCGGGCGGCCCAGGCTCTTTGAGCGGAAGCCGCGAACCCATGGTCATTGTAAGCCGCCATGACGATCTCCTCGCACACCTCGTCCCCTTCAATCCAGACCACTGCGCCGGGTGCTGCGGCGAACAGGCCAAATCCGTTCACAACGGATTGGAGAAGGCGGATGCCAGACACATGCCACCGGACGGCGGCAAAGGCCGGTTGCCGCTGGTCGCTTTACCAACCAGCTTATCAGAGCAGTTTTTCTCCCGATACTCTCGGCAGGCCGGGACGCACTGCCTCCGAAGACGGGAACACTGGAACGGTCCGGGTCTGCAAACATCCACTCAAGGTCTTTTGGCTTTGCGGCCAGCTCAACCGCCAATATCTGCTTGACCCAATCCTGCAGATATCAGAACGCCCTACTCTGATCCGGCCCCCTGCCGTCGGAATTGGCGGATGGCTTTGTAAGGCTCATGCCGTTGGAGACAGTTTCCGCTCTTGCAGCCGTGCCCAGGAAGTTGTTCATGACCGCTTTGTACTGACCCATATGGTCGCTGAGCCGCGGTGCGATACGTTGGCCCGTGACCCGCGTATCACCCTCACCAACTCAGCAAGGACCGCGACCCAAGCCGTCAAAATACCCCGACGTGGGCGTATGCGCACCTGTCAGCCCGTTCTCAACTGGTGTGGAGCGGTTGAGGCGCACATGCCTCAAAGCTTTTGCAATGGCACGGCATGGCCCACCAGAAGCTTCAGGAACAGTGCGGGCACAAACCATTCCAGTCCCGGTGTCAAACCAACCCCGTAAAGAGTGGTCGCAATCCCGGCTATGTACAAAAGGATAGCAACGGGACTTTTCAGCATCTCTGGCACCCGGATCACAAGCGCCGCAGAGATCAGGAGCCAGGCGGAAATGGCAAGGAAATAGACCCAATCGACCCCACTGCCCCGAAAGAGCGCGGCGACGAGAAAGATATGCAGGATATGCAGCGCGATGAAGCTGAAGTGATCTTTGGCCGTTGTACCCGGCCGGTGATACCAGCGTTTCGTCGTGTCCGTGGCGTTGCACACAGCGCCACCGATCACATCAAAGGCGACAAGAGCAGCCACCAGTGCGAGCGGCCAGCCGCCGCCAAGACCCCAAACATGCAGGCCCGCGAGAACAGCCGCCATGACGCTTGCCGACAGGACAAGCCACAACTCACCCTTTGTCATGCCGGGACCGACAAATCTGTCCCAGACGCCCGCGAGGCCCCTGCGGGGGGCGGGCAGAATCCGCTGCATGTGGGGTCTCCCTTTGCTGCGCGAAAACCGTGCCTTTACGGCATCATCCTAACCGAACCCCAGCCTTCGGACAATGCGCGGGCATGAAGCGGCATGCCTTCAGTAATGGGTCGCAATGCGCGACGCTTTCGCTGGAACGGAACCGGGGTTGCCGTCCCCCGATGACCCGGTGGTCTGAGCTTGCGCAAAACCGCCCGGCCGTCACACGCCCTTTTTACAGTTTAACAAGACCGATTCATCGCACCGGAAGTGTTCATGAGATTATGCGCTCATGCATTTCGCATCTGATACTTCTGTGCAACGATAGAGTATGGCCCCAAAAATACCCCCTACATTGCCCGCTTTTGGAAAACGCTTGAAGCGACAGCGTCTATCCGTCGGCATGAAACAGGCCGCCCTTGCGGATCTTCTCGGCGTCAATCAGACGACCGTTTCAAGATGGGAAAGTGGCCTGCAGACGCCCGACGATCTGACCCAACAGGCAGGTCTTGACGTTCTGACATCGGCCCGGATCGAGGATGCCGCTTTGAAGCGTCTGGTACAGCAATCAACCGGCTGCGTTCATCTCGTGGAGGAAGCAAACCACGTCTGCCTTGCCTATTCAGAAAGCAGAGCGAAAGACTGGGACACAACACGCGGCGCCCTGCTTGGAACGTCACTGTGGCAATTCGCTTCCGACGAAATCCGACAGGCCGAAAGTGAGTTGGAGGCAATGGGTTGGTGGGACACTTATTTGCCCGCTCCCAAGGCGTTTGACACCTCCGAAGTCTTGCATGACAGGATCAGGATCAGCGCTGGCACCATTCTTTGGGAGCGCGTTTACCTGTCGGACGGGACACCGGCGCGATTGGTCAGTGGTTTGCCCTCAAACGCATAATTTATGCGTGGTCTGACCGGTTCGCGCAGGTTAACACCACCGCATGACTAAATCGCTACGCCAAATTCTGTCGGTGTTTCTGCTTTGGCTTGCAGGGCTTGGGGCCGCCGCACAATTCGCAAAGATTGTGGTGCCGTTCTCCTACATCAAGGAGACCTACCCGCATATCGGCAATGAACTGGGCTGGATGCTGTCCTTTGTGAGCCTTGTCGGCGCAATCCTTGGCATTGCCGCAGGGGGGCTGGTCGCAAAGGTGGGCACCAAGCGGATGCTGCTTTTTGGTATGGGGCTGGGAGCTGCGGTATCCCTGTGGCAAGCAAGTTTTCCCAGTTTCCCCGTCATGCTTTTCAGCCGCGTCATTGAAGGTATCTCGCATCTTGCCATCGTTGTTGCGGCCCCGACATTGATCGCCCAGATCAGTTCGGACCGATATCGCGGGGCCGCGATGGCGCTCTGGAGCACGTTTTTCGGAGTGTCCTTCGCGCTCCTGGCCTGGCTCGGGCTGCCGCTCATCGAATCGAACGGGCTCAGCGCGTTGTTCGTCCTGCACGGTGTTTTCATGTTCATGATCGCAACAGTGCTGCTGATCGATCTCAGGCAGGTTGCGGCAGCCGGGCCCGTGGCGTGCGGCCTCAGTTTCAGGGATATGGTTGAGAACCATCTGCGTGCCTACCAGTCCCCCACGATCTCTGCACCGGGTATTGGCTGGCTTTTTTACACGCTCACTTTCGTGTCCCTGCTGGCCATTCTTCCCCCTCTGCTGCCCGACGCCATCCGAACGGGCGTCACAGGGCTGATGCCCTTGGCCAGCATTGCAAGCTCGCTTCTTCTGGTTCCCCTCCTGCTGCGATCCCTGTCGAGCGTCCGCATCGTCATCATCGGCTTTTTTGGCGCAATTCTGCTGGTCTTTCTGGCACTGTTGGGCGCGCCGCTGGCCGTCGTCAGCGTCGCCCTGTTCTGTGTTCTCGGCCTTGTTCA
Source organism: Roseobacter weihaiensis (assembly GCF_020622345.1). Classification (GTDB taxonomy): domain Bacteria; phylum Pseudomonadota; class Alphaproteobacteria; order Rhodobacterales; family Rhodobacteraceae; genus Roseobacter; species Roseobacter weihaiensis. The sequence continues at coordinate 28,426 of NZ_JACNMO010000027.1, read as the reverse complement.
GGGGGCCAGTTTCTCTGCCGTGCCGGAGCTGAACAAATCGGTTGAAACCCAGGCGCTTGCCTATGGCGTGATGGCGCAGACCGGGAATATCGGCAACCTGTTGGGGACACCGCTGCTGCTGGCGTTTCTGAGCATGGCGGGAAACAGTGCGGTATTCGCACTGGTCGCGGCGCTATACGCCGTCGGCATTCTGGCGCATCTGCTGACCAGTCGGCGGCGCGCCCGGCAGGGTGTGTAGCCTGACAGGGAGCTTCTGCCCGTATCCGCGCCTCAGACCGCTTGATGAAATCGCAAATGTGGAGACCTTGGCCCCTTTGGCTCCGGGGTCCGCAGAGTTCGTCGGCGTACAGGAACCCTGTTTTGGCCTCAACCGACCTGGCCTTAGTCCCTGCCCCGTCTCGCGGATCCGTAGCGTTCGGAGGCATCATAGTAGGCGTCAAATCCGATCCGCTGGCGCAGCTCGGCGAAATCCATTTGCCCGGGGCGCGTATCGCCCCGCATGGCGCGAAGCGTCGTGACCATGGCCTGCATCGCAGACGCCATCAGCGACAGCGGATAGGCTGCAATCGCATAGCCGATGTCATGCAGCACCGCGTTTGGCAGATCGGGGGTTTCCCCCCCTTCCACGATATTGGCCATTTTCGGACCCGGCAATGTATCGCAAACTTGGCGCATTTCAGCCTCGGACTGCGGGGCTTCGACAAAGAGAATGTCCGCACCCAGTTCGGCAAAGGTCGCCGCGCGCGCGATGGCCTCGGTCAGCCCATGCTCATGGCGCGCGTCGGTGCGGGCCAGGATCAGGATATCGCCGCCTTGTGCGCGCAGGGCCTCGCGCGCATCCACGGCGGCGCGGATGCGGTCATAGGCCTCGTCGCGCGACACCACCGCTTTGCCGGGCGTGTGACCGCAGCGTTTCGGGGCAAGCTGGTCCTCGATCATCACCGCTGCGCAGCCCGCCTTGGCGAAGCCCGCCACCGTGCGCTGCACGTTCATCGCGTTGCCGTAGCCGGTGTCGCCATCGCCGATCAGCGGAATGTCGATGGCGTCAGTGATATTGCGCGCCTGGTCGACCACTTCACCGTAGCTCATCAACCCCAGATCCGGCGCGCCGATCCGGCTTGCCGAGGCCGCAAAGCCCGACATGAAGGTCAAGTCATATCCCTCCTGCGCGATCAACTTGGCGGATAGCGCATCGAAACAGCACGGCATGACGTGGCATTTGTCCTGCTCCAGCAGGGCGCGAAGGGTCCGGGCGTGGGTCATGGCATCACCATTTGAAGGGGATATAGAGGGCGAGATCCGGGAAGATATAGAGGATCGCGACCGTAAAGAGCATCAGCAGGAGGAATGGCCAGACCCCGCGCGCCACATTGGCAAGGGTCGCCCTGGCCACGGATTGGATCACGTAGAGGTTCAGCCCAACCGGCGGTGTGATCAGCGCACATTCCACCATGATGACCATGTAGATCCCGAACCAGATCGGATCAAAGCCCAGACCCAGAGCCGCCGGCAGCAGCACCGGCGTCATGATCAGGATCATCGACAGCGCCTCGAACACCAGCCCCATCAACAACAGCACCACCGAGACCACGAGTATGAACATGATCGGCCCGTCGATGGCCTGTGCCAGAAAGGCCGAGATATCCTGCGGGATACGGTAAAGGGCGATGGCTTTGCCGAACACCTTGGCACCCGCCACGATGAGCAGGATGGCGGCGGTCGTGATCGCGGATTCGCGCACGGCTTCCCACAAAGTGCGCCATGTCAGGGTGCGCAGCCAGAAGGTGGTGATCAAGAGCGCCGCCGCCGCACCGATGGCAGCGGCTTCGGTCGGTGTGAAGGCGCCTGAATAGAGCCCCACAATCACCAAAGCGGCCAGCGCAACAGAAGGCAGCGCGCGTTTGGAGGCGGTGAGGCGCTCTGCCAAAGTAGCCTTAGGCACCGGGGTGAAGTTCCCGGAGAGACGCGCATGCAACATGGCGAACAGGATAAAGAGCGTGACAAGGAGCAAACCCGGCCCGATACCCGCAAGAAAGAGCGCAATGACAGACTGTTCTGTGACGAACCCGTAGACAATCATCGGGATCGACGGCGGGATCAGGATGCCGAGCGTGCCACCCGCGGCCAGCAGCCCATAGACAAAGCGTTTTTCGTAGCCCCGGTTGATCATCTCCGGGATCGCAACGGTGCCGATGGTGGCCGCGGTCGCCACGGAAGAGCCGGAGATGGCCGCAAAAAGCCCGCAACTGATGATCGTGGCGACCGCCAGCCCCCCCGGCCAATGACCGACCCAGGCCTGTACGGCGGCAAAAAGATCCCGCCCGACGCCGCCCTTGAGCAGCAGGTTGGACATCAACAGGAAAAGCGGGACCGCCAGCAGGATGAACCCGTCCAGCGTTGACAGGATCGATTGCGGCGCCATCAGGGGAGAGAACCCGCCCAGATAGAGCATTGCCAGCCCCATCCCGCCCAGCGCAAAAGCCACGGGCACGCCCAGAAGCAGCAGCCCGAAAAGCGCGCCCAAGATCAGCAGAATGGTCATTCGTGGGTCGCTCCCAGGCTGGTCATGTCAGAGCCGCGCAGACGGATCAGTTCCACGATGCCCTGTACCGCCAGAAGGCCAAAGCCAACCGGCACCGAGGCTTCCGCGATCCAGACCGGCAGGTTGAGCAGCGAGCCGGTTGTCCGGCCGCGTATAAAGCTTTCGTAGAAGATATCGTAGCCCCAGAAAGCGACAATCGCTGAAAAGGCAATCACGACGACCAGCGCGATGAACGCACAGGCTTTTTGCGCCCCATGCGGCAGCAGGGTCGTGATCGCGTTGACCGTAATGTGACGGCGCAGGGTCAAAAGATGCGCCATCGCCAGCAGGCAGCCCCAGATCAGACACAGCTGGCTCAGCTCAGCCGCCCAGATCGTGGGGCGGACGAAAAAGTATCGCGCCACGACCTCATAGGTCAGCATGACGCCGGTGGCGGCCATCAGTACGGCACCGATGGCGCAGGCAAGCCGCGAAAGGGCGCTGACAAAAGACATCAGCAATCCAGACGGACGGCCCACAGACCGTCCGCTTTCAGGTGTTGTGACATTGGCTTCAGGAGCCGGAGTTCACGCCAAGAGCATCAAGGATCTTGCGACCCGCATCCCCTGTCGCTTCGATGTAGCTGTCGTAGACTGGCTGTGCCACGGCCTGCCAGGACGCAAGCTCTTCATCGTTCAGCTCCACGATGGTCATCCCGTTTTCCTCGGCCGCCGCAAAGGCCTGCGCCTCGATCTGGCTCATGCGGTCACGCACATCGTTCTGAGCGACATTGGCAGCATCGCGGATATGACCCTGCAGTTCAGGATCGAGGCCGTCCCACCAATCGCTGTTGACCACGACGACAAACTCGATGTTTGCGTGATTGGTCTTGGTGATCGTATCCATCACCTCCCAGAGCTTACGGGATTTCACGCCGGATATGCCGGTCATGCCGACATCGACCGTGCCCCGCTGGTAGGCCAGATACTGCTCCGAGCCGGAGATCAGCGTGGGCGCGCCCCCTGCAGCCGACACGAAATCGCCCAGCGTCTTGCCAAAGACCCGCGCCTTCTTGCCCTTCATGTCTTCCGGCGTCCGGATGGGAGTGTCCTGAGACAGCAAGATCGCCCCGCCATAGGCCTGCCAGTAAAGAACCTCACCGCCGGTCTTGGCAATCTCGGTCTCCAGTATCTCCCGTACGGGTGAGCCCTCGGCCACTGCAGCGCGCACTTTCTCTTCGGTGTTGAAGAGGAACGGCATGTAGAAGACATCGACCACGGGCGCGTCACCGACATAGCGCGTCAACGAAGCAACACCGGCCTCAATTGCACCGGAGCCGACAGCAGCCGGAACTTCCTTGTCCTTATAGAGGGTCGCGCTGTCGTAGATTTCCACATCAATCGCGCCCCCTGTGCGCTCTTCGACTTCCTTTTCGAACAGCACAAGGTTCTCGCCAAGATGGCTGGTGAGCGGCAATTGCAGCGAAATCCGCATCTTTTCTTCCGCAACCGCAACGGTCCCCAAAACGGATGCACATATCGCCGTCAGTAAAGTACCTTTAAGCATTCATTCCTCCCATTTCCTTTATGAGCTCAGAATACGCCTCGATGTCGATTTGGCAACTACTGCTATGCTTTATGAGCCCGCATTCCGTTTGCTGGCACCCTCGCGCATAGCCCTTTGGGAAGTCAGCAGAGAGGGCTCTGTTGGCTCAATGGTCGCGCCAGCGGTGTTCATTCAGGTCATCCGCCCTGCCGCCCCCCGATAGTGGGCCAGGCGCCGGCTGCTGAATGGGTGTTTCGACAGGGCTTCATTCCTATTTGTCCCTCGAAACTCAAGGCAACGCCGCTTTGCAGGGTGCAATATAGCGCCAATCGGCCCTGTATTGATCGTCGCACTTCAAGGCCGTGATGCCGGTACATTCCGATGCCATTGTCGCTCCCCGGCAGGCAAGAATACCCGCGCTTTCGCAAATGCAACCCAAGTCTTGGGCGGGTTTTGGTTTTGACCCCTGAAATTGGTTCGAGCTGAGCGTGAATTCTCTTGGCGCTTGAGATGCTTCAGAGGGTCGGCTCCCCACCACACGGGTTGCGCCATCAGCCCTGGGTCTGCTCCGGGGGGCGCAGCGCGCGGATTGCACCCAGCTGCGCCATTTACTGGCTGGCAAGCCTCCTGCTCCTGCCGCCTTTCAGGAGCTTGAGCAATCGCACCGGGCCAAGGTTTCCTTTGCCCGCGACAGTATTCTCGGACTTGTACCGCATATTTCGCATGTTGATCTTGCGTCTTGCTGATCTTGGCTGGCGGCGAAGCCCTCAGTGGCCGAGGATCAGGCGGGGTGACAAATGTCCGTCACGTTACGCTGCAGTAATGGCATCCAGAACGATGACAATCATGCGGATGTTGCAGTCCTGCCGAGAGACGCGGAGCCCTGCTCTTCGGATCACTCGGGGTCCGTGCTAAAGATCAGACGTTCGTCACAGGGTGCCACACGCAGGATATTGGTGGAGCCCGGCACGTTGAACGGCACACCGGCCGTCACGACGATCATATCGTCCTTTTCCGCATAGCCTTGCCGCAAGGCCGCGCGGGCAGAGTTCACGACGGCCTGTTTGAACCGCTTCAGCTCATCCACCATGACGCAATTGGTCCCCCAGGAAAGCGTCAGACGCCGCGCGGTCCGCACCCGTGATGTCATCACAAGGATCGGCACACGCGGGCGCTCGCGGGCGGTCAGCAGGGCTGTGGTACCGCTCTGGCTGAAACAGCAAATGGCCTTGATATCCGTGGTCTCGGCAATCTCGCGCGCCGCTGACACGATGCCATCTGCGATTGAGGCCCCCTTGGTCTCGCGCGAGGATTCGATGATCTGGGTATAGGTCGGGTCCTGCTCTACCTCGATGGCCACGTTGTTCATCGTCGTGACCGCCTCAACCGGATACGCACCCGCCGCCGACTCCGCTGAAAGCATCACCGCATCCGCCCCTTCATAAATCGCAGTGGCGACATCAGAGACCTCTGCCCGGGTGGGCATCGGGCTTTCGATCATGCTTTCCATCATCTGCGTGGCAACGATCACGGGCTTGCCAGCCTTGCGGCACTTGCGAACAAGACGTTTCTGGATCGGCGGCACATTCTGCACGGGGAGCTCAACGCCCAGGTCGCCGCGCGCGACCATGATGCCATCGCTTTCCTCCAGGATTTCGTCAAAATTGTTCACCCCGGCAGGCTTTTCGATCTTGGACAGGATCGCCGCGCGACCGTTGGCCAGATCAGAGGCTTCGATCACATCGGCGGCACGCTGCACAAAGCTGAGTGCCAACCAGTCGACACCGAGCTCGCAAACAAACTCCAGATCTTTGCGATCTTTGTCTGAGAGCGCTGCCAGCGGCAGCACCACATCGGGCACATTCACGCCCTTGCGGTTCGAAATCACACCGCCCGCGATGACTGTGCAATTGGCATGGCTTTCGCTGCAGTCTTCGACCTTCAGACGGATCTTGCCGTCGTTCACGAGCAGCGCGGCACCGGGCTCCAGCGCTTCGAAAATCTCGGGATGGGGCAGGTTCACGCGGGTGGCGTCACCGGGGACATCGTCAAGGTCCATCCGAAAGGCGGCCCCCTCCTCCAGCATCTCGCCCTCCTCATTGGCAAAGACACCAACGCGCAGCTTGGGGCCCTGCAAATCGGCGAGAATGCAAATGCTGCCGCCGGTGTCCTGCTCGATCTGGCGGATGATCCCGTGGCGTTCGCGGATCTCCTCATGGCTGCCATGGCTCATGTTCAGACGAAAAACGTCCGCGCCCGCCTCGTGCAAAGTCCGGATCATATCGTAGTCACTTGACGCTGGGCCCAAGGTGGCCACGATCTTCACATTACGATGGCGTCTCATTCTCGGTATGCCCTCTTTCGTCTTGGTCTGCACGTGTTATCGCTAACGGCTCGTGCGCAGTTATGATCCAACCTGAACCGCAGAGCAACAGCCCAGACCATACCCTCCGCATATTAACCGCTTGATGACACACGCAGTGCGGGTCCGGCAACGTCTTTGCCCGATTGGCAGGCGGTTGACACAAGGCAGCGCAGCCCCAATCTGTCTTACCAAGCACATAAAAGGAACCATACCAATGCCCACGCAAACAGAGATTGAACTGCAGGCCGCCGCGTTTCGTCGGTTGCAAAAGCACCTGATGGAAGACCGCACCGACGTGCAGAACATCGACATGATGAACCTTGCAGGTTTTTGCCGCAACTGCCTGAGCCGCTGGTATCAGGAAGCGGCATCCGAAAAAGGCATCGACATCAGCAAGGAAGAAGCGCGCGAGATTTTCTACGGCATGAGCATGGACAGATGGAAATCCGAATTCCAGACGGAAGCGAGCAGCGCGCAGCAAGACGCTTTCAAGGTTGCTTTCGAGGAGAACGTCGGCAAGACCTGATCTGAACGCTTTGGAGGTCATCAGGTCGGGTTGCTCGGATACTGGGCATCGCGGCCGACAAACTAAGGGGTTTTCGGCAGATAGGCGCCGCAGCTTTGCCCGGAAAGCGGAGCCTCGCCTGCCTGCCCGCTGCTTTGTTGACAGCATGACATCGTGTTCGCACGGTATCCTCCTAATCGGAGGTTTCCATATGCACGCCATCAAATCCTTTTTCGTATCCGCAGTTTTTCTCTTTCCATTTCAGGTACTTGCGTCTGCGGTCGATATTCGTTTCGAAACGCTGCAACCTGCGACGGACAGTCAGGCGCTTTTGTTGTCTGAAGCCGAAGCCTTTTGGGAGAATACCCTGCCCGGCTATCAACCCGGTATCGATATCGACCAGGTGACCATCAGTGTCGGTGCCTTCGACATTGACGGGCCAAGCGGTCGCCTCGCCCAGGCTGGTCCGAGGGACCTCGTTGAGGCCTCAGGATTCACGCTGCCCACCGCTGGGGTTGTCGATTTTGATACCGCCGATCTGGATCGCCTGGAAGCAGAAGGGTCGCTCTTTGGTTTGCTGCTGCATGAGGTGGCCCATGTGCTGGGGTTTGGCACGCTTTGGACGGAAAACGATGTCTACACCGATGGGAGCGGGCAATATACGGGTCGAGGCGCCCTTGAGGCCTACCGGGCGGAGTTTGACCCGCTGGCAACCTTCGTGCCTGCAGAGCTGGATGGCGCGCGGGGCACCCGGGATGCACATTGGGACGAAAACTGGGCCGGCGGACCGCAAGAGCTGATGACCGGTTTCCTCGACAGCCCGCTTTTCCTCAGCGAGACCACAATCGCGTCCTTTCGGGACCTTGGGTATGAAACACGCGCTTCGGTGGTGCCGGTTCCGCTGCCTGCGGGTCTGGGAGTGACGCTCACAGCGCTCGGGATGCTGGGGCTTGTCGGCAGCAGGCGCCGGCGGCAGCGCCCATGCCAAGTGGCCGTTCAGGCCGCTCTCAGATCGCCGCTTTGAGGCTTTCTTCGAGATAGATTTCGCGCAGACGCGGGGCCACACGTCCTGGCACGCCCTCACCAACGGCAACCCCGTCGATCTCCACCACCGGCATAACAAAGGTGCTGGCGGAGGTGATGAAAGCCTCATCCGCCTTCTTGGCTTCCTCGATGGTAAAGTTGCGCTCTTCCACCTCCATCTGCGCCTCTTGCGCAAACCGCAGCACCGCCGCCCGCGTGATCCCGTGCAGGATGTCGTTGCTCAGCGCACGCGTGACGATCTTGTTGCCCTTGACGATATAGGCGTTGTTCGAGGTGCCCTCGGTCACGTAGCCGTCCTCGATCATCCAGGCATCGTCCGCGCCTGCCTTCTTGGCCATCATCTTGCCCATCGACGGATAGAGCAGCTGCACCGTCTTGATATCCCGACGGCCCCAGCGGATGTCTTCGATGCTGATGACCTTCATGCCCTTTTGGGCCGCGGGGCTGTTGGCCAGGCCGGGTTTATCCTGCGTAAAAAGGACAATCGTGGGCGCTGTCGTCTCCGGATCGGGAAAGACGAAATCACGATCCCCCGGCGCACCGCGCGTGACCTGCAGATAGATCATCCCTTCATCAATTCCGTTGAGACGCACCAGCTCGCGGTGTACCTCCAGCAGCGCCTCCTTGGAGATCGGGTTGCGCATCTCCAGCGCGTCCAGTGAGCGTTGCAGCCGCACCGCGTGGCCTTCGAAATCAACCAGCTTGCCCCCCAGCACCGAGGTCACCTCGTAGACGCCATCCGCCATCAGGAACCCGCGATCAAAGATGGAGACATTGGCCTCATTCTCCGGCATATACTCGCCATTCAGATAAACCGTCCGCATCGTGCTACCCCCAGAGTGCCTGTTCGGGCGGGTGAACGCCCCTTTCGTCGAATTTCAGCGGCGTCTCGCGATCTTCGGCCAGCAAAAGTGGCCCATCAAGGTCAACAACCGATGCCCCTTGCGCCAACAGCGTCGCCGGCGCCATGGCGAGGCTTGATCCTACCATGCAGCCGACCATCACATCATAGCCAAGGGCTATCCCCTCGCTACGCAAGGCAAGCGCCTCGGTCAAGCCACCGGTCTTGTCGAGCTTGATATTGATGACGTCGTATTTGCCTTTGAGCGATGGCAGGCTTTGCCGGTCATGGCAGCTTTCATCCGCACAGACGGGCACCGGCCGCGCCATCCCAATGAGCGCTTCATCCTGACCCGCAGGCAGCGGCTGCTCGACCAGTTCCACGCCCAGCCGCACCAGATGCGGCGCCAGATCGGCATAGACTTCCGCCGACCAGCCTTCATTGGCATCGACGATGATCCGCGCCGCCGGGGCGCCCGCCCGCACGGCCTCCAGCCGGGCCATGTCGTCCGGTGTGCCCAGCTTGATCTTCAACAAGGGCCGGTGGGCGTGGTGCTGCGCCTGGCTGCGCATCTTTTCGGGGGTGTCCAGTGAGAGCGTATAGGCTGTGATCTCGGGGCCGGGGGCGGCCAGCCCGGCAAGCTCCCAGACCGGTTTTCCGGTGCGCTTGGCCTCAAGGTCCCAGAGCGCGCAATCCACCGCATTGCGCGCCGCCCCCGCGGGCAACAGATCGTAAAGAGCCGCGCGCGAAATCCCGGGCGGCAGCCCTTCGATCTGCGCGGTCACGCTGTCCAGCGTTTCGTCATAGCGGGCGTAGGGCACGCATTCGCCCCATCCCTTGGCGGTGTCGTCGCTCAGTCGCACGGTCAGAACCTGCGCCTCGGTACGAGAGCCGCGACTGATGGTAAATACCTGCGCGAGGCGGAACACATCGCGCGAAACAACTATTTGCATGGCCGGTCCCTCGTGAACGCTACGCGATGATACCAGATCATCCCTTACAAGGCTTCCAGCGCATCTGCCAGCCGCTCCGCCCCGTGACGGAAGGGATCGACCGTCGGCAGGCCAAGACGCGCTTCAACCTCTTCGCAATAGGCCGTGGCTTCGGCTTCGCCCAGATGCTGGGTGTTGATCGATACGCCCACCACTTTGCAGGCCGGGTTGGCAACCTTGGCCAACTGCAGGGTGATATCGCGCACCGATTCGATGCTTGGCACCGCATAATCGGGAAGGCCGCGCATATGCTTGCGCGTCGGCTCATGGCACAGGATCAGCGCGTCAGGCTGCCCGCCATGGATCAGCGCCAGTGTGACACCGGAGTAGGACACGTGAAAGATACTGCCCTGCCCTTCGATAACGTCCCAGTGGTCGTCTTCGTTATCCGGCGTCAGATACTCAACCGATCCTGCCATGAAATCCGCGATCACCGCATCAAGCGGCACGCCGGAGCCGGTGATCAGAATGCCGGTCTGACCGGTGGCGCGAAACGTGCTTTTCATGCCCCGTTCCCGCATCGCCGCATCAAGCGCCAGTGCGGTGTACATCTTGCCCGCGGAACAATCGGTCCCGACCGCCAGCACCCGCTTGCCCGTGCGTTTGACGCCGGTTGCAATCGGATAGGCATCCGTGGGCACACGCACGTCATGCAAGGTACACCCATGCACCTGCGCTGCCGCCAGCAGCTCGCCCTCATCCCGCAACAGGTTGTGCAACCCGCTGGCAAGGTCAAAGCCCGCCTCGATCGCCTGCACCAGAACCGCGCGCCATTGCTTGCTGATGTATCCGCCACGGTTGGCAACGCCGATGACGACCGTCTTGGCCCCTGCCGCTTTGGCTTCTTCAAAGCTCATGTCCTTCAGACCGACATCTGCCTTGCAGCCCTCCATCCGGTACTGTCCCACGGCATTCTCCGGCCGCCAGTCCTTGATCCCCTGCGCCACTTTCGCAGAGAGCTGATCAGGCGCGTCGCCCAGGAACAAAAGATATGGCGTCTCGATCATCTGTAGCTCTCCTGTGGTATGCTGCCGGTGCACTCTTGCCGAAATTTGCCGCAAAGACCTCTCAATTTCGAGCACCCTGATAGAAACCATGCAAATATCTTCTGCCCAGGCACCAGTTCGCAGGAAAATTGTGCGTTGAAAAGATCAATATCTCTGTCACTGGTAGCAATGCTGCATCTGCGAAATAGGCTTGCAGGCATTTGCGCAATTTAATACCAGCTTGGCAACGCATGTCGTAATAATATTACCCAAGAGGATCTCCATGAGCTTTCGCATCCAGCCCACAGCCCCCGCACGCCCCAATCGCTGCCAGCTCTTTGGGCCCGGATCGCGCCCGGCGATCTTTGAAAAGATGGCAGCCTCGGCCGCGGATGTCATCAACCTCGACCTCGAAGACAGCGTGGCCCCCAGTGACAAGGACAGCGCGCGGGCGAATATCATTACAGCGATCTCGGATATCGACTGGGGCAGTAAAACCCTATCGGTGCGCATCAACGGGCTGGATACGCCCTATTGGTACAAGGATGTCGTTGATCTGCTGGAACAGGCAGGCGACCGTCTCGATCAGATCATGATCCCCAAAGTGGGATGTGCAGGTGACATCTATGCCGTGGACGCGCTGGTCACCGCGATCGAAACGGCCAAGGGGCGCGCCAAAAAGATCACCTTCGAGGTGATCATCGAATCCGCAGCGGGCATCGCCCACGTCGAGGAAATTGCCGCCTCTCCCCGTATGGCAGCGATGAGCCTCGGTGCGGCGGATTTTGCCGCCTCCATGGGCATGCAGACCACCGGCATCGGTGGCACGCAGGAGAATTACTACATGCTGCGGGAAGGACAGAAATACTGGTCCGACCCTTGGCACTGGGCGCAGACCGCCATCGTCGCAGCCTGCCGGACCCATGGCGTTTTGCCGGTGGACGGGCCGTTTGGGGATTTCTCCGATGATGAGGGTTTTCGCGCGCAGGCGCGACGTTCCACCACGCTGGGGATGGTGGGCAAATGGGCCATCCACCCCAAGCAGGTTGCCATCGCCAACGAAGTCTTTACACCCTCTGACGAGGCCGTGGCCGAGGCCCGCGAAATCCTCGCCGCGATGGAAGAGGCCAAGGCCAAGGGCGAGGGGGCGACCGTTTACAAGGGCCGTCTGGTTGATATCGCCTCGATCAAACAGGCAGAAGTCATCGTGCGGCAATCAGAGATGATTGCCGGTTAACGCATCCTTGACCTGGCATTGCGACGCTGCCGCGGCCAAGCTGTATCGGACCACAAAAGGACAACACACTTGCGCTTTCCCTCTCTCGCCTTTGCCTTCGTTTTGAGCATCAGCGCCGCCGCGGCGCAAGATATGGCCCCCCGCACGGGATGGGCTGTCATTCCGACCGACAAGCCCCACGAGGTGTTGCTGGCCGATCTGAAAACAGCCGTAGCGGCCAATAAGATGGGTGTCGTGACGCAGGCCGGCCCCACGTCAACCGCCCGCAATCGTGGTATTGAGATCCCGGAAAACAGAGTGGTCGGTGTGTTCAACAACGACTTCGCTGTAAAGGTGCTGGCCACCTCGACCGCCGCAATGATTGAGGCGCCAATTCGCTTTTATGTCACGGAAAATCAGGACCAAACGGCAACACTGTCCTACAAAACACCCAGCCACGTCTTTGCGCCGTACTTCCAGGAGGGTGGCGATGCGCTGAAAGATCTGGCGGGTCAACTGGACGATGTGTTTGCGCGCATCGCTGCCCAGGCGACAGATTAATCTCAGCCCTTGCTCAGGGTGCAGGTTGAGCTGGCACATACCACTGGAAACCCCGCGTTGGGCCGGCGGTCGCACCCTGCACCGATCTGCAAGTACCTCCCGATCTAAGAGGCGCGCTCAAGCCTGCCGGTTGCACCCCGGCGCGACGGTTTCAGCGGACGCAGAACACGCGGTATCAGCCCGTTTTCTGCAATCCAGGCAGCGTACTGCCGGTAGTCCGGATCCGCCATCAAGTGCTTTTCCTCGGTCTTTGCCCGCATGAAGTAGACCACATTCACCAAAGCCAGCAATGCGCAATTCCGAACTGCATCGACTGGATCCTCCGAGGTTGTCAGGAACGGCATGGCCGCGAACCACCAATAGATGTTCTTTGACAGATACGCAGGATGTTTAAAGTAACGGTAGGGGCCCACCGTGATGATCCCGCGGTTGGTCAGGTTCGAAAAACGGATGCCAAAAATGACTGTTGCGGCAGCATAGAGTGCCGTCAGGACCGACATGGCAATGCCCCAGATCACCAAAAGAACCGGCATGTCAGCGAGCCAGACGCTCCAGCTTTGGCCGTCAATATAGCAATTCAGCGGACCGTTTCCCGAAACGACGATGAAAGGCGGATAGCAGATCAAAGCAAAGACCCAGGCTGACAGATAAGGGTTGGCAGATCGGATATGGCTGTCGAGCGGGCGGAATGTCATGACATAGCCAAACGTTCCAAAAACAGACATCGACGCAGGGCTGCCCAGAAGTAAAGCGGTGCGACGGGTCCTTCTCCGGAGCGTCGCCGCTTTGTTCCAACCGCGGCTAGATCGTGAACTTTAGAACCGCACGATTTCCAGGCCAGGGCCTCCAAACTGCGGGAGGTAAGATTGTCAAGCGGTTCACGCCCGCTCGTCCTTGGGCGATCCCATAACCACATAAGATGTGATCGAACTTACCTGCGGCATCGCCCCCAGGGTGTCTGTGTGAAAAGACTTGTAAGCAGGCAGATCAGCGCATTCGACCCTGAGCAGATATTCGATGGTGCCGGTAATGTTGTGACACTCTCGCACCTCCGGGGCGCGAGAGATTGAGCGCTCAAACGCTTCCTGACTGGCTTTGGAATGGTCGCGCAGACCGACGCCAATATAGGCGACAAAGCCGCTGCCAAGTGCGGCGCGATCCAGCACCGCCCGGTACCCCTTTATAAGCCCGCTGCGCTCCATCTCTTGCACCCGGCGCAAACAGGCCGACGCAGACAGACCGACGCGATCCGCAAGCTCGATGTTGCTGATCCGCCCATTGGCTGTCAGTTCACGCAATATATGCTCTGACTTTTGGTCAATCTTGGACATATATTGCGAATATATCTGGCATAAGAACTGACTTTGCAACCTCATGCCGTGAAATACAAGGCATTTATTGCGCCATGACCTATGACGCCCTAACTGCCCTTGCGGTATTTGCCTTTGTCAGCTCGGCCACGCCAGGCCCAAACAACCTGATGCTGATGGCCTCTGGCGCGAACTTCGGCTTCACCCGGTCTGTGCCGCATATGCTGGGGATCTCCTTGGGGTTTGCGCTGATGATCCTTCTGGTGGGGACCGGTCTGGTACGCCTGTTTGACGCCTGGCCGCCGAGCTATACCGTGCTCAAGGTCCTGTCCGTGGCTTATATGTCGTGGCTGGCTTGGAAAATCGCGCAGGCGGCTCCGGCAAAAGAACAGGCGGCAACCGGCATACCGATGACCTTTCTGCAGGCGGCCGCCTTTCAGTGGGTCAACCCCAAGGCCTGGGCGATGGCGCTGACGGCGCTCTCGGTCTATGCTACCGACGCAACACTTCTGGCGTTTGGCAGTGTGGCTGTTGTCTTTGGCCTTGTGAACCTGCCTGCCATCACCATGTGGACCGTTCTGGGCCAGCAGATAGCGCGATTGCTGACCAGCCCCCTGCGCTTGCGCGTTTTCAACTGGAGCATGGCCAGCCTGCTGATGGCGTCTCTCATCCCCGTCCTGTGGCCTGCGTGATCCCGTTGCATTGCCCCGCGATGCCCGCCATATAGAAACCAGTCAAGCGGAGTGCCTTATGACGCAATACATGGATTTCGAAAAACCCCTCGCGGAGATTGAGGGCAAGGCGGAAGAGCTGCGCGCTCTGGCACGAACCAATGAAGAGATGGATGTGACCGAGGAGGCCTCCGCCCTCGACACCAAGGCCCGCGCGATCCTCGAAGAGCTCTACAAATCCCTGAGCCCCTGGCGCAAATGCCAGGTCGCCCGTCACCCCGAACGCCCCCACTGCAAAGACTATATCGATGCGCTGTTTACCGAATACACGCCCCTTGCAGGCGACCGGAACTTTGCCGATGACCATGCGGTCATGGGCGGGTTGGCGCGGATCAAGGATACGCCGGTCATGGTCATCGGTCACGAAAAGGGCCACGACACGAAATCCCGCATTGAGCGCAATTTTGGCATGGCCCGCCCCGAGGGCTACCGCAAGGCGATCCGTCTGATGGATATCGCCCACCGCTTCGGGCTGCCTGTTGTCACGCTGGTTGACACCCCGGGCGCCTATCCCGGCAAAGGCGCGGAAGAGCGCGGACAATCCGAAGCTATCGCACGCGCGACCGAAAAATGCCTGCAAATCGGGGTGCCGCTGGTGTCCGTTGTGATTGGCGAGGGAGGTTCGGGCGGGGCCGTGGCCTTTGCCACCGCCAACCGGGTCGCGATGCTTGAACATTCGGTCTATTCAGTGATCAGCCCCGAAGGATGTGCGTCAATCCTCTGGAAGGATGCGGAAAAGATGCGCGAGGCCGCCGAAGCCCTGCGGCTGACTGCGCAGGACCTCAAAAAGCTCGGCGTGATCGACCGGATCATTCCCGAACCTCTGGGCGGGGCTCACCGCGATGCGGAGACGTCAATTGCGGCGGTGGGACGCGCCATCAACGACATGCTGTCGGAGTTGAGCAGCAAGGACCCCGACGCGCTGATTGCAGACCGCCGCACCAAGTTTCTCAACCTCGGATCGCAGGGTCTCGCAGCCTGAGTGGGCAGTCAGCTTGCCAGCATCCGCAACCCCTGCGTCACGTCAGAGCGCACCGCCAGCCGCAGACCGGGTTCGTCCCCCGCCCGCAGCGCGGCAATGATGAGCCGGTGGTACTGCGGCGGCTCCTTGCGCCGCAGCCTGCCATAAAGCGCCCGCATGGTTGGGCCCATTTGCAGCCAGACCGTCTCTGCCATGGCAAGCATCGCCGGGGCCTGTGCGCGCAGGTAAAGCGTGCGGTGAAACTCCAGATTGGTGCGGATGTAGCTGACCGCATCACGATGCGCGACCGCCTCGGCCACGGTGGAGTTGATGGTTTGCAGCCGCTCGATCAGCGCCATATGCGCCCGCGGCAAAGCCCGGCTGGCCAGTTCCACCTCGATCAACGCACGCAGAGCTGCCAATTCCTCGATCCGCTCGTTGCTGAGTTCCGGCGTTGATATGCGCCCCGAGGACGACAGGGTCAGCGCCCCCTCGGCCACCAGACGACGCACGGCTTCCCGCGCCGGCGTCATGGAGACGCCATAGGATTTTCCAATGCCGCGCAGCGTGAGCGCTTCGCCCGGCGGAATGGCCCCCTGCATGATGCGGGACCGCAACGCGCGATAAACGCGGTCATGCGCCGGCGGCGTCACATCGGGGGGACGTTGGTTCAAGATCATTTAGCAAGTGTGATCACATAATGCGCCGCGTCAACCCATCCCCACGGCTCAGGTCCCGAAGCGGTAACGATGCAAAGCGTTTCCCTCCCGGCGTAACCACGCACGGGAAGCGGTGTAGTCACCGTAGAGACGTTCCACCTCGGCCCAGAAGGCCGGCGAGTGGTTCATCTGCGCCAGATGCGCCACCTCATGGGCCACGACATAGTCCAGCACCTCCGGCGGCGCGAGGATGAGACGCCAGGAATACATCAACCGTCCCTGCGCGGTGCACGACCCCCAGCGTGACCGGGTGTCGCGCAAGGTGATGGCATGATAGGGCTTGCCCAGTTTCGCCGCATAGTGATCCGACGCCTCGGCCAGCCGGGCGCGCGCCACGGTCTTCAGATGCGCCCCCAAGCGTTTGCCCAAGCGGTCAGCTGCCCCCGGCACGCAGACCTGGCCAGGTTCAAAAACCACACGCCGCCCTGCCCGCTGAACCACCCGGTGCATCTTTCCACCAATCGGGATCGTCACGCCTACAACAACCTCGACATCTTCTGAGCGCGCTGCAAGATGCTTGCGAATCCAGGCCTCTTTCTCCCGCGCAAAGGCGAGCGCCTCGCGCTCAGGGACGCGTTTTGGCAACGTCAGCGTCACCCGCCCATCAAGCTGCGAAATTCGCAAAGAGATTCGCTTGGCGCGCCCTGAACGGCGCAACACCAAGGGGATCGGTGGATCACCGGGCAGGTGCGGATCGGTCATATGGTCCCTCCTGATGCGCTATTCGCAGGATGTGATGGCAGCCCGAGCGCGGCAGCCCTTTACAGACACCGCCTCATATGGCACTTGGCCTGAATCATCTACACCTGAACAGCAAATTCGAAGGGGGTTTTCATGCCCAAGGAAGAATGGGGAACGAAGCGCCTCTGCCCAACCACTGGCAAACGTTTCTATGATCTGAACGCAAACCCGATTGTGAGCCCCTACACCGGCGAAACAGTCGAAGTTGACCTGTCGAAATCGCGCATGATTGCCGCCGATGCCGAAGACGCGGCCTCTGCCAAGGCCAAGGCCAAAACGGACGAGGAAGACACGGTTCTCGAGGATGAGGACGTCGATGTCGATCTGGGTGATGATATCCTCGATGATGACGACGATGATGATGATAACGTCCCGCTCGAAGAGATTGCGGATGTCGCAGCAAACGACGACGACAGCTAATTCTATCTTGGGGCACGAGCGGTTCGATTTTCCTCTTGATCCCGCCCGGCGCTGCCGCTATCCAGCGGCGCATTGGATCTGATGATCCAACCCGTGCCGGTCCCGACCGGCACTCATGGGGCCTTAGCTCAGCTGGGAGAGCGCCTGCATGGCATGCAGGAGGTCAGCGGTTCGATCCCGCTAGGCTCCACCATACCGCACTTCGATGCGGAAAAGCTCCCTAACACATTGAAAGGTAAGGTCGTTTTCGCGGTTCGAAGACCTGTTTTTCGGCAGCAGGTAACGGGCTCTGCAAATACCATACACAGCACCGTGCGGCGCAAGCCGAGATGACAAATTTCCCATATTTTCCAATGTTTTGCGAGAAATCTTAGCGCGTGTTCGAACGTGTCCTCGAAGGAGGTCGCTGGAACACTCGCAGTTTTGAGACGATCCTCAGCCAGACGCTTGTCATGCTGGAGACGCTGAATGCGCGCCTCGTATGCCGAGACAATGCTAGATTGGTCAGCCTCTAACCATGCGCGGTTTCGATTCCGCCATCTTGTCGAAGATGGATAGCTCTCCGATGCGAATGCGTAGAAACTCACGTCACTGGTGTATACATCTTCAACAGCTTTCACTTGCTGCAACTAATACCATACAATATATTGAAGGCTGCCGAGGTGGCAACGCAACATATTGAAAAGGTACCGTTCGTTGAGTTGGGGGGCATAACGAGCATCAAGTTTCAAAAATTACAAGAGGCTACGAAACTTCTCGGTACGTGCTCAACGAGATAATATTTTTGTTGGCCCCAACAACTCTGGAAAATCCTCCATTCTCGACGCCCTTCGACTCTTGGAAGCCGGTTTCCGCTACACAGTGAACAAAAGGCCTATCCTACTCGATTCCGCGGAAGTGACCTGTCCACTTTGAGTCCTCTATTTTACGCTAGCTCTGTTCAGGTTTTGGCCCTCTTTTAACCGATTAACATATTCTGCTGGTGTCATGCCAGCGAGGCTGGAATGAGGGCGGTGGTGGTTGAAGTCGTCGCGCCATGCCGCCACTAAATTGCGGGCATGGCGCAGGCTGTCGAACAGGTGTTCGTTCAGGCATTCGTCGCGCATTCGGCCATTGAAGCTTTCGACCAGACCGTTCTGCATGGGCTTGCCCGGCGCGATGTAATGCCAACCGACTTTGCGATCTTCCTGCCATTTTAGCATCGCGTTGCTGGTTCCTTCAGGATGCCAATGATCTTGTTTCCATGGGCTTACGCGGCCCCACTGGGGCCACGGTCCCATTCCAACTCACTGAAGGCTTCTCTTCATCGTCTGTCTCCTCAGTTGGAGAACAGGCTAACCTCAAATCGAGAACTTTTCAGGGGAGCAGGTCAATCTTTTTGATCTTGGCAAGCTTTAATCCAAGCTTCCCGTAGTCCATGACTACAAAGATGCCGTAGTTGGTTCGGGAAGCATCCTTGTATATCTCAAGCTGCTTCTCGTAGCCGTGCACCACAGTGCCAGTCGAACGCTTCATCTCGACGAGTACCCGCGCGTTGTAACCTTTGGAGAATTTGAAATCGATGGGGCCGCCGCCCATGTTCGCCTCGGGTGAAACATCGACATTGTTTGCCATGCAAAAGCAGTCTGCTAGCGCACAGTAAATGAGCTGAGCAGCACATTCCTTCTTCGGCTCATTACCGACCCAAAGTTCTTCCAAAAGATTTCCCTTCTCAACGTGATGCTGGAACATAGCCACGGTAGCTAGAACAAAGTCCCGCAATGCTTCTGGTCCGCCGTCGATGTCGTAGTCTTTGCCGGTCTTAAGCGCAGTTGTATCACCCGACAGAATCGCCTTGATCTTGTAGTAGCCAAGAGCATCTAGCGATGGATCATAGCTTGCCGTATGCTCTTTAGCGGCCTCTAAGAAATTCTCAAAGGTATCGGACGACTCTAGCGCGGCGCGCTTCAGCGCCAACTTGCGATCACTGACCGTGGGTTGGTGATCCCACTCAGCGTTGCGTTAACGCGGTCCCTGATCTTCTGGTTTTCTTAGGCGGCCTTTTCGATATCGGACCAATCGTTCGCAACAGGAATATCGCGCATAATATCACGCGGAACCAACATGATCTATTTGTCCTTGCCGTTCGGAGTAGTGTATTTCGGCAACTCGATGCCGTTGCCATCGGGTACTTTATGAACCGTTACCCTATGAGCTTTGCAGAAATCTATGGTAATCCGCACCAGTTGCGGTGTGATTACCCGTGTCGTGAAATCGCTGATAATATTAGGGCCTACTTCTTCCTCAAAGAAGCCCGTCAGCGAGATCATTTCCGGGTCCGTTGTCCCCAGATCGATGATCGCTCGAGCGGTACGCATCATCGCGGCGCGTATGCGGTCAGGTCTTGAACTGCCAGACGTACCGCTGCCACCATATCCAAGTCCGTTCTCCGGGGGTTCCTGTAGATCAAGAAGTTTCCATGCCGCTTTCCAGGCCGGATCATTTTCTCGTTTGCAGATACTTAGCAGACGCACAAAATCTGAGAAGTGTTTACAAAATGCAGCGATGCCATCTTTCGCAATGACCTTTTTTGAGGATTTTTCCAACAAGACCGGATTGATAAAAAGCTGCGTATCGACAGTAAGGAACGGATCGATCAGCCCAGCACCATCCAGCGCCTTTGGGTCGATTGCAAATTGCTTAGAAAACAAGACCGGATTCGCGATGCGTGCCATGAAAAATCCTCTAACTATCAAAGAAGTAGAGCACAAAAACGGCTTAGTTGCGAAGGGGCGGGTTTCTCAAAGACTAGTCGCCTGGTATTAGAATTGTAGACCGCCTGAAGTCAGCTCGTGCTCGATGATAGTGGTCGAAGCCATCGAATTGTACCTGTCCTCCGTGGCGCGTCAGCCAGCCTTTACGGGCTGACGTTTTTTTTCATTTTTTGGGGCTTGCAGCCCCCTGGCGTTCAAGACCAAGCCTTACGCCTTCGTCTCCAGACGCACAGGCGGGTGAGACCTTTTCCGTCTCAGGCGGACTGATGCTCAGCGAGAACAAATATTGTCGGCATTTCGTCCCTTTGGAGACCGCATCGGCTTCCTGGAAAGCACCGCGCAGGCTCTCAGCCGTGAAGCCGCGAAGCTCATGCACTGCCACATGGTCATTGTCGTGGTCGTTCATCAGGTGAGCAGCCAGCTTGAGGCCGTTGCCGCGTTGGTTACCTACCATGATCATGAGCGCTCCTCGCTTTCATAGCCAATCGCCTTCATCAGTTCCATACGGATTGCCAGCACCGCTGCGCAGGTGGCAATCAGTTCGTCTTCGGCATCGAGCGACAGGGGCAGCGCACCCTTGTTTGCTGCTTTGGCAAGCTGATTGAGATTGTTCGCTAGACGAAGATTGTTTGTCGAGGTCGAAGACCCTGTGAAAGCCACGGGGGCAACAAAAGAGCTTGGCTCGTTCCTTTCAATAAATGCGCGCGGGCGGAAACCCAAGTATGCTGACGAGGGCCTGTTCGTGGTTAACTCAAAGCACGTGCGCACCAACCGGGTCATTCTGTCAGGAAACCGAACAGCGACCGAGTTGTCATCAAGAATGGCGACGTCCTAGTCAACGGAACCGGCGAAGGCACCATTGGTCGCGCCGCGCCCTATATTCACCGCCAACGAGCTTTGCCCGATAACCATGTCACCGTATTGCGCACGGCTGCCGTAGCCTGCCTTTCCGCCAAGACCGTTGATGCCGCAGTGCAGCTTTCGTTAAGCAGGCAAGGCCAAATGGCTCGTTTCTGCCTCATACAACAATACTACACCTTGCTCTCACGCGACTGACGGGCCGCCAATTGATGCCGGATCAGCGGGAACAGCAGTGCTACCACCGCTATCATGCCAAGAACCAGCGCAATGGGATGGCCCACGAAAAATGCCGCAAAGCTACCGTCAGTCAGGATCAGACCCTGTCGCAATGTTATTTCCAAGGTCGGCCCCAACACCATGCCGATCACAAGCGGTGCCATGGGGAAACCTTGGCGGCGCAGAATAAATCCAATCACACCGGCAGCCCCCATCACCAATAGATCAAACGGGTTGCCGCGCACGAAATACACGCCAACCGCGCACAACAGGACGATGGCAGTCATCATATAGGCCTCTCTTACGCGCAAGATCGGAGCGGCGACACGCGACAAGATGAGACCCAGCGGCAACAACAGAAGGTTAATCACGAAAAATCCTGTGAAAATCGCAGCGATCAGGGTGGGGTTGTCTTCCACCAGTTTTGGCCCCGGTGTGATACCATGCAAGGTCAGCGTGGCCAGCATAACGGCCGTGATGGCATCGCCCGGAATGCCCAAGGCCATTGTGGGGACCAACGCGCCCCCGGTGACGGCGTTATTGGCAGCCTCCGACGATACGATACCGTCGGGTTCACCTGTGCCATAGTGGCTGCCGTTCGGCGATGACCGCCTGCCTTCCGCGTAGGAAATAAAGGCCGCCGTCGCCGCGCCGGTACCGGGCAAAACCCCGATGAGATTGCCAATCAGGACGGACTTTCCAAGGTTCTTGAGCCGTCCTTTCCACATCGCGAATTTCGGCAGGACGATGCCCTTGAAGTCAATCAGCTCGGACGTCTGCGACAGCGTCACACTTGCCCTCATCAACACTTCGGACAAGGCAAAAACGCCGATGACAACTGCCAGCAGGTTGAACCCTGCGAAAAGCTGCCATTGCCCAAAGGTAAACCGCATCTCTCCGATGATGGGGTCACCCCCTACAGTGGACAAAAAGATGCCGATCATCCCGGCCAGCAATCCCTTGATCACGGACCCGGTGGACACCGACACGATGCATGTCATCCCCAGCAGGATCAGAGCGAAGGTTTCAATCGGGCCGAACTCCAGCGCGAAAGCGGCCAGTTGTGGCGCGGCAAAGATCAGGACAACAGCCGAAACAAGACCCCCCGCGACGGACGCAATGGTCGCCCATCCCAAGGCCAAACCAGCCTCCCCCCGCTGCGCCATTGGATAGCCATCCAGACAGGTGGCTGCGGATTGCGGTGTTCCGGGTGTATTGATCAGGATCGCCGCAATCGATCCGCCATAGACCGAACCCGCATAGACGGCCAGCAACAAGAGTATGGCAGGTGCTTGGCCCATCGTGAGCGTGAACGGCAACACCATTGCGACAGCGACCGTCGACCCAATACCCGGCATCGCCCCCAGCACGATCCCAAGAACAGTGCCCATGACAAGAACCAACAAACCCTCGACCGTGAGTAGGATCGCAATAGCATCGGGCAGCGAAGACAACATAAGCGGGTCCTAAAACAGGTGCGTAAAGCGTGACACCGGCAGCGGCATGCTCAGCAAATAATTGAAAAACAGCACAAGCGCGCCGGGTACGGTAATCGCGTATAAACCGACGGCCACCGGATTGCGGATCCCGAAAATCGGCAGGCTGATCGCGGCAAAGGCGACGGATGGCAGGAAAAACCCCTCGCGTCCGATCAGGTTGGTGTAAATCACCGCCGCCACCAACAACAGACCCAGTCGCAACCAACTTGCCACCGGTGCCGCATCTGACTGCGTGCGGATGGCCTGCACCAATGCGATCAACGCCAACCCCATCCAAAGTGTCAGAACAATGCGCGGAAAAAAGACCGGCGATTGTGCGGTATCCACACTGGAGTAATTCTGACCGAAGGTTGCGGCGTAGAGCCCTCCGCCAACAAGAAACAGGGCCAGCAGGACCATCACCCGCTCATTAAGAATGCGTGTCATGCTATGATAAGTGGCATGGGGCGCAGGCCACTCTGGCACCGCCCCTTAGGCCTATCCCATTAAAGACCGGCGGCTTCGATCAGCGCGCCGTTCGCTTCGTATTGCTGACGGAAGAACGCATCGAACTCTTCTGCACCACGGAATTTTATGACCGTACCGGAATTCGCGGCAAACTCCTGAAACCCTTCGGAGGCCACGGCCGTCTCACAGGCCGCTTCAAGCTTTGCCGTGACAGCCGGTTCCAGACCTGCTGGCGCAAACAACCCTCCCCAAAGATAGAGTTCGTTCAGCGGGGCTGCAATGCCGGCCTCTGTCGCTGTCGGCACGTCCGGATATGTCTCAAGACGTTCTGAATTGAACACCATCAGCGGACGAAAATCGCCACGGCTCATCAGAATTTCGGTATCCCCAAAGAACTGAATTGTGCCGGATGTCAGTTCTTTCACCGCAGGACCGGACCCCTGAAATGGCAGATGCTTGAGCTTGTCCATGATGCCAAGACCGGCAAAAGCGGCCACGGTCGTCAAATGTGTCATAGCCCCCGGACCAGAGGACCCATAGACGAGCTCGCCCGGGTTGGCGTTTGCCGCCTCTACGACATCCGCAGCGGTCATGTAGGGCGTATCGGCATTGGTAAACAACAGGGTCGGTGATGCGGCAACGGAACAAATTGGCGTCCAGCTGTCGACATCATATGGCACATTCTTGATCTGTGGCTGAATCGTCGAAACCGTGATCGAAAAATAGCCCAGCTGATAGCCGTCAGGTCTCTGGCCTTGCAAGGCAGAGGCCGCAACGGTGCCCGATCCGCCAGCCATGTTTGATACGAAGGCGTCCCCCCCAATGGCTTCAGCGAAATGCGGGGCAAAACCGCGCAACAACAGATCTGTGCCACCACCGGCGTTAAAGGGCGCGATCAGGTTGATCGGGCGCTCTGGAAACCCTTCTTCTGCACCTGCTGAGGTTGCAATAATTGCACTGGCTACGATGCCTGAAAACGCCTTGACAGTCATATCTTATCCTCCCCTGTGAAAGCGCCAATGCCCCCACTGTTTCGCTTCTTAAGCGATAAGGATAGCGTGCTTTGGAGAAATGCAACATAGACAAGGTTTTGCAGCACCACTGATACTGGTTTTCTATGGATGGCAATGAATAACTCTGACGCGTTCACACCCGGCGGCCTGCTCAATGGCGGGCGGCGCATCCCCTGCTGTCGTGGTAAGATAGCTTTTCGACGCATTCAAGACATGGGAGCGGGCAAAACCTGGGGATGAGCAAGGTGGCGGCAAGCTTGTACGACATGAGGGTGCGACGACATCGGGAACCCACGCATGAAGAACGGCGATCGGTGAGATTGGCACCAAAGGAAGCGCCCCAGATCGCTGTCACAAGAACCGTTATCCCCGATCAGCGATTTACGATCTCACGATTGGCAGTCTGATCTCCCAAGTGTGGCCAACGCACGCTCATCAGCCGCTTGCTCGCCGCTTTCTGGGTTTCAGTACAACACTGTGACGGTCGCCGTCCAAGTCGGCGCGCGCAAACGGCCCTCTGCGGAGGGTCGTTACGCCTCCAGGGCGTTGCTGCCTTAGCGTCCTGATACCTATATTTGTTAGAGGTCCCAGCGCTTTGACAGCAATAGTGTCCGCTGCAAGGGGCCCACCGGCCGTCAGGCCTTGGCTTCAGGTTCTTGCCGAAGGATTGACATGTTGCCATGTTATCAAGTGAATCCCGGGAGCGAAACGATGCGTATCGTACGACCTCTTGCATTGACCTTGATTGCGGTTTTTCCGGACGCAAGTGCCGCCGACATGGACGCGGCGACTGATCGCGCCAAATCGAAAGACTTTAACGCAATCGGCGAGGTCCTCTGCGCGCAGGACGTTGGGCAGTCGCTTGGGACGTGCAGCGCTGCAGTCGCACGTGTTGGTGGATGCGCCGCAGTCGTTGTGACATTCACAAACGGCTTCGCACGAACGCTACAGTTCTCGGACGGGGAGTTCTTGCGCGGCAACGCGACCATGTCGGGCGCGGGGACCGACACGGAATGGCGGCTGTCCCACGGCCTCTACCACGTTAGGGTGGATGACCAGCGCTTCGAAATTCCCGCGGCACTGGTCATCGGAGACTAACCTGCGCGACGCCGCCGCGTGCTCACCCTCACAATCAGCCGCCGGGGGTAAGCTTGTAGATCGTGCCTTCGTCGATGGACGTGTAAAGGCTGCCATCAGGACCCATAACCACCGAACGGAAACGCCCCGTATCCATGGGAAGTGTCATCTCTGTCACGTCTTCGACATCCGTATTGTCATCATTGAACTGGATCACATCAATCCGCTGGCCAATCGGCGTTCCGCCGAAACCGATGCCCATAATCCCGACAACCATCGCACCGTCCCAATCCCCCCAAGCTTCGCCGTCCAGAAACGCGGCCGATGAGATGCCCTGCGACCAGCCGTTGTTGTTCCAGATCGGCGGCATGGCGTCCGGATAGGTGTCGAAATCGGTCATCGGCATAAAGGCCGCCCGCTCGTAGCGATTCATGCCATCTTCCTGGTTCGGACTGTAACCGCAATAGTCATCCGGGCAGTCACCGCGCCCGGCCATGTTCGGGCGCGGGTCCCAGCCTGCGTTGCCGCCATTCTGAAGGATCGTGATTTCATCGGAGTGCCAGGGTCCGTGTTCCGCAGTGATCGCCGCCCCCGTCTCGGGGTGAAAGGCAATCCCCTGCACGTTGCGATGGCCGTAGGTGTAGGTTCTGGTGTCGAAACCTTCCGGCGGGCTGTTTTCGGTGATCGCGTTACCGTCAGTGTCGATCCGAAGCACTTTTGAGCCCATCATCGTCGGGCTCTGCGGGACCTCGCCATTGTGTGTATCACCCGTGGTCAGGAACAGATGGCCGTTCGCGTCAAAACGCACGCGCCCCCCGTTATGGGCACCTGGGCCGCCGAAGGGATGGTCTGATGCGGCCATCTTATAGGGTACGTCATCGACGATATCCACCCGATCAGAAACTGCGCTGAAATCCTCACTCAGCGTAAAACGCATCAGCCGGTTGGTGTGCGGATCCGACAGATTGGATGTCGCATAAACATAGATGCGGCGGTTGTTCCCAAAGTCCGGATCAAAGGCGACACCCATCATGCCCGCCTGACCCTCACAAAACAAATCCGAGCCGTTCGACGCATAGCCCTCGACATCACCAACACCGTAAAGCGCATTGACCGTGCCGTCTGGCAAGCGCACGGACAGACCTGAGCATTTCTCGGTGAACAGCATTGTGCCATCCTCCAGAAAAGCCATGTCCCACGGATTGTCCAAACCGTCGAGCACAACCTCATGCTGCAGGCTGGTGGTATTCATTCCATTTTGTGCGAAAGCCGGCGATGACAAGACAGCCGTACCAGCAAGTAGTGCAGCCGCAAGCGGCAGCGCCGAAAAAGACGTGACGTGACCCATGTTTTCCTCCCATTAGTCGATTCAAAGTCCGACCGGGAAGGCCTCACGGCTCATTCTCCATCCCGGCTGACCAAGGCATTAACCATAGTTCTCGCTTTATCGACCGGTCAACGAATTTCTCGTTTTGTTAGAATCTCTTGCTGCGGCGGGGCTTTAAGATTGTCGTGTCAGTCGAAGGCCGTGGCCACGTAGACAGAGATATTGGCGATATCCTCGTCGGACAGCTTTTTTGCATGGCTGATCATGAGAATGGAATTCGGACCGATCTTTTCTCCAGACCTGTATATTCTTAGTTTCTCTGCAATGTATTCCGGCGTCTTGTCGGAAAGCTTTGGGTAGCTGGCCACACCCTGGGCTTGGTTGCCGTGGCAGGCCCGGCACGATTTGTGAAAGATATTCTCAGCCGCTTCCAGATCCACTTCTTGTGCAATTGCTGCCGTTTCGGGTTTTTCGTTTGCCTTGGCGTCAGCTGCAAGACTGTCCGCCCGCGCGGCAAAACTGCATATGATTATAAATGCAACCAGAGAATAGACTTTCGACATCGGCGCAGGTTCCTTTGCTCGGGCGGCCACCGTCTTTCTAAACGGTCTTGGCGGCAAGTCCAATGCCCTGAAATGTTCAGATATCAAGTCGGGTTGATCGTAATCACGAGGTCACGCGGTACAAGGCTGCGATTGGCATCCTGCGGCTCGTTGCAATCTTATGCTGCGACAGTCTCGACGCCGTGCAATTGGCACTCGAGGCCACTCTCAGAGGCTGCAGGGCGTCAACCGCATACCTTGTTGCCTGCCAGAGTGCGGTCTCAGCGAGCTCCCGAATGTCGTAATGTTCACGAACCACAGGGAGATAGTGGCACAGGGTATTCAGTTGCTTCTGTGGCCCGTCACGTAATTCGATGAATGGCGAAACAGTATCCCAGCCCAGTTCCAGCGTGGGCTGGAAATCGTGGTTGCCAGTGATCAGGTGCTTGCGCGCTCCGGGTAGTTGGTTGAAGACCTCGTTCAGAAACGGGACA
Organism: Roseobacter weihaiensis; assembly: GCF_020622345.1. Taxonomy (GTDB): domain Bacteria; phylum Pseudomonadota; class Alphaproteobacteria; order Rhodobacterales; family Rhodobacteraceae; genus Roseobacter; species Roseobacter weihaiensis. The sequence goes on along the minus strand of NZ_JACNMO010000027.1, from coordinate 739 downwards.
TCCTTTGCCTTTCGACCAAAGGCGAAGTCGCCGATGATCCACAGATCGTCATCTGGTCCCACACGGTCCGCAAGGTTCTTGAGCATGGTGGCATCCATGTCGTCGGTATTGGCGAAAGGCCTATTGCAGAACGTGATAATATTTTCATGCCCAAAGTGGGTATCCGCCGTATACCAATGCGCCATTCTGTTCGTGTACAACTCTGAGTACCCAAGCCCCTTCGGGCTAGGAAAGAAATTGCGTTCCAGCAAGCTAAAATGGACGATGGCAGTTTTCAGGGTCAAAATGGCAAGACTATGGGGGCATCCACAGTTATGTAGATTGCCCCATAGTATTGCCATTTCACTTTTGTAAGCCTTTGAATTCATTCAACCCAGATTTCGGCATTGTATATGGTTTTGCCATTCATGACCCCATAAAACTGCCATTCAAGCGCAAAATCCGAAATTTTGGTCAATTCCCTGTTCTGATCGGGTGTCCCTGCTCTTGAAGCGTACCAATTGCCTGCAGCATGGTTTCAAGTTCCGTTCTGACCACATCGAGGCTGGCAAACACATGCGCCTCGCTGCGTCCCGCAAGAGAGAGCACCGCCAAAAATACGGCATCAGAGTTTCTCATCAGCTCGATCAGATGTTCGGCTGTCGGACCATATGAACCGGATATCCAGTTCTTGGCCGTTCGTTCACTTGCGCCGGTCCACCGCATTGTTGCTTTTGCCGCCTGCCCCGCACCGCCGAGT
>NZ_JACNMO010000026.1 GCF_020622345.1 Roseobacter weihaiensis | reverse complement strand
GCTCTTGGGCGACATCAATTCCAACGTAGCGTTTCATGGTATCTCTCCTCTGGCTGAATGGTTTCAACATCGACTTTAACGACGTTCGAAACCTCCCAAGCCGGATTCGCCGCAGATACGCCATGTCTGCTTTTTGCTCTACAGCTTGTTTATCGAGTTTCCACCATCTGCGATCATGGCACTGCCCGTAACGAAAGAAGCATGATCGGACAGCAGAAAGAGGGCAGCCCGCGCAATTTCGGACGGCTCCGCCATGCGCTTGAGCGCGTGAAAGTCCCGAACAACCTCATGGAAGTTGGCATCGTCTCCGGCCATCGGTGTCATAGTGCCTCCGGGCAGAAGCGCGTTCACACGGATTTTTTCGGGTCCATGTTCCGCTGCCAAGACCTGAGTCATACCGATCAGGCCCGCCTTTGCCGCAGCATAAGCCCCCATTCCAGGCAGACCTATCGTGTGACCGACGAATGAGGACGTGAAGACGATTGAACCGCCACCGCGGTTGCGCATTGCGGGTATCTGATGCTTTGCCGCGTAGAAGCCGCTGTTGAGATTGACTGCCATCACCTTGTGCCAGTTGTCTTCTTGCATGTCGGGGATCGGCCCCATATCGCCAGTCACACCAGCATTGTTGAAAGCACCGTCCAAGCCCCCGAAATGCGCTTCAGCAAGCTGCACCAGTTCTCTGGCGTAGTGGCTGTCCTCAACATCTCCCGCCGCAAAGACGGCTTCGCCACCATCGGCGGAAATTTCGTCTTTGATCTTCTGCAGCAACTCGCTGCGGCGTGCACCGAGAACCAATCGCGCACCCTCAGCCGCGAAGATCTTGGCGGCAGCGGCACCTATCCCACTGCTCGCACCCGTTATGATTATCGTCTTTCCGTCAAGAAGCATTCCCATCTCCATCTGCTGAGGTTCGGGAATTGCCTACTGAAAACGGTTGCCCTGGCCGACCCGCTTCTTGCGCAAAGGCTGTTCCTCCGGCGTCTTACCAGTCGCTTATCGCCAGCGCAGCATCTGGTAAGACGGGCTCAAAACGGCCAATCTTGGAGGCTGGCGCATAGGGTTGTTGATCGCGCTTTCCTGCCAGTGGGTCGGAGGTGTGCCTTGCGTGTCAAAAGTATCTGACCTTCCACTGGACCGTGATGCTGCACATGCTTGCGCCCGGGGCTCTCAGCCGTTAGCGTAAACTCAACTCGAAATGAAAGGCGCAACCCATGGCGCCACAGCGTCACAAAGGTGCGGGCGCGCTCGACAAAACGACGGCTCTGAGCCCCGCGCCAGTTCCGCCCCGATCACGTGAGCTTTATGCAGCCCTTGATCTGGGTACAAATAGCTGTCGCATGCTGATCGCCCAGCCGGAAGGCAGCGGTTTTCATGTGGTGGACAGTTTTTCAAAGTCCGTGCAATTGGGCGCGGGGCTGGAAAAGACCGGGCGTTTGTCGCGCGGATCCATGATGCGCACCATTCAGGCCCTGCGGATTTGCCAGCAGAAACTGCGCCGCAACAAAGTGCGCAACATGCGGCTTGTCGCGACGGAGGCGTGCCGGCGGGCGCTCAATGCGGATGAGTTCATTCGCCGGGTACAGCGCGACACGGGGCTGCGGCTCGACATCATCAAACCACAGGAAGAGGCCCGGCTTGCGGTCATCTCCTGCGCGCCGCTGGTGAGTCGCAGTACTGAAAACCTGCTTGTGGTGGATATCGGGGGCGGCTCCACCGAGCTGGTCTGGATCGATCTCAAGGAGGTGCCCAAGCGCGAGCGGTCAAAGTCGATCATGCGGTTGCACGCCGGGTTTACACAGGCGCTGTCGGATCTGCCGGCCGCGCGGGTGGTGGACTGGATCTCGGTCCCTCTGGGCGTGGCCACGCTGCGCGATCAGTTCAACGACGTGGAGGATGATGCGGCCCGCTTCGCATTGATGAGCTGGTTCTTTGAAGAGAATCTGTCGGATTTTGCCCCTTATCATGACACGCAGCCGCAGGAGAAGTTTCAGATCGTCGGGACCTCTGGAACGGTTACGACCGTGGCGGCCAGTCATCTGGGCCTCAAGCGGTATGACCGCACGAAAGTGGATGGGCTGCATATGACCACCGACCAGATCGACCGTGTGATCCGATCCTATCTGGCGCTGGGGCCGGACGGGCGCCGGGCCGATCCCCGGATCGGGCAGGACCGCCACGCCCTCATCATGTCGGGGGCGGCGATCCTTCAGGCGCTGATGCGGTGCTGGCCCACGGATCGTCTGTCGGTGGCGGACCGCGGGTTGCGAGAGGGTCTGCTCTATGCGCAGATGAGTGCGCATGGCGTGCTTGAGGACGGGGGGCGCTGATGGCCAGGACACCAACCGGCAAGGGAGCGGGGGGCAAGAACACCTCCGGACGCGGGCAGCGGGATCTCAAGGTCAAGGTCAAGACCGCGCGCGGGCGCAAGCTGAGTTCAACCCGATGGCTGCAGCGACAGTTGAATGATCCTTACGTCAAACGCGCCAAGGCCGAAGGTTACCGGGGCAGGGCGGCTTTCAAGATCCTTGAACTGGACGACAAGTACCGCTTTCTGGTGCCGGGGGCGCGCGTCGTCGATCTGGGCTGCGCGCCGGGGGGGTGGTGTCAGGTGGCGGTCAAACGCGTCAATGCCCTGGGCGAGAAATCGGGCAAGGCGGTGGGGACCGTGCTGGGGGTCGATCTGCAAGAGATGGAGCCGATTGCCGGGACCACGCTTTACCAGCTCGATTTCATGGCGGATGATGCGGACCGCCAGGTGCGGGACTGGTTGGGGGGCAAGGCCGATGTCGTGATGTCGGATATGGCAGCCTCCAGTTCGGGGCACAAGCAGACCGACCATTTGCGGATCATCGCGCTGTGTGAAGCGGCGGCCTATTTTGCCTTTGATGTCCTGGACGCGGGCGGCACCTTCGTGGCCAAGGTGCTGGCAGGCGGGGCCGAGGGCGAGTTGCAAAAGCTGCTCAAGCAGCGATTCTCCAAGGTATCGAATATAAAACCGCCCGCGTCACGCGCTGACAGCTCAGAAAAATTTGTTGTTGCGACAGGGTTTCGCCCATCAGGCTGAGCGCCTTTACCTTGTATTAAAATCCCTTGGCATACCGTGCGGTCATTGGCCATGCTGTCTTGGCGGGCCGTCGTTTTAAAAGGACCCGAACCATGTTTCGTAAACTTATCCTGTCGGCACCCTTGGTCGTTGCTGCAACTCTTGCCCAGGCTGTCGATTCCCCGCCTGCAATGCGGGCTTTCGTTGAGTCGGAAATCATGACGTGGGCGCAATCTGAGCAGGTCATCAGCGCAGTCAAGGCGCAGAATGTCGAGAAAGCGGGCAGCACCGAGGCGCAAATCCTCGAATGGGACGCTGCCTGGCGCGAACAGGTTGGCACGGCCAACCGGCCTTTGATCGATGAAGTGATGGGCAACGAGCTGTCCACCTTTCTGAGCGAACAGGTTGCAGCATCCGGTGGCCGCGTAACCGAGATTTTTGTCATGGATGCCCTTGGTATGAATGTCGCGGCAAGTGATGCGACATCAGATTACTGGCAGGGCGATGAAGACAAGTATTCCAAAAGCTACGGTGCTGGATCAGGCGCGATCTTTGTCGATGTGATCGAGTTCGACGAAAGTGCGCAAAGCTATCAGGGTCAAATCTCCATCTCACTGACAGACCCGGCCACGGGGGAGCTTGTGGGGGCGATGACCATCGGTCTGAACGCCGAGGCCTTCTTTTAAGTGATTTTGCTGTAGGCGGGCGTCAAGTGCCTGTCTGCAGCGACTGCATTGCGATCTCTTTGAGGTCGTCGAAATGATCAGCACGGGTCTGATCGAAGGCGCGTGAATTCTCGCGGGCCGCCACACTCCGGGCCCGGCTCTCTTGGCGGAGGAGCTCAAAGAGCCGCTCGCGTCGCGGTGCATTCCGGTCTGATGGCCTATCCATTGCTGATCTCCGGTTTGAACGACCACAGCGCTACCTGTCGAACGGGCCGTCGGTGGGGCCGAAAAATGCCTTTCTCGTGACAGCTCCCTGCGCCGGTCGTGATGGGCGGTGTGCATTCCTGACGTGGACGGATGGGCGATTGTAATGCTCCGCGCCTCATTTGAGCCAGATAAAGCCTTATGCCTGCTTGATTTTTATTGCCGTGATCCCCGCAACGTCTTTAAATGCGCGGGCGGCCTTGGTAGAGAGCCGCGCGTAGGGGTGCTAAACATCGAAAAGACGCTGTTTCAGTTCATCTGGAAGTACTCAAAGCGCGATCAGTTCATTCTGCTCGCGGTCACCACGACTTTGTTTCCATTTCTCTTCCTGACGCTTGAGCTGCCAAAGCGGATCATCAATGACGCCATTGGGGCGCAGTCCACAGTCGTGGAATTTGCCGGTCTAACCCTGTCGCAGGTGCAGTTTCTGGCTGTGCTCTGCGGTGCGTTCCTGCTGTCTGTTCTGGTCTTTGGCCTGCTCAAGATGCGGATCAATACCATGAAGGGGGTCTTGTCAGAACGGCTCCTGCGGCGCCTGCGCTATGGTCTGATTGCGCGGATGTTGCGGTTCCCCAAACCCTATTTCCAACGGACCTCGCAGGGTGAGATCGTGGCGATGGTCACAGGCGAAACCGAGCCGATGGGGGGCATGATGGGCGATGCCTTGACCCAGCCGGTCTTGCAGGCGGGGCAAATGCTGACCATTCTGGTCTTTCTCTTCTTGCAAAGCTTCTGGTTCGGTCTGGCGGCCATTGCGCTCATCCCCTTGCAGGCATGGCTGATCCCGAGACTGCAACGCCAGATCAACCTGCTGAACAAAGCGCGCATCAAGGAAATCCGCCAGCTCGCCGCGGAGATCGGTGAAAGTGCTGCCGGCGCTGGCGCCTTGCGCACGCATGGCGGATGGCGCCACCGGCTTGCGATGATTACGGACCGGCTCGGCCATGTCTTCGCGATCCGCTTTCAGATCTACCAGAAAAAGTTCTTTATGAAGTTTATCAATAACTTCATCACGCAACTTACACCGTTTTTCTTTTTCTCGATCGGGGGGTATCTGGTGATACAGGGGTCGGTTTCCCTGGGTGCACTGGTCGCAGCACTGGCGGCCTACAAAGATCTTACCTCCCCGTGGAAAGAGCTTTTGGCCTATTATAATCAGGCGCAGGACATGAGCCTGCGGTGGGAGACGGTGATGGATCGTTTTTCGCCTTCAGGGGTGATCGAAGACCGGCTGATGCGCGCCGCGCCAGACGACATCCCCGATTTACGCGGCACGCTTGAGCTGCGCGACGTGACGGTCGCTGACGTGGACGGCAATCTGGTTTTGGAACAAATCACCATGGCGATTCCCCAAGGGGCGCTTGTCGCCATCACCGCCCAGAGCGAGGAGGACAGGCTGGCGCTGGCGGATGTGTTGACCCGGGAACTTGTCCCGATGGAGGGAGAGGTCCGCATCGCGGGGCATAATCTGAACGACCTGCATCAGGCGACGATTGCCCACCGGATCGGGCACGCGAATGCCAAACCCGTCCTTTTCAAAGGCTCCTTGGGCGACAATATCATGATGCCGATGCGCGGTCGCCCGCTGTCACCTGTCACGCAACCCCAGCAATCCGCCGCGCGCGAAGCTTTGGCCGCTGGCAACAGCCTGGATAGGCTTGACGGTATCTGGCTCGATCCCGCAAAGGCGGGCGTTGCGGACCAAGCAGCGCTGCGGACGTGGTGGCTGGCCCTGATCGAGGCCGGTCGCTTTGACGGGGTGTTGTTTCGCAAAGCGATGGATCAATTGCTTGACGACCGTATTCCGGCTGCCCTGCGTCAGCACATCGTTGATGTCCGCCCGGATGTCTGGACTGCGGTGCAAGAGGCGGGCTTGGAGAAATACGTCTACCGCTTTGATCCTGAGCGCTATAACCCCGCACTTCCGGTTGCCAGCAACCTTTTCTTCGCCACGCTAAAGCGTCCGATGAGCCAGCAGGAACTGTCCCGGCAGACCGGGCTCTTTGCCCTTTTGCGCCGCCTGAAACTGGACGAGGGGCTGCTGGTATTGTCACAGGATGTCATCGAGCTGTTGAACCAGATTTTTGGGACTGATGGCACCGAGCATCCGCTTTTCCGCAAGCTTGGGCTGGACCCGGTGATGTTTGAAAAGTCGGTGCAGGTTGTCCGCGCACTTAAATCCGGGTCTGTGGCCGCGTTGAGTGAGCGTGACAAGGCCATTTTGATGACCTTGCCGGCCCAGATCTCGGCAGAGCAGATCGGCCCGGCGTTTACCCAGGAGATGCAACAGCGCATCGTGGACCAGAGAGCGACCCATGGCGACGCGTTGAAAGAGGTTTTGGGCGACACATATGCCCCGCTTGACCCCCAGAAGATCGCCCCGGGCATGTCGGTGCTGGAGAATGCGCTTTTTGGCAAAATCTCTGACAGCGCGGGCGGCCGAGGGGACGAGGTGCGCAAGATCGTCTCGGATGTGCTGGCGCAACAGGGTCTGAAACCTGCCGTGACTGAGCTGATTTACGATATGCCTCTGGGCCTGAACGGGACCAACCTGCCGGCGAGTTTTGCCGAGCCGCTGGCCCTGAGCCGCGCGGCCATCAAGCGGCCGGATGTTCTGGTGATTGAGCAAATGTTCTCGGGGCTGGATCATGCGCAGCGCGGGGCGGTGCATCGCAACTTGCGCGCCCTGCTGCCGGAGACCACAATGATATACATCGCTGATCGCTTTGAAAATTCCGATCTCTTCGACGTGCATGTCGAAATTGTGCAAGGCCGGATGCTGGCCGCCGAAAGCCCGCGCGACACTGCGGATGACAGCGCGGCGGCTGCGGACTTGCAACGCAAGGTGCGTGCCTTGGAAGCCACGGAAATGTTTTCCGGGCTCGACCGCAAGCAACTGCGTCTGCTCGCCTTTGGCTCAAAGTGGTTTCACGCGGAGGCCGGTGAGGTCATTTTCAACCAGAACGATGATCCAACCGATGGCGCCTATATGATCCTGTCGGGGTCCGCCCAGCTTTGCAAACCCGCGCCAGACGGGACTGAAAAGCTGGTAACAACGGTCGGGCCCGGCACGCTGGTGGGAGAGCTTGGGCTGATCCGCAATGTCCCCAGGGCACTGACCATGCGGGCGGGCACCGATGTTGCCGCCTTGCGGTTGGGGGCGGAAGAATTCCTCGCCGTGGTGGAGAATGACGCGGCCACATCTTTCAAGCTCTTGCAGGTTGTTGCGGGCTACACCTCATGATGTCTGGCCGCAGGGCGCGCGTGATCCGTTTGACGGCATTGTAGACAACATCAATGCATATCGACGCAGAAGAGGCTGCAGTATTGCCGCGTCGCACTTCCAAAGCAGGCGATGCCAGGTGCCGGGCCCGCTCCTTTGCACAGCCGCTCTGGGGGTGAAAAAGACACCGAACGGGCGGACATTTGTCTTCGGTGGGCGATGTCCTTGCCAGCTCATTCCACGTCCCGCATGATCGCAGCTCCAAAGATCCGCAGTCTAAGCCTTGGTTAACCGAATGTTAGTGGAAATGCAGCAGTAATCAGGACTGGTCAGTTCGACCTGGTTTTCGGAGACGCGCATGGACCATTCTCTATCAAGGTTTTTCAAGCGCGCGCCTGCCGCCTCCTTGAGCAACTGCGACCGCGAGGAAATACACCTCAGCGGCATGATCCAGAATATCGCGGCGCTTCTGGTTTTGGACCCGTCAGACCACAGAATTCTCGGTGCATCCGAAAACGTTCCCGATGTCTATCAGATACCGTTCGATGCGATCTTGGGTCAAAGGCTCGGCCAGATTGATCCGGAAATTGTCGCAGAGCTCGACGCGATGGAGCGCAATCAGAAAATACATCCTGAAATCCTCGAAACTCAGAAAACCATCGGCGATGATATCTACGATGTGATCACCCATACCCATCAGGGGCGACGGTTTGTCGAATTCATTCTGAACGCGTCGCCCTCTGCCAGCTTGGCGCGCAAAAAGATGAGGTTGTGCAGCCCGGCTTGCGCTCAGATCATGGGGGCGGATAGTTTTGATGACGCCGTGCAGATCGCGGTTGACACTGTCCGCGAACTGACTGGGTTTGCGCGTGTAAAGATCTATAAATTCGGACCGGACTGGTCCGGCGCGGTTCTTGCAGAAAGCGGGGATGGCACGCTGCCTTCTTACCTTGGTCTGAACTTTCCCGACACGGATATCCCTCAACAGGTCCGGGAGCTGATGCGCATCGTGCCGTACCGGTTCATTGGAAATTCGCAAGATGACAATTTCCGGATCCGGACTTTGCCGTCCGAAGCCGGATCGCTTGATATGAGCTGGGTCATGAGCCGGTCGGTATCCGCAATGCACACGGCCTATCTGCGCAACATCGGAACCAACGCCTCTTTCTCCTGCAGTTTGCTGAACAGGGGAAAACTCTGGGGATTGATTGCCTGCCACCACACGAAAGAGACTGTCGTTCCGGCGGATACTTGGAGTCTTGCAAACGAGATCGGCATTGCTCTGATGTTGAAGCTGGACCAGCAAGAGCGCACTCAGACGGCCGAGATGATCAGACGGTTGCGGTGCGTCGAGAATGAATTCGCGTCAGAGCTGCGCAAAAAAGGCGACGTAGAAGATGTCATCAAGACGCTCGTGCCCGTTCTGCAGAAATTCCTGCGCGCGGATGGGTTCGCGTTTTTATATGGGGTCAATCTGCACACCTCCGGAGAGACCCCTCCGCCGGAGTTCATTCGCGATTTGATCCATTGGATAAAGGCGAACAGGTCCGGGTCCGATCAGTTTCAGACAATTGCCCTGCACGAAGACTACCCCGAGGCAAAGGAACATATCGACAGCGCCTGCGGCATTCTTGTTCAGCCGATCATTGTGCACCGTGTCTGCCAGTTGTTGTGGTTTCGTGGGCCTGTCACACGTACGGTGCATTGGGCCGGCAAACCGACCGCAAAGCTGTTGATCGATGAAAAAACGGGGGCGACGCTCGGGCCCAGGACGTCTTTTGAACGCTGGATTGAGGAGCATCGCAACCAGAGCTTGCCGTGGGAAGAGCCCGAACTCGAAGCGGCACGCGAGATATTCAAGGAGTTTCTCGATATCATCGCATCTCAGCTTCTTCTGAAAGAAGAGAACTCCTCTTTGCGGCAGTTCGCCCATATTGCCGCGCATGACATTCAGGCCCCCCTTCGCGGGATAAGCAACGCGCTGCAGTGGATGGTCGAGGACGACTATGAGCTGCAAAGCCTGCAAGAACATCGTGACCTGGCGGAACAACAGGCCCTCAAGTTGCAAAGGCTGACGGCGAGCCTGCTTGAAATGTCGTTGCTGAGCGAGCAGAAAGTTGAGTTCAGCCCCTATGAGATGAACGATGTCATCGAAGACGCCTGTAACCTGATGCGGGTCGATATAGAGGCAAGCGGCACCAAAGTGCAGGTGGGCTCTTTTCCCGCCTGTGTGGGCGCGCCGGATCTTATCACGCGCATTTTTATGAACCTGGTTGGAAATGCGATAAAATACGCAAAACCTGGCACGACACCCTTGATTGATATCTCTGCAGAGCCGAGTTTGGATGACTGGGTGCGCATCACTGTGACCGACAATGGGCCTGGAATTGAAAAAAAATACAGCAAGCGCATTTTCGAAGTGTCTCAGCGGCTCGTGACAGAAGCTGAAGTGGAGGGCAGCGGGTTTGGTTTGGCAATCTGTCAGCGCATAGCAACTCTGCATGACGGTCGCGTGTTTCTCGACGAGACTTTTGAAAATGGGGCGCGGTTTGTTCTGGAACTGCCGAAGTCTCCAGCCTCCGGAACAGCACTATGACAACAGATCAAGGGGTCAGGAAGCGGCTGCGCGCTGCGATACATCACCAGCACATGGCCATGCATGAACATCCCCTGATGGCACCGTTGTTGCAACAAGAGCTGACAATGCGGCAGCTTGAAGCGACCGCAGTTGTTTCGTGTCTGGCGATGGGAGTCGTGGAAACCGAAAGGGCAAAGCATGGTGCCTGGTCTGAGTTATCCCTGCACGGGCATTTGGAGGCGCTGAAAGACGATTTACCTGATCTTCATCATGTTCCGAACCATGCCGCACTGCCACAGTTGCAGACCGTTCACAGCCTGCTGGGGGCTCTATATGTCATGCATGGATCGGCATTCGGTGCCGCAACACTAAAGAAGTCTGTATTGCGCGCCTTGCCCAATGCTCCCACGTCATTTTTTCTCAATTGTGAAGTGGAGACCTGGCGGTGTCTGTGTAACGCGCTCGAAGCGCTTTCAGCGCCTGAGGCGGCGCAGGCTGAAGAAGGGGCTGTGCAAACTATCGCGTTTTATCGGGGGTTGTCGGACGTCATCTATGCCAATCACCGCTTTCATGCCAGTCTGCAGGCCGTCCCGGGGCTTTTGTCACGCGAAGGATCGGCTGTTCAAGCATGATGGCTGGTTCATACCTTCATTTCAGTGGCAGAGCGACAGGGATTCAAGCATAAATGTACAGATGACTATTTCTCTTTTTTATTAAGACGCTTGCTAGTATTTTTTGCAGTGCCTTAAGCCATCGGTATGCGGGACCCTCCCTATGCGGGTTACGAACTAGGCAGGTTCCTTGATCTGACCGAATTGCGGTCGCTACCTGCTCCATCTTATAGCTCTTGCGGTCGTCCTTCGACTGATCACGGCGGGTGGGGTTGGGGATCGCACTTGTGGTGGGTACGTTTACCCGCTGCTCCTGCACCACTGCACTTAGGGGTACATTCGCTCAGACAAATGGGCCGGAGTTCGTCGCCGAGGCGATGCAGGACTGGTTGGTTAAGGTCGGTATCAGGCCAATCCGCATCTATTCAGGATCACCTTAGGAGAATGGGTACAGCGAACAATTCAATTGAACTCTGCGCAGGGAGGTTCTCAATGCAGAGTGGTTCACGACAACGAAGCAGGCTCAGATCGTCTTCATCCACTGGCTCAAGCAGGACAATAATGCTCGCCCCATGAGGCCCTCAACATGCGACCACCGATGCCAGGAGCCCTAATCAGAAATGGCGCAGGACTTTGGGGGCTAGCCATACTCCTTGGTGGTTACCATGAGCCAGAAACTCTCTCTTATCGATTTGCCCTATTTGGATGCACAGGCGCCGCCGTCAGACAGTCACAACAGATCCCATCCGCGGATTTATGCTTCGCTATTCGAAGTATCCGTCGTCAGGCCAGATTTTCAATTGCCCGCTCGCCTTTCGGCCGATCTTCTTACAAGTCCTGCGCGAATTTATCCCCAGCGTTGATCTGGATCAAGGTTCGACAGCCGCATTGGGGGACAGGCTGATTTCTGCCGATATAGAGGAAGCAACAAATTGGAAGATGCAATTGGAGAGACAGCAACTTGGCACGCAGGCGATATCGGTGGGCATCCATGAGTTCGCCATTGGCATTTGCACGGCGACCAATGCTCTTTGGAGGTTTTTACAATATATTTCAAGGAGCTGGCTGTGGATTCCTTTGTTGCAGATGACCGTCTGCAACGTGCAGGTTTGGCCACGGCCCGCACTGTGGAAGCCCATCGCACGCAGGTCTGTGCTTTGACCCGGAGTGTGCATGAGAAGAGCCTGTTCGGTGACATCCCTTTCTCCGACGCGAAGCTCAACCGGGCTTTTGACAAAACGCTGAAAGTCCCGGAGCGGCACCTTGGGCTGGTCGTCTCGCTGGATGGCCGTGTGCTGGGCTGCTGCTATTGCGCGCTTGGTGACTACTTCATTGGTGAGGGCGCGCGGATCGTCACGGTGAATGCGCTTTGCGTGGAGCCAGAAGTGTCAGATGGGCTGCTCGGAGGGAAGGTTGCGCTGCGGTTGGCGAAAGGTATTGAGGTTTGGGCGCGGTCGCAGCAGGCAACGCATATTCTCTATCACGTCACGGCGGGTATCGAGATCGCACGCGCGGATCGGTTCTTTCGGAAGATCGGGATGAGACAGCTTGGTGGGAATTACGCTTTTGAAATGCCAAGGATAAACCCATGCAAATGAGAGCGTGTTTTCCGAGTTCACAAGAAGGCATCATTCGACCTCGGCGCCGCCTGAATGAGTATGTTGACAACACGAGGTCAGCGGGTTTCTCCATTAAACCAGTTTTTAAGCCTCTGCCTGTTCTGTTGTTCGTTTTGCTAACTTCGTTCTTTGCCGTAGATAAGGCTTCAGCCAATCAGGCCGAAAAAATAGAACGCATGCTGTCTTGGAACGAGCGTGTCGGTATCGATCTGGAAGGTACCAAAGAAGTGTTGACCACACTTGACGGGTGTGAATTTGAAATGAGGACTGAATACAGTTTTCCGGACTCACAGCCAATCGGATTAAAGCTGGAGATTTTGACTATCGATCTAACTCGAGTCGGGCGAGTTGAGCAAAGTGAGTTCCGAGGCCTTTATCTAGTTGAGCTATATGCGCACGGCTTCGGTACTATCTTTAGTCCACTGGAGAAAATGAAAGCCCATACTTATTCGGAAAGGCAGGATGGGAAAAAATTTGAATCGCTCCAAAACCTGACACTCAAGCTGTTCGTTCCCACTACCGACCGAGAGACTGTCGGGAGTGATTTACGAGATTATGTCGAAGCTTACTGCTCGAAAGGTATTTGATAATGGATTACTCAGTTTTCAGCCGTTTGTCCACAAAAGATCTTGGCGACATGACGGACGCGGAGCTCGGTGTCGTACGGGACTTTGGCGGGAGAGTTCGATCTGCCGTAGATGGAAATAGAGAGAAGGTTGCGATTGACGCGATCGGGTTTTTCTCAGGTGGTGCAATAGCAAAAGCTCTTGGATCAATTGCAAAGAGCAAGAGGGCAAAAGAAATCTATGACGATATTGCGGAGGAGATTGGTCTCGAGGGCGCACGAGAACTTCTTGGTATGGATATGGATATCGACGGCGCGACCAAGCGGCACGCTAAAGAACTCGAGGATCACGCAGAGTTCCTTTTGGGTGAGCGCAAAGCTATGCAGGGTCTGGGCGCTCCAAAGGGTCTGAAGCTAGAAGACTTCAACGGGATACTAGACGACGATCTTACGAATATCGACTGGTCGAAACACATAGATATGGACGTATTTCAAAAGCTCGGCGATCCCACAATGCAATTCGTCGATCATTTTGGTACCATAGATTTTGACCTGAAGGTTCCAAAGACACAATCATTTTTCGATGGGTTGAAAAACGCAGCCACTAGCCTGGTCGATACTATTTCCTCTGGACTAAAAGCTGCTGCAAATGGCTTTGCGAGTTTTCTTGACCGGACGGTAGGGTCGGCGACAGGCGAGCTTACTCGTGTTGACGTTAGCGACGGTGTTACAGGAACAATTCATGATCCTAATGTTAAATCGCTTAAAGGTGCGGCCCAAAAGGGAACCGACATCACCGTCGATTTGGGTGGCGGGAAAACCCACACCGGCGATTTTAAAAGCTACCAGCAGGACGTCTTGGGTAAGTCTGAGCATGAAGCCCATCAAGCACTGAACGAAGCAAGGGGTTACTCAACGCGGTCACGCACAGAACTTGGCGATATAGAAACTGGCCGAAGATCTGATCACAACGCCCGTTCTATAGATAACGATCCTTCTATAGACGGCAGCGGAAGTTCTGAAGGAAGCGGCAAGCCCCTCCTCCTTGATCTCGATGATGACGGTATTGAGATCACGGAGCTTTCCAAATCCACGACTTTTATGGATGCGGGGGTTGAGGGATTGCTGCATCGGACGGCCTGGGCTGGGGCTGGCGATGGGGTTTTGTTCATCGATGACGATGGCGACGGGGCGATCTCGGAGAAGAAGGAGTATGTCTTCACCGAGTGGGACCCGACGGCGACGGATGATCTGGCTGCGTTAAGGGCGGTGTTTGACAGCAACGGTGACGGGGTGCTGGACGCGAGCGATGCCCGCTTCGCGGATTTCAAACTGCTTGTGACCAACCCGGATGGTTCGACTACGGCGAAGACGCTGGCGGAGCTGGGGATCGCCTCGATCAACCTGACGGCGGACGCAACGCGGATCGAGCTTCCCGACGGCTCGATGATCACCGGGCAGACGACCTTCACCCGCGCAGACGGCACGACGGGCACGGTGGCGAATGCGACGCTGGTGGCGGAGGCGCAGGGCTACCGGGTGGATCAGGTGGAGAGCACGGACGCCTCCGGCAACCGCGTGGTGGTCAGCACCGCCTACCGGACGGATGGCGATGTGGCTTACAAGATCACCTCGGTGACCAGCCCGGATGGGTCGCGCATCACCAACAGCTATGACGATGATGGCGACGGGGTGGTGGACCGGTTGCAGGATATCTCGACGGTGACGGATGGAGGTGGGAACAAAATAGAAACCGTCGTGAACAAAACCGGATCTGATGCGGCGACGGCGATTGTGGCCAGTCGGGTGGTGACCACGACCAGCGCAGATGGGTCCGACGTCACGATCCAGCGGGACTCTACAGGGGGTGGCTGGTTCGACCAGGAAGAGCTGCGCACCTCGCTGGGGGATGACGGCCGCAGCACCGTCATCAACGATCTGGCTGAAGATGGCTCGATCATTCGCGGCTCTGGTGAGACCATCACCTCGGACGGGCTGACACGAATGAAGGGCACGGATGAAGATGGCGACGGGTCGGATGATCTGATTGTCGTTCATGACATCACCGAACATAACGACGACAGCCGGACGGAAAGCACTGTGGCACGCAATCAAGACGGAAGTCTGCGGTCGTCTGAGACCATGGCGGCGGGGCCGGATGGGCAGAGCAAAGTTATCAGTCGGGATCTGGACGGTGATGGCGCAGCCGAGACAGTCGAAGATCTGTCTATCACTCTGGGAGCGGGGGGCGACAGCACATCGGTTCTGAGGGTTGAGAACGGGGATGGCAGTCTGCGCAGTACTGTGACGCAAACGCAGTCCGCGGATGCGCTGACTAAGACAATCGCCTCTGATGTGGATGGCGATGGTGATGTCGACACGACAACTGTTGATGCAACGGCAATCAACGCTGATGGAAGCCGCGCAAACACGATCACCACGACGAACACCGATGGGTCCGTGCGGTCGATGCAAAAGACCGCGTTGGGAAGCGATAAGGTCAGCTCTGAAACCTGGGTTGACCTCGATCAGGACGGCATCTTCGACGCCGATGAAAGGGTGCGGTCGGTAACGGTCGATGGCACAACCCAGGACCGCACCACGGTAGATCAGGCCCGGGCCGCGGACGGCACGGTTCTGGCCAGCAGCACAACTGTCTCCTCTGCGGATGGTCTGACGCGCACCAGCACGGCTGATAGCGATGGCGATGGCGACGTGGATACGGACGTATCCGATCTCACCACAGTCGATGGCGCCGGTGTCTCGACGCGCACCGTCGCAACGAGCAACCAGGACGGCACGCTCCGCAGCAAAACCGTTGTGACAACCACCGCAGACGGGTTGACGACGACGACACAGGTGGATGCGGATGGTGATGGCGTGTTTGACGGCCAGATCGTTGATTCCCACGTGTTGGAAGCAGATGGTAGCGTTACACGAACTATTGAAAATTTTGCAGGCGATGGCACGACGCTGCTCAGCAAAACCACTTCGACTGAGAGTGCAGACAGGCTCGTCAAAACAACTGCGCAGGATATTGATGGTGACGGGGTCGCAGATGCGGTGATGACCTCTACGCAAGCGCGCGAGGGATCGGTGGTTGTGACGGACATCCAGACAAATGCGGACGGCACAAAGATCACCTCATCGCAAACCTCGGTCAGCGCAAATGGGCTGGTCTCCAGTACGGCAAGGGATCTGGATGGTGATGACATCACCGACGTCGCCGAAGACCGTACGACGATCCTGAACGCAGACGGCAGCCGTACGACAACCACTGTTGTTCGGAATGCCGATTTGTCTATCCGCAGCAGCAGCGTCTCGACAGTGAGCGACGAAGGTCTGGCCCTCCAGACCCAGCGCGACGCGGATGGCGACGGCACCTTACGGCGGGCACAGACATGGCTCTGGCCGTAGTGCGTGAAGACTTGGGGCCGGGTCCGGCGTTACACTTGGCCAGATCGCTAGTGACCCCGATGATCAGGTCGGCGGGACAGTCCCAATTCAGTTCCGATCTTGTCCGCCAGACCCACGATTCAGCCTGCGAATTCGCCGCACTACATGATTGGTTGCGAGACAACCTGGCGGTGCCCATCAGCGTTGGCGATATGGCCGAGAGATGCTCCATGAATGACGGACAGATAGCTGCGCTGACCTTCGAGGCGGCGGTCGATGCCCCAGCCCGATTCAAGCGATCACGAACCGTTGCCGCTCACTTTGGACTAACTCAGCGAAGATATCAGTCGGGTGAACATGACAATCCGGGCCGCATCTCTCGAGCAGGAGATAGAGATGTCCGCTCAGCTCTGTACGCTGCGGCCAATGCATTGCGAATGCGCACGATGGCTGGGTCGCAGATCAAATCGTGGGGCATGCGCCTGATGCGGACCAAGGGCAGACGCCGTGCAATTGTTGCTGTCGCACGCAAACTGGCTGTTTTGCTCCACCGCATGTGGGCAGATGGCACTGAGTTCCGTCCGGTGAAGGTGGAGGGTACATCATGATCTGAACCGCCCAACACCAAAACCGAACGGGGTCGTCCTCACTGGACGAGGTTTGTGGATGAAGCCGAATATGGCTGCTGCGCAACGAGAAGCGCGTCCCAGAGCTTAGACAAGCCTGCGGATGTCTTGAGCTGGTTGTCCTTACTCATGGCGTGCCCGCCGAAGATCTGCCCGCCTTCATCGGAAAAGATGCCCACCGACGGGTCACCGTCTTCGAAGTGATGCAGCAAGCCTTCGTAGGTCACATCCGATAGAACCTTGCGCGGAATGATCGGCGCCATCGGCGCTTGCGGGGCATCGGTTTCGATCACGTCGCCGTCACCGCCGCTGTAGGCCCTGACCAACGGATCGATAGCCTTGTTAAACCGCAGCTTCGGGGCTACACGGAAGAGACGATTAGGATTGTGGAGGCTGTGACCAAGCGCCCCGAAGGTGATCAGACCTATGCTGAGCGCATCGAACATTTGGCACGCTCCGGTCCGATAGAAGCTTTGCAAGTAAAGATCGCGGACCTGTCGGACAACAGTGATCCTGCGCGTCTCACAATGCTTCCCAAAGAGAAAGCCGCTTCGCTCGCTCAGCGCTACCACCGTGCGATTGATGTGCTACGCGACGCCATTTCTGACAAAGAGCCTTCCTAGCCGTCAAAGTTCCAAATCGTAGAGGTCTCGGATTTCGTCATCCTGGATGCAGAGATATTCAAGAGTCTGCGCCTTTGAAGCGTGGCCGTAAGCGGCCATGAGAAGAGGGATTGGCCGATCCATCTGGACGCGCTGGTGGTAGCCCCACGTCTTACGCATGGAGTGCGTGCCGTAGTTGCCATGCAAACCGACCTCAGCGCACCAGCCCCTGATTAGAGCATTCACGCTGGTGACCTTCAACGCCTTCTTTCCTGTGCGGGAGATGAAGAGCGGCGCATCTGATTTTGGGTTCGGATGCTCTGCCAGCCAATCGGCCATTAAACGCACGACAGCTCCGTTCAAGGTTGCCGCACGGTACTTTCCCGTCTTGCTCTGCTTGATCTCAAGACGGTCGCCTGTCTGAAGATGTTCGATTTGACCGACACTTACCCCGCGATTGGCGTTCGCCGCGACCAAGGACGACGCGTCCGAAAGCGGTTTTGATAACTTCGTCTTCGTAATCAAGACAAACCTTGGAACGCAATTCGGCGCTAGTTTCACGACCTACCCGCTGCATACGTTGGCGAAATATAACGACGCGCCTGATACGGTTCTTTGTGCGGCAAGGGTCAACGGTGGCATTGTGTGGGGGCACCGCGACGTAAAGCTTATGGTGAATAACGGCGTTGACCCCGACGCAGAGACGGCTTCCGCCAGAAAGAAAAGCTTCGACAACAAAGTTATGCACGTCGTTGAAGCGGTTCGGGCTGGCGCGACGACCCGCGACGCAATTGCGCTTGCCGTTGCCCACACAGGTTGCGGGGGCATCACGACGAACCAATGGCAGAAGGTCGATGGGGCGCTACCGGGTCGCGGCGTTCAAGTGACAAAGACCGCGCACAATAAATACGTCTATCAAGTTGCGCCACCGAATGCGGAAGCCGCACAATCCAAAAGTGATGGACCCTATATCCTCTCAAGAACTCAATAACTGCAATATCTACACTCCTAGATATTAGATATTGAGTTATTTGTGTTTAAGTGGGTCCACCCCCTAAAAGCCTTCCCGACCGCGACGAAACCAACCACCGTAGAAAGGACCGAAGACATGTCGTATGAATTGAGAAGTGTTCCGAATGAGTTTGTCGAATTTATCGGCGGCTTCGTGATCGAAACGGAAACTGCGGCGGGGCGAAAACCGCCCTTCATTACGCAGGGTTCGCACATGGCAATGTATGTGCAGCTTGTCCGCGATATGTTCCACACGTCACATGATCGTCGGTGGAACGAAGGCCACAAAGGGCTTTTGGAAGACGGTGCACGCCGCATGGTCGATACCTTCGGCGAAGTCTATACGCGTCAGGGCGGTGCATACATGGACAAGCACCTTAAGGACATGGCGTTACGCATGATTATCGGCTTGATCGATCACACGCCGTTCCCGTTGCAGTGCATCGTAGAATACGAACTGTGGAAGCTGCGCAGCGACGCGTTCCTTGCCAGCTACTACCGCACAAGTTGGGACGACGACGGGTATACCGAAGAACACCCCATGCGCACCTTCGCGCGTTACCTCGACTATCTGGACGATATTAAGGGCGTCGATACCGCCGAATATAAAGCAAGCTTTGAAAAGAAACGCTGTGTCGTATCATGGCGTCGTGTCGGCTTGGGGTTTGTGCCGCAAGAAAAGTGGCAACCGCGCTTTCAATACCCGGCTGTCATGGCGAATGATATGAACTAACACCAAGGCCAGCCGTAGGGCCTGTGGGCAAGGGATAGCAAAGTAAGTGGCGGACATTTTATCCGCCGTAGAGTGTTGATATTTATAGATAGTATCTACCAAAAACCCTTCAACCCATGTTCTGACCCATACTTCATGGTATCTTTGCAAGTGTCGGCGAAGGCTTCGGACGTATCCTAAATCTATGATATAAAATAGAATTCGTCCACACGGGTCTATTTTTCATGGGGTGTCCGAATTCGTTTGACCGGCGGTAATTCAGCCTGCTTTTCGTAATTGAAATGGTCAAAACAGTCGGATTGAAGCCTTGAATTTGCCAGCAACAGAAAGCGGTTCCGGTGAACCCCCCGTCCGGCCCCGCCGTAGCCGGGTTCGGCTGGATACGATCAGCGATGCACGCCGGGAAGCCGCACGCATTTACCGAAAAGCCGTCTGTGGCGACCTGAAAGTAGAAGACGCGTCGCGCCTTGTGAACATGCTCGCAATCATCGGTCGCATGGTTTCGGAAGGCGACTTTGAAAAGCGGCTTGAAGCCCTTGAACGGGGCGAAACGTAATGGCGCGCTTTCTCATGGGCAGATTGGCAAAGCTGGAACGGCGCGGGAAGCGGCCAAGCATCATTCACAATTCGGTCGCGCGGTTCACGCCCGAAGGCCAGCTTGTCGGCCCCATGCCGAAGGCCAAGCGCATCATGCGCGTAACGGACTTCGGGTCAGATGCTGAATGGTCAACGAAGCCACGTGAACAACAAATCCGCCTAATTTCATCGGCGGGAATTCAAGAAGAAGGAATGGCACAATGAACGTTATGGGAAAAGCAACTATCGGAAGCAATCTTGGGTCCAACCTTTCGCTTGTCAGGCGCCAGGAAGAAACGATGCAAAAGCTTCGGCTTTTAACTTATCTTGGCCTGAAACTTGGTGCTAAATACCCGTCCATACAAAAGGAAGTGGAAGGCCAGATTGGCCGGATCAAGGAAATGACCGAAAAGGCGTCGCGCGTTGCCGGTGACAAGACCAAGAACCAATACCAGAAACACCTTTTCGCCCGCGATCTTGCCAACGTCATTGGTGCAGATATTCGACGCACCCAAGAGCATGTCGCCAAGATTGCCGACGAACTGACCGCCGAAGGTGGACAGATGGTTGAAGGCACCCTTGGGCCGAAGGATGAATACGGATACCTTGTATTCCGAAGTGCGCCAATGGGTGCGCGACAACAAGGGCACGCCCGAAAGCTTGGCAAGTATTAACGAAGGCTATCGTGACAGTCTGCCGATTGCCGCAGCGATTTACCATAGCCCTGCACAGCTTTTGAACATGTCCAAGGACGTTCACACGATGATGGCCGGTAAGGCCGCTGAACTGTGGGCACCGAAAGGTTGGGATATGCTCAATGAAGGGTTGAACGTCGGCAAGGCCGTTAAAGGCTATGACGCAGTTATCGGTGATATTTATTCGTCGTATTTCAATGAAGAAGTCGTTGCCGAAGCCGAAGCGTCGCAGGTGTGACCCGTGACCGCCGCAGCCGACATTGCAAAGCTGGTCGCATGGATTGCGGCCAGTAGCCCGGCGAAGCGCCCCGCTCCGATGCACGGCTTTGTGCAGGTGCCGCCCTGGGCTTGCGTGTGGCCTGTCGATCCCGCCGCAGCGGACTACCCCGACCTATCGGGGGCGGGCATCCGCTCTTTGCCCTTGTTCTGCGCCTCTGCGGCCCTTGCCGCCCCGGTGATGGATCCAACGCCTAGGCTGGTCGTATGAGGCCCTTCCAAGAGTCTCTGACCGGCTGCACCACGTCCTGCACCATGTGCCGGAAAGCCGATGGGACTTGCCCCGCGTTCTTGCTGTGGGCATCACGTCGCCGTCGCAATCCACGAATGCAGCCCTAGCCGCCGAAGGCTTGGTGCTAAGTTTGGAAGAAACCGCCGTCTTGTTCTGCCCCCTATATGCGGTCACGTCGAAGGACCGTAGCAGGGCGCAAGAGGTTTGCCGCGCATCCTACGCTTTAGCGGCGTAGAGTGGGTTCGGCCCTTTGCGTTTGGGGGCGTTCAACAATGATGACTTCCCGTCGTCCCCCAAGAGACAGAATCAGACCGACAATTAGGGAAATCGACCCGAGCACGAAGCCGAACAATCCGGCGATGCTTGTCATCAAGCCGCCCGCGATCACACTTCCGGCTGCGGCATAACCTTTGTCGGCTTCTGCGGCCCCCGAGACCATATCATGCGACACGACCCCGGAGAGTATGAATGTCGAAACCGGCAACGCGAATATTGCCGCGCCTAAGAGCAAGAAGCCCCGTCCAAACGCGCGCCGGACTGTAGGGGCAAAAGCCGCCAATAGCGTAACTACGAAAAAGACGACGAAGAATCCCGCCGTGCCCTTGCCGTCGGAAATGGCCGCGAAAAGCGGAGATAGCGCCAGCCCGGCGGCAATGCCGAAGACCACGCCGACAATGATCTGAAAGATAATCCGAACAACTTTCATTGGTTGCCAGTCTCCAAGCCTTCGACGGCTTCAATGCTCAAGCGAATGTCGCTTCCGCGTATCTCCACGGAACCGCTTCCCTTGATCGAACAAAGTTCGTCGGTGTCAATCATAAAGCTGCCTTCTTGGCACTCGTCTTCGATCCGTTCCCGAATTTCGCGGCCTGCATCCATCGTTGCGGTGAAGAACTCACCGGCGTTGCTGTAAAAGCGAAAGTTACTGTCGTTGTAGAAAATCTTGCCAGAAAAAGTGACCGGCTTCCTGTCCATCGAGGCAAGGTATTCTTCAAACGTTTTGGCATGGGCACTTCCCGCACACGCCAAATAAGCGCCGCACAACGCAGCAAACACTACCATCTTATTCCGCACAATTTCTCCCGACAACTTGAACGCGATATAGCTAAGTAGTGCCGCACTTTGCATCATGTGTCACGCGCGAAGGCATGGTGTGGTCGAGAGGCAAGAGGGGAACGGACTGCGCGTGCTGCGACATGCGGTCACGTCTTCGTGAGCAAGAACCCGTCATATGTCCGTATGAACCCAATTTCGAAGCATGGGTTCGAACATGGGTTGAGTTGTCTCTTTGAGACAAAACTCAATGAAATCAAGGGGTAATGGCGGAGAGACAGGGATTCGAACCCTGGGTAGGCTTGCACCCACAACGGTTTTCGAGACCGCCCCGTTCGACCACTCCGGCACCTCTCCTCCATTGATTGCACTACGCTTTTCCTTTTTTGCCTGCAAGACCGTTTCTTGGTTTTAAAGATAGTTTTAGAGATTCACGCTCTGGTCTGTTTTTGTTTCGTTCCTTTTGGTCCGGGATCGCCGCAGCCTTCTTCGGTATCTTTTAAAACCGATCATTAGGGGGTGCAGCTCAGCTTGCCGCCTTTTTGCCCTCGCAGAAGGGAATTATCTGGGGCAGGGGGGGCTTCCTTTGGGTCGTCGTGTTTGGCTGTTAATGAACCTGGTCTGCCAAAGCCCTTGAGACGTCGCTTTTGCGTCGACCGTGCCCAGCAATGACGCTAGCGCCGCTATGGAGAAAACACATCAGAAGCGGCGGTCTGCGGTCGTTTCCGGCTGCAATCCCTCCTGAAACGTTTTCGCAACGCTCTGAGGGGCTCTCGGCAGTAAGAGATTGATTTGAAGCGATATTGGCCGGTTTAGGAACCGCGTTGGTTGGCCGTTCTGCGCGCCGGCTCGGGTCGGCAGGTTTGGCCCCCCTTTTTGCGCTCTGACAAGAGGGGAATGGCCGGTTGAACGCATACACGGGAAATTTCATTGCTCGGAAAGATAATTGGCTTAATCTTGGTGCCAAGGCGGAAAATCGCGCTGAATCAGGAGGCGAAGATGACGGCAATGGCTCGGGCAGGAATGCTGATACTCACTTTTTGTGCTGTCTGCTTGACGGTCGCTAAGCCCGTGGTCGCGCAAAGCAACGACCGGTTGGAGGCGTTTCTGGAGGCCACCGGCTTTGATGTCGCGCTTGAGAGCATCCGCCTGACGGCGAGCACCGCCCCGGCCATGATCGGCCTTGAGGCGGATGATTTCGGTCTGCAATGGACCACCCTCGTGGATGAGGTTTTTGACCCGGATCTGATGCACGATATGGCCATCGATATCCTGTCCGAGACGCTTGACGACGACCTGCTTGTGCATGCGGTGGAGTTCTACACCTCTGGTCTGGGACGGCGTCTCGTGGTGGCGGAAAACGCGTCTCATATGAAAGAGGATGAAGAGCTGAAAAGCGAAAGCGGGCAGGCGATTGTCGCGGGGCTTGTCCAGATCGGCTCGCCCCGTCTGGAAGAGCTAAAGCGCCTGAATGCGGCGGTTGGCTCCGAAGATGCCTCTGTTCATGCGATACACGAAGTGCAGGTGCGGTTCCTGATGGCGGCTGCAACAGCGGGCGTGATTGAATTGCAGATGGATGAGGCGGACCTGCGCGAAAGCCTCAAGCGGCAGGAAGGTGAACTGCGGCGGAGCATGCAGATCAATGGGCTTGCCTCCTCTGCCTATACTTATCAATCGTTTTCCGATGAGGAGATCAGTGCTTACGCGGATGCGCTTGAGGACCCGAAAATGCAGGAGGTCTATGCGCTGATGAACGCGGTCCAATTTGAGATCATGGCCGATCGCTATGAAGAAATCGCGCTGTCGATGAGCCAGCTGCGCCCCAGTCAGGAGCTCTGACGATGCGCGCCCTCTGCCTTGCGATCTGCCTGTCGGTCAGCGCGCTGCCGGCCTGGGCCAATGCGCGCGTCACGCTGTTGATGGATGCGCTGAAGGTGACGGAGGTCGTGAGCATCTTGCGGGCCGAAGGGCTGAGCTACGCGCAGACGCTGGACGCCGACATGCTGAACGGGCAGGGCGGTGCCTTCTGGACCAGCCAGGTTGATCGCATCTATGACGCCGAGCGGATCGAGGAAACGGTGCGCGCCGCCCTGGAAGCGGGGCTCGAGGAAGAAGAGATCGAAGCGGCGCTGGCATTTTTCACTTCGGAGCGCGGCACACGGATCGTGAGGCTGGAGAATGCCGCGCGCACCGCCATGGCCGACCCGGAGGTCGATGAAGCGGCCCGCGAAATATATGAGTCCTTGCGTGACAGCGACGGCCCCCTTGTGCAGCTGGTTTCACACTATATCGACGTCAATGATCTGTTGGAGCGGAACGTCAGCGGCGCGATGAGCGCCAACTACCAGTTCTACAAAGGGCTGTCAGACGGTCGTTTCATGCGCCGCTCTGACGCGGATATTCTGGACGAGGTATGGGCCCAGCAGGACGACATTCGGACGGACACCGAAAGCTGGCTGCATGGCTTTTTACTGATGGCCTACCAGCCCCTGCCGCTGGAAGACATGCAAGCCTATGTCGACTATTCTGCCAGCCCCGAGGGGCAGGCGCTGAACGCCGCGCTTTTTGAAGGGTTTGAGACCGTGTACCGCGACCTCTCCTATGCCTTGGGCCGCGCGGTTGCGCTGAATGCGGCGGGCGATGAAATCTAGGGGGGTAGATGCTTGACAAGCCGGTTGCTTTGGTGCATCTGGCGGCTTCATCAAGAAGGGTCCGGATCGTCGGGCCTCTTTTTAATTCATACACACCCTTGGCGGGGTGCGCTGTTCGAGGTGGCCGCGCGGCCGAAACGCCCATGCATCTGGGGACCACAGAACGCGGTTGAAAAAGGGAAATACCATGTTTGCGGTCCTCAAAACCGGCGGCAAGCAGTACAAGGTTCAGGCGGGCGATATGCTGCGCGTCGAGAAACTTGCTGCAGACGCAGGTGAGACAGTACAATTCAACGAAGTTCTGATGCTCGGCGGGGAGGCCCCCGTTGTGGGCGCACCTTTTGTGAAAGACGCCGGTGTGCAGGCCGAAGTCGTCGATCAGATCAAGGGCGAGAAGGTCATCAACTTCGTCAAACGCCGCCGGAAGCATTCCTCCAAGCGCACCAAGGGTCACCGTCAAAAGCTGACGCTGATCAAGGTCACCGACATTCTTGCGTCGGGCGCGGGTAAATCCGGTGTCAAGGCGGCGATGGGCGCGGGCTCTGTCTCCGCGAAAGCGGTCGAGGCGGCAACCCCCAAGAAAACGGCGCCCAAGAAAACCGAGGCCAAGGCAGAGACCCCGAAAGCCAAAGCGGCCCCGAAGGCAGACGCTGGCGCGGATGATCTGAAAAAGCTGTCAGGGGTCGGCCCGGCGCTTGAGAAAAAGCTGATCGAAGGCGGTGTGACCTCCTTTGCGCAGATTGCAGCATGGACCGACGCGGACGTAGCTGCTATGGACGAGAAACTGTCGTTCAAAGGCCGGATCGAGCGTGAAGGCTGGATCGAACAGGCCAAAGAACTGGCCAAAGGCTAAGGAGAGACCAAATGGCACATAAAAAAGCAGGTGGTTCATCCCGCAACGGTCGCGACTCGGCGGGCCGTCGTCTTGGCGTGAAACTTTATGGCGGCCAGGCGGCCATCCCCGGCAACATCATCGTGCGTCAGCGCGGCACCAAATTCTGGCCGGGCGAAGGCGTGGGCATGGGCAAGGATCACACGATCTTTGCGACCGTTGACGGTGCCGTGACCTTCCACAAGGGTCTGAAAAACCGTACGTTTATTTCGGTCCTGCCGGTGGCGGAGGCCGCTGAATAAGCCCTTTCCCAAGGAAATGACACATTCAGGGGGATCGGCGACACCGCCGGTCCCCTTTCTCATTTTTGCCATACCGAAGTGTTAGGCCCAGAACGATGTCGAACTGCATCCATACCGACCGGCTTGTACTGCGTCCCTTTCAGGACGCAGATGCCGCGTGCGTGGCGGAGCTGATCGGCAACCTGGCCGTGTCCCGATGGTTGACGCGGGTACCGCATCCTTATTCAGCGCAAGATGCCCGCAGCTTCTTTGCCCGGCATGCCGCGGATGATATGGTTTTCGCCGTGACCCACGTCGGTGATCTGATCGGATGCTGTTCGATTGGCGAGGAGTTGGGCTATTGGCTGGGGGAGCCGTTCTGGGGTCAAGGTTATGCCTCTGAGGCGGCAACAGCGCTGGTGGATCGCTATTTTGAAGCGACCAGTGACCCCATTCAGTCAGGCTATATGCTGGGCAACAGTGCCTCCGCCGGTGTTTTGTCAAAGCTCGGGTTTCGCCCAACCCGACGCGAGCAGGCGGTGTGTCTCGCGTTGAATTCTGTGGTCACGTTGCAAAAGATGACACTGTCACAAAGCACATGGCGGGCGGCATCATGAGCGTCGCCGTCACCAGCTTTGCGATCTTTGCGGCCTCGCAGGTGGGCACACCGGGTCCTGCGAACATGGCCCTGATGGCCACGGGCGCGCGCTTTGGGTTTCGCGCCGCACTGCCTTTCGTGGCCGGTGTGGCGCTCGGCAAGCAATTGGTGATCTGGCCCGTGGGATTTGGCTTGATGGAATTGGCCGCACGGGCCCCATGGGTCTTTGAAGCGCTCAAGTACGTATCGGCGGCCTATATCATCTGGCTCGCCTGGAAGGTCGCCAACCTGCGTCTGGGCGAGACGCGCGATGCGGGTGAGGCGCCGGGCTTTGTGGCGGGGCTGATCGTGCATCCGCTCAATCCAAAGGCCTGGGCGATGATCGTTGGAGGGTTCACCGCTTTTGTCGCCCCCGGCACACCGGTTGTTGAGGCAACGGCAACCATTGCGGCGGTATTGCTCGGCTGCCAGATTCTGCTGCATCCGCTGTGGACACTTACAGGTGAGGCAATCGCCAGAACCGTGGTTGGGACGGCACTGGAACCATATCTTATGTGGACCCTTGCGGCGTTGACCGTCGCTTCGGTCCTATTCGTACTGTTCGGAGGAGGGACATGACGATGGAAATGAAGAAAATACCCGTTCAGGCGGTGATAGAAACGGAGCGCTTTGATCTGCGGCCCTTGCGGCGCTCGGACATGGGGCTGATCGAGCTCTATGGCGGTGACGAACGCGTGGCACGGATGACGACCTCGATCCCGCATCCTTTGCCGCCCGGCAGGACCGAAGCTTTTATCAACCGCGCCCTGCAGGATACCCGCGACGAAGACGTCTGGGCCATTGACGGCACAAAATCGGACGCCTGCGAGTTGATGGGGCTGATTTCTCTGGAGCGGATGGACCGTGCACAGTCAGAAATCGGCTATTGGGTGGCGCCAGCGTATTGGAATACCGGTCTGGCCTCTGACGCGGTCCAGGCGTTGATCGAGGCGAACCCGTTGCAAAACAACACCATTTTCGCCAGTGTCTTTCAGGACAACCCGGCTTCCGCGCGGGTGCTGACCCATTGCGGCTTTGAATATCTCGGGGATGCCGAAAGCTTCAGCGTGGCGCGGGATACAACCGTGCCCACCTGGACCTATCTGAAAAAACTGTGATTGAGCCGCAGCGCCGCTTACGCTAGGAAGCCCCGATGAAGTTTCTTGATCTGTGCAAAGTCTACATCCGCTCCGGCGCGGGCGGCGGCGGCTGCGTCAGTTTTCGGCGTGAAAAATACATCGAATATGGCGGGCCGGACGGCGGCGACGGTGGCACCGGCGGCTCGGTCTGGGCGGAGGCGGTGGACGGGCTGAACACCCTTATCGATTTCCGCTACCAGCAGCACTTTTTTGCCAAGAACGGCCAGCCGGGCATGGGACGGCAACGCACCGGCAAGGACGGCGATGATATCGTGTTGCGCGTCCCCGTGGGCACGGAAATCCTGGACGAAGATCAGGAAACCGTGATTTGTGACCTGACCGAGGTTGGCCAGCGGGTGCAACTGGCGCGCGGGGGCAACGGGGGCTTTGGCAACCTGCATTTCAAGTCCGCCACCAACCAGGCACCGCGGCGCAGCAATCCGGGGCAGGACGGGGTCGAACGCACCTTGTGGCTGCGCCTCAAGCTGATCGCGGATGTCGGATTGCTCGGGTTGCCCAATGCCGGCAAGTCGACCTTTCTGGCCGCGACTTCCAATGCGCGCCCCAAGATCGCGGATTATCCCTTTACCACCCTGCATCCAAACCTGGGCGTCGTGGGGGTCGATAACGCGGAATTCGTCGTGGCCGATATTCCGGGGCTGATCGAGGGCGCGTCCGAGGGCCGCGGTCTTGGGGATCTGTTTCTGGGTCATGTAGAGCGATGCGCCGTTCTGCTGCATCTCGTGGATGGCACGTCCGAAACGGTGGCGGAGGATTACACCACCATTCTCGCGGAACTGGAAGCCTATGGCGGCGGATTGGCCGATAAACCACGCATCACGGTGTTGAACAAAATTGATGCTATAGATGAAGAAGCACGCGAAAGCGCTTGTAAATATTTAGAAAAGCTGAGTGGCCAGCATGTGATGATGATGTCCGGGGTCGCCGGTGATGGTGTCACCGATGTGCTCCGGGCCTTGCGGCGGCAGATCACCGAGGATCGCCTGCGCCAGAAACCTGTCGAGGAGGACGAACCGTGGCGTCCCTGACGCAGGCCCGCCGGGTCGTTATCAAGATCGGCTCCGCCCTGTTGGTGGATCGGAATGCGGGCGATTTACGGCAAAAGTGGTTGGTCTCTCTGGCGGAGGATGTCGCCTGGCTCAAGTCATTCGGCATTGATGTGGTGATTGTCTCCTCGGGGTCGATTGCGCTGGGGCGGGGGGTGTTGAACCTCTCCGCCGCCGATCTTCCGCTGGAGCAGTCGCAGGCTGCCGCCGCCGTGGGGCAGATCCGGCTGGCCCGCGCCTATGAGGAAGGTCTCGCTCCGCATGGGATCACCACCGCGCAGGTCCTGGTGACGCTGGACGACAGCGCGAACCGACGCCGCTATCTCAACAGCCGCGCCACGTTGGAGCAGTTACTGGGCATGGGTGTTGTGCCCATTGTGAATGAAAACGACACGATTGCCACCGATGAGATCCGTTTTGGAGACAACGACCGGCTGGCGGCCCAGATCGCCGCGACCGTCGGGGCGGATCAGCTGGTGCTGCTGTCGGATGTGGATGGGTTTTATTCGGCCAACCCTGCG
This sequence comes from Roseobacter weihaiensis, assembly GCF_020622345.1. Classification (GTDB taxonomy): domain Bacteria; phylum Pseudomonadota; class Alphaproteobacteria; order Rhodobacterales; family Rhodobacteraceae; genus Roseobacter; species Roseobacter weihaiensis. Next base: position 49,839 of record NZ_JACNMO010000026.1, on the reverse strand, counting down.
TTGGATCCGGCGGCAAGACGGTTTGACTTGATCGATAGGATCACCCCCGAGATCGAGGCGATGGCGGGGGACGCCGGGTCCGGTCTCTCCAAGGGCGGGATGAAGACCAAGCTGATGGCCGCCAAGATCGCCATAGCGGCTGGCTGTACGATGGCCATCACCGAAGGCTCCGTGCTGCATCCGCTGCGGGCTTTGGGGAACGGGGCCGCTGCCACCTGGTTCACGGCGGATACCGATCCTCAGGCCGCGCGCAAACGCTGGATCGCGGCGATGAAACCGAAAGGGACGGTCAGCCTCGATGCCGGGGCAATTGCGGCGTTAAAGGCGGGTAAAAGCCTGCTGCCGGCGGGTGTTGCGGCTATTTCCGGCGGTTTTCAGCGGGGGGACGCGGTTGCGATCACCGACAGCGACGGACATACGCTGGGGCATGGTCTGGCGCGCTATACCGCGGAAGAGGCCACGCGCATTCTGGGTCGGAAATCGCATGAGATCGAAGCTGTGCTGGGCTATCCGGCGCGGGCGGCTTTGATCCACCGGGACGATATGGCATTGTAGGCACAACAGGGTTGGAAAACTTTAAATGCGGAGGGTAGGGCGTTGAAAGATATGAATAATATTCCGCAGATGATGGCAGGGGCTGGTGCGGCGGCCAAAGCGGCGGCCCAGCAGTTGAGCGTGGCCACGGCAGAGCGCAAGCACGCCGCTTTGATCTCCGCTGCAGAGTCCATCTGGTCCGAGCGCCCCGAAATTCTGGCGGCGAATGCGCAGGATCTGGAGTATGGCCGGTCCAAGGGCCTCAGTGCTGCGATGCTGGATCGGCTGATGCTGGATGAAGACCGTTTGCGCAGTATCATTGACGGGTTGCGCTCTGTTGCGGAGCAGCCGGACCCGGTCGGCGAGGTGATGGCCGCATGGGACCAGCCCAGCGGGTTACACATTCAGCGGGTCCGCACGCCGCTAGGGGTGGTGGGTGTCATTTACGAAAGCCGCCCGAATGTGACGGTCGATGCCGGGGCCCTGTGCCTCAAGGCCGGGAACGCGGTGATCCTGCGCGGCGGGTCCGAGAGTTTTCACTCCTCCAAGGCGTTACACGGCTGTCTGCTGCGCGGTCTGCGGGATGCGGGCCTGCCGGAAGCCTCGATCCAGCTTGTTCCCACACGCGACCGGGCGGCCGTGAGCGAGATGTTGACCATGACCGACAGCATCGACGTGATCGTGCCGCGGGGGGGGAAGGGGCTTGTCGGGCTGGTCCAGCGGGAAGCCCGCGTGCCGGTCTTTGCGCATCTGGAAGGTATTGTGCACATCTACATTGACGCGGCGGCGGACCCTGAAAAGGCCGCGCGCGTTGTGATGAACGCCAAGACCCGGCGCACGGGCATTTGTGGCGCGGCGGAATGTCTGCTGATCCATCAGGATGTGGCCGATACCATCGGACAGACCGTCGTGCGCCAGCTTCTGGCGGCGGGTGTCGAGGTACGGGGCGACTCGGCTTTGACCGGCATCGAAGGGGTGCTGCCCGCGACCGAGGACGACTGGGGCCGGGAGTATCTGGACATGATCATCGCCGCCCGCGTCGTGCCTGATCTGGACACGGCTCTGGATCACGTGCGGCGCTATGGCTCAAATCACACCGACTGCATTTTAACCGAAGACCTCGCCGCGGCGCGCCGGTTCATGGCGGAGCTTGATTCCGCAATCATCATGCACAACGCCTCGACGCAATTTGCCGATGGCGGTGAGTTCGGGATGGGGGCCGAGATCGGCATTGCTACGGGAAAGATGCATGCGCGCGGGCCGGTCGGCGCGGCGCAGCTGACAAGCTTCAAATACCTCGTGACCGGTGACGGGACACTGCGCCCTTAAAAGCGCAGTTTCACCTCACTCTCGGTGATCTCCGTAATGACCCGGCGTCTTGCGTCCCCAGCGATCAGGGGTAGCAGGGCGAACTGAACCTGTGCGGGGCGCAGATCGGAGGGGGCCTCCTTGGTGGCGAGGATATCCCAGAGCGACTGGTCGATATTGAGCTTGTCCGCCTGACCGTGCAACAGCCAATGCCCGTCGCTTTGGCTGATCTCGATCCGCCCGCCGTAAGGCATCGCGGTCTCGACACACAAGAGCGCGAGAAACGCCATCCGGACGCTGGAGCGGGGCTGTGCATCCATCGGACCCCAGGCCACATCCAGGCGCGCGCCCTGCATCACATCCTTGAGGATCGAGATGATCTCGGCCCGGCCCATCATCTGCTCGCCGGCCGCGCCAAAGGCCACGCGAAAGTACCTGATGCGCGCACTGGCGTTGCCGACACTCTCCTGGATAAGGTCCATCTCGGGGCCAGGGGCCCCGCCGGACATATCCAAAAGCTCCAGCCCATTGTTGATTGCGCCAATAGGGGATATCAGATCATGGCAGATGCGGCTGCCGATCAGAGCACCAAGGTTTATGTTGCTCTGGCCCATTCATGGTCTCCTGCGCGAAAAGGGTAAGATGGAAGATTTAAACGCCATATTTTCTCCGGGTATGTTGGTCCGGCATCCGGACCACCCCGAATGGGGCATCGGACAAGTCCAGAGTAACGTCGGTGGCAAGTTGACCGTGAACTTTCGGGATGAGGGGAAAATCGTCATTGAAAGCGCCCGGGTTTCCTTGCTTGCTGTCTTTGATGAATGAACATCCTTTCCAAATGGTTAACGCGCACGTGGCGATTGTAAAGCTGCTTCTCTTTCCCGTGATTTTCCTGGCGTCTTTGCAAAACCGGCGCCTGCGTCGGGTTTTTGGACAGTAAGGGCCGTTAAATGACTGTTTCTTCTGCGCCTTCATTCGCCGTCAAGCTCGCCACCTCACCCGAAGAACTGGAGGCCGCCCAACGTCTGCGGTACGACGTGTTCGTCAAGGAACTGGGCGGTGGCGGTCATCTGGTCGATCACGACCGAAAGCTGGAGCGGGACAGATTCGACCCGTATTTTGACCATCTTATCGTGACTGATACAGCAAGAGACGCACTGGCCGGGGTCTACCGGATGATGCGCCGCGATCAGGCAGAGGCGGCGGGCGGGTTTTACTCGGCGGCTGAATACGACCTTGGACCGCTGATGCGCTCGGGCCGCAAGGTGCTGGAGCTGGGGCGGTCCTGCCTGCACAAGGATTACCGGGGTGGGATGGCGCTGTTTCACCTCTGGAACGGGTTGGCAGCCTATATCGCGGAACATGAGATCGAGATCCTCTTTGGCGTGGCGAGCTTTCATGGCACCGACATTGCCCGGCTGGCCGCGCCCTTGTCCCTGCTGCACCATCGTCATCTGGCCCCGCCTGCACTGCGGGTCAGGGCCCAGCCCGACGCCTTTCAGCGGATGGACCTGATCGCCGATGCCGCGCTGGATAAGCGCGCCGCGATGCTGCAGATCCCCGCGCTCATCAAGGCCTACCTGCGGCTGGGTGGCTTTGTGGGCGAGGGGGCCTTTATCGATCACGCGTTCAACACCACAGACGTGTGCCTCGTGCTCGACACCGGCAAGATGAACGAACGGCGCGCGCGCCTGTATCAGGGGGAGGCGCGGTGAGCACCACCTGGTATGGTGACAAGCCGCCGCCGCGCAATGCGATCACGGCTGCGGGATGGGCACGCGTGATCCTGAAAGGCACGGCACTGGGTGTTCTGGTTTTTGGCGGTCTTTTGGTGCTGCTGATGCTGCGCCTGATCGAGCGGCCGCTTTTCGACCCGCGCCGTCCGATCACGCCCGCGATCACGGTCTTTGTCTGCCGGACCGCGCTGCGCGTCATTGGGATAAAGCTGCGGCTGCGGGGGCGTTTTGCGCCAGAGGCGGGGGCGGTGGTTGCCAATCATTCAAGCTGGCTGGATATCTTTGTGCTCAACGCGTTCAAACGCGTCTATTTCGTGTCAAAGGCGGATGTTGCCGAATGGCCCGGCATCGGCTGGCTGGCGCGCGCCACCGGGACGGTTTTCATTGAACGGACCCGTAGCAAGGCTGCCGATCAGGCCCGGCTTTTCGAGACGCGGTTGGGGGCAGGGCACCGACTCTTGTTCTTCCCGGAGGGTACCAGCAGCGATGGAACCAAAGTTCTGCCTTTTAAAACAACACTTTTTGCCGCTTTCTTTGCGCAGAATTTGCGCGCGCAGATGCAGGTGCAGCCGGTTTCCCTAAGATATCATGCCCCGGAGGACCGTGATGCACGGTTTTACGGGTGGTGGGGCGACATGGATTTCGGCCCGCATTTGCTGGCCGTGCTGGCCGCGCCGCGCCAGGGGAGCGTCGACGTGGCCTACCATCCGCCACTGGCGGTGGCCGCCTTTGACAGCCGCAAAACGCTCGCCGCAGCGGCGGAGCGGGCTGTTCGATCCGGCCACTAAACGCTCGCAGATCGATGTTCAGGGCCTGTGGAAAAAGATGCTGTCGGGCACGATTTCGAGGCCATCGCTGTCAGGCCCCCATTCCATCATCAGGCAGGCTGTGCCCTTGCGCTGAAAGTAGCTCACCTCAAGCGGGTAGTAGCCTGCCTCGGGCACGGTGACCTCGATCTCTCCGGCATAACCGCAGCTGTGAATACCGTCATAGAACCCAACTTCCTGTCCGCCGATCAAAATCTGCATGCCGTCGTTGTTGAGAAAATCCAGTGTATAGGCCCCGGCGCGGTCGAATTTGATATAGCCCGAGATATCCGCAGCCACCCGTTCAGACCGCGCGGAGGTCAGTACGCTGTCGCCCTCATTGGTATCCTCGAATGTCAGGCCGGCAATCGGGGCGCCGGGATCTGATCGTTTTTCCAGCGCCTGTTTTGCCTGCTCAAGCGTGCGGACACTGCTGGGGATCGTGGCGTAACTGACCGCAAGGCCCGGGGCCAGATCGCCTGCGGAAGGCTGCGGATCGGCCGGCTGCAAGGTCACCGCCTGCGCCAAAATCATGTCAGGGGTCAAAGCGGCGCAGGACAGCGCAACAGCAGTCAAAAGTCTCTTCATGATACATCCCAGTTGTTGGTTTTCGGCTTTTTCCAGCCATTGTGCACAGTTTAGGTGTCTGAAAACCCAACTGGCAAGAGCGGCTATGGTTCCATCCCCAAAATCCGCGGGTATTTGTGCGATTCCACTCTTGCGGCAAAGGGCACTCTGGCTTATAGCGCGCTCACTGAAACCCGCAGGCGGGGTTTGGGCCTATTGAGGGAGACATCCTCAAAGGTCCGCCGGTTGGCACCGAAACGACAAAACAGTGTCATGCCCCCGCCGAGGATAAAACCGGAAAGGTATACTGACATGGCTCTTCCAGAGTTCACCATGCGCCAATTGCTTGAAGCAGGCGTACACTTCGGCCACCAGACGCAGCGTTGGAACCCGCGCATGGGGCCATTTATCTATGGCGCGCGCAACGGCATCCACATCATGGACCTCACGCAGACCGTTCCGATGCTGGATCAGGCGCTGCAGGTGATCCGTGACACCGTCGCCAAGGGCGGCAGCATTCTGTTTGTCGGCACCAAGCGTCAGGCGGCCCAGCCGATCGCGGACGCGGCGGAGAAATGCGCACAATACTACATGAACCACCGCTGGCTCGGCGGCACGCTGACCAACTGGCAGACCGTGTCGCAGTCGATCAACCGGCTGAAATCCATCGATGAGCAATCCGAGCGCGGTTTTGAAGGGCTGACCAAGAAAGAGCGCCTCGGCATGGAGCGTGACCAAGGCAAATTGCAGGCCTCCCTCGGCGGTATCCGCGAAATGGGCGGGCGTCCGGACCTGATCTTTGTCATCGACGTCAAAAAAGAGGCGCTTGCCGTGGCCGAGGCCAACAAGCTGGGCATTCCGGTTGTGGCTGTCGTGGACACCAACTGCTCTCCCGACGGGATCGATTACATCATCCCCGGCAATGACGACGCCTCGCGGGCCATAGCACTTTATTGCGATCTGGCCGCGCGCGCGGCGCTCGACGGGATGTCCGCGCAGCTGGGGGCCGCCGGCGTCGATCTGGGCGAAATGGAAGAAGCCCCGGTCGAAGAAGCCGTTGCCGAAACCCCAGCCCCCGAAGCTGCGGCCGAGGAAGCACAAGCCTGAGCGCTTGTCACACGCATGACACAGGGGGCAGGGGATAACCTGCCCCAAGACTTTAATGTTTCCAAAAGGAGAACCTGAGATGGCGATCACAGCATCTATGGTCAAAGAGCTGCGTGACAGCACGGGCGCAGGTATGATGGACGCGAAAAAAGCGCTCACCGAGACAGACGGCGATATGGAAGCGGCGATCGACTGGCTGCGCACCAAGGGTCTGGCCAAGGCGGCCAAAAAATCCGGTCGCACGGCAGCAGAAGGCCTTGTGGCGGTCAAGGTCCAGGGCAGCCGCGGTGTCGCGGTGGAAGTGAACTCCGAGACCGATTTTGTGGGCAAGAACGCCGAATTCCAATCCATGGTCTCCGGCATTGCCGAGGTGGCGCTGTCGGTATCCGATGTGGACGCGCTCAAGGCCGCGGACATGGGCGGCAAATCGGTGGAAACCGTGGTCACAGACAGCATCGCCAAAATTGGCGAAAACATGTCTGTGCGGCGCATGTCCTCAATTGAGGGCGACACCGTGGTGTCTTACGTGCACAATGCGGCTGCCCCCGGCATGGGCAAGATCGGTGTGCTGGTTGCCATGTCGGGCGGCGATGAAGCCTTTGGTAAGCAGGTCGCCATGCACATTGCGGCGGTGAACCCTGCGTCCTTGTCAGAGGATGACCTCGACCCCGCTGTGGTGGAAAAGGAAAAGCAGGTTCAGATCGAGATTGCGCGCGAAAGCGGCAAGCCGGAGCAGGTGATCGAGAAAATGATCGTGGGCCGGATGAAGAAATACATGTCCGAAGTGACGCTGGTCAATCAGTCTTTCGTTGTGAACCCGGACCTCACCGTGGGCGAGGCGGCGAAGGAAGCGGGGGCGACCATCACGGGTTTTGTGCGTCTCGAAGTCGGGGAAGGCATCGAAGTCGTCAAGGAAGACTTTGCCGCAGAGGTCGCGAAAGCCGCCAAAGGCTGACCCAACCGGTCGAACACTATTTAAACTGTTAACGGGGGCGCAGCGATGCGCCCTTTTTTTATCGCCTGCCAGGGCCTCAATGAGGGTAGCCCCATCATTAGATTTTAAGGTATATTTTAAGTCTATTTTATATAAATAACAGTTGGTTAATGATCGATCATTATGTTTTACGGCTTTCAACAAATTTTCGGTATTTTGGAGTAAAGAGATGAATAAACTGAGTGCATCCGTGGTCGCGGCGTTTGTTTTTGCATGTGGCACAAGTCTGAGTGCAGGGGCGCCGCAGACACTCGATACGTCCATGTTCACTCCTGTCACAACCGAGCAGGCGCCGGTCGATCATGTACATCTGATGATCGAAAGGAAAACCAAGCTCCATGGGATGAAGCGAGACGCGTGCTTCAAGATGGCGGGCATCAAAGGCAAGGATTTTGGCGGGCGGGTATCCAAGACCGTGCAAGAGATGAAACTGGCATTGGAGACGTTGCGGGCGGAGATCCAGGCAGGCAATCCCGTCGCGGGTGTGGCCAGTCAACTCGATGAGCTGGACAGCCATTGGGGGACATTGGCCGCCGCTTTGCAGCAGGTGTCTGCGGGAGACTTTCATGCGGTACCACTGCGGCAGGTCATGACGCTGGAGCCCGAAGTGCATCTTCTGTTGAAAGACATCCATAGCATTTTCATTGCCGGTGGGTCAGAAACTCAAACCGATGTGCAAAAGGCTACCAGCGAGATTCTCCTGCAGAAAATGCGGGTACAGAAGGTGACGAAAGAGGCCTGTCTTGTCTTGCGGGGCATCTCAGCCGAGACCAACCTTGCAAGCCTCGAAATGACGGAGGATGCTTTTACAACCGCCTTGAATGCCGCGCTGTCACAAGCGCAGGGTGCCGAGCGGGCACAGCTCGAAGCGATCAAGATGACCTGGAACGACTTTTCGACGCTGTTGGACAATCTGAAATCGCAAGCATACGTCGCCGATGATGCCAAGCTGCGCCTGTCTGTTTTGAGCGATGATCTGACAGCCCAGATAACAGCGATGGAGCAGTTTTAAGCGTCGCTCAGGGCTGGGCGCTTGAGTGAGGCATTATTTTTATATTCAAAATCAGATATATGTCGGTTAAACTTCATGTGATAGATGCGCTTTGAGCGCGTCCATCGCAAGCACATAGCCCTGAGCGCCGAACCCACAAATCACACCAATCGCCACGCGGGCGATATAGGATCTATGCCGAAATTCTTCGCGCGCATGTACGTTGCTGAGATGGAGTTCAATTGTCGGCAACTCAACCGAGGCGATGGCATCCATCAGCGCGATGGACGTATGTGTGTAAGCGCCAGCGTTCAGAATAATCCCATTGTGCAGGCCGCGGGCCGCATGAATTGCGTCCACCAACGCGCCTTCATGGTTGGATTGCGCGCAGGAAACGTCAAGACCGATCGCTTTGCCATGGTGGGCGCACAGAGCCTCGATGTCATCCAGCGTCGTGGTGCCGTAGACCTCAGGCTGCCGTGTGCCCAGCAGATTGAGGTTCGGTCCGTTCAAGATCAGCACAGATGGCATGGTATCGTCCCGCGTGTTGTTTTATCCTGCATAGACATCGTGCTTTGGGTCTTGTCCAGCGTTGCGCAGCAGGGGCCAAGAGATCCCATCGGGTTGCGGCTTGGCTGCTACAGGAGGCACTACAATAAGGTCTATAATCATGATTATGTAAATAATTGGGCAGTGAATCGAGCTTGATCTGCTTTGATATCACCTATGAGGTGTTTTAGACTGAGATGCGGGGTTGAATATGCCGCGCCAAACAGCTGAAAGAAAGCAAAAATCATGTCAGATCCCTGTATTCTCTGTGTAGCAATCACCGGGTCTGTTCCGACCAAGGCTGCAAATCCGGCGGTCGCGATCTCGGTTGCTGAACAGATCGAAAGTACGCAGAAAACTTTTGAAGCCGGTGCCGCGATCTGTCATGCGCATCTGCGCAACGAGGATGAGACGCCCTCGTCCGATCCTGAGAAGTTCGCAGCCCTCAAGGCAGGATTGGAAAAGCATTGTCCGGTGATGATTATCCAGTTCTCCACGGGCCGTCGGTTCGGCGCAGGCACCGACGGGGTGGCATGCTGCCGCTGAGACCGGATTCTGAGGCAAATTGCGGTCTGAGAACCCTACCCCAGCGCGTATCCGGCACCACGCACCGTACGCAGCGGATCCGAGCCGCCGTGCTGCGTCAGGGCCTTGCGCAGGCGGCCGATGTGGACGTCTACCGTGCGGGTATCCACATAGATGTCGCGGCCCCAGACCCGATCCAGCAACTGTTCGCGCGAAAACACCCGGCCGGGTTTTTCCATGAAAGTGGAGAGCAGCCGGAACTCCGTGGGCCCAAGCTTCAATTCGCTCTCGCCGCGGTTGACGCGGTGACTGGTGGCGTCCAGAACGATGTCTTCGAACTCCAGCCGCTCGCCGCTGGCCGCCGGTCGGACACGCCGCAACTGGCTGCGGACCCGCGCCATCAGCTCAATCACCGAATAAGGTTTGATGACATAGTCATCCGCCCCGGTTTCCAGTCCCCGCACGCGGTCCACTTCTTCGGAGCGGGCCGAGAGCATGATCACCGGAATGCTGCGGGTCTCGCTTTTGATCTTGAGCCGACGGCAAACCTCGATACCCGACAGGTTCGGCATCATCCAATCCAGCACAATCACGTCCGGGGCCATCTCATCGACCAGCACCAGAGCTTCTTCTCCGTTTTCTGCCCGGCTGACGGCAAAGCCCTCAGCTTCGAGGTTATAGGCCAGCACTTCGCGTTGCGCCGGTTCGTCTTCGACAACCAGAACGCGGGGTTGATCAGCAGACATGAGCGATTATCCCTTGGCAACCATTGACGTTTTATCAGCTTTCGGGCGGGGCTCGTCGGGGTGTTCCCCGGTCACAAGATAGACCACCTGCTCGGCAATCGAGGTCACGTGATCGCCCATCCGTTCATTGTTCTTGGCGATGAAATGCAGATGCATGCAGGCAGTGATATTGCGCGGATCTTCCATCATGAAGGTGAGGAATTCGCGGAACAACGCATTGTACATCTGGTCCACGTCCCTGTCGCGGGTGATGACATCGAGCGCCAGTTCCGCGTCGCGCTGCACATAGGCGTCAAGCGCATCCTTGAGCATCAGTTCGACCTCGCGCGCCATCCGCCGCAGTGCGCTGGTGCTGTCATTGACAGGCGCCATCTGCGCGAGCACACCGGTGCGCTTGGCCATGTTCTTGGCATAATCGCCAATGCGTTCAAGGTTGGCGCTGATCTTGATCACGCTGAGAATGAGCCGCAGATCGCTGGCCGTCGGCGCGCGCAGAGCGATCACGCGGGCGGCTTCTTCGTTGATCATCTCTTCCAGGTCATCGATGGCCTTATCCGCCTTGCGCACCTTCTCCGCCAGATCCTCGTCGCGGGTATCGAGCGATTCCGCCCCAAGCCGGATCGCGGCTTCCACGAGGCCGCCCATCTTCATGATCTGAGCCTGGATCGCTTCCAGATCACGATCAAAGGCGGAGGCGATATGTTGATCTTCAATCATCATTTTATCCAATACGGCCAGTGATGTAGCTTTCGGTGCGCGGGTCCACGGGATTGGTAAAGATCGTGCCGGTTTCGCCGTATTCCACCAGATTGCCGAGGTGGAAAAAGGCGGTTTTCTGGCTGACCCGCGCGGCCTGCTGCATGGAATGGGTCACGATCACAACCGAGAAGTTCTGCCGCAAATCATCGATAAGCTCTTCCACCTGCGCTGTGGCAATGGGGTCAAGCGCAGAACAGGGCTCATCCATCAGCAGAACCTCGGGCTGCGTGGCCACGGCGCGCGCAATGCACAAGCGTTGTTGCTGGCCGCCGGACAGGCCGGTGCCCGGCGCGCTCAACCGGTCCTTGACCTCATCCCAGATCGCCGCACTGCGCAGCGAGTGTTCCACGATCTCGTCAAGCTCGGCCTTGTTCTGGGCCAGACCGTGAATGCGCGGGCCGTAGGCCACATTGTCATAGATCGATTTGGGGAACGGATTGGGCTTTTGAAAGACCATGCCGACCTTGGCGCGCAGTTGCACCGGGTCCACGCGCTTGTCGTAGATGTCTTCGCCGTCGATCGCGATGTCGCCTTCGACGCGGCACACATCAATCGTGTCGTTCATCCGGTTCAGACAGCGCAGAAAGGTGGATTTGCCGCACCCGGAAGGTCCGATAAAGGCCGTCACGGTCTTGTCCTCGATATCGACATCGACATCCTTGATGGCATGGTTGTCTCCGTAGAAGACCTGCACGTTTCTCGCCGCGATCTTGATGGCCTTTGCGTCCACGTCTCTCTCCAGTATTCTCATGTCATTCATGGTCAGTGCTCCTTTACCAGCGGCGCTCAAAGCGACGGCGGAGGATGACGGCAATGGTGTTCATCGTGATGAGGAACCCAAGCAGGATGATGATACCGCCCCAGGCGCGCTCGTAAAAGGCGGGATCAGAGCGCTTGGCCCATTCGTAGATCTGCGCGGGCATGGCGGAGTTCGGGTCCAGCAGACCGCTGGCGATGCTGTCGGGCGGATTGGAAGCGATAAAGCCGACCATCCCGATGAGAAGCAGCGGCGCGGTCTCCCCAAGGGCCTGCGCCAACCCGATGATCGTGCCTGTCAGAATGCCGGGGGCTGCCAGCGGCAGAACGTGGTGGAACACGGATTGCATCTTGGAGGCCCCTACCCCAAGGGCCGCATCACGGATCGAGGGTGGCACGGCCTTGAGCGAGGCGCGGGTCGATATGATAATCGTGGGCAGGGTCATCAGGGTCAGCACAAGCCCGCCCACCAGCGGCGCGGAATTGGGCAGGTGCATGTAATTGATAAAAACCGCCAAACCCAGAATACCAAAGACAATCGAGGGGACCGCCGCCAGGTTTGAGATATTGACTTCGATGATATCGGTGATCCAGTTCTTGGGGGCAAACTCTTCAAGATAGATGGAGGCGGCGACACCGATTGGCAAGGCCAGCGCCAGCACCACAAGCATCATAAAGAGTGACCCCAGCATCGACACCCCCATCCCCGCAGCTTCGGGGCGTGCATCCGAGCTGTCCGCGCCGGTGATGAAGTTCATGTTGAACCGCTTTTCGACAAACCCGACCTCGAGCAGTTGATCGACGAAGTCGAGCTGCGCCGGGCTGATATTCTTGTCCTCTGCGATGCTGTCACGGGTCACCCGGTCCTTGAGGTACCCATCCACCCGCCCGGAGGCGAGAAATTCAAACTTGATCGTCTCGCCAATCACGGAAGGGGTGCTCAGGACATAGTTCCGCAGCAGCGCCGGCGCACTGGGCGACAGAATACCGGCCATATCTTTCGAGCTCAGATCCGTCTCGATCCCGTGTTCGGCAACCTTCGCCTCGAACGCTTCGCGCAGCAGCGGCGCGTAGCCAAAGGTCGAGACCTTGCGCAGGTCGTTGATGTCCCGGTTGCCCACCTTGTCGAGCCGCTCTGCGCTCAGTTCCACATCCAGGGTCACAAAGGTTTGCTGAAAGGCACCGGTGCCGCGTGAGATGATATTATAAACAAGCACCAGCAGCATCAGCATGCCGATGGAGATCGCGATGACCCCGTAAGCCTTGAAGCGTTTTTCGGCCGCATTGCGCTTGCGCGTGCGGGCATCCTGCGTCATCAGGGAGCCTTTTTTGACCCCTGCGGGTTCGCTATAGGGCAGGTCGGCATTGGTCGCGTCGGTCATTCGTACTGCTCCCGGTATCTGCGCACGATGTAGAGCGCCAGAACGTTCAGCCCCAGGGTCAGAACAAAGAGCGTGAGGCCAAGCGCAAAGGCCACAAGCGTTTCGGGGCTGGCGAAATCCGTGTCGCCGGTCAACTGGCTCACGATGCGTGTGGTGATCGTCGTCATGGCCTCGAGCGGGTTGAGCGAGAACTTGGCAATGGCCCCTGCCCCCAGCACAACAATCATCGTCTCGCCAATCGCCCGCGACGCTGCCAGCAGCACTGCGCCGACAATGCCCGGCAGCGCTGCGGGCAGAACCACCTGGCGGATCGTCTCGGATTTGGTGGACCCCAGCCCTAGGGAGCCATCGCGCATCGCCTGTGGGACTGCGTTGATGATATCGTCGCTCAGCGAGGACACGAAAGGGATCAGCATGATGCCCATCACCAGCCCGGCGGTCAGCACAGCGGTTGCACCGCTCATCCAGTCCACGCCAAGTAGCCCCGCCTCACCGCGGCCAAAGATACTGACCAGAAACGGCCCAACGGTCAGCAGCGCAAAGAGGCCGTAGACGATGGTCGGAATGCCAGCGAGAATCTCCAGCAGCGGTTTGGCGAAAGCGCGCACCTTCGGCCCGGCGTATTCCGAAAGATAGATCGCGGCAAAAAGCCCGATCGGGATCGCGACCATCAGCGCCACAATCGAGATATAGAGCGTGCCCCAGAGCAGCGGCAGGATCGACAGGTCACTGTTACCCCGGAAGTTGGGGGCCCATTGGCCGCCAAAGAAGAAATCCGTCCAGGGATGCATCCGAAAGAAGTTCAGGCTCTCAAAGAGCATCGACAGGACGATCCCCACGGTCGTCAGAATGGCCAGTGAGGCCGCCACGATCAGCATGGAGAGCACAAAGCGTTCGACCACATTACGGGCCCGGAAATCGGCGCCGGAGACAAAAACACTCACAAAGGCCCCCAGAGCGGCAAGGATCAATACCACGCCGGTCATCCATCCCATGCCGATGGCGGAGCTTTTGCGGTACTGCTGTGCGGCGCTCAGCACCTCGGGTCTGACATCGGACCCCAGAGCAACGCCAACGCTGCCCAGAATGCTGCGAACATCTGAGAATTCGGTGCGGATGCGATCAGCCCGCTCTTCGGTCATCGCCCCGGCGCTGACCGCGACATCCAGCCCTTCGGCAACGCGGCGTACGTCGCTCATCATCAGGTTGCGCGAAAAGCCGTCCTCGATCAGGTGATCGGGCAATCTGTCAAAGATGGCGTTCTCGATCAGCATCGGCTGGGCCATCAACCAGATCACCAGCACCCCCAGGGCCGGGACGGCGGTGAACATGGCGGCGTTGTAACCATAGTAATTGGGTAAGGAATGAAGCAGGCGCACATCGCCCCCTGCGGCTGATTTCGCGCGCGCCTTCGCGGCGATAAAGGCCACTACCGTCAAGGCAAGGACTGCCAATATGACGTAGCCGGTAACCCCCAAAGCCATGTGCTCACCTTCTTTTTCAGTCTGGTATTTCCGAAATACCTCAGGGCCAACAAAGCTGTCGCCCCTGAGGCATTTCAGGTGTCGGAGGCCCTAGGTGTTGCCGCCCAGGATTTCTTCGTCCGCAACATTGGCCTGTGTTTCGGCCAGTGCCGGATCGGAGACCAGACCGTATTCAGCCAGGGGGCCATCAGGACCTGCGATCTCGTCGCTGACAAAGAACTCCGCGTATTCCTTCAGGCCGGGGATCACGCCGATATGCGCTTTCTTGACGTAGAAGTAGAGCGGGCGCGACACCGGGTATTCGCCGGTCGAAATTGTCTCTGTGGAGGGGGCGACACCGCCCATCGTGGCCACTTTCAGCTTGTCCGTGTTGTTCTCGTAGAACGCCAGGCCAAAGACGCCGATGCCATTGGTGTTGCTGTCAATCCGGGCGAGGGTTTCTGTGTAATCCCCGTCGATATCGACGGATTTGCCATCCGTACGGACCGCCATGCAGGCCCCTTCGGCCGCATCTTCGTCCATGCCCATATCCAGCATCGCCTGCAGCGCGCCGGTGTCTTCACAGCCCTGAAGCAGCACTTTTTCTTCAAAGACTTCGCGGGTGCCATGCTTGGTGCCGGGGATGAAGGCTGCGATGTCAACGGCAGGCAGATCGGCGTTCACCTGATCCCAGGTGGTGTTGGGGTTGGCGACCATCGCGCCATCCACGGGCATTTCCGCAGCCAGAGCGGTATACCAGTCGGAGGGCTCGAATTCGGTGAAGGCAGGTCCGGCCTGCTGGCTGGCAAAGACGATGCCGTCATACCCGATGCGCACTTCGATGATGTCTGTCACACCGTTTTCGGCGCAGGCGGCGATCTCACGGTCGCGGATCGCGCGGGAGGCGTTGGCGATGTCCACCGTGTTCTCACCAACACCTTCACAAAAGCGCTTGAGACCAGCGGAGGAGCCACCGGATTCAACCACCGGTGTCGGGAATTCAAAGTTTTCGCCGAATGCTTCTGCCACAATGGACGCGTAGGGCAATACGGTCGACGATCCTGCGACCTGAACCTGATCGCGGGCGGCTGCAGCGGAGGCAGAGACGACAGCGATCGCCAGTGCGGAAGTTGAGAGTTTTGCGAACGACATGAGTGCTCCTGTCATTTTTCGAATAAAATACGGCCACCCCCATGGCGACCTTGGTTCGTAGCTACGGGTGCGACACTATGGTTTTGTGACACTTGTGTAACGGTTTTATGACACCAGGTGAGCTATCTTCTAGCCATTTGATTTGGAACGAAAAGCCGCGGTCGTGATGCCCGGACCCGAATCAGTATCCAGGAATTTTGGTACCTATCGCTGCGGCTGCCTGTCAGGTGCCAGGCCACAGAATCGGTTTATCCGCCAATTTGCCGGAGCGGCAGCGTGACCGTAAATTCCGCCCCCTGTCCCAACTCGCTTTCCACCCGCAACCGACCACGATGTCGGTTGATAATATGTTTGACGATGGCAAGCCCAAGCCCTGTGCCCCCCAGCGCCCGGCTGCGGTGGCTGTCGGCGCGGTAAAACCGCTCGGTCAGGCGCGGCAGGTGCACATCATCAATACCGGGGCCGTAATCGATCACCTGCACCCGGACACCGGCGGCGCGCAACGCAGGGTCCCGCTCCATCACCGTCATCTTGACGGTGAGTTTCTTGCCGGACGCACCATATTTCAGCGCATTCTCCACCAGATTGGTAAAGACCTGCATCAATTGATCCTGATCGCCCACCAGCTTCACCGGGGCTTCCGGGAATTCCTGCTCTACGGTAACGCCGGCCTCCTTGGCCATGGGGCCAAGGGTGCGCAGAACCGACGACAGGATGTCGGTCAGGTTCACAGTGTCCTTGGGACGCACCCGCTGGTCCTGCTCGACCCGGCTGAGCGACAGCAGATCGCCCACCAACCGGTTCATCCGCCCGGCCTCGCCCTCCATGATATCGAGAAACCTGTCGCGGGCGGCAGCATCCTCGCGTGCAGGGCCCCGCAACGTTTCGATAAAGCCCATCAGCGCGGTCAGGGGCGTGCGCAATTCGTGGCTGACATTGGCCACAAAATCGCGCCGCATCTGGCCCGCCTGCTCCAGGTGCGTGACGTCCAGAAAACAAAGAACGATCGTCTGCAGGCCGGGCACAACGCGCACGGTGACCTGATAATTGGTGTCTTCGACCCCGTCGTTCGACAGATAGTGCGACATCCGCGGTTGACGGTCGCGCAGGACCGCTTCGATGGTGTCGATCAGGCCGGGCTGGCGCAGAATGGTGACGTAGTTTCGCCCCTCCAGGCCCTGCCCGATCAGCGTTCGGGCCTCGCCATTGCTGGCGACGATCCGTTCCTGCCGGTCGATGGCCATGGCCGGCACCGGTATGGCTGCCAGCATTTCGTCCATGGTCCGCGTCACGAGCCCGCTTTCCCCATGTCAGCAGGTAATCGCTGCGGCAATGGCTTGCGTGAATACCGCGCAGAGCGCCTCGGGCTCTTCAAGGCCGACGGAGATGCGGAAAAACCCCTCCGACATTCCCAGGGCCGCGCGTTGATCCGCGCTCAAGGCCCGGTGCGAAGAGGACGCGGGATGCGAGATCGTCGTCCCCACATCGCCCAGCGTCGGTGCGAAGCTCAAACCCTCGGCCGCGCGGGTAAAGGCATTGGCCGCCGCCCGCGTGCCGTCCAGCTCAAAGCTGACCATATTGCAGAAATTTGCGCCCAGCAGATCAGTGGCCCTTTGATGATCGGGGTGATCCGTACGGCCCGGATAGATCACCCGTCTGACCCCCGCCAACCCGTCCAGATGCGCGGCCAGGCGTGCGGCAGTGCTCTGCGATCGCTCGAACCGCAGATCAAAGGACAGCATGCCCCGTTCCGCGAGCCAGCAGTCAAAGGGGCTGGCGGTCATGCCCGTGGTCACGGTGAAGACCCGCAGGCGATCGTTGAGCACGGCATCCCGGGCCGCCACATACCCCAGCATCACATCCGAATGCCCGGCCAGCAGCTTGGTGACCGAGTGGAGGACCACATCCGCGCCTGCGTCAAAGGCTTTGAAGGCGCGCGGGGTGGTAAAGGTGTTATCCACCACCAGCAGCACGCCCCGCTCCCGTGCCAAAGCGACCAGCCCGCTGATGTCCGCCACCCGCAGGGTCGGGTTCGACACGACTTCGACGAGGATCATGCGCGTCTCGGGGCGCAGCGCGGCGCGCATCGCGTCGATGTCACCGGGATCGACCAGCGATGTGGCAATGCCGAGGCGCGGCAGATCTTCGGCCATCATGCGCAGCGACCGGCCATAGAGCTGATTGCCCCCGATCACGTGATCGCCCGCCTGTGTCAGCCCCAGCAAGGCCGCTGAAACAGCGCCCATGCCTGAGGCGGTCATCACGCCGGGATAGGGTGCGTTTTCCAACCGGTCGAGCCTTTTGGCCACCACATCCGCGTTCGGATGGCCTTCGCGCGAATAGGTATAGCCATGCAGCCCACCCTCGTACTGCTGATCCAGCATGTCGGGCGTATCGGAGGCATAGACAACCGAGGGGCTCAGCGGGGTGACAACCGGGCGCGAGGCAGAGGAAGGCAACGCATCCGGACGAACCAAAGACCCTTTTTCGTTTTTCATATTAGTTTCCTACGGGGCGAAGCTCAAGTTTGAACCGGCGCATGTTCTGCTGGTAGTGCAAGGCCGACGCCCGAAGGCTCTGAATGGCGGCGGCGTCGAGCTCCCGCACCACCCTGCCCGGCACCCCCATCACCAGGGAGTTATCCGGGATCACCTTGTTCTCGGTGATGAGTGCCCCGGCCCCGATCAGGCAATTGCTGCCGATGCGGGCGCCATTGAGCACCGTGGCCCCCATGCCGATCAGCGTGTTGTCCCCCAGGGTGCAGCCATGCAGCATGACTTTATGACCGATGGTGCAGCCCGCCCCGATGGTCAGCGGATAGCCCGCGTCGATATGGAAAACACAGTTTTCCTGCACGTTGGAGCCTTGCCCGACCCGGATTTCCTCGTGATCGGCCCGGATCGTGGTGCCGAACCAGACCGAGGCGCCCGCCTCCAGCACCACCTTGCCGATGAGATTGGCATCGGGTGCAACCCAGGTATCTTCATGCAGGTCCGGCGCGTGATCGCCCAAAGCGTAAAGCGTCATGTCAGCTCCTCGAATTCCGATTGCAGATGGCGCACATGATCCGTCAGTCCCGGCTGCTGGCTGCGCCGCAGTCGGGTGGCTGTGACGATGGTTTTGAGCTGCGCCTCGGTGGCGTCCAGATCGTCATTCACCAGAACGTAATCATAGCTGCCCCAGTGGCTGATCTCGTCCCAGCTCTTGTCCATCCGGCGCGCGATGGTCTCGGCGTCGTCCTGCGCGCGCGCCTCCAGACGGTTGCGCAATTCGCGGATCGAGGGTGGCAGAAGAAAGATCGAAAGGGTGTTGGCACTGAGCGCCGAGTTGGTGATCTGCTGCGCCCCCTGCCAGTCGATGTCGAAAAGCACGTCACGCCCGGCATCGATCGCGGCCTGCACGGGCGGCCGCGGTGAGCCGTAGAAATTGCCAAAGACATGCGCATGCTCCAGCATGCCGCCCTGATTGACCCGTGCCTTGAAATCGGCCTCATTGGTAAAGTGGTATTCGCGCCCGTCGACCTCACCGGGACGCGGTGGACGGGTGGTGGCCGAGATGGAAAACTGGATCTCGGCATCCCACTCCCGCAGTCGGCGCGCCAGCGTCGATTTACCTGCCCCTGAGGGAGAGCTGAGAATGATCAAAAGGCCCCGGCGGTTGGCAGTCATTGTCTATTCCACATTCTGTACTTGTTCGCGCATCTGGTCGATCAAGGCCTTGAGCGCCAGGCCACAGCGCGTCAGCGCGCTGTTCTGAGCCTTGGCGCAGAGCGTGTTGGCCTCGCGGTTGAATTCCTGCATCAGAAAGTCGAGCTTGCGCCCGACCGCGCCGCCCTCTGCGATCAGCGCGCGCGCGGCATTGACGTGGGCCCCCAGGCGGTCGATCTCTTCCGTGACATCGGATTTCACCGCAATCAGTGCCAGTTCCTGGGTCAGCCTGTCGGGGTCCACCCCGTCGATGTTTTCCATCACACGGGAGAGACTGCGCTGCAGAGCCTCGGCCGCCTCGGAACCGCGCGCCTCAGCGCGTTCTTTGGCCTCTGCGGTCAGGGCTGCGACCTCGTCGAGCTGGCTGAGCAGCAGCTTTTCCAATGCAGTGCCTTCGGCGTCACGCATGTCGTTGAAAGCAGCAATCAATGTGTCTGCCTCGGCCAGCAGATGGCGCAAGAGCGGCTCGATTTCATCCTCTGCACTTGTCGTTTCCATCACGCCGCGCAGCCCGATGATGTCGGAGGCCCTGGAGGGAGCCAGCGAGACGCCGGCCTCTTTCGCCTGGGTTTCAATCGCCGATAAGGCGGTCAGAATTGCCGACAATTGCGTTTGGTTGATCTGCACCGTGCCGCTGTGTTCATCCCGCGTCAGGCGCAGCGACAGGGTGATGTTTCCGCGCGCGGTGCGGGCGGCAAGCGCCTTGCGCAGACCCATCTCCAACCCGTCGATCCAGTCCGGGACACGCAGGCGCAGGTCCTGCCCCTTGCCGTTGACAGATCTGAGCTCCCAGCTCCAGGCATGGGGGGGCAAGCTGCCGGTCGCAGAAGCAAAACCGGTCATTGATCGGAGCATTGAGGGTCCTTTCGTCACGCGCATCCTGCCCCGTGGCTTATGGTATTTTAACCTTGTAGAGCAACCCCCGCTGCACGCAGCGCCGGTCCACAGGGGAGTTAACCAATCGTAAAGAAACATGTCCATTTCGCGAAAATTGTAGGTATTAAGGTTTCAGTAACCAATGTGTGAAAGCTCGGGCCTGCCCTGACAATCCACGCAGAACGCCGCCGCCCATCCATGCAGGATGGTGCGGGGGAGAAGTAAAAGGCGCAAGCAATGGACAACGGCGGTCAAAAAACGCACAATGTCATTAATATGACACAGCACGTTTCAGAAAATGGATTTGCACCGCTGGCTCAGGTCGAGGCCTATTGGGAGGCCTTACGAGGCACACGCCTGATGCCTGCTCGATCAGAGATTGATCCGCGCGGGATTGAACAGGCGCTGGAGTATTCGTTTATCGTGGAGCGGATTGCCCCTGGTATCGCCCGTTTGCGCATCGCTGGCAGCCATCTGAGTGATCTGATGGGCATGGAGGTGCGCGGTATGCCGTTAACCGCGTTCATCGCGCCAAGCTCCCGCCGTCAGGTCAGCGATACACTTGAGGAAGTTTTCGAGACCCCGGCGACCTGCACCCTGACGCTGCATTCCGAGAAAGGCGCAGGCATGCCCCCGTTGGATGCGCGGATATTGCTGATGCCGCTGAAAAGCGATTTGGGCGATGTGAGCCGTCTGCTCGGGGCGCTGGTCTCGGTCGGTGATGTTGGTCGCAGCCCGCGCCGCTTTGAGGTGACGGGCACTGCGCTGCGGCCGATCCTGACGGATCAGTCCAAGCCGGCACCGCTTGCGCCGGAGCCCACGTTGGCGATGCCAAAACCAGCCGTTAAGGTGCCGGGTTTTGCGGAGCCAAAGCCGAGTTTCCGCAGCAAGACACCACGTCGGGATGCGCCCTACTTACGCGTCGTCAAATCAGACGATTAAGGCGTTGAACCTGACCGTCGGGTCGTCGAGCCTGGCGAGCTGGTCGGTTGGTGTAATGACCAGGTCGTTTGGAACAACGACCGGGTTGCCGATCCTGACGACCGAAACGCCCCTTTTTCCTTTGATCGGGATAAAAACCGTCCGCACAGAACGTGCGGGCGGTTTTATATATGCCGGTCCGTCGGCCTTAACGGGACCTGCCGTGCCGGGCACTTGCAGGTCCCGATCTGGTCGCTTAGCCGGTTGCCTGATCCTGACGGGCGCTGCGTCGGGAAGACAGCTCTTCCGCCACAAGGAACGCAAGCTCCAGAGACTGGCTGGCATTCAGGCGCGGATCACAGGCGGTGTGGTAGCGATCAGAGAGGTCTTCGTCGCTGACGGCCCGTACACCACCGGTGCACTCGGTCACGTCCTGCCCCGTCATCTCGAAATGCACGCCCCCCGGGGTTGTGCCTTCTGCGGTATGCACCGCAAAGAACTCGCGCACTTCCCGCAGCACGGAGTCAAACGGCCGGGTCTTGTATCCGGTTGAGGATTTGATCGTGTTGCCATGCATCGGATCGCAGACCCAGGTGACATTGGCCCCCTCATCCCGCACGGTCTTGATCAGGCGCGGCAGGTGCTCTCCGACCGAACCTGCCCCAAAGCGCGCAATCAACGTCAGGCGGCCGGGTTCATTTTCAGGGTTCAGCTTGGCCATCAGGGCCTTAAGGTCCTCGGGCGTCATCGACGGGCCGGCCTTGAGGCCGATGGGGTTCTGCACGCCGCTGGCAAATTCCACATGGGCGCCATCGGGTTGGCGGGTGCGGTCGCCGATCCAGATCATGTGACCCGATCCGGCCAGCCACTTGCCGGTGGTGCTGTCGACGCGGGTCAGCGCCTCTTCGTATTCCAGCAGCAGCGACTCGTGACTGGTGTAGAATTCCACCGATTGCAGCGTGTGCGCCGTATCCGAGTTCACCCCGGCGGCGGACATGAAATCGAGCGTGTCAGAGATGCGATTGGCGATCTCGCGGTACTTCTCTGATTTTTCGCCTTCCGTGAACCCCAGCGTCCAGCCATGGACCTGATGCACATCCGCGTATCCCCCGGTGGAGAACGCGCGCAGCAGGTTCAACGTGGCCGCCGCCTGCGTGTAGGCGCGCATCATCTTGGCGGGATCCGGGATCCGGGCCTCGGGGCTGAAGTCAAGCTCGTTGATGATGTCGCCCCGGTAGCTTGGCAGCTCAATACCATCAAGGGTCTCGGTGGGTGCCGAACGTGGTTTGGCGAATTGCCCGGCCATGCGGCCCACCTTGATGACCGGGACTTTGGCCCCATAGGTCAGCACGATGGCCATCTGCAGCATCACCTTGAAGGTATCGCGGATCGCGTCGGAGCTGAACTGGTCAAAGCTTTCGGCGCAATCCCCGCCCTGAAGCAGGAATGCCTCGCCCCGTGCCGCCGCGGCGAGATGTTTTTTCAGGCGACGCGCCTCCCCGGCGAACACGAGCAATGGAAACCGGGCCAATTGTCCTTCGACCGCTTCGAGGGCTGCCTGATCTGGATAGTCGGGCATCTGGATCCGGGGCTTGCTTCTCCAGCTCGATTTTGTCCATTCGCTCATGTTCTTCGTCTCCGGTCTCGGGCTCACGCACTGCGAGCGCTCACATATTAGCGTCTTCTATACAAAAGCCAGGTCCGAGTGACCATATCACAAATTCGTCCTCTTGACGCGGGTTTCGCAGCGTGAGCAAGGTATTTCGAAGCTGGGTGCCATTCGAGGGAAAGGCCCATGCAACGACAACGAAGAGGCAGTAATGTCCGACGCCCGAACAGTTTCCCGACATGATCCTTCGGTCCCGAAACCGGAACGCTTCGTCTTTGTCCTTTTGGAAAACTTCACCCTGTTGTGTTTTGCCGCAGCGGTCGAAAGTCTGCGGATTGCCAACCGGATGGCGGGCCGGACCTTGTACGAATGGCGCATCCTCGGCGAAGGGGGCGGTATCATCTACTGCTCGGCGGGCAGTGGTTTCAAGCTGGACGGTGACCTCGAAGATCTGCAGCGCGATGACACGGTGCTGGTCTGCGGCGGCATTGACGTGCAGGCCGCCACCACCAGACGCGTGCTGGGGTGGTTGCGCCGCGAGGCGCGCAAAGGCGTGGTTGTCGGTGGGCTTTGCACCGCGGCCTACACGCTTGCCAAGGCCGGTCTGCTGGATGGCAAAAAGGCGACGATCCACTGGGAAAATCAGGACAGCTTTACCGAAGACTTTCAGGACGTGACGCTGACGAAATCCGTTTTTGTGGTGGACGGCAACCGTCTGACCACCGCGGGCGGGACCTCTTCGATTGATCTGATGCTCAAGCTGATTGCCGACGATCAGGGCGAAGACCTTGCCAATCTGGTGGCTGATCAGCTGATCTATACCTCAATCCGGACCGATCAGGACACCCAGCGGCTGTCGGTGCCCACGCGGATCGGAGTGCGGCATCCCAAGCTCAGCCAGGTGATCCAGATGATGGAGAGCAACATCGAAGAGCCGATCAGCCCGTCCACCCTGGCCAGGGACGTGGGCATGAGCACGCGGCAGTTGGAGCGACTTTTCCGCCGCTACCTCAACCGCAGCCCCAAGCGCTATTACATGGAACTGCGGCTGCAAAAGGCGCGCAACCTGCTGATGCAGACGGATATGAGCGTGATCAACGTGGCATTGGCCTGCGGCTTTGCCTCTCCGTCACATTTCTCCAAATGCTACCGCGCGCATTACGATACAACGCCCTACCGCGAGCGGGGCAGTCACGCGTCGCGTCTGTCCTTCTAGGCTAGCGTGCCATGCGGTAGACCGTGCCATTACCGACAGAGATGAACCAGATGCTGCCGTCCTCTGCCTCGATGATGTCGCGAACCCGTTCGGTGGCGTCATTTTCGACCTTGGCAACCTCGCGGGTGGTCTCGCCAGAGATTTCAAGGCGCGAGATGTAGTTGTCCTTCAGTGACCCCACAAACATATCGCCACGCCAGTCGGGAAACATATCGCCCTGATAGATCAGCAATCCGGAGGGGGCGATGGACGGGTCCCAGTAGGAGGCGGGCTGCTCCATCCCGGCTTTGGCCGTCCCCTCGCCAATCCGACCCCCCGTATAGTGCCGCCCGTAGGAAATCACCGGCCAGCCGTAGTTCGCCCCCTTGCGGATCAGGTTCACCTCATCCCCGCCGCGCGCGCCATGTTCTGCTGTCCAGAGCCGCCCCTGCCCGTCCAGCCCCGCGCCTTGCGGGTTGCGGTGCCCGTAGGACCAGATCTCGGGCAGAATACCCTCGGTGCCGACAAAGGGATTGTCCGCCGGGACCGAGCCATCGCGGTTGATCCGCACGATGGTGCCCACATGATTGCCGCGGTCCTGGGCGGCAGGCCGATCCCCGCGGTCTCCGATGGTGAGAAACAGCGTGCCGTCGGGCGCCTCCACGATACGGGAACCAAAATGCCGCCCGCCGGAGGACCCCGGCGCCATGACAAAGAGATCCTGCAGCCCCTCAAGGCGGCTGCCATCCTCGGAAAGCGTGGCGGCCGCCAAGGCGGTCCCGGCCCCGCTGCGCTGCGCTTTGCTGTAGCTCAGAAAGACCGTTCGCGAGGTTGCGAAATCGCGCGCAACCGTCACATCCAACAGGCCGCCCTGCCCGCGATCCACTACGTCTGGCGCGCCATCGACCTCAGCGGTTGTACCGTCAGCCCACAGCAGCACACGGCCGTCTTTTTCGGTGATGATCACCGATCCATCGGGCAGATGGTCGATGCCCCAGGGCTCATCCAGCCCGGTTATCATCGGCGAAATGGTCGTTTGCGCCATTGCAATGCCGCCCGATACGGCAGTGGTGAGGCCCAGTAGAAAAGACAAGATAAAGCGGCGTGTCACGTGAATTCTCCTGTTTTTGCTGGTTGTATGGGCAGACCGGTGTATCTTGCACGTCTCCTTGGCGATCCTGCTTTGCCCACCAGCGCGCATCGCCAAAACTCCTTTTCTTTTGGAAATAGCACGCATAATCTGAGCGGCGAACGTCCAGTTCCAATATGGGAGATCAACAATGAAAAAAAAGCTTTTGGCGACAACCGCCGCAGCACTGATGGCGACCACTGCGCTTGCGGATGGTCACGCAAACGAGGTTAAACTCGGGGTCATTCTGGGCTTTACCGGGCCGATCGAATCTCTGACGCCGCAAATGGCAGACGGTGCGGAAATGGCCATGAAGGAAGTAACCGACAGTGGCCTTCTCCTGGATGCGGCCACCGTGACGCCGGTGCGCGCAGACAGCACATGCACTGATTCCGCCGCGGCAACCGCGGCTGCCGAGCGCCTTGTCACCTCTGACCGTGTCGACGGTATTATCGGGGCGGACTGCTCGGGCGTGACCGGCGCAATCCTGCAAAACGTGGCGGTGCCGAATGGCGTCGTGATGATCTCACCCTCGGCCACCAGCCCCGGCCTGAGCCATGCAAACAACGAGGACAACGGCCTGTTTTTCCGCACCTCACCCTCTGATGCGCGCCAGGGCGTTGTGATCACCGAGATCCTGATGGATCAGGGCATCAAGGAAGTGGCCGTGACCTATACCAACAACGACTACGGCAAGGGCTTGGCCGATAGCTTCCAGACCTCGTTCGAGGCGGCGGGCGGCACGGTGACCATCAACGCAGCCCACGAAGACGGCAAGGCGGACTATTCTGCGGAGGTTGGCGCGCTGGCGTCTGCCGGCGGGGAGCGCCTTGTGGTCGCAGGCTATGTGGACCAGGGGGGGTCCGGGGTTGTCCGTGCGGCGTTGGATTCTGGCGCTTTCGACACGTTCCACTTTCCCGATGGCATGATTTCCGCCCAGCTTCTGGAAAACTTCGGCTCTGAAATTGATGGGTCGTCAGGGGCTCATCCCAGCCCCTCGGAAGAGCTGGCCGAAGCCTTCGGTGCATTGGTGGACGGGGCGTTCGATCACACCTCGCCTTTTACGCCGGAATCCTATGACGCCGCGGCGTTGATCATGCTGGCCATGCAGGCGGCAAATTCCAAAGACTCCAACGATTACAAGACCAAGGTCATGGATGTTGCGAACGCCCCGGGGGAACCCATCGGTGTCGGGGAACTGGCCAAGGCCCTGCAGATTATCAAGGATGGCGGTGACGTGGACTATGTCGGCGCGACCGGTGTAGAGCTGCTGGGGCCCGGTGAAGCGGCCGGCAACTACCGCGAGATCAACTTTGAGGGCGGCGAGGACAAAACCGCACGCTTTCGCTGAAGGTCGCCTGAGCTGAAAGGACAGCCCGGGAAAAACCCTTCCGGGCTGTTTTCATACTGAAATAAGAAAACGCGACCTGATACGCGTTCCGCCCCCGGGGATAACACATGATCGTCGTTGACGACCTTCACAAGCACTTTGGCGGCTTTCACGCTGTCGATGGCGCTTCGCTCGAGATTGCACAGGGGACGATCACCGGGCTGATTGGGCCAAACGGTGCTGGAAAAACAACCCTTTTCAATGTGATCGCGGGGGTTCTTAAACCAACTTCCGGCCGTGTCACCATGGCAGGCGAGGATATCACCGGCCTGCCGCCGCATGCGTTGTTTCACAAGGGTTTGTTGCGCACCTTCCAGATCGCGCATGAGTTCTCCTCGATGACCTGCCGGGAGAACCTGATGATCGTGCCCGGCGATCAGGCCGGTGAAACGCTATGGAACACCTGGTTCGGGCGCAAGCGCATTGCGGATCAGGAACGCGCGTTGCGGGCCAAGGCTGACGAAGTGCTCGAATTTCTGACGGTGGCGCATCTGGCGGACCACAAGGCGGGCCAGATCTCCGGCGGGCAGAAAAAACTGCTGGAACTGGGCCGGACCATGATGGTGGATGCGCGGATCGTGTTTCTCGATGAGGTGGGGGCCGGGGTCAATCGCACCCTGCTCAATACCATCGGTGATGCGATCATCCGGCTCAATCAGGAGCGTGGATATACCTTTGTGGTGATCGAACACGACATGGAGTTCATCGGGCGCCTGTGCGATCCGGTGATCTGCATGGCGGAAGGCAAGGTGTTGGCCCAAGGCACCCTCGATGAGATCAAGGCGAACGAGCAGGTGATCGAGGCTTATCTGGGTACTGGCCTGAAAAACAAGGATAAACTAGGCGCATGATCAGCGATCTTCAGACCAACTCTGAAAGCCGGGACCTGTCGTCGGGCAACCCCCAGGCCGTGGGTGCGGCACAGCCCGCCCGGCAAGGTGTGACAGCGCATACGGCCGCCGGCGAGCCCTTTCTGGTCGGGGAGAATATGACCGGCGGCTATGGGGCGGGGCCCGACATTCTGCATGATTGCACCATCGCGGTGGACCGCGGCGAGATTGCGGTGATCGTCGGACCAAATGGCGCGGGCAAGTCCACGGGGATGAAGGCGGTCTTTGGCATGCTGAACCTGCGGCAGGGCCGTGTCAGGCTGGATGGCGAGGATATCACCGCGCTCAGCCCGCAGGACCGGGTGGCCAAGGGTATGGGCTTTGTGCCGCAGACCTCGAATATCTTTACCTCGATGACCGTGGAAGAAAACCTCGAGATGGGCGCGTTCATCCGCACAGATGACATCCGTCCGACGATGGAGCAGATTTACGACCTGTTCCCCATTCTGCGCGAAAAACGTCATCAGTCGGCGGGCGAGTTGTCGGGCGGGCAGCGCCAGCAGGTTGCCGTGGGGCGTGCGCTGATGACCCAGCCGAAGGTCTTGATGCTGGATGAGCCGACGGCGGGGGTTTCGCCCATCGTGATGGACGAGCTGTTCGACCGCATCATCGAAGTGGCGCGCACCGGCATTCCAATCCTGATGGTGGAGCAGAACGCACGGCAAGCTCTTGAAATTGCAGATAAAGGCTATGTTCTGGTGCAAGGCCGCAATGCGCATTCAGGGACGGGTAAGGAATTGCTGGCGGACCCTGAAGTCCGCAGATCGTTTTTGGGAGGGTGAAGGTGTTTGCGGTTTCCCCAGACAATCGAGCACAATACTATAAGTATCTAGCCAGTTTGAATTTTATTTGTGCTGACGAAGCAGATAAAAAGATCGGTCTATTGCCGGGCTATGAAATTGCGGCCCCACCTCCCGTGATGACGCTTTGTGCCCACGCAATTGAGTTATCACTTAAGGCTTTTCTACTTGAAAATGGCATGATTGAGAAAGAGACTAGGAAAATCGGTCATGATCTTGTCGCCGCATGGGGTAAAGCCAAAGAGCTAAGCGAAGATTTGCCCGAAATCGACGAGAATGTTTTGGCGATAATATCTGATTTGCTGGTTTCAGATCGTCTTCGATACGGAGAACGCAGCAATCTGGGAACGGTCCCAGTCTACGGTCCTCTCAGCGATCTTGTTAAGCAAATGCTGGAGCTTTGCGGGGCCCCAAATCTGGCCGAAACGGTGAACTAATGGATCTCCTCAACGCCCTCATCGCACTTCTCAACTTCGTCATCATCCCCGGCATGGCTTATGGTGCGCAGCTTGCCCTTGGGGCGCTGGGGGTTACGCTGATCTACGGCATCTTGCGGTTCTCGAACTTCGCCCATGGCGACACCATGGCCTTCGGCGCGATGGTCACTGTTCTGTTCACATGGCTTTTTCAAAGCTGGGGGATCAGTCTGGGACCCTTGCCCACGGCCCTGCTCGCCCTGCCCTTCGGGATCATCGCCTGCATGGGGCTGCTGCTGGCGACGGACCGAATGGTCTACCGCTTTTACCGCGCGCAAAAGGCCAAGCCGGTCATTCTGGTGATCGTAAGCCTTGGCGTGACCTTCATCATGAACGGCATCGTCCGCTTCATCATCGGGCCGGATGACCAGCGGTTCTTGGATGGGGAGCGGTTCATCATCTCGGCGCGCACCTTTCGCGAGATGACGGGCCTGCGCGAAGGGCTGGCCTTCAAGACCACGCAGGGCATTACGATCCTCACCGCGGTCGTCGTGGTCATCGTGCTGTTCTGGTTTCTCAATCGCACGCGGACGGGCAAGAGCATGCGCGCCTATTCGGACAACGAAGATCTCGCACTGCTGTCCGGCATCAACCCCGAACGGGTGGTGATGATCACATGGCTGATCGTGGCGGGGCTCGCCACCATTGCAGGCGTGCTCTACGGGCTGGACAAATCCTTTAAACCCTTTACCTATTTCCATCTTCTGCTGCCGATCTTTGCCTCCGCCATTGTGGGGGGGCTGGGAAACCCCGTGGGGGCCATCGCTGGAGGCTTCGTGATCGCATTCTCGGAGGTCACCGTCACCTACGCGTGGAAGAAAGTGCTGACCTATCTGATGCCGGAAAACCTTGCACCGGACGGCTTGGTGCAGCTTTTGTCCACCGACTACAAACTGGCGGTAAGCTTCCTGATCCTGCTGATCGTGTTGCTCTTCAAGCCGACGGGGCTTTTCAAGGGGAAAGCGGTATGAACCCGGTCCTGAAAAACACCGCCCTCTTTGCCATCGTCGGCCTGATGATCGCCTACACGGGCATGACGCAAAGCTGGAACACGGCGCTGGTGATCGTCAACATGGGGCTGATCTCCGCCATCATGGCGCTTGGCGTGAACCTGCAATGGGGGTTCGCGGGGCTGTTCAATGTCGGCATCATGGGCTTCGTGGCCCTTGGCGGGCTGGCGACCGTGCTGATGGGCATGCCGCCAACACCGGGGGCCTGGTCTGCCGGCGGGTGGAACATCCTTGCCGCCTTTGTCTTTGCCATCGCTGCCATCGTGGTGGTTGTCGTGGTGCGCAGGCGGATGGCACCGGGCTGGGGGCGCGCTCTGACCGTGACTGCAATGCTGATCGCGGGGTTTTTCATCTACCGGGCGCTCTTTGACCCCGGTGTCCAAGCGGTGGAGGCGATCAACCCTGCGCTCACCGGCAATCTGGGCGGGCTCGGCATTGACCGGGGGCTCTGGGTCGTGCTGGCCTGGCCTGTGGGCGGGCTCTTTGCGGCGGCGGCGGCCTGGGTGATTGGCAAAACAGCCCTGGGGCTGCGGTCGGATTATCTGGCGATTGCAACGCTGGGCATCGCCGAGATCATCATCGCCCTTCTCAAGAACGAAGACTGGCTGGCACGCGGCGTCAAAAACGTCGTGGGCCTGCCCCGCCCCACCCCCTACGAGATCGACCTGCAGAATGATCCCGCCTTTGTGGAACGCGCGGCGGGGTTTGGCATCGACGCTGTCACGGCCTCGACGCTCTATGTCAAACTTGCCTACGCCGGGCTTTTCACCGTCGTTTTGCTGATCCTGCTGATCCTGGCGCAGCGCGCGCTCAACAGCCCCTGGGGTCGCATGATGCGGGCGATCCGCGACAATGAGGTCGCCGCCGAAGCGATGGGCAAAGATGTGACCGCGCGCCACTTGCAGATCTTCGTGCTGGGGTCTGCCATCTGCGGCATCGCGGGCGCGATGATGACCACGCTTGATGGTCAACTGACACCGGGCACCTATCAGCCGCTGCGTTTTACCTTTCTGGTCTGGGTCATGGTGATTGTCGGCGGGTCAGGTAACAATTTTGGCGCCATCCTGGGGGGGTTTCTGATCTGGTTCCTCTGGGTCCAGGTGGAGCCGATGGGGCTCTGGATCATGCAGCTTGTGACCGCGGGCATGGCCGACGGCTCTGCCCTCAAGGCCCATCTGATCGAGAGTGCAGCGCATATGCGGCTCTTTACCATGGGCATCGTCTTGTTGCTGGTCTTGCGCTTTAGCCCGCGCGGCTTGATCCCCGAGAAATAGCAGTCAGAGCTTTGCAAATTGGCCCCAATCTCTCTTTGCAAAGCGCCTTCTGAGTTTTGCAAAGTTTTTTCTGTAGGAGTTACCGCCCCTTGAACAGGCCCCCCAGAATGCCCCGCACAAGGCGCCGCCCGGTGGTACCTTTCAGTTCCTTGAGTACCGCGTTTGTCAGCGCAGACCCAAGGCTCTCGGGTTGCCTGCGGCGGGTTCCGCGCGCGGTGGAGCGGGTGACGCGCTGACCGCTGTAGCGCCGGGCGGCATTGAACTCCCGTTCCAAGGCAGAGGCCTCCTCTGCCGCCTCTTCGGATTTGGCGGCCTCTTTTGCAGCGACGTCAGCACGCTTTTGCAGAATCTCATAGGCGGAGGCGCGATCCACTGTCTTGGTATACCGCGCGCTCATCTCTGACTGCGCCATGATTTCTGCCCGTTCCGTGGCTGAGATCGGACCCAGCTGCGACGCAGGAGGGCGAATGAGCGTGCGCTCAACGATACCCGGCACGCCCTTTTTCTGCAGCATGGAGGTCACCGCTTCGCCCACGCCGACCTCTCTGATCGCCGCTTCGGTATCAAAGCTGGGGTTCTCGCGGTAGGTCTCGGCGGCCTGGCGCAACTCCTTGCGGTCCTTGGCGGTAAAGGCGCGCAAGGCATGCTGGATGCGATTGCCCAACTGGCCCAGGATATCTTCGGGCACGTCGGCGGGGTTCTGTGTGATGAAATAGACCCCCACCCCCTTGGAACGGATCAGGCGGGCCACCTGTTCGACTTTATCCACAAGCGCCTTGGGGGCATCATCGAAAAGCAGATGCGCCTCGTCAAAGAAGAACACCAGCTTGGGTTTGTCCGGGTCGCCCACCTCGGGCAGTTCCTCGAACAGTTCGGACAGTAGCCAGAGCAGGAACGTGGCATAAAGGCCGGGGGCTGCCATCAGCTTGTCGGCAGCGAGAATATTGATCTGACCCCGCCCCTGCGCGGTGGTGCGCATCAGGTCCGAAAGGGCCAGTGCGGGTTCGCCAAAGAGCCCTGCCCCGCCCTGATTTTCCAGCACCAGCAACCGGCGCTGAATGGCCCCGATGGAACTGGTCGAGACGTTGCCGTAGCGCAGCGACAACGTCTTGCCGTTCTCTCCGATCCAGACCAGCAGTGCCTGCAGGTCCTTGAGATCCAGCAGCGGCAGCCCTTCCTCATCGGCCAGACGGAAGGCGATGTTGATGATGCCCTCCTGCGCCTCGGTCAGTTCCAGCAAACGCGACAGCAGCAATGGTCCCATCTCAGACACGGTTGTGCGCACCGGGTGCCCCTGATCGCCAAAAATATCCCAGAACGTGACCGGAAAAGCCTCGTAGCGGTAGTCGGAAAATCCAATTTTTTCAGCGCGTTCCGTAAAGGGTGCATGCAGCTTGTGGGTGTCGGTGCCGGATTTCGCAAGGCCTGAGAGGTCACCCTTAACATCCGATAGGAACACCGGCACGCCGGCATTTGCAAACCCCTCTGCCAAGATTTGCAAAGTGACTGTCTTGCCGGTGCCGGTGGCGCCTGCGATCAGACCATGACGGTTGGCGTAGTCCAGCTTGAGGTGTTGAGCGGCGGTGTAGTCCGCACCACCCCCGCCGATAAAGATGTCTGAAGTCACGTTGTCTGGTCCTATCCGGTTATTTTCAATGCGCCGACCATACGATTTTAACCTTTGGAGGCCATAAATAATTTATCCGACGCTTCTTTATGTCCTTTCGCGTCGGATATCCTCCCTGTCGACTGGCCGTGCCCTTGTGGTACGGCCTTTTTTCCTTTCGGTTACAAGGATGTGAACAAAACCGCTTTTAGCTGTTGACGACCGCCTGAGCGTTTCGTAACGTTTCGCCAATAAGTCGGTCAGTCCGACGGGGAGAAAAAATTCAGGAAGAGGGAATGCGTTTCTGCGTTCCCTTTTTTTTTGGAGATGCCGTAAAATGTCGGTGTAGGGCTGTAAAAGTGGCCCGGGTGACCTGACACTGGCGGACCTACATGTTACATCTTGCGAAAACAGGACAAACGGAGCGCTCATGTTCAGATTCTCGACTTTCCTTTCGACAGTTGCCTTGCTCGCAGGGGCTTTCACAATAGCGCCGGGAGCGGTAGATGCGCAGACGGCCTCGGAAGAGCGGCAGTTGACGGCAGAGGGCTTGTCGCTTGGCGAAGAGGCAGACGAGACCGCGCAGGTTGGTGAGACATACATTAAGGAGACCTTCAATGACTGGTCTTTGCGATGCATCGTTGTGGCCGAAGGTGAAGACCCCTGCCAGATGTACCAGCTGCTGTCCGACAGTTCAGGCGCGCCGGTTGCGGAGTTCACGATGTTCCAACTGCCCGAAAGCGCGGAAGCGGCGGCAGGCGCCACAATTGTGGTGCCGCTGGAGACAGCGCTGACACAGCAATTGGCGATCCGTGTGGATGAGGAACCGGCCAAGCAGTATCCTTACGCCTTTTGCAACACGATCGGGTGCTATGCGCGGATCGGTCTGACCGATGACGAGCTTGATGCCTATAAGCGGGGGTCCGAGGCGGTGCTGTCGATTGTGCCCATCGCGGCCCCGGACCAGCGTGTGAATGTGGTGCTTTCGCTCAATGGCTTTACCCGCGCGTTCGAAGCATCGACCGTTCTGAGCCAGTAAAACGCACCGGCCTTTAGCAAGGCCGTATCCCGCGGGAGGCGGCCTTTGTTCTGCGCGCGTCAGATTTTTCGCAACGCAAGCACGGCATTCATGCCGCCAAAGGCAAAGGCGTTGGACAGCGCCACGGTGACCTTGGCGTCGCGTGCCTCATTTGGCACCACGTCCAGCGCGCATTCGGGGTCCGGCTCTTCGTAGCTGATGGTGGGGGCGATCACCCCGTCGCGCAGGGCCATGATGCAGGCCAGCAATTCCACGGCACCGGTGCCCCCGATCAGGTGGCCGTGCATCGACTTGGTGGAGGAGATCATCAGCTTGTCCGCATGGGGGCCGAACACATCCGCAACAGCGGCGCATTCGGTCTTGTCATTCGCAGCCGTGCCGGTGCCATGCGCATTGATGTAGCCCACGTCGTCGGGGTTGAGCCGTGCATCCTGCAAAGCGCCGGACATCGCCCGCGCGGCACCGTTCTTGGAGGGCATGACGATATCGGCCGCATCCGACGACATCGCAAAGCCCGCCACCTCGCAGAGGATTTCCGCGCCCCGTGCCTTTGCATGCTCATATTCTTCAAACACGAAGACCCCTGCCCCCTCGCCCTGCACCATCCCGTTGCGGTTGGCCGAAAACGGGCGACAGGCGTCCCGCGACATCACGCGCAGCCCTTCCCAGGCCTTGACGCCCCCGAAGCACAGCATGGACTCAGACCCGCCGGTCACCATCGCCGGGGCCAGCCCTGAGCGCACCATGGAAAACGCCTGCGCCATGGCATGGTTCGATGAGGCGCAGGCCGTCGACACGGTAAAGGACGGCCCCTTGAGGTTGTACTCCATGCTTACATGAGAGGCGGCGGCATTGTTCATCAGTTTGGGCACCACGAAGGGATGCACCCGGTTCTTGCCAGCCTCATAGACGGAGCGGTAGTTGTCATCCCAGGTGCGCACGCCCCCGCCCGCGGTGCCCAGAACGACACCGGATTTGGCCGAAAGCTCACCGGAAAAGCTGAGCCCCGACTGGTCGATGGCTTCTTTCGCGGCAACCAGCGTGAACTGGGTAAAGCGGTCATAGAGCGACATCTGCTGGCGGTTGTAGCGCCCTTCTGCCTCAAACCCTCGCACCTGACCGCCGATCTGGATCGACAGCCGATCCACGTCGCGCAAATCGAGCGGGACAATCCCGCAGACCGCGTCCTGCATGGCCTGCAGCGTGCTCGGCACATCGATCCCCAGTGCATTGACCGTGCCGGCCCCGGTGATGACGACGCGGTGCATGCCGGGGCTCACCCCTGCTCTGCTTTGAGGCGGTCGATCCCCTGCACGATAGAAGCCACGGTCGAAATATCGAAATCACTTTCAGCGGGGTTGTTGGCGTTGAAGGGCACAGAAATATCAAAGGCTTCTTCGATGGCAAAGAGGCTTTCCACCAGGCCAAGGCTGTCGATCCCCAATTCTTCGAGCGTGCTGTCCGGTTTTACGTCGGATGGGTCCAGAACGGCCTGTTCGGCGATGATGGCAATGACTTGATCTTGCGTGCTCATCCTTGTCTCCCCCGCGTTAGTATGTGCTGAGCAGGATTTAGTCACTACGATCTGATTTGAAAACCGCTTTCTGCAACGCCGCCACGTCAGCGATGATCCGCGGCAGGCGTCGAATGGCTTTGAAGATTTCGATCTGCTTGTCCATTTTCGTCGCGGGATATCCCAGCACCACCCGCCCCGCCGGGATGGAGGAGAGCACCTTGGTGCCCCCGCCGGTGATGACACGGTCGCCGATAAAGATATTGTCGCTGACCCCGGTCATGCCGCCCAGCACCACGTTATTGCCGACGCGGGTCGATCCCGCCACGCCGGAGTGACCACAGATCAGACAATCCTTGCCGATCACAACGTTGTGGCCGATATGGACAAAGTTATCCATCTTGCAACCGTCGCCCACCTGCGTGTCGCGGATCGTGCCGTTGTCGATGTTCACGCAAGCGCCGAGGTCCACGTTGTCGCCGATTGTAACCGCCCCGAGGGAATGGATGCGGGTCCAACCCTGCGCTTGCGTATCCTGCGTGTCGCCAAGTGTTTCGCGCACGGCTTCGATGCCTGATTTGTCCTCGGTCACAAAGGAAAACCCGTCACCGCCAAGGCGCACGCCGGGCTGCGCAAAAAAATCCGCGCCGATGGTGACCCTTGCCCCGATGCTGACCTGTTCGCGCAACAGGGCGCGGGGGCCCAACGTGACGTTCCAGCCGATGTAGCACTGCGGGCCGATCACGCAGTCATCGCCGATCTGTGCACCGGCCGCCACAACGCTCAGCGCGCCGATGCTGACGTTTTGGCCAATCTCTGCCGCGGGATCAATGATCGCGCTGGGGTGAATGCCGCTCGGAAACCCCTGTCCTGGGTCGAGCAGCCTTGTCAGGCCCGACATTGCATAGCGCGGCCGGCCTGGCACAATCGCGGCTTTCAACCCCAGCGCTTCCCAGTCCGCCCCCTGCCACAAAACCGCCGCCTGCGCCTGCCCCTGTGCGAGTTTCTCGGCATAGGTTTTATCCGTGGCCATGGCCAGATCGGTGGGGCCTGCGCTTTGCGGTTCCGCCACGCTGGTGACGGGCAGTGCCGCGTCCCCGAACGCCTCCGCGCCAAGAGCCTCGGCAATCTGCCCAACGGTGTAAGTCTTGCGCGTCATGCTCCGGCCCCTTCTGCGTCAGGACCGCAGTTCTAGCCCTGAACGGCGCGCAAAGCCACCCCCGCCTCGGACAGAGCCGTCCAGATCCGCGCGTCGCGGCCATAGACATCCCGGCGGTACTGAATCCGACCTTTGCCATCCGCAAAGGCTGTGCGGTAAATAATGTGCACCGGCACCGGTTTTTCGAGGTTCACCTGTGTTTCCTTGCCGGTGGCCAATGTGCGCTGAAAGAAGCCTTCAGGGTCGCTCGTCTGAGGTGCGAGCAAGGCGTAGGCAAAGTCGAAGGGATCCGCCAGCCGGATGCAGCCGTGGCTATAGGCGCGTGTTTCGCGGCCAAAAAGGTTCTTGGCGGGCGTGTCGTGCAGGTAGATGTTGTACTTGTTGGGGAACATGAATTTCACCAGCCCCAGGGCGTTGCTGCGGCTGGGCGGCTGACGCATCGCGTAGGGGAATGTCCGCACGGTGTATTTGCTAAAATCAACACTTGCCCGGTCGATCCGCCGCCCGCTGCGATCCGTGATGATAAGATGGTTCACCGCGTTGGGATTTTGTTGCAACTCCGGCAGGTACTCTCCGGTGGCAATCGAGCGTGGTACGAACCAGCTGGGATTGACGACCATGAACTCCATCTGGTCGGAGAACTCCGGAGATTGGCGTTTCGTGTCCCGCGCCCCGATCACCGACCGCGTGCTGAAGGTCACCTTGCCGTTGTCGATGATCTTTGCGGTGAAATCGGTCAGGTTCACTTCGACATGGCGTTTGCCGCGATCCTTGTTGACCCAGCGTTCACGCTCCATCGCCACGATCACGGATTGCAGGCGCTCCTGGACGGAGGTGTTCACCTCTTTCAGGGTGCCGGCACCGGTCACGCCATCCTGCGCCAGCCCGTGATCGGCCTGAAACTGCATCACCGCGTCGGTCATGGCGTTGTCATATGTTTTGCCGGCGTTGCGCTTGAGATATCCCATCCGCACCAACCGGTCCCGGAGCGCCACGACCGCCGGACCACTGTCGCCGGGTTCAAGTTTCTTGGCCTGTACCATCGGCCCCCAGCCGCCTTTGGACAGAAGCCGTTCGAGCACCAGCTTTTGCTTCATCAAGGCGTTGTATTCATTTGTTCTTGGCGGCAAGGCCTTGAAAAAGCCCTTGGAAGAAGACTTCGCGAGGTTGACAAGATAGGACTTTCGATCCCGATACGGCACCTCCCGCACGATGAGTTTGTCGACGCGCGACGGCACCAGTGCGCCAGTCTGGATGTCGCGGGCATACTGCAGAAACACGCGGCTCATTTCGACCTCAAGCTCCCCGAGATCGCGCGCCGTCCGGGCCGTGTTGAGACGCTGCTCAAGCCCGGCCACATCATATCGCGCGACAGGCAGGCCATGATTGCCAGCTTGCTTGAGTGCGTCCATCAGGGCTACCCGCCGTTGACGGTCGCGCGAACTTTTGCCGGTCCAGATCCCTTCATAGGCGTTTTCCTGATAAAACGCGGCAATGTCGCGGTCGCGTGCGGCGTCCTCGGCGATGGCCTGCTTGAATGCGGTTGTTTGCGCACTCCCGGTTGTGGGGGTCAGAACACTGGTCAGAGCCAGCGCCAAGATAACAAAAAACATCGCAGAAAAATGCCGGCCTGCGCTCAGATACATCGTTCAACCTCACTCTTGGTTACTTAAAACGTCAAAATCAGTTTTGCGTGACCCGATTGGAGCTGTCCAATAACTTTTCAGGGTTTTGCGAACGGGGGGTGAAAATGATGCAAGCGCGCACCGGTTGGCCAAAAAAGCGCAAGGTTGCGCTTTATGCGCGAAAATTTGCCTAAAATTGCTTGAATATAAGCGTACGGTTTTTCAGCACTTGGTTAACAATTGCCCATATGACATACAAATATTGCATCTGGGGAAGAGATGTAACGTCCGTGTAACATCACGGGCCAGGCAGGAATAGCGACGGACAGGATATGACCATCGATACTTCAACGGGTTTAACCCGCCGCGCCCTCTTGGGTGCATTTGCCGCCACGGCGGTCACAGCAGCACCAACCTTTGCCGACGCCGCAGGCTTTTTGCGTGGCGGTGGCGATATCAGACGCATCCGGATGTATTCGGGCCGCACGGGCGAGCGCATGGATACGATCTACTGGATCGAAGGCGACTATGTGCCGGAAGCGGTGAAAGAGATCAATCATTTCATGCGGGACTGGCGCACGGACGGTGTAAAATCCATTGATCTTAGGGCGATTGATATCATGTCGGCAGCCCACAACCTGATGGACGCGACAGAGCCTTACATGTTGCTGTCCGGGTATCGAAGCCCAAAGACCAACGCGATGTTGCGTTCTCGCAGTCGCGGGGTTGCCAAGAATTCATTACATGTCAAGGGACAGGCTGCCGATCTGCGTTTGTCGACACGCACGGTGAGCCAAATGGCCCGTGCAGCAGCAGCGTGCAAGGGCGGCGGCGTCGGGAAGTACTCCGGGTCGAACTTTGTGCATATGGATTGTGGTGTGGTCAGAACCTGGGGGCGGTAACCGTCAGGCTCTCAAAGACGCGCCCCGGGGTCAGGCTTGTTCATCATCAGATACCGGCGGCACGACGGGCCCCGGCATGTCGCAAACTTCGCCGAGCGCATTGTCGTCAAAGCAAACCTGCCCGGTGTAGCGCGGCCGCGTGAAAACAAAATTGTTGATCGTTCGCGCACCCAACCCGACACTA
Organism: Roseobacter weihaiensis; assembly: GCF_020622345.1. GTDB lineage: Bacteria > Pseudomonadota > Alphaproteobacteria > Rhodobacterales > Rhodobacteraceae > Roseobacter > Roseobacter weihaiensis. The sequence continues at coordinate 11,159 of NZ_JACNMO010000026.1, read as the reverse complement.
AACACAGGCGAAAACGCAGCTGTCGTTTCGACCAGGATGAGCTGTTCTTGATCGACCAGATCGGGCAAACGGTCCGACCAGCTGGCAACGTCTTCGCTGGAGAGACCCACCATGCCGCCGCGGGTCCGAGACCACACGACCTGGTACTCCTCCAGGATATCATTGTACTGCACGACAGTAACCCGCATGCCTGTTTCACCAACCGCGCGGGTTAAACCTTCAAAAAGAGTGTGTGTTCCGTCGATCAAGCCCGCATCAATCGGCGCCCACTGGCGCGAGATCAGATCCGATACCGTATAGGCGGCCTTTTGTTGCGTCGTGTACTGACGGTAGGAATCAAAAATGGTGAACATGGCCAGATAACCCCAGATCATGACCGGGACGAGGATCACCGCCTCGATCGCCACACTGCCGCGCTGTTCCGCACGAAAGCGTGCGAAGACCGTCTTGATGCCAGATACGATATGTCTCAAAGGCCCGGCTCCTGTACGAATGCGGTCATCGCGGTCATGGCCGCCTGCCCCGCGCTATCTTTGGGAAAGTCGAAACCCAGACCTGTGGTCGGAAAGACCGGGTCAAACTTGATGCAGGCCCGCATGATCATCAGATCATGGTCGCTGCCTTGCTGGTAATTCGGGTCTTCCTGGCTGGCGATCGGTTGCGAACGGTCCACACAATCCACATCCGGCCCCAATCCGGCGAAGGCGCGCGGGTCCACCAGAATCATTTCAAGCTTAAGGCTTTGCACGCAGTCCGGAATGAACCCGGCATTCGCACAGATCGTCTGTTTCAACGCATCATGGGTCGGAATGCTGTCGGTGTTCAGACGAACTTGCCTGACCGCGATATCAAGGCCACGATCCAACCACATCTGGCGCTTGGAATAGACCCCGAGCTCTATCGCGGTCATGAATATCGTAAAGAGCAACGGCGTCATAACGACGAATTCGACGGCGACCTGCCCCTTTTCGCTATACCGAAAGCGACGCAGAAAGGAGGACAACTGGCGTCTCATTGGGTCAGCCTAAGCTGGTTGATTTGACGCGCGATTGACTTAAAGACCGTGCTGATTTCAACGCCCCGCGCATTATAGAAGAGCGCGGGCGAGGAGGCGCATCGCTTCATCTGCTCAACCGCACTGCTCGGCGCTTCAAAAGCGATTGTGTAGACGGTAATGCCCGCGTCCTTAGCCTGGTTGCACACCGCATAGAAGTTATTTACGTTCTCATTCTGCCCGTAGGGGTTCAATCGATCCGCTTTCCGGTTGTTTAGGGGGCTTCTGCTGTCTGCCTGATCGGCGTTTATCCAGGCCGCATCCTCTTTCGGACGGTATTGGTCCGTAATCTGGCCGTCTGTCATCAACACGATAAATTTTCGTGTTTCATCGTCGTCGAAACTCGCTGGCCGGTCCGCGAAACGATCCGGCACCAATCCGGCGTTGTTGAGCGCTCTGAAAGTGCTGTTCGAAGACGGGTTCAACAGGGCCACACCGTACTTCATACCGTATTGCGTTCCGGTGCCATCATGCAGGCGCATGGAGTCGATGAAGCTCTTCAATTGCTCGGCATCGTTCTGAGCATAGCGGATCGACGATCTGTTCTGTGGGCACCAGCCCCAGTCCATGGTTGGTGCGTCGATGGACCAATTCATGAAGTATGGTGTCTGGTCATATCCGCCGCTCGGCAGATTGATATTGTTGAAATCACTATCCTGCAAATCAAGACAAGACGACATCGTGTTATAAGGGACATCGATTTCGTTACCGTCATCATCAAAATACTTTTCTCCAAACACCACCGGGTCGCCGGTCACTTCATCGGGCAGGAATGTCGCAAAAGGCCGTCCGCCTGCGCGTTGAAATACCACTGGCCCAGGATTTGTCTGTCCGGCGTAGGGCACGATGTTCAGAGACGTGGTATCGGCCACATCATCTTCCAGAACGGCATCAATGAATTCTTTCGCCGCGACGCGCAGGTTTCCGATCTTGCCGTTGTTCCGCATCGAGCCCGAGATATCGAGCACCAGAGAAATCTCCGAGTTCTCGATGGTTTCCTCAGCGGTCCCGGAGGTGTAGACCGGCAAGGAATAGACACCCGTCATGGCCATGTAGATGGAAGGTGTTCTTGTCCGCGCTTCCGCCCGCACAATGCGATAATTTGTCGTTGGCAGTTCCGCTCCGGGCGTGATTTCGATCTCGTTTACAAAATCGGCCATACCGACCTTGGCGAAATAGTCTCTCACAACCACTTCCGGGGGTTGCTCCTGATCGAGATCGGAGGCGGCGAGAACCGCGCGATCCAGCGTGTTCTGAACCCGTGTCCGCATCATCTCGTTCTGCATGAGGTCAACTGCGATGCCACAGACCATGAGCATCATCAACACCATGAAGCTCGCAAAGATCGTCAGGGCACCTTCTTCATTTCGCGAAAACCGTGCTACCTTTTGGCGAAACATCAAGCGTTCATTAAAAATGCGCAGTGTCGTTTGAAATCTCATCGTACACAACCGTCCTATACCTACCAACAGGCCCTGATTCGGGACTTGGCAGCTATAAGTGCCTGATGATTGTGGCAAAAAAGGGCAGACGGCCCGCAAATGCCCTTAAAACAAATATGACTTTGAAAATATGTTTGGTTACCTGCTGAAACTAAAGGAAAAAAAAATTGGCCTGCAAATATGGCACTGTTTACCCAATAAGTACAAAGAAGCCGTAGTTTATCGACTTTTTCAGCATCGTGACCCACATTGCGGCGCATGCCTCGGTTAAGAGTGCGTGTGGGTTGGGGTTATTCTTCTCATGGTTGTATTTGCCCGTCGGCTGACCACGCTACATCAGTCGGCTGACCACGCTACATCAAATGTACACGCCGTCACAGAAGCCGGCGTTGTAAAGTCGGCATTGGCTTTTGTAAGTTAACGATCTGAACACTACCAATGACAGTTTTTGGGGCAGCGCAAGACCCAGAAACGGCGCATCATCTTCAAATGCAAGCCCAGCTTCGCAGAAATCTTCGAGTGAGATGGTGTCATGACTGGGCAACTGTTGCTGTTCCTCGACCGAAAGTTGCTACAACATATCCTCAACCGAGACTGGTGCCGCAGCACAAACTCGGTAGATAGACGCCAGACCACCTGAGAGCTGGACACGACCAACGCGATTGGCCCCGCGTCGGTCTTCGCTGGTCAACCCATCAAAAATCTGAGTGAATGTTAGCATCGTCCTCGCAGCCTCACGGTCCCATTCCGACTGCCAGTTCAACACCACCTCGTCTGTCTGTGCGAGGATCTCCGCCCGCAGACATCGGTGCTTTCGTAGTCAAAGAAATATGCAAGGTGCTCCAGGTTTATCGCTTGTGGAAATGCGAATGCTTAGCTGGCTTCAGACCTGACATCATGTAAGTCAAACTCGCCTGGTTTGTTGAACATGTGCGAATATCTCTCCAACCAAATGGGCGTGAGCCCGGAAGGGGGTTTCAGGTGTGGTATTTCTTTGAACAAATCCAACTGCTTGTCAAAATCATTGGATGTTTCTCCAGGAATGCCGCAGAGAAGATTCCATGATATTTTTATACCGTAATACAAGCACCCCTTCATGAAATGGACGTTCTCGATCGCAGGCGATCCCTTCCGCAGTTTGGTCAACAAGGCGGTGCTGAGCGACTCAATCCCCGGCTGCACACGGGTCAATCCACCTTTTGCCAGCATGGCCAGCTGCTCGCGTTGGAGGTTTGTCTTGACCTCGAAAAAGAACTCAAGATCCAGGTGATTTTCCGCCATGCTGGCGAACACGTATTTCAAGAATTTCGGGGCCAGTATATTGTCGGTGATTCAGAACCGCCTCGCATTGTGACGTAGGCTACACGCCGTTTCGGCATGAAGCTTGGCTCAAGCGGCGAGAGTTGGCGGCATAAGACCGTGCCGCAAAACGCTCGTCACCAGCATTGGCGCATTCGGTCTGATCGCGTTTTCCGCGCTTATTCAGACCAATCCGATCCTTGTCTGGAGCGCCTCGGCGAGCGTGCCAATCGGGTTCTACGCTATGCAACCGATTGACGATCCTACCCGGCGATCTCGTCCTCGAACCACCGTCCCCGCTTGGCGACTGGCTGCTCGAACACGGCTATCTCGGCGCGGGCGTCCCGCTTCTCAAACACGTCGCCGCGCTTCCCCGGCAGCGCGTGTGCCGGATCGGCGTTAAGATCAAGATCGACGGCGAGACGGTCGCCACGACCAAGCTGCGCGACTGGTTCGAGCGCCCTTTGCCGGTATGGCAGGGCTGCCAGCAGCTTACCGGCGACCAGATCTTCTTCCTCAACCCAGACACCGAAGTGAGCCTCGATGGGCGATATTTAGGGCCGCTGCCGCACGACACGATCCTCGGCCGCGCCGTCTCGCTCTGGCTACGGGAAGGCTGAGCGATGTCCATCCTTCTCCTTTCCGGTCGTCGTTTCATCGCCGCTTCCGTCATCCTGATCGCACTTTCCGGCTGTGCCAATGCACCTGCCGCAGATGCATTGGACACGACCGAGCCGCTCGCCACCACTTCAGCGCAGAGCGAAGGTCTCGACGCTCATATCGCTGAAGCCTCGCAACGGTTCGAGATCCCGGAACGATGGATCGGTGCCGTCACACAAGCCGCCGCTCCGGACGACAGGCTGAATGTCGGAAAGCGCTTTGCTTAACCACCAGGTTTTGACGTCTCCCCTTTCCGGGTGTCGAGCGGGTGGAATACCGACTTGTGGCGATAGGGCCCGATGGCACGCCAACGGATGCCATGCAAAAACGGGTGCCATGCAAAATCGTACCTTCAACAAACGATATATGACAGTCGCCAGTTACCAACTGGTGATCGCTTAGAATGGGTGAAGAGGCTGTAAGTAACGTCTTGATGCGCGTCATTGACGACTCCTGAACAGCAGTATTTCAAATAGGTGTGCAGATCCATCGCCCGTGCAGCAGCCGACATAGCCGCCCCTCTTGGTCCGCCGAACGTTAAGTCGCGCGCTAGGTTTGGATTTTGATCGATGACTGGAATGACCACAGCGCCTACAAGGCGTTTCGCTCGTACCGTGTCAGAGCTCGAATGGGGCGCGTCGCCGACGAAAGACTTCTGGTTGGTCAGCCAATTCATGTCAGAAACCGGCGTCGGTTGCTTCACCCCCCGAAACCCTTTTGATGTCAGAAACGCTATTGACCAGCACATGATGAAGAAATACCAAAACGGCGATTTTAATGCGTTTTTCTAGATCTCAGTTCGCGGCATTTGAAGAGCTTGAAGAGAATCGTTCGCTCGAAACTGGGCTACGTGCATTCGAGGTCGATCTCGCGAACGAAGACCCCACCCTGCGCAGGCAGGTCACCGCCTATCGGCAAACAGGCGACTGGAAGATGTGGCATCGGGTCGTCACGTTGACTGACAATGGGCTATATCAGCGGGGGCTGCTTGCGCTCTGTCTGCAACGCGGTATCGATATAGCGACCGATCAGAACTTTGCGTATATCATTCAACATCCTGCATTGAGGGGGAATACCAAGGCCCGTCATATCATACTGATGGCCATGGCGTTTCACCAGAGGTGGGAGACAACAGAATGAGCGGTTATGCGATTATGGCCCCAGCGGCGGCTGGCGGACCTCCTGGATGGGTTCTTTGGGCGGTTGGTGGGACCATCATTACAGTTGGCACAGTTATTCTAGCAAACGAGGTTTATGAGGCCACAAGGCCAGATGCCAAAACGATTCCCCAAACGCGGGCCGTACCAAGAACAGATACCTGTGTTTCCGGCAATTGCCCGCGTCCCTATTCGGTGCGTGTACACGCTCAAGGACGGGATTGTGGCGGAACCACTGGCAGCACAATTGGCTCGCCACCACTTGTGAACAACGGATCACCTATCACTGCCGCAGCAGCGATTGGATTGTCTCAAATGACATGGGGATTGCTGAACCGACGCCAACGCAACGTGCGCACGCAGGCGAAAGTGCGGTTGGAACGCTGGGTTGCAACGCGTCCCCCTGCTGGCCATCTGGGTGAAAAGACGTTTCCTGCCTCAGATCCCAGCGGTGGCAAACGCTACGACGTTGACAGTTACGGCCCGTCGCCAAACTTTATCGCATAGGTCCAGATGACACCCCCTAGCTACACGCTTGCCGATATTCGCCGACACTCAGCTTTTCCATTCTCGGACTGGCGGACCGAAGATTTTGAATTTTTGATGCTCGAACTCTACTGGGCTGAACGTGTGCGCGCGGTTTTGGGCGAGGATATGGCGGGCTTTGCGCCGCTATACGATGCCGAACGCGACGGGAATCCAATTCTGAGCGTGACACATTCTGGTTCTCTGCGAGGTCTTCGGTTGGTCGTGAACGAGAACGATGACGCGAAACCGGTCTATCCGGAGGCGACGGGGCCCGGCGCGTTTTATCCGCTGTACGCGTTTCTCAATTCAGGTCGCCTACCTGATGGCGAAACCCCTGTGAACGAGTTGGTTCTGCTGGTGTCTTTGGATGAGCGTGTGTCGGAGCATGTTGACGCCTTTATCCGATGGCACTGCATCGAGGGGAAGTCCGTCGATGAAATGGAGGCACTCTTGTTGAAGTATGAAACCGACTTTGGACAGATCGATTCTGATGCGGAGTTTTCCGACGAGTGAGGCCTGGCGTTCCTTCGCGGAAGCTTCCGGGGTGTGTCGCACGTTTTTCAGACCACAAAGTCAGGTGAAGGCCTGCCAGCCGGTCATTGCCTGGGCCGATTTTTCCAGTAACAGCTTACGCGCGGTTACCGTCCTATTTAGTAAATCGCGTGAGATCGGGCTTTGGGTCACACCAGATGCTCGGCACCAAGGCATCGGCACATCCCTGTTTCAAAGCGTAGTTGAGCTGCAGGCCGGTGCGCCTCTCTTTGCGGTCATAGCAAACGCAAACCGACATGGCGAATCCATGACCCGGATTTTGAAACGGTCTGGCTTCTCCCAGTATGTCTCGGCACTTAATCATGTTGTCTGGCGTAGCAGGATTTTACATTCACCAACACGCCAATAATCTTTGCTTTTGGGCAAACGGACGAGACGATGGCCAAGAGCGTGACGAAGATCGTTCTAAGGAACATTTGCGGTCTCCTCTTCGATGGTTCGGATGTCGCTTCAGCCTTCGCCAGCCGCTTCGGCGCCGTCGGCCAGGCAGTCGGTGACGACGCGGAAAAAGGCGTCGCGCCCTTTTCCAGGCTCGAGATGGATGTAGTGGGAGGCGCCTGGCAGTTCGTGGACCGTCACATCTGCAGATGCGGTCAGGTCTTCAGCCATGGTCGTCACATCGACCGGACGGGACCAGAAGTCATTTCCGGATCGGAGTATCAGGACACTCGAACGCATCTTGCCGGCGTCGTAGAGGGGCGCGTCATTGACAGCGCGAAGCCTGTCGGCGATCGGCCCAGATCCGAATTTCGGCGACGCCGGCACGCTTTTCAACCCTTGGGTCTATCTCGGATTTCTGGCGGCCGACACGTCCGACATCGTGCTCGCCACTGCGGCCGTCGTGCTGCCCCTGAGACACCCGCTGCACACGACCAAATACGCTGTTCCGCCGAAAGCAACATTTGAGAAACTAGCGGATTTGTACTCCGAGTCTGCCTAAGTGGATATCTCCCCAAACTGCCCGCTAATTGGATCGTGCGGTTTTTGGATGCTTCAGAAACAATGCCCGGTCCCCAAAATCTGGAGATAGGCGACCCTTCTTTGCAAAACCATTTGTCCGCTGGTGCCACAGAGTGTCGTGCGCCACTACCGCAAGGTATGATTATGAAGCGGCAATAGAGCTGCCCGCTTTTCCGTTCTAGGTATCGTCGCATTGCGTTCGGATCACGTCATTGATCATCCGTTTCATGTAATTACGGCGATCTGACAGTTCTCTACGCTCGCTCACAAGAAAAACGTCTTGGAACAAGGCGTTTCAACCGGAGCGGACGAGAAATGACTTCAAGTATTTTTGACGTGGTTCTACCTGAGGGTGGCAGGTCAAGAAAGGAAAAGGCCGCCGCTCGCGTGGCAAGAAAGGAACGGCGATGATGCCGACCGTTCTTGTCACCGGCGCTACGGGCAATATCGGGCGCGAGCTTGTCCATCTTTTGTCGCTTGATCCCCGCGTCGGCGAGATCCGGGTGGCCACGCGCGATCCGGATGGTCCGGCGGCGCAGTTGCTGACGGCAATCGATCCAGCGCTCGTCCATCCAGTGAAGTTTTCTACCGATCCGGATGATCTTGCCGAGGTCTTTGCCGACGGCGTCAACCGCATGTGCCTCATCACGCCGCTCTGCAACGACATGGTCGGCTGGCAAGGATCGGTTCTTAGCGCCGCCAAAGGCGTGTCGCGCATCGTCAAGATCAGCAACGATGCGGCGCGTCCAGTTTCCGAAGGCGCCGTTGAGGGAACGCCGCCGGCGGCTCACTGGACGGGCGAGGAAATGCTCCGCGCCATGGATGTTGAACACACTATTCTGCGACCGACCATCTTTATGCAGCATTTCATGATCGTGCCCGGTCTTTATGGGCCAGGCGACGATACGTTCTACTTGCCGACGGGCGATGCGCGCATGGCAATGCTGGACTGTCGCGACATTGCTTTTGCCGCCGCTGATCTCCTTCTACGCCCCGCATCAGAACTGCCCTCCGAACCGGTTTACCTCACCGGACCGGAAGCCCTGTCCGGCGAAGATCTGCGCGCGCGTCTGAGCTGGGCGTCGGGGCGGGCATTTCGATGGATCAAGGACCGTCAAGCCTTTGACGATCATTCAAGAGCGACAGGTTCTCCACTGGAAATCAGCGGTGTTTACGACGCTGCGGCGGCGGGCGCTTTTTCCAAGATCCACACTGAACAGTTCGAAGCGCTCTTTCAGCGCCGACCGACGAGTTTCGCGAAGTTCGCTCTCGATCACGCTTCCTACTTTCAACCACGCTAACCACAGGAAACAGACATGTTTGAAGACTTCAAAGGAAAAACTGCGCTCCTCACAGGCGCCACCGGCGGCATGGGCCGCGCCGTCGCCGTCGCCCTTGGCGGATACGGCGCCAATGTCGTCATCGCCGCCCGGCGTGAAAAAGAGGGCGGCGAAGCCGTCGCCGAAGTCGAGGCTGCAGGCGGCCAAGCCCTCTTTGTTCGCACGGATGTGACAAAGGAAGCCGAAGCCAAGGATATGGTGGACAAGACCATTGAGCGGTTCGGCGGTCTCGATCTCGTGTTCAACAACGCAGGTTCGGGCGTGAACACGCCGATCACTGAGATGACGACACCGCAATGGGACCTCGACATCGCTGTCAATCTCACCGGCACGTTTTACGGCCTCAAGGCGCAGATGGCCGTTATGCAGGAAAACGGCGGCTCAATCGTCAATATGAGCTCTCAGACCGCGACTTACGCCTCTCCCGGCTACGGCGCGTATGCGGCGGCGAAAGCGGGCGTTGAAGCGCTGACCCGAGTGGCCGCGATCGAAGGCGCTGCGAAAAACATCCGCGTCAACACCGTCGCGCCGGGCGTCATCAATACCGACATTCTCGACACTGTTCCGCCGGAACTTCTGAAAACGCTCAAATCGCGCATTCCGATGAAGCGTCCAGGCGAGGTCAACGAAGTCGCCGATCTCGTCCTCTACCTCATGTCCCCGCGGTCCAGCTTCATCACCGGACAGAACATTCTTGTCGAAGGCGGGTTCACGAAGGGCTGGAATTTCTAAGCCGTACCTCCGCCAAAGACGACAACGCAGCCCAGTTTTAGGAGATAGAAATGGCAACAGCAGAACTTGCCGAGCGCTTTTTGCGCGCCCTTGAGACACGCGATGTGGACGAGGTCATGCCGCTCTGGAATGACGATGGCGTGATGGAGTTCCCTTATGTGCCAGAAGGCTCTCCAAGCCGTTTTGAAGGCGCAGACGCCATCCGCACCACCCTCGCCAGCGCTTTCATACAGCGTACCAGGATGCGCTTCTTTGACGTGACAGCTTATCAGGCGGAAGACCCCGATCTCGCCTTTGTCGAGTTCAAGGGCGACATGACCCTGCAAAGCGGCGCGCCCTACAACAACACCTACATCGCCAAGGCGGAAGCGCGGAATGGGAAGCTCACTTACTTCAAGGAGTTCTTCAATCCGCTGGTCGACCTCGCCGCCGGCAATCCGCGTGAAGCGGAAAATCAGTAGGCGAAAGCGAAGAAGCCGGAGATGGACCTTCAGCTTAAGGGAAAACGCGCCCTCGTGACCGGTTCAACCGGCGGCATCGGCGCCGCGATCAGTTGTTGCGCGGAAAGACGGCAGGCCGGTCGCAAGAATAGCTGCTTTCACGGAACCCTGACATGATGTTCGACATCCCATCAAATGACCAGATGTCGTCCGCTTTCGAGGGGTGACGATTCCGCGCGAAAATCTTCGTCATCCCTCCCGGGTGCTCTTCTCCACTTCTCTGGCCGCGAGCCGTCCCTCGCATCCCGCGACGGACCCGCGATGACCAGAGGAGCCCCCGATGCCCGATCCCAATGCCGGCTTGCCGCCGCGCTATCTCAGAACCCCTGAAGCCGCCCGTTTTCTCGGCCTGTCCGGCCGAACGCTGGAGAAGCACCGCACCTACGGCACCGGCCCGAAGTATTCCAAGATCGGCGGCCGTGTCGTTTACGCGGTCGAGTATTTGCAAGCCTGGGTCAGCCGCGGCGAGAAAAGCTCCACGTCTGACGACACGGGCGACACCGTCCTTCCGGCCAAACGCCATGCGGCGATCTCGCCAGCCTATATCGGCGAGAAGCGCTCATGAGCGGGCGCACGACCATCGAACTCACATGGATCGAAGGCCGCACCGAGCGCTGGCTGCGCTTCGGCAGGATCGTTCAGGAGAGGATTCTGAGTCGGTCGGTCCGCGTCGTCGGCGTCGATCCCGGCAGCGTCTTCGCCTTCGTCCGCTGGGCCGCAAACGACTATGGCACGGTCGAAAGCCGGATCGATATCTTGCAAGCCGTCCGCCCCCGCGAGCGCTATTCGACGGTGCCGTTTGTGACGCCTGGCGGGGTGTCTCTGTTGCGGCTTTCCGGGTGGCCTAAGGTCGAAGCGGTGCTACTCGCCATCGATCAGATCGAGGCTGAAAACATCCCACCGGAGGATGCCTGCCCGGACCATTGGCGGCACGT
>NZ_JACNMO010000025.1 GCF_020622345.1 Roseobacter weihaiensis | reverse complement strand
GGGCTTACGCGGCCCCACTGGGGCCACGGTCCCATTCCAACTCACTGAAGGCTTCTCTTCATCATCTGTCTCCTCAGTTGGAGAACAGACTAACCCTAAATCGAGGACTTTTCAGGGGAGCACGTCACTGCGTAAGTCCGGTTTCCGCCCCTCACGTCAAAGCCGCCACCGAGACGCTCAGCCTTACTACGTAAGATATCACTGTGCTGTGAGATCGGAAGAACGGCCGCACACAAAAGCGCGGACTTGCCGCCTTACCCTTGTCGCAGTTTCTAGCTGTGAAGCAAACTCTGGTAAGTCCATCTCTGCCCCATGTTCCAACAGCGTCGTCGTTAGCGCATTCACCGCTGCCTCGGCGTTACCCATTGGCAAACCAATCGTCCGGGCGAGTGCCAGAAAATCCGCCATTGTCAACCGATCATCCTTGCCGTTGAGCTTGAGCGCCATGCGGTCGGTGGCAAGACCAGGGAAGACCCGTGTTGTCACCGCATCATAAAGGGGCGCAAAACGGACCGAGGTGAAGTTCTTTGATTCCGGGTCGGCTATTTTCAGCATGGCGAGATTTTTGAGATGCATGTCGCCATCCGCGACGAGCCAGGCAAAGACGGCGCGCCGGAACAAGATATCAAGATCAGCAGCGGGATCCGTCGACAACGGCCGCAACCCTTTGGCCATGCGTTCGATGGTGCCATCATATTTAGCAGACGCGGGCAGGTCGAGAATGGAGCAGAAGTCTTCCAGTGCAAACCGGCGCATGTCGTCGGAACCGTGCCGGATGTCGAACCGTTCCACCACCAGCGCCGGTGGCATGCCATCCGGCATCTCGATCAGCGCCGCAGCGGGCACATCAAAGCCCGCGACACGTCCCAGCTCCAGACAGAGCCATTCCACAATCGGCAGCGTTTCAAACCCTGCCGTGCCTGCGGGTTTGAGAATATGTGTGAAAGGCTGATCGATCGCGGGCACCAGCGCGCCATCAGTCATGAGACTCATCGGGGCCTTGATCTGAACACCCGACAAGCGCGGTGTCTCCGCCCGCGCAAATACGCGTGCAAGGTTTTGCTCGAATGTCTCTTCGATTTCGCCGCGCGCCGGTCCCGCATAATGACCGGTAAAACGTCCTGCATCGGTGAACCGCGACAATGGATTGGTCAGCACATCGGCAGGCAATTCCGCCAATTCCGCGCGGCTTTCGACAATCGTGATGTTGGACATATAGCGCCGACCGCGCCGCAGGGCCTCACGTTCATCGCGGTCATGGAGAATCTGCGCAAGCCATCCTTCCGGCAGGAGTGACTCCACGAAAGCAGGAAGCTTGCCCGGCGTTGTTTCGCGCACAAGCACAGGACCTTGCCTCTTTCGGGGTGTCCAGCGCCATTCAAAACCATCATGGGTCAACTGCCCCAATGGCTCACCATGCCAGGCGATCAGCAAATCGAGCGCCGCCTTGTTGGCGGGCGGCTTGGCCGTGCCCGGCTGGGTCAACAGAAACCGCTCTGCCCCTTCGCCTTCCCGATACCAGCCATTCTCCCGCGCCAAGGCCCACGTGGCATCGGCTGCCGCTTTGGGGGAGCCATGCTCCTCGATCAGTCGCTCGGCCATCTGTCTGCGCATATCTGATGTGATTGCACTGGCATGTTCGCTTCTTAATCGAAAGGCTTCCAAAAAACGTTGTCGTGGCGAGGCGACCTGCAGATGTACCTCGCCGAGCTCGTCGCCGATGATGGCGGGAGCGGTTGAAGGGTGCGCGGGAGCTTGATTCTGGACAATTTCAACATTGCGCAATCGCGTCCGTTGATTCCGCTTCCCGCTGATAAACAGCCGACCATCTTCCGTTGGCGCCAGAAGGAATGCGCTTGCAGAGGAGAGATAGGCGGTCGGATAGAGGTAATGCGCAATGCGGACTGCGTGCGAGAGGATCTCCCGGTCTATATCGGCGTCATGCGCAACATAGACGCCACGCACAAGCTGGATCAGATTTCCCGCCTGGGCGCGAAGATGCGCCTGTTTGGCGTCAATGGTCTCGCCAACAAGATAGATAGACATGGCATTTTCTCGCATTTCAGATGCGCGTTAATTCCATGTCTGCGCTTGAATGTCAAGAATTATCGCGCACCTCACATGCACGATAATTCCTTCTTCCTATCAATCTCTGTGACAAAAATGCATGCAGGATTCGGACGTTTCGCCTGCGGCAGGACCACAGCTTTGGTGGAGCCATGTCACGTAAGGACGTCCACAACGCCGTCTATTTTGAAAGTGAAAGGTCTGCGGCTGTCGCCGTGACGGGTTTGGAGGTCGAGAGAGAGGCTCTCGGACCGCCCGTCATGGAGAACAGCCATGACAGCAACAGAAATAATCACCGGCCGCCCCGAGAGCGGCGGCTACAAGGTGGATATGTCCCGCGGCGGGCACGACGGGCGGGCATCGTCCGAATGGTTTTCGCGGCCCGACGACGAGAAGTACCTCTCGCTCTCGGACCTCTACGCCTCGGTGAAGGGCCGCGCCGATCGGAGCCGGACGCGGACGGTCGAAAGCGCCGCCATCCGCGTCGAAGCCCATCGCGACGATCCTTCGAGCCTGGCGCTCGTCCTGCCGGACGCCGAGGCACCCGTCGCGCCGACACACTGGAGCTTCGGCCAGCTCGCGAGCCTGGTCGGCGCGCCGGCGGCCTATCTGCGCCAGCTTCCCGCACCGCTCGCCGGCATCAATCTGCAATACGGCCTCACCAACCACCGCGCCGGGCAGGTCAAGACGATGGAGGTCGCAAACGGCCGTACCGAACTGCGCGCCGTCACCGGCCCCGACTACGGCCGCATCTACGATCACGAACTCGTCTCAGCCGTCCAGCGCATCGCCGGCGATGGTGTCGGCGACACGCGCTGGAAGGTGCCGGGCGTGCTCGACTGGTCGACCGGGGTCTACAACCCGATGGTCGATGTCAGCAAGGACACGACCACGCTCTACGCCTCGGATCGCGATGTCTTCCTCTTCCTGGTCGACGATAGGAACCCGATTGAGGCGGGCACGCTGCCCGACGGATCGCCCGATCTCTTCTTCCGGGGGTTCTACTGCTGGAACTCGGAGGTCGGGGCCAAGACGCTCGGTATCGCGAGCTTCTATCTCCGCGCCGTCTGCCAGAACCGCAATCTCTGGGGCGTCGAGGACTTCCAGGAGATCACGATCCGGCACTCGAAATACGCCGCGGGCCGCTTCGCGCATGAGGCAGCGCCAGCACTGGCGAACTTCGCCGACTCCTCGCCGCAACCCTTCATCCAAGGCATTCGTATGGCACGCGGGCGCATCGTCGCCCGCAGTGACGACGATCGCACCGACTTCCTGCGCAAGCGCGGCTTCTCGAAGGCGGAGACCGGCAAGATCGTCGAGACGGTGCTGGCCGAAGAAGGCCGCCCACCCGAAAGCGTCTTCGACTTCGTGCAGGGCATCACCGCCGTCGCCCGATCCAAGCCGCAGCAGGATCCGCGGCTGACCATGGAGACCCGCGCCAAGAAGCTGCTCGAACAGGCTGCATGAGCGCCTGATCTCCCGATCCCGCCTCCGACCGAGAGGCGGGATACAAGCTGAACCGCCATTGGGTGGCATGGTATGGGTGGATCATGGAGCAGATGCCTGACATTCTGATTGCAGCACTTGCCTTGGCCGGACCGCCGCTCATCGCCGTCTACGGAACGCGGATGTCTGCACGACCGGCGGCGCTGTCGACCAATCTATTGTGCCAGGCAATGCTCCTCGGCCTCGTGGCGCTTGTCCTGGTATTGTTCAACTTTGGTGGCAGGTACTCCCTGAGCTCGATCGGTTTTCAGACACCAGACCTGGGGACGCTTCTCTGGGCAGCTGGCATGGCCGCCTTCTTCATCCTCGCGCTCGGTCCGCTTCTCATGCGGCTCCCGCATTGGCTTGGCCTCTCGGGCTTCGAAGCGACACTCTCCGATCTTTCGCGCCTTCCAGTCTGGTATCTGATCATTGCAGTTCTGATCGGCGGCGCTGCCGAGGAAATCCTCTATCGAGGAGTGGCACTCGCCATCCTCACATCTTTGCTTGGCGATGCCTATGTGGCGGCCGCCGTCATCGTTCTTGCCTTCGGGCTGGCGCATCTTCCGTTATGGGGGCCTGGCCCAGCGCTGACGACGGTGATCTCCGGCGCTGTGCTGACCGTCTTCTTCCTCTGGCATGGCGATCTCTTCGCCAACATCATTGCCCATGTTGCAACCGACTTCGTGGGGATCGTCCTCGGGCCGCTCCGGGAGGCGTTGCGACGACGAGAGTGAGAGGGAGGCGGGGTTTTTCGTGACGGGTTTGGAGGTCAGAGAGAGTTTCGCGACCGCCCGTCACGGAGAAATCCTATGACGAAGACCAAGAAGATCACCCTCAGCGCCTCGCGCGACATCCCCTTCAACAAGCTGGTGCTCAGCCAGTCCAACGTCCGCCAGATCAAGGCCGGCGTGTCGATCGAAGAGTTGGCCGAAGACATCGCCCGGCGCACGCTCCTGTCGTCGATCACGGTCCGACCTGTCCTCGACGACGATGGCGCAGAAACCGGCATGTTCGAGATCCCGGCGGGCGGGCGTCGCTACCGCGCGCTCGAACTCCTCGTGAAGCAACGCCGGCTCAACAAGACCGCACCGGTGCCCTGCATCGTGCGCACGGACGGTCTGGCCGAAGAAGACAGTCTCGCCGAGAACATTCAGCGGGCACCCTTGCATCCGCTCGATCAGTTTCGCGCCTTCCAGGCGATGCGCGAGAAGGGCAAATCCGAGGAAGAGATTGCTGCCGCCTTCTTCGTCTCGGTCAATGTCGTCAAGCAGCGCCTTAAGCTGGCCGCCGTCTCGGCGACACTGCTCGACGCCTATGCCGAGGAGGAGATGACCCTCGACCAGCTCATGGCCTTCACGGTCAATCCCGATCACGAACGCCAGGAACAGGTCTGGGAGGTGCTGAAGCAGCAATATTCGAAGCAGCCCTATGAAATCCACCGGATGCTGACCGAAGGCGCCGTGCACGCCTCCGACCGGCGAGCGCAATTCGTCGGGCTCGACAACTATGTCGAGGCGGGCGGCGAAGTGCTGCGCGACCTGTTCCAGACCGACGATGGCGGTTGGCTGCAAGATGCAGCGCTGCTGGAGACCATGGTCACCGAAAAGCTGAACGAGGAAGCCGAAGCCATCCGCGCCGAAGGCTGGCACTGGATCGAGGTCGCGACCGACTTTCCTTATGGCCACACCTACGACCTACGGCGCATTCGCGGCGAAGCCGAGCCGATGAGCAAGGAGGAAGAGAACACATATGAGGCGCTCAAGGCCGAATATGACAAGCTCGAAGAGGACTACGCCGAAGCGGACGAACTTCCCGAAGAGGTCGATGAACGCTTGGGCGAGATCGAAACGGCGATGGAAGCGCTGCAGAACCGGCCCATCCGATTTGAGGCGGAGGACTATGCCATCGCGGGCGCCTTCGTCAGCATCGACAGCTCTGGTGGTCTGCGTGTCGAGCGCGGCTATGTCCGGCCCGAAGATGAGCCGGTGGTGGAGACCGACGTCGATCCAGAAGGCGACGCGGCTGATCGGGTGAGCCATGACGATGCCGTCGACGGCACTGGCCAGGCCACCGACCCGGACGAGGAAGACGACGATGACGGCACCAAGCCGCTGTCGGACCGTCTCGTCTGCGATCTGACCGTACATCGCACGATGGCACTGCGCAATGCGCTGGCGAGCGATCCCGAACTCGCGCGGCTCGCCTGTCTCCACGCGATGGTTCTGTCACTCTTCTACCATTACGGCCAGGACAGCTGCATCGAGATCAGCCCGCGCTCCACGCAGTTTGGATCGCAGGCCCCGAACCTCGGCGACGCTGCTTATGTCCAATCGATCGATCTCGGCATCGAGACCTGGGCGGGCAACCTTCCGAAGCAACCGGAAGATCTGTGGGACGTCCTGGCCGAATGGGACAGCGACAGCCGCGACGCGCTCTTCGCCCATTGCGTGGCGATGACGGTCAACGCCGTGCAGGAGCCGCACTATCGCAAGCCGCGCCAGATCGCGCATGCCGACATTCTCGCATCGACGCTGGGCCTCGACATGGTGAAGGCGGGCTGGACGCCGACGGCAGACAGCTATCTCGGCCGCGTGACCAAGGCGCAGATCCTCGCCGCGGTGCGCGAGGCGAAGGGCGACAAGGACGCCGACCGGATCGCCAAGTTCAAGAAGCCCGACATGGTCGAAGCCGCGGAAGAACTGCTCGCCGGAACAGATTGGCTGCCCGAGCCACTGCGCACGCCGCCGCTGGTCGATCAGCCCGAAGAGCCAGAGTTCGAAATCGTCGATGACGGCGATGTCACACCGGACGAAGCCGCCGTCGAGGACAACGAAGAGGCGGTCGCACTCCAAGCCGCCGAGTGATCGGACAAAGGCAGGCGTCCGGCGGCGCACGGTCGATGGTTCGATGCGCTCGATTGGGCGATGATTGAACCGTCGCTGGGGCCGCCTTCGCCCAATCCTCTCGGAGACCAGCGACCACCAACCGAGGGAGACCCTTCCCCCAAACTCCCTCGACCTGGGGCCTGTCGGACGCGGCAGGCCCTTTTTGTCGCAAGCACTGGAGGCGTCCATGGACAGTCCGGCATCATCCCTGGCGCAGAAGCTCAGCCGCGAGGCGGAAAACGTCTGCCGTCACTATCTCTCGAACGGCAGAAAGAATGGCCGCTATTGGCTGGTTGGTGACGTTCAGAACACGCCGGGGCGCAGTCTTTATGTTCGGCTAACCGGACCTTCATCCGGCCCCGGCGCCGCGGGAAAATGGACCGATGCCGCCACAGGCGAGCACGGCGATCTGCTCGACCTCATTGCCGCCAACCTCAATCTCTCGACCCTTCGAGATACGCTCGAAGAGGCGCGACGGTTTCTCAGCTTGCCGAGACCCGAGCCACCTGCGAGAGCGACGCAAACACCAGCTGGGCGCGGATCGCCCGAGGCCGCACGACGGCTCTGGGCGATGGGCCAACCGATCGCAGGGACACTGGCTGAGCGCTATCTCTCCGCACGCGGATTGACCGACCTTCGAAGCGTCAGCGCGCTTCGCTTCCATCCCAACTGCTACTATTGGCGGGAAGATGCTGTCGCCGGCGAGAGGCCAGATGCTTGGCCTGCATTGCTCGCGAAAGTCACCGACAATGCCGGAACCCTGACCGGCGTTCATCGAACCTGGCTCAACCCAGCAACTACCGACAAGGCCCCGTTCGATCTCAATCGCAAAGCCATGGGCAATCTGCTCGGTCAGGCGGTCAGGATCGGCGCGCCCTCCGACATCCTCGCTGTCGGCGAAGGGCTGGAGACCATGCTGTCCCTCAGGCTGGCACTTGACGACTTGCCGGTCGCGGCGGCGCTATCGAGCAACCATCTGGCAGCCTTCGACCCGCCCGCTCATCTCCGTAGACTCTGTGTCGCCATCGACGATGACTCTGCGGGTCAGGCGGCATTCGACGCTCTGAGCGAACGTCTGACAGACGGCGATGTCGAACTCATTCCGCTCAGGCCGATGCTCGACGACTTCAACAGCGATCTTCGAAAGCACGACGTCCAGCAGCTGCGAAACCATCTGCACCCCTAGCTCTCGCCGATCGATGTCCCAAGGCTTCTCGCTGCTGAACTTGGCTGAGGTCCAGAACCGGTCTCGTCAGTTGGACCGGAGCATGAACCTCATGTCACAGTGCCGCGCCTGACGGTCTTCCCGAGAGGGGCGAGCCGGAGCGGATCCCGCCCGGTCCGGCAATGGCTGCGGCGACACCGTTTTCCGCCGCCGGGTGCCCCGGCTTTGCATCGCGATCCAAAACGGCGCCGCCTCCGCCATCCTCCGCTGACGCTCCGGTCCCGCTGCCGCGGAATGCAGGCCCGGTCGCGTCCCGCTTTCCGTCGCCCATGAAGGCCGCGCGGGGCGCGGTCAGCGACAAGGAGGCCCAACGCCCATGAACCAGCACGAACCCGACACCCGTTCCGCCACAGCCCTCGTCTTCGACGAATTGCAGCTCTTCGGACATCGACCCTTCGCCGACGAACCCGATCCAAGGCCGCTGCCGGAGCCAGACACCGTCCACGCCGCGATGACCGACATCTTCGATGCACTCGTGGTCGCCCTCGGCGATACACGGTTGGAACCCGATCTCGAAGATCTGCTCTGGTCCACCACCAACGTCTTTCACCGCATGGCGACCCGCATCGATCGCAAGCTCGACGATAACGAACAGGCGCAGCGACGCGCGCAGCGCAGCCAGGACGGCTCCGAAGTCCGCTCGGTCGAACTGGAACGCCTCACCGCCGAAGGGCTGACGCTTACCGAACAGCGCAATGCCTATGACGGCATGCGCGACCTCGCTGCCGAGCATTTCGAAGCGCATCTCGGCCAGACCTGGCATCCGCGCTCGGACAGCCACGTCAATCGAAAGCACATGACCGCCGCGATGATCGACAGCCGTGACTATCTCGAAGCCAAGCGCAAGATTGAGCTCGAACCGCTCATCCCAACGGGCACCAAGATCGCCTTCACCGGCGGACAGGACGTGAGCGACACCGGAGCCATCTGGGCCGCCCTCGACAAAGTGCGCGCCAAACATGACGACATGGTGCTCCTGCATGGCGGTTCGTCCAAGGGTGCGGAACGCATCGCCGCCTGCTGGGCGGACAATCGCAAATGCCAGCAGATCGTCTTCAAGCCCGACTGGAGTCGCCACGGCAAGGCCGCGCCGTTCAAGCGCAACGATCAGCTTCTGGAAACCCTGCCGATCGGGCTCATCGTCTTCCCCGGTTCGGGCATCACCGACAATCTTGCCGACAAGGCCAAGCTGCTCGGCATCCCGCTCTACGATTTCCGCGCGGCGAAAGGCGGGTCGTCATGACCCGTGATGCGCAGATCGCATCGCGATGCGCCCAGCGGGAATATTCCGTGAACACCGCCTCTGTGCTATTCTTTGCCAGCGCCGTGGCGGTGGTGGAGGCGCATCCCATGAGAGGAGACCGCCCATGTTCGTATCAGCTTTCCTGAGTGTCATCGGCCTCGGCTTCCTCGTCTGGGTGTTGTTCGCACTCGCTGTCTACGCGCTGCCCGCCTTTGTCGGGATGAGCGTCGGCATGTATGTCTACGACACCGAGGCGGGCGTGATCGCGGCATTAGTGGCTGGTATGTTTGCCGCCGTCTTCACCTACCTCATTGGGCAGATCGTCTTCGCCAAGGTCCAGTCCGTCCCGATCCGCCTCGCCATCGGCGCGCTCTTCGCGGCCCCTGCGGGCGTTGCCGGGTTCTCGGCGATCAAGGGACTGTCGCAGATCGGCGGTGCTTCCGAAGGCTGGACGCTGGCCTTCGCCATCATCGGCGGGATCGTCACCGCCGGAACCGCTTGGGTGCGGATCGCAAGCCTCGCCGACCCCATCGGTGAGGATGATGGGCAGCACACAGACGCCATGCAGGCGAGTTCGTTCGCGAACGATCGCTGAGCGGGACAAAGCAGGCTTTTGCTGCGCTATGCACGAACGTCCGTTTCAGCCGGCCATACCCTGCAGTAACGTCCCGATGAGGCGCGATCCAAGGCAATGCTGAGGATCATTCGGCGCTGCGCCGCTCTGTCTGCCAGCCGATGTTTGCGGCAATCAGGTCGGAGCGCAGCAATCGCGCGACCTGGGCATGGTCTGGATAGGCTGCTTCTATGCGTGCGACGAGGTCTGCGGTCTCGCGCTCGTCTACAATCCCGTCGTCTGCGAGGGCGGCATCTATGCCGTCTCTGTAAAACTCCAAGTGAGCCTTCGCGGCGGCAATCAATGGGCCCGGCGCACCCGGGCTACCATGCGCCGGATAAAAGACACGGTAGTCTGCTAAATCAGCTTCGAGCGCATCAAGCTGATCGAGCCAGACGTCCAAATCCGCATCTTTGAGGAAGAGGGTGATCCCATCCTCGACCACTTCGCTGGCAAAGAGAACATCGTGGTCAGGAAGTTCGACCATGGTGTTCGTTGGGGCGTTATTCGAAGGAAGATCATGGAAGCGCATTGACAGACCGTCGACGTCGATCTCTTGACCGTCAGTCACCACGATATTCGGAAGTGCAGCCAAAACTTCGGCCTGACTGGGAAAATCGTCGCGGAGAGCGTCCTTGCGGCTGGCAATGTAGCCTTCGCCATCCGTTCGCATACTGGTGATCGTCGCTTCGGCCGCGAGGATGTCGGCATCCGGCCACGCATCCTTCCAGCGCGTCAACCCGCCGAAATGATCGGTGTGGGGCACAGGGATGACGATCGCGATCACCGGCTTACCGATCCGCTCTACACGAGCGATCGCCCGATTTGCCTCAGAGAACGTTCGCTGGGCGCTGATGACGATGACGCCGCCCGGGGTCTCGATGAAGTGCGAATTGACCGAGTCCGGATCAGGCGACGCGTAGGTCCGTATGGTGTAGCCGCCTCCTAATTCTAAGGCAGAGGCCGGTAAGGACGTCATTATCCCAACGAACAGGACAGTCATGATCGACATGAGCAAAATGCGGAATTTGGACGAAGATGGATGTTTGACCGGCATGAAAGGCTCCATGTGTGGGGGCGTCCTTGGCCCAGGGTAGTTTCGTATCAGTTTTCGTGAGGCTTTTGCGGGCCGCTAAAGCGTTCCTCGGCCTACGCCACCAGTCGCTCTTAGAGGCTCGACCAACCGCCATCCACGGGCATCTCGGCACCGCGCATGTAAGAGGAGCCGTCGGAGGCTAGGAACGCGACGGCTGCGGCGATTTCAGAGGATTTGTCGAAGCGACCTGCGGGCACCTGAGCGATGATGCCCTGGCCCATCTCCGCAAAATCGGCCTCGGACATACCCAGCTTGCTATAGATCGGCGTCTCGATGGGACCCGGCGCCACGCTGTTGATCCGAATCCCGCGCGTACCCAGTTCGACCGACAGCGTCCGTGCCACCGAGCGCAGTGCGGCCTTGGTCGCCGAATAGACCGCCATGCCAGGCATACCCAGCACGTTGAGGCAGGACGTGTTCAAGATGACCGAACTGCCCTCGGAAAAGAGCGGCGAAAGTGCCTGCACCAGCAGCAGCGGGCCGATCACGTTCACCATGAACTGCGCCTGCGCTGCCTCCGCTTCGATCTGGCCCAAGGGAGCGGGCCAAGTGACGCCAGCATTGGCAAAGACGACATCCAGCCGTCCATGCTCGGCCATCACCCGTTCGGCCAGCGCCACACTATCGGTCGGCGTGTCAGCGCGCCAGCAGATCGCGGTAACCGGAACGCCGTGCTCGGCCAACTCGGCCCGGGCCGTCTTCAGCCGGGCTTGGTCCTGGCCGGTGATAATCAGGGCTGTCACCCCATCCTCGATGAACCGTTCGGCGGTGGCACGACCGATGCCCGTGGTCGCGCCCGTCACGAGGGCGATCTTGCCGGAAAGCTGCATAGCATGGTCCTTCTTGATTAACTTTACCGACCTGACGTATATTCCTGCGATGCCACCAAGTCTAGAATATTATGCAGGTCAGTAACGTAAATGTCAGATATCCCCGCTGATACCCCCCGCCGCGGGCGCGGCCGTCCCAGAATTATTGATCGACAGGCCGCACTCGACGCCGCGGTCCGCCTGTTCTGGGAGCGCGGCTATGACGGTGCTTCGCTTACCGATCTGACCGGAGCGATGGGCCTGTCGCGGCCGAGCCTTTACGCAGCATTCGGCGACAAGGACGCGCTGTTCCTGCGTGCGCTCGGCCGCTATGGCGAGACGATCGGTGCTGATCCGATGGTTGCGTTCGAGAGAGCTATCGACATCCAGACTGCGACGCGCGCGTTCCTAGAGACGTCTTTGCGCAGCAATACTGCACCCGACATGCCTCCCGGTTGTCTCTTCGCGTGCTGCGCTGGAACCGTCGCGACGCAGGACACGAGGGTGGCCTCGTTCCTTTCACAGGTGATGGAGGGAACAGCCGCTCGGCTCACCAATCGGTTTGCTGCTGCAACGTCGAATGGGCTTTTGACCGCTTGCCCCACTCCGGCGACCCGCGCGACCCTAACGATCGACATGATGAACGCTCAGGCCATCCGCGCCCGTGCTGGTGCGACCCGAGAGGACTTGATGGCAGATCTGGATGCGCGAGTAGACGCCGTCCTTTTGGTGAAGGAGGTCACGTCTGTTTCCAAACCAAGGTAATGCTAGGGTGGTACCTATCTGGGACGGCCACGGGGAACGCTGGGGTTGTTCAAACGAGTTCGTTCCGGCTTTCTGAGCCACACCCGGCGGCAGATCTAGTGTCAAGCGGAACACCCAACAGCCATACCGCTGGGCGTCGAAGCTGTCGTTCGTGCGCTCTGCAGCATTGGTCGATGATGGGCTCAAAACCGACCTCCATCGGCTCGAACAATCATGCGATAGAGCTTCACTAGGATACGAGCGTTTGAAAGAGCGCGTTTGATCCCGCTTCCTAGCCTCGAGCCGACAGCGCAGCATCAAGCGCGACGAAGACCCGGCGGGAGGGAGCATTCTCGTGTTGCGGTTCGTGTCTGGTAACTGGCCCGCTCTGGCCGTTCTGCACGCCAGAGCCTGTCATTCTCCGATTGAAGTGGCCGGTGGATTGCCCGGTCCGAAGGTGGCGGTCATTTCTCCCATGCCCTCGTCACCCGCGTCCGTCACGGCCTCTCAATGGGCTGATCTGACCGGGATCGGCTGACGCCTCGACCGCCTCAGCCGCAACGCCGGGTTCGGACTTTCTTCCCCTGGGCTTGTGCCCATTCCTCGCGGGACGACCCTGACGGGTCCAAGAAAGTCCGCCCCCGGCGTCCTTCGCATGCGCTGCGGGCCAAGGGCTGCGTCGGCGGATCGTCCCGGTCCTGACGATCGCCATCGAGACCGCGACGGGCGCGGGATCGAAAGCCAATAGGAGAAATGACATGGCCACCATCGGAACCTTCAAGAAGACCGGCAACGAATACGTCGGAGAAATCGTCACCCTCAACGTGCAGGCGCAGAACGTCCGCATCGTCCCCGAGGACAGCACCTCAGGCGAGAACGCCCCCTCCCACAGGGTCTTGGACCAGGCGGCGCCGAGATCGGCGCCGCCTGGTCGAAGCGCTCGAACGAGAGCCGCGACTATCTCAGCCTCAAGCTGGACGATCCGAGCTTCACCCAACCGATCTACGCCAACCTCTTCGATGACACGGTCGTCGAAGGCGGCGAGGAAACCTTCAGCCTCATCTGGTCGCGGGCCCGCCGCAAGAACGGCGACTGAGCACCGCGACATCAGCCCCGCCCGAGAGACCGGGCGAGGCTGCATTGCTGGCGGAGGCCAACGACTGATCGGAACCCAGAGCGACCGATGCTGCATCGTATGCGAATGGCAGCTTCACAGCATAGCCAGCGCCCGGAGCGCTTCGCGCAAACATACCGCGCGATTGCGCCAAACATGAGCTTCACGTTCTGCTGCCGAAACCGATCCGGTGAGCAATGTCTTCGCCGGTCAGTCGACGGTGAAATAGAGCGCCGGCAAAATGGATTAGTATGGCGCCTATCAAAATGCGTGCGATCGCGTTGTGTACAGCTGCAGCCCGCAGTGCGAGTTCAGGTGTCGGCCACATAGTCGGAAGAGTAACCGTGCCGAACAATTCGATAGGGAAGCCTAGCGCGGCAAGACGGATGTAGCCCGAGATTGGCAGCATGAACAGGCAGATGTAGAGAACCAGCTGCACCGCTTCCGCGACCACACGCCAACTTGAAGCACTTGGTGGTGCGCGATAGCCGAAGGTGCGCACTGCAATCCGCGCGATCGTTAAGACAAAGAGAATTGCGCCAAAGGAAATATGGGCCTGAACGAGCGCTTCGGCCAGGATCGGTCGCGGCTCATAGAGCCAAGCGTTCAGTCCGGCCAAAACAAGCTGTATGAGTACGAGTACCACAGTGAGCCAATGGAGCAGACGCATTGCTAGACCATGTCGATCTAAACAACCCTGAGCCGAAATGCTCAACGTGCAGCGCCGTCTACATAGACATGCGCCTCACAAGGTGAACGTCCACCCCGGTCGCATGTGAAATGCGATAGGCCGTACTGCGACGCCGCGTCCAATGAGGGGCGCGTGAAGGTCAAGTCTGTCTCGGCCGCAGTCACATGACAGGAGATGCACGAAGCTTGCGGCCTTGTGGCGAAGTTTGGTTCGCCTGAGCCGGAGAACGAACCGTACTGCCATTGGCCAGCCACCTTGCGTTTGTGGAACACCGTGCCGACCTCACCTTGCGAGTAGTAGGACTCCATCAGAATGCGCGTGCCGTCCGGAAGCGGCTCACCCTTTCGTACCGCAGCAATCGTTTCTGGTGTGACAAGCATTCGGCGATACGTACCGTTGGGACGGTCGACTTGGGCATAGGCGAAAAAAATCTCGCCGTAGCGATCTGTTTCGGGGAGGCTTGTGGCGGCGTAAGCAGCAATGCCAAGCGCAGCCAGTGCAATTATAAGCAGCTTTTGTTTCATTTAGCCCTCATGAATGCGGTCCCGATCTAGCGCTGACAACGCGTGGCTCTATGTTAACGCGCGACTTTCGTTAGGAAGTGCACACCGCGCGGTGCGGGGATCGCATCGCCGACACGGGCAAACGGATCATCACCATCGGGTGTGAACGACCAGAACTCAATCTGCCCAGGCCCACCATCCGGCCCCTGGTAGCTTGTCACTGCAACATGACGTCCTTCATCATCGAAAACGATGCCTTGCGGGAGTGTTACGTTCGGTAGGCGCGTCGCACCGATAGCTTGGATTGCGCCGGTCTCGACATCGATCTCAAGGACAGTCAACTCGCTATAATCTGTGTGACCAGGATGGTCTTTCGGCAGCCATGATGCGACCATGTTCAAGCCGACGACATAGGCGCCGTCAGGAGAGATCGCGAAGTTCTCAACATAACCCATCCCGAAGGGGGCGACAGCAGCCACTGCATGCTGTACTGGCTCGCTTTCGAAGGTCGGCGAGCGGTCGTTGGTGCGACGCGGTACGGAGTCTGGTGCGTCGTTGTCGTCAAATCGCACAACAGTGAGAAGGCTACTGGTGCGGCCATAGCCAAGCTGCGCAAGATCACCGGTAATGTTGATCGTGGTGACGAGGAAGTGCCGCCCGTCTGCACTCCACTCCCCCTTCCCTGGAAGCGGCGCCGTGGAAATCGACGCACCCCATGGCTCCAACACACCATCTGCATACCGGAGGAAGGCGATCCTGGCTGCCCCGCCGAGCGTTACGGCCGCGAACTCGCCGGACGGGTGCCACTTGATTTCCGGAACGAATGTATTGTCGATGTCTTCAATCCCAAGATCCTGCACTGTCGGCTCGCCGAGTTGCCGATCTTCGAAGGGGTAGAGAGCGATTTGACCCGAGGCCGCATAGGTCACTGCGATCAGTTCCCCGGAAGGATGGATGTCGATAGCGGTTGGCGGACCCGCAGCCTCGACCGTCTGGGTCACGGTCGGATTGGCACGGTCGGACAGGTCTATGACCGTTAACGTGTTGCCTTGCTCGATCTCGCTGAACTCGCGGGCATCTTCCGCTGGCTGGGCGAATGGCTCTGTCGAGATCGCGATTTGACCGTCGGCTGTCACGGCGAGCACATTCGGCCAAGTCGCAACAGAGTTGGACACGTCGACATCACTTCGAACCCATGTGCCGTCGGCGCTGCGACTCAGAACGCTCAAAAGGTCCGGCGCTCGGGAGCCGAGAAGACCGTCAATGTAACCCGTTGCTACCATGGCACCGTCCGAGAGCGCGACTAAATCAGTATTTGCGAACGGGGCGTTCTGCGCGGCGAGTACCGATGGTGATACTAGAAGGCCGAAAGCGAGAAGCACCGTCGAGTGGTTAAAACGGTGGACAGGGGACATAAACGAACTCCTCAACGTGTTGCATTTACGCTGAAGTGGGGTGCTTGGTTGATCTGTTCCAATAAAGATGCGATTATAGTTGATAGTCTTTGTTTATTAGCTGGAGGTGTCTGGCGTGGACCTTCGCGGTCTCGAAGCCTTTTGCACGTTGGCGCGAACGCTCAACTTCCGATCAGCTGCTGCGGAACTCGGTGTGAGCCAGCCCGCGTTCAGTATCCGAATCGCGCGCCTAGAGGACGAACTTGGGATGCGTTTGTTCGACCGCTCGCGTGCGGGTGTGTCGCTTCTGGAGACCGGGCGACAATTCCTTCCCCATGCGCGTGATCTGCTCGAACGTTCGGCCGTCGTATTCGAAACAGCTGTTTCCATCGCGAGCGGTCTATCCGGCCAGCTTCGCATCGGCTACACGCCTGTCTCATTCATTGGGGACGTTCCGAAGTTGCTTCGGGATTTTGCCAGCCTGCGACCAGATGTTCGCCTCGAATTGAAAGAGGGTCTTTCAGGTGATATCGAAGAGGGAGTTGCTACTGGGCGCCTCGATGCGGGCTTCGTTCATCCCTTGACCGCCGCCCCAAACCTTCAGTTTCATCCAATCAGCGTAGCACCCTATGTAAACGTTTTGCCAAGCGATCATCCGTACGCCGACCGGAAGTCAATTCGGGTCGCCGATCTGGCGCGCGAGGAGTTCGTGTTGGTCGAAAGGCGCACTGGTCCATTTATTTATGATCGCATTATCGCAATGTGTACCAAGGCAGGCTTCTCGCCCCGCATTCGGCAAGAGGTCGGCAACTCGATTGCCGTTCTAGGTCTCATTGGGGCAGGTCACGGTGTTGGATTCGTAATCGGTTCGATGAAGCAGCTGGGGCGCGACGATGTTGCTTTCATCCCGATCGAAGGCAAATCACCTAAGCTACCGCTCGCCCTTGCTTGCCACCCAGCGAAGACATCGCCAGTGCTCGATGGCTTCGTTCGGTTCGTCAAATCGAAGTCGCCACAAAAGAAGGGCTAGCCGTCCTTTTTGCGGGACACGCTTGAGCATGACTTGATAGACAAGCGGACATTCGATGAGCTGGCACGAACGGCAGCAAAGTCCCGCTCTGCCGACCTTGGCATAACTCTCGACGAAGGTCCGGTTGACCTCGGGCACCTATGGGGTGATCCTTGCAGACGGCCTGACGGGGACGTTTGCTTCTATGCGGGGGGTATTGTGGGTTTGGCTGTCGCTTGAACGAGACTTTAAGCCTTGTTCTAAAAAAATCGTTTGCTGCAGAAATCTTTGTCATTCACTGCAGAAATCGTTGTCCCGCTACAACCGCTACATCGTTGTCCCGCTACACCGGAAGGCGTCCCGGATAGATCGTCACACGATCAAGTTTCGACTTGTAATCCCGATTATTTTTATCAGATACTTTATCTATGATGATACCCTTTGTCTGCCCCGCTTTTTTCTGGCCCACGATTGCGTCCGAAGGTCTGCCCCGATCTTTGCCAGACTGCCGGGAGATCTGTGATGAAGGGTAAAGTGCCAAGCCCCTGTATTGACGTGTGCAAGTACAAACGTCAGGGACACTGCATTGGCTGTGCGATGACCAAAACGCAAAAGTCGTTGTTCAAATCCTTGAAAAAGGACAAACACCGTCAGGCGTTTGTCCAGATGCTGATGCGCCAACAGGAAGCCTTGGGCAAATACAAGGCATGGCGGGGTGCCTATGCGCGGCGCTGCGCCAAGAAAGGTGTGCCAAACCCGATTTCGTCAGGCGGATGATCAGCCGAGCAGAGCGCGCAGCATCCAGGCGAATTTCTCATGGGTTTGACCGCGCGCGATACAGAGATCTTCGGTCAGCGTATCGCCGTGTTCGGCAGCCAACGCGCCCGCTTCGGCCAGCGTTGCTGCGACCCCGACCTGCGCATCACGCATCGCCGCGATCATGGTCTTGTCATCCGCATGTCCGTCATGTTCGGCAATCTTCGACCGCTTCAGCATCCCCTCAAGGGTTCCTTCGGCATGCGCCTCCAGCGCCTTGATCCGCTCCGCTAGGTCATCCTGCGCGATAAAGTGGTCTTCGTATATGGTCTGGAACAGATCGTGCAGCGGGCCAAACGCCATGCCTGTCACGTTCCAATGAAAGTTTTGCGCCATCATCGTGACCACTGTCGTTTCTGCAACGCATTGGTTCAAAGCGTCGGTGATTGCTTCGCGTGCCGTCGGACTGAGATCTGCCGCTGGTTGTGTCATCTGTCAATTTCCTTTTCGAATGGTTGAGGCTGGCGGCGGCTGGCTGGCCTAACCATAGAGCCTCAGGCTGCGGCGTCCAGTGTCCACGCCGCTTTGCACACCGCGAAATGTATCTCTGCCGCATCTGCCTTGCTCATACGGCTGAGCAGCGCAAAGCAGTATCTGTCTTTGTCCCCTGCCCGCACCGCGTCAAAGAGGTTAAGCAGCCATGCCTCGTCAAAGGAAACCTCAGGCGCAGTGTCTTCGAAAAAGACCAGCCGTTTGTGCAGCACAGACGACAAACTCAGCAACACCGATACAAGCGGATCATTCGAAGAACCGTGCAGCCGCGCAACATGCCCGCTTTTACGTAGGGCAGTGATCCCGCAGGATGCGGGCCGATCCGGGGTTGGCTGCGGTGCAGTGTCGGTGAAGGCAAGCGAGTGAAGGTTCATGAGAGACCCGTATCCTGACTAATATAGTAAGATATATGCCGGTCTCTCGTTTTTGGCAAGCCCTGAAAAAGCAACGCCCGGTACGGGAAGTACCGGGCGTTTGGTAACTTTGGCGGTAACCGAAAGCCACAAAGGCCTTCCCGTCCGTTTCTAGTCGATCATCGGCAGCAGCTTATCCAGGCTCGCCTTGGCGTCCCCGTAGAACATCCGCGTGTTCTCTTTAAAGAACAGCGGGTTCTCGATCCCGGAGTAGCCTGTGCCTTGCCCCCGTTTGGATACAAACACCTGCTTGGCCTTCCAACATTCCAGCACCGGCATGCCGGCGATGGGGCTGTTGGGATCCTCCTGCGCGGCCGGGTTCACGATGTCGTTCGAGCCGATCACGATGGCCACATCCGTTTCCGGGAAGTCGTCGTTGATCTCGTCCATCTCCAGCACGATGTCGTAGGGCACCTTGGCCTCCGCCAGCAGCACGTTCATGTGTCCGGGCAACCGGCCCGCGACCGGATGGATCGCAAAGCGGACGGTCTTGCCCTTGGCGCGCAGCTTGCGCACCAGCTCGGACACCGCCTGCTGGGCCTGCGCCACCGCCATGCCGTAGCCGGGGATGATGACCACGGAATCGGCCTCGTTCAGGGCCGTCGCAACACCGTCGGCTTCGATGGCCACCTGTTCGCCTTCGACCGCCATCTGCTCGCCCGCCGGACCGCCGAAACCGCCCAGGATCACGCTGATGAACGACCGGTTCATCGCCTTGCACATGATGTAGCTGAGAATCGCGCCCGAAGAGCCAACGAGCGCGCCCACCACGATCAGCAGGTCGTTGCCAAGCGAGAAACCAATCGCCGCCGCCGCCCAGCCGGAATAGCTGTTCAGCATGGAGACCACGACCGGCATATCCGCGCCACCGATGCCCATGATCAGATGATAGCCGATAAACAGCGCCAGCAGCGTGAGCAGCACCAGCGTCCAACTGCCCGAACCGCCCAGATACATGACCGTAAAGAGCAGTGAAAGCGCCGCGGCACCAGCGTTCAGCAGATGACCCCCCGGCAGCTTCTTGGCCGAGGTATCCACCTTGCCGGCCAGTTTGCCATAGGCGATGACCGACCCGGTGAAGGTCACGGCCCCGATCCAGATGCCCAGCACCAGCTCGACCCGCAGGATGCCGATCTCCACCCCGGATTTCTTGGCGATAAGCTGGCCAAAGGACGACAGCCCGTCATGGACCTCCTTGGGCAGGCCCACGGCGGTGATGCCATCGTCCAGGGTGGCGCCCAGCGTGCCGCCATTGGCCGCATAGAGGTCCGCCACGGTGTTGATCATGATATCGGCATTAAAGCCCACGAAGACCGCTGCAAGCCCTACAAGGGAATGCATGATCGCCACCAGCTCGGGCATCTGGGTCATCTGCACCTTGGTGGCCAACTGATAGCCCACAGCCGCCCCCAAAGCGATCAGCACGATCGAGACGATGCCAAGCCCCTGTCCGGGGCCGATCAACGTCGCCACAACCGCGATGCCCATCCCGACGATGCCGTACCAAACCGCGCGTTTGGCACTTTCCTGTCCGCTCAGACCGCCCAGGCTGAGGATAAAGAGAACTGCCGCGACCGCATAGGCCGCTATCGTAAATCCGAAGTCCATTGTCCCCTACCCCTTAAGATTTCTGGAACATGGCGAGCATGCGCCGTGTCACGAGAAAACCGCCAAATATGTTGATCGAAGCCATGAAAACCGCGAGTGCCGCCAGCAGCGTGATCAGCAGCGAACTCGATCCGATCTGAATGAGCGCGCCCAGAATGATGATCGAGGAGATCGCATTGGTGACCGCCATCAGCGGCGTGTGCAGGCTGTGCGCCACGCCCCAGATCACCTGGAAACCGATAAAGACCGACAGGATGAAAACGATGAAATGCTGCATGAAGCTTGCCGGGGCCACCAGACCCACCGCCAGCACCAAGGCACCGCCCAGGGCCAGCAGCCCGACCTGTGTCTGGGTCTGCTTCTTGAACGCGGCAACTTCCTCGGCGCGCTTCTCCTCGGCGGTCAACTCCTTTGGCTTGTCCTTTTTGGGGGCCGCCGCGATGGCCGCCACCTTGGGCGGGGGCGGCGGATAGGTCACCTCCGAGGCGTGGGTGATCGTCGCCCCGCGGATCACGTCATCTTCCATGTTATGATGGATCACGCCATCTTTTTCCGGTGTCAGATCCGTCATCATGTGGCGGATGTTCGTCGCGTAAAGCGTCGAGGCCTGCGCCGCCATCCGGCTTGGGAAATCCGTGTAGCCCACGATGGTCACACCGTTGTCGGTGACGATTTTCTCGTCCATCACCGTCAGCTTGCAGTTGCCGCCCTTCTCTGCGGCAAGGTCGACGATCACCGATCCCGGCTTCATCATCTTGACCATATCCTCGGTCCAGAGCTCGGGCGCTTCGCGGTTGGGGATCAGGGCCGTACAGATGACGATATCGATATCGGGCGCCATCTCGCGGAACTTTTCCAGCTGCTTTTCACGAAATTCAGGGCTCGAAGGGGCCGCATAGCCGCCCGTGGCCGAGCTGTCCTGAGACGCCTCTTCGAATTCGAGGAAGACAAACTCCGCTCCCATGCTCTCGATCTGCTCGGCCACTTCGGGCCGCACGTCAAAGGCGTAGGTAATCGCGCCAAGGCTCGTTGCTGTGCCGATGGCGGCCAGACCGGCCACACCAGCGCCGACCACCAGCACCTTGGCCGGAGGAACCTTGCCGGCAGCGGTCACCTGGCCGGTAAAGAAACGGCCAAAGTTGTTGCCCGCCTCGATCACAGCCCGGTAGCCTGCGATGTTGGCCATGGAACTCAGCGCATCCATCTTCTGCGCGCGACTGATCCGCGGCACCATATCCATCGCGATGACGGTGGCACCTTTCTTGGCCGCCGCTTCCATCAGCTCGGTATTGCCCGCCGGGTTGAAGAACGAGATCAGCGTCTGACCCTCGCGCAGGCGTTTGACTTCCGCATCCGAGGGCGCGCGCACCTTGGCCACCACATCGGCGGCCTTAAAGAGGGCCGCGGCTGTTTTGACCACCGACACACCGGCGTCTTTGTAGGCCTTGTCGGCAAATCCCGCCTTCTCACCCGCGCCGGTTTCAATAACGCAGTCATGTCCGAGCTTTTGCAATTGCAGCGCGCTGTCGGGTGTCATTGCGACGCGCGCTTCACCCTCAAAAATCTCTTTTGGTGTCCCGATCTTCAATTGGAGGTCCCCCGTTTCGTACGTTTTTGAGCAATCTGGTGCACAGAAGTGCGATGTCCAC
Source organism: Roseobacter weihaiensis (assembly GCF_020622345.1). Taxonomy (GTDB): domain Bacteria; phylum Pseudomonadota; class Alphaproteobacteria; order Rhodobacterales; family Rhodobacteraceae; genus Roseobacter; species Roseobacter weihaiensis. The sequence goes on along the minus strand of NZ_JACNMO010000025.1, from coordinate 57,856 downwards.
TAGCCGGATCGGGGCCGAGGCACAAGGTGCGGCTTTGTTGTGAGCGCTAACAGCGGGGCAGATTTCACACCCAACGCCGTGTTTTTTCGGCATATCGTGCAAAATCGGCCCGGAACGTCCGGCGCATGCGGTTCTCTTCGGGGATGACAAAACGTGTCTCCAGCACCCAAAAGAAAATGGGCACCAGCACAAGTGACAAAACCGCATCCCACCACAGGATCAACCCCAGCAACAGCAGGACATCCGCCAGGTAGATGGGATTGCGGCTGCGCTTGAAGACACCGGTCTGGATCAGCTCCGTGGGGACCTGGTGAGGCACAATCGTCGTGCTGTGGCGTCTGAATTCCAGCACCGCCAAGCCGGTCAGAACAATGCCACCCCCCACCAGAAGGCCCGACAGCAGCAGCGTGACCGGATTGGCAAGGCTCAGCCCCAGATCAAAGAACCGGGCCTGAAGATAGGCCATGACAGCAAAGGCCAGCAGCCAGAGGGGGGGCATGTCGAACCATTTCATCGGTGATCTCCTTCAGGACGGCTCCCCCAGATCGCACGGCGCGCCTTGCGGTCCTGCAGCCGGGTGAAGATGCTGTTTCGATATACGCCGGGCGGCCCGTGGAGTTCAATCCCTGCCGCACAGGGTTGCAGGGCCGCCCTGCCCCCTTAAGCTGTCCCAAACACAGGAGGGAATCGGATGGAACTGGCTGGAAAACACGCCCTTGTCACAGGAGGCGGGACGGGCATTGGTCTGGCCATCGCCCGCGCGCTGGCCGAGGCGGGTGTTCTGGTCACCATAACCGGACGGCGCCAAGCGGTGCTGGACGCGGTCGCGGCGGAGGTTGAAGGGCTCTTTGGTCTGGCGATGGACGTGCGTGATGAGGCCGACGTGATCGCCACGTTTCAACGCGCGGTGGCCGCCCGCGGGCCAATCCAGATCTGCATTGCAAATGCCGGGATTGCGGAGGGGCGCGCGCTGCACAAGACCGATCTGGCCTTCTGGCGTGACATAATGGCCACCAACCTCGACGGCACCTTCCTGACCCTCCGCGAGGCGCTCCGCTCCATGCGGCGCACGGACTGGGGGCGCGTGATCGCCGTCTCCTCCGTCGCCGGGCTGCGCGGCCTGCAGGGGGCCTCCTGCTACACAGCGTCAAAACATGGGGTGGTGGGTCTGATCCGCGCGTTGAGCGAGGATTATCTGGGCCGACCCTACACCTTCAACGCGCTTTGCCCTGCCTATGTGGACACCGAGATTGTCACACGCAATACCGCGTCCATCTCCGAGCGGGCCGGGGTCAGCGCGGCGGACGCACGCGAGATGATGACCTCTGCCAATCGGCACAAACGTCTGATTGCCCCGGCTGAGGTGGCCGCCGCCGCGATGTGGCTGGTGTCGCCCGGTGCCGAAAGTGTCAACGGTCAAGCCATTGAAATCGCGGGCGGGATGATGTGAGGTCGGGCTATGGGGCCGCTCATGCGACCTGAGCGGGACGGGGTGTGCGGCTTTGCGACCACGCGCGGCACGCCTCGCCGAAGGCCCCGAACAGGTTGCGCGACACCGGATCTTCGGCGGCCTTGTATTCAGGATGCCACTGCACCGCGAGCGTGAAGCCGGGCGCGTCCTCGAGATAAATCGCCTCTGGCGTGCCGTCCTCGGCATGGCCATCGATCACCACCCGGTCCCCCGCCGTTTTGATGCCCTGGCCGTGCAGCGTGTTGGTCATCACCTCCTCGGCCCCCATCAAGCGGTGAAACACGCCGCCCGGGGCAAACCGCACGGTATGTCGCAGCTCAAATTTCTCATCCAGCGTCCCATCCGGCGGCATGCGGTGGTTCATGCGTCCGGGCAATTCGCGGATCTCGGGGTAAAGCGCGCCCCCCATCGCCACATTGACCTCCTGAAAACCGCGACAGATCCCAAGGAAGGGCTGCCCCCGCTCGGTCGCGGCCCGGATCAGCGACAGCGCCACCGTGTCGCGCGCGCGGTCGAATGCGCCATGCGCCTCGGTTTCTGGCTCGCCGTATTCTTCGGGGTGCACGTTCGGCCGCCCCCCTGTGAACAGGAACCCGTCACACAGGTCCATCAGCTCCGGTACGGAGACAAACGACGGGTCAGACGGGATCAGCATCGGCATGCATCCCGACACCTCCGCAATGGCCGCGGAATTCATCGTACCGCCCGCATGGGCCGGGTACTCGTCGTTCAGCAGATAAAAATTGCCGATAATGCCGACAACCGGACGGTTCATCATGCTCCCTCTCGCAAGCTTCGCTGTTATATAGCCTTGCACACGGGTGGTTAACAGCCCCTGAGCGCGCAGAGGCCTGTGCGCAAATGCCAAAAACACCTCCGGCTGCCTGATTTTTCAGCGCAGACGACGCTTACCCCTCGCCCGTCAACCCAACCGCTTCGACCCCCGCCAGGGCCGCCGCCATGTCGTTTTCAGACAGATCGCCGGTGACGCCGACGGCACCGATCACATTGCCCTTCTTGCCACGCAGCAGCACGCCACCGGGTACCGGGACCACCTGACCGCCGTAAAGGCCGTTCATCGCGGCCATGAACTGCGGCCCGGTTGCGGCGCGTTCCGCCTGCGCCGTGCCGGTCATTCCCAGCATCACCGCGCCATAGGCCTTGCCATGCGCGATGGCAAAACGACCGACCGACGCACCGTCCTCACGCTCAAAGGCCTGCACATGGCCGCCTGCGTCCAGCACAATGACCGAGAGCGGTTTGAGCTCCATCTCGCGGCCTTTTTCCAGCGTCTTGCGAATGATCGCGCGCGCTTTTCTCAAGGTGATGTCCATTGTCTAACTCCCTTTCAAATCGGTCTTGTCCTGCCGCGGATGGCCGCGGCGCTTAGCGGGACGCCTTCAACTCGAGCCTGCGCGCATGCAACACGGGCTCCGTGTAGCCGGAAGGCTGGGCGCGGCCTTTGAAGACCAGATCGCAGGCCGCCTGAAAGGCAATCCCGTCAAAACCGGGCGCCATGGGCCGGTAGGCCGGATCATCGGCGTTCTGCCCATCCACAACCTCCGCCATCTTGCGCATCACCGCCATCACCTCCTGTGCGTCGACCACCCCGTGATGCAGCCAGTTCGCGATATGCTGAGCGGAAATCCGGCACGTCGCGCGGTCTTCCATCAGGCCCACATCGTTGAGGTCGGGGACCTTCGAACAGCCCACGCCGTGATCAACCCAACGGACCACATAACCCAGAATTCCCTGTGCGTTGTTTTCCACCTCGCGCGTCTTCTGACTGTCGGTCCATTTCTGATACTCTGCCAGCGGGATGTTGAGCACCGTGTCCACATAGGCCCGCCGCCCGCCCGCTTTCAGCTTCTGCTGCACGGCAAAGACATCGATCTTGTGATAATGCAGCGCATGCAGCGTTGCGGCTGTCGGGCTGGGCACCCAGGCGCAATTTGCCCCCGCTTTCGGATGCTCGATCTTTTGTTCCAGCATCGCGGCCATCATGTCCGGCATTGCCCACATGCCCTTGCCGATCTGCGCGCGGCCGGACAGCCCGCACTCCAGGCCGATATCGACGTTCTGGTTTTCATAGGCGGTGATCCAGGTCTTGCGTTTGATGAAATCCTTGCGGCTGAAAGGCCCTGCTTCCATCGAGGTATGTATCTCGTCGCCGGTGCGGTCCAGAAACCCCGTGTTGATAAAGGCCACGCGCGATTTGGCCGCGCGGATGCATTCCTTGAGATTCACGGAGGTCCGGCGCTCTTCATCCATGATCCCCAGCTTGACCGTGTTGTGCGGCAGCCCCAGCACCTGCTCCACATGGGTAAAGATGCGGTCGGTGAAGGCCACCTCTTCGGGGCCGTGCATCTTGGGTTTGACCACATAAACCGACCCGGTGAGCGAATTGCCCCCGGCGCGCTGCAGGTCATGCATCGCGATCAAAGTGGTGATCATGGCATCCATCAAGCCCTCAAAGACCTCGTTGCCGTCCCGGTCGCGGATGGCAGGGTTGGTCATCAGATGACCCACATTGCGCACCAGCATCAGCGCGCGGCCCTTGAGCACAACCTCGTCGCCCTCCGGCCCTGTCAGCACGTGATCGGGGGCCAATCGCCGTGTCAGCGTCTCGCCGGCCTTTTCGAAGGTTTCCTCCAGATCGCCCTTCATCAGGCCGAGCCAGTTGCTGTAGGCCACGACCTTGTCCTCGGCATCGACGCAGGCCACCGAGTCCTCGCAATCCATGATGGCCGAAACCGCGCTCTCCATCTGGACATCCGCAAGGCCCGCCTGATCGCGCCCGCCAATCGGATGCGTTCGGTCGAACACCAGCGCGACGTGCAGGCCGTTGTTGCGCAGCACAATGCGGTCCGGTGCCTTGGGATGTCCGGTGAAACCCACGAATTTCTCAGGCTGGGCAAGAGGTTGGTCGTCGATCAGCAGCGCGCCCTTGTGGATGTAGTAGCGCCGTGCATCCGCATGGCTCGTCCCTTCAATAGGGAAGGCCTCGTCCAGAAACACGCGTGCACGTGCCACGACCCGCGCGCCCCGGCCCTGATCGTAAGGGCCCTTGGGTGCGGGCGTTCCCATCGCATCAGTGCCGTAGAAACCGTCATAGAGGCTGCCCCACCGCGCATTGGCGGCATTCAGGGCGTAGCGCGCATTGGTAATCGGAACAACGAGCTGCGGCCCCGGCACGGTTGCAATTTCCGGGTCAACATTGTCGGTATCCACTTCAAGATCACCACCCTCTTCGAGCAGATAGCCGATCTCACGCAGGAATGCGGTGTACTCTTCGTGATTGTGTGGCTGCCCGCGCCGCGCCACATGCCATGCGTCTATCCTGTCCTGCAGGTCTGCCCGCTTTTGCAACAGCGCTTTGTTTTCAGGGCCCAGATTATGTATCAGCGCAGCAAAGCCGCTCCAGAAGGTGTCGCTGTCCACACCGGTTCCCGGCAGGGCACTTTCTTCGAGGAACTCTGCCAGTGCGTCAGCGACTGCCAGCCCGTGTTTTGTCTGAAAATCAGCCATCTGCGTTGCTCCCTGCCTGCAATGTTCTGGACGCATTCGGCTTGTAGGCAGTTTGATCTGAAGTGGCAACAGGACTGCGAAACCTTCCCTAAGGATTTCTAGGAATGCGGTTTTTTGGGCCGCTGACCGCTGCACCTCTTGGAGCAATAGCGCACGTCATCCCAAACTTTTTCCCATTTCTTGCGCCAGGTGAAGGGGCGACCGCAAGTGGCACACAGCTTTTGTGGCAGATCCCCTTTCCGGCGCATCGCCATCAATCGGCCATGCCACCGGTTGCGGGAACTGCCGTGGTCAGATCAACGTCAAATACAGTGATCGCGATCACCATTCCGATTGCGACGGCCACTGCGATGGCCAGACCCAGCCAGATGCCCCGGCCCATGGTGCGATGTTTGTGTTTTTGCGTCTCCACGTTCGTGTCGGGTGCTGACATTTTATCTCCTTTCGTGCAGGCCGCCAAAGCCGCCTTGCAGGTTACCGTGTCTCGACCTAACGTACCCCCCAGCCGATTGTTCCCAAAAAGATGCAGGTCTCATGCGCGACGCAAGCCCCAAGACGATATACCTCAACGAGTATGAGCCTTTTCCGTATGATGTCGAAAAGGTCGAGCTGACATTTGATCTGCATCCAACCAAAACGCGCGTCAAAAGCCGGATCGCCTTCAGACCAAAACCTGATCGTAAGGGAGATTTTTTCCTTCACGGAGAGAACCTTAAACTCATTTCTTCAACCATAGATGATGTACCCGTATCGCCCGAGATCACGTCCGAAGGGCTGACGTGCGCGGTCCCCGATCAGCCCTTTGTCTGGCAGGCCGAGGTCGAGATTGATCCGCAGAACAACACAGCGCTCGAAGGTCTCTATATGTCCAATGGCATGTATTGCACGCAATGTGAGGCCGAAGGTTTTCGCAAGATCACCTACTATCCGGACCGGCCGGACGTGATGAGCGTTTTCACCGTGCGCATCAAGGGCCCGCACCCGGTGCTGCTGTCGAACGGCAACCCTGTCAGCGCCTCCGACAACCACGCCGAATGGCATGACCCCTGGCCCAAACCCGCCTATCTCTTCGCCCTCGTCGCGGGCGATCTTGTGGCCCACACGGACAGTTTCACAACGCGGTCCGGGCGGGCGGTGGATCTCAATCTCTATGTGCGGCGCGGGGACGAGGGTAAATGCGATTTCGGCATGAGGGCCCTCAAAGCCTCGATGAGATGGGATGAGGAGGTCTACGGCCGCGAATACGATCTGGATATCTTCAACATCGTGGCTGTCGATGACTTCAACATGGGCGCGATGGAGAACAAGGGGCTGAATATTTTCAACTCTTCCGCGGTGCTGGCAAGCCCCGAGACCTCCACGGATGTCAATTTCGAACGGATCGAGGCGATCATCGCGCATGAGTATTTCCACAACTGGACCGGCAACCGCATTACCTGTCGCGACTGGTTTCAGCTTTGCCTCAAAGAAGGGCTGACGGTCTACCGTGACAGCCAGTTCACCTCTGACATGCGCTCTGCGCCGGTCAAGCGCATCTCGGACGTCATCGATCTGCGCGCCCGCCAGTTCCCCGAGGATCAGGGCCCGCTGGCGCATCCGGTTCGGCCGGAAAGTTTTCAGGAAATCAACAATTTCTACACCGCTACTGTCTATGAGAAGGGCGCCGAGGTGATCGGCATGCTGCGCTGTCTGGTGGGGGCCGAGGCTTATTCGAAAGCGCTAGACCTTTATTTTGAGCGGCACGACGGACAGGCCTGCAACATCGAAGACTGGTTGAGGGTGTTCGAAGACACCACCGGGCGCGACCTGACCCAGTTCAAACGCTGGTACAGCCAGGCCGGCACACCACGGCTGACCGTAAAAGATGCTTGGTACAATGGTACTTACATCCTGTCCTTCACGCAGAATCTGGCCCCTTCGGCCACAACCCCCGACCCGCAGCCCCAGGTGATCCCGATTGTGACCGGTCTGCTCAGCCCCGCAGGCGAAGAGATCGTCGCAAGCCAAGTGCTGGAACTGACCGAGCCTGCGCAATCCTTTACCTTTGAAGGGTTGAAAGACCGCCCGATCCCATCCGTTTTGCGGGGGTTCTCCGCCCCCGTCGTGCTGGAAAGCGAACTCGCCTCGGACCACACAGGGTTTCTGCTGGCACATGACACCGATCCCTTCAACCGCTGGGAAGCAAGCCGGACGCTGGCCCGCAGCAGCCTGTTGACCATTTTGACCGAAGGTGCGGCCCCAGACCCCGCTTATCTCGATGGGATACGGACGGTTTTACGCGATGATACGCTTGATCCGGCCTACCGCGCGCTCATGCTCAACCTGCCCAGCCAGTCGGATTTGGCGACCGCTTTGCACGATGCGGGCCAAGTACCCGACCCACAAGCGATCTGGGAGGCGGTTGAGACGATGCGCCAGGCCCAGGCCGACCACCTTGCCGAACTGCTGCCGGAGCTCTATCGAACCCACCAGGTCCGCGACGACTACCAGCCCAATGCAGCGCAAACCGGACACCGGTCCCTGGCCAATGCAGCGCTTGGTCTGCTGGCCCGCAATAACGGCCCGACGCTGGCCCAAAGTCAGTTCGGTGCCGCCGACAACATGACACAGCAGATCGCTGCTCTCGCGGTGCTGCTCCGGCTGAACGCGGGCAAGAACGCCCTGGAAGCTTTTGAAGAACAGTGGAAAAACGACCGTCTTGTGATGGACAAATGGTTTGGCTTGCAGGTGACCCAAGCCGATCCCGGCGCGGTTGCGGCGACGGCACGCACCCTGACGCAGCATCCGGATTTCAACTGGAAGAACCCGAACCGATTCCGGGCGGTCCTGGGCGCGCTGGCCATGCACCACGCAGGGTTTCACGCAGCGGACGGGGCAGGCTATGACATGCTTGCCGATTGGCTGATCCGGCTCGACCCGGTCAACCCGCAGACCACGGCGCGGATGTGCACGCCCTTCCAGACCTGGCGGCGCTATGATGCGGGGCGGCAGGCCAAGATCGCCCAAGCGCTTGATCGCATCCTCGCCACACCGAACCTCTCGCGGGATACCACCGAAATGCTGACCAGAATTCGAGGAAACTGACCCATGAAACCCGTTATGCTTATCACCGGCGCCTCTGCCGGTATCGGGGCCGCCGCCGCCCGGATTGCCGCGGCGCGCGGCTACGATCTGGCGCTGAACTACCGCTCAGACGACGCAGGGGCCGACGCGGTGGCCAAGACCTGCCGGGAAGCGGGCGCAGAGGTGCTGCTTTGCAAGGCGGATGTGGCCGACCCGGTGGCAATCGAGGCGATGTACGAAAGCATCGACACGACCTACGGCCGCCTTGACGTGCTTATCAACAACGCCGGTGTGGTCGATCAGACCGCCAAGGTCACGGATCTGACCCATGCGCGCTTGCGACGGATGTTCGACATCAACGTCATCGGCGCGATGCTCGTGGCGAAGGAGGCCGTGCTGCGCCTTCAGGCGGGCGGGAAAGGCGGGGTGATCGTCAATATCTCCTCGGCTGCCGCCCGTCTGGGATCCGGCAACCAATATGTTGACTACGCGGCCTCCAAAGCGGCAATTGACTGTTTTACCAAAGGCTTGTCGGACGAAGTTGCGGCGGATAACATTCGGGTCATGTCGATCCGCCCCGGCCTGATAGAAACCGAGCTTCACGCCAAGGGCGGTGAGCCGGGTCGTGCGGACAAGCTCGCCCATACGGTGCCGATGAAGCGCAAGGGCTCTGCCGAGGAAGTGGCACAGGCGATCTTGTGGCTCTGTTCGGATGAGGCAAGCTATGTCACCGGCTCGACGCTGGATGTGACGGGTGGGCGCTGAGGCTTTTCGGTATCGCCGCGAAGCACGCAACCGTGCCACAGTGCTGGCGGTTGCGGGGATCTGGGGGGCCCTGCTGGCGGCCCTGATCCTGGTCGAGGCGGCGCCCTGGCTGATGGCCGTGATCGGCGCGTTCACCCTGCCCGCGGTGTGGGAGCTTTACAAAAACCCCGCCGCCGGGCTCGATTTTACCGACACGCACCTCAGCTGGTTCACGGGCCGCCGCACGGCACAACTGGACTGGCGCGACATCGACCGCTTCCGTCTGGACACGCGGCTCGATATGTCCGTCCGGGCCACGGCGGTGCTTGGCAGCGGGCGTAAGATCAGACTGCCCTATGAATGCACCCCGCCCCACAAGATGTTCGAAGCCGCCCTGAACGCCCGCGGCATCCGCACCGAGCGGCACCATTTCTCACTGATCGGCTAGCGCCAGGTCAGGCCGGGTCCTGACAGAAGGGTTGCGCCTTGAGCCAGCCCGAGATGTCACGCTGCTTTGACGCCACACGCAGCGGTCCCCAATCGGCAGCGACACCGCGCCAGCGCCCGTCATAGTCTTCGATCACGCCGTCGCGTGGCACGGTCACAGCCATGATGCGGACGGCACAGCTGAGGTTCGCACCGCCATCCTTCAGCGCCTCGCCCGAGCCCGCGCGGCATTCATACCCCCGTGCCGTCGCGGGTGAGATCTGCAACAGACCAAACCACTTTCCGTTGCTGCTGACCGCGCGGGGCTTGTAGGTGCTTTCATGTTTGGCCAGCGCCGACATGAACCCCACCCAGAACGCCTTGCGTCCAGCCGGATCGGCCTCTTCATAGGCCGGGCACCACGCATCGATGTCTTCGGGCACTGTCTCCACCAGCGGCTGCCCGTGGGTGGCCAGTGCTTCGACCGCATCGACGTTCCACTCAGCATGGTCAGGCACGTGGCTCCAGCGCATCTGCGGCAACGACCCCGACGTCCCTGAATCAGTTGCGCGGTCCGCTTGTGCGCAGGAGGTGAGCACGAAGACAGACAAGGACAGAGCGAAAAGACATTTCATGGCGGCATATGGCCCAGCGAAAGGATCAATGACAAGCCCGCCATGGAGAAGATCGGCGGCATTCCGCAGACCTTTCAAAGACCATTCTGTGACCATCGGGCGTGATCGTTACCCATTTGGGAACAACCACCGGCGATTGTTCACGAAGAGAGCTCAATCAACGCGATATCTCCGCTCTGGTGCCATTTTTAAGCCTAAAAGAAACGTCAGGTTAAGGCCTGTTGTAACTGAAAGGCCGTGTTGAATGGTGTTTATGTCGTACGAGTGCTGGGCAAGTGACCAGACCCCCAAGGCTGCCCGGGCGGGCATCGGGTCGCCTTTGTCGGTCAAAGATCAGCCGCAAATGCCCCCACGGCACGTGACGTTCGATGACCGGCGCAGGATCACACATTGGTCGCGCCGCTCTTTGACCCCCAGCGGCCGTCTGGCCGTGATCTGCTGAACCAAGACACCGAGAAAGGATGCATCATGGGAAAGATACCCGAAGACGCCGCTCACTGGGACAGTGGGGATTGGATAGAATGGCACCGCGTGACCCCTGAAACGGCCACTGAGAGTTGCTCCTCTGCGGCTCAGGAGCCGCTGGCACGCCTGACCGCGATGCATGTCAGCCTGCTGCGCGCGGCCAAGGGATATTACGAAATAACCGGGCATCACCTGCCCGTCTATGACGTGATCGCCCAGGTTCATGCGGCCATCCACTGTGACATTCCGCTCGAAGGCCCGGATCGCGACTGCGAGGAGACCGGCGTCGAGCTGCTGCACCTGCCTCCCTTTGGCCGCTCAAAAACGGTCAAGGTTGACCTTGAACGCCCGTTCAAGACGCTGATCGTGGTGCGCATCAAGGAAAATTTCACGACCGAAGCCAAGATGATCCCGCGCTCCTCCCTGCCTGACACTTCCGAGGGCCTTTATTCCCTGGGCTGGCGGGCACTGCCGCACAAGATCTGATCTGCACGCCCTGTCCTGCGGGTCTGCCCCGCTTGGGGCTTGCAGCACTGCGCCCGCTGGCCTAAACCCCTGCCACATGCGCTTGGCCTCAGGGGAAATACCCATGCTCGATCTGACCTATGACACACCCAAACCAAAGGTAATCGCCGGTGCCAGGGAAGACTGGGAACTGGTCATCGGCATGGAAGTCCACGCGCAGGTCTCCTCGAACGCCAAGCTCTTCTCTGCCGCCTCCACCAAATTCGGCGCGGAACCCAACAGCAATGTCTCTTTCGTGGATGCGGCGATGCCCGGCATGCTGCCCACGATCAACGAATACTGCGTCGAACAGGCCGTGCGGACGGGGCTGGGCCTCAAGGCAGACATCAATCTGAGTTCCGCCTTTGACCGCAAGAATTATTTCTACCCCGACTTGCCGCAGGGCTACCAGATTTCGCAGCTCTACCACCCCATCGTGGGGGAAGGCGAGGTGCTGGTCGAGCTTGGCGATGGCACCGCGCGGCTGGTGCGCGTCGAACGCATCCATCTGGAACAGGACGCCGGCAAGAGCATCCACGACATGGACCCGAACATGTCTTTCGTGGACCTCAACCGCACCGGTGTGGCGCTGATGGAAATCGTCTCGCGCCCCGACATCCGGGGCCCCGAAGAGGCCGCCGCCTATCTTGGCAAATTGCGGCAAATCCTGCGTTACCTGGGCACCTGCAACGGTGACATGCAATCGGGGGCGATGCGCGCGGATGTGAATGTCTCCATCTGCCGGCCGGGTCAGTACGAGAAATATCAGGCCACGCAGGATTTTTCGCATCTCGGCACCCGCTGCGAGATCAAGAACATGAACTCCATGCGCTTTATTCAGGCGGCCATCGAGGTCGAGGCGCGCCGCCAGATCGCGATTGTGGAAGGCGGTGGCACGGTCGATCAGGAGACACGTCTTTATGATCCCGACAAGAATGAAACCCGCTCCATGCGGTCCAAGGAAGAGGCGCATGACTATCGCTATTTTCCCGATCCCGACCTTTTGCCGCTGCAGATCGAGCAAGCCTGGGTCGATGACATTGCCGCCCGCCTGCCCGAACTGCCCGACGCCAAGAAGGCGCGTTTCATCAGCGACTTCGGCCTTTCCGATTATGACGCCTCGGTTCTGACCGCCGATCTGGACAGCGCCGGGTACTTTGAAGCCGTCGCCGCCGGTCGCGATGGCAAGATGGCGGCAAACTGGGTCATCAACGAACTCTTTGGCCGCCTGAAGAAAGACGACAAGGGGATCACCGACAGCCCCGTGTCCCCGGCCCAGCTTGGCGGGGTGATCGACCTCATCGCCTCTGATGCGATTTCCGGCAAGATTGCCAAGGAGCTCTTTGAGATCGTCTATACCGAGGGCGGTGATCCGGCAGAAATCGTCGAGGCGCGCGGCATGAAGCAGGTGACCGACACCGGCGCCATCGAGGCCGCCGTGGACGAGATCATCGCCGCCAACCCCGATCAGGTTGCAAAAGCCAGGGAAAACCCCAAGCTTGCAGGATGGTTCGTGGGGCAGGTGATGAAGGCCACCGGGGGCAAAGCCAATCCGAAAACGGTCAACCAACTGGTCTCTCGGAAACTCTCTGAATAGAATCCGGCAGGGCCATCGGCGCGCCGCAACACACCCCTAGGGGGTTGGGGCGGCCACAGATCAACCGCCTGATACGACCCGTGATGTGGCGAAACACCTGCTGCAACCCTGCAGCGGAGCGCCGGCCCATCCCTGATCCGTGAAACGCGGTGATTGACGATCCGTCAGAGTGCCATTACCTCTAGACCTACCAGGGGCGCTGCAAAGCTGAGATGTACCCTTTGAACCTGAACCGGATAATGCTGGCGGAGGGAGGTCGTGTGCTTGGGTGAGCCCTGCGTCGTCTCTTTTTGCCCAAAAAGGAGACGTCATGCCCCCGAACAGTCTGATGACAGCCCTGCGTGCGCAAAACCCTCTGGTGCACTGCATCACCAATTATGTCGCGATGAATATCGCTGCGAATGTCGTATTGGCCGCCGGGGCATCCCCTGCCATGTTGCATGCCGAAGAAGAGATTGCCGATTTCACCCCCCTCTGCGGCGCGCTGACGATCAACATCGGCACGTTGTCAGCGCCCTGGCTCAAAAGCATGCGCGCGGCAGCCCAGATCGCACAGGATCGCGACCTGCCCTGGGTGCTCGATCCGGTGGCCCATTTCATTTCAGGCTATCGCAGACGCGCCGCGCAGGCGCTGTTGGCGCTGCGGCCCAGCATCGTGCGCGGGAATGCCTCTGAAATTCTGGCATTGACCGGCGAAGCCGGTGCTGGCAAAGGCGCAGACAGCGGGGACAGCGTTGAGGCGGCCAAGGGGGCCGCGAGAAACCTTGCAAAAGATTTCAATACCGTGGTCGCCGTCACCGGACCCGTGGATTTTGTCACCGACGGTGCCCAAGAGGCGCATGTCTCCGGCGGGTCGGCGTTGATGCCGCAGGTGACCGCCCTGGGCTGTTCGCTCACCGCCTTAATGGGGGCTTATGCGGCAACCGGTCCTGCCTTTGAGGCCGCCATCGCCTGCCTTGCGCATTTCAAGGTGGCCGGGTCCCGGGCCGCGACAGAGGCCCGGGGCCCCGGCAGTTTTCAGATGCATTTCCTGGATGCTCTTGCCGCAGCGGACCCGAATGAGCTGCCAAAGGTGATTGCATGACACGCGCTCTGCGTGATCGCTTGCGCCTTTATCTGGTGACCGACCCGGAGCTCTGTGCCCGGCAAGGGCTGGTGGCCACGGTCCGGGAGGCTGTCGCCGGGGGTGTGACGATGATCCAGCTCCGCGACAAGACGGCCAGCACCGCTGAGCGGGTCGAAAGAGCGCGCGCGCTCAAACACCTTTTGAGAGGTCTGGAGGTCCCGCTGATCATAAACGACGACCCCGAAGCGGCCGTTGCGGCCGGGGCCGATGGCGCACATATCGGTCAGGGTGATATCGCGCCCGCGCAGGCCCGTGCCCTGCTGGGTCCGGACAAGATACTTGGCCTGTCGTGTGAGACGCCGGACGCGGTTCGCGCCGCCGACCCTGCGCTGGTGGACTATCTGGGTCTTGGCCCGGTCTTTGGCACCGCGACGAAAAACGACCATGCTCAAGTGATCGGCCTGGACGGGCTAGCACGGATGGTGACGCTATCTCCCTTGCCCACCGTGGCCATCGGAGGGCTGAAACCAGCGCATGTGAAGCCTGTGCGCAACAGCGGTGCCGACGGGTTGGCGGTGGTCTCGGCCATCTGCGGCCAGCCCGATCCACAAGCCGCCGCCCGCAGGTTTCATTTTGACACAAGAGAGGAATCCGAATGATCGCCAATGTTCTGAGTATCGCGGGGTCAGACCCGTCCGGAGGCGCCGGAATTCAGGCAGACCTCAAGACGATTTCGGCAAACGGGGCTTACGCCATGGCCGCACTCACCGCGCTGACGGCGCAAAATACCCAAGGGGTTGCTGGCATCCACCTGGTGCCGCCGAGGTTTGTGCAAGACCAGATCGCCGCCGTTTTCGAGGACATCCGCGTCGATGCCGTCAAGATCGGCATGATCGCCACGGCCGATATCGCCGATGCCATCGCCGGGGCGCTTGAGACGCGGGAGGCCGGACCCATCGTTCTTGATCCTGTGATGATCGCCAAGGGCGGTGCGACCTTGCTGCATGACGACGCTGTGGCCGCGCTGTGCAACCGGCTGCTGCCACTGGCGACCGTGCTCACCCCGAACCTGCCCGAAGCCGCTCATCTGCTGGACACGCCCGTCGCGCGCACACGCGACGAGATGGCAGCGCAAGGCCGGGCTCTCTGCGCGCTCGGCCCGCAGGCGGTGGTGATGAAAGGCGGCCACCTGCAGGGCGACGACAGCCCGGATTGCCTGGTCACCGCGCAAGATGCGCAATGGTTCGAGGCCAAACGCAAAGCGACGCCCAACACCCATGGCACCGGCTGCACCTTATCCTCTGCCTTGGCGGCGCATCTGGCAAAGGGCGTGCCACTGGCGCAGGCCGTGGCGGCAGCAAAGACTTATGTCGCGGCGGCGATTGCCCATGCAGACGAGCTTTCGGTGGGGTCCGGTCATGGCCCGACGCACCACTTTGCAACCCTTTACCCAACCTCAAAGAGATCCGCAGAATGATGACAGACAAATACGGTCAAACCTTTCGCCGCTGGCGCGCCGCATGCGCATCCGACTGGCAGGCCTACACAGGGCACGCATTCGTAGAAGGGCTGCGCACCGGGTCATTGCCACGGGCGTCTTTCCTGCACTACCTCGTGCAGGATTACGTCTTTCTCGTGCATTTCTCCCGAGCCTGGTCTTTGGGCGTGGTCAAAGCCGAAACGCTTGAGGAAATGAAGGTCTGCGCCGGGACAGTCGATGCGTTGGTCAACCACGAGATGGCGCTACATGTGGCGACCTGTGCGGCGGAAGGCATTGATGAAGCGACGTTATTCGCCGCAACCGAAGAGGTCGAGAACCTCGCCTATACCCGTTATGTCATGGACAGCGGTCTGCAGGGGGATTTCCTCGACCTGATGGCAGCGCTTGCCCCCTGCTGCTTTGGGTACGGTGAAATAGGAACGCGGCTGGCCCGGTCCCATGCACCCGACACACCCTACCAAAACTGGATTGAGACCTATGCCGGTGAAGACTACCAAAAGGTCATGGCATCGGTCGGTGCAATGATCGACAAGGCAATCGCTCGGCGTCTCGGCCCCGATCCGACGCAGGCAGCCCGCTGGGCGCAGCTTCAAGAGCGATTTGCCACCGCCACCCGGCTTGAGATCGGTTTCTGGGACATGGGATTGCGGGGCGGCCTGGCTGCAGAATAAGGCTCTGAAACCGGGAGATGCGCGTTTAGTGGCCGCATTAAGGGGTTCTGTGCCAGTGCCTTTGCGTCTGTCTGCTGCTTTGATATAACGCTGTGGTACGATTAGGATCATGTCATGTCACACTTCGAATATCGCGTCATCGCCGCCCCGACCCGCGGCGTCAAAGCAAAGGGCATCAAAACCGCGGAGGCGCGGTTCTTGCACGCGCTCGAAGAGGTGATGAACACCATGGCCTCGGAGGGGTGGGAATATCAGCGTGCAGAAACCCTTCCTTCGGAGGAACGGTCGGGGCTGCTTTCAACCACGTCGACCTTGCGCAATGTGTTGGTGTTCCGGCGCGTCAAAGCGGCGAGGGCAGAAACTGAACCGACCCTGCCGCCGCTCAAGCAACCAGCGGGTACGAGGCAGCTGCCCCCAGAGCCAGAGCTCACAATCCCACAAAACCGCCATGACGATGCGTCAGGCGGCGCAGGTGAATATCGGTTGCGGCGCGATGCCGACCTGGATCACTAAAGTGATGTTGCCCGTCTGACGGGGTCTCTTGAAAAGCTCTCGGCTACCAAGGGCATCTCGAAAACAGATGATTAAACGGCTGTGCTAGACGTCTACATCAAGCGCCAGCGCATGTATCTCGGAGATCAGCTTGGGCCCCAGGGCGCTGTGGATCGCGCGGTGCCGGGCCAGCCTGTTCATATCGGCAAACTGATCCGCGCGGATAAGCACGTTGAAATGGCTCTCCACCCCTTCGGTAAAACCCGCATGCCCGCGATGGCTTTCCGTATCATCCACAACCTCCAGCGCGCGCGGCGCAAAGGCATCGCGCAGGCGATCTTCAATCTGTTGCCGTTTAGACATTTTTTTCCGTTGCCCCCTTCCCTCTTTCTGCGTGCAGTCTAAACTAAGCGGCCTCGACTCGTATAGGTGCCAAATATGCCAAAACCTGATCCTTTCGGATTCGACATGTCCGTGTCTTCTTCAAAGAAGAAAAATCCGCGTGGACGGCGCGGCATGTCAGGCGCGTCAGAAACCTCGACGCGCATCTGCGACCATGACGGATGTCATGAGCCGGGCAAGTACCGCGCGCCGAAAGCGCCCGATGTGCTGGACGATTATTTCTGGTTCTGCCAGGCTCATGTGCGCGAGTATAATCTGAAGTGGAACTTCTTTGACGGCACCACCGAGGCCGAGCTTAACGCCCAGATGTCAAAGGACAAAGTGTGGGAGCGCAACACCAAGCCGATGGGCGATCCCGAGGCACGGGCCTGGGCCCGGCTGGGGATCGAGGACCCGCATCAGGTGCTGGGCGCCAATGCCACGCAGAACCCTGGGCGTGGCCCGCAGGCCGGTCGCAGGCTGCCCCCGACAGAACGCCGCGCGCTGGAAATTCTTGAGGCGAAAGACACCTGGACCAAACCCGAGGTGCGCAAGGCCTACAAGGCGCTCATCAAGGTACTGCACCCGGATATGAACGGCGGCGATCGCAGCCAGGAGGAGCAGCTCCAGGAGGTCGTCTGGGCCTGGGACCAGATCAAGGGAAGCCGCAATTTCAAGGACTGATGGTCTAACGATTGGCCCCAACTGGCCCGGCCCTTTCCCTTGCACCTCTGCGCAATATGTTGCACCAGATGGCGCGGGTAAAAAGCCTGCCCCTCACTCACGACTTACTTGAAGGACCAAAGCATATGGCCGATGGCGCGCTGGACATCAATTCAAAGCCCACCGAAGACATCAATGTCCGTGACGTCTTCGGCATTGACACCGACATGGTCGTCAAAGGCTTTGCCGAAGGCAGTGACCGGGTGCCGGACCTTGATATGACCTACAAGTTTGACCCTGACACGACGCTGGCCATTCTCGCCGGGTTTACCCACAACCGCCGGGTGATGATCCAGGGCTATCACGGGACGGGCAAATCGACGCATATCGAACAGGTGGCCGCGCGTCTGAACTGGCCGGCGGTACGGGTGAACCTCGACAGCCACATCAGCCGGATCGACCTGATCGGCAAGGATGCGATCAAGTTGAAAGACGGCAAGCAAGTCACTGACTTTCAAGAAGGTATCCTGCCCTGGGCCTTGCGCAACCCGACCGCGATTGTCTTCGACGAATATGACGCGGGCCGGGCCGATGTGATGTTCGTGATCCAGCGCGTGCTGGAGGTGGATGGCAAACTGACCCTGCTGGATCAGAACCAGGTCATCACGCCGCACCCCTATTTCCGCATCTTTGCCACGGCGAACACCGTCGGTCTTGGCGATACGACGGGGCTCTATCACGGCACCCAACAGATCAACCAGGGCCAGATGGACCGCTGGTCGCTGGTCGCCACGCTCAACTACCTCAGCGTCGACGCCGAAACCGCCATCGTGCTGAGCAAGAGCCCGCATTACAACACCGAGAAGGGCCGCAAGACCGTCAAGCAGATGGTCACCGTCGCGGATCTGACGCGCACGGCCTTCATGAACGGGGACCTCTCCACCGTGATGTCGCCGCGCACGGTCATCGCCTGGGCTCAGAATGCCGAGATTTTCCGCAACGTCGGTTATGCGTTCCGGCTGAGTTTCCTGAACAAATGCGATGAGTTGGAGCGGCAAACCGTCGCGGAATTCTACCAGCGCCTCTTTGACGAGGAACTCCCCGAAAGCGCCGCCAGCGTGAGTTTGGGATAAGCCATGCACATCGGGTTGATCGGCGGTATCGGCCCGGCAGCCACGGTGGTTTACTATCAGCGGCTGACGGCCCTGATGCGGGAGCGCGGCAAGAAGCTGGACCTGACAATCGTGCAGGCAAGTGCGGATGAGCTGATTGCCAACAACCTTGCGGATAACCGCGCAGCGCAGACCGAAATCTACGCGGATCTCATCGCGCGTCTGAAAGCCGCAGGCGCCGACTGCGCTGCGATCACGTCGCTCGGCGGGCATTTTTGCTATTCGGAGACGGAGGCAATCAGCCCGTTGCCGCTGGTCAGCGGTGTGACGCCGCTTGATGCTCATTTCGAAGCGCGGGACCTTGGAACGGTCGGTCTTTTGGGCACAGAGGTCGTGATGCGCACCCGCCTCTACGGCCAACTGGTGAAAACACGGGCAGTGGCGCCCGAGGAAATGGCAGACGTGGGCAAAACCTATCTGGAGATGGCCGTAAGGGGCACCGCGACAGAAGCGGATCGGGCCTTCTTTTTTGCCGCCGGAGAAAGATTGATCGCGGATCAGGGGGCCGAGGCCGTCGTGCTTGCAGGTACAGATCTGGGTCTGGCGTTTGACGGGCATGATCCGGGCTATAAAGTGATTGATGCACTGGACGTGCATGTTGCCCTGCTGGCCGATCTGGCCTCGGGCATAGCTGAGTTGCCGCAGATGGCGAAAGGGTGAGCGATGAGCAAGCAGTCTGACAATCCGGCTGATGCATTCAAGAAGGCGCTGTCGGAGGCGACGAAGGTCATGGCGCATGATCCGGAGCTGACGGTTTCCTATTCTGTTGATCCGGCGGGCGTTTCGGGGGATTCGATGCGGCTGCCGCAGGTGTCGCGCCGCATGACCCGCGACGAGGTGATGCTCGCGCGGGGCACGGCCGACGCGCTCGCGCTCAATCGCCGCTACCATAGTGGCCAGACCCATGCGAAGTACCAGCCGCAAGGCGAGATGGCGCGCGAGCTTTACGAGGCGATGGAAACCGCCCGCTGCGAGGCGATGGGCGCGCGGGACATGCCCGGCACCGCGGGCAATATTGACGCAAAGATCGCCCATGAAGCGATGCGCAAAGGCTACGATCAGGTCACGCAGGCCGCCGATGTGCCGCTTGCCGCGGCGGCAGGCTACCTGATCCGCCACCTGGCCACGGGCCGCGATCTGCCCTCCGGGGCGCAGAACGTCATGGACCTGTGGCGCGGCTTTATCGAGGACCAGTGCGGCGGCACGCTAGACGATCTGGATGAGACCCTGTCGGACCAGTCGGCGTTTGCAAAGCTGGCGCGGCAGTTGATCTCTGATCTGGGGTATGGGGATCAGCTGGGCGATGATCCTGATCAGCTGGACGAGGATCAGGAGGACGAGGCCGAGGAGGGCACCGACGACGATTCCGATCCCGACAGCACCGGGCAGGACGATCAGGACGAAGAAGAGGCTGACGCCTCACCCGAGCAGTCCCAAGAAGAGCAGCAGGATGCCGCGCAGGCTCAGGTCTCCATGGACGATATGGCCGATCAGGAGATGGGCGAGGAAGCCGAGATGCCCGAGGGCGAAGCGCCGATGGAGCCGCCTGCCCCGCAGCCCATCTCGGACGCAGATCCCAATTACGCGGTCTATCTTGCAGAGCATGACGAAGAGATCGGCGCCGAAGAGCTGGCCGACCCGGTTGAGCTGGAACGCCTGCGGGCCTACCTCGACCAGCAGTTGGAGCCCCTGAAAGGGGCCGTGAGCCGTCTGGCCAACAAGCTGCAGCGCCGTTTGCAGGCCCAGCAGAACCGGTCGTGGGAGTTTGATCTGGAAGAAGGCATGCTGGACGCGGGCCGTCTGGCGCGGGTAGTGGCCAATCCGACCACGCCGCTGAGCTTCAAGGTCGAAAAGGATACCGAATTCCGCGACACCGTGGTGACGCTGCTGCTGGACAACTCCGGCTCCATGCGCGGGCGGCCGATTTCGATTGCCGCGATCTGTGCGGACGTGCTGGCGCGCACGCTGGAGCGGTGCAACGTCAAGGTCGAAATCCTCGGCTTTACCACACGCGCGTGGAAGGGCGGTCAGGCCCGCGAGGCCTGGCTGAATGACGGGCGGCCGCAACAGCCGGGACGGCTGAACGACCTGCGCCACATCATCTATAAATCCGCCGATGCCCCATGGCGGCGAACGCGGCCCAATCTGGGGCTGATGATGAAAGAGGGGCTGCTGAAGGAAAACATCGACGGCGAGGCGCTGGAATGGGCGCACCGCCGGATGCTGATGCGGGGCGAGGCGCGCAAAATCCTGATGGTGATTTCGGATGGGGCCCCGGTGGATGACAGCACCCTATCGGTGAACCCGGCCAATTATCTGGAAAAACACCTGCGGGATGTCATCGCCATGGTGGAAAAGCGCAAGGCCGTCGAATTGCTGGCCATTGGCATCGGGCACGACGTGACGCGCTATTATGATCGCGCGGTCACGATCACCGATGTGGACCAGCTGGCGGGCGCAATGACAGAACAGCTTGCCGCCCTCTTTGACAATGATCCCAGGGCGCGGGCGCGCGTGATGGGCATAAAGCGGGTCAGCTAAGGCGGCCTGACGTTTTCGCAATCGGGAAAAAGGGGGCTCCCATGTACCAGTCTTTCGAGGTCACCGCACGTCCCGACCAGGGGCCACCCCGGCTGGCAGCCCTCCGGGAGGTTCTGGTGGCGGAGGGGTTGGACGGCTTCCTGATCCCGCGCGCGGATGCCCATCAGGGCGAATATGTGGCACCGCGCGATGAGCGGCTGGCCTGGCTCACCGGCTTTACCGGGTCCGCCGGGTTTTGTGCCGCCCTGCGGGATATAGCCGGTGTGTTCATTGATGGGCGCTACCGCACGCAGGTCAAGGCGCAGGTCGCGGCGGAGTTCACCCCCGTGCCCTGGCCCGAGACCTCCCTCGCAAGCTGGCTGGCCGACAACGCCCCGAAGGGCGCCGTTGTGGGCTTTGATCCATGGCTGCACACCCCGCGCGAGATCGACACGCTGGAGA
The DNA here is from genome assembly GCF_020622345.1 of Roseobacter weihaiensis. Lineage (GTDB taxonomy): Bacteria > Pseudomonadota > Alphaproteobacteria > Rhodobacterales > Rhodobacteraceae > Roseobacter > Roseobacter weihaiensis. The sequence goes on along the minus strand of NZ_JACNMO010000025.1, from coordinate 36,495 downwards.
AAAAGCTCGCCGATAAGCGCATCGAAATGCGCCCCTGTGACAACCTGATCGACCGTATCTGGCCAGATCAGCCGACGCCGCCCATGGCACCGGCCAAGGTGCATCCGCTGGAGTTTGCCGGGGAAAGCCATGCCGACAAACGTCAGAGGCTCGGCGCAGCACTCAAGGAGGCCGGGCAAGCCGCGGCCCTGATCACCCTGCCGGACTCGCTGTGCTGGCTCTTGAACATCCGCGGCGCGGACATCCCGCGCAACCCCATCGCGCAAGGGTTTTGCGTGCTGATGGCCAACGGGCAGGTGCATCTCTTCATGGCGGCGGAAAAACTGACAGAGGTGCGCGATCATCTGGGCCACGAGGTCACGCTGCACCCGCCGGAAACACTCGTTGCCTTTCTGGAACGTCTCGACGGCCCGGTGCGGCTGGAGAAAAGCACCGTTCCCCTGCGGCTGGCCCGCGCGGTGGGCGACCGGGGCGTCTGGGGCGATGACCCCTGCGCCCTGCCCAAAGCGCGCAAGAACGCGGCCGAAATCGAAGGCTCTGCGGCCGCCCATCTGCGGGACGGCGCGGCGGTTGTCGAATTGCTGGCCTGGCTCGATGCACAGCCCCCCGGCAGCCTCACCGAAACCCAGGTGGTCAGCAAGCTCGAAGCGTTCCGGCGCGTGGACAACGCGCTGCGCGACATCAGTTTCGAGACCATTGCCGGTACCGGGCCCAACGGCGCAATCATGCACTACCGCGTCACCGAAGAGACCGACAGCCGCCTCGAAGACGGGCATCTGATCGTGATCGACAGTGGCGGACAGTATCTGGACGGGACAACAGATATCACCCGCACCATTGCCATCGGCTCCCCCCCGCAGGAGGGCAGAGAGGCCTTTACCCGCGTGTTACAGGGGATGATCGCGATGAGCCGGCTGCGCTGGCCCGTCGGGCTTGCAGGCCGCGAGATCGAGGCCATCGGGCGGCTGCCGCTGTGGATGGCCGGGCAAGATTTCAACCACGGCCTCGGTCACGGTGTCGGAGCCTATCTAAGTGTGCATGAAGGCCCCCAGCGCCTCAGCCGTGCCAGCGCCGTACCGCTGGAGCCGGGCATGATCCTATCCAATGAACCGGGTTATTATCGTGAAGGGGCGTTCGGCATCCGCATCGAGAACCTGATCGTCGTGCAGGAAGCGCCGCTTCTGCCCGGTGGGGATGACGACCGAAAAATGCTCCACTGGCGTACGCTTACCTTTGTCCCGATTGATCGGCGGCTGGTGGTGCGTGACATGCTGACCCGGGCGGAACGAGACTGGCTGAATGCCTATCACGCCGAGGTTCTGGAAAAGATCGCCCCCCGAGTGTCACCGGAGGCCAAAGCATGGCTGGAGAGCGTGACAACCCCGCTCTGATCCGCCGGCCTCTGCCGCGTTTACAATCCTGCGGGCCGAAAATAGAGTGCGCGAGCAACAGAGAGACAGCAAGATGGCCAACCACATCACGATCCGAAAAGCCCAAGGCACCTGGTCCGTGCGCGCCGGTGGCGCAATTCTGGGCGAAAGCAATGATGCTTTGGAGCTGCAAGAGGGCGACTATCCGGCGGTCATCTATTTCCCACGCAAGGACATTGCGATGGCGTTTCTGGATTCCTCGGACAAATCGACCCATTGCCCGCATAAGGGGGACGCCACCTATTTCTCGGTTGTGACCAAGAGCACGACGCTCCGGGATGTGGTCTGGTCCTATGAGGCGCCGAAAGAGGCCGTCGCGCGGATCAAGGATCATCTGGCCTTTTATGCCAATGGCGAGGTCACGGTAGAACAGATCTGAGCCGCCGTCAGGAATGCTCCTCCGCCGCGGTGGCGGCCAGCGCGCGGTTGTAGACCTTGAGCGCATCGACGTGAAACAGCGCCCCGATCAGTTCCGGTGGACCTATGCCCGACGCAAACCGCACCACCGGGATGAAACTGGCCCCGGCCTCAAAAAGCGGCATCGCGGCCTCCAGCGTGGCGTCGGGCCGCAGGTATATCCCTTCCCTCACCATTTCCTGACAACGAATCTCATTCGCGGCATGCGGATCATCCCTGCCCCGGGTGAGGGCGGCGACCCGGAACATGGCCAGAAGATAGGCTTGCGGGCCTTTGGCCAAATGGATGTTACGCCGTTCGAGCTGGCTGAGAAAAAAGCTGCGATCCACAAGCCGGGACGCCAAGGCGGTGGACAAGGACACCGCGACCATCACCGCAAGCCCGGTCTGCCAGTCGCCTGTCAGCTCAAAGACTATGAGCGTGGTCGAAATCGGCGCGCCCAGCACCGCGGCGGCCACCGCCCCCATCCCAGCCAGCGCATAGAGCGAGATGGAGCCCGACACATCGGGAAAGATACCCGTCGCGATCAGCCCAAAGCTCAGGCCTGTCAGCGCGCCGATCATCAGCGAGGGCGAAAAGACCCCCCCGCCCATGCGCCCGGCCATGGTAATCGCTACCGCAATGGTCTTGAGGATCGCAAAGACGATGGCGTCCCAGAGCAAGAGCTGCCCGTCGAGCGCGAGGAAGGTCGTCTCGTAACCCACGCCAATGATATGCGGATAAAAGATCGCGATCCCGCCCAGCATCGCCCCGGCAACGGCAGGACGCAGCCAGCGTGGCAGGCGGATGGTTTTCTGTACCAGCGTGCCGACATCATCCGCCCAGAAAATCGCCTTCATCAGGGCCACCGCCACGAGACCGCTGACCAGGCCCAGGATCAGATAGGCGGGCAGTTCCTGATAGAACTGCACTTCGTTGACAGTGGTCAGCGTGAACTCCGTCACGCCGCCGAATTCGAGCCGGTTGATGACCGTGCCCGCCGCACTCGCAATCACGATCGGTGCAAAGGCGTGTACCGCGAAGTGGCGCAGCACGACCTCAAGCGCAAAAAGCGCGCCCGCAATCGGTGCGTTGAAGCTCGCTGACACGGCGGCGGCCACGGCACAGCCAAGAAGGTCACGGCCCGTGATCCCATCCGCCAGAATCCGGCGACTGACAAAGGTCGAGATCACCGCCGCAAGATGCACCACCGGTCCTTCCCGACCCGTCGATCCGCCCGTGCCCAGCGTGATCATCGAGGCCAGTGCCGAGGCAAGGCCCGCTCTTGTCTCGACCCGGCCATTGTGCATGGCCGCACCGTGGATCACATCGGCCACCGACCGGGCTCGCCCGTCCTTGGTAAAAAGATGCAGGATGACGCCCACCACCAGCCCCCCGCAGATCGGAATGATCAGGATCAGGTACCACGGCAGCGATTCCGCAAAGCTATGCAGCAGACGCACATCTTCCGTGCCGTAGAGGTAGGTCTGCAAGGCATTGACACCCTTGCGAAAAAACAGGGCCGCAAATCCCGCCGCAATGCCCACCGCAAGGGCGATGAACCAGAACTGGATCTGGCTCGGGCCGCGGTGGCGCAGCAGGTCGTAGCCCTCCCGGCAGGAGGTCTTCAGCTTGTCGAATTGCTGGCTTGGAAAGGATCGCGTTTTCCCGGACATCTACCCTGGCCACTGTATCTTTTCTGTCTAGGACAAGCGGTGGCGTCGGGAAACCCCTTGTGCCGCCCTAACCTGCCAATAATGCCCTTGCGGCACCGCGTGCCTCATCCGTGATCGTATCGCCCGACAGCATGCGCGCGATTTCGTCGATCCGCGCGCCACCGGGCAGGACTGTCACGGTCGATGTGGTCATCCCGTTCGCGACCCGTTTTTCCACCCGCCAGTGATGCGCGCCCAAGGCCGCGACCTGCGGCGAATGGGTCACCACCAGCACCTGTCCGCCCTCTGCAAGGGCCGCCAGACGGCGCCCCACCGCATCTGCTGTCGCCCCGCCCACGCCCCGGTCGATCTCGTCGAAAATCATCGTCAGGCCGGTTTGGCTTTTGGTCAGGCACACCTTAAGCGCCAGCAGAAAGCGGCTCAGCTCACCGCCCGATGCGATCTTGTTCAAGGCCCCGGACGGCGCGCCGGGGTTGGTGGCGACCGTGAAGGCAACCGCATCCGCCCCGTCCGGCCCGGCTGTGTCTGGCGTGATGCGAGTGGTAAAGACCGCGCGCTCCATCTTGAGGGGGGCGAGTTCGGCGGTGACCTCTGTATCGAGCTGGGCTGCGGCCCGAATGCGCGCCTCGGTCAGCTGACCGGCAGCCTGCCGGTACGTGGCCTCCGCCAGGTCGGCTGCCTTGCGCAACTGGGCCAGATCCGCATCCCCCGCATCAAGGGCCGACAGCTTGGCGCGCAGCTGGTCCGCAAAACCTGCCAGCGCATCAGCCGGGACATCATGCTTGCGGGCCAGCGCCCGGATCGCGAACAGACGTTCCTCGGTGTCTTCCAGTTCTGCCGGATTGAAGGTCAGCCCCTCGATGGCGCGGGCAACCCCGTCCATCGCCTCATCCAGTTCCACCATTGCGCGCCCGAGAGCCGCCATCGGGGCTTCCAGCGCCCCATCCGCAGGTTCCGCCGCGCCCTCCAGCCAGCGCAGTGCATCACTCAGCGCAGCCTCCGCCCCCTGATGGCCCAGCACCTCATGGGCGCGCAGCACGTCACTGCGAATTTTCTCAGCGCCCTGCATGGTGCGGCGGCGCTGATCCAGCTCGGCGTCCTCGCCGGGCTGCGGGGCCAGCGCGTCCAGCTCAGCCACAGCGTGCCGCAGGAACTCTTCTTCATCCTGGATGGCGGCCATCGCCGCTTCGGCAGCTGCCAATGCTTTGGCGGCCTCCCCCTTTTGCCGCCAGGCCCCGCGCACCTCAGCCTTGAGCGGGTCCAAGGCGGCAAATTCATCAAGGATCGCCCGATGGCCGCGCGGATTGAGCAAACCGCGATCGTCGTGCTGGCCGTGCAGCTCCACCAGCGTCTCGGAAAGCTGCCGCAACACGTCCCCCGAACACCGCCGGTCATTCACCCACGCCGTCTTGCGCCCGTCCTGCGTGTTGACGCGTCGTAAAAGCAGCTCGTCCCCCCCGGGCAGTCCGGCCTCTTGCAGGATGGCATGCGCCGGATGACCGACGGGCAGGTCAAACCATGCGGTGACCTCTCCCTGCGCGGCCCCCTGCCGGACCAGATCCGCCCGGCCCCGCCAGCCCAATACAAACCCCAAGGAATCCAGCAGGATCGATTTGCCCGCCCCGGTCTCACCGGTCAACACATTCAGGCCGGGTTGAAAGGCAAGCTCCAGCCTTTCGATGATGAGCATGTTGGAGATATCAAGCCCGCGCAGCATCGGCTTTATCCGTTCCTTGGGTGGGCGCGCCGCCTCAGAGCCAGTCGCCCCTGACCGTCTGACGGTAAATCTGGCGCAGCCAGTTGTCGCCGCTGGCTTCCGGGCGCAGTCCCTGGCCGGTCAGCAAGGCAAAGCTGTCCTCGTACCAGACCGTCGACTGATAGTTGAACCCCAGAATGGCGGCGGCGGTCTGTGCCTGATCGGTCAGGCCAAGTGACAGATACGCCTCCACCAGACGGTGCAGCGCTTCGGGCGTGTGTGACGTGGTCTGGAAATCCTCGACCACAACACGGAACCGGTTGATCGCCGCCGTGAAGTGATCGCGGCGCAGATAGTAGCGCCCGATCTCCATCTCCTTGCCGGCAAGATGGTCAAAGGCCAGATCAAATTTCAGAATGGCGGAGCGTGCATAGTCGCTGTCCGGATAGCGTTCGATGGTCTGACGCAGCGCTTGCAACGCCTGAAAGGTCAGCCCCTGATCGCGTCCGACTTCGTCGATCTGATCGTAGTAGCTGAGCGCCAGAAGGTATTGTGCGTAGGCCGCGTCATCGTCTTCGGGGTAGAAATCAATAAACCGCTGTGCTGCGGACCGGCTGTTGGGGTAATCCTGATCCTGATGGTAGGAAAACGCCTGCATGATAAGCGCGCGACGGGCCCAGTCGGAATAGGGATAAAGACGCTCGATCTCGGCAAAGTAAAACGCGGCCTCTTCCGGCTGGTTGCGGTTCAACTCGAATTCGCCACGCTCGAAAATCTGCTCGGCGTCGTATGTTTCCAGCGGAATTTCCTGCGGATTCAAGAAACTGCCCGTGGTACGACCCGTGTCGGTGGCGCAGGCCGACACAGCAGAAATCGCCAGCGCGATTACAACCCATCGCCGTCCAGATCCTCGTCGCCCACTCATCCCTTGGTACCTTCGCTCCGTCATCTGCGCAGCCTGATAGAACCACGCTTTAATCGGTCCTAACATAGAATTTTCGCGGGCAAAATGCTCTTTGCGCCCCAAAGAGATTATAAGCTTTGACGTGGAGAAAAAGAAACCCGACACACGCAGAAATGACCGAAAATGTCGGATAAACCAATCAGGCGACGGCTGGAATTTCATCCCACGCAAGACCATATCCCGGCAGGCTGGACGCCGTGTGCTTGTCGCACACGATCATGCGCACAGCGCCAGGTGTTGCAAAGAGGGTCCGCAACAGCGTGTTGGTCAAGGAATGACCCGCGCGTACGCCCGTGTAATGCCCGATCATCGGTGCCCCCGCCAAAGCAAGATCCCCCAGGGCGTCCAGCATCTTGTGGCGCACGGGTTCATCCCGGTGACGCAATCCACCCGGGCTAAGTACCCGGTCGCCTTCAAAGACAACCGCGTTTTCACCGGATGTGCCCCCGAGTGCGAGCCCGTTGGCGCGCATCGCGTCAACGTCCGCCTGGCGGCAGAAGGTGCGGCTGTCGCACAGTTCCCGCGCAAAGCTGCCGTTATTCATGACAAGTGACTTTTCCTGATGGCCGATCGCCGCATCCTCAAAATCGATCTGAAAGTCGATCCTCAGGGTGTCTGCGGGACCAAGCGTCGCTGTGGCTTCGCCATCGGTCACGGTGATTTCCTTGAGCACTTCAAACGCCCGGATGGGCGCATTCAAAGTGCGCAGCCCGCGCTGCATGATGCCGCGCACGAAAGGCGCGGCAGAGCCGTCCAGAATTGGCACCTCAGGCCCGTCAATTTCGATCAGCGCATTGTGCAGACCGCATCCCGCCAGCGCCGCCATCAGGTGCTCAACGGTTGAGACCTGAAGACCCGAGGCATTCTGCAGCTTCGTGCAAAGTGGCGAGCGCACCACGCAATCCCAGCGGGCGGGGATCAGGCGGTCCCCCACGGCCACGTCCGAGCGGGAGAACCAGATACCATGCTCTGCGGACGCGGGTCTGATCGTCACAGTGGCCTTATGACCCGAATGCAAGCCATAGCCGGAAAAGCTGATTGGTGATTTGATCGTTGTCTGCACGTGGCCCCCACGAATAATTCAGTCGGACTTCCGCCCTGTTGGCATCGTATCTAGGTTTCAGGGCGTTTGGGCTCAACTCAATCTTTGCAACCGACTGAAACACAACTGTTACATTTGAGCGCAAAGGCGCTTGCGGCTATATAAACCGCTGTTTTAAAAAGAAAAAAGGCTGCGCGATGGCAGCCCTTTCCGTCACTTTCGTGAAGAGGTTAATTCGCCTGACGCCGCAAAAATGCAGGGATTTCGATCCGTTCCTGATCGGGGTCTTCCTGGTCTTGCGGAACCTGGGCCGGCGCCTGCGCCCGTTCGGGCATTGGCGGCTGCTGGCGGGACGGCGTGGGTTGCCCCCCCTCTGCATGCCCGGTCATCCGGTTGATGAGAGAGTTGATCCCAAACCGTGGCCGCTCCTCTTGGGCGCTTGCCGCAACCCGAGGTTCCGGCGCCCGCGGTTGGGCGGCAGGGGCTGCCTTTTGCGCTGCCGCGCGTAAACGGGCCATCGCCTCGGGCGATGGTGTCCCCGGTGCCGGGGCGCGCGGGGCGACGAAGCTTTCTGCCTCCGTTTCCGTATCAATGCTGGAGCGGTTGGGATCGAAAGCCGCAACCTGTGGCTGGTAGGCGGGAGCAGGCAGATCGTCCGTGGCAACCTGCTCTGGTGCTGGCGCATCGAAAAAGCTGTCACGGGGCGTTTCCGGCGCGGCGGGCTCTGCATCCAGCGTGCCAAAGAGCGATGGTTCCTCCTCGGCGGTTTCGCTGACCTGAGCGGCCACGGGGTCCGGCGCCTGCTCTGTTGCGCCCTCTGCGGCTGGCGCGTCGTCGACCTGGGCAACAGGCTGCAAAGGCTGAGACAGCGACCGGCGCGGCACGGGCATTTCCGTGTTCACATCCGTTGCGTCAATGCCCGTGGCGACAACGCTGACCCGCATCAGGCCGCCCATTTCAGTGTCCAGCGTGGAGCCGACGATGATGTTGGCGTCCGGATCGACCTCTTCGCGGATGCGGTTGGCCGCCTCGTCCAGTTCAAAGAGGGTAAGATCATGCCCGCCGGTGATGTTGATCAGCACACCTTTGGCTCCGCGCAGCGAAATCTCGTCCAGCAGCGGGTTGGCAATCGCCTTTTCCGCGGCTTGGATCGCACGATCTTCGCCATCCGCCTCACCCGTGCCCATCATCGCCTTGCCCATCTCGTCCATCACGGCGCGGACATCGGCAAAATCAAGGTTGATGAGACCGGGGCGGACCATCAGATCCGTGACGCCCTTAACCCCCTGATAAAGCACATCATCCGCCATGGAGAATGCTTCGGTAAAGGTGGTCTTTTCATTGGCCAGACGGAAGAGGTTCTGGTTTGGGATGATGATCAGCGTGTCGACGACCTTCTGCAGCGCCTCGACGCCGTCCTCGGCCTGCCGCATGCGCTTGCCGCCTTCGAACTGGAAGGGCTTGGTGACCACGCCGACGGTCAGCACGCCCAACTCGCGCGCGGCCTGCGCGATGATCGGCGCCGCACCGGTCCCGGTGCCGCCACCCATCCCGGCGGTGATGAAGCACATATGCGCGCCCGCCAGATGATCCACGATCTCTTCGATGCTCTCTTCGGCCGCCGCAGCACCGACGGTCGGACGCGCGCCCGCCCCCAGCCCTTCGGTGACCTTGACCCCGAGCTGCACGCGATTGTCCGACTGGGCCTGCTGCAGCGCCTGTGCGTCGGTGTTGGCCACAACAAATTCAACGCCATCGAGCGCCTTCTCGATCATGTTGTTCACCGCATTGCCACCAGCGCCACCCACGCCAAATACCGTGATGCGTGGTTTCAGATCTGCCTGTCCGGGCATCGAGAGAGTAAGGGTCATGCTTAAATCCGCCTGTTCTGCTTCCCGCATTCGCGGGTGTTTTTTCTGCCAATCCTACAAGGACACTACCGGGTACACATCGTAGCGTCACGCAAAAAACGCAAATACGCCACAAAATATGGGTGATAAAAGGCTGAAACCAACCGCTTTCTGGGGTAATCGGCAAGATATTGCGGAAAATCCAAGCTGACCCATAGAGCAACGCACAAAATCACCGGCCCGGCGCCCGATGGCACAGGAGGAATGCGGCTGGTTGTGGCTGACTGCTCGGTCTGCCTTTGATTTTTTTTTCTTACTTTCAGTTTACGCGATTCGAGGTCTTAACGCCAGCTTTTCACCAATTGTCCCGGAACCATTTCACCGCCCGTTTCAAGGAGCGCTGCGGGTAGCCATCGGCGGGAATATCGAAATCCCACCATTCATCCTGCGGATGCGCCGCAAAGAGCGACAGCCCCACCACAGAGGCAAATCCCGGCCCCGTCGCGGCCTGCGGCAGCCCATGCACCCGAAGCGGTCGGCCCAACCGCACCTGCTGGCCAAGGATTTTGCTGGCCAAACCGTCAAGGCCGGGGATCTGGCTGCCCCCGCCCGTCAGCACGATCTGCTGGCTGGGCAGATGGTCAAACCCCGCCGCGTCAAGCCGGGCGCGCACGTCCTCGAGGATCTCCTCGACCCGCGGGCGCATGATGCCGATGACTTCGGCCCGGCTGGCGGTGCGCCGGTCGTGTTCAAAATCCCCTGTGTCGCCCCCGATCTCGATCATCTCGCGATCATCCACGCCGGTGGCATGAACGCCGCCGTAAAAGGTCTTGATCCGCTCGGCATTCGCCATCGGGATCTGCAGCCCCATGGAAATGTCTGAGGTCACATGGTCGCCACCCATCCGCACCGCATCGGAAAAAATCATGTGTTTCTTGATGAAGACCGACACACCCGTGGTGCCGCCGCCGAGATCGATACAAGCTGCGCCAAGCTCCTGCTCGTCCTCCACCAGCGACGAAATACCGCTGACATAGGCGGAGGAGGCAATGCCCGCCAGCTCCAGATCGCAGCGCCGGATGCAATGCGCCAGATGCTGCACCGCCGCCCCGTCCACCGTCAGCATGTGCAGATCGACCGAGAGCGCATTGCCCAGCTGTCCGCGCGGATCGCTCAGTCCGGAGCGGTGATCGAGGGCAAAATTGACCGGCTGGGCGTGCAGGACTTCGCGGCCCGGACCGTAGTCCGGCACATCGCAGGCGGCCAGCACGCGGGCCACGTCCTCTTCGGTGACCGCCTCCCCTTCCAGGGGCAGTTGCGCGTCGAGCCCGTAGGACCGCGGCGCGGCGCCGGCGAAACAGGCAATGACGTGATCCACCCGGATGCTGGCCATCTTCTGCGCGCCCTGAAGCGCGGTACGAATTGCGCGTTCGGTCTCGGCCATGGCGCAGATCTCGCCGAATTTCACGCCCCGCGACCGGGTCGTGGCGGCGCCAATCACGCGAAACCCCGACTGGCCCGCAAGCGAGCCGATCTCGCCCTCTTCCTCCAACGGCGGGGCCCCATCAAAGCGCAGCACAAGACAGGAGATTTTCGACGTCCCGACATCGAGGATGGCCACCACGCCGCGCTGCATCGCAGCCTTGCGCATGTTTCGCATCTGCCTCTGGCTGTCGTATAAATCACTCATCTTCTATTGTCCTGAAACCTGTCGTATTTCCCACCAGGTCTTGGTGGCATAATCGCTCATCTGTACTGTCGGCCGTGCGCTCAGACGCAAATCGACCCGGGTAATATCCCGTGACAGAATGTCCTGTGCCTTATCGAGCGTTAGCACCCGCTCCAGCGCCTGCACGGCTGCGGCTTCGGGCAGCAAGATGCGCTGGTTGCGGTCCAGTACGACGTCCCAGCGCCGCTCGCCCATGCGCACGATGCCACGCAACCGGTTCCCCAAGGGGGCTGCCGCGCGGTAGAGACTCAACGCCTCCTTCACATGTTCAGATGCCCCCTGTCCCGCGATCAACGGCAGGTCAGGCCGATCCATGCGGCTGTCAAGGGCTCGGATATGGACCCCCATGACATCGATCAGGGCCAGACCGTCGCGGCTGCGCCAGATGGCCACCGGCCTGCGCGGCGTCACATCAACCTGCATGACACCGCCCGGCCGAATGCGCACGGTGGCGGTCTGGACCGGGTCGAGCGCGATGATGCTGTCGCGGATACTGCCGAGGTCCAGATCGAAGGAGCTCAGCGGAAAATCCAGCGGCACGACGGTTCTAATCTCTGCAGCAAGCGCATCGTCGGCGCCATCCACCGCCATCAGCTGCACCATGAACTCAGGCCGGGTCTCGAAGCTGGCGCGCGCCTCCGCGACACTCTCCCAGATCGCTGCACGGCGGTCTGCATCCGACAGCCACCAGGTGGCGGCGCCAAATGTCAGCACCACCGGCACACCGGCACGCAGGAACAGCCGGAAGGCGGGCGTCAGCATCAGCCGCTGCATCCGCCAGGACCAGCGGGACGGAGCCGGGTCACCGATGCGTCTGGGTGTACGGGATCGGATCAGCGATCGCATGACGCATCCTCCACCATCCAGGCGCAAAGCTTGCCAAAGGGCATGCCCATTGCCGCGGCCTGCTCGGGCGAGAGCGAGGTTGCGGTCATGCCGGGCTGGGTGTTTGTCTCCAGCAGGATCAGCCCCGCGACCCCCCTGGTTTCATCCCAGCGAAAATCGGTGCGGCTGACCCCTCTGCACCCCAGCGCGTTGTGCGCGCGCAGGGCGTAATCCATGCAGAGGTCGAATATTTCGGGCGGCACATCCGCCGGCACCACATGTTGTGATCCGCCCGGTTTGTATTTGGCATCATAGTCATACCAGCCATCGGTGAGGATATCGGTCACCGTCAGGGCGCGATTTCCGATCACGGTGGTGGTCAGCTCACGCCCTGGTGCGAAGGCTTCTACCATGACTTCATCCGGCATATCGGCCGAGAGCTGCGGCGGCCCGTTGGCCATCTCATGCACCAGATAGACCCCGACAGAGGAGCCTTCGTTATTGGGCTTGACCACGTAGGGCGGCTGCATGACATGCCCCATGCGGACATCCGCCGATTTGGCAAGTACGGAGGGCACGACCGGCAGCCCGGCCGAGACAAAGACATCCTTGCTGCGCTGCTTGTCCATTGCCAGGGAAGACGCCAGCACACCCGAATGCGAATAGGGCACCCTCATCCACTCCAGCAAGCCCTGCACGCACCCGTCCTCGCCCCAGCGCCCATGCAGGCAGTTGAGCACCGCATCCGGGGAGATCTCTTGCAAACGGGTACAGAGATCGCGGCCCGCATCGACCTCGATCACCTTGTATCCTTCGTCCCGCAAAGCGGCAGCGCAGGCTTTGCCCGTGGACAGGGATACGTCACGCTCCGACGAAGGCCCGCCCATCAATACTGCCACTTTCGGGGGTGTCCTGCTCGACTGACCCACCTTGGTGCCTCTGGTGTGGGCCCTTTTGCGGGCCCGTTATGTTTTGGTTTTGTCCGACTTTTGCGCCGGTACACCGTTATTCTATTGCAGCAGATCAGAGCCGTTTGTGGTTAATCGGAGATTAACTTTTCGCCGATCCGCATGATTTCCCATTCTAGCGTGATACCACTGGAATCGTAAACCTTTTTTCGCACCTCTTCGCCCAGGCCTTCGAGATCGGCTGCCGTGGCGTCACCTGAGTTGATGAGAAAGTTGGAATGCATCTCGCTCATTCGGGCGCCACCCCGCCGGGCACCGCGCATGCCTGCCGCGTCGATCACCTTCCACGCCTTGAGGTCATGCACGTCATCGGCCCTGCCGGTGGAGGAAAATCCCGCCGGGTTGCGAAAGGTGGAGCCCGCACTGCGGTCTTTGGTGGGCTGCGTGGCATCCCGCTTGGCCAGTTGCTCCGTCATCCGGGTCTGGAGCTTTTCGGGGTCGCCCTTTGGGGCCTCCAACACCGCTTTGGTAATAATCCAGCCCTCTGGCAACTGGCTTTGCCGGTACGCCATCTGCAAATCAGCCGCGCGCAGAGTCTTGAGCTCACCTCTGCGTGTGACGGCGTCGACTTCGACCAAAACATCGGCCGTGTAGCTGCCATAACAGCCCGCATTCATGCGCACCGCCCCGCCGATGCTGCCGGGGATGGTGCGTAAAAAGGTCAGATCGAGCCCCGCCTCCGCCGCGCGGCGCGCCACATGCGCATCCAGCGCCGCCGCCCCGGCCGTCACCCGGTTGCCATCAATCTCGACACCGTTGAAGCCGCGCCCGAGCCGGATCACCGCGGCCCGCAGGCCGCCGTCCCGCACGATGAGGTTCGAGCCGACCCCCATTGGAAAGACCGGTACCGTACCGGGCAGGCTGCGCAAAAAGGCGCTGAGATCCTCCAGATCGGCCGGCTGAAACAGCCAGTCGGCTGGTCCGCCCACCCGCAGCCAGGTCAGCTCGCTCAGACGGCGACCGGGCGTCAGGCGGCCCCGTACTTTGGGCATGTCGCTCATGATCCCCCTTTTAGCGCAGGGTTCTGCGTTTGATCCAGCGTCCCAGATAGATCACCGGCCAGCGCAGCACCGACATGCCGGCGGCCAGCATCAGCATCCCCATCCAGGGCCCGTGCTGCCAGGTCACGTAGCCCACGATGGGGATACCGACCGCAATCAGCATATAGGCGTTGCGCCAGTGGTGATCCCGGCTCGGCGTCATCGCCAGAATGTTGGCCACCAGCGCCCAAAGCGCCGCGAGTGTCAGAGAAATACTCATTCCGGCGCCTCGGGTTGTAGGCCGCGGGCACGCGCCCAGAAATAGCGCAGCGGGTTGCGAAACATCGACACAAACGCACAAAGCGCCAGCAGAGCCGCCCACAGCGCCACCGTGTATCCGATCCAGAAGATCAGAAGCGGGGCGGCCAGCAGCAGGCCGATCCCAGGCGCATATTGGTAGCGCATCGGCATGAGCGCGACCACCGAGGCGGCCAGGACCCAAAGGATACAGAGCCACAACAGCATCATGCCGCCCCCTTGCGCAAGCGCGCGGGCAGCCCGTTGGCCCAGGTGCTGATGGTCCCCGCGCCAAGGCAGACCACCATGTCGCCGGGTCGGGCCTGTTCGCGCACGAGACGTTCCAGATCATCCTCGCCCACCACGGCGCGCGCGTGCCGGTGCCCGTGGCGGATCAGCCCGGCCACCAGATCATCCCGGCTGGCCCCGGGCACAGGCTCTTCGCCAGCGCCATAGACCTCAGCGATGCCCACGACATCCGCGTCGTTGAAACAGGCGCAGAAATCGTCAAAAAGGCTGGAAAGACGCGAATACCGGTGCGGTTGATGGACCGCAATCACGCGACCTTCGGTGGCCTGCCGCGCCGCTTTCAACACCGCGGCAATTTCAACCGGGTGATGGCCGTAGTCATCAATGATCGTCACGCCTTCAACTTCGCCCACGCGGGTAAAGCGCCGGTTAACACCTCCGAACGCGGCTAACGCTTCCTTAATGACCTGGGTTTTCATGCCCAGGTGGCGCGCGACCGCAATCGCGGAAAGCGCGTTGGAGACGTTGTGATCCCCCGGCATCGGCAGGCTGCAGTCTTCGATCACCATGCCTTCGGCCTGAAGCGCCACATCGAAATGCGCCACCCCGGCCTCATACCGCAGGTTGACGGCGCGCACATCCGCCTGCGCGTTAAAGCCATAGGTGACGACGCGCCGGTCGGTGATCTTGCCCACCAGGCTCTGGACCTCGGGGTGATCGGTGCAGCACACCGCAACCCCGTAGAAGGGGATGTTCGAGACAAACTCCAGAAACCCCTGCCGCAGCGTGTCGAAATCGCCCCAATGCTCCATATGCTCGGGGTCGATATTGGTCACAATGGCGATGGTGGCGGGCAGCCGGTTGAAGGTGCCGTCGCTTTCATCCGCCTCGACCACCATCCATTCGCCTTCACCCTTGCGCGCGTTGGAGCCATAAGCGTGAATGATGCCGCCGTTCACCACGGTGGGGTCGAACTCCCCCGCATCTAGCAGCGTCGCCACCATCGTCGTGGTGGTCGTCTTGCCATGGGTGCCGGCCACCGCGATATTGGATTTGAGCCGCATCAGCTCGCCCAGCATCTCGGCACGGCGCACCACCGGCAACCCCTGTCCCCGAGCGGCATCCAGTTCCGCATTGCCCGGTTTGATCGCGCTGGAGATCACGACCACCTCGGCGTTGTCGACGTTCTCCGCGCGCTGTCCTTCAAAGATATGCGCGCCCAGTTCTTGCAGGCGGCGGGTGATGGGCGTCGATTTGAGGTCGGAGCCCTGCACGGTATAGCCATGGTTCAAAAGCACCTCGGCAATGCCGGACATGCCAATGCCGCCGATGCCCACAAAATGGATCGGTCCGACGTCTCCGGGCAGTTTTGTCGCTGCGTTCATTTTTCAGGCCCCTTCTGCGCCAATGTTTCCACCATCCCGACCAAAGCTTCCGTGGCTTCGGGCCGACCAAATCGGGCTGCGGCGGTGGCCATTTGCATCGCGGCAGGGGGATTGTCCAGCACAGCGAGCATATGTTCCGCAACTGCAGCCGGTGTGGCTTTGGATTCAGGGATCATAATCGCACCGCCCGCCTCGACCAAGCCGCGTGCGTTGGCGGTCTGATGGTCCCCCGTCGCGGCGGCAAAGGGGATGAGAATGGAGGGCCGCCCGATCACCGACAGATCCGCAACCGACGACGCACCAGCCCGGCTGATCACCAGTTGTGCTTCTGTCATGCGGCGCGGGATGTCATGGAAAAACGGTTGCACATCCGCTTTGACGCCATGATCGAGGTAGTATTTGGCAACACGATCTTCGTCTTCCTCGCGGGCCTGATGGCTGACCCGCAGGTTCTTTAGCATCGCCATCGGCAAAGCCGCAATCGCCGGCGGGATGACATCGCTGAGGATGCGCGCGCCCTGGCTGCCCCCGATCACCAAAACCTCCATCGGGTAGTCACCGGGGCAGATATAGCCCGCCTCCACCCGGTCGAGGATCGCACCGCGCACGGGGTTGCCGGTGTGATGCCCCTCGACCCCATCGGGCAAATCGGTGGGCCAGGTCCCGCAGGCAATCGCATCGACACGCGTGGCAAAGGCCTTGTTGACCCGGCCCAGAATGCCGTTTTGCTCGTGGATCATACGCGGGAGTTTCATCACGTAGGCCGCCGACATGGCCGGGATCGTCGGGTAGCCGCCAAAGCCCACCACCACCGCAGGCTTGTCCCGCAGGAAACCCCAAAGCGCGCCCATCACCCCCGCGGCGATCTTGAACGGCGCGACAGCTTTGGCCGCGATGCCACCCCGCGCAAAGGTCGCGCTGCGGATTTCTTCGATCTCGACCGTGTGGGGAAAGCCGCCCGTATAGCGCGCGCCGCGCGCATCGGTGGACAGCTTGACCCGCCAGCCGCGCGCCAGCATCGCTTCGGCCAGCGCCTGGGCGGGGAACATATGCCCGCCCGTGCCGCCCGCGGCGATCAGCAACAAGGGCGCGCTCATCTCGATCGCCCGCGCGACAGCAGATCACTGATCTCGCCCTGCGGTCGGGTGCGGGTGAAGGCCAGCAGCATCCCCACGGCAATCCCAGATGCGATGACGGAGGAGCCCCCATAGCTTACAAAGGGCAGCGTCATGCCCTTGGCAGGCAGCAGCCGGACCGCCACCCCCATATTGATCATCGCCTGAACCCCCAACATGCAGGCAAGCCCGGTGCCTGCCAGCCGGATGAAGGGGTCGCGTTCCCGCACCAGGCGCATCAGCGACCGGACCACGACACTGGCATAAAGCGCGATGATTACCAGAACCAGGATCAGCCCGTATTCCTCTGCCGCCACGGCAATGATGAAATCCGTGTGGGCGTCGGGCAGCGACCATTTCACCTGGCCCTCGCCCACGCCGACGCCGAAAAAGCCACCCTCCTGGATCGCGTTGGTGGCATAACCCAACTGCGTTGTCGGATCGACATCGGCGCTGAGAAACCCGTCGATACGCCGGGCAAAATGCTCCGAGTTGGCATAGGCGATGGTGCCCCCCAGCACGGCCAATGCAGCCATCCCCACCAGCAGGACCATCGGCGCGCCGGCGATGAAATACATCACCCCCCAGCCAAAGAGCACCAGACAGGCCTGGCCGAAATCCGGCTGCAGCGCGAGCATCAGCACAATACTGATACAGAGCACAAAGGACCATGTTTTGCCGGGCGGGCCGTTCAGGTCAGCCGAGGCTGCCATCATCCAGGCCGCCACGACGACAAAACCGGGCTTGAGAAACTCCGACGGCTGCACGGAGGCAAAACCAAGCCCGTACCAGCGCACCGCCCCCTTGCCGAAATCCGTACCGAAAAATGGCAGAAGGGCCAGGGCAACAAAGGCCGCGACAAAACCCAACACCGCCAGCCGCCGCACCAGCGTCGGCGACATCATCGAGGTTATCAGCATGGCAATTAGCGCAAATGTGCCGAAAAGCGCCTGCCGCTGCACGTAGTGAAACGCTTCAAAGCCATTCTTGGCCGCCAGGGGCGGAGAGGCCGCAAGCCCCAGCAACAGCCCCACGCAAAACAGGATGAGCACGCAGGACATGGACCACTTGTCGATGGTGCGCCACCATTTCGGGAGGATCGGCTCGCCATCGCGAACCGGGACTGCGCCATAGACCATTTCCGTCATGGGTGTCTGCCTTAACTATTGCACTGCCGATACGCCCCCTTTTTGGGGGTCTATCTGCAAACTGTAACGTGATTTGCCCCGTAAAGCTAGCCTCATGCCTTGCAAAACATCGGGTTTCACGTCAGGGGACGCGCATGCAGGTTGATGTGGCAATCATAGGAGCTGGAGCCGCGGGCATGATGTGCGCCGCCTACGCCAAAGGCCGGGTTCTGATCGTGGATCATGCGCGGGCGCCGGGCGAAAAAATCCGCATCTCGGGCGGAGGGCGGTGCAATTTCACCAACCTGCACAGCGGCCCCCATGCCTTTCTGTCGCAAAACCCGCATTTCGCGAAATCCGCCCTGGCGCGGTACACGCAGTGGGATTTCATCGACCTGGTGGATCGGCATGGGATTGCCTGGCATGAAAAGACCCTCGGTCAGCTTTTTTGCGATGGGTCCGCCAAAGAGATCATCGCCATGCTGCGCCGGCTGATGCAGGAAAACGGCGTCAACGTGAATTTGCAAACCACGGCGCGCGACTTTGCGAAGACCCCGGAGGGCTTTGATTTCACACTGGATCAGGGCGGGCACACCCAAAAGGTGCAGACCAAAACGCTGGTGCTCGCAACGGGCGGTAAATCCATCCCCAAGATGGGCGCAACCGGGCTCGCCTATGACATCGCCGCACAATTTGGACTGACGGTGACCGAGACACGCCCGGCCCTCGTGCCCTTCACCTTTCCCGAAGGTCGTTTTGCCCCGCTGGCCGGTGTTGCCGCCCCTGCTTGTGTAACCGCCGGCGCGCAAAGCTTTGACGAAGCCGTGCTTTTTACCCACCGAGGGCTCTCAGGTCCGGCGGTGCTTCAGGCCTCGTCCTATTGGCGCGAAGGGGATCCGATCACGCTGAACCTCTGCCCCGAGGGCGGCCTGCTGCCCGCCTTGCAGAAAAAACGCGGCATTGCGGGGGGGCGCAAGCTGACAAACGAACTGGCACAGTTTTTGCCCGCGCGCCTTGTGGAGCATCTGTCGGGGGTCATGGCCCTGTCGGGCAACCTCGCGGATCAATCAGATGCAGCCCTCACAAGCATGGTTCAGAGTTTGCAGAACTGGACCCTGACCCCTGCGGGCACCGAAGGGTACCGAACGGCGGAGGTGACCCTCGGTGGGATCGATACGGGCGCGCTGTCGGCAAAGACAATGGAGGTGGCATCCGTACCCGGCCTGTTCTTCATCGGGGAAGCGGTGGATGTCACGGGCTGGCTCGGCGGATATAATTTCCAGTGGGCCTGGTCTTCCGGCATGGCGGCGGCGCGGGCACTGGCCTGAGATCACGGCAGTTTCAGAGGTGCTTGGCCACTTCCGCCATGAAATCCTCGCCCCGGAGTTCGAAGTTGTCATATTGGTCAAAGCTCTTTGCCGCCGGGGCCAGCAGCACGACATCGCCGGGCTGCGCATCCTCGACGGCGCGCTGCACGGCAAGTGCCATTGTGGTGCAGACCTCGGCGTCGACCGGCAGTTTCAAAGCAAAACGCGCCGCTTCCCGCCCGATCACATAGGCTCTCGCGACGCTGGCACAGGCCTCTGCAAGACCCTCCAGCCCACCTTCGTTTTCCAGCCCGCCACAGATCCAGCGAACGGACGCAAAGGCCCCCAGGGCCTTGGCCGCCGCATCCACATTCGTGGCCTTGCTGTCGTTCACGAACCGCACGCCCCCTTTTTCACCGATCAACTGGCTGCGGTGCGGCAACCCCTTGAAGCTGTGAAACGCGGCCTCGATGACCTTTGGGGCCAGCCCGAGCGTGCGACAGGCGGCATAGGCCGCGCAGGCGTTCTGATGGTTGTGGCTGCCCTGCAATCCCGGCACCTGCCGCAGATCGACGGAGGCCACCTGCTTGCCCTTGCGGTACTCTGACAGAAACCCCTTGCGGGCGAACACCTGCCAGCCCGGCCCCGTCAGTTTCCGCTCGACCGAGAGACGGATGACCCTGTCATCGCCGCGCCCTTCGGCCATTTGACCGGCAAGAAACAGGCCTTCGTCCTCGTCCACACCGATGATGGCGCGGTCAGGCCCGCCTTCGGCAAAGAGGCGGCGCTTGGCGGCAAAATACCCGCCCATGCCCCCGTGACGCGCCAGATGATCCTCCGACAGATTGGTGAAGACCGCGACATCCGGGGTCAGGCTGCGCGCCAGATCGGTCTGGTAGCTGGAGAGTTCCAGCACGACGACCTCCCCATCGTGAGGCGGGTCGATGTCCAGCACGCCGCGTCCGATGTTACCGGCCAGCGTGGCAGGGCGTTTGGCATGCTCGAGGATGTGATGGATCAGTGCGGAGGTGGTGGATTTCCCGTTTGAGCCTGTGACGGCAACCACGCGCGGAGCGACGTCGAAACTGGCCCAGCCAGTTGTTGCAAAGGACTGAAAGAAGAGCCCGATGTCATTGTCCACCGGCACACCTGCCTCGAGCGCGAGGCTGACCACGGGGTTCGGTTTGGGGTAGAGGTGCGGAATGCCGGGGCTGATGACCAGCCGCGCGACCGCCTCGAAATCGGCGACCGCCGTGAAAGGCTTGCAGGTGAACCCTTCGGCTTCGGCCTTGGCACGGACCTGGGCGTCATCGTCCCAGCACAGCGGCACAGCCCCCCCGGCCTGCAAGGCGCGGGCCGCACTCAACCCGCTGCGGCCTAGCCCCAGCACGGCGACCTTCGCGCCAGCAAGACCCTGAACCGGGATCATGCCCCCGCGCTCAGCGGTTTGATCAGATGGATCGAGGCAAAGCAAACGGTCACAGGCAGCCTCCTACCGCACCTTGAGCGTTGCAAGCCCGATGATCGCAAGGATCAGCGAAATGATCCAGAACCGGATCACGATCGTGCTTTCGGCCCAGCCTTTCTTTTCATAGTGGTGGTGGATCGGGGCCATCAGAAAGACCCGTTTGCCGGTGCGTTTGAAGTAAAGCACCTGGATGATGACGCTCAGCGCTTCGACCACGAAAAGACCGCCAACGATGGCCAGCACGATCTCGTGCTTGGTCACGACCGCAATGGCCCCCAGCGCACCGCCCAGAGCAAGGCTGCCGGTATCGCCCATGAAGACCGCTGCAGGCGGGGCGTTGTACCACAAGAACCCCAGACCTCCGCCAAAGAGCCCGGCGGTAAAGATCAGGATCTCGCCCGTGCCCGGTACGTAATGCACGTCGAGGTATTCGGTGAAATCGACACGTCCAACCGCATAGGCAATCACCCCAAGCGTGCCCGCGGCAATCATCACCGGCATGATGGCCAGACCGTCCAGCCCATCGGTGAGGTTCACGGCGTTTGCGGCGCCCACGATCACGATCATGGAGAAGGGTACGAAGAACATGCCCATATTGATCAGCGTATCCTTGAACACCGGCAGCGCCAGTTGGTTCTGCAGCGCTTCCGGGTGATGCTGTGCCGCCCAGATCGCCGCCGTGGCGGCAATGGCAAAGCCGATCAGCAGGCGCACCTTTCCGGGCACCCCGGCAGAGCTTTGTTTCTTGACCTTGGCATAGTCGTCCAGAAACCCGATCAGGGCAAAAGACATGGTGACAAAAAGCACGATCCAGATGAAGGGATTGTCCAGCCGCGCCCAGAGCAATGTCGACGTCAGCAAAGCGCCGACAATCAACAACCCGCCCATCGTCGGCGTACCGGCCTTGACAAAGTGGCCTTCGGGGCCGTCATCGCGAATGGGTTGCCCTTTGCCCTGACTTCGCCGCAGAACCGCGATCAGGGGCCGTCCGAACAGAAACCCGAAAACCAGCGCTGTCAGGAAAGCGCCGCCCGCCCGGAATGTAATATATCGGAAGAGGTTAAAGAAATCCCCTCCGTCCGAGAGCAGCGTCAACCAGTATAACATGATATCTTCCTATTCCACATCCAGCGGGGCATGTCCCATTTTCCGGATGGCGTCAACGATGAGCGCGAGTTTCATGCTGAGCGACCCCTTGGCCAGAACCACGTCACCGCTGTCGAGGTGGGTTTTGACGCGGGTCACAGCCTCTTCGGCGGTTTCAAACCATTCGCCGCGCTGCGCATCGGGCAAAAGATCATAGAGCGACCGCATCAGTGGACCGATGCAATGGATCACATCCACCGATTTGGTCGCGGGCAGATGCGCCAATCCCGCGTGCAGCGCGATTTCATCTGGTCCGAGCTCTTTCATATCCCCCAGATAGGCGATCCGACGCCCCTTTGAGACGCGGCCGATGTCATTTGTGCCCTGGGCGGCGGCCAGCACGTCCAGCGCGGCGGCCATCGAGGTGGGATTGGCGTTGTAGCTGTCATCGATCAGATCGAGGGCCAGATGCGCATCCACTGTATCGAGGTGGATGCGTTCGCGTTGCCCACGCCCTTTGTAGGGCCTCCACCGCCCCAGCGAGCCGAGCGCCAGCGCCAGATCGGTGCGCAGCGCCGCCATGACCGCCAGCGCCCCCAGCGCGTTCATGGCAAAATGCCGCCCCGGCGACCGTATCTTGTAAAGCAGCGGCACCTCGCCCATCTCGGCGCGCACCACGGTGGTGTCACCCT
The DNA here is from genome assembly GCF_020622345.1 of Roseobacter weihaiensis. Taxonomy (GTDB): domain Bacteria; phylum Pseudomonadota; class Alphaproteobacteria; order Rhodobacterales; family Rhodobacteraceae; genus Roseobacter; species Roseobacter weihaiensis. Next base: position 14,213 of record NZ_JACNMO010000025.1, on the reverse strand, counting down.
GCAGGTCGGCGCGGATCAGCTTGAAGTCATAGCCATGCTCGCCAAAGGTGACGTCGCGCAGCTTGCAGTCCTGCGCCTTGGCCATCAGAATGGCCGAGGTGTCAACGTCGGCATTAAGCACCGCGATCCCGCCCGGCACGACCCCTTCATAGATCGAAGCCTTTTCAACCGCGATGCCGGTGATGTCGTCGAAAGCCTCCAGATGGGCGGCGGCCACGGTGGTGACCAGCGCCACATGCGGCGCGGCCATGCGGGCCAGCGGCGCGATCTCGCCAGGTTGGTTCATGCCGATCTCGATCACCGCATATTCGGTGTCCTGCGGCATGCGCGCCAGCGTCAGAGGCACCCCCCAGTGGTTGTTGTAGCTTGCCACCGAGGCATGGGTGCGGCCCTGATCGGACAGCATCGCCAGCAGCATTTCCTTGGTGGAGGTCTTGCCAACGCTGCCGGTGACGGCGGCCACCTTGCCCGTCATCCGCGCCCTCGCGGCCCGTCCGAGGTCTTCAAGGCCTGCCAGCACGTCACTCACGATCAGCAAGGGGGCATCCTTTGCAACCCCTTCCGGCACATGGCTGACCAAGGCGGCAGCGGCCCCCTTCTCAAGCGCTTGCGCGACAAACGCATGCCCGTCGCGTACATCCTTGAGCGCGACGAAAATGTCACCCGGCTCCAGCGTGCGGGTGTCGATGGAGACCCCCGTGGCGGTCCAGTCCGCGGTGTTTTGCCCGCCCGTTGCCGCCGCTGCTTGCGCTGCCGTCCAAAGGCTCATGCCAACCTCCCGTCAAGCGCTGCGACCGCGACGCTGGCTTGTTCCGCGTCGTCAAAGGGCAGGATATCATCGCCGATGATCTGCCCGGTCTCATGCCCCTTGCCCGCGATCAGCAGCGCATCACCGGGCCCCAGCGCGTCGATCCCGCGCAGGATCGCCTCGGCCCGGTCCCCAACCTCCAGCGCGTCCGGCACGCCCAGCAGGACCGCGGCGCGGATCGCAGCAGGGTCTTCGGAACGGGGGTTGTCATCCGTAACGATCACCAGATCCGCGTTCTCCGCAGCTGCCTGCCCCATGAGGGGGCGCTTGGTGGCATCCCGGTCTCCGCCCGCGCCGACGATGGCAATGAGACGCCCCAGCACATGCGGACGCAAAGCTTGCAGCGCGGTCGCCACGGCATCGGGCGTATGGGCATAATCGACAAAGACCGCCGCGCCATTCTCGCGCGTGGCGGCCAGCTGCATGCGCCCGCGAACGGTCGTCAGCTCCTCAAGCGTGTTGAACACGTCAAACGGATCGGCCCCGCAGGCAATGACAATGGCGGCGGCCAGCATCACATTTTCGGCCTGAAAACCGCCAATCAGGCGCAGCCTGCGCACATGTTGCTTGCCGAGGTATTTGAAACAGACGGTCTGCCCGGTGGCGTCGACCTGAATGTTGCCCAGATGCATGTCCCCGATGTCGCGCCCGACGCTGACCACCGGACATCCGCGCGCATTGGCAATCGCGGCCATGTCGACACCGCGATCCACGTCGATGTTGATCACCGCCTTGGCGTCTTCGGGCAGCACCCGCGCAAATAGCCCCGCCTTGGCGTCAAAGTAGTCCTCAAAGCTGGCGTGGTAATCCAGATGATCCTGGGTGAAATTGGTGAAACCGGCGGCGGTCAGCGTCACCCCGTCCAGACGGCGCTGATCGAGCCCGTGGCTTGACGCCTCCATCGCGGCGTGGGTGATCCCGTGCGAGACCGCCTCCGCCAGCACACGGTGCAGGGTGATCGGCTCTGGCGTGGTATGGGCCAGTGGCGCCTGCCAGTCCCCCTCCACGCCCGTTGTCCCGAGGTTGATTGCCTTGTGGCCCAGCAGCGCCCAGATCTGCCGCACAAAGGTTGCGACAGAGGTCTTCCCATTGGTGCCGGTCACGGCGATCATGGTCTCGGGCTGCGCCCCGAACCACAAGGCCGCGGTGCGGGCCAAAGCCTCGCGCGGATCCTCCGAAATGACAAGGGCGGCGGTGCTTTTGTGCAGCGCATCCGCTGCGATCTGCGCGCCTTCGGCATCGGTCAGAATGGCCACCGCCCCCATACGCAGGGCATATTGGATGAACTCGCCGCCATGCACCTTTGTCCCCGGGAGCGCAAAGAACAAAAAACCCTCCCGCACCTCGCGGCTGTCAACGGCCAGGCCCGCCACGGCAGCGGTGCGCCCGGCACGCGCCGTGAGACCCAGTTGTGAAAGTGTCTTTGTTTGCCCGCGCATTGCCCCCGCCTTTGCGGCTCAGTTACTTGTCAGCTTTATATCGCTCACGGCGAGGGGTTCAACGGTTGGTCTGAGCCCCAGCAAAGGTGCGACGCGGCGGATCATCTCGGCGGCGACGGGCACAGCGGTCCAACCGGCGGTGCGGCGCGGCTCGTCCCCGGTGGTCTCCACCGGCTCATCCAGCGTGACGATCAGCACATATTTGGGATCATGGGCGGGAAAAACCGACGCGAAGGTGGCGATCACCTTGTCCTCGTAATACCCCCCCCGGCTGCCGGGTTTATCCGCCGTCCCGGTCTTGCCCGCAACCGCGTAGCCCGCAACCTCGCCAAAGCTCGCGGTGCCCTCGGTCACGACCTGCCGCAACATCCGCATCGACGCCTTTGAAGAGGCTTCGCTAAAAACACGCTCTCCCTTGGGGGGATTTTCGGTTTTCAGGATCGTCGGCTGCACCTTGTAGCCGCCGTTGGCAATCGCGGCATAGCCGGCCGCCAGATGCATCGGTGACGTCGACAGCCCGTGACCGTAAGAGATCGTCATCGTGCTCAGCTCCGACCAGTTGGGCGGCAAGAGCGGCCTGCCGGTGGCGGCCTCGACAATCTCAAAGCCGGTCGTCTCCAACATGCCCAGCTTGCCCAGAAAGGCCCGCTGACGCTCAACACCGATTTCCTGCGCCAGACGTGCCGTGCCGATGTTGGAGCTTTTCACGATCACCTTGGTGACCGACATCTCATTGCCGTAGTGGCGGAAATCACGGATGCGGTGCCTGCCCCAACGCAACGGTCCCTTGGTGTCGATAATCGTCTCCGGGGTCACCAGACCAAGGTCCATGGCCTGCGCCACGGTGAATATCTTGAAGGTGGAGCCGAGCTCGTAGACCCCCTGCACGGACCGGTTAAAGAGCGGGCTGTCAGAAGCAGCCCCCGAGACCGCAGGCTGTGGGCGCTTGTTCGGGTCAAAGGTCGGCAGGGACACCACGCTGACCACCTCGCCGGTGTGCACATCCATCAGGATCGAGGTCGCGCCCTTGGCGTTCATCAGCTTCATGCCGCCATAAAGCACCTGTTCAGCCGCCGCCTGCACCGTCAGATCGAGCGAGAGTTGCAGCGGTTTGCTGCCATTGGCCGGGTCGCGCAGATAGTCGTCAAAGTATTTCTCGACACCTGCAACGCCGATGACCTCGGCGGCGGTCACCCCCTCCTTGCCAAAGCTGGCCCCACCCAGCACATGGGCGGCCAGTTGACCATTGGGATAAAGCCGCATGTCGCGGGTTGCAAAAAGCAGACCCGGATCACCGATTTCATGCACCGCCTGCATCTGTTCGGGGCTGAGCTTGCGCTTGATCCAGAGGAATTTACGCGTGCCGGTAAAATCCTCCAGCAGTTCCGCGGCGTCCAGATCGGGGAATATCTTGGCCAGCTCCTGCGCGGCATGCACCGGGTCAATCATCTGGGGCGGCTGCGCGTAAAGCGCGTGGGTGTCGAAGTTCGTGGCCAGCAGGCTGCCGTGCCGATCCACGATATCGGCGCGCGCGGCATGGATTTGGGCCCCCGGCCCATCCACGCGCGGCTCTTGCGGCTCCGAGGTGGCCAAAAGCCCCATCCGCAGCCCCACAACGCTGAACGCCACCACAAAGAACATTCCCAGCACCAGCAGGCGCCCTTCGGCCCGCTGTCGGGCCTGATCGCGCATCTGCTCATGGCGGATGCGGATGTTTTCGCGTTCGATCGCGTCGGGGTTCTCGCCCTTGTCGCGGGCGTCGAGAATGCGGGCCAGCGGGCGCAGCGGCGTGCGGATCATTGCTCTGCCTCGCTCAGATCATCGTTGAGCTTGGCGACATCGATGATGTCGGTGATGTCGACCACCGGATCGGGCGGATAAGCTACCTGATCCACATGGCCGAACTGCTCTGGCCGCAGGGGCAAGAGGCCGAGGCGGTCAAAGTTGATATTCGCCAGATCCCGCAGCCGATCCGGCCGGTTGAGATAGGCCCATTCCGCCCGCAGTTTCGATAGCCGCTCATGGGCGTCAAGGATATCGCGGCGCAGCTCTCGGGTTTCAGCCAGCGCGCCCTGGGTCGCGTAGTTTTCCCGGTAGGCCCAAAAAGCCAGCCCGATCACCCCCAAAGTGGTCAGAATATAAAGGAATGTCCGCATCAGCTTCCCCCTTTCGCCATCGGCATCCCGACGGATTTTGCATCGATCTCTCCGGCAGGGGCATCGGTCCGCACCGCGACCCGCAGTTTGGCGGACCGTGCCCGTGGGTTGGCCGCCACCTCGGCCGCATCCGCCGCAATCGCCTTGCGCGATCCGAGCGTGAAGGCCGGGGCCTCGCGCACCCGTTCCGGCGCATACCGATTGGCGTTCCCACCCGCCCCGGCCCGCGCCGTCAAAAACCGCTTCACCATACGGTCTTCGACGGAATGAAAGGTGACAACGGCGAGTTTTCCGCCCGGCTTGAGCGCCCGCTCTGCCGCCATAAGTCCTTGAAAAAGCTCCCCGTATTCGTCATTTACAGCGATGCGAAGCGCCTGAAAGCTGCGGGTCGCGGGATGAGACTGCCCCGGCTTGGCCCGCGGCAGACATCCCTCGATAATCTCCGCCAAACGCAGGGTGGAGGTAATGGGCGCCTCGGCGCGCGCGGCAATAATGGCCTTGGCGATGCGACGGCTGGCGCGCTCTTCCCCGTAGGCGAACAGGATATTCGCGATGGTCTCGGCGGAGGCTTCATTGACGATAGCCGCTGCCGAGGGCCCCTCCTGGCTCATCCGCATGTCAAGCGGGCCGTCCCGCATAAAGGAAAACCCGCGCTCCGCCCGGTCAAGCTGCATCGACGAGACCCCGAGGTCGAGCACCACGCCGTCAAGATCCTGGGCATAGGTATCCATTTTGGAAAACACGCCCGGTTGCTGAACCAGCCTGTCGCCGTATTCCCGCGCCCAATCCGCCGCCAGTTCAAAAGCCAGCGGGTCGCGGTCCACGGCAATCACCCGCGCAGCACCGGCCTGCAGAAAACCGCGCGTGTACCCTCCGGCCCCAAAGGTCCCGTCAAGCCAGGTCCCCTCGACCGGCGCAACGGCTTTCAGGATGGCAGGCAGCAGAACGGGAACATGTGGCACGGTCGGGTCAGGCGGGGCCGCAGCAGCCATGATCTACTCCCCTTGTCCGCTTTCCGCAGCGCCGGGCCGTTGATCCAGGAACACCAGCGGATCGAAATCATCCGGCAGATCGTCCAGCCACGCAGCGGTTTTGGCGTCCTCTTCGGCGGCATAGGTTTCGGGCCGCCAGATCTGAAAGGTATCACCGGCCGCGATAAAGAAGGCTTCCTTGTCGAGCCCGATTTTCTGACGTAGCTTGGCCGGCAGCACCAACCGCCCGGTTTCGTCCACCGATGTGGGAAAAGACTGACCATGAAATAGGCGTTGCAGCAGTTTCCGCTCTTTGGACCCCCGCGGCAGCGCATCGATCTTTTCGTCCACCTCGTTGATGGCCTCCATGGTGTAGCATTCAAGATAGCTGCGGCGGTGATCGCCGTAGACAATAACCAGTTCGGGGGCGTCGCCAGAGGTCCAGTTGGGGTCGGCAGCCTCGATCACACGCCGAAAAGAGGCGGGTATGGATACGCGCCCCTTGGTGTCGACCTTGTGATTGCTTTCGCCTCTGAACCTGCGGCCCACTGTCTTGTCCCAACTCTGCTGCACCGCGTGAGCACTGCCGCCTCCCCCCTTGTCTTGAAATGGAAACGGCGAGTTGATCTGCTGCCACTGATCAACCCGCCGCCCTCGTCCCGCTCTTGCGGGTAAGTCCAGCTGCACGCGCCACCTGGGGGGATGTCTGCTCGCTCGCGCGCCGGATCTCGTTGTGGGATGAAAGCGAGGTGCCTGTATGAACCTGCTAGAGTTTTATGCGCGTGGGGTCGTTTGATGCCCCGGTCTCGATCTCATCTCGTGACAAAGGGATAACGTGGGAATACACGGGATAGCAAGTGTTTTTTTGTTAGCAACAGCTTAACGTGAGATTGAGATTCCTTCCAGCAACAGGGAGTTACCCCAAAAACACAGCATGTGGTATATCAAGGACAATCTAGATCAACATACGGGTTGCCAGAACAGAAAATTAATTCCCACAATTTCCCGCCAAAACTATCATAAGGAGATGCAACATGGCCTGCTGTCCCTCTTTTGGCACCGATTTTCATGCCAGGTGCGCTGAAGAACGATGCGGAAATGCCACTTATATTTGATTCGTGACCTGTATTCCGGTTTGGCTCTGTCGGGAAACCCAACACCCGACCAATATCTGTCCCACGAATTCCCATTCCGACAATTTAACCAAAATTGTAGGTGCGGATGTATTACTCCCCCCGCTGTGATGCGGGTTATTAAAAGAGAAGGTGAAAGATGACCGCATGAGCAATTCCAGTAGTACAGTAATCCGCAAAACCGTCGAACTTGCCTTTCTGCAACCTCTGCAACTGCTGAAAGTCGGCGCGCCCGGGCTCGGCCTTACTGCCTTTGGCATCTATGTCCTTTTCATCCCTCTTCTTAGCGCGGGAACTGGTCAGGTCAGCGTCGGCCTTTGGTCAATTACGCCCGGATTGATTTTAGCCCTATTGGGCTATCTGACTTTTGCACTTTTCTGGCATCGCAGCGCTTTGTTGGATTCCGAGCAGCGGCAAGCCGTGATGCGCATCAGTGCGCGCCATGTGGGTTTGATGATCCTCAGTTCAACAACCCTCGCCCTGATCACTATTGTATTGGTCCTTACCGTGCTGCTTGGTCTCTTTCTCGTAGCATCAGTGCTGGTCGCAACCGACGCTCCCTACTTTCCGCTGGTCGAACAAGGATTGTCGTTTATCGCATCACTTATGGTTGGATGGATTGTTTGCCGCAATAGCCTGATCGTGCCTGCAGCGGCATTGAGCAAGCGCATGACAACCTCGGAAAGCTGGCGCGCGACCGCTGACCAGTCTGCTAGTATTCTCATCGTGTTGATCGCAGGCGTGGCCCTGAACGCTGCCGTGATGTATGGTGTCGAGCGCTTTGTTCCTCTTCAGCCGGTTTTTCTGGTGAGCGTGCAAATCGCGTTGACCTGTCTGCAAATGGTCGTTGCGGTTAGCTTTATCAGCGCACTCTACCAGCAGCAGATCATCGCAGGCCAATCGGCGTAATTCAGGTCATGCGACCCCGCGCTTGATCAGACTATCGGCAATACGCGCGTAGGCCTCCGCCATCGCACCGCCCTGAGCTGCAATCGGCGTGCCACCGTCCCCCGCCAGCCGGGTGTCCAGATCAATCGGCAAAGCGCCCAGCAGCGGCACACCAAGCCTGTCGGCTTCGGCCGCGACCCCACCCTGCCCGAAGATCTGATGCTCCGACCCGCAATCAGGGCAGACGAACATCGACATGTTCTCGATCAACCCCAGCACCGGCGTTTTCAGCGTGTCGAACATATCAAGCGCCTTGCGCGCATCGATCAGCGCCACATCCTGCGGTGTCGACACGATGATGGCCCCGGTCAGTTCGGATTTGGTGCAGAGGGTCAGTTGCACATCGCCGGTGCCAGGGGGCAGATCGACAAGCAGCACGTCAAGCGCGCCCCACTCCACCTGCCCCAGCATCTGCTGCAACGCGCCCATCAGCATCGGGCCACGCCAGACCACCGCCTTGCCCTCCTCCATCATGAAGCCGATGGACATCAGCGTCACCCCATGGGCGTGCAGCGGGATGATGGTCTTGCCGTCCGGGCTGGCGGGCCGCTTGTTGACCCCCATCATGCGCGGCTGGCTGGGGCCATATATATCCGCATCCAGCAACCCGACCTTGCGGCCCGCCTTTGCCAGCGCCACCGCAAGGTTTGACGAGACCGTGGACTTGCCCACCCCGCCCTTGCCGGATCCGATGGCGACGATCCGCTGCACACCGTTTGGTTTTGTCGGGCCTGCCTGTGGTTTGGGATGGCCGCCGATTTTCAGATTCGGAGGAGCGGGTTTCTTTTCCGCCGGTCCATGAGCCGTCAGGGCGACCGAGGCCGAGGTGACACCGGGCAATTCAGATACAACTCTTTCCGCGGCATCCCGCAGCGGCGCCATCTGGCGGGCAACTTCGGGGCTGGGTGCCTCAATCACAAAGCGGACGGAGCCCCCGTCAACGACCAGTGCCCGAATCAAATCATGCGCAATCAGGCTGCGCCCATCGGGTAACGCGACGCGCGCGAGGGCTGCCTCGATGTCGGCCTTGGTCACAGACATGCTCAATTACTCCTCAATTCCGCCACTCCATATAGCAACTGCAAACCGGAGTACCACTAACGGCGGACATATGCCTGAAACTTAGGCAGAACGCAGTTTTTTCTGTCTCCAGCCCTATGCACTTGCTGCATAGCAGCAATGACCATGCTACCTATTGTGCAAGCGCAGCATTGCCTTAAGTATGATGTTAACAAAGGACGAGCACGAGCACCTCATCATGGCCTACTACCACGACCACAAAACATACAGCCTCACCGAATGGCTGTTGGCAAGAATGGCAAAGGGGCTCGAAGACGCGGCGGTCCGCCACGCGCACCACCGCGTGTATCGCACGTCTTTGATGGAATTGCGCAGCTTGAGCGCGCGTGATCTGGCCGACATCGGCCTGAACCGCTCAATGCTAAAGACAGCGGCCCTTGAGGCTGCGGACAGACACATGGCGCGGTGAGCCATGACGACTTCGGCCACCTCTCCTCCCTGAGGTGTCCGCTTGTTGGTGACGGCATCTATCCTCCTCCCGGATGCCGTCACTAGCCAATAGCAGCATGTGATCCGTCACATGCGCCTGAGCTGGACAACAGCGACAGGAACCCATTCAGGCGTGCCTCCCTCCTCCCTGGCATGCCTGTTTCAAGGCGGTGGCATCTATCCTCCTCCCGGATGCCACCGTCCCTTTCCTCTAAAAAACCGTCCCTTTCCTCTAAAAAGTCGAGCCGGGATCGAACACGCATGAGGCGTGCCGCATTTCGGCGACATGTTTACCAAATTATTAAAAAGCGGGCGGGCAAGCTGTCTTTGCCGGGTCATTTGCTCTAATGTCCTGAGGCGCAGCTTCGAGAACCCTCATGTCAATCAGAACGTTTTTCGCGATCGATAACGAAAATCTCATTGTGGCTTCCAGTCCAAATGGTGCCATTGTCGGCAATCCCATCATCAACAATTCCAACACCCCGAACGGGACAACGTTTCAGTTTGGCGGCGGCACCTTCAGGGAAATAACCCTGGATGATACGGGAGGCGGACGGAACAGGTTCAACGATGACCGGCCCGGCGACCACATCATCACCGATGGGGGCGGCCTGGTGGCGGATGGCAATGGAGTCGAAGCAGAATCGATCATCGTGCTGCGCGCGCTGGATGGCGCTGGCAACCCAACCGGCCCGGAAATCGATCTTTACATCTTTTCGCAAAACGGCAACTTCAGCGATGTCTGGGGCTTTGGCCTCTCTGAACAGCTCACAGTCGGCACAAGCTACGTCAAGGTCAGTGGCAGTAACGCGGGCGATGCGCGGTACAACCAGCTTGTCACCTGCTTTGCCAACGGAACACAGATCGAGACGGCGACCGGCTCTCTCCCGGTTGAAGAGATCCGACCGGGACAGGAAGTTTGGACCAATGGGTCGGGGCCGCTGCCCGTCAGATGGACCGGGAGCGCGGTGGTCCGCGGAACCGGGGCGATGGCTCCGGTGGTCTTTGCGCCAGGGGCTCTGGGCAACAGCTCAGAGCTTGTCGTCTCGCAACAGCACCGCATCTGGATCGAAAGCCCGATTGCAGAGCTGTACTTTGGTCAAAGCGCCGTGCTCGTCGCGGCCAAGCACCTGTGCGGCCTGCCCGGTATCTGGCTGCGCCCGCAGCCAAGGGTGCATTACACGCATTTCATGTTCGACAACCACCAGATCGTGCGGTCCAACGGCATTTTGACAGAGAGCTTCTTTCTCGCCGAACAATCGGTCGGCACCCTTGAGGATGGCCCGCGCCGGGAACTGCAAAGGCTCTTTCCCGATCTCAAAGGTGGCCTTGATCGTTTTGGGGTCACCGCGGCACCAACGCTGACCGCCAGAGAAGCGGTCACGCTCAGAGCGTATCTGGCAGCATAACAACCCTCAGAACGGCACGTCGTCAGCGGCGGTCACGAATTTGGCGACAATGTTTTTGACACCGGCCTTTTCAAAAGCGATCTCAAGCTTGTCACCTTCAATGCCCTGGATCGCCCCGTAGCCGAATTTCTGGTGAAACACGCGCTCGCCCACCACAAAGCTGGAGGCCGCGGCCATGTCGATCACGGTGTTCCGGGTTTCGCGCGGCTGGCTGACGGGGCGGTTCTGGCTGCGCTCCTGCAGGCGTCGCCAGCCCGGGGAGTTATAGACATTCGCCTCTGCCGCCTGATCGTGCAACGTGCTGCGCGGGGCCGCTGCACCATATCCGCCGCCGTAAAGCCCCGGTGGGGTCAACACCTCCACGTGGTCCTCGGGCAACTCATCGATAAAGCGCGACGGCATCGAATTCTGCCATTGGCCGAACACCCGCCGGTTGGCGGCAAAGGAAATAGTGCAGACCTCTTCGGCCCGCGTGATGCCTACATAGGCCAGCCGGCGTTCCTCTTCGAGGCCCTTGACACCGCTTTCATCCATGGAGCGCTGCGACGGGAAAAGCCCGTCTTCCCAGCCGGGCAGGAACACCACGGGAAACTCCAGCCCCTTGGCCGCATGCAGCGTCATGATGGAGACTTTCTGGCCGCCGTCATCACTTTCATTGTCCATGATCAGGCTGACATGTTCGAGGAAACCTTGCAGATTCTCAAAGCCTTCCAGCGCCTTGACCAGTTCCTTGAGGTTCTCCAACCGCCCCGGCGCCTCGGGCGTCTTGTCGTTCTGCCAATGGGCGGTGTAGCCGCTCTCATCCAGGATGATCTCGGCAAGTTCCATATGGCTGATGGAGGGGGGCGTGTCTTCGAGACGGACGGGGCCCGCTGCGTCATCGATCAAATCACCCTCGGCCACCGTCTCAATCCGAGATCCGCGCAGCTTGGCATGCCACCGGGCGATCCCCTCCACGAGGCGGCGCAGTTCGCCGCCGCCCTTGCCCTTTATCAGCCCCTGATCGACAGCCAGTTTCGCACCCTCAACCAGGGACACCCCGTTGGCGCGCGCGGTGATCTGAATGGTCTGCTGGGCCTTGTCGCCCAGGCCCCGTTTGGGTGTATTCACAATCCGCTCAAAGGCCAGATCATCGTCGGGGCTGACCACGACGCGGAAATAGGCCATCGCATCGCGGATCTCCATCCGTTCGTAAAACCGCGGGCCGCCGATCACCCGGTAGGGCAGGCCGATGGTCAGAAAGCGGTCCTCAAAGGCGCGCATCTGGTGGCTGGCGCGCACCAGTATGGCCATGCTGTCCAGCCCGGCTTTCTCCATCCCGCGGGTGCCGCGTTGGGCGGCTTCGATCTCTTCGCCAATCCAGCGTGCTTCTTCATCGCCGTCCCAATGGCCGATCAGGCGGACCTTTTCGCCCTCTTTCACATCCGTGAAGAGTGTCTTTCCCAGACGACCCTGATTGCCCTCGATCACGCCGGAGGCGGCAGCCAGAATATGCGGGGTGGAGCGGTAGTTCTGCTCCAGCCGGACCACGTGAGCACCGGGAAAATCCGTCTCGAACCGCAGGATATTGCCCACCTCGGCCCCGCGCCAGCCATAGATCGACTGGTCGTCATCGCCCACACAGCAGATGTTCTTGTGCCCGCCCGCCAGCAGCCGCAGCCACATGTACTGCGCCACGTTCGTGTCCTGATACTCATCCACAAGGATATAGCGGAACCAGCGCTGGTACTGCGCCAGCACATCCGCATGGGTCTGAAAGATCGTGACCATGTGCAACAGCAAATCGCCGAAATCTGTCGCATTCAGCTCAATCAACCGGCGCTGGTACTGCGCATACAGCTCCACACCCCGATGGTTATACGCCCCCGTATCCGCTGCTGGTACTTTCTCCGGCGTCAGCGCGCGGTTTTTCCACCCGTCGATGATGGAGGCCAACTGCCGCGCAGGCCAGCGCTTGTCATCGATATTCGCCGCCAAGACCAACTGCTTGAGCAGGCGCAACTGATCGTCCGTGTCCAGAATGGTGAAGTTCGATTTCAGACCGGCCAGTTCCGCATGGCGACGCAGCAGTTTCACGCAGATCGCATGAAAGGTGCCAAGCCACGGCATGCCTTCGACGGGCTGGCCCAGCATCAAACCCACCCGGTTTTTCATCTCCCGCGCGGCCTTGTTGGTGAAGGTCACGGCGAGGATTTCATTGGGCCGGGCTCGCCCGGTGTTCAACAAATGCACGATACGCGCTGTCAGCGCCCGGGTCTTGCCGGTCCCTGCCCCGGCGAGCATCAGCACCGGCCCGTCCAATTGCTCCACCGCGGCGCGCTGCGCCGGGTTCAGCCCCTCCAGATAGGGTTGCGGGCGGGCCGCCATCGCCCGTGCGGACAGCGACGCGCCCTCAAAGGCATCCATGTCATTAAAATCGCTCATGACCGCGAGCCTAACCGTCAATGCCGGCAAGATAAAGAGACGTTCGCTCTCTGTTCTGCAATCTTTCCGGTCTGGACAATCTCCTGATCCGGCAGGCAAATAGCGCCATGACCCTGCACAGCACCTATCCGGCGATCTCTGACCTGCGCGACCGCGCGCGCAAACGTGTGCCTGCCTTCGTCTGGGAATACCTCGATTCGGCAACCGGAACGGAGGCCACGAAAGCACGTAATCGCCAGCAACTCGACCGCATTGGCCTGATGCCCTCGATCCTGCATGGCGCGTTTACGCCGACCCTTGCTACCGATCTTCTGGGGGTCGCGTTGCCGCTGCCCTTCGGCATTGCGCCGGTGGGCATGTCCGGGCTGATGTGGCCCGATGCCGAAGGCCATCTGGCCCGTGCCGCCGCCCGCGCCGGTATCCCCTATACGCTGTCCACCGTCGCCAGCCAGTCGCCCGAAGACCTCGCCCCCCATCTGGGACCTCAGGCTTGGTTTCAGATGTATCCGCCGCGCGACGAAGACATCCGCACCGACATGCTGGCGCGCGCCAAAGCCGCCGGGTTCAGGACGCTGGTGCTGACGGTGGATGTGCCCGTGGCCTCGCGCCGCGAACGGCAAACCCGGTCCGGGCTGACGCAGCCCCCGCGCCTCACACCGCGTCTGCTGGCGCAGGTCGCAGCACGCCCCGCCTGGGCGCTTGGCATGGCGCGGCGCGGCCTGCCCCGGATGCGCGGGCTGGAGAAATACACCCCCAAGACCACTACGGCACTTGCCTCGACACAGCACGCAGGCTACCTGCTGCGCACCTCGCCGGATTGGGACTATGTGTCGTGGCTGCGCGATGCCTGGGAGGGGCCGTTCATCGTCAAGGGGGTGCTGCGGGCCGAAGATGCGGAGCCGCTCAAAAACCGCGGCGTCGATGCCCTGTGGGTGTCGAACCACGCGGGCCGCCAGTTCGATGCGGCCCCCGCCACCATCGATGCGCTGTGTGATATCCGGGCTGCGACCGACCTGCCACTGATCTTTGACAGTGGCATCGAAGGCGGGCTCGACATCCTGCGGGCCTTTGCCTGCGGGGCGAATTTCGTGATGCTGGGGCGCGCCTTTCACTATGCACTGGCGGCTTTGGGCCCTCCCGGCATCGCGCATCTGCTCGATATTCTGAAAAAGGATCTTGAGGCCAATATGGGGCAGCTGGGCGCCAGAACACTGGCCGAGCTGCCACCCCCTTTTTCCCTGCCCTGACGCCTCGGGTACGCGGTTTCCAGCGGGCTCCTCTCATAAGCAGACATGGCGTATCTGCTGAGCGCTCGGCTTCAAGGGCATTGAGAACGGCTAATGTCGATCTCAGAAACCTTGAGCTGAAGGAGAGACGACCATGAAAAACTACATTGGTTTAGACGTATCGCAGACC
>NZ_JACNMO010000024.1 GCF_020622345.1 Roseobacter weihaiensis | reverse complement strand
GCGGCGATGGAAGCGATCCAGCCGGACCTCGCCATCGGCACGACGCCCGTGGTGCAGAAAGCCAAGGAGCTGGGCATTCCCGGTCTCTACTTCACCAATCTGATTTCCGCGCGGCCCCTGATGGGGGTTGCCGGGGCAGGGTCGCTGGCCGAGGTCATTAACGCGGCCATCGGCAACAAGGACCGGATGGCGCATATGAAGGAATTCTTCGAAGGCGTGGGTTACGACGACACCGCCGGCGTTTGGGAAGGCGATCCGAACCTGCGCCCCGACTTCCGCGCCCAGCACCAGAAGAAACTCGACAAGCAAGCAAGGGCGGCGAAGGCCGCGCAGATGATCTGATGCGGGTTCATACTCATAAACGCGCGGACCACCGCTGCCGCGCCCCCGTACAGGAGGGCGCGCCGTGCTAGTCACCGATCATGATCGCGCGGGCGGCTACTGGGGGGCGGTTTACGCCTTTTGCGCCGTCAAGGGATTGCAGGTGGTGATCGATGGCCCCGTGGGCTGCGAGAACCTGCCGGTGACCTCCGTGCTGCATTACACCGACGCGCTGCCGCCGCATGAGCTGCCCATCGTGGTCACCGGTCTGGGTGAAGGCGAAATGGGGGCTGGCACCGAAGAGAACATGAAACGGGCCTGGGAGACACTGGATCCGGCCCTGCCGGCGGTCGTCGTGACCGGGTCGATTGCCGAGATGATCGGCGGCGGGGTGACCCCGCAAGGCACAAACATTCAAAGATTCCTGCCCCGCACCATTGATGAAGATCAGTGGGAGGCGGCGGATCGGGCAATGACCTGGATCTTTACCGAGTTCGGTATGACCAAGGGTCGGATGCCGCCCGAAAAGAAGCGCGAGGAAGGTGCGCGTCCTCGCGTGAATATCCTCGGTCCGATGTATGGCACGTTCAACATGCCATCCGATCTGGCCGAGATCCGCAGGCTGGTCGAAGGGATCGGCTGCGAGGTCAACATGGTGCTGCCCTTGGGCGCGCATGTGGCCGAAATGAGAGATCTGGTAAATGCGGATGTGAATATCTGCATGTACCGCGAGTTCGGGCGCGGGTTGAGCGAGCTTCTTGCCAAGCCGTATCTACAAGCCCCGATAGGGATCGAGAGCACGACCAAGTTCCTGCGCGCACTGGGGGACCTGGTGGGCCTCGATCCCGAACCTTTTATCACGCGAGAGAAACATTCCACGATCAAACCGGTCTGGGATCTCTGGCGCTCCGTCACGCAGGATTTCTTTGCCACCGCGAGCTTTGCGATTGTGGCGAATGAGACCTATTCCCGTGGAATCCGGTTGTTCCTGGAGGATGATCTGGGATTGCCCTGTGCCTTCGCGGTTGCGCGGACGGCGGGCAAGAAGACCAACAACGAAGAGGTCCGTGCCCTGATGGGGCAAAAGCGGCCCCTGATCGTGATGGGATCGATCAACGAAAAGATGTATCTGGCCGAGCTCAAGGGCGGTCATGGACCAAGCCCCGCCTTTATCCCCGCCAGTTTCCCCGGGGCTGCGATCCGCCGGCATACCGGCACACCCTTCATGGGCTATGCGGGGGCGACCTATCTGGTGCAGGAGATCTGCAACGGGCTTTTCGACGCGCTGTTCCACATCCTGCCGCTTGGCACCGACATGGATGCCACGGACGCAACGCTCACCCCGCTGCGGCGCGACTTTCCGTGGGATGCGGATGCGCAGGCGCTGCTCGACAAGATCGTCGAGACCCATCCCATACTGACACGTATTTCGGCTGCCAAGACCTTGCGCGACGCAGCAGAGAAAGCGGCCCTTGCCGCAGGAGACGAACGCGTGGTGCTCGACACCGTGCGGGCGCTGGACCCGGCGTCAGCCGGACTTGATCTGGAGGATCGAACATGAGTGACATGACAACTGACTTCGCCCCCGACGAGGCGGCAGAAACCCCCCACCATCCGGTGAAACGCAAAGGTCAGACGGAGTTCATGATCTATTTCGTCATCATCTTTCTGGCGACCCTGCCGCTGGCGACCCTGACCTGGGCAATCCAGGCGTTCAAGACCCGCAGTTTTACCAACAAGGGGCCCATGGCCCGCGCCTGGACACAGGCCCGCATCATCACGCCGATGATCTTTTCGGCCTACTGAACGGATGAACGACCTCGCACATAAAACGGCTGGCAAGGCCCGGTGTGCGCCCCGAATTCTCGACTGTCGTGCGCCTGTCGAGGCAAGAGACTGGATACCCGGCAACGGGTAAACAGAGCCCCGAGGGGGGAGGCCCCCAAAGGACCCGGCCGCGGGGTGCGCGGCGTCAGCATAACGTTCCGGAGGAATTTTTATGGCTGATAATACCGACCTGTCCTTTACAGGTCTCACAGACGAACAGGCGCAAGAACTGCACTCTGTCTACATGAGCGGCCTGTGGCTGTTCTCGGCAGTTGCTGTGGTCGCTCACTTGGCGACCTTTATCTGGCGTCCGTGGTTCTAAGGAGAGATAGACATGGCAAAGTTCTATAAGATCTGGCTCATTTTCGACCCCCGTCGCGTTTTCGTGGCGCAGGGCGTGTTCCTCTTCCTTCTCGCTGCGATGATCCACCTGGTGGTTCTGAGCAGTGGCCTGAACTGGTTCGAAATGGCAGCAGCCGCTGGAGGTCAGTGACACGCAGGCGTGCCCGACGGCGCGCTTTCGAAAACTGATGTTCAGAAAGACATATGCTGCGGGCGGAATTCATGTGCGCCCCCGCCCGCGGCGAACTTCGAAATGATAATACGACGGCCTCCGCCTTGGACGCATGTCGACAAAGATGCCGAACGTGATGCGTGTTGGCCTTTGTCGTCCCTTATCCGCAACAGGCGCGCCGCACACGCGGAGAGACAAGAAGATGGCTTTGCTCAGCTTCGAAAGAAAATATCGCGTCCGCGGAGGGACGCTGATCGGGGGCGATCTGTTCGACTTCTGGGTGGGGCCTTTCTACGTGGGCTTCTTCGGGGTCACGACCGCCTTTTTTTCATTGCTCGGGACGATCCTGATTTTCTGGGGGGCCTCCCAGCAGGGAACCTTTAACCCCTGGCTTATCAACATCGCGCCGCCTGACCTGAGTTACGGTCTGGGCATGGCCCCGCTGCTGGAAGGCGGGCTTTGGCAGATCATCACATTCTGCGCCACCGGGGCGTTCATCTCCTGGGCGCTGCGCGAGGTCGAGATCTGCCGCAAACTGGGCATGGGCTACCATGTTCCCTTTGGATTTGCGGCAGCGATCATCGCCTATATGACGCTGGTGATCTTTCGCCCGCTGTTGATGGGTGCCTGGGGGCACGGGTTCCCCTACGGAATTTTCAGCCACCTCGACTGGGTGAGCAACACCGGCTACGCCTATCTGCACTTCCACTACAATCCGGCCCACATGCTGGCGGTGACGCTGTTCTTCACCACCACGCTGGCGCTGGCGCTGCATGGCGGTCTGATCCTGTCGGCGGCCAATCCTGAAAAGGGCGAAGAGGCCAAGACACCGGATCACGAGGACACGTTCTTTCGCGACTTCATCGGTTATTCGGTGGGCACCTTGGGCATTCACCGTCTGGGCTACCTGCTGGCGATCAACGCAGGGCTCTGGTCGGCGATCTGCATCATCATCTCCGGCCCGGTCTGGACGGCGGGTTGGCCTGAATGGTGGAACTGGTGGCTCGATATGCCAATCTGGGGTGAACCCATCGCAGTAGGAGGGATGTAATCATGATGTATCCTGAATATCAGAATATCTTTACGCAGGTGCAGGTCCGGGGTGCTCCCGAATGGGGCATGGACGATGCGGGCAACAACATGGCCGAAGAGCGGGTCGGCAAACCCTTCTTCAGCTCGCTGGCGGGCCTCTTCGGCAACGGCCAGATCGGGCCCTACTACTTCGGCTGGACGTCGATGGTGGCTTTTGGCACCGGGCTCGCGTGGTTCTTCATCGTGGGCTTCAACATGCTGGCGCAGGTCGGCTGGTCGATCCCGCAGTTCATCCGGCAGCTGTTCTGGCTGGCGCTTGAGCCGCCGTCCCCCGAATACGGGCTGACCATGCCGCCGCTGAACGATGGCGGGTGGTACATCATCGCCAGTTTCTTCCTGCTGGTCTCGGTGATGACATGGCTCTTGCGGGCCTATCTGCTGGCCGAACAGCACAAGATGGGCAAACATATCTTCTGGGGCTTTGCGGCTGCGGTCTGGCTCTTTCTGGTGCTGGGTCTCTTCCGTCCGATCCTGATGGGATCCTGGTCGGAGGCGGTGCCCTACGGCATCTTCCCGCACCTCGACTGGACAACAGCGTTTTCGATCCGCTACGGCAACCTCTACTACAACCCGTTCCACTGTCTCTCGATCGTGTTCCTTTATGGCTCGGTGCTGCTCTTCTGCATGCACGGCGGCACCATTCTGGCGGTCACCCGTTACGGCGGCGACCGCGAGCTGGAGCAGATCTATGACCGCGGCACGGCCACGGAACGCGCGGCGCTCTTCTGGCGCTGGACCATGGGGTTCAACGCCACGATGGAAGGTATCCACCGCTGGGCCTGGTGGTTCGCGGTGCTGACACCGATCACCGGGGGCATCGGCATCCTGCTGACCGGCACAGTGGTCGACAACTGGTTCATCTGGGCGCAGGAGCACAATTTCGCGCCGATGTATGACGGCTCCTACGGATATGCCGACTACGGCTCCTATGAGACCTTTATCGGGAAGGAGGACTGATCATGCTGCCCAAGTGGTTCAACAAATGGAACGAGGATAACCCGACCAACATCTTTGGTCCGGCGATCCTGGTGGGGGTTCTGGGGGGCGCGGTCTTTGTTGCGGTGATGGTGATAAGCTGGGGCAACCCGGTCGCACAGGCCTCGCTGCAGACCGGTCCGCGTGGCACGGGCATGTCGGTGCCCGAGTTCAACGTCACGCGGTTCGCGCCGGATCCCACGATCGAGGCCTACTACACCGAAGAACCCTTCATCCCCGAGGGGGGTGAGCCTCTGGCCCGTGACATCTACGACAACGTGCAGGTGCTGGGGGATCTGACCGAAGACAACTTCAATCGGGTCATGACGGCCATCACACAGTGGGTCTCTCCCGAACAGGGCTGTGCCTATTGTCACGGGGATGGTGATCTGGACACTTATGGCGAGGACAACCTCTATACCAAGGTTGTGTCGCGTCGCATGATCCAGATGACCCAGAACATCAACGAGAACTGGGATGCCCACGTCAACGCCAATCAGGAGGTCGGCGTGAACTGCTTTACCTGCCACCGCGGCCTGAATGTCCCGTCGGATATCTGGTTCAACATCACGCCGGTGACCGAAGCGACCGAAGGCTGGCCCTCCGTCCAGAATCGGGCGACGTCCGTCAGCCAGGCCACCTCGCTGCCCTCCAACGCACTTGAGGTCTATCTGACCGACTACGAGGCGGTGAACGTGCACGATCTGGAAAGCCGGGTTGCCGGGGTGCCCAACGATGAGGAAGTGGCCTCGATCCAGAAGACCGAGATGACCTATTCGCTGATGAACTATTTCTCCAACAGCCTCGGGGTGAATTGCGTGTTCTGTCACAACAGCCGCGCCTTCTATGCCCCGGAGGAGAATACGCCACAATGGGCAACCGCGCTGCTGGGGCGTCAGATGGTGATCGAGATGAACCAGGAATACCTGATCCCGCTTGAGGCTGAATATCCGCCCGAGCGTCTGGGGCCGGTGTTTGCAGATGCGCCAAAAGCAGCCTGCAAGACCTGTCACAAAGGCTATCAGCAACCCATGCAAGGCATGAATGCCATTGCCGATTGGCCCGAGCTCGCGACCAGCGACGCGCCAGTCTACGAATAGGAGGCTGGGCGGCACTCTAGGCCGCCCCCACCTAGGCCAGGCACGGACCATTGGCTTCCTTGGTCCGGGCACGGGGTCTCAACACCCCGGTTCCCTTCCTGTTGGCTACAGGAACTCGGGGTCGCTGCGGGATCAAACCCGCCGCGACCCCTTTTTAGTCCCGGTGGCGGGACAGAGGCTTTGGCAAGAGGCCCCCGGCCACCGCTCTGACATAGGAGATGTGCGCGATGACCCATTCAAACACCCCGACCCTCGACCGTGTTGCCGGCCCTGCCGATCTGCGCAGCATGACGGATCCGGAGCTCAAGGACGTCGCCGACGAACTGCGGGCAGAAGTCATCGGGGCGGTCAGCCGGACCGGTGGGCATCTGGGGTCCAGCCTTGGGGTGGTCGAGTTGAGCGTGGCCATTCACGCCGTCTTTGACACGCCGCGCGACAAGCTGGTCTGGGATGTGGGCCACCAATGCTATCCGCACAAGATCCTCACCGGGCGGCGCGACCGGATGCACACGTTGCGGCAGGGCGGAGGCCTCAGTGGTTTTACCAAACGCAGCGAATCCGTTTACGACCCCTTTGGCGCGGCGCATTCCAGCACCTCGATTTCTGCGGCCCTCGGTTTCACCGTCGGGCGCGATATGGGCCAGCCGACCGGCGATGCCGTTGCCGTCATCGGGGATGGGTCGATCAGTGCCGGCATGGCGTATGAGGCGCTCAATAACGCAGGCCATGAGGGCCGGCGGCTCTTTGTGATCCTGAATGACAATGAGATGAGCATCGCACCGCCCGTGGGCGCGATGTCCTCCTATCTCTCCAGCCTCTCGGACCTCAGCCGCGTCGGGCCCTTTGGCGGGCTGGTTGCGATGGCCGAAGGGATGGAGAAATTCGCCCCCAAACCGGTGCGCGATGGCGCCCGCCGCGCGCGCGAGATGGTCACCGGGCTGGAAAGCCGGGGCACCTTCTTTGAAGAGCTGGGTTTTGACTACATCGGGCCGATTGACGGCCATGACATCAACCAGTTGCTCAGCGTGTTGCGCGGGGCCAAGGCGCGGGCTACGGGGCCGGTGCTGATCCATTGCTGCACGGTCAAGGGCAAGGGCTATGCGCCCGCCGAAGGGTCCACCGACAAATACCACGGTGTCAGTAAATTCGATGTGGGCACCGGGGTGCAGGCCAAGGCGAAGGCCAACGCGCCCTCCTACACGGCGGTCTTCGGCGATGCGTTGACCGAAGCCGCAGCCCGTGACCCCAGCATCGTCGCAGTGACGGCGGCGATGCCAAGCGGGACAGGGGTGGACCGGATGGCCAAGCGCTTCCCCGCCCGCGTCTTTGACGTGGGCATTGCCGAGCAACATGGCGTGACCTTTGCCGCCGGGATGGCGGCATCGGGGCTCAAACCCTTCTGTGCGATCTATTCGACCTTCCTGCAGCGGGGCTACGATCAGGTGGTGCATGATGTGGCCCTGCAAGGGTTGCCGGTGCGCTTTGCCATCGACCGGGCGGGTCTGGTCGGGGCTGATGGTGCGACCCATGCGGGCGCTTTCGACATCGGCTACCTTGGCGCGCTGCCGGGCATGGTCGTCATGGCCGCGGCGGACGAAGCCGAGCTGATGCATATGGTCGCCACCGCTGCGGCGCATGACACCGGGCCGATTGCTTTTCGCTATCCGCGTGGCAATGGCACCGGCGTGAGCCTGCCCGCCCAGGGCGAGGTGCTGGAGATCGGCAAGGGCCGGATGATCCGGCAGGGCAGCGGCGCGGTGGCGCTCTTGTCTCTCGGCACGCTGCTTGGCGATTGCGCGGCGGCGGCCACCAGCCTGGCCGCCGAAGGGGTTGACGTGACGGTCGCGGATGCACGTTTCGCCAAACCGCTCGACATGGACCTGATTGCCAGGCTGGTGCAGACCCACACCGCCCTCATCACGGTGGAGCAGGGAGCCGAAGGCGGGTTTGGCGCGATGGTCTTGCAGGCCATGGCGCGCGAAGGTCTGCTGGACCACGGCTGCAAGCTCCGCACGATGTGCCTGCCGGATCGCTTCATCGATCAGGCCTCGCCTGCAGAGATGTATCGGGCCGCGGGTCTGGATACCGCAGGCATCATTGAGACGGTCAACAAGGTGCTGGGCCGCGACGCAAAGATCGTCGATCTGAAGAGCGCGCGCAGTTAGCGGTCCTGAAGCTCACGCCAGCAGGGCAAGAGATCGCCCGGTGCCGGTGTCGCCTCAAAGACCGCGCGGGCGATGGCGCGGCTCAGACAGAGGGCGGCGGCATGGCCAATCGCGCTCAACTCCCCAAGGGGATCGCCAAGCGGACGCGCCCCGGTGGCGGCGGCAAACACCAGATCACCATCCATTGGCGTATGGGCCGGCACAATGGCGCGGGCCAACCCGTCATGGGCGGCGACCGCCACCCGCGCGCATTGCGCTTTGTCCAGCGCCGCATCCGTGGCCACGATGGCAATTGTGGTGTTGGCGTGTTCCGTCATGGCCTGCATCTTGCGGTTCTCCAGCCTGCGCCCCAAACCACTGGCCGTATCAGGCCCCCGACCACCGTATTCCGCCCCGATCTCGAAGGGGGCGGCATAGAAATGTCCCTCGCCCGGTGTGGTCACAGCACCCACCGGGTTGGCCGCAACCAGAGCGCCGACGGTGATGCCATTCTCCAACACCAGTGACGCAGACCCCAGCCCGCCTTTGAGCGTTGCGGTCGTGGCCCCGGTGCCTGCGCCGACGGACCCCAGATCGAACCGGTTCGAGGCGGCGTCCAGAGCCGTGCGGCCCAGGGCGGGGTAGGGGTTTTGGGCCCAATCCTTGGCGCCGCCGTTGAGAAGATCAAAGAGGATCGCCCCGGGCACAATCGGCACGCGGACGGGCCCGACGGCAAAGCCGCGGCCCTGGGCGCGCAGGCCGTCGACCACGCCGCCGCAGGCCTCCAGTCCGAAGGCAGAGCCGCCCGACAGCACCAGCGCGTCAACCTGCGCCACCGACTTGTCCGGCGCGAGCAACGCTGTCTCGCGGGTACCGGGCGCGCCTCCCATCACATGCACCGACGCGGTAAAGGGCGCCTCTGCGGTCAGCACCGTCACCCCGGATTTGAGCGCTGCGTCCTGCGCGTTGCCGACCCTGAGGCCGGGCACATCGGTGATGCTGTTGCGCACGCCGGGCTGCATCAGCGGCACGCCAGTTCAAAACGACGGGTGGGGCAGGGGCGCATCACGCTCAGATCCGGGGTTTTGGCGCGGCGGTGGCCGGATCACCGGTATTCGGCACCCCCTTGGGTTCGATCAGCAGCACGTGGCACTCCACCTCCGCGCGGGGCCTGTGGGTCACGCCCCGGGGCACCACAAAGAGCTCGCCCGCTTTGACCGGGTGCGCGCTGCCCTCAAGGTCCATGACCATCTCGCCTTGCAGCACCAGAAAGAAATCATCCGTGTCTTCGTGCAGGTGGAACGGGAACGCCCCCTGAAAACGAACCACCATGACGTCATTGTCGTTATAGTCCGCAACCACATGCGGGTCCCAGTGGCGGGTGACCTGTGCGAGCTTTTCGGCAAGGTTGACCGGGGTCATATGCAGCGGCCTCCGTCAACTTCCATGGCAACGCCGGTGATCATTGACGCTTCGTCAGAGCAGAGATAGCAGGCCGCGTTGCCCATGTCTTCAGGTGTCGAAAACCGGCCCAAGGGGATGGTGGCGAGGAATTTCGCGCGCATCTCGGGGGTGTCTTCGCCCATGAAGGATTTCAGCAGGGGGGTTTCTCCGGCCACGGGATTCAGCGCGTTCACGCGTATCCCCTGCGGGGCGAGCTCCACCGCCATGGCCTTTGTCGCTGTGATCATCCAGCCCTTGGAGGCATTGTACCAGTTCAGCCGCGGGCGCGGCGAGACACCGGCGGTCGAGGCCACGTTGAGGATCACACCAACGCCGCGCTCTTTCATCTGCGGGACGATGGCTTTGGCAGTCAGAAAGACGGACTTGGCATTCACCGCCAGAACCCGGTCAAAATCCTCTTCGGTGACGTCCTCCAGCGGGGTCGGCAGGTGGGTCACCCCGGCATTGTTGACCAGGATATCGATGTGACCCCAGAGGGCGCGTGCCGCCTCTGCCATCTCCGCCACCGACGCGGCCCTGGCCACATCGGCGTCCTGTGCGACAGCGTTCGGGCCAAGGTCCTGAGCCATATGCCGGGCAGCGGTGCCATTGATATCGGCAATCATCACGCGGCAGCCTTCGTGCACGAATTTCCGCGCGATACCCGCGCCGAAGCCGGAGGCCCCGCCGGTGATAATCGCTGTCTTTCCCTTCAGTCGCATGGGCCTCCTCAGAGCTGGTATTTCAGAACCACCCGGTCGTGCCCGTCGCTTTGCGGCGTCGCAGGGGCGTCCCGGTGATGCACAAATCCTTCGCGGTGCCAGAACTTGAGCGCGCGCGGATTGGCGGTGAGTACCGCCAGCTTCAGCATGTTGATCCCGCGCGCCGTCGCCCGCCGCTTTATCTTTTCGACAACCCTATGCCCAATCCGTTGCCCGCGAAAGGCCGGATCGATCAGCATCAGCCCGATCCACCAGTCATCCGGGTATTCATAGCCTTCCGCGATACAGATCATGCCAACCATCGCCGGACCTTCCATGACGCCGAAGTGCAAAAGACATTCGGGGCCGAGGTCCGGTGGCGTGGCGGTAAAGAAATCCCGGATATAGGCGTCATCCGGGATATGTCCGACTTCCAATGTCACATAGTCCGCCGCCCGCCGCGCCAGATCGAGCGCGTCTATGCTGTGCTCGGCTTGGGTCAGTGTACTCAGGATGATATCATCCTTCATGGGACATGCCTTTCGTGGCCGTCAGCGCGGGCAGGCGTGGCGCTGCCGCAAGGAGGGTTCTGGTGTAAGAATGTTGCGGATTGGTAAAGACCTCTTCCGTCGCCCCTTCTTCCACGATCCGGCCCGCCTGCATGACCAGCACCCGGTCGGTGACAGAGCGCACGACGGTCAGATCATGGGAGATAAAGAGGTAGGTGAGCGTATGCCTGCGACAAAGCTCGGCCAGAAGGTCAAGGATCTGGGCCCGTACGGAGACATCAAGCGCGGAGACGGCCTCGTCAAAGATGATGAGCTCCGGCTCGATGATAAGCGCGCGGGCAATGGCGATCCGCTGGCGCTGCCCGCCTGAAAACTCGTGAATATAGCGCTGCGCATCGGCGGGCGTCAGATCCACGTCGATCAGGGCTTTTGCAATCGCCTGATCGCGCTTTGCTCCGGTGGGCGGGGTGCGCAGCAGATGGAAGGGCTCGGCAATCAGCCGCCCCACGGTGTGTCGGGGGTTGAAGCTGCCGAAAGGGTCCTGAAACACCACCTGCATCCGCCGGCGCGCCAGACGGCTTGAGGCGGCATCCTGAAACAGCGGCGCCCCCTCCAGCGTGATCTGGCCCCCCTGCAAGGGCTCAAGGCCCAACAGCGCGCGGGTCAGGGTCGATTTGCCACAGCCGCTTTCTCCGACAAGGCCCAGACGTTCACCGCGGGCAAGGGTAAAGCTGACGTCTCTGACCGCTTCGAAAACACCGGGTTTTTCAAACAGACGCCGCCGGGGCAGCCGGTAGGCGCGGCGCAGGTTGCGCGCCTCGAGTAGAGGTTTGGGCGCAGGTGGTCGGGGCAGGTCCACCTGATGTGCCGAGGCCTCAAAGAGCATCCGCGTGTAGGGATGCTGCATCCGGTGCAAAAGCTGCCCGGTCGGTGCGCT
Source organism: Roseobacter weihaiensis (assembly GCF_020622345.1). GTDB lineage: Bacteria > Pseudomonadota > Alphaproteobacteria > Rhodobacterales > Rhodobacteraceae > Roseobacter > Roseobacter weihaiensis. The sequence continues at coordinate 69,047 of NZ_JACNMO010000024.1, read as the reverse complement.
CTCGACCACTTTGCCGCGCCGCATGACGGCGATGTGGTCTGCCAGCTGTGCCACGACAGCAAGGTCATGGGTGATGAGGATCAGTGCCATGTTGTCCTCGCGCGCCAGAGCCACCAGCAGATCGAGAATTTTCGCCTGCGTGGTCACATCCAGCGCTGTCGTCGGTTCATCCGCGATCAGCAACCGGGGCTTGAGTGCAATGGCGATCGCGATCACCACCCGCTGGCGCTGCCCGCCCGAGAGCTCATGCGGATAGCGCTCCGGCGGGAACCGGTCGGGCGGCAGGCCCACGCGGGTCAGTGTCTCTGCCGCCTGCGCGCGGGCCTCGGTGGCATTTGTCTTCGTATGCAGGCGGATCGTTTCGGCCACCTGTGCGCCGATGGTCTGCACCGGGTTCAGCGCGGTCATGGGTTCCTGAAAGACCATGCCGATGTCGCGGCCCCGCAGGGCGCAAAGGGCGCTCTCGGACAGGCGGGTCAGCTCCTTTGTGCCGAGATGGATGCGCCCTTGGGTGACAGCACCGGGGGGCAGCAATTGCATCGTGGCAAGAGCTGTCATGGATTTGCCCGAGCCGCTCTCGCCGGTGAGGGCCAGCACCTCGCCTGCCGCGACCTGAAGGGACAGATCGCGCAGCACCGGCCGGCCGTGAATGGCAACGGAGAGATGGTCGATTTTCAGCAGCGTCATGCGAGCCGTCTCCGCAACCGGGGGTCGAGCGCATCGCGAAGCCCGTCGCCCAGCAGGTTCAGGCCCAGCACGATAAGGATGATCGCCACGCCCGGCACCACGGCCAGATGCGGCGCCAGGGTCACCAGGGTCTGGGCATCGGCCAGCATGCGGCCCAGCGAAGGGGTCGGCGGCTGCACACCAAGGCCTACGAAGGAAAGCGCCGCCTCCACCTGAATGCCCAGGGCGAACTGGATGGTGCTCTGCACGATCAGCAGGTTCATCACATTGGGCAGGATATGTTCGACCGAGATCCGCTGCGCGTGTTTCCCGGCGACGCGGGCCGCGAGGATGAACTCCCGCTCCCACAGGGGCAGGGCGGCCCCGCGGGTCACGCGGGCAAAGACGGGAATGTTGAAAAGGCCAAAGGCGATGATGGCGTTGACGGCGGAAGGGCCAAAAACCGCGGTGATCAGGATGGCCATCACCAGCAGCGGAAAGGCAAAGATGATGTCATTGCCGCGCATGATGGTTTCGTCCAGCCAACTGCCCTTGCGGGCGGCGGCTGCGAGGCCCAGTGGCACCCCGAGGCAGAGCCCGATGACAAGCGCCACCAGTGCCACGGCGATCGAGGTGCGTGTGCCCACCATGACCATGCTGAGGATGTCGCGGCCCAGGTGATCCGTGCCCAGCAGATGGGTGCCGCCCGGCGTCTGTAGCTTGCCCGGAATGTCGAGCAGCGTGTGATCGTGGGGTGTCCACACCAGCGACAGCAGGGCCATCGCGACAAAGCCCGCAGAGAGGCAGGCACCAAGGATCAGCGGGCGGCTCATGTGCGGTTCCTCAGGCGCGGATCAACGGCGGCATAGGCGAGATCCACGAGGAAGTTGATGAGGATGACACCAAAGACAATCAGCATCACCACGCTTTCCACAACGATCAGGTCACGGGCCGAGATGGACTGAAAGATCAGCCGCCCCAGCCCCGGTAGGTAAAAGACCTGTTCGATGATGATCGTGCCGGCGAACAGGAACGAGAATTGCAGCCCTACGATGGTCAGCACCGGGATCATGGCATTGCGCAGCCCGTGCCGCCAGAGGGTCTGGCGGGCGGAGAGACCCTTGGCCCTTGCGGTGCGCATGAAATCCTCACCCAGCACCTCGAGCAGCGCCGAGCGCATGACCCGCGTGAGGATCGCTGCCTGCGGCAGGGCCAGCGCAATGGCGGGCAGGGTCAGCGCCTGAACGCAGGCCCAGAACCCCTGCTCCCAGCCCGGAAAGCCGCCAGCGGGAAACCAGCGCCAGTGGATCGCAAAGACCAGCACCAGCATCATCGCGAACCAGAAATTCGGAATCGCCACGCCCATCTGTGTGGCCCCGAGCACGCCCAGATCGCCCGCCTGGCCCCGGCGCGACGCGGCATAAAGCCCGGCGGGAAGTGCGATCAGAACCGACAGCACCAGCGCATAAAGCGCCAGCGGGATCGACACGCCGATGCGGTCCGCGACCATCTCCGTCACCGGTGTGCGGTAGGTATAAGAGGTGCCGAAATCCCCTGTCAGCATGCCGCCGACCCAGGCAAAATAGCGCCCGACCTTGGAGGCATCGAGACCTAGTTCAGCGCGTAGTGCCGCCAGCGTCTCGGGCTGGGCATTGATCCCCAGCATGAAGGACGCAGGATCACCCGGTACGATCTCGATCACCGTAAAGATCACCAGAGAGGCGACCAACAGGCTAAGGATCAGGGACCCGGTGCGTTTGAGGATATAGCGCTGCATTGCCATTACGTTAGGCGGGGGTCTGGCCGGGGTCCAGAGGGGTTGTTCGTACAAGCGGATGCGTTAGGTCAGGCCCATGAGCAAGCCGCGCCTGATCGGAGCAGAAATCTTTCGCCATTCCAGTTATGGTCGTTGGCACCCGTTGCGGGTGCCGCGTGTGTCGACCGTGATGGACCTGTCCCGCGCCCTGGGCTGGTTGCCGCCCGAGCAGTTCATCATCGCCCCGCGCGCCAAGCCCAAGGCGCTGCATGTCTGGCACACGCCCGCGTACATCGCATCGCTGCAACGGGTGGAGGCGACACAGGAGGCCACAGCGCAGGACCGTGCCCGGCACGATCTGGGTTCGGTGACCAATCCGGTTTACCCGGAGATTTTCAGGCGCCCCGCCACGGCGGCGGGCGGCTCGCTGCTGGCGGGGGAATTGCTGCGCGACGGCGGGATCATCTACAACCCGCCCGGCGGAACACACCACGGCATGCCGGATCGCGCCAACGGGTTTTGCTATCTCAATGACCCGGTGCTGGCGATGCTGAGCCTGCGCCGCAGCGGGGTGCGCCGAATCGCCTATGTGGATATTGATGCGCATCACTGCGACGGGGTGGCGGAGGGCTTTCATGGTGATCCCGACTGTCTGATGATCTCTGTGCATGAAGAAGGGCTCTGGCCGCGCACCGGGCTGCTGGACGACGATGCCGGCGGCTCGGCACTCAACCTGCCGGTGCCGCGCGGGCTGAACGATGACGAGATGGCCTATATCCGCGATGCGCTGATCGTGCCGCAGGTCGAGACCTTTCGCCCGGATGCGGTGGTACTGCTCTGCGGCGCAGACGGGGTCGAGGAAGACCCGCTGGCCCATCTGTCGCTGAGCAACAACGCCCACTGGGCGGTGACCCGGGCGCTGATGGGGCTGGCCCGGCGATTCCTGGTGTTGGGGGGTGGGGGGTATAACCCCTGGTCGGTCGGCAGGCTTTGGACGGGTGTCTGGGCAACCCTGAACGGCCATGAGATCCCCGACCGCCTGCCACCCGAGGCCGAAGCCGTGCTGCGTGCGCTGCGGTTCGACGGCAACCGGCGCGGCAAGAACCCGCCAGAGCATTGGTTCACAACATTGCAGGACGCAGCACGTGGCGGACCCATCCGCGCCGAGATCACAGATCGCGTGTGGCGCTTGTCGCAGCGCGCATCACGCAAGGGCTGATAGACGCCTATCAAGCCGCAAAAAAGACAAAGCGGCTGGATCAGGATCCAACCGCCAGATGTCTTTCAGGGTGTGACTTGAAGGCAGTTTCAGACAGGCATGTTATCGAACATGTCGTCCAGTACTTCGTCTTTCAGGGTGTTGTTAATCGTCCGAAGCCTGTTCGGGACGGTGTATCCTTGCATGGCGAGTGTTGTTACAACCCTGTCGACTTGCGGCTGTAGACGGATACGCTCTGCATGAGATGCGTTTTCCACCTTGGCTTCTAGTTGTGATGCTTGAAGTTCCAGGTCAGTCATGTGCTTCTCTCCCCTATGTCAGGTTACCCTATCGATCGGGCGCGCAGGTAACCGGTCACGCAATCCACATATAGGCACAGTCTTGCTGCGCTACATTGATCTGTGACAAACTGTAACACAAAGGACCCCTGACTTCACGCTATAGTTGCGAAAAATCGCACATTTCAAGGGCAAATGATTAAAAAGACCGCACCCGTATGGTGGCTGCTTTGGAATACCCCTGACATCCCAAGGACAAAGCCAAGCACTGCGCTCTTTTTTGCCGATGCAGCATTTCTGTCAGTCGGTCCATCGAACGGCGGTCAGGTCCGTGGCCTGCGTCGGGGCATTGACCCAGAGACCTTCGAGCCCGGCTTTCGCCACCGACAATTGCGCAAGTTGAAAGAGGTAGCCGTTCACGTAGTCCTCCGCGATCATGCGCTGCGCCTGTTGCATCAGGTTCTGCCGCTCATCCGGGTCGGTGGTGCCGTTCAGAGTTTCGATCACGGTCTGGAAATCGGGATTGTCGTACTGAAAGTAATACGCCGGGTTGGCATAGATCCCGATGTCCATCGGCTCGGTGTGGCTGACGATGGTCAGGCCGAAATCCTTGCCGCGAAACACCGACTCCAGCCATTGCGCCCATTCGACGTTGATGATCTGCGCCCGGATCCCCACCTGCGCCAGCTGTGCCGCGATGATCTCGCCTCCCCGGCGCGCGTAGGAGGGCGGCGGCAGATAGAGGTTCGTCTCAAACCCCTCCGCCAGCCCGGCATCCGCCAGCAGACCGCGGGCTTTTTCGGGATCATAGGCGGACTGCCCGGTCAGATCGACATAGGCCGGGTGGTGCGGCGCGAAATGCGTCCCGATGGGGGTGCCGTAGCCGAACATCGCGCCGTCGATGAGGGCCTGACGGTCAATGGCGTGGGTCAAAGCCTGACGCACCAGTACATTGTCAAACGGCGGGCGTTTGTTGTTGATGCTCAGGATCGTCTCGCCCTCCGTCGAGCCGACCAGAACCTGAAAGCGCGGGTCTGCCTCGAACTGGGGCAGGTTTTCGGGCGCGGGGTAGGCGTAGAAGTAATCGACATCCTCCGCCATCACCGAGGCAAAGGCCGCCGTGGGGTCGGAGATGAACTTGAAGGTCGCCGCCTCCAGCGCCGCCGGCGTGCCCCAATAGCTGTCGTTGCGCACCAGTTCGATCCGGTCCGATTGCACCCATTCCACGAATTTGAACGCGCCGGTGCCGATGGGTCGCTGTTTGATGCCCTCGATGCTTTCGGGGGCCACGATCACCGCATCGCCCCAGGCCAGGTTGAAGAGCATGTTGCCATTGGGCGCGCTCAGCGTCAGGCGCACGGTCAGCGGGTCGATCACCTCAACCGCGTCAATGCCGGTGTAAAGCGCCTTTTGCGCGTTTGCGCTGTCGTCGGCCAGAATGCGGTCGAGCGAGAATTTCACATCCTCGGCGTCCATGGCCGTGCCGTCGTGAAAGGTCACACCGTCCCGCAGCGTGAAGGTATAGGTCAGCCCGTCGTCCGAGATTTCCCAGGCGGCAGCCAGACCGGGCACGATGGTACCGTCGGCGGCAAACCGGGTCAGCCCCTCGAAGACGTTGGAATAAAGCACCGTATCAATGGCGCCCGCTGCCGCAGATGTCGGGTCAAGGTGCGGCGGCTCAAGCTGAACGGCCACGGTGATATCGGTTTGCGCCGTGGCGGCGGTGGCAAGGGCAGCAAAAGCGGTGGCAAGAAACGTGCGGTTGAGCGTTGGCATGAAAAGGTCCCCGTTGTGCGGCTGACGTCAGTGTCCTTACAAACGGCGCGTCAATCAATAGGCGCGACCCGCTTTGCCGTGGATTTTTGCATCTCGCCTTGCTATCCACTCAGATAACCAGAGTGGGAGAGTGCGGATGAGTGCGACCGCCAGAAAGACAGCCCCCCTGCCTGTCGATATCAAGGCCCGCAAGGGGGGTGAGCCTCTTGTGAGCCTCACGGCCTATACGACGCCCATGGCGCAGATGATGGATGCCCATTGCGATTTTGTCCTGGTGGGCGACAGCGTGGGGATGGTGCTGCATGGCTTGCCGTCGACGCTGGAGGTCACCCTGGAGATGATGATCCTGCATGGCCGTGCCGTGTCGCGGGGGCTGAGCCGTGCGATGATGGTGATCGACATGCCCTTTGGCAGCTATGAGCAGAGCCCCGAGCAAGCCTTTGAGAGTGCCGCGCGCCTGATTCGGGAAACAGGGGCCGGGGCGGTCAAGCTCGAAGGCGGTCGGCCTATGGCCGGGACGATTGATTTTCTGGTCAAACGCGGCATTCCGGTGATGGCGCATATCGGGCTGACACCGCAATCGATCAATACGCTGGGCGGCTACCGCGTGCAGGGGCGCGGGGCAGAGGCGGACACCCTGATGCAGGATGCGCAGGCCGTCGCCGAGGCAGGGGCCTTTGCGGTTGTGCTTGAGAAGGTGCCGCAGGGCTTGTCGGACCGGATCACCGCCACGATCGATATCCCGACCATCGGCATCGGGGCCTCGCCCGGCTGTGACGGGCAAATCCTTGTGGTTGATGACATGCTGGGGCTGTTCACGGCCTTCAAGGCCAAATTCGTGAAACGTTATGCGGAGTTGGGTGCTGCGGGCGAGGCCGCGATTGCAGCCTACGCCGCCGATGTGCGCGCGCGGCGGTTTCCCGGACCGGAACATGTCTTTTCGGACACGCCCCCCGAGGTCAAAGCCGCGCAATGATCCCGCCGATTGTTCGAACATTGCCCGCGCTGCGCAAGGCCACGCGGAACTGGCACGCGCAAGGCGACACCATCGGCGTCGTCCCAACCATGGGCGCGTTGCATGACGGGCATCTGAGTCTTGTCGCCGCGGCGAAAGCGGCCTGCGACCGGGTGATTGTTACGATCTTCGTAAACCCCAAGCAGTTCAACCAGGCCGCCGATCTGGCTGCCTATCCGCGCACCGAAGAGGCGGATGCGCGCAAGCTGGAGCGCTTTGCCGTGGATGCGGTCTATGCCCCGGATATAACGCAAATCTATCCGGAGGGCTTTGCCACCAACGTTTCTGTGACCGGCATGACGGATGTGCTCTGTGGGGCGCACCGGCCCGGTCACTTTGACGGGGTGGCCACGGTTGTGACCAAGCTTTTCACCCAGACCTCCGCCGACAAGGCCTTCTTTGGCGAGAAGGATTTTCAGCAATTAATGGTGGTGCAGCGCATGGCGCGGGATCTGGATTTACCGGTCGATGTCATCGGGTGCCCGACCATTCGCGAGGAAGACGGGCTGGCGATGTCCTCGCGCAACCTGCTGCTGTCGGACCGCGCGCGGGTCAAAGCACAGCACTTGTCCGAAGTGATGACCGAGGTCGCAGGCCAGTTGGCGCAGGGCGTTCCTTTTGCCAATGTACAAGCAGACGCTGTCACCAAACTCGATCTCGCCGGTTTCACCAGCGTAGACTACTTCGAATTGCGCGCCTGCACAGACCTGAAACTATTAGACCAACCAACAGAACCCGCCCGTCTTTTTGCCGCAGCGTGGCTTGCAGGTGTGCGGTTGATTGACAACATCGATGTACCGGTTGCGCGGTGACCGATGTGTTAGAAATGTCCGCTGAGTGGGACGACCCTGCCGTTGGCTATCGGAACCGCACCCGCTATGCTTCGCTTTGAAGCCACATGACAGCGAGTTTTGGTTGAAGAAGATCATCATCACTGGTGCAAATGGTGTAGGGAAAAGCCACTTCGGGGCCAAGTTGGCTTTGGTCCGACCAGAGATTCCTGTGATTTCCTTTGATGCAATCAAGCTCCGGACCGACTGGCAGCAGCGACCTCGCCCGGAAATAGATGCTGCTTTGGCAAGAGAGCTTGAGAAGGAAGCGTGGATACTCGAAGGTGGTCCAAGCCTTTTATCTCAAGCCGTTGGAAAGGCTGATGCGCTCGTTTGGCTGGATCCGCCTGAACATATCAGGGCCTGGCAGCTCGCAAAGCGCCCTTGGAAATATCTTGGAGAAACGAGGCCAGAACTACCAGCCGGCAATGTCGATTGGCCTTGGCAGCAGTACAAATTCGCTCTTCGCAGTCTCAGGAACAGATCGAAATTCCGCACATATATATCAGAAGTGTACTGTCGCGCAGATGGGCTTCAAAAATGGCGATGTCGCAACGAAAAAGACCGTATCGCGGTCGTCACCAAGTGGGCCAAAACGCCAGTCTGAAAGATGCCGAAGGTCAATGCGGTCCTTCGCCCTATGGTGCGGACACGTCTGCCTGTTCAATACTCAGCAGCAATGTCTCAAGGGCCGCACCCATGACCTGCGCGCTGTCGATCATATCGTCCACGCCCACATATTCGTCGGGCTTGTGGGCAAGCTCCAGAATGCCAGGCCCGTAGGCAATACAGTTTTTCAGCTTGCCGATCCGGTCAATGTGTTTCTGGTCATAGGTCCCGGGGGAAGCAACGTATTCGGGCGGCCTGCCGATGACCTTTTCGATCGCCTCGGCCACCGTGCGCACAACCGGGGCATCCCGATCCGTCATCGATGGCAGCACCGCATTGATCTCTGTGAGCGTATAGTCGAAATCGGGCCGCGTCGTTTTCAGCGCTTCCAGCAAATCGGTCACCTCGGCACGGACCTGTTCAAGCGGCTCTTCCATTAGGAAGCGGCGGTCGATCACGATCCGACAGCTGTCCGGCACGCAATGGGCCGGCAGCCCGTCGAAATCGGCCGGCTGTTCGGCCTGCCCGCCGTGGATCGAGTTGATGTTCATCGTGGACTGGCGCGCACCATACGGCACCACTGGCATATCCGTGTGCCGCGTGGCCATGGCCGGGTATAGCTTGTCTTCGAACGCCTCCAGCACCGCGCCCATATGGCGTATCGCGCAGTCGCCCAGAAACGGCATGGAGCCATGGGCAATCTCGCCGTGGGTCTCGATCTCTGCCCACCATCCGCCGCGATGGCCCAGACAGATGCGGTCCTTGTTCAAGGGTTCCGGGATGATGACGTGCTGCACGCGGGCGGGGTCGAAATATCCCCGCTCCGCCAGATAGGCGACCCCGCCGTAGCCGCCCGATTCCTCATCCGCCGTGCCGGAGATTTCAATCGCCCCTGCATAGTCGGGGTGGGTGTGGATAAAGGCTTCCACCGCGATGATCGAGGCTGCGAGCCCGCCTTTCATGTCGCAGGCCCCGCGCCCGTAGATTCTGCCGCCCTCCAGCGTGCCGCCGAAGGGGTCATGGGTCCAGCCCTGACCGACCTCGACCACATCCGTGTGGCTGTTGAAATGCACGCAGGGGCCTTTGCTGGCACCCTCGTGACGGGCCACCACGTTCCACCGGGGGTATGTGTCACTGTCGCCCGGCGTGCCTGTCGCCCGGATCAATTCAACTGCGAACCCGTGCCGTTTCAGCCGGGTCGCGAGGAACTCGCAAATCTGGCGGTAGTGCTCCCCGGGCGGATTGAGGGTCGGGATGCGAATCAGGTCCTGGGTCAACGCGATCAGCTCGTCCCGTCTGGCAGCGATGGTGTCTGAGAGCTTTGCGGTCATGCCCGAACCTTGGCACGCGGGCAGGAAATGGCAAGCGAAATGCAGCGGCTCCGTCTAGGATGCGGGGGCGGCGATCTGTTTCATCGCGGCAAGCAGGGCCGCAACCTCTTCAAGGGTGTTATAATGGCAGATCGACACCCGCACCGCAGCGGTGAGGCCAAGCGGCGTCAGGATATTGCCGGAGTAGTGATCCGCCTTGCGAATGTGAGTCCGAATGCCGTGGGCGTTCAGCTTTGCAACGATCTCTGCGGCGGGAATATGGTCCAGGGCAAAGCAGACCAGCCCCTCGCGCATCAGGTTGTCCACGCCGCCCAAAATCGTGACACCGGGCAGTTCCGCCAGCCCGGGCAGATTGCCGGTACCTTTCAGCATTGCGGCGGTGAGCGTCTTTTCATGGGCGTGGATCACGGCCCCTGCGGCCTCGATGCGTTGACGCGGGTCTTGAGTGTCGGCATGCCTGCTCCCGAGCCAATCGAAGTAACGGACCACATCCGAGAAGGTGGCGTAGGCACCGGTGTCCCGCGTCCCCATTTCCCAGTTCGTGGCGGGGCCGTCGATCAACTGCTCCAGCGGCAGGCCGTTCATCCGGTCAGAGACCCAGGCGACCCCATAACCGTGGCGCGAGAAGACCTTATAGGGCGAGACGACATATCCGTCGATGTCATAAGAGGCGATGTCGATCCGCCCGTGACTGGCGTGTTGAATGCCGTCAACGATGATGAAAGCCTGCGGGGCCGTGGCGCGAACGGCCGCGCTGATTGCCGCCACATCATTGGCAATGCCGGTCACCGGCGATGTGTGCAGGATCGTGGCCACCTGCACGTCGGGGTGCATGTGCTGGGCATAGGCCTTGGCAGAGACGGCACCGGTGGCATTGTCATGCGGCACGCAGATATAGGGTTTGCCCGTGTGCTCCGCCCAGTGCTGCGCGGCAGATCGCGACGCGGGGTGTTCCACCGTGGAGCCGATGATGCGACCCGCAGAGGTGCCCATCGCGGCTGCGCGGATCAGGCGGAAGGTCAGCTCCGTGCCGCTTTCCCCGACAAAGAACTGCCCGCCTTTGGGATTGAAAAAGCAGGCCATATCCGACTTTGCGCGTTTGATGATCTGACCGAGCGCTTGCGCGGCAGGGTTATCGCGGCCCTGGTTGTCCGGCAGGGCTGCGAATTTCGCCGATGTCTCGACCACCGAGGTGAGCGTCAACGCACCGCCCGCGTTCTCAAAAAAGACGCGCGGCCCCTGAAACGGGCAGCTTTCCACATGGGCAAACCGGCTGCGGATGTCCTGCATCATCTCTGGCGCAAAGGCTGTCATTGTCATGTCCTCTTGGCAAAAGTCCAAAGCCTCAGTGCGCGGGAAACTTCCCTTCGTCAAGTGAGCTGGGGGCCAAGGCTGCCGCGCGATCACATGCGCATATGACGGGCTTTGTGTGTTGCCCGTTACGCGGTAGAATAGCGTCAAGCGGGCCCATGCCCCAGAGCCGCTGCGAGGGAACCGCAACGACAGCCAAAGCGTTAAGAAAAGATCACAAGCACAACTGTAGGAGACCGGACCATGTTGGAAGTTGCAGGAATAGGCGGATTTATTCTGCTGGTGCTGAACATCTGGGCGATTGTATCCGTTTTCGGGTCGCGCGCCGGCACGGGGGCCAAGGTCCTGTGGATCGTGCTCATCCTTGTCATGCCGCTGATTGGCTTTATCATTTGGGTGTTGGCTGGACCAAGGGCAGCAAAGGCATCCGCATAGATGACAGCAAAAAGCGCCTTTCCCCTTTACCGCGATGCGGTCACGGCGGCCTTCGGACAGATCGGTCGTAACAACCTTTCTCTGATCTCGGCGGGTGTTGCGTTTTTCTCCATGCTGTCGCTCTTTCCCGCGCTCGCGGCGTTGATCGCGGTCCTCAGCCTGATCGCGGACCCGGCAGTGGTCGTCGTCCAGCTTGAAGAGATGCGCGGGCTGATGCCGGATGATGTCTACGACATCCTGAACGCCCAGATCGTCGGTCTGGTCAGCACCAGTTCTGATACACTGGGTTGGGCTGGGTTGATCTCACTAATGCTGGCGCTGTGGTCCGCACGCGCCGGCGTGGGGGCGATGATGCATGGGCTCAACGAGGTCTACGGCACCGACGGGCGGGCCACCTGGCGGCACTACCTGCGGGCGATCCTGCTGACCGTCAGCCTGGTGGCTGTGGGTATTGTCGCCCTGCTCACCGTTGTTGTGGTGCCGATCCTGCTGGCCTTCTTGGCACTTGGCGCTTTTGCAAGTGTCATCATCGATCTGCTGCGCTGGATGATCGCGATTGCGGTTATCTTTGCCGGCATCGGGATGCTGTACCGCTTTGGCCCGAACCGCCGACCGGAAAAGACCCGGCTCGTGACCGTCGGATCGGTGTTTTCAGCCGTCGCCTGGGCAATCGTGTCGATCAGCTTTTCGTTCTACGTCACACATTTTGCGAACTACAACGAAGTGTACGGCTCGATCGGCGCGGTGATTGCGATGCTGGTCTGGCTCTGGATCAGCAGTTTTCTGGTACTCTTCGGGGCCGCGCTGAACGCCGAGCTGGAGGCCCGCAGTGCCAAAATGCGCGCTCTGCACCAAGACCCCGCCGAGAGCATGGAGAATGAAAAGACGATGCCGGTCCGGGACACCATCATTTTGCCCCCAACCAGTTAAGCCTTGCCGCGCGTTCGGGGTCGCCTGCGGGCTTTCAGCTCTTCAATGTTTCGGTGGACGAAAAGAACATCGCCTGACTGACCGCGGAGATCACCTGATCCTCCGCATAAGGCTTTGAGATCAGGAAAGCCGGTTCGTGTTTTTCGCCTGTCAGCAGCCGTTCGGGGAAGGCTGTGATAAAAATAACCGGGCGATCGCCGAGCGCTTCCATCAGATCGTTGACCGCGTCTATTCCAGACGAATTATCCGCCAGCTGAATGTCGGCGAGGATCAGATCGGGCTTGTCCGCTTTCCCCAGGGATACGGCCTCTTCGCGGGTGCGCGCAACGCCCGTGACCCTGTGACCCATATCGGAAATGATGTTTTCAAGGTCCATCGCGATGATCGCCTCATCCTCGATGATCATCACCGAGCCCGAGACCGCATCCGATATCTCGCGGCGCGCAATCTCGACAAGTTCTTCGGCCTCACCCTGATCAATCCCGATGATTTCTGCAATCTTATCAAAGGTGAAGCCTTCAAGCGTATGCAGCAAAAGCGCTTCGCGGCTGTTGTCGGTCAGCTTGCTCATGTGGCGTTGCGCGCGGGCTTTCAATCCGCTTTCGCCTTCGTCGACCGGGGCACCCGCACTGGACCAGATGCGGTAGAGCGCGCGGAAGAGCCCGGTTTTGACATCCACCCCCTCCAGCACCGAACGGTCGATCAGGATGGCTTCGAGGGCTGCCGCGGCAAAGCTGTCTCCGCTGGATTGGCTGCCGGTCATCGCCCGCGCAAAACGGCGCAGATAGGGCAGGTAGGTACCCAGTTGGTCACTCACATCCTGGGTATTTGAAGTATCCGACATAACCGCGTCCTTTTTTTCAGCGTCTTGGGAACCATATAGTGTTCAGTGAGGTTCACTTGCAATCGGGTCTAACACTTTCAACCGCTTCGGGGAATTTTGATCTCAATGGCTCAGTCAGGCGCAGATCGGAAACGGGAAACGATCATTGATGAGAACCTCAAGCGGGTCTATGACGAGGCGGTCGAGCAGGCTGTGCCAGATCGGTTCCGCGTGCTGCTTGAAGCGCTCAAACAGCAAGAGCAGGATCAGGGTTCCTGCAAATGACCTTTTATGATCCCCGCGACGACCTTGTGGATCATCTGCCCGCCCTGAGGGCCTTTGCAATCAGCCTGACCCGTAACGCCGCCACCGCGGACGACATGGTCCAGGATACCATTGTCAAAGCCTGGACCAACATCGAAAAATTCGAGGCCGGCAGCAACCTGCGCGCCTGGCTTTTTACGATCCTGCGCAACACCTATTATTCGCAACGGCGCAAGACAAAACGCGAAGTTGCAGATGTCGACGGCATTCACACCGGGGCCCTGGCGGAGAAACCGGCGCATGACGGGCGGCTGCAACTCGCCGACTTCCGGTCAGCGTTCGGACAATTGACCGATGAACAGCGCGAGGCCTTATTGCTTGTCGGCGCCTCCGGGTTTTCTTATGAAGAGGCGGCCAGGATGTGCGGCGTTGCCGTTGGCACCGTAAAAAGCCGGACAGGACGTGCCCGGCAGCGGCTGGCAGAACTGATGCAACTCGAAGAGGAGGACGCGCTGGAAATGACCGATGACGCGACCCTGTCCGTTCTGACAGCCGGAAGAACCGCATCCGCGTGATATGACAGGCGGTTTCCTTGATGGCGATGTCTTCAAAGGGCTCGCCTTTCGCATCCTGCTGTTTCTGACGCTGGCGTTGCTGCCCTTTGGCCTGATCGCCGTGTTTCAGACCCGAGAGATTGCCCGTCAGGCGAATTCCAATTCCGAACTGTCTTTGCTGGCCCTCACCGATCAGGCGGCCAGTGCCGAGCGGTCGATCTTTCAGGAAGCCTTTGGTGCGGCAGAAGCCCTGAGCGCGCTGGCCCAGCTTTATGCACGGGACGCGCGCGCCTGCTCGACGTTTCTGGAGGCATATCGGCGGGCGGTGGGGCGCTATTCCTTCATCGGGTATCTTCCCCCTGACGGTGTCATGCGGTGTTCCTCTGCGGGTAGCGAATTTGATTTCAGCGGTTTTCCCGGTTTCGTGGAAGAAGTCGAAGCGCCAAGGCGCCAGATCACCTGGAACCCCGAAGGCGCGATCAGCGGTGAACCGGTACTGGTGCTGTCGCAGCCGTTTTTTACCCGCGTAGGCTTTGCGGGTTTCATGACAATGTCCGTCCCGCTGACGGTCATCGCGGCCGAGATGGCCTCGCCGCTGCAAGGTATGCCGGCCAATATCGTGACCTTCAACGCCGATGGCGTCATTGTCCGCTCTGACCGGGCCAGAGAGATTACGGACATCGACCTGCCAGCCAGCAAACCGCTGAGCAAACTGGTCGGGCAAGAGCCCACCGTCTTCAAAGACATAAATTTTGACGGCGCCTCCCGCATCTATGCGGTTGTGCCTGTTGTGCCGGGTGTCGCCTACGCAATGAGCATCTGGCGACCCGACGAAATGCAAGAGAGCCTGCGCCAGTCCATTGGCCTGAGCCTGTCGCTGCCGGTGCTGATGTGGCTGGCGAGCCTCGTGGTGGCCTTTTGGTCGTTGAACCGGCTGGCGGTGCGCCATATCCGCAAGCTTGGCCGTCAGATGCGCCATTTTGCCTATAACCGCAGGGTACCCCGGACCGCCTTGGGGCAGGGCGTCCCCCGAGAACTGGTAGAAATTCAGAAAGCTTTTGTGCGGATGGCCGATTCAATCGTGCGGGACGAGGCCGCTTTGGAAAATAACCTGCGCGACAAAAACATCCTGCTGAAAGAAGTCCATCACCGGGTGAAAAACAATCTGCAGCTGATCTCCTCGCTGATGAACATGCAGATCAGGCGCGCGCAGTCAGACGACGCCCGGCAGGTGCTCAAACGATTGCAGGACCGTCTGCTCAGCCTCGCGACAGTGCACAAGAACCTCTATCAGACCGAGGATCTGGACCGCGTGGACGCGGGCAAGCTTGTCGAAGAGATCATCGGCCAGCTTTTGGTCATGGGCCTGTCTGCCGCGCGCGGCGTGCAGCTCACGCAGCAATATGCGTCGATCGAGATGGATGCGGATGATGCAGCCCCGCTGACCTTGCTGGTCTCCGAGGCACTCACCAACGCGTTGAAATATCTCGGGCCGCCCCGCGATGGTGGACCTACCCGGCTTGAGATATCGCTGAAAAAGACCGACGAAGCCGAGGCGGAATTCTGCATCGTCAACTCGACCGCCGGTGCCCAGGGCAGCGCAGGCACCGGTCTGGGCTCACAGCTCATCAGCGCCTTCGCACGTCAGTTGAACGGCCATGTGGAAGTTGGATTTGAAAACGATGAGCACGCGTTAAAGCTCCGGTTTCCAATTCTGCAACGCGTCAAGGACGCTTACGATTTCTGAACCAATTCCTCCTATGAAACAGGCTTTGTGCGTTTCGGCCTGTAGGGATTTGGTATGTCGATTGAGCTTTTTGCAATTGGGTCCAGTGGTTTGGCGCTGGTTGCGGTTATCCTGATGGTCGCCACACGCACGGACGATGCGCCCACCCAAGACCTGCCCCGGCCCGATCCAAAAAGCGCTGCGCGGAAATCGCGTTAAAAGGGCGGGGGCGCAAAACTCTTTTCATCTGCGCGGTTCCACCGATTGCGATAGTCAGACAGCACGGCTGACTCCTCCTCCGTGTTCAGCAAGAACCCTTCCGGCAGATAGGTAAAGGCGTCGCTGGCTTCGACCATCTTTTTGTCCCCCAGCCGCAGCATCATGTGTTGCGGCATGAAATCTCCGGGCTGTCCAAGCCCTGCCGCCCCTGTCATCTCGCCCAAGGCTTTGAGCGTATTGCGGTGATAGCGCGCCACCCGGTGCGATTTTGATCCGACATCCAGCGCACGGGCCCGCACCGGGTCTTGTGTGGCCACACCCACGGGGCAGTGATTGGTGTGGCAGGCCTGCGCCTGAATGCAGCCGATGGCAAACATGAACCCGCGGGCTGAATTGCACCAATCCGCCCCCAGCGCCAACGCCCGCGCCACATCGAAGGCCGAGACGATCTTGCCCGCCGCCCCGATCTTGATCTGATCGCGCAGGCCCGCCCCCCGCAGCGTGTTGTGCACAAAGGCCAGCCCTTCGACCATCGGCATGCCCACATGGTTGGTAAATTCGACCGGAGCTGCCCCGGTGCCGCCTTCGGTCCCGTCGACCACAATGAAATCCGGGACAACGCCGGTTTCCAGCATGGCTTTGACCATGCACATGAACTCGCGTCTGTGGCCGATACACAGCTTGAAACCGACAGGTTTGCCACCCGACAGCTCGCGCAGCTTTGCGATGAACGCCATCATCTCCAGAGGGGTCGAAAAGGCGGAATGCGCCGCGGGAGACACACAGTCCACACCCATCGGAATGCCGCGCGCTTCGGCGATCTCCTCGCTGATCTTGGAGGCGGGCAGCATGCCGCCATGGCCCGGGTTTGCGCCTTGGCTCAGCTTGATCTCGATCATCTTGATCTGGTCGAGGCTGGCCGTTTCACGGAATTTATCGGGGTTAAAAGTCCCATCCCCGTTGCGGCACCCGAAATACCCGGAAGCCACCTGAAAGATCAGGTCTCCCCCGCCGGTCTTGTGATAGCGGCTCACCGAGCCTTCGCCGGTGTCATGCGCAAATCCGCCCATCTTTGCGCCCTTGTTCAGAGCCTCGATGGCATTGCCTGAAAGCGAGCCAAAGCTCATCGCCGAAATATTGTAGATCGACGCGTTATAAGGTTGCGTACAGGCCGGCCCACCGATCATCACGCGGAAATCGGTATCTTCGATGTGGATCGGGCAGACCGAATGGGTCACCCAGGCATATCCCGCATCGTAAACCCGCATGCGTGTCCCGAAAGGGCGCTTGTCCTCCTGCCCCTTGGCGCGCTGATAAACAAGAGACCGCGCATCCCGCGAAAACGGCTCTTCATCCTGATCGGATTCAATCAGGTACTGGCGGATCTCCGGCCGGATCCCCTCGAACAGAAACCGCATATGCCCCAGAACAGGGTAGTTCCGCAGGATGGAGTGATCCGGCTGTCGCAGGTCATGCACGCCCAGCAGGGTCAATGCGCCAAAGGCCACGAAAGGGATCAGAAGCCAGGGTCCCCAGATCGCAGCCGCAACCAGGCAAAGAAGGGTCATGAGAGCGACAACAGCGAGCGTGGTAAACCGCAACATCTGTTCCAAAGCGTGCATAGATCATTCCCTTTTCGAATCCCGCGGCAGCGACCTGCTCGATCAAATCAGCTGCCCCTGATCGTGTGACATTGCGGGACTATGTGCAAGGATTTGCCTTGGACGGTCAGACATTTAGTTGCGCAGGAGCGCCGGTCAGGATTTGAGGGGCCGTGTCAGGCAGCCGGGTGGCTAGCGCAGCCCCTCGCGCGCAATAAAGCTGGCCAGATCCAGTATGATCCGCCCCCGTGCCGCCGCGATTGCCGCAGGGCCTGCCGCAGGGTCAAAACCCACCGCCAAATCGAACAGGCCCGATCGCTCCCGCCGCCCGTCGGGCACGGCCACGAAATACTGCCCCGCAGCACGGTACTGCCCATCCGTCCCGGCAATCAGGGTTTCGAACCGCACGTCGAGCCGCGCGTCCGGGAAGGCGTCAAAAGGCCAGGGATCAGAGGCGACCCGCGCGCCGGTGATCTGCGCCAGATGCCTGCTCAGCTCCAAGGCGACCGCCCGGTCGGGTGTGTCGGCCCAAAGGACGCGGCCATCGCTGACCACCCTGCCATCCCCGGCGCGGATCGTGATCTCATCGGCAGCGGCATAAGCAGGCAGGGACACATCGCGCACTTCCAGCGCGCCAAAGGCAATCCGTTGCGTCTGCGCTGTTGTGGGCTGGGTCACCGCATAACGGTCCGGTGACGCCCCACAGGCCGCCAGCGCCCCGATCAATGTCAAAACGTGCAAAAGAGGTTTCATTTATCGCCCTCGTATCAAAGCGCTGGGGTTGCGTTCAAGCAAACGTGCAAGGGCTGTAATGGCATCTGCCGCCTGAGAGATATCGCGCAGCGCAGCCTGTGCATCCCGGCTGACCACCTCGCCCTTGTTGTACCCGGCAATCGTGGCGCTGGCCTGATCGAAAACCTCTGTGATGCGGTCCACAAGCGCGGGCAGATCACGGGTGGAAAGGGCCACCGCGTCCGCCGCATCCCGGCTCGACTGCAACGTTGCATTCACATTGGCAACGGCCCCTCCGGCGCGCAGTTCCGACAAGGTCGCCTCCAACGCGTTGAACGCGCCGGCCAGCGACAAGGGCAGGTCCTGCATGGCGGGGGCGCCCAGCACATCATCCGCCGAGTTGAGGATCTGCGTGATCTGTGCGGTGAGCTCTTCCAGCGGCAGGGCGGCGGCTTTCTCCGCCACACCGCCCAACTGGTCTACCAGCCTTGGCAGGCCCTCAACCGAGCTGCCCAGCGTGTCTGCGGCGGTGGTCGCGGTATCTATCGCGGCCAAAATCCGCGCCACGGCCTGCTCTTGCTCTATCTGGGCTAGGATCATGTCCAGCCGCGTCAGTGCCGTGTTCAGCGTCACGGGGATTTCAGTGACGCTATCGGAGGTGACAACCCCGCGAATATCCCCCAGCAAGGCCCTCAGATCCTGCGGGGCGGCGCGCAGATCGTCGCTTGTCAGAAGGCTCTGCGCGCTCTCCAGAAAGCTGATCGCGCTGATCAAGAGGTCTTCGATCGGCAGGCTGTTGATACGGGTAAAGACACCTTCGACGGTCGCCGCCGCATCCGAGATTTCGCTTGCCGTTGAGGGCATTTCCGGGACCGGGCCGCTCGCTACGTCAATCTCGGCAGGGGGGCTATCCTCGACCTCGACCAGCTCCACCTTCAATCCGCCGGTCAGCAAGTTGCCGGATGCCAGTCTCGCCCGCAGACCGTTGCGTACACGTTCACCAAGAAAGGCCAGCGCCGCTTCGGGCGTCACGTCACCTGAAAGCCCCAGGCGGGCCGGCTGAATACCCAGCACAACACTGAGCCGCACGCGGTTATCGCCGTAGGTGTCCTCATCCACGATGCCGGAGAGGTTCTCAACCGACCCGATCCGCAGCCCGCTCAGCTCCACCGGCGCGCCGAGCGAGAGGCCCGAGATATTCTCGTCAAAGATCACCCGCATCTCCAGGATTTCCACCTCGGAAGCGTTAAAGACACTGTTGCGCGCATCCGTATCCGAGGCGAAGACTTCAAAAACCGATCCGTCTCCGACCGGTGCCCCGCCCGAGACAAACGTGTCAAAGGTAATGCCCCCGCCGACGAGCGACGCCAGCGAGGAGAAATCGACCTGAGCCCCGGCCGGCCCGATCGACACGCTGAACCCGGATGTGTCCCAAAACCGCGTTGAGGGGGTAATCAACCGACCATGCGGGTCGTAGATAATGGCCTCGGCGATGGCGAAGTTACCCCGTTCCGAGATCCGCGCGGTCCCGACGCGACCCACTTCTATCCCCCGGTAGAGGATCGGCGTGTTATCGGTCAGCGACCCGCCGGGGATGGACCGCAAGGCGATTTGCAACCCTTCCTCGCCCGGTCGATAGAGCGGCGGTGTCGCAAACCCACGGAAACTGTCGCGGGGCGGCCCGATTTCACCGTCCCAGGAGCCTTCGATAAAAACACCGCTCAGCACCGTGTCCAGCCCGCTGACACCCTGCGCGGTCAATTCCGGCTGCACGACCCAGAAGGTGGCGGCGGAATCGATAAAGGGGGCGACTTCCTTCTCCACCCGCACCCGTGCAATCACCGATTGCAGACCTTCGCTGAACTGCAGCTCTTCTACGACACCCACTCTGACATCGCGAAACCGCAGATCCGTTTCGCGCGCGGTGATCCCGGCCCCATTGGAAAATTCAATGGATATCAGAGGACCACGGTCATTGTAGGACTGCCAGGCTACCGCCAGTGCGATGACCAGCGCCGCCAGCGGAATGACCCAGACAATCGACATGTTCCTGAAGGCCGGTCTTTCATCCGCATCAATGGACACGGGGGGGACGTCAGTCATCTTCGGTTCTTTCTTCCTACGCGTCGTCGGCGTCCCAAATCATCCGGCTGTCAAAGGCCTGTGCAGAAAGCATAGTGAAAATAACCGACAAGGCAAAAAACAGACTGGCAGGCCCCGGATAGATCGCAACCACGACGTTGAGTTGCACCAGAGAGGACAGGATCGCAACCACAAAGATATCAATCATCGACCAGCGCCCGATGTACTCTACCACCTCGAAAAGCATCTGACGCTGTCCTTTGGAGACCGAGGAGGGCCGTTGCACCGAAACCGCCAGAAAGGCAATGGCCAGAAACTTGCCGATGGGGATTGCGACCGAGGCAAAGAGAATGATCGCGGCAACGGCATAGCTGCCATAGTGGACAAGCTCGATAGCGCCGCCGATGATCGTGTCCCGCTGGGTATAGAAAAATGTCCGCGTCTGCAGCATCGGATAGAGGTTCGCAGGCACGTAGCACATCAGCCCAATCACCCAGAACGCCCAGACCCGTTGCAGGCTTTTGCGGTCGCGCCCGACCAGCCTATGCCCGCAGCGCGTGCAACGATCCACCTCTTGCGGCCAGACCTGCTGGCAGCGCTGGCACGCCACCAGGCCCAGCTGGCGCGCTGTTACGATTTTCGCCGTGTGCTCAACGCGTTCCATACGGACCACCTGCAAATGAAATTTTCCTGCACCACAACCAGCACAACCAGTGCCGCAAACATCCAGAAGGCCGGGCCAAAGGTGACATCGGCCAGATCGCTGATCTTGATGACGGCCACCGCGCAGCCGATGGCGAAGATTTCAGCCATCGACCAGGGACGCAGCGTCTCTGCCAGGCGAAAGGCCCTGGCGGCGTGGCGGGCGGGCGGGCGGTCCGCCACCAGGGGGACCAGCACGTAGAGAGACAACAGCACACGACAGAGCGGGATCAGAAAGATCAGCGCCGCTGTGGCCAGCGACAGCAGGATCAGCGGCCCGTCACTGAAGGCAAGGGCCGCGTCTATGATGGAGACCGAATTGCTCGCTCCGACGGCATGGACCGACAGAAACGGAAAGAAGGCCGCCCCGAGGATCAGGATCACGATTGCAACCGACAGCGCGATGATCTGAAGCCCCGCCTTGCGCCGCGGTGTGATGAGAACGGTGGCGCAGCGCTGACAAACCGCCCGCTGTCCGTTTTCAGGGCGCTTCAGCGCAAAAACGGCGTCACATCTGGGACAGACAATCAGGTCGGCACGCGGTTTCAAGGGCAGCGTGGGGACACCCGAGGCCGCTTCAGACAATGACACCGCCGTCATCGTCGTCCCCCGTCGCCTGCTGCAGGCGTTCAAGGTCGATGACCCGGAACCGGCGTTTGTCGATGAACTCCAGAATGCCATCCGACTTCAACTTGCCGATCTGACGGCTGACTGTTTCAACCGTAAGCCCCAGATAGTTGGCGATATCGCCCCGCGACAGCGGCAGAACCAGATCGGGGCGCATACCATCCTTACGGTCAAAATGCTGGCGTCGCACAACCATTTCCACAAAGGTGGCGATCTTTTCGCCCGCGGTTTTACGCCCCAGCAGCAGCATCCAGTCGCGGGCGGCATCCAACTCGTCCATCGCCAGTTCGATCATGCGCTGCGAGATATGCGGCACGTCCTTCAAAAGCTGGTCGAAGGGCGCTCTGTCGAAGCAACACAAGACGACATCGCTGGCCGCCGTCACATCAAAGTCGATTCGTGTTCTGCCGGGGTGGCCGATGAAATCAGACGGCAGCAGCAGGCCCACCATTTGCGTCCGCCCGTCCTCCATCGTCTTCTCAAGCGTCGCCACCCCCTCGATCACCGAGGCCACATATGTCAGATCATCCCCGCGCCAGAAGATTGCTTCACCGGCCTTGAAAGACCTGTATTTCTTCATCGACTCAAGCAACATGAGCTCGGCATGGTCACAACGGGAACAGACCGCCCGATGCTGGATCGGGCAGTCTGTGCATTTTACACCGGAGATTACATTATTCTTCAAAAACTTGACCTACATCAAACGGTCGGGCGCACTTGGGCCTAGTATAGCCGGATGGAGAACTTGGAACAACTGCGTTGCTCGGGACTGTTCGACGCACGTGTGCCGCGGTACACGAGTTATCCTCCGGCTGACCGGTTTGTTGCCGCCGAAGGTAAGTTGTTCCAGCAGGACTGGCTGCGCGCCGTGCCGGCACACGAGAAGATTTCTCTCTATATTCACGTGCCCTATTGCGAAAACCTGTGCTGGTTTTGCGCCTGCCGGACACAGGCGGCAGATCGGCAGGACGTCGTCTCCGCCTATATCGACATCATCCAAAAGGAGCTGGCTCAGGTCAGCGCCAGAATGCCCTCCGGCGTGCGGCTCGCGCGCCTTTACATTGGCGGAGGCACGCCGACCTTGCTGGCGCAACCCGTCATGGACCGGCTGCTTGATGATGTCTTTGCGGCTTTCCCAAAGGCAGTGGGGTTTGAGGGGTCGATCGAAATCGATACAACGCAGGTCCGCGAAGACCTGATCCACGGCCTGATCGCGCGCGGCATGAACCGCGCGATTGTCGGAGTGCAGGATTTTGACCCAAATGTGCAAAAGCAGATCGGACGTCGGCAGAGCTTTGACCAGACCCTCAAGGTGGTGCGCAAGCTGCGCCGCGCCGGTCTGGAGTTTCTGGATATGGAGTTGCTTTACGGGCTGCCGTCGCAGTCAAGCACCTCCATTGCCGAGACGACGCAACAGGTCTTGGCGATGGATCCGGATCGTCTGGCGGTCTGCGAATATGTGCATGTGCCGAACCTCGCCAAACGTCAGATCATGATCGACGCGCGCCATCTGCCCGCAGCCGAGGATGCCTTTGTGATGTCGCAGGTGGCCCGGCATATTCTGGTATCGGACGGCTACGAGCCCATCGGGATCGATCATTATGCCCGGCCGGACGACACGCTGGTCGCAGCCCGCAACGGTATCAAATTGCAACGTGATTTTCAGGGCTATTCGGATAACGCCTCTTATGCGCTCATCGGGTTGGGGGCCTCCGCGATTTCGCGCTTTCCGCAAGGGTTTGTGCAGAACCTATCGGCCACGTCGCTCTACACGAAAAGCATCCGGGCAGGCGTGCTGGCCGGGCACCGGGGCTATGCAATGACCCACGCGGATCAGGTCATTGGAAAAATGATCGAAATGCTGATGTGCCAGTTCCGCATTGATCGCACGGCGATGCTTGAAAGCTACCCCGATGCCGAACGCTTCGTGGACACGGCTTTCAGAAATCTCAGCAGGATTTACGACCCCTATCTGGAGATCACCGACGACAGCATCAACGTAAAGCCGATGGCCCACCCTTTGGCGCGGATGATGTGCTACAGTCTTGAGCAGCTGAGCACCCCCGCCTAGCCTTCAGGCGCTTTCGACGCAGGGGCCTTTGCAGGCGGGCAGTTGCCCGCCCCCGCTTTTTCAACGACAGTATATCCGCGCGGGCTGGGCAGGAAACCGGCCGCGCAGGCGCAACGGGAGACCAGAATGAACACCGCCCAGGATGGCAGACCCCGTATAGGCTTTTTCGTGACCTGCATTGTGGATGCGATGCGCCCCAATATCGGCTTTGCCAGTCTCAAGCTTTTGGAGGACGCCGGATGTGATGTTTCGGTCCCTGCCGCACAGACCTGTTGCGGCCAGCCTGCGTTCAACAGCGGGGATGATGCAACCACCCGCAGGCTGGCCCGTCAGGTGATCGAGGCCTTTGAACCTTTTGACTATATCGTCGTGCCCTCCGGGTCCTGCGCCAGCATGATCCGCAGCCATTATGGGGAATTGTTTCAGGACGATCCGGACTGGCAGGCCCGACAAAAGCCCGTCTCGGCCAAAACCTGGGAGATTCTGAGTTTCCTGACCGATGTGTTGCACTACACACCCAAGGGTGTTCGTTACCCCGGCACCGCCACCTATCACGATAGTTGCTCCGGCCTGCGGGATCTGGGAGTGCACGATCAGCCGCGCGCGCTGCTGGCCGAGGTCGATGCGCTCGATCTGGTGCCGCTTGAGGGCAACACCGAATGCTGCGGGTTCGGCGGGACCTTCTGCGTGAAATACCCCGAACTTTCCACCGCGATCGTGGCGGAGAAGGCCGCCAAAATCAAAGCAACCGATGCGGACACCCTGTTGGGGGGCGATATGGGGTGCCTGATGAACATGGCCGGCAAGCTGAGCCGCGACGGATCGGACCTGCGCGTCTTTCACACGGTTGAAGTGCTGGCAGGCATGGCAGACGGCCCCGGCATCTGCGCCCCGAGGCTCAAATGAAACAGACGTCGCATCGGTTTTCC
The DNA here is from genome assembly GCF_020622345.1 of Roseobacter weihaiensis. Taxonomy (GTDB): domain Bacteria; phylum Pseudomonadota; class Alphaproteobacteria; order Rhodobacterales; family Rhodobacteraceae; genus Roseobacter; species Roseobacter weihaiensis. The sequence goes on along the minus strand of NZ_JACNMO010000024.1, from coordinate 44,561 downwards.
CAAAACGTGACCCGCGCGTTGGCTGAACCAACGCTCAAACTCGCCCTGGACCGGACAACGACCCTGCTGCGCAGCCGACGCGCCAGGGTAATCGCTGATTTTCCGCAATACGCCCAGGCCCGCGAGACCGCGCAAAAGATCAAGGATCACACGCTCGACAATCTGGGTCATTACCTGCGGCAGTTCGAACAAAACGCCATCGCCAGCGGCGCGCAGGTCCATTGGGCCGCCACCCCGGCCGAGGCGCGCAAGATCGTGACCGACATCTGCACCGCGGAAGGGGCCAAGACCGCCACCCGCGTGAAGTCCATGCTGGGCGAGGAGATCGGCATCGGTGAGGCGCTTGCCGAGGCAGGTGTCGAACGGATCGAGACCGATCTGGCCGAGCATATCATTCAGCTCGCCGGGGACCCGCCTTCGCATATCGTGATGCCCGCGATGCACAAGACCCATGAACAGGTGGCGGAGCTCTTTGCGGACAAACACGCGCAACCGAGTGCCACCCAGGACGTGCCCGCCCTGGTGGAAAGCGCGCGACGCGAGCTGCGGCCCAAGTTCCTCAATGCCGACATCTCGATCTCGGGCGCGAATTTCCTGATTGCGGACACAGGCTCTTTCATCACGGTGACAAACGAGGGCAATGCCGAGCTGACCACCACCCCGCCCAGGACCCATATCGTGACCGTGGGCATTGAGAAGATGGTCCCGAGCCTGAAGCATGCCGCCGTGTTCCTGCGGCTGCTGTCCCGCGCCGCGATCGGGACGGAGATCACGCAATACACCACCTTTTACAACGGGCCCAAGCGGGCAGGGGACCGCGACGGACCAGAGAGGGTGCACATCGTGCTGGTAGACAACCACCGCTCTGACATGCTGTCGGATTTCCTGCGCCCGATGTTACGCTGCATTCGCTGCGGGGCCTGCATGAACCATTGCCCGGTCTATTCCGCGGTGGGCGGGCATGCCTACGGCGCGGTCTATCCCGGTCCGATGGGGTCGGTGCTGACCCCTGCAATGACCGGGTTGAAAGGGTCCAAGGATTTGCCCAACGCCTGTACGCTCAATGGCCGCTGCAAGGAGGTTTGCCCGGTGAACATCCCCCTGCCTGACATGCTGCGGTCGCTGCGCGCGCGACAGTTTGATGCCGGTATGGCAAGCCCTAGGACGGCATGGAGCCTGCGGCTCTGGGCGATGCTGGCCACGCGGCCCGCGCTTTACCGGCTGGCCACGGGGGCGGCCAATATCGGGCTGCGGGTCCTGGCGCGGGGGCGCGGCAAGATCAGCGCGGTGCCACTGGCCGGCGGCTGGACCCGGACCCGTGATCTGCCCCAGCCCGAGGCGGGCACCTTCATGCAGCAGTACAAGAAGAAAAGGCATTAGCCGATGTCCCGCGACGCCATTCTTGCCAAGATCGACCGGGTCAACGGGAAAGGCGACCCCTCCGGTATCGCTGAACTTGCCGCCGCCCTGATCGCAGAACCGGATGGGTTTCGCGCGACATTCCCCGACCGGCCCACCTATGAGAGGTTTGTGGCAAAGGCGACGTCCGACACCGTCACGGCAACAGTGGAACCGCTTTCGGGTCTGAGCGCGTTGCCTGCCGCCATTGCCGCGTATCTTACGGAAAATGGCCTAGCACAGCATATCGCGCTGCAGCCCCGCGACAGTCTGACCGCGCTTGATTGGACCGGGTTTGAGACTGCGGCAAGCGCCCGGATGGACGAACCCGTGGCCGTGACATTTGCCGATGCGGGCATTGCGGAAACCGGCTCGCTGGTGTTCCAATCCGCACCGGATGCCCCGGTGCTGCTGAACTTTCTGCCGTTGCATCACCTGGTCGTCATCCGTAAAGACACGATCCTGCCGCATATGGAGGATGCATTTGAGCGTTTTGGCACCTTGGCGTCAGACCAGCAGCGCAGCCTCAATATCATCACAGGCACCAGCGGCACCGCTGATATCGAGGCCAGAAATGTCCGCGGCGCACATGGACCAAGGTACATGCATATATATATATATTGTATCGATAGTTAATTTTTTAACATAATGTTGATTACACAGACCAACTCTGGAACACGACAAAACCGCCATGGATCACTTCACCGTGGGCCACGGTCGATTACTGTCGATTTTTCCCACGTCCGACCACATGTCTTTCAAATGTTCACAAGCCTTTTCGGCAAGAAAGGATAGTTTAGAATGACACGGACCGGATATCTGGGCGCGGCCCTTTTTCTGCTGGGCGCCTGCTCCACGATCGAAAGCGAAACGTTTCAGACAATCGAGCTGAATGGCCAGCCCACTGAACTGCGTACCCGGACAATTGCCGGCCCTGATGGGAGCGCTGTGACCCATAGCGTGCGGTCAAGCAATGGGACGTATCGGACCTGCGATCCGGATCAACCGGGCTCCTGCGCGTCGGCGGCGCGTGCGGATGCGGGTGGGAAAGGCAGATAGTCAGCTGGTGGCGGTCTCGGCCAGGCTACCAAAAATCGTCTTGGCGTGATCGCGCAGGTAGATGCGCAGCCACGGGGTAAACCGGTCGGGCGCGTTTTCGACCTGGATCAAAAGATCTGGGAACCGCACCCATTCCACCGCCATCACCTCCTCGGGGTTGGGGTCGATCTGCAGGCTGTCGTCGGCATTGGCAACAAAGACATCGACCACCTCATGCTCGATCAGGCCACCGCCCACCTCGGCGCGGTACTCCAGATGGTGTCGGTGGTGCGGGGTCAGACCTTTGAGGCCCAGCTCGTCGTCCAGCCGACGCACCGCGCAGGCACCGGGGGCCTCATCCCATGCGGGATGGGTACAGCAGGTATTCGTCCAGAGCCCGGGCGTGTGGTATTTGCACAGGGCGCGCTGCTGCATCAGCACCTTGTCGCCCTTGAGCACAAAGACGGAAACCGCCTTGTGTCGCAGCCCCTTCACATGGGCTTCGAGTTTTTCAACCGGGGTCAGATTTCCGTTGACCCAGGCCGGGATCATGATGGTCATACACGTGTCGTTGCCACAATGCCCGTCAGATGCGCAAGGTTTTTCAGGCCGATCTTCAGATGCGCCATGGGCCGCGCCCGGACGAGCTTCTTGTTCATATAGGCTTCGAACGTCAGCCGCTGCACATCGATATCATGGCAGAGTGAGACAAAACGTTCGCGCCGCTCGTCGCTGCGGTAATAGGCATTCTGCATGGAACCCAGCACCCGAAAGACCATTTTATGCTCTTTCATGAAAAGCTGCCGCGCCAGCCGCAGATCCTTGACCCGGCCCGAGGCGAGCGTGGCCGCACAGGCCGTGGCGGCCACACGACCCCCGACCATGGCATAATAGATGCCTTCGCCGGAACTGGGGGCCACGACACCCGCGGCATCGCCCGCCAGCAACACGTCTTTGCCGTTGTCCCACCGATCCAGCGGGCGCAGCGGGATCGGCGCACCCTCCTTGCGAATGGTTTCGCAATCCGCCAGACCCGAGGCCACACGCAGGGCGGCTGTCGCCTCCTTGAGGTTGACCGAGGACTGCTCGGTCCCCATGCCCACGCTGGCGCTGTTGCCATGCGGGAAAACCCAACCATAAAAATCGGGCGAAATCGCACCGTCATAAATGACATCGCAGCGCTGGGGGTCGTAGATGGCGGATTTTGGCGGGGCCTTGATGATCTCGTGATAGGCAAAGACCAGCGGCACCTTGTCGGCGTCCTTGACCTCTGCCAGCCCGACGCGGGATTTCGCACCATCCGCCCCGATCACCAGCTTGCAGGGCAACTCGCGTTCCTCCTGCGTGGCCTTGTCACGGTAGATCACCACGGGCGTGCCCTCCGGGCGGTCGATCCGCACGAATGTGCCGGTGAAGTATTCAGCCCCGGCCTCTGCTGCGCGGGCGCGCAGGAAGGGGTCGAATTCCTTGCGATCCACCATACCGACAAAGCCGTTCTCGATGGGGATATCCACATGCCGCCCGGTGGGAGAGATCATGCGCGCGGTGTTCACCTTGGCCAGAAGCTGATCTTCGGTGATGTGAAAATCCTGCATCAGACGCGGCGGGATCGCCCCGCCGCAGGGCTTGATCCGCCCTTCGCGGTCCAGCAACGCGACCTTATGGCCTGAATTGACCAGATCAAGGGCTGCCGTGGCCCCCGATGGGCCACCTCCAACAACGACAACATCATACATAGATCATTCTCCCGGCATCAGGGCAGGTCGCGCCTCAGCGCCTGCGGTGGGTGAGGTCAGCCGCAGCGCAAGGGCTGCCGCGACCAAGAAAACAAAACCTTCGAAGGCAAAGACGCTGCCGTAAGCCAGCGCGTCCATCGATGTGAGCAGGCGCATGATGTCGACCATGGCGGTGCCCGCAAAAGACCCCAGCCCAAAGGCGATGGCCTGTGCCGCGCCAAAAAGACCCATGCGCAGACCTTCACTGCCATCGCCGCCTTCGCGGGCCAGGCCCATCATCGCGCCGATGGCCGCCACGGCGAAAGCACCATTGGCCAAGCCGAGAACAAAGACATTCGCCGCAATCGGCCAGGTGCTCGCATGCAGGCCGCCATAGGCCAGCCCCCCCAGCGAAACCCCGGACAAAAGGCAGCCGCCGACAACCCAGACCCGCAGGGAAACGGTCACCCAGCGCGCCAGAAACGTACCGGCAAAAAGCACCGTGACCATCCCTGCAAGCGCCCCGGCGTGGTGCATGCCGCCCAGCTTGGTGCTTTCGCCCACCGACAGGCCAAAGACATGGCCCGCGAAGGGTTCAAGAATGAGGTCCTGCAGGTTGTAGGCCAGCATGGAGGCAAAGACGAAAATGGTGAAAATCCGCACCCTCCGATCGGTCCAGAGCGCACGGACCACACCGCGGAAGTCGCCTTGCTTCTTTTCGATGACACGTTTCTCACCCCGCTCCTGCCCCCAGATGCCAACAACACTCAGGCAGAGCGCCACAGCGCAGACCCCAAGCGTCACCACAACCAGACGTGTGTGCGTGTAAGGATCAAGCAACAGGCCGGCGGTGATGCCGGTGGCGGCAAGGCCAAAGATCATCATGATCCAGACCAGACTGCCGGCCGGGGCCTGCCGCGCCGCACTGACGCGGGTAGACAACAGCGCCAGCAGATTCGTGCCTGCCGAGCCGATGCCCAGACCAATCAACAGGAAAGACGGCACCGCCGCCGCAATCCCCATCCAGGCCGCCCGCTCCATCAATCCGACAGAAAGGGCAGCCGATATGGCGCCGGCGGCCAGCAGCGCAACGCCGCCCAGAATCCAGGGGGTACGGCGCCCCCCCTGATCGGCCCCATGGCCAAAGCGCGGGCGCAAGAACTGGGTGCCGTAGTATAGGGAGACCAACAGACCCGGCAGGATCGCGGGCATCGCCAACTCGACCACCATCACCCGGTTCATTGTCGCCGTGGTCAGCACGACAATCGCGCCCAGCGACATCTGCACCAACCCCAGCCGCGCAATGCCAAACCAGCTCAGCATCAGATCAGCCCCCGCACGGCAAAGGCGGTGACCATCATCCCACTGATATAAAGCAGCACGCCGGTGCCGTTATACCAGGGCGCTTTGGCCTTGGGGTCCTTGAACATCACGGTCATGGCCCAGAATTGCAGCAGCAAAACCGCACCGACCCCTGCGGCATGCAGCGGCTTGTCCCAGAAAAACAAAAGCCCCACGACAATGGCCTGCGGCACCGCCATCACAATGCAGGCCACCTGCGCGGCCCGCACCGGCCCCAGCGTCACGGGCAGGGAATTCACTCCCATCTGCCGGTCGCCTTCCAAGGCCTTGAAATCATTCAGCGTCATGATCCCATGCGCGCCAATCCCATAAAGCAATGCGACCGTGATAACAGGTAAGCTCGGCGCGCCCGCACTCAGGACGGCAGCACCGGTGAACCACGGCAGGGTCTCGTAGCTGAGCCCCACCAGCCCCGGGCCCCACCAGCCGGAGCGTTTCAGGCGGATGGGTTCGACCGAATAGGCCCAGGCCGCCAGCACGCCCACCACCGTCGCCCCAAAGCCCCAAGGGCCAAGCTGCCAGCCCACGAGAAGCGAAAGAGCTGTCATCGCCAGGGCGATCCACAATCCCCAACGGCCCGGAATGCGCCCCGAAGGAATCGGTCTGTCGGGTTCATTGATCGCATCGACATGGCGGTCGCACCAGTCATTGGCCGCCTGGCTCATCCCGCAGACAATCGGCCCCGCGAGAACAACACCAAGGATCACCAGACCCCATTGCCCGGCAGGCCACACGCCAGAGGAGACAACCCCACAAAGATAGGCCCACATCGGCGGGAACCAGGTGATCGGCTTGATAAGCCGCAAGGCGGCTGCGGGCTCCGGATATCGCCGCGACTGTATGATCTGAGTGACAGACATGTGTCAACTATGGCTGACACTTTGAGTCGGTGCAATAGGGTCTGGCGCGTCAAACTAGCCGTTTTTACTCAGCAGACCGTATTTGCGCAGCTTCACGTAAAGGCTTTGCCGGGACAGGCCCAGCATTTCAGCCGCCGCCACCCGATTATTCCCGGTGAGTTCGACCGCTGTCTCGATGCACATCTTCTCGACCACATCCGTCGTTTCAGCCACGATATCCTTGAGCGAGGCCGAACCGACCAGATCCATGACATTGCGTGCAGGCTCGGCCGGAACCTGTGCCGCCCCGCCGCCGCCCGTGGCCGCGCGGGCGGTCTCCGCCCGGCTGACGTCCCTGATAATGCACCCGATGGCGGGCACATCACTGTCGACCAGATGGGTTGCGGAAATCTCCACCGCCAGACGCGTGCCGAGATCGTTGATCAGCTTGGTGGCATAAATCTTCATACGCCCCGACCGTTGCGGCTGGTCGGTCAGCACGGCCAGATCAATCTGACCCCGGCCAAGAAAATCGCCAAGACTGCGGCCCACAACGTCAGACAAATGCGCGGCCCCCACCAGATCGAGGAAGCTTTCGTTTACAGAGACGATGTTGCCCTTGGGCGACATGAAGAGCATGGCATCACTGCCCGCCCGGAAAAGCGCCAAGGCATGTTCAGAGGCGGTATCGGGTGCACTCTTCTCCTCCCCTTCGATGGCCAGACGGCACATCAGAACCCGCTGCCCGCCAGCGCGGAACACAACAGGGTAGGCGATGATCGTGGCCTTCGTGCGGCTGGCCGTCAGGGTCACGCGCCCGCCCTCTTCGGCAAGCGTCGCGTTCATCAGGCTTTCCGTCAGCTCCACACTGGAGCGGTCCGCGAAATTCTGGGCGAACGCGCTGCCGCGCAGGGCATCCGTGCTCAGCCCCAGCAGCGTGGCCGCCGCCTCATTGGCATCTTCGACCCGCCCGCTCTGAACGGAGACAAAAACCACCGCCTGTTTGATGTTGGCCAACAGCACCCGGTACCGCGCATCAAATTCGCGGCGCGCTTCATAGCCTTGCTCCAGAGCGATCTGGGCCTGCACCAGCTGCTGTTGCGTCTCGGCAATCGGGCGCAAATCACGGCCCAGCAACAGGGCTGCATTCTCCTGACCGAACCGGTGAAAGGTATAGCGGACAGGATATTGCCAAACGGCATTGTCAGTGTGATTCAGCTCCAATTGCTTTTTGGGCACCTCGCCAACCAGATAGGAGGCATGGGCCTTTTCAAATTTGGGAATGGACTCGCGCGTCAGGAAATCGGCAATCGGGCGCCCCTCCCAGTGCTTGAGATTGCCAAAGGACTCGCTGTGTTGATTGATGACAACCGACAGGATGATCGCCTCAGCCGATACGACCAGCGCGATATCCGCGGCGGCCCCAATAATACTACTGAGAAATTCCGGCTCAATCAGCGGTACTGATCCGCTGCTCCAAAAAGTGTTGCCGCCGGTTTTCATAAAAATTTCTGAGAAATCTTGCGCTTCGTACAATATGCGACCGCTTCCTCAGCGACATTCGTTACGATATCGGCGCCCGTCAAATCAATCACGTCTTTTTCTTTCATCTTCATCGCACCGCCGACGGCCACAATCGGACCTGTTGGGGCGGCGGTTCGGATTGTCTGCACCGTTCGCGCAACACTTTCAAGGGTCTCTCGCCGTGCGCAGGTAATCAGCACAAGGTCGGGGATACCCTGCATCAGTCGCGTGGTCAGGGTCGCAGCATCTTCGTCGTAGGACATCGCGACATCGCAGCCCATGCGGCGCATCTGGCCTGCCACAACGCTCGCCCCCAGAAAGTGCTGTTCGTCATTTGGCACCACGACCAGCGTGTTCAGCTCTGCCTCTTCTGTAGGAGACGTGAACCCTGTCGTCGCCGTGGCCTCGCTCAGGAGCGCCTGCAGGCGCATGACCCCGATGGTGACCTCGGCAAAACTGATCCTGTCGTCCACCCAGAGCTCGCCCAGCAGGCGGGCGGTGGCAGGGACGTAAAGATCAATGATGGCATCCACGGTCAGCCGGTGGCCGCGCAACTCCGCCAACAGGTCCGCCGCCGAAAAGCCACTTGACGCCAATGTCAGACGCACCATGTGATCGAGTACAAACTGGCGCAGGCCCTCACAGGAAACGACCTGCCTGCCCCTCAGGACAGATATAACGGTCGACGCGAGCGCATCTACGTGTTCGGGTCGATTGCGCTGAACGCCACGCGGGTCAATTTGATCGTCCATCGACATGGCTCATCCTCGGCCAACTCTTTCCTTGGAACGCACAAGCAGAGGCCTGCACAGAGTCGGTATGGCGAAAATCGTCTACCCTTGACAGGCAAATGTCAAATCAAATTGACAGTTTTTACCTGCTCGGCATAGAAAAATCAGCAGGAAATCGAGCATTTATTCAATTATTGTAGGGTTTACCGCTCATTCGCCCATTTTTGGGGCAAAACCCAACTGTAAACAAACCGCTTCGGCAGTGTAAGTTTTAGTTGACACTTTTCTGCGAAAGCCGCTAGCTTTGTTCCAGATGGCAGCAAAGGTGACTCCCTAAATGCACGGACATTCGGCGCGAAATTCGGTACCGGTCGGCTTGTACACGGCAGAGGAACGCGCGCGCAGGGATGCCACCGTCTGGACAACCATTCAGGGCGTGCTGGCCCCGCTGCAATTCCTGGTCTTTCTGGTCTCTCTCGTGCTGGTGATCCGCTACCTTTGGAACGGCGAAGGCTACGTGATCGCGACATGGTCCATCGTGGCCAAGACCATGATCCTTTACCTCATCATGGTGACCGGTGCGATTTGGGAAAAAATCGTTTTCGGTCAATACCTTTTCGCGCCCGCTTTCTTTTGGGAGGACGTCTTTTCCTTCGCCGTTATCGCGCTGCACACCGCCTATCTCTGGGCGCTTTTCACCGCGGCGATGAGCACCACCTCGCTGATGATTTTGGCACTGGCCGCCTATGCCGCCTACGTCATCAACGCCATCCAGTTTGTCCTCAAATTGCGCGCCGCGCGCCTGCAGGCTGCAGCGGCATCAAGCCCCGCTTCGGAGGTCCCCGCATGACCGAACTGCCTCGTATTCCAGCCAGCGGCGGCTGCCGTGAAGAACCGATTCTAAAACAGCGCGGCCAGCGCGAAGTCTTCTGCGGCCTGACGGGAATCATCTGGCTGCACCGCAAGATGCAGGATGCGTTCTTTCTGGTGGTCGGCAGCCGCACCTGTGCGCATCTTCTGCAATCCGCCGCAGGCGTGATGATTTTTGCCGAACCGCGCTTTGGCACCGCGATTCTGGAGGAAACCGATCTTGCCGGGCTTGCCGATGCACAGGAAGAGCTCGACAAGGTGGTCGATCAGCTTCTGGCCCGTCGCACCGATATCAAACAGCTCTTTCTCGTCGGGTCCTGCCCCTCCGAAGTCATCAAGCTCGACCTCAGCCGCGCCGCTGAACGCATGACGGAGCGCTACGCACCCTCGGTGCGGGTGCTGAATTTCTCGGGCTCCGGTATCGAGACAACATTCACCCAGGGCGAAGACGCCTGCCTCGCCTGCATGGTGCCCGTGCTGCCCGAGACCGACACGCGGCAGTTGCTGCTGGTGGGGGCGCTGCCCGATGTGGTCGAAGAGCAGGCCGTCTCCTTGCTGGAAGAAATGGGCATCGGCCCGATCAAGGTGCTCCCCGCGCCCCGGGCGGAAAGCGACCTGGGTTGCGGCGAAAACACCGTCTTTGCCCTGACACAACCCTTCCTCGGCGATACCCATGCCGCCCTGGAACGGCGCGGCGCGCGCCACCTGCCTGCCCCCTTCCCCTTTGGCGAAGAGGGCACAACCGCCTGGTTGCGGGCCATCGCCGATGAGTTCGGCGTCGATCCCGAGACCTTTGCGCGGGTCACCGACGCCCCCCGTGCCCGCGCGCGCAAGGCCATCGCGCAGGCCTCCGAAATGCTGCGCGGCAAGTCGATCTTTTTCTTCCCCGACAGCCAGTTGGAGATACCGCTGGCGCGCTTTCTGACCCGTGAATGCGGCATGGAGGCGGTCGAGGTGGGCTCCCCCTTCGTCCATAAGGGCATCATCGGCCCGGATCTGGACATGCTCGCCCAGGGCCCCACGATTTCCGAAGGTCAGGATGTCGATCTGCAGCTTGACCGTTGCCGCGCCGCGCGCCCCGACCTCACGGTCTGCGGTCTCGGTCTGGCCAACCCGCTCGAGGCGGAAGGCCTCGCCACCAAATGGGCGATCGAGCTGGTCTTTACCCCGGTGCATTTCTACGAACAGGCAGGCGATCTCGCCGGGCTCTTCTCGCGGCCTGTGCGCCGGGCGGACCTGCTCAAGGTGGAGGCCGCCGAATGAAGCTCACGGTCTGGACATACGAGGGCCCGCCCCATGTGGGGGCCATGCGCGTCGCCACCGGCATGACCGGCCTGCACTACGTGCTGCACGCCCCGCAGGGCGATACATACGCCGATCTGCTTTTCACCATGATCGAGCGGCGCGACCACCGCCCGCCGGTCAGCTACACGACATTCCAGGCGCGCGATCTTGGCTCTGATACGGCGAATCTCTTCAAACAGTCGCTACAGGACGCCTATGAACGGTTCCAACCCGAGGCGCTGATTGTCGGGGCCTCCTGCACGGCAGAACTGATCCAGGACGACCCCGGCGGCATGGCCGAGACGATGGGCATCCCGGTGCCCGTGATCCCGCTGGAGCTGCCCAGCTACCAGCGCAAGGAAAACTTCGGCGCGGATGAGACCTTCTTTCAGATCGTGCGCACATTGGCCAAACCGATGGCGCGCAGCGCGCAAGTAAGCTGCAACCTGATCGGGCCGACCGCGCTGGGGTTCCGGCACCGCGACGACATTACCGAAATCACCAGCCTGCTGTCAGACATGGGCATCAGCGTGAATGTGGTGGCTCCGATGACCGCTTCGCCCAGTGATATCGCGCGGATGGGGGCGGCGCATTTCAATGTGCTGATGTATCCCGAAACCGCCGAATCCGCCGCCCGCTGGCTGGAACGCGAGCTGGGCCAACCCTACACCAAGATCGTGCCCATCGGCGTCGGCGCCACCCGCGATTTCGTGGCCGAGGTCGCAGCTCTCACCGGGGTCGCGCCCTATCTCGATGACAGCCGCCTGCGCCTGCCCTGGTACTCGAAATCCGTCGACAGCACCTATCTGACCGGCAAACGCGTCTTTCTCTTTGGCGACGGCACCCATGTTGTTGCCGCCGCGCGGGTCGCGCGCGACGAAATGGGGTTCGAGGTGGTTGGCCTGGGGTGCTATAACCGTGAGATGGCACGCCCGGTCCGGGCGCTGGCCCGCGACTATGGCGTCGAGGCGCTGATCACCGACGACTATCTTGAGGTCGAGCGCGCCATTGAGGCGCTGCAGCCCGAGATGATTCTCGGTACCCAGATGGAACGGCACATCGGCAAACGGCTGGGCATTCCCTGTGCCGTGATCTCCGCGCCCGTGCATGTGCAGGATTTCCCCGCCCGCTACAGCCCGCAAATGGGGATCGAGGGGGCAAATGTGCTCTTTGACACCTGGGTGCATCCGCTTGTGATGGGCCTTGAAGAACACCTGCTGCATATGTTCCGCGATGATTTTGAATTCCACGATGCGGCAGGTCCCTCGCACCATGGTGGCCACGCGCCGGTGGCGCCGCAGGCGTCCACGCCGGACGCGGGGGGCTCAATGCCGCCCGAGGCCGGCCCCGCTGGTCCCGTTTCCGTCGTCTGGCTCCCGGCGGCTGAAAAAGAGCTGAAAAAAATCCCCTTCTTCGTGCGCGGCAAGGCACGGCGCAATACCGAAACCTTCGCCAGTGAACGCGGCGTCGATGAGATCAGCGTCGAAACCCTCTACGAGGCAAAGGCCCATTATGCGCGATGACGGCATGATAAAGGGCGCCCTGCCCGGCTACCGCGTCGTGATCCTGACGCTGGACAGCCATGCCGCAGGCCCTGCCATGCGGGCCGCGGACCGCCTGGCGATGGACTATCCGGGTCTGAGCATCTCCATCCACGCAGCCGCCGAATGGGGCGAAACACCGGGGTCTTTCGAGGCCGCCCGCGAAGCTGTCGAGACCGGCGACATCGTCGTGGCTAACCTGCTCTTTCTCGAAGAACACGTCGCCCGCATCCTGCCCAGCCTTGAGAGGCGTCGCGACGAATGTGACGCAATGATCGGCGTGATTGCCGATGCCGCCATCGTCAAGCTGACCCGCATGGGATCGCTCGATATGATGGCGCCGCAGTCGGGCACCATGAAGCTGATGAAAAAGCTGCGCGGCTCCTCCAAGCCTTCCAGTTCTTCGGGCGCGGACAAGATGGCATTGCTGCGCCGCCTGCCCAAAATCCTGCGCTTTATCCCCGGCAAGAGCCAGGATCTGCGCGCCTGGTTCCTGACCATGCAATACTGGCTCGGCGGCTCTGATGACAACGTCGAGGCGATGCTGCGCTTTTTGCTCAACCGCTACGCAAAAGACACCGGCTGGGCCAAAGCGCCCGAGGCCGCAGCCCCCATCGACTACCCCGATTCCGGTCTGTATCACCCCGACCTGCCCGAGCGGATCACCACGGACATCAGCGCCCTGCCCGTCCCCAAGGACGCCACGACCACTGTCGGGCTGCTGATGATGCGATCCTACGTGCTGTCGTCGGATACCGCCCATTATGACGCCGTGATCCGGGCCTTTGAGGCGCGCGGTATCGCGGTGCGCGCCGCCTTTGCGGGGGGTCTCGACGGGCGCCCAGCCATCGAGGCCTATTTCCGCGATGCGCAGGGGGCGACAGTTGATGCGCTGGTCTCGCTGACCGGGTTCTCACTGGTCGGCGGCCCCGCGTACAACGATAACGACGCCGCGATCGAGGTGCTCAAAGCGCTTGATGTGCCCTACATCGCCGCCCACCCGCTGGAATTCCAGACCCTCGGGCAATGGACCGCCTCCGCTCAGGGGCTCGGCCCCATCGAGACGACGATGCTCATCGCCCTGCCGGAACTGGACGGCGCCACCAACCCCACGGTCTTTGCCGGACGACATGGCGAGGAAGGCTGCGACGGGTGTCATTACAACTGCCCGCGCGCCTCTGACTGCAAGGCCATGGCGCCTTGCGTTGAACGCATCGAGAGCCTGGTGGAAAAGACCGCGCGGCTGGCCGGACTGCGGCGCAAGGCCAATGCAGACAAGACCGTCGGCATCGTTCTCTTTGGCTTCCCGCCCAATGCCGGTGCCGTTGGCACAGCCGCCTACCTGAGTGTTTTTGAGAGCCTTTTCAATATCTTACATCGCCTCAAGGCGGATGGCTACACGGTTGAGGTGCCCGACACGGTCGATGATCTGCGCGCCCGCGTCCTGCAAGGCAACGCCAGCCAATACGGCCAGGAGGCCAATGTCGCAGACCACGTCAGCGCCGATACCATCGTCAGAACCACCCCGCCACTGGCCGCCATTGAGGCCGTCTGGGGCCCGGCCCCCGGCCGTATCCAGTCCGACGGGCGCGGCGTCTTTGTGCTGGGCGCGCATTTCGGCAAGGTCTTTGTCGGCGTGCAGCCCACCTTTGGCTACGAAGGCGACCCGATGCGGCTGCTCTTTGAAAAAGGTTTCGCCCCCACGCATGCCTTTGTCACCTTCTACCTGTGGCTCAAGAACACGCTGAAAGCGGATGCGATCCTGCATTTCGGCATGCATGGGGCCCTTGAGTTCATGCCGGGCAAGCAGGCGGGCATGGGGGCCTACGACTGGCCCGACCGGCTGATCGGCGAGATGCCGAATATTTATCTCTATGCCGCCAACAACCCTTCCGAAGCGACCCTCGCCAAGCGGCGCTCGGGGGCTGTGACTATCACGCATCTCACCCCGCCGTTGGCCGCTTCCGGTCTCTACAAAGGGCTGTTGGAGCTGAAAGACAGTCTGACGCGTTGGCGCAGCCTTGACGCCGCCTCCCCCGAACGGGACGAACTGGAAGCGCTGATCGCGGTGCAGGCCGAGGCCGTTGATCTGGGCGAGACCGCCCCCGATGCGCTCTGGCTCAAGCTGCTGGAGACCGAAGACGCCCTGATCCCCGACGGGTTGCACATCGTCGGCCAGCCGCTCAGCGATGCGGCCCGCGCCGACTACCTCGCAGTCATGGAGCATGCGGATGACGAGACCCGCGACCGCGTCGATCGGATGCTGCAGGAAGACACCGAACTGGAGGCGCTCAGCCGGGCGCTCTCGGCCCGCTATATCGAGCCGGTCCCAGGTGGCGATCTGATCCGGTCCGCCGACATCCTGCCCACGGGGCGCAACATCCATGCCTTTGACCCCTTCCGCATGCCGACCGCTTATGCGTGTCAGGACGGAGCCCGACAGGCGCAACTGCTGCTGGACACCCACGACACCCTGCCGCGCACCGTCGCGCTGGTGCTTTGGGGCAGCGACAACATCAAATCCGACGGCGGCCCGATTGCGCAGGCGCTGGCGCTGATGGGCTGCACCCCCCGCTTTGACAGCTTTGGCCGCCTGGCCGGGGCCGATCTTGTTCCGCTGGAAGACCTCGGCCGCCCCCGCGTCGATGTCATCATGACGCTGTCGGGGATTTTCCGCGATCTTCTGCCCTTGCAGACCCGGATGCTGGCCGAGGCCGCGCAGAAATGCGCCCTGGCCGAGGAACCGCTGGAGCAGAACTTCATCCGCGCCCATGCGCTGGCCTATGCCGAGAAGGCCGGTTGCACCCTGCAGGAGGCCGCGCTGCGGGTCTTTTCCAACGCCGAAGGGGCCTATGGCTCCAACGTCAACCAACTGGTCGACAGCTCCGCCTTTGGCGATGAGGACGAACTGGCTGACGCCTATGAGGCGCGCAAGAGCTTTGCCTATGGCACCGATGGCAAGGCCGCAGCCAATGCCGATCTGCTGCAGGCGACGCTCGCCGAGGTCGATGTGGCCTATCAGAACCTTGAATCGGTCGAGCTTGGTGTCACGACGGTGGATCATTATTTTGACACGCTGGGCGGCATCGCCCGCGCGGTGAAACGCGCCAAGGGCTCTGACGCGGCGGTCTACATCGGCGACCAGACCCGCGGGGCGGGCAAGGTCCGCACGCTCAAGGAACAGGTCGCCCTGGAAACCCGCTCGCGCAGCCTCAATCCGAAGTTTTTCGAGGGGCTGCTCAAGCATGGCGCCGAAGGCGTCCGCCAGATCGAAGCGCAGGTGACCAACACCATGGGCTGGTCGGCCACCACCGGTCAGGTCGACCCTTGGGTCTACCAGCGGATTTCCGAGACCTTCGTGCTGGATGCCGAGATGCGCCAGCGGCTCGCTGATCTCAACCCGACCGCCTCGAGCCGCATGGCCAACCGGCTGCTCGAAGCACATGACCGCAAATACTGGAGCCCCGACGCCGACACGCTGGCCGCCTTGCAAGAGGCAGCCGACGCGCTTGAGGACCAGCTCGAAGGGATCGCAGCGCAATGATCCTCGCGACCAAAACACAAACCGGGGAATGCGCCCCTTGGAAAGGACGATGACATGAGCCCATTGGACAGAACGCCACCGACCTTGCGCGGACAAGACGGCGAAGGATCGGTGCAGGTGCATCAGGACGACAGCGCCAAGATCGAGGGGGCCAAGGTCTTTTCCGTCTACGGGAAAGGCGGGATCGGCAAATCCACGACATCCTCGAACCTCTCGGCAGCGTTTTCGATGCTGGGCAAACGGGTGCTTCAGATCGGCTGCGATCCCAAGCACGACAGCACCTTTACCCTGACCGGCAGCCTTGTGCCCACGGTCATCGACATCCTCAAGGACGTGGATTTCCACCCCGAAGAGCTGCGCGCCGAAGATTTTGTCTTCGAAGGTTTCAACGGTGTGAAATGCGTCGAGGCCGGGGGGCCGCCCGCCGGCACCGGCTGTGGCGGCTATGTTGTGGGCCAGACGGTGAAACTGCTCAAGCAGCACCACCTGCTGGAAGATACCGACGTGGTGATCTTTGACGTCCTGGGCGATGTGGTGTGCGGCGGGTTTGCCGCCCCCCTGCAACATGCCGACCGTGCCCTGATCGTCACCGCCAACGATTTCGACAGCATCTACGCGATGAACCGCATCATCGCCGCCGTGCAGGCCAAATCAGCCAACTACAAGGTCCGGCTGGCCGGCTGTGTGGCCAACCGCTCGCGTGAAACCGACGAGGTGGACCGCTACTGCAAGACCGTGGGCTTCAACCGCATTGCGCATATGCCCGATCTGGATGCGATCCGCCGCTCGCGGCTCAAGAAAAAGACGCTGTTCGAGATGGCTGACGACGAAGAGATCGTTCAGGTCCGCAAGGAATACATCCGCCTGGCCGAAACCCTGTGGAACGGGACAGAGCCGCTGGCCCCGGCCCCGCTGCCGGACCGGGATATCTTTGAGCTTCTGGGATTTGATTGATGCGCGATGAGGTCACCCTCTCTGACACGGCCGCTCCCCGGTACAGCGCCACGCTGAACCGGGTAGAGACCTATTTTGACCAGACCGCCACCCGCACCTGGGAGCGGCTGACCTCTGACGCGCCGGTCTCGAAGATTCGCCAGACGGTGCGGGCCGGGCGCGACCGGATGCGCAATCTGATGCTGAGCCGCCTGCCCGCCGATCTGACCGGCGCACGGGTGCTGGATGCCGGGTGCGGCGCGGGGCAGATGACCATTGAGCTGGCCAAGCGCGGCGCGGAGGTGCTCGCCACCGATATCTCGCCCGCGCTGGTGCAGATCGCCGAGGACCGCCTGCCGCAGGAATACCGACGCCAGGTCACTTTTACCTCCGGCGATATGCTCTGTGCGTCGCTGGGGCGGTTCGACTACGTCCTGGCGATGGACAGTCTGATCTATTACGACGCTGAGGACATCGCGCGCGCGCTCCACGGGCTGGAGCATCGCACCGACGGCCGCATCGTCTTTACGGTTGCGCCGCGCACCCGCGCGCTGATGGCAATGTGGTACGCGGGCAAGCTCTTTCCCCGCTCGGACCGCAGCCCGGTGATGATCCCGCACGACGCGGGAAAACTGGCAATTGCCGCTCAAAATCAAGGGGTTATCGGTAGCGTTCGGCCTGTTGACCGGATCTCTTCCGGCTTTTACATCTCGCAGCTGATGGAGGTGCAGACGTGAGGGCATCGGGCCTCAAAAGACTGTCGCTCAAGGCGATGCCCTTCTCGGATGCGGCCAGTGCCGATCTGCCGCTGTCGCAATTGCTGCGGCTCTCGCTGTTTCAGGTCTCCGTGGGCATGGCCGCCGTGATGCTGCTGGGCACGCTGAACCGGGTCATGATCGTGGAGCTGAGCGTACCGGCCATGATCGTCGCGGTGATGATCGCCCTGCCGGTGCTGATCGCGCCCTTCCGCACGCTGCTGGGGTTCCGCTCCGACACGCACCGCTCCGCCATCGGGTGGAAGCGGGTGCCCTACATCTGGTTCGGCACGCTCTGGCAGTTCGGTGGGCTGGCGATCATGCCCTCGACGCTTCTGGTACTGGGGGGTGACGTCTATATCGAGCTGCCCTTTGCCGGGGAAATCCTCGCCGCGCTGGCCTTCCTGATGACCGGCCTCGGCATGCATATGACGCAGACCGCGGGCCTCGCGCTGGCCTCCGACCGCGCCACGGATGAAACCCGCCCCCGCGTGGTTGCCCTGCTCTACGTGATGTTCCTGGTGGGCATGGGTATTTCGTCGCTGATCATCGGGTTCCTGCTGCGCGACTTTACCCCGCTCAAGCTCATTCAGGTGGTGCAGGCCACCGCCGTTGTGACCGTGGTGCTGAACCTCATTGCCCTGTGGAAACAGGAAAGCCTGCAACCGATGAGCCGCGCCGACCGCGAGACACCGCGCCCCCGGTTCTCGGACGCCTGGAATGACTTCATGACGGGCGGTCAGGCCGGGCGCCTGCTGGTCTGCATCTTTATCGGGACCATGGCGTTCAACATGCAGGATGTGCTGCTCGAACCCTACGGTGGCGAAATCCTCGGCCTGTCGGTTTCCTCCACCACGCTGCTGACGGCGATGTGGTCGCTGGGCGCGCTCGCAGGCTTTGCGCTCGCGGGCAAACGGCTGGCGGCGGGCTCGAACGCCTTCCGGCTGGCGGGCGCTGGCATCCTGGCCGGGATCTGGGCCTTTTCGGTGGTGATCTTTGCCGCCCCCATGAACTCGCCCACGCTGTTTTTCGCCGGGGCCGCCCTGATCGGCTTTGGCGGCGGACTTTTTGCCGTGGCTACGCTGACCGCCTGCATGACCCTGCCCGAAACCGGCACCGCCGGGCGCGGGCTGGCGCTGGGGGCCTGGGGGGCGGCACAGGCCACTGCCGCGGGCCTCTCGATCGCCATCGGTGGCAGTTTGCGCGACTGGGTCGATTCCGTGGCCATGTCCGGCGCCTGGGGCGAAGCGCTGATGTCGCCTGCCACCGGCTATTCATTCGTCTACCATACCGAGATTGGCCTGCTCTTTGTCACTCTCGTGATCCTGGGACCGCTCGTGCGCCAAAGTGGCCCCCTCACCCCGACGGAAAAAGGGTCGCGCCCGCTGGGCCTGGCCGATTTCCCAACATGACCCCGTTTCAGGAGGAAACAACATGACTGGAACATTCTTTGGCGAATTTGATCTGGCCAGCCTGTCTCTCTGGCTGTTCTACATCTTCTTTGCAGCCCTTGTGATCTGGATCCAGCGCGAGAACATGCGCGAAGGCTATCCGCTGGAAGACGACGAAGGAAACCCCTCGTCCAACCCCAGCATGTGGCCGCTGCCCGAAGACAAGACCTTCAAGCTGCCCCACGGCCGCGGCGAAGTGACCGTGCCAAGCGGTCAGACGCCTGAGCGGGCGGACATTGCACTGAAACGGGTGGGCCCCGGCAATGGCTATCCGCTGGAACCCACGGGCGACCCGATGCTCGACGGTGTCGGTCCGGCAAGCTGGGCCCCGCGCCGCGACGCACCGGAGCTTGACGGCCACGGCCATCCCAAGATCGTACCGATGTCTGCCGCCGAAGGCTTCATCGTCTCGGCCGGACGCGACCCGCGCGGCCTGCCTGTCGTTGCAGGCGACAAGGAGATCGTCGGCAAGATCACCGATATGTGGATCGACGAGCCGGAACAGCTTGTCCGCTATCTGGAACTGGAACTGGACAGCAAATGGGGCTCCGGCACCCGCCTGCTGCCGATGACCTTTGCCAAGATCAAATCGGACCGGGTCAACGTGCACGCGCTTTACGGCAAGCACTTTGCCACCGTGCCGACCATCGCGAGCCCGCGTCAGGTGACGCTGCTCGAGGAAGACAAGATCTCCGGCTACTACGGCGGCGGCAAGCTCTATGCCGGCACCCGCCAGGAACCGAAGCTCTGAGGATCTGACACCCGCGCCGCCGATCGGGGTCACCCCCCGGTCGGGGCCTATTGGACACGAAACCGCAACAGGAGGAGATACTCGCCATGTCTCACCACCCAACGAACAGCCGGCCCGCCCACGGGCATGACGATTTTGAGATAGAGCCCGTTGAGGGGCTTCCCGCAGAACCGCCCAAGGGCGAGCAGATCCTCTGGCAGGGTCGGCCCGACTGGTGGCGTCTGGCGGTTGAATCGCTCAATGTGAAATGGGTTGCGGGCTATTTCATCCTGCTGTCGCTCTGGCGCTTCGTGTCGCAACTGGATCTGTTGCCGCTGGGACAGGCGGTGGGCGCGGCAGTGCCCTTCATGATCCTGGGTCTGGTGACCTGTGGGTTGCTGACCCTCGTGGCGGTCGCCCAGGCCCGCGCCACGATGTACACGGTGACGGACGCCCGCGTGGTCATGCGGATCGGGGCGGCGCTGACGATCACGCTCAATATCCCTTACGTGCAGGTCAGCAACGCCATGCTGGACCTGCGCAAAAACGGGACCGGCACCATCGCCCTGGAAACGATGGGAGACACGCGTCTTTCGTACCTCGTTTGCTGGCCTCACGTGCGGCCTTGGTTTATAAAGGAACCACAACCGGCGCTGCGCTGTATTCCCGACGCGGAAAAGGTCGCGGCCCTGCTGTCTGAGGCGGCAGAGGCGCGAATCGCAATGCCAAAAATCGCGCGCACGAGCCCCCGTGCCAGCGCCGTTGCAGCGGAGTAGCCCCATGAACACACAAGCTCAGCCCCGCATTCACGCCAAGCCCGAAGAACTGGTGCCCCGCCTTCTGGTGCGGGCCATGTTCACCCTGGTCGCACTGGTGCTGCTGATCGTCAGCATCGCCACCCTCACGGGGCGCCCGGTGCAGAACACGCCCCCCGCGGGCGAAGTGATCCGCGAACGCGCCATCCACCTCTCCGGAGATGCCTCCGGCGCGGCCCGCGTGCTCGACGGCACCACGGGCGCGCTGATCGCCGACTTCCCCTCCGACAAGGGCGGCTTTGTTGCCGGTATCGAACGCGTGATTGCCCGCAACCGCGGCCTTTCCGGCACGGACATGTCAGCCCCGGTGCTGCTGCAGCTGCGCGCGGGCAACCGCCTCTCCATTACCGACCCCGTCACCGGATGGTCTGCCGAGCTCATGGGCTTCGGCGCCTCCAACTCCCGCGTCTTCGCCAGACTGCTGGACCAACCCTGAACCCAGAAAGGAAGCCACCTCATGGGACTACTGACAAAGGACATCGAACGTGCCCCCTGCACGGTCGAGATCAGCCATAAATTCGAAAGCCTGCATGCGCATGTTCGGTTCAACAACGGGGCCGTGATCTACCCCGGTGACGAAGTGCAGGTGCATGGGCCGGAAATCATGGCCCCCTTCGGAGAGGTCATCTCCGAGGACCGCGACGCCACGATCATCCGCGCCAGCAAGCTTGAGCGCCTCTGGACCCGCCTGACGGGGGATTTCGAGGTTATGGAGCTTTGCGAATTTTCCTTTTCAGAGGAGGTCACGCTATGAATGTCAGACCCACCCACACCGCCGATATCACCGATGCCGAGGAAAGCCTGAAGCTGCAGGAATCCCAATCCGTGATCGACAGCACCTCCGCCACCGAGGTGGCGATGCAGAACACGCTGCTGACGCCGCGCTTTTACACCACCGATTTTGACGAACTCGACGCCATTGACGTGTCGGGCGTGCGCGAGGAATGGGACAAGCTGATCGCGCAGATGGTGTCCGACCCCAACAAGGGGCATTTCAAAAAGAACGAAGACTGGGATCACGTCGACTGGGACGGGATGGAGCCTCAGTTGAAAAAGGAGTTCATCGACTTCCTGATCTCGTCGTGCACGGCCGAATTCTCGGGCTGCGTCCTCTACAAGGAGATGAAACGCCGCGGCAACAACAAGGACATCACGCAGCTTTTCCAGCTGATGGCGCGCGACGAGGCGCGGCACGCGGGTTTCATCAACGATGCGCTGCGCGAAGCGGGTGTGGCGGTGAACCTCGGGTTCCTGACGCAGAAAAAGAAATACACCTACTTCCGGCCCAAGTTCATCTACTATGCGACCTACCTGTCGGAAAAGATCGGCTATGCCCGTTACATCACCATTTTCCGCCATCTGCAGGAAAACCCGCAGCACCGGTTCCACCCGATCTTCAAGTGGTTCGAGGAGTGGTGCAACGACGAGTTCAGCCACGGCGAGGCCTTTGCCCTGCTGATGAAGACCGACCCGAAGCTGACCAAGGGCATGAACGTCTACTGGATCAAGTTCTTCCTCACGGCGGTCTATTCCACGATGTATGTGCGCGACCACCAGCGCCCGGCCTTCCACAAGGCGCTCGGCGTGGACCCGGACTGGTACGCCCACGAGGTCTTTACCAAAACCTCCAAGCTGACCGAGCAGATCTTTCCGATCACGCTGGATATCGATCATCCGCGCTGGCAGCCCAATCTGGAGAAGATGCAGAAAGCCAATGCCGATCTGGCGGAGGCCGCCGCCGAAGGCCGCTTCTTTGGCAAGCTGGGGGCACAGTTCCGCGCGGTGAAAGCGTTTATCGCCCTCATCACGATCCCGGCGAAACAGCACAAGGTGCCCGCCGTTACCCGGTTGGAGCCTTCGTACTGAGATGACCGTCTGGACCGCCTCCCTTCTGGCCCTTTTTGTCTGGTGGTTTTCCACGGGGGCGATCCTGTGGGTCGTGAAGACGGCGGACCGCAAAGGGGGCGGCGCAGGTCGCCGCGCCACCCTCTGGGGCCTGCCGATGGCGGGCCTTGGGGTCTGGGGGTTCTGGGCCAGCCTCGGCGACGCCTCCATCCTGGGGGCCTGTGTGGCCTTCCTCTCCGCCATTCTGATCTGGGGCTGGATCGAGCTGGCCTTCCTCACTGGCGTTGTGACCGGACCCAACGCCTACCCGCTGCGCCCCGACGCACCCGAATGGGAACGGTTCATCCGCGCCTGGGGCACGCTGGCCTATCACGAGATGCTGCTGGTGGCCACGCTCATCACGCTGCTGCTCATCGGGTGGAACTATCCCAACATCTTTGGGCTCTGGACCTTTGCAATCCTGTTCTTTGCGCGGCTCTCGGCCAAGCTGAACCTCTATCTCGGCGTGCCGCATATCAACGTCGACTTCCTCCCCGGCGAGCTCAAGCACCTTTCGACCTATTTCCGGATCAGACCGCTGAACTGGCTGTTCCCGATCTCCGTCTCCGCCCTGACCTTTGCCACCGCCTGCTGGCTGGAACGGATCCACGGGGCCGAGACCGACGGCCAGATCATCGGCTTTGCCCTGCTGGCCGCCATCACCGCACTGGCCCTTCTCGAACACTGGGTGATGGTTCTGCCGATCCCGGATGAAAAACTCTGGCGCTGGATGCTCCCGGCGCCCAAACAACCAACACCCAAACCAACGACACTAAAAGGGGGACACCATGGACTTTGATAGATTGTTCCAAGCCCAACTCGATACACTGAAAGAAGATGGCAACTATCGCATCTTCGCGGAACTGGAACGCAAGGCCGGCGCTTTCCCCCAGGCCCGGTGCCACGACCCGGACAGTCCCGATCAGGTGACGGTCTGGTGCTCAAACGACTATCTGGGCATGGGCCAGCACCCCACGGTGATCAACGCCATGAAGGACGCCATCGACCGCTGCGGGGCGGGCGCGGGTGGCACGCGCAACATCTCGGGCACCAACCACGCCCACAAGCGGCTGGAGGCCGAACTGGCCGACCTGCACCACAAGGAGGATGCGCTGCTCTTCACCTCCGGATATGTCTCTAACTGGGCCGCTTTGTCCACATTGGGCAGCCGTCTGCCGGATGCGGTGATCCTCTCGGACGAGCTGAACCACGCCTCGATGATCGAAGGCATCCGCCATTCCCGCGCCAACAAGGTGCTGTGGAAACACAACGACCCCGAAGACCTGGACCGCAAGCTTGCCGCCCTGCCCGCCAACAGCCCCAAGATCGTGGCCTTCGAATCCGTCTATTCCATGGATGGCGACATCTGCCCGATGCAGGAAATCGTCGAGGTGGCCGAGAAACACGGCGCCATGACATATCTGGACGAGGTCCACGCGGTGGGCCTTTACGGGCCCCGCGGCGGCGGCATCTCCGAGCGTGACGGGCTGCAGGACCGCATCACCCTCATCGAAGGGACGCTGGGCAAAGCCTACGGCGTTGTGGGGGGCTATATCACCGGATCCGAAGCGCTCTGCGACTTCATCCGGTCGTTTGCCAGCGGGTTCATCTTTACCACCGCCCTGCCCCCGGCTGTCGCCACGG
Organism: Roseobacter weihaiensis; assembly: GCF_020622345.1. Classification (GTDB taxonomy): domain Bacteria; phylum Pseudomonadota; class Alphaproteobacteria; order Rhodobacterales; family Rhodobacteraceae; genus Roseobacter; species Roseobacter weihaiensis. Next base: position 20,503 of record NZ_JACNMO010000024.1, on the reverse strand, counting down.
CCGCCCAGGCCTCGATCCGCCACCTCAAGCAATCCGATCAGGAGCGTATCCTGCAACGCGAGCGCGTGGCCTATCTGCGCAAGCGCCTCGATCAGGAGGGCATCCCGCATCTGGAAAACCCCAGTCACATCATCCCGGTGATGATCAAGGACCCGGTCAAATGCCGGATGATCGCGGATTATCTGATGCAGCAATACGGCATCTACGTGCAGCCCATCAACTATCCCACAGTGCCCAAAGGCACGGAACGGCTGCGCTTTACCCCCTCGCCGCTGCACAGTGTCGAGGACATCGAACATCTGGTGCTGGCGCTCAAGGATCTGTGGAAGCAATGCGCGATCTCGCACGCGGTGGCCTGACACCCCACTAGCGGCATTGTGACTGTTGACTCTGCGCGTGAAGTCCTACGTTATTTCCCGAGCAACGAAGGAGATAATGATGACTCGGACATTCGCAGCCATACTCGCAATGACATTTGCCGCAGCCCCCGCTTTTGCGCAGGGAGATGCCGTATCCGGTGACCCCGAAGCCGGTGAGCGGGTTTTCAATCGGTGCGCCGCCTGCCACATGGTGGTTGACGGTGACGGCAACACGCTGGCTGGCCGCAGTGGTCGCGTTGGGCCAAACCTTTACAATATCACCAACAAGGCAATGGGATCGGTCGAGGATTTTAACTACTCCGATCTTAGCATGGCCGCCAACTCACAGGACATCCGCATCACCGAAGAGACCTTCGCCGCCTACCTTGCAGACCCGACCGGCTGGCTCGAAGAGCAGACCGGCGAAGATGGCCGCAGCAACATGGCCAGACAGCGCGTGAGCGATGAGGACGCGGTCAATCTCTTTGCCTACCTCGCATCGCTGGCCTCCGCGCCCGACAGCTGAGCGCCCCGAGACATCCAAGATCGTGAACGCCGCTCCAGATCGGGGCGGCGTTTTACGTATCGGCAGCGGGCACAATCATGGCGCAGCGTCTGCCCCCCTACTCTCTTTCGTTGATCTGCTTGATGCTCTTCGGGATTAGCACCTCAGACTTTTGTGCGCGATAAACAGCTTGTCCGCGTGAGAGCCCCGCGATAGGCCACGGAAAAACGCATCCCCCTTCAGATCGCACGCAGGAGCCGCCCCATGGAGAAACGCAAGCTGACCTCTTTGTTCGAGATCACCGGATCGGTCTCCGCCATGGTCTACGCGGTGCTGATCGCCTCCAATACCGGCAATGAGATCGTCGGGTTTTCCCTGCTGCTGCTCTCGGCCAGCCTCTTTGCCGCCTGGGCGGTGATCGACCGGCGCTGGACCTTCCTGCTTTTGCAGGCCTTCTACGGCGGCTCTGCCATTCTCGGGCTGATCCGCTGGGGCTAGCCGCGGCTACACAACCACCCGCAGCTCGCTGATCTCCGCGTCGATCTCGCGCAGGGCCAGCAGCACGCGGCGTTCCAGGTGGGTCTGCACGTAAACCGCGTGGAACCGGGACGGCGCCCGCAGCGTCAGCCGCCCCCCTGCCCTCTCGGCCCGCTCCAGTGCCGCGAGCCACGCCGCGTAGCTCGCGGCATCCTCGGCGTGCAGCAGCGCCTGCGCCAGCGCCCATTCGGTGCCTGACGTGATATCGGGGGCCGGCACCGCGCCGCTCACCGGCAGGGCCACCACCTTCGCAGGGTCCGCGCCGCCCATGCGCAGCTCGAAATCAGAGCCTACAGCGGGCCATTGCGGCTCTGTGTCCCGCAGGATCTGGTCGATCCCCAGACCGTATTGCGTGACCCGGCCCCGCGCACCCTGCCGTCTGACCACCAGCCAGCCGCGCGCCCGCAACAGCGCCATCTCGCGTTTCACGGTACGTTCGTCCACGGACCAGAGCCGGGCAATCTCGCGCTGGCCCACGGCGAGCTCATCGCGGGCCCAATTGTATCTTGCTGTGATCAGGGTCATCAGACGGAGCGCGCGTCGCTGGTCAAACTTGTCCTGCGCCAATGCAAAAGCGCCAAGAGCCGTGAGCAGATCGTATTTACGCGCAGCCGCGCCACGGCCCACAGGTTTCGTGGAAAGCATAGGCTGCCTTTGCTGCAATGATGTCCGGCGCGGGATGTGCCGGTCGTGCCTCGGGAACGGGCTGATGGGTCAGCCTCTTTTTTTGGAGACGGGCGCTCATTTCCAACGCTATTCACCGTCCTGCCCTGATTTGCGTCCTAAACGGCGATTCTGTCAAGTCTGGAGTTCGAAGAAGCTTTGGTCCACGGCAAATCCTGATCCATTTCAAATCATGAAAACAGGTATATACGGTATTGGGGGACGCTCACGCTGTCCCCTATTCCGGCCCTTTTGTCCCCCAATAGGCTGGTGTGCCTGCAAGACTGTCCCCCATATCTGGGGGCGGCGCCAAGCTCTTTGGGTGTTCATGGGCCGAAATCTCCAGAATCGGGTCCTCTCCCTCTTTCGCCCGTCTTTGAGGGTCTGCGCGGCTCTGCGCTTTTTCCCGGGTGCAGGATATTCCCTTTTGCGTTTTTCTCCAAATCCGCGTAAATCTTGGAAAACCCGGAATTTGCGTCCCCGCAGGGACGAGGGTTCCGATACATGATCCGAGCAGAGACAGGCCCCCGATGTATACCCACAAAGATCTCGCCCAGCTTCAGGCGCAATCGCTCAAGATGCAGGGGTTCATTCGCCAGCAGACCTACAGCCCGCAGAATGAAAAGACCCTGCGCCGCTTCTCAAGCTGGGAGGTCGCCGAACTGATCTTCAAGGTCAACCAGTCCACCATGCGCGGGCGGCTCGCGGCAGACCCGAGCCTGCCCCAGGGCCAGGTCGAAGAAGACGGCCGACAACGCTGGTACACCCTCGATGAAATCAATGAATTGCGCCGACGCCTCAAGGTCAACCGCCGCTCGCTGATGCCCTATCGGCCGGCGGGCAAGCGGGCGATGCGCGCGGCGATTGCCAACTTCAAGGGGGGCGCCGGCAAATCCACCGTGGCGCTTCATTTCGCCCATGCCGCAGCCCTTGACGGCTACCGTGTGCTCTGCGTCGATTTTGACCCGCAGGCGACGCTCAGCCATTCGATGGGGCTCAGCGATGTGGCCGAGGAATACACCGTCTGGGGGATCATGGCCCGCGATCTCGCGGCGGAGACCACGCGGATGAACGCCGCCTCTCAGGGGGCCGAAAGCGGCGCCACCCTGCCCCGGCGCCGCCTGCCCAGTTCGATCACCGACATGGGGTTGGCCGACCTGCGCGTCTCGGATTTCATCAAACCGACGAACTGGCCAACCATCGACATCGTCCCCTCCTGCGCCAACGCGGCCTTTGTCGAATTTGCCTCCGCCCAGTACCGGCACATGAACCCCGAATGGTCCTTCTTTGCCGCCGTGTCGCGCTTTCTCGACCAGTTGCCGCCGGAGGCGTATGATTTGGTGATCTTTGATTGCCCGCCCGCCATCGGCTACCAGTCGATGAACGCGGTCTTTGCCGCCGACATGCTCTACATCCCGTCGGGTCCGGGCTATTGGGAGTATGATTCCACCACCTCCTTCATCGGCCAGCTCTCCGAGGCGCTGGAGGATCTCAGCCGGTTTTCCGGGCTTGTCCCCGCGGGGACAATGACGCTGCCCAAGGCGTTTCTCGACCTGCGCTTTCTGCTGACGCGGTTTGAGCCGAACAACGATCTGCACCGCGCGATGCAGCAGGCTTTCATCAAGGTCTGGGGCGATAGAGTGGCCGAACACCCGATCGAGATGACCCGCGCGGTGGAGCAGTCAGGCCGCTTTCTGTCGTCCATCTACGAGATCGACTACCGCGATATGACCCGCGAGACATGGCGCCGCGCGCGGGCGAGCTTCGATCAGGCCTACGACGAATTTCGCACCCATCTGGGGACGGCATGGGACAAACTGGAGGATGAGGCATGAGCAAACGCCGCGTATTCGACATCGATTTTGACGATAGCGCTGTCCCCGCGGGGACAGAAGAGGCGGCAGAGGCACGGCGGGGCCCGATGGCCGCGGCGATCACCGAGAATGCCGAGGCGCTTGGTGCCCGGCAGGCCGCGGAGGCCGCGATCCGCGCCGAGAACGACCGGCTGGCGCATGAATATGTGGCGCTCAAGAAAAATGGCCAAATCGTGGGGCTCATCGGTCTGGAGGAGATCAGGGCGGATAAGCTGATCCGCGACCGTGTGGTGGAGCGCGACCCGGAGCTCGAGGAGCTCAAGGCCTCGATCCAGGCGGTCGGCCTGTCTAACCCGATCCATGTGGAAGAAGTGGCAGACGGGTTCGAGCTGATCCAGGGCTTTCGCCGTCTGAGCGCCTACCGCGAACTCCTGGCCGAGACCGGAGAGGACAAATACGCGCGAATCCCGGCGACCCTGCAGGCGCGGGGCGCGCAGGTCGAACAACTCTACCGGCGCATGGTCGATGAAAACATGGTGCGGCGGGATATCTCCTTTGCCGAAATGGCGCAGCTTGCGATGTCTTACGGGGAGCGCACGGGCCAGACGATCGGGTACGGGGGCGACCCGGTGGATGTGCTCTTTGCCTCGGCAGGTCGGCAAAAGCGCAGCTACATCCGGCATTTTGCGCAGCTCTTGCGCACGCTTGGCGATACGCTGAAACACCCCGAGGCGATTCCACGTGCGACGGGTCTCAGCCTGGTGAAACTGATGGACACGCAGCCGCGGTTTGCCGGGCAGGTGCGCGGGCTCTTGCAGGGCCACCCGGATCGCGATGCCGCCACCGAGCTTGCGCTGCTGCGCGGGGCTGTGGCCAAGGGGGCCACCAAACCCAAGGCGGCCAAACCCCCTGCCCCGAAATCCTCAGCCCGCACAACGATCAAGCTCAACCGCCCCGAAGGCACCGCCCGCTGTACAGCGTCGGCCGGCAAATTCGAGGTCTTGCTGGATCAGGATTTCGGTGCCGTGGATCCGCGCAGGCTGGAGCTTGCGGCGCGCGCGTTTCTGGACGCGCTCAAGGATTAGCCGGTCAGAAAGTCGCGGATCAGTTCGGTGACTTCTTCCGGGGCTTCTTCATGGGCCAGATGCCCCAGGTGCGGCAGATGCACGACGGTTGCTTTTGGCAGGCGCGCTGCGGCTTTGTCGGACACAGAGGCCGGGACGACACCGTCCTGGTCGCCCGCGATGAACAGAGTTGTTGCATCCACATCCGGCAAATCTGCCACCAGGCCCTCCAGGGACCACTGTGCCATCATGATCAGGGCTGCATCCGCGTGATCGCGGTCTCCGATCAGGCGCTGGTAAAGAGACAGGCCCGCAAGGTCGATATCAGAGCCTGTGCTGCGTATCAGAGCCTCTATGCGCTGCGGCGTTCGAGAGGTTGACGCGAAAATCTGCGCGGTGAAGGGCACGGCGGAGAGCACCTTGGCGAGGGCGGGGAACAGCACCCCTGCGACCCCCTTGAAGGTGTCGAGGGCCGGGTTGATCCCGATGACCTTCGGCGGCTGTCCCTGCGGGGACAACAGAGCCTGAGACAGCCGCAGTGCCAACGCTCCTCCGGCGGAATGACCGATGAGGGCGCTGGGGTGCCAAGCTTCCTGATCGCAAAGTCCGATGATATCATTGGCCGTGGCCTCAAGGCCGGATCGGTGGCGGGCGCCCAACTGCGTGAATCCCTGGCCCGGCAGGTCCAGTGCAATCACGTGATAGTGCTGGCTCAGCAGCCGGATCAGATCGCGAAAGGAATGTGTGCTGCCGCCTGCACCATGCAGCAGCAACAGCGTGTCGCCGGTGCCGGTTTCCTGCACATGCCAGCGATGCGGGCGACAATAGATCTGACGGGAGAGATCGGCATGCGGCCAGTCGGGGGGTGGTGGCCAGCGCATGCCGCTACCCGTCGAGGGCTGCGCTGACAGCCCCTGTGAGCCGCTGCGCATCGGCCCGTGGCAGGGCCACGTAAGGCGCGTCAAGGCGCGCGGCGAGGCCTCTGAGCGCCTCCTGGGGCCGGTTTGACATGTCGATCACCAGGCTGGCGATCTTTTGCGCCCGCAGGAGTTGCGCCAACTGCTCTGCGTCGGCCTGTGCTGCCGCGCGGTCGGCGGATCCGTCCAGGGCGATATTCGCCCGCCCGTCGGTCAAGACCACCACCGTGGGGGTCAGCCCCTTGGCGCGGCTTTGCCGGGCGAGCAGCGCGGCTTGCTGCAGACCGGCGGCCAGCGGCGTGCCGCCCCCGCCGGGCAGGCTGGCCAGCCGTCGCTTGGTCTGCACCAGCGACCGGGTGGGCGGCAGCAGCAGCTCAGCCCCGTCGCCGCGAAAGGCGATGAGGGCCACATGGTCACGGGCGGCATAGGCCTGCGCCAGCAGCAATTCAACCGCGCCCTTGGCTTCGTTCAGGCGCGACATTGCCGCCGAGCCGGAAGCATCCACAGTAAAGATCAGCAGCCGGTCCGATTGGTCCTGATAGCGTTTCAGTCGGATGTCTGCGGGGCGGATATGCAGGCCAGTCCCGGCGGGGACGGCCTGTCGCCGCAAGGGTTGCCAGGGGGCCGCGGCGCGCAGGGTTGCCACCAGATCGATCCGGGCGCGGCCGTCCAGCCTGCCGGGCCGTGGGGGCAGGGGCCGTCCGCGCCGGTTGCCCTTGCGCTTTTGACCGGCCCCCATGCCGCTGGCGCTGCGGCTTGTCCCCGCGGGGACAAGGCCTGCCAGCAGATCGGGGGGCAGCAGCGCCTTGACGGCCTCCACCAGCATGTCGCCTTCGGGCAAGGAGAGCGCGTCGCTGTCGCCCGCGTCCTCATCTTGCGGGGTGTCCTCGGGCGGGGCAGGGGGGTCCTGCGGGCGCTCGGGTGTCTCCGGCACGCGGGTGGCGCGGTGCGGGAAGGTCAGCTCGGCGGCGGTGTTGAGGTCCTCTTGCGTGACCTCTTTGCGGCTCTGCAACGCGGCATGCGCCTTGGCCACGCGCAGCGCCAGCCAGGGCGCGCGCAGGCTGTCGATGCCGAACACAGCCGCCAGGGCCGTCAGCGTCTCGATATCTGCCGCTGTGGTGGTCACGGCGCGGGGGTCGCCGGGCACTGTCCCCACGGGGACAGCCTGTGTCGCGGGCCATCCCTCCGGCAGGCGGCCCGTGGGGTCGATGTGCAGGGCAAGCCTGTCCGCGAGGGCCGGGGGGGCGTGTTCATCCGGTTCCGCACCTTCGTCGAGGGCGACGATCAGATGGCCCGCATCCTTGTCGATTTCCCGCGCCAGCTTGGCCGCGAGATCCGGGCCACAGCGTTCTGCCATGATCAGGAATGCATGGCATTGCATGTGAAAAAATGATTTATTTTCAATGAGTTGAGATGATTCCAGCGTCGCGGCCAGGTCGAGGCCGCCAAACAGCTGATCGTCACTGATGGTGGGGTGGATCTTGCGCCAGGACAAACCCTCAAGCTGGGCGAGCACCGCGGCCCGCGCGGGGCCTGCGCGCATGCGGATCACGGCCCCGCCGAGCCCCGCGTTGTCCACCTTGAGCAGCCGGAGCGCCAGGGCGGCGCGGTCCCAGCTGCCGGTGTCATCGCTCACGCCAGAACCTCATCCACGATCCGGGCCACCCGTGCGCCGGAGCCTGCCTCGTCCAGCGGATCGCGGCGCAGGCGGTGCGACAGGGCAGAGGGGGCGATGGCGCGCAGATGGGCGCGGCTGAGCGTCCGGTCTCCCTGGTAGGCCGCCAGCGCGCGGGCGGTGCGCAGCAGCGTGAGCTCGCCGCGCAGCCCGTCCGAGCCAAGGGCGATGCAGAGTGCTGCGCAATCGGTCAGGATGTCCTCGGGCGTCTTGATCCTGGGCAGGCGTTTGCGCGCCTTGAGGATGGTGTCGCGGACCTTGGCATCCTCCGCCCCGTGATGGGTCATGAAGGCGTCAAAATCGCTCTCGAACGCATCGCGGCGCTTGATCACCTCGACCCGTTCGGCAACGTCATCGGGCGAGCGGACCTCGACCGACAGACCAAACCGATCAAGCAGCTGCGGGCGCAACTCGCCTTCTTCGGGGTTGCCGGAGCCGACCAGCACAAAGCGGGCGGCGTGGCGGATCGACAGCCCCTCGCGTTCCACCACGTTCTCGCCCGATTGGGCCACGTCCAGCAGCAGGTCGACGATGTGATCCTCCAGCAGGTTGACCTCGTCGATATAGAGATACCCTCGGTTGGCCCGCGCCAGCAGGCCTGGCTCAAACGCCTTTTCGCCGCGGGTGAGGGCGCGTTCGATGTCCAGCGCGCCGACGACACGGTCCTCGGTTGCCCCCAGCGGCAGATCGATCACGGGTGTGGGCCGCTTGACGCGTTTTTTCGAGCCTAACTCGGCCCAATCGGGGCATTCTGCCACCGTGGCCGCATTGACCGGGCAGCTCTCCACCATGGTGATGGGGGGCAGCAGCGCCGCCAGCGCGCGCACCGCGGTGGATTTGCCCGTGCCGCGGTCGCCAAAGACCAGAACCCCGCCGATGCCGGGGTCCACGGCGGTGAGGATCATCGCCTGTTTCATCTCGGTCTGGCCCACGATGGCGGAGAAAGGGAAGGGGGTCTTCATGCAGGGATATCCAATGTATTGAGGGGGCTGGTGCCGCCCCATGTGCCCGTGTCGCCCAGAATGGCAAAGCGGGCGTAAAGCTCTTCGGCGAACCAGTTGCCGTCGCGCACCGCGCGGATGGCCGCCGCGTGGGGGCCGTTTTCACGGGCAAAGGCGCCCATGCTGCGGGTGTCGGGCCAGATCGAAAACGTGACCTGATGCAGCAGCGGGACCTCGCCGATGCCGATCTTGAAGGCGACGTTGCGATCCGCGCCGATCATGCGGCTGATGTCGGGCACCCGGCCCCAGAATTTCAGGGCGACAGAGGGTTTCACCGTGGCGCGGGTCAGGGCGGCGAGGGGGCCGTCAAGGGCCCGGCCGGTGGCGCTGAAGGGCGCCCCGCCGGACCAGACGCCGCGCGCGCTGCTGGTCTCGAGAATGATGGTCCAGGTCTCGGTTGCCCTGGCGCGATAGGCCTGAAAAATCCCGGCGGTTTCGGTTTCTCTGCGGGCGGTGGCCTCGTCCGGCCAGGTCGCGAGGATGGCATAGACAGCGGTGTTGGGAATGGGGGTAAAGCCCTCTCCGGTGCCGGATCCGCAGAGCTTCCAAAAGCCGATTCCCGCCACTTTCGGCAGGGCAAATCGCGCGCGTCCCATCATCCACAGCGCCCAAAGACGCGTGGTTGGGCGCGAAAAGCGGAAAAAACTCAAGGTGACGATGGGTGTATGGGTCATTTGCGCGCGGCGTGGTTCTCAAGTGTAAATTTAGTCTGACACTAATTCCCGGCAAATGGAAGAACACAATTGTCAAGTGAACTAGACACATCTACTGTATCCCCATGATGACACGTGTTGATCCTATCGAATCTGTCGTGGCCGCCCAGGACGACGGGCGCCGCGCCATCGTCATCGGGGCCGGGCTCGGCGGATTGGCGGCGGCCATGCGTCTGGGGGCCAAGGGCTACCGGGTGACGGTGATCGACAAGCTGGACGTGCCCGGCGGGCGGGGCTCCGCCCTCTGGCAGGATGGCCACCGCTTTGATCTGGGGCCGACCATCGTGACGGTGCCGCAGCTTTACCGCGAGCTTTGGGCGGCCTGCGGGCGTGACTTTGATGCGGATGTGACGCTGCAGGCGCTTGATCCGTTCTACGAGATCCGCTGGCCGGATGGCACGAGGTTCGTGGCCCAGCAGGATACCGAAAAACTGCGGGCCGAGGTGGCAAAGCTGTCGCCCTCCGATGTCGCGGGCTTTGACAGGTTTCTGGAAGACAGTGCCAGGCGCTACTGGTTCGGGTTCGAGGATCTGGGCCGGCGGTCGATGCACAAGCTCTGGGATCTGGTCAAGGTGCTGCCGACCTTTGGCATGCTGCGGGCTGACAGGTCGGTCTATGCCCATGCGGCCAAACGGGTGAAAAACGAAAAGCTGCGCATGGCGCTCAGTTTTCATCCGCTCTTTATCGGCGGCGATCCGTTGCATGTGACGTCGATGTACATCCTGGTGGCCTACCTCGAAAAGGAATTCGGGGTGCATTACGCCATGGGTGGCCTCGCGGGTATGGCACAGGCGATGGCGCGGGTGATCGAGGATCAGGGCGGCACGCTGCTGATGAACACCGAAGCGGATGAGATCGTGGTGCGAAACGGCTCTGTCACGGGCGTAAAGCTGAAAAGCGGGCTGGAGATGGGGGCGGATGTCGTGGTTTCCAACGCGGACGCGGGCCATACCTACAGCCAGCTTTTGCGCCGCCACAAAAAGCGGCGCTGGACAGCGGCCAAGCTGAAACGGACCCGTTATTCGATGAGCCTCTTCGTCTGGTATTTCGGCACCAGGGGCACCCGCGATCAGTGGCAGGATGTGGGCCACCACACGATCCTGAACGGGTCGCGCTATACCGGGCTGCTCAAGGATATCTTCATCAAGGGCAAGCTCTGCGACGACATGAGCCTTTATGTGCATCGCCCGTCGGTGACCGACCCCAGCGTCGCGCCCGAGGGGGATGATACCTTCTATGTCCTCAGCCCGGTGCCGCATCTGGGGCATGACAACGGGGTCGATTGGGCGGCGGAGGAACCGAAATACAAGGCCAGGATGCTCAAGGTGCTGGAGGATCAGCTGCTGCCCGGTCTGGGCGACAGGATCAGCAGCGAGGTGGTCTTTACGCCCGAGACCTTCCGGGACCGCTATCTCAGCCCTCATGGCGCGGGGTTTTCCATCGAGCCGCGCATCCTGCAAAGCGCGTGGTTCCGGCCGCATAACGTCTCCGAAGAGGCCAGGGGGCTCTATCTGGTGGGGGCCGGCACGCATCCCGGTGCCGGGGTGCCGGGGGTAATCTCCACCGCCGAAGTGCTGAGCACGCTGGTGCCCGATGCGGTGGCGGTCAAATGATTGCGGCGGCGGACCTGGAGCATTGCCGCGAGGCCATCCGTCATGGGTCCTTGTCGTTTCATGCCGCGTCAAAGCTTTTGCCCGCCTCGGTGCGGGACCCGGCGCTGGCGCTTTATGCGTTTTGCCGGTTGGCCGATGACGAGGTCGATCTGAAAAAGGACAAGGTCGCTTCCGTGCTGCGGCTGCGCGACCGGCTTGATCTGGTCTACGCGGGGCGGCCCAAGGCGGCACCCACGGACCGGGCCTTTGCGGCCATGGTCGATCAGTTCGAGATGCCGCGCGCGCTGCCGGATGCCTTGCTCGAAGGGCTGGCCTGGGATGCCGAGGAGCGTCGGTATCAGACCCTGTCGGGGGTCAAGGATTACGCGGCCCGTGTGGCCGCTGCCGTGGGCGCGATGATGTGCGTGCTGATGCGGGTGCGCGATGCCGATGCGTTGGCGCGGGCCTGCGATCTGGGCGTCGCCATGCAGCTGACGAACATCGCCCGCGATGTGGGCGAAGACGCATTGGAGGGACGGATTTACCTGCCGCTCGACTGGCTGGAGGCGGCGGGGATCGACCCGGAGGCCTTTCTGGCGGATCCCAAACCCACAAAGGCCCTGCGCGGTCTTGTCAAGCGGTTGGTGATGGAGTCCAACCGGCTCTACATGCGGTCCGAGGCCGGTGTCGGGGCCTTGCCGCTTGGCTGCCGTCCGGGGATTTACGGCGCGCGGTTCATCTATGCGGGCATTGGCAGGCAACTCACTGCGATGGGCTATGATTCCATCACCGCACGGGCCCGCACGGGCACGTGGCAAAAACTGGGCTGGCTGGGACAATCCATGCTGCTGAGTGCGGCGGGCATGATGATGCCCACCTCTCCGGTGCTTTATGCAAGACCGCAGCCGGAAGTGCAGTTTCTGATCGATGCGACGGCCCGAGGGGCGCCGCAAAGCACACGCAGTGATACGCTGATTTCGGTGCTGGCGACGCTGGAGGCACGGCGACAGGCCCAACGCGCCGAGTTGACAGGGCAGAGCGTTCGGCCTACGTGACTGCCATGTTCTGGCTTTTATTCTGCATCTTCTTCGCCGCCTGCCTTGGCGCGGGCGTCACCGGCGGGTTGTTTCAGCCGGGGCCTTGGTATCGCCAGTTGAACAAGCCATGGTTCACGCCGCCCGATTGGGTCTTTCCGGTGACATGGATGGTGCTCTATATCTGTATCGCGATGGCCGGTGCGCGGGCTGCGATGGCCGAAAACAACGGGATCGCGCTGGCCTTCTGGGCGTTGCAGATCGCGTTCAACGGGCTCTGGACGCCGGTGTTTTTCGGCCTCAAGAACATCCGCATGGGGATGGCCGTCGTCACGTTTCTATGGCTCGCGGTGTTCAGCGCCATGCTGGCGCTCTGGCAGGTGGACCGGATCGCGGGACTGCTGTTTTTCCCCTATCTGGTCTGGGTGACCATCGCTGCCGCGCTCAATGCGTCGGTCTGGCGGTTGAACCCGGATGTGGCCCGCAACCCGCCGGAGATGGCGCAGTAGCCTCAGCGCCAGCCTTTGCGGCGGGGCACCCGCAGGGCCAGCATCGGTTTGAGCAGCGCAGAGCGGAACCGCCTTAGATCCAGCGCTTCATGCACGCCGGTTGTGACCTCGCCTGCCAGCTTGGTTTCCACTGCTGAGCGCGTGTAGAAAGGCGCATCGAGCATCTGCATCACCTGCCGGGGGCGAAAGCCTGCGTCGGCGCGGGTTTCACGCTTCACGGCCCAGAGGCTGCGGCGCAGGGCGGTTTTTTGCGGCAACGGTATCTGTTGCACCTGCCCCGAGGGGTCAAAGGCAAACCCGGCGGAAAGTTCCGACCCGTCAAGCCGCGTGGCGTCATAGAAACAGGTGGCCCCTGTGGAGGTGGGGAAGCGGCCCCAGGTCCAGTAGCTGAAGTCTTCCTCCAGCGCGCGGGTGCCGAAGTTGGCGTCAAAATAGCCCTCGCCCTGCCACTGCCAGCCAGGCCGGTCGATGTTGACGCTGATCCGGGATGTGGGGGCAAAGGGGCGCCAGATGTGGGCCCCGTCCGGCGTCAGCGGCAGCTCCACCGATGTGATCGCGGAAGGGGTTACGCGAATCTCCCCCCGGATGCGGCTGATGAGCGGCAGGCTGGAAATCTCATCGATCTCGATCACCAGATCGGCCCCGTCCCAGCGCATCATCGAGGGGCCAACCTCAAGCCGTGACGCGGTCTGGCGCAGGGCGGATTGCCCGCGATCGGTCATGGTGAATCGCCCGCTGGGCCCGTAGGTCGCCACGTTGATGCAGACATGATCCTGCGGGCATTTGCGGCCCGACCAGCGGTACCAGGGCGAAAAGACCGAGCCGATAAACCCGATGACGGAGACCGCCCGCGTGCCGCAGGCGCTCAGCCCGTCGACATACCACCAGGCGTAGCCGTTGGGGCCGACATCGATGTTGAAGTTTGGGCGCGCAAGATCGCCTCTGCCGCGTGCCGGGCGGAGAGCGTCGCCATCGGCACCCCCGCGCCCGGATGCGTCCCACCGCCTGCCAGCCAGAGCCCCTTGATCGGGGTCTGGGCCGTTGGACGGCGCAGCGCTGCGGTCAGCCCGTGCGGGGTCTGGCCGTAAAGCGCGCCCAGCGTCTGGGGAAACAGGCTTGCGAAGTGTTGCGGTGTCGTCATCGTCGAGGCCGGGGGCGTTGGCGTGAAGGCCAAGCCCATATCCGCTATCTTCTGCATGATCTGATGATGCCATTGGTCGAGGTCCTTCGGGGGAGTTTCAGTCTCTGTTGCGGGCGCGTTCGAGATCATCTCGAAGCGTTCAAGCGGCGGGGGGGCGGTGGTCTGGCCCCGGTCTTCGGCGCAGAGATAGAGGGTCGGGTCCGGCGGCAGTCGCCCCGCTGCGAGGTCGCGGAATTCGCGGTCAGGGTCGGCGCCGAAAAACACGTTGTGGTGGGTCAGATCGACCCCCTGAGGCGTTGCGGCAAAACTGTGCACGCGGGCGGAGAAGGATCGGGGCAGGCTACGCGTTTGCGGGGCCACGACTTTCAGCGCGGCCCCCATGCTGCCTGTCGCCAGGGCGCGCGGATCCCCGGCATAGAGGATCGCATCCGCCTCCAGTGTGGTCTCGCCGATTGTCACGCCGGTCGCGCGCCCGCCCGTGACGCGGATTTCATCCACATGGGCCCGGTGTCGGATCTCCACGCCGGCCTTCTGGGCGAGCTTGGCCATCGCCTCGGCCAGTTTGTGCATGCCGCCTTTGACCACCCAGACGCCTGCGGCCTCGGCCTGCCAGATCAGCGACAGGATCGCCGGGCTGAGATGCGGCGCGCCGCCCACATAGGTCGCGTAACGACCGAAAAGCTGTGCCAGCCGCGGGTCACTGAACTGCCTTGCCAGAGACTGATTCAGGGTCGAAAGCGGGGCCATGGCCCGGATCAGGCGCGGTTGTCTCAGCACATAGGGCACCAGTGCGCCCAGACGGGGGGCAGGGGCCTGCATCATCGGTATGTCGAAAGCCTTGAACAGTGTTGCTGTGCGGGCATGAAAGCGGGCGAAGTCATCGGCGGCCTGCGGCCCTGCAAAATCGGCAATGGCGGCCCGGCTGGCCTCTGCATCGGCGTGCAGATCCAGACGGCTGCCATCCGGCCAGAAATGGCGCGCCAGAATGCCTTGCGGAATCAGCGTGACATGATCGTCCAGCTGCGCGCCCGCCGCGGCAAAAAGCTCGTCAAAGACGTGCCGCAGGGTCAGCACGGTCGGGCCTGCGTCCACAGGCCCGGCGGCACTGGGCAGGGTTCTGATCTTGCCGCCTGCGTGCGCGTGCCGTTCCAGCAGCGTGACCTGCATCCCGCCACGGGCCAGCCGCAGTGCCGCGGCCAGCCCGGCAACGCCCGCGCCGATCACAATGGCGCGCGGGCGGTCCGGAACAAGGGGTGCTGTGGAAACATGCATAGGGGATTGTTGACTCAACGCGGCAAACTGTCCAGTATGATTTACACTTTAGTGTCGCAAATTCTTGACACACCCCTGCTGAAAGGACCTTCGCATGGGCATGAATACCCGAATTGAAACCGCAATCGCACAGTCCGTCGCTGTGGGGCAGGGGCGTGGCGCTGTGCCGCCGCGTTTGTCGTCCGCCCTCGGCTATGCGACCTCTCCGGGCGGCGCGCGGATCCGGCCGACGATTCTCACCTCCGTGGCGATGGCCTGCGGCGATGACCGGCCCCGGCTCACCGATGCGGCCGCTGCGGCGCTGGAGATGATCCACTGCGCGAGCCTCGTGCATGACGATCTGCCCTGCTTTGACGATGCGGATATGCGGCGGGGCAAGCCATCGGTGCACAAAGCCTATTCCGAGCCCTTGGCGGTGCTGACCGGCGACAGTCTGATCGTTCTGGCCTTCGAGACCCTGGCCCGTCAATCGGGCCTTGCCCCGGAGCGGGTCGCCCAGCTTATCATCATCCTGTCGCAGCGCACCGGCATGCCGGGCGGGATCTGCGCAGGCCAGGGCTGGGAGAGTGAAGCCGAGATCGACCTCTCCGCCTATCATCAGGCCAAGACCGGCGCGCTCTTCATTGCGGCCACGCAGATGGGCGCGGTTGCGGCGGGGCAGGAGGCCGAGCCCTGGTTCGAGCTTGGCGCGCGCATCGGCGAGGCTTTTCAGGTGGCCGACGATCTGCGCGACGCACTCTATGATGCGGAGACGCTGGGCAAGCCTGCGGGTCAGGATGATCTGCACGGGCGGCCCAATGCGGTGACCTTGCTGGGCGTGCAGGGGGCGATCTCAAGGCTCAAGGACATTCTGGGCGGGGCGATCGCCTCGATCCCGTCGTGCCCGGGTGAGGCGCAGCTGGCCGAGATGGTGCGCAAATATGCAGAGCGGCTGACACCGGTCGCGCCCCATGTCTCGGCCGCGCGCAGCAATGTCTGACACCGCACATGACCTGACGGGTCCCGGCCTGCCGGATTGGCGGGGGGGCTGGCTGAACCGGTTGGTGGCCCGCCCCGCGTTTCAAAGCTGGGCGAGCCGGTTTCCCCTCACGCGCCGCCGGGCACGCCGGGATGGGGCGGCGCTTTTCGAGATCGTGCAGGGATTCGTGCAAAGTCAGGTGCTGATGGCCGTGGTGGAACTGGACCTGTTGCGCCGGTTGCGCGGCGGGCCGCAAACGGCCCAAGGGCTAGGCCGGGCGACAGGCATTGCCGCGGACCGGATGGCGGTGCTCCTGCAGGCGGCCGCGGCACTGGATCTGGTAAAGCGCAAACGCCGGGGCGGATATGCCTTGGCCCGCAAGGGCGCCGCGCTGATGGGTGTGCCGGGGCTGGAGGCCATGATCCGCCATCACAAGGCGTTCTACGCGGACCTCTCGGATCCGGTGGCGCTGCTGCGCGGGCCTGAGCGCACCGAGCTGTCGGAGTTCTGGCCCTATGTTTTTGGCGCGCGCGGCGATGTCGACCCGGAGGCCGCGCGGCGCTATTCCGACCTCATGGCGCAAAGCCAGTTGCTGGTCGCCCAAGACACATTGCGCGCCGTCTCTTTCAGAGAGACCAAGCGGCTGATGGATATCGGCGGCGGTACCGGCGCGTTTCTCGAAGCGGTCGGGACGGCGCATGCCGGCCCGGAGCTGGTGCTCTTTGACCTGCCGCAGGTCACACCGGGGGCCACCGCCCGTTTCGAAGCAGCCGGTCTGATGGATCGCGTCACCATCCAGCCCGGATCGTTCCGGGATGATCCGCTGCCCCGGGGTGCCGATACGATATCGCTGGTCCGTGTGCTCTACGATCATCAGGACCAGACCGTTGCCGCCCTTTTGGCGTCGGTCTTTGCAGCCCTGCCCGAGGGCGGACGGCTTGTGATCTCGGAACCCATGGGCGGCGGGGCCAAGCCGGACAGGGCCGGGGACATCTATTTTGCCTTCTACACCATGGCCATGCAGACCGGCCGGACCCGATCCGCGCAGGAGATTGCGCGCCTCTGCGCCGAGGCCGGCTTTACCGATATCAACTGTCCGCAGCCTGCCCGGAATTACGTCACACGGGTGGTCACCGCGCAAAAGCCAAAACTGTCAGATTAAATGTGTCAATTATAGTTGACACAAAATGATGTAAGTTTAAACTGACAGGTAACGAAGCCAGAATCTGTGAGTCTTTGACCCCGTTCAAAAGACCCCGGATTGAGACAGGAGCCACGCCCTTGGACACCACCGCCGTTCTTCTGAAAGGTCCCAAAGACCTCGACGTTGACACCCTGATGCTTAAGGCACCGGGGGAGGGCGATCTGGTTGTGGACATTGAACATTCCGGGATTTCGACCGGAACCGAGAAGCTGTTCTGGTCTGGTGAGATGCCACCCTTCCCCGGCATGGGATACCCGCTGGTGCCCGGCTATGAGGCGGTGGGCGAAATTGTCGAAGCACCGCTGTCGACCGGCTTCAAGGTGGGCGAGCGTGTCTTTGTTCCCGGGGCCAACTGCTACGACGGGGCCTTCGGGCTTTTTGGCGGGGCGGCGTCGCGTGTGGTTACAGCGCCAGACCGGGTGACCCGGATCGACGCCGGTCATGGCGCCAGCGGCGCTTTGCTGGCGCTGGCCGCGACCGCGCGCCATGCGATGGCCGGGCTGAACAAATCCGTCCCGGACCTGATTGTGGGGCACGGTGTTCTGGGCCGCTTGCTGGCGCGTCTGACAATTGCCGCAGGTGCGCCTGCGCCCATGGTCTGGGAAATCGATGCAAGCCGCCGTCAGGGGGCTGCGGGCTATCAGGTGATCGCGCCCGAGGATGATCCGTGCCGCGACTACATGTCGGTCTATGATGCATCCGGTTCGGTTGAGGTGCTCAACGATCTGGTGGGGCGTCTGGGCAAGGGCGGTGAAATCGTGCTGGCCGGATTCTACACCACGCCGATCAGTTTCGCCTTTCCGCCCGCCTTTATGAAAGAGGCGCGGTTCCGGGTTGCAGCGGAATGGACGCATGATGATCTGGCCGCCACGCGGGCGCTGGTCGAAGCCGGGCTGCTGAGCCTGGACGATCTGATAACGCATCAGGCAGGCCACCAGAATGCGCGGCAGGCCTACATCCAGGCTTTCACCGATCCCGACTGCCTGAAAATGATTCTGAACTGGAAGGACGCCGTGTGAAAGACGAAGTTCCAAACCTCAAAGATTTCGACAAGCGCCTGCGCGATGAAGCTGCGGCGGAGCCCTCGCTGGAAGTGCCGCAGGGTGCGCCCACCTCCAAGACCCAGATCATTGCGATCTATGGCAAGGGGGGGATCGGCAAATCCTTTACGTTGGCCAACCTCAGCCACATGATGGCCGAGCAGGGCAAGCGCGTATTGCTGATCGGCTGTGATCCGAAATCCGATACCACCTCGCTGCTCTTTGGCGGCAAGGCCTGCCCGACGATCATCGAGACCTCGACCCGCAAGAAGCTTGCAGGCGAAGAGGTCAAGATCGGAGATGTGTGTTTCAAGCGCGGCGGCGTCTTTGCCATGGAGCTTGGGGGGCCCGAGGTGGGGCGTGGCTGTGGGGGCCGGGGCATCATTCATGGCTTCGAGCTTTTGGAAAAGCTTGGCTTCCATGACTGGGACTTTGACTATGTGCTGCTGGATTTCCTCGGCGATGTGGTCTGTGGCGGCTTTGGTCTGCCGATTGCGCGGGACATGGCGCAAAAGGTGATCTTGGTGGCCTCCAACGATCTGCAGTCCCTCTATGTGGCCAACAATGTCTGCTCGGCGGTGGAGTATTTCCGCAAGCTGGGGGGCAACGTGGGGGTCGCAGGGCTGGTCATCAACAAGGATGACGGCAGCGGTGAGGCGGCAGCCTTTGCGCAAGCCGTCGATATCCCGATCCTCGCCTCGATCCCGCAGGACGACGATCTGCGCAAGAAATCCGCGAATTACCAGATCGTCGGCACCGCAAAATCCCAATGGGGCAGTCTTTTTGCAGAGCTGGGCGATAACGTTGCCGTGGCTCCACCGGTACGCCCCGCGCCGTTGGATCAAGATGGTTTGCTCGGGCTTTTCGATGCGTCGGAAACCGGGGGCGATTTCGTGCTGGAGCCTGCAACTGACATGGATATGCGGGGCAAGAACGCAGCGCCGCAGCCCTCGCTGGAGGTGGTTTATGACGACGCATGAGCGATCCGAGAAGACCCGTCAGGCGCGGGCCCGCGGCCTGTGGATGGGTCAGCAGTCCATGGCGATCTACGAGGCCAGCCAGGACATCATCGCAAAGTCCATCCAGTTGATGGATGACGTGAGCAGGCTCACCCCGACGTACAAGGCAAGCGTGGAATGAAGAAAGAAGTCACATATGATGACGCCGCCGACGTGGAGGTGATCAAAGGTCATCCGCATGGTGATGTGTCGCGTGTGGCTGATGCAGCTCTTGGAAGCGCACCCGCCGATGCGATGGGCTGTCACTCCGGTGCCGATATGGCGCAGGCCGCGCGCGATGCGGGCCAGTCGGAGCTGTTGGATAAATTCCGGGCGGATTACCCGATGGGTCCGCACGATCAGCCGCAGAGCATGTGCCCGGCCTTTGGCTCCCTGCGGGTGGGTCTGCGGATGAAGCGGGTGGCCACGGTGCTCAGCGGCTCGGCCTGCTGTGTTTACGGGCTCACTTTCGTGTCGCATTTCTACGGCGCGCGGCGGTCTGTCGGCTATGTGCCGTTCAATTCCGAGACCCTGGTGACAGGCAAGCTTTTCGAGGACATCCGCGAGAGCGTGCATGAACTCGCCGATCCGGATCGCTATGACGCGATTGTCGTGACGAACCTTTGTGTGCCGACGGCCAGCGGGGTGCCGCTGCGTCTGCTGCCAAAGGAAATCAATGGTGTCCGGATCGTCGGGATCGACGTTCCCGGATTTGGGGTTCCCACACATGCAGAGGCCAAAGACGTTCTGGCCGGTGCCATGCTGAACTATGCCCGCGCCGAAGCGATGGCGGGGCCGGTGGCAGCACCCGTGGGTGGGAAGTCTACAAGGCCAACGGTGGCGATGCTGGGAGAGATGTTCCCCGCTGATCCGATGATGATCGGTCAGATGCTCGCCCCCATGGGCCTTGCAGCAGGACCGGTACTTCCTTGTCGGGAGTGGCGCGAGCTTTACGCAGCACTCGATTGTGCCGTGGTGGCCGCGATCCATCCATTCTACGTGGATACGGTCCGTGAATTCAAAGCCGCGGGGCGTCCCGTGGTAGGTTCCGCACCTGTCGGATATGACGGCACGGCGGACTGGTTGAAAACCATTGGCGAGACGCATGGTGTGTCCGCAGATGACATTGCAGCCGCGCAGAATGCAGCCCTGCCCGCGATCCGCGCCGCCTTGGCGGCCACACCCATCAACGGCACGATCACCCTGTCGGGCTATGAAGGCTCCGAGTTGCTGGTGGCGCGTCTGCTGATCGAAAGCGGCGCGAATGTGCCTTACGTGGGCACGGCCTGCGCCAATTCGCCCTGGTCCGCCGAGGATGCCGCCTGGCTGGAGGCCAAGGGCACAAGGGTCAAGTACCGTGCCTCGCTCGAGGACGATTGCGCGGCGATGGAAGCGATCCAGCCGGACCTCGCCATCGGCACGACGCCCGTGGTGCAGAAAGCCAAGGAGCTGGGCATTCCCGGTCTCTACTTCACCAATCTGATTTCCGCGCGGCCCCTGATGGGGG
>NZ_JACNMO010000023.1 GCF_020622345.1 Roseobacter weihaiensis | reverse complement strand
CGGTGTGGCACAGGCCCGTCGCCTTGATCTCAACCAGAACCTCCCCCGCCCGCGGGCCCTCAAGGGTCACCTCCATAACCTCCAAAGGCCGACCGGCAGCAACAGCAACAGCAGCGCGGGTTTTCATCATGGGTGGGTCCTCCAGCAAGAAAATTTCAGGCACCAGAGAAAGCGCAAAACGTGATATGTCAAGCGTCGCGCGGCGCACACAGCGAGGCGCGATGAATGAATTCGGTCTCCAACGTGGTGGAAACGAGATCGTCCTGCCCCTTCAAACGTCCCAGCAGCAGCTGTGCAGCCCTGCGCCCGATCTCGATCTGCGGCACGCTTACGGTCGCCAGTTGCGGCGTCACGACACGGGCCAGACCAACATCGTCAAAGCCAACAAAAGAAAGGTCCTCTGGCAAGCTCAAACCCAGTTCGCGTGCCTTGAGCATCGCGCCCGCCGCCAAAGCGTCATTTGCACATAGTACCACCGTGGGTTTTTCAGCCTGCGCCATGATTTCGCCTAAGGCCGCTGCGCCATCATCCAGCAGATAGGGCGCCTGCACGACATGGGTCAGGCGAGCCCCCTGACCATAGGCTGCGACAGCCGCAATCACCCCATCCCGACGTGCCTGAGCCCGGTCATTGCCTTCGGTAATCCCGCTGATCATCGCCACGCGCCGGTGCCCCAGGGCAAGCGCCTGACGCGCTGCATCACCTGCTGCTTTGGCGTTGTCGAACCCGACATGAAGCTGACCGGGCCGCGTGGTGCTGCACCATGAGACCACGTGGGGGACGTCCCTCTTGTCGATGAAAGACCAGGTTGCCTCGGGACGGGCGTTTCCGATCAGCAGCAGACCATCGGCCCCCTGTCCGACCAGCGACTTGATCTGCTGAAACTCCTGATCGGGGTCAAAGCCGGTTGTTGCGACCAAAAGGGTCACCCCCTCTTGCGCGAGTTCCTCCTGAAACGCCTGAAGGCCATTGGCAAACATCGCATTTGCCATCGAGGGAATAATCGCACCAACTGTGTTTGTCCGCTTTGAGGCCAGGACGCGGCCGCCAAAATGAGGGGTATACCCGAGCGTCTCAATCGCGTCTTCGATCCGCTGGCGTGTGCCCTTGGCAACTTTTCCCGGCTCGTTCAGGGCGCGCGAGATACTTGCGGTGGAAACACCTGCAAGTCGCGCGACGTCTTCCAACGTTGGCGAAGTGGATTTTGTCATCGATGCTCTATTAATCCTTTCCAAAGCGGCGCGAAAGGATTGGCCGCCTTTGCCGTTATCTTTTTGCCATTTGGCGATTGTAAGCGCTTGCATTACTTGATGCAAGCGCTTACACAGCTAAAAACAGGGGGATTCCCATGAGGCTAGTGCTGTGCGCTTGCTCCTCATCCTGACAAAAGACCACCAGTTGGAGATGCGCAATGGCCCGTGATTATCTGAAAAAAGCTGCAAAAACCGCAATGACGGACGCCGGGGATGTGCGTGAGACCGTGCAAAAAATTCTTGCCGATATCGAACGCGGCGGTGATGCGGCTGCCCTGAGATATGCAGAGAAGTTCGATAACTACAAAGGCAACGTCGTCCTGACGGAGCATGAGATCGAAGCCGCGAGCGCGCGGGTCAGCAAGAAACTCAAAGATGACATTGCGTTTGCCCATGACAACGTCCGGCGTTTTGCAGAAGTTCAGAAATCCACCATGACGGATGTTGAGCTGGAGGTCGTGCCAGGCCTGATCGCAGGTCAGCGGGCAATCCCGGTGCGTGCGGCGGGGTGCTATGTTCCAGGCGGTCGCTACAGCCACATTGCGAGCGCGATCATGACGGTGACAACGGCCAAGGTCGCGGGATGCGAGCATATCGCTGCCTGCTCTCCCCCCCGTCCGGATGTTGGCATTGCCCCTGCGATCATCTATGCGGCGAACCTCTGCGGCGCGGATAAAATCCTGTCGATGGGTGGCGTTCAAGGGGTTGCAGCGATGACTTTCGGGCTGTTCGGGCTGCCGAAAGCCGACATTCTCGTGGGGCCGGGAAATCAGTTTGTCGCCGAAGCCAAGCGCATTCTGTTTGGCCGTGTGGGGATCGACATGATCGCGGGACCCACCGACAGCCTGATCCTGGCAGACGCCAACGCGGACCCGTTCATCGTTGCCACCGATCTCGTCAGCCAGGCAGAGCACGGCTATAACTCCCCCGTTTGGCTGGTCACGGACAATCGCGATCTGGCTGCGAAAGTCATGACCCTGGTGCCGGAGCTTATCGCGGACCTCCCAGAGTTGAACCGCACCAACGCGGAGGCCGCCTGGCGTGACTACGCGGAGGTCATCGTTTGTGCTGACCGCGAAGAGATGGCAGCCTGTTCAGACGACTATGCCCCCGAGCATCTGACAGTGCAGGCGAACGACCTTACCTGGTGGCTTGAGCGCCTGCAATGCTACGGATCGCTTTTTCTGGGAGAGGAGACAACCGTGTCCTTCGGCGACAAGGCCTCGGGCACCAACCACGTTCTGCCGACATCTCAGTCGGCCAAATACACCGGCGGCCTGTCTGTGCACAAATACATGAAAATCGTGACCTGGCAGCGCTCGACCCGCGAAGGCGCCCGGCCTGTAGCGGAGGCAACGGCGCGCATTTCTAGACTTGAGGGGATGGAAGGGCATGCCCGCGCCGCAGATGCCCGGCTTCACAAGTATTTCCCGCATGAGAACTTTGACCTTTCGGCGGTAGACTGAAGCCGGTGTCTGCGCTCTTTGACGTCTCGGGGAAAGTGGCTTGTGTGACGGGGGCGAGTTCAGGTCTTGGCCGGGCGGCGGCGTCGCTTCTGGCAGCGTCCGGCGCCCGTGTTATCGGTGTCGCCCGGCGCGCGGAAGAGCTCGCCGCGTGGCGCGCGGACACGCAGGGTGAGACCGCCTGCGTCTCGGCGAACCTGGCCGACAGACAGGGGCTGAAAGCGGTCGCACACGCGGTCTGCACGCCGTTTGGGCCCGTCGATATTCTGATCAATGCAGCGGGCATCAACACCCGACAACACGCGGATGAGGTCACGGAAGATGGCTGGGACGTCACACTTGATCTGAACCTTGCGGCGCCGTTCTTTCTGGCTCAGTCGCTGGTGACCGGCATGAAAGCCAAGGGCTGGGGGCGGATCATAAACTTTGCCTCTCTGCAGTCGCAGCGCGCCTTTCCCAACGGCATTGCCTACGGGGCCTCCAAGGGCGGGGTGGAGCAGATGACCCGCGCTATGGCCGAAGCCTGGTCCAGCCATGGGATCACCGCAAATGCGGTTGCCCCCGGCTTTTTCCGGACCGAACTGACAGGCCCTGTTTTTGCCGATCCGGCCCTCGCACAGCGCAACGCGGATCAGACCTGTGTGGGTCGCAACGGGGAACCCGCTGATCTGGACGGGCCCTTGATGTTCTTCTGCTCTCCCGCCTCGGATTATGTCACCGGGCAAACCCTTTTTGTCGACGGAGGTTTCACAGCGAAATGAAAGCACTGGTCTACACCGATGTCGAGGAACTGACCTATCAGGACAGGCCCACGCCCACGCCGGCACCGGGCGAAGTGCTTGTGCGTATTCTCGCCTCCGGAATCTGCGGATCCGACATGCACGCCTTTGTGGGGCATGATGAGCGGCGCCCTGCCCCGCTGACACTGGGCCACGAGGCGGCAGGCGTTGTTGTCGGCGGTGCGCAAGACGGACGGCGCGTCACCATCAACCCGCTGGTCACCTGCCTTGAATGCCGCGACTGCAAAGCGGGCCGTGAAAACCTCTGCGCCAACCGCCAGATCATTTCGATGCCCCCGCGCGAGGGTGCTTTCGCCGACTTTGTCTGCATGCCCGAGCGCAACCTCATCACCGTGCCGGAGGGCGTCGATCTGCGCAAGGCGGCGCTGGCGGAACCGATTGCCTGCGGCTGGCATGGTGCGCGGCTCGCCCGCGGCATTTTGGGCAGCGACTTCACCGGATTGACCTGTGCGGTCATCGGTGGCGGGGCAATCGGTGTCGGCGCGGCACTATCGCTGCGCGCCCAGGGGGCCACGGATATCACGCTCATTGAACCAAATGCGTTGCGGCGGGAGACGCTTGCGGGTGTTGACGGCTTTGACGTCTGTGCGCCCGGTGACAGCGGCATGCCCGCAAAGGGTACGGTGGATTGCGTCATTGACGGCGTGGGGTATGCAGCGACCCGTGCCAGCGCCAGCGCCTTGGCGCGGGCCGGCGGGGTAATCGCCCATATCGGATTGGGAGAAGCCTCCGGCGGTCTCGACGTCCGTCGCATGACATTACAGGAGATCACCTTTATCGGCACTTACACCTACACCGCGCAGGATTTCGCAGAGACCGCAGCCGCGATTTTCGGCGCCCGCCTGGGCGCGCTCGACTGGATAGAAACACGCCCCCTGTGCGACGGGCAACGCGCTTTCGAAGACATCAGATCGGGTCAGGTGGCCGCCCCCAAGATCGTTCTCATTCCCGAGCATGCCACCGACTGACAGACCGCTCCGACCGAAAGGACCTACCATGTACAAAAAGATCATCGTATCGCTCGCACTGGACCATGGCATCAGCGAAACAGCGCTCGCCAAGGCAAAGCTGCTGCTCGACCCGGGCGGCGAGATTATCGCGCTCCATGTCTATGAAACACCGAGCGGGACGGTCAGCGCTTACGTCTCCGAAGAAGACATGGTGCGTGCGCGCCAGAACGCCGAAAAACGGCTTCAGGAGCGCGTCCTGGATGTCCCGGAGGCAAAAGCCGTGCTTATCAACGGTCACTCCGGGCGGGCGATCACAGATTTCGCCAAGGAACAGGGCGCGGACTGCATCATCATGGGCTCGCATAAACCGGGGCTGAGCGATTTCTTTCTGGGCTCCACCGCGTCCCGCATCGTCCGCCACGCCCATTGCACCGTTGTCGTCCTGCGCTGAGAGCGGGCGTAAACCCGTTGAATTCTGACCAACCCGCACACGAGGAGTAGCCATACGTGTCCATCAGCTCAAAAATTGTGGATGATTTCGTCGCAGAAGGCGTTGATTTCATCACCACCGTACCCTGCAAACAGCTCGCCGGGGTCATCGATGAAGTCGACACCCGTCCAGAGATCTATCACATCCCGTCAAACAAAGAAGACGAAGGCATGGGCCTGTGCGCCGGCGCTTTCATGGGGGGCAAGAAACCCGCGATCATCATGCAAAACACGGCCATTGGTGTGACCATCAACACGCTGGCGACCTTGACGCAATACTACCGGATGCCACTGCCGATGCTGATCTCCTATCGCGGCGAGCTGCGTGAGCCCGTGGCCTGCCAGGTCGAAATGGCGGTCCATACCAAGGCGCTGCTGAGCCAGATGCTGATCCCGACCTATCACTTTCACAAGGAATCGGATGCGGATGAGCTGCCGGAAATTCTGAAATACACCTTTATGTGCAACAAACCTGTGG
Organism: Roseobacter weihaiensis; assembly: GCF_020622345.1. Taxonomy (GTDB): domain Bacteria; phylum Pseudomonadota; class Alphaproteobacteria; order Rhodobacterales; family Rhodobacteraceae; genus Roseobacter; species Roseobacter weihaiensis. The sequence continues at coordinate 81,028 of NZ_JACNMO010000023.1, read as the reverse complement.
CGATCCTGACGGATGCGTCCTTCTGGGGAGGCTATGGCGACCAATGATCCGTTCCGAAATCCTGCGCGAAATCGCGCCCATCCTGCGCGACCACCTTGTGGTCTGCAACATTGGCATCCCGTCACAAGAGCTGCATGCGATTGATGACCAACCCACTAATTTCTACATGCTCGGCACAATGGGTCTGGCGTCTTCGATTGGGCTTGGCGTGGCGCTGGCCCAGCCCAAACCGGTGATTGCCATCGACGGCGACGGATCGGTCCTGACCAACATGGGGACCTTGCCGACGATTGCGAACAACGTCGCCAATAACTTTATCCTGATGATTATCGACAACGGCTCTTATGGCTCGACCGGCGATCAGCCGACCTATACCGGCAAGAAGACCTCGCTGGCCAAAGTGGCCGAGGCCTGCGGCTGCGAGCGGGTGATCGAATGTCAGGACGTGGATACCGGGCGGGTTCTGCAAGAAGCCCTCGACAGCGGTGAGATGACCATCATGGTGGTCAAATGCGACAGCGGCAACGCCAAGATGCCGGTGATCACCATGGACCCGGTGATTATCCGCGACCGCTTCATGAAATCGGTTCAGGCCTGATCCTTGGGAGGGGGGAACACCATCCATTCCTACGAAGACGCGCGTCGTATCGCGCGCCGGCGTCTGCCATGGATGGTGTTCGACTACATCGACGGGGCCGCGGGAAACGGTGTGGCAGAAGCCCGCAATCTCGCGGCCCTGCAAGGCATTGAGCTGCAACCGCGCGTCCTGGTTGATGTGTCCCGCAGGGATCTGGGTGTGCAGGTCTTTGACCACACCGGCCAGGTGCCTTTCGGGATCAGCCCGATGGGGATGTGCAATCTGTCGGCCCCCGGTGCGGATGTGATGTTGGCGCGTATCGCGGCAAAACATCAGGTGCCGGTCGGGGTTTCAACCGTCGCTTCCACCGCTTTGGAGACGATGATCGAAGAAGCCCAGGGGCACGCCTGGTTTCAGTTGTATTTTTCGGGGGATGGCAGCGGAACGGCCAAGCTGGTCGAGCGGGCAAAGGCTGCCGGGTACAAGACCCTCATCATGACATTGGACGTCCCGGAGGTCGGCAGACGGCCTCGCGAATTGCGGCGCGGGTTCAAGATGCCGTTTCGGATCGGTGCTCTACAGTTTCTTGACTTCGCGCTTCATCCAAGGTGGTCGATAGCAAGCCTGATGGCCGGCGCCCCTGATCTGGCGAATTTCAAGACCCCCGGCTTCACTTTTGACCGAACCGAAAGCCGGGCCGCCGCAAACTGGGATTTTTTCAAGCGCCTGCGCGACACATGGGACGGGAACCTCGTCGTCAAGGGGGTGACGGACGTCGATGATGCGCTGCGCCTGAGAGAAGAAGGTGCCAATGCGATCCAGGTCTCGACCCACGGAGGGCGGCAGCTTGACTGCGCCCCACCGCCGATTCTGGCTCTCAGACGCATTCGCGATGCCATCGGACCGACATTCCCGCTTTTCTACGACACCGGCCTGCGCAGCGGTGAGGATATCGTAAAAGCGTACCACATGGGCGCTGATTTCGTCTTTTTCGGGCGGGCCATGCAGTTTGCAATCGCGGCCGGCGGAAGAGACGGATTGTCACAGATGTGGCGTCTTCTGGCAGAGGAGGCAAGCCTGACACTCGCCCAGATCGGGCGCATATCTCTGCCAGGCAAACCGTTTCTCAGCGAATAACCGCCGCGATCCGCTGCGCGATTTTGCGGCTCGCCTTGGTGGACGGGTGGATCATATCAAAGGAATGATACGACCGGTCCCCGTGCGGCACCAGATCCGCCAAAGAGACAAAGTGTACACCAGGGTCTGCTGCCGCCATTTGCGCGATCCGCCGCTCAAATTCATCACCTTCTTCGCGGCAATGCTCAATCATCGAGCCCACTCCAGGACTGCGAAGATAGCCTACGTAAATCACGCGCGCCCCTGTCCGTCGGATACTGGAAACCAGTTCAGGCACCGTACCCGTGTTCCCATCAGGGCTGATCATGCGCGACATCTTTTCATCACAGGCACGACATCCGCAACCGAACCAAAGATCATTACCTCCGCCGTTCAGAATGACCCATTCCCATGCGCCGGGACGGTATTGCTTTGAAATATTCATGCCCATGGCACCGCTGATTGGCAAGCTATAGAAAACCCGGGCGCCGACCACTGAACGGTCGACAACCGGCTCTCCCAGAATATCTTCGACCACGTCTGATACTGCTCCGTCCGAGTTGCCATGCCAGGCCAGCATACTGTCGCCCATGGTCAGGATGCGCGCACTTTGATCGCGAGGCACAGCCTCAGTGCACCCAGCCAAAACACCAAGCGCAAATACCAATGAAACCAAAAAACGAAAGCCCACAGTGGTACCCCTTTAACTCTTAACTAAAAACCTTTGACAAAATCCACCTTAGGGACGAAGCACTGACGACCGGTTAATGATGCCACAGATAACCGGCAGTTTATGTCCCGAAGTTGTCTTGTATCCAGCAGGCCACCTGCTGGTCAGGAGAAAATACTCCTGCCGTGGAGCGAAGGGCTATGTCGGAAAACACCTGGTGTCATATTCTCCTTCCCTCGTGGTATTTGCTGCGGGAATGCGATCATTTGTTAGGCTTGCAAAGCTTTTGTTACGGCTTGCCCCCCAGCGCTGCTGCACTTGGCCCTCGCAATTTGCTGGAGGCACACATGGCGCGCAAACCGGGCAATTTTAATGAGAGACGTGGCCAGCCAGATACGACCGCCGATGACACCGAAGCCGGAATGACGCCCCACATGGCGTTCCGGTGGCGCCAAGGTGCTGGCGTCAACTAGCTTATGTCGCCCGCCCTCTCATCGTTGCGACCCGAACCAGTGACGGGCCGCAGACCACACATATTGCCCCGCGGCGGGTTCGGGTATTTCCCGCAGTCCGGGCCATGTCACGCGGTCTGATCCACGCCAGAGGCCTTGGCCGTACCCCGACCCGCAGAAACAGACGACAGTTACTCCGGACCGGCCCGGATCAGGGGCTGCAACACTTCTGAAAACACATGTTTACCGCCCAATGAAGAGGCAGGAGAAAGCATTCGAACGGCGGTCTGCCGCTGACGGCTTCTCGCCAAGGTTGCAACTTGCGTCCGGGATGTGGACCAGTAATGAGGTCGGCAGCCTTGCCGGCCTGCAATATTCGGGGAGCCCGAGCGTATTCATGACACCGGATTTCATCATCGGAGGGGCGCCAAAATGTGGCACGACATCGCTTCATCAGATTCTCGACCAGCACCCCGAAGCCTGGGTGGCCAAGAACGAGCTTTACTTCTTTGACGTGGACGACCCGATCGCGCATGGCGATTTTCTGGAGATGGACGGGTCCGATCTTTCCTGGCGCGATCCCAGGGACCCTGCGGTTCGCGACTTCTATGAAAACCGATTTGCCGAAGCGCCCCAAGGCTGCCTGATTGGTGAAGATACCACGACCTATCTGATGTCGGACGTGGCGGCGTTCCGCATCCAGGCCACGGACCCGAAGGTCAAGGTGATCTTTATGCTGCGCGATCCGGTCAAACGTGCTTTTTCCCAATACTGGCACCTGCTGCGCAGCGGGCGGACGTGTCAGTCCTTTGAAAAAGCGCTGAGCAACGAGCCTTCGATCATCCTAGGATCAACCTACGCGCCACGTCTGCGCAGCTTTTACGATGCCCTCGGACCTGCCCGCGTCCATGTTGTGTTGTTTGAGGAATTCAAGTCAGATCAGCAGTCCGTCATGAATGGCGTCACAGAATTTCTTGGACTGTCGCCCATGTCCGTCGAAACGGTCGAGACATGGCACAACAGGACCAAATACCCTGCAAGGGCGGAAACGCTGCTGCGCCTGAACCGTGTGGGGCGAATTCTGGTGCGTCACCGATACGCGCGGCATTTCAAGGGGAACGTCCCCTTGTCTTCACGGATCGCACATAAAGCATATCGGCGCTGGTTCCGCTTCATCTCTCGGCGCGTTTTGACCGAAGACCACCCCCCCTCCGACATGCGAGCAAAAACACGCGCATATCTCTGCCAGCATCTTTCAGACCGTAATGCCGGGCTTTCCAAACTCCTCGGCAAGGACTTGAGCCAACATTGGCCGGGCTTTTCGCAATGACGCAGCCAGCCTGAAATCTGCCCGAAAAAGATGCAGCGCCGCACCGGGTGCATCCGCTTGAGGCACCTCGGCGAATTGCCGCGTATCCCGGCCTTTGTTGTTTGTGTGGGGGTGTTGCGGGATTTAACTTTTGAGGCGAGCAAAACGCTTTTCCAAAACAGGATGATGCAAGATATGAAAAGCTATCGACGACAGGCTTTCCTGTCAGCAGTCGCCCTTGCAGTTTGTCTGGCGGCACCCTCTGCGGTCGCAGCGCAAGAGGATACTTCCTTCTTTGATCCGTTCGACAGGATCGACAGCGACAGATGGTTCATTTCCAGTGGTTGGGCGAACGGCGACCATCAAAGCTGCTTGTGGCACAGGGATCGCGTTGCCATCGAGGACGGCAAGCTGCTGCTGTCGCTCACCGCCGATGCCAAAGAGGACCACGATCTGAGCTGCAGCGAGATACAGACGCGGGCGCGCTTTGGCTATGGCACATATGAGGCGCGGATGAAGGTGCCATATGCGCGCGGCATGAATGCAAATCTCTTTACCTTCATCGGGGCACCGCAGGAGCGGCCCCACAATGAGATTGATTTCGAATTCATCGCCCCGCAAGAACCGACGCTGCAGACCAATTTCCATATCCCCACCAACAGCAAAAACGAGGATTTGCTGCCGATGCCCGACGATGGTGCGTTCCGGAATTTCGCGTTCATCTGGGAGCCTGACAGGATTCGCTGGTATATCGATGGCGAGTTGATCCGCGATCAACGCGGCGGCGTTCTGCCGGATGATCCGAAAAAGATTTACCTCAGCCTCTGGTCAACAGAGACGCTTGTTGAATGGATGGGTCGATTTGATCCGGCATCTGCACCGCAGACCCTTGAGGTTGACTGGCTCGGGTACACCGAACTGGGCACGGACTGCGCCTTTGAACAATCAGTGCTCTGCCGTGATGGGGTCGACGTGGCGCAATGAAGAGCCCCATCGGGACCGCGCCTTTGGTGCATGCGATGCCAGATCAGCGCCCGCAGGCTCTGAGCAGCGCAACGCCGCACCGCGCGGTCAACCGGCACAGCAGAAGGATTCCCGTGCGGCTTGGCGCTGCTGTCCTGTTGCTGCCACGCCTATTTTTTGAGCTATGGCCCGTTTTGAGGGCATTCGCGTACCAGTTATCCTTGTGTTTACGCAGCAAGATACATCTTTTGATCGTGCGCCGTCGTGCCTGTGAATACCGGCAATCCAGCGGTACGAACGGCGCGAGGGGTGTTGTTTTTTTCGTCAGCCATCTGCCCAAGCGGTGCTTCCGATTTGCGCAGGTTTTCGTGACAGCGGGCAGTGGGCCGCAGATCAGATGATTATACGACAGGCCAGAATTGTCGATCCCGAGCAGAACGCGGTCTTCGCCGTGCCCGCCATTGTGCTTTCGATGATCGTCTTTGCCTATTCCGTCAACTTCGGCCCGATCTCCATTCTTGCTTTTTACGCCTGCTGGCTTGCGCCTTTCGTGATGGCGCCGCGGATCCTGCTGGGTCGACCGGGACCGGTCCTGCTGCTGCTGGTTGTGCCGTTTTTCTTTGCGCTCTCGATCCTGTGGAGCGATGTGCCCGGCACCACCCTGCGGGCCGCAATTCAATACGGCATCACGTTTTTTGCCGGGCTGGTGGCGGCGCGGATCACCTCCGTCGGCAACCTCGCGCTCGGCGGCACGATCGGAGGTCTTCTCGTGCTGGCCTATTCAGCCGCAAACGGGGGGTATTCCTACGACTACATCGATGGAGATTTCGCCTTCAACGGGGCCTTCTCGTCAAAAAACCAGCTGGGCTATTTTGCGACGCTGGCGATCCTCTTCTCCTTGTCGCTTGTGTGGATCTTTCAGAGCCGCCGCGCGCTGCAACCGCTTGCCTTTCTCACCGCCGGTGTCGGCTTTGTCATGCTGTGGTTGTCGGATTCGGCCACATCCCTGCTGTCGGCCTTCGCGGCCTTTGCCGCGATCATCTTCATGGGTGTGGTTTTGTCTCTGGCCCCCTGGCTGCGCCGCACGGTCGTATTCCTGGTTTTGACGGGGAGCGTCGCGCTGGCATTTGCCAGCCTCCGACTTGGTGCATTTGACGCGGTACTTGCGGCTTTCGGGCGGGATTCCAGCCTCACCGGGCGCACCTATCTCTGGAGCCAGGCCCTTGAATTCGGGGCTGCGAAACCGGTTCTGGGTCTGGGGTACAACGCCTTCTGGACACATGGTCGCCCCACCGCAGAGATGCTCTGGGAAGAGTTCTACATCACAGCAAGAACCGGGTTTCACTTCCACAACCTGTTGATCGAAACCTACGTCGGGACCGGGTTGGTCGGGCTGGCCCTGGTTGTGGGACTTTGCCTGCTGCTGTTCGTCATGCCGCTGAGTGCCGCGCTGGGGCGCGGCAGCGTCGGGTCGCTGATGCTGATGTCCGGGCTCGCGATCCTGTTTCTGGTCAGATCCGCCGCAGAGGTCGATTTCATAACACCGCACACGGTCGGATCCTTTCTGGTGGCCTTCATTCTGCTGCGTCTTTTCGACCACAACCGCAGCGTCCGGCACGCGGTGCAGTTGTCCAGACCCATGCAGCAGCCCCGGCACCCGTCACTTGGCAAACTGAGCGGGGTTGCCCCATGACCATCCGGCAAAAAATGACATTCCCCGCATCTGGGGCCCTTCCGGCGGCTGCCGATGTGCCCAATCGCGTCTCGATCTTTTCGGAGTTTTCAACATGACAAAGCTAGTGCAGGAGCGCCGCATCACCTGGACCAAGGACAATGCGCATCTGCTCGCAGGGTATCGCGACGAGCCGCGTGTGGACGTGGGCCGCATTCTGCGCGCGGTGCGCAGGCAGGCTCTGATCGCGACGATATGCGCCACCACCGGCATCGTGATTGCGGTGCTGATGATCCTGGGCTCCGTGCCGCGATATACTGCGGTCGAAACGGTATTGCTGGATGAAGAGCGGGCAGAACTGCTGAACGAGGTCTCTCCCCTGCCGAATGCCGTGCGGTCTGACACCGCCGTCCAAAGCGAGATCGAAATCATCAAATCACGCGCCCTCGCCTATCAGGTGGTGGATCTGTTGAACCTCGATGAGGATTCCGATTTTCTTTCACCCCCTGTTGGGGCCACGCAAAAGGTGCTCGGGCTTGTGTCTTTGGTCACCGACCCGCTGGCACGCTTGCTGACGCCCGCACCCCCCACCCCCTCCGGTTCCGAAGCCGGTTCTGGAACCGAGAGTGCCGAAAGCGGCGCAGATGCGGCTGCGACATTGAATTTCAATCTCGAGGTCACCGACCGGGATCGGGCCGTACAGATTCTGCGCGACCGCCTGTCCGTCTCCCGGTCTGGCCGCAGCCTTGTCATCGAAATCGGGTTTACCGATTTCCAGCCAAGACGGGCTGCGATGATCGCGCGCGGCTACGGGTCCGCGTATGAAAGCTTTCAACTGGTCACAGCCAATGAAATCGCCGCCAAGGCCGAAGGCTGGCTGCGCGAGCGACTGGATGTGCTGGAGCAAAAAAGCGTCGACGCCTCCGCCGCTGTTCAGGAGTTCCGCGCAGCAAATAATTTGGTGGAAGTGCGCGGCAGCCTTTTGACAGAACAGCAGCAATCGGAGCTCGCAAGCGCCCTGATGACTGCCTCAGCCAACGCCGCCGAAGCCGAGGCGCAGCTTGAAAGCATGGTATCGCTTCTTGAACGCTCCAGAAACGGCGAAGAGATCATCACCGTTCCTTTCGTGGAAGGGCAATTGAGCGCGACCAACGAGGCGCTGCGGCGCGACTATCTGGATGCCCGTCTGCGCTATAGCCGTCTGGTCAGCCAGTTCGGCCCCGACCACCCGCAAGCACAACAACTCAGCGGCAGGGTCGATTTGATGCGTGAAGCCATAGAAGTTGAATTGGAACAGGCGACAGAGGCCGCCCGCGTTGCCTACAATATCTCGCGTAGCCGCGAACAGTCACTGCGTAACGACCTGGACCTGACAACCGGCGCCTCAGAGACAGACGTCGCCCTGCGCGGCAGGCTGCAACAGCTTCAGGCCATCTCGGAAACCTACGCGCTGGTCTATCGCGACTACCTTGCGCGGCTTGAAGTCACGATGCAGCAGCAGGACTTTCCCATTGCCTCCATCAAGATCATCTCGCCTGCTGAAGTGCCCAAAAGCGCATCCGCCCCGCAAAAGAAGGCCATGCTCTTTGCAGGCATGCTGTTGGGGGGCATGATTGGTGTGCTGATCGGAGCCGCGCGGGAACTGCTGCCCAAACCGGTCCGTACGGTGTCGACCCTGCGCCAGGAGGTCTGCGTGAACTGCGCCGGGTTGCTGCCCGGGAGCAAGAGCCAGAACGACCGGGGCGCGGTTGCCGCACGGTCGCGTACGCTGGAGCGGCTGGCGCAGGCCTGTGAAGCCAACCTGCAACCCGCGAGTGGTCTGCTGATCGGCATGGCGCCCCTGTCGCAGGGTCTCGAAGACCCGCGCCTGTTGCCCGCCGAGCTGGCAGCCCACCTGTCGCGCAACGGAACGCGGCGTGTGCTGGTGATCCACGAGGAGCCATCACACGCAACCGCGCCCGGCAAAAAAGAGAGTGGCATTGAGACCGTGAGCCTGCCAAACGTGCTGGACAACTGGTCCGACGCAAAGAGCGCTGGCGTTCATGGTTTTGACTTTACATTGCTGGCCAAGGATTTGCGCAATGAGTTCAGCTTTGTGATTGTTGCCTTAAGACCGATCAGCGATGCAAACCGGTCGGACCCGCATGCCTGGTGCTATGACACCACACTGCTGCGTATTCCCTGGGGGAAGGTCCTGCCCGGTTTTATCAGCGATGCGCTGATGGATCACCCCAAATTTCGCGACAGTCTTGCCACCACCGTGCTGGAAGATGCGACGCTTGCAACAGCGCGTCGCTACATCAACCCCGGCAGCTATGAGGAGCTTGAGATCAATGCATGATGATCCCCATTCCCGGCAGTTGTCAGCGCGGCGGGTTCTTGTCGCGACCCTGTTCGCGCTGGCGCTGCTGCTGGTCGGCCCCACGCACACCAGTGCCCAGACAGACGACGGCCCTGCGGCGATGGAAACCCTGGCCCCGCAGCAGACCATCGAGATCCGGGTCGGGCGCTGGGATCCTGTTCAGGAAACCTACACGGATTGGGAGGCCATTGGAGGCTCTTTCCCGATCAGCACGACGGGGACCGTGACCCTGCCCCTGATCGGCAGCCTGCAAGCCACCGATATGACGCCCGATGAACTGGGGGCCTCTATTGCTCAGCGGGTACAGGAGCGGTTGGGCCTGCGCGGCGAGGTGCAGGCCATCGTGACCATCACGGAGTTTGCGCCTGTCTATGTGTTGGGCGATGTCCGCGCCCCCGGGGCCTATCCCCACGCCGCCCGCATGACGGTCCTGCAGGCGCTCAGCCTGGCAGGCGGGATCGACCGGGCGAACGCAACGCTTGTGCGGGGCGAGCGCAACGCGCTGGACTCACTGGGCAGTTACCGGGTGATGGAGTTGGAACTGCTGCGCCGGCTGGCGACTCGGACCCGGCTCGAGGCCGAGGAAGCAGGTACGGATATGGACCCGCCAGAAGAGCTTTTGGCGGCGGCACTGGGCCCCGAGTTGATCGAACAGGAACGGCGGATCATGCAATCTCAGCAGTCGGCCTTTGCATCCAATCTCGCTCAGATCGACGAGCTGGAAGCCCTGCTGGTGGAGCGGATCAACCGGTTGAACACGCAGGCCGACCTGCGCCAGAAGCAGCTTGTCTTGCTGGAGGAAGAACTCGAAAATGCCATCAGTCTGGTGGAACGCGGCTTTTCCACCGTTGCGCGCCAAAGCGGTCTGCAGCGCGAAGTGGCTGACCAGCAGGTGCGGCTTCTCGAGGTTGAAACAGCCCGGCTGAACGCTGAACAACAGCTCAACGAGACGCGCCGGGACCGTCTGGATCTGACCAATACGCGCAGCCGGGAACGGGTTCAGGGGCTGCAGGATCAGCGGGCCGCCATCGGCGAGCTGCGGATCAGAATGGAGACGGAGGCGGCCCTTTTTGCCGAGGCGACGCGCACGGGCAACGGTCTGGTCGAGCTTTCGAGCTTGGACCCGCCAGACCTGCAGATCACCAGAACGGGCCCTGACGGCATGACGACAACCTTTCCGGTCAGCCGCGACGATCTGATCAAAGGCGGCGACGTGCTGGAGGTTGTGCTGGAGGCACCCGGTCCCAATGACACGATCCCGGTGCGGCGTCTGTCCGATCCTGCGGAAGACATCCCGCCGCCGGGGGGGCTCTCTGATGTCCTGCCGCCAGCGGCGCGGGAGGTGCCAACCACGGGCCAGGCCAAAGCCGTCCCGCCCTCCTGAGCCCGCGGGCCCGGTCAGCCGGATGTTTGCAAAATGGGGGTCCGCAGGATGTCCACAAGCCGGTCCACCTGCCAGTCCGGCACCATTTCAGACCGCGCCGCATGATCCAGGGCGGCGCGCGAGGCTGCGTCATAGGCTTGCGGATCATGCCAAAGATGCCGGATCGCCGCCGCCCAGTCGGTGATGGGCGCGTCTTTCTCCAACAGAACGCCGCCGGGGCCGACGGCTTCGGGCAGCCCGCCGGTGCGCGACGCCACCACCGGAATGCCGCTGACCTGCGCTTCGGCGGCGATACGGCCGAAAGCCTCTTCCCACTGGCTGGGTGCTAAAACGATACGCGCCTCTCGGTAGACCGTCCGCATGTCATCGGTTGAGGGACGCAACGTGACATTCGGAAGCGCGGCCAGACCGGCTGTCAGGTGCTCCTCCTGCTCCGGTGACAATTGCCAGCCCCGCACAAAGACAAAGGGGATCTCGGGGCAGGCGGCCGCGAGCTGCAAGGCCACATCGACCCCCTTGTGCGGATGCGGGTTGATGAAGGTCACATTCTGGCGGGTCGATGTCACGCGGTACTTATCCGCCTCGATCATCGGATGGATCACCTCAGCGCGCACCCCGTCTGTCTCGGCAAATCGATGGGCGGTGAAATGAGAGTTGGCGATGAACCCGGTCTGCGTCAGTGTAGAGAGCGATCCGCCCAGATCCTCTGTCTCCACATTGCGCAGATAGATGAAGGTGCGCGTCGCGTCGCGGTCAATGGCTTCTGCCATCGGAACCGGCAACCGGGACTGAAAGACGGCGACATCGGCCTGAAAATCCTGCACCACGCGGCGCGCCACCGTTTCGGCAAACCAGGCGCGAAAAACCGGGTAGCCCAGAGCATCGTCGCGCACGTATCCGCGCCCGGTCAGCTTGAGCAGAACGCGCCCGCGCAGGCCCAGCCAGCCCTCACCGGTCAGACCCCCCAGAACAGCCACCTCATGACCCCGTGCGCGGAGGCGTTTGACCAATTCATGGGTGCTGGACTGTGCGCCACCGTACATTTGCGGCAGATAGGGATGGGCGCTCCCGAAGAGGATTCGCAGAGGCTTGTCGGTCTTCAGGTGAGGTGCGTGCATTTTACATCCATGATCTGGTGCCTCCTTGAAGCAGGTACTGGCGCAGGCACCCCGCAGTGGTGTGCAAACGGGCACCGGAAGGTTCCCCTTGGTGGCAGGTTGCGCCATACAACCGTTGAGGTTACCGGGTTGAGCGATGGAGAGTGTCAAAAAAAGTTCATAAATAACAATACTCTGTTTGTATACTGCCAACACGCATTTGCCGTCCTTCTCTTTCGCCTGCGACTCAGTCAGAGCGGCTGGCCCACATTGATTCTCTGGACTGTGAGGGTGCGACAAATCTTTCAAATCTGCCGCCGATTTGTGCGTTTGGGTTCGAGCAAAATCAACAGATGCGCAATTCCTAGGCCACTATGTGCGGAAACTAAGCGAAAGCGCCTATCTGGATCGGCGGTGCTTTGCCTGCCCTGATAATCAAGTTTGCATCTGCAGCATTTACTGTACCCTTATAACGGGAGATCGTCGGCAAGGCGGCCCGGCAGGATGATCACAACAAGGTTCATCCAGCGCCTTTCCAAGGATCTCTTCGGGGCAATCAATTTATGCCTCTCACGCGGCGCGATCGCGAGCCCGCGATGCCATGCACATGAAGAATGAGGATGGACTCTGATGAAAACGATCGAAACGAACCCCGCACATGGCAAGGGGGCACTCGCGTCCCTCGGACGCCCGCGTCATATTGCGTGGACTGATCCGGTCCTTCCCGACACGCCTATGGGCGGTCGGACAAAACGCACGCTGGATGTTGCCATTTCACTAACGATGCTTGTCGTCTTTTCGCCGCTGATCGCCGGGCTGGCGCTGCTGGTGTACAGCTCCTCCCCCGGACCGGTCTTTTATCGCCACAGCCGGGTGGGATATCGCAACCGGCCTTTCGACTGCCTGAAATTGCGGACCATGGTGGTCAATGCAAACGAGGTTCTGGAAAAGCACCTGCAACGGGATGCCGATGCAAGGGATGAATGGGAGCAGACCAAGAAACTGCGCAACGATCCGCGGGTCACAGCGGTGGGGCATGTGCTGCGCAAGCTAAGCCTTGATGAGCTGCCACAGCTCTATAACGTCTTGCGCGGCGACATGAGCCTCGTCGGGCCACGTCCCGTGCCGACGGACGAACTGCGCCGCTATGGCAAGTCCAGCCGATTCTATCTGCGGGCACGCCCCGGCATCACTGGTCTGTGGCAGGTCAGTGGGCGCAACAACACGACCTACAAACGCCGCATTGCCTATGATCGCGCCTATGTGACCCATTTCAGCACGGCCACGGACATTGCGATCCTGGCGCAGACCCTGCCTGCGGCGATGCGCTCCAGCGAAACTTCATAGTGGCAGGCACCGGTCAGGCCGGGCGGACAAAGACAAGAATAGACACCATACCATGACGTCCGTCCAACCTATGGCACAGACGCTCCCCGAGCGGGCACCACTGGTGTCGGTGGTGATGTCGAATTTCAACGGTGCCAGCTACCTCGAAGCAGCGCTTGCCTCGGTTCTGGGGCAGTCGCATCGCGCTCTTGAGTTGATCGTGGTGGACGATGCGTCCCAGGACGACAGCCTTGCGATCTTGCACCGGGTGGCTGCGGGCGATAGCAGGCTCAGGATCATCTCACAGCCCCACAATACCGGCCCGGCAGGGGCCCGCAATGCAGCACTGAAGTCCGCGCGTGGGGAGTGGATCGCCATCGTAGATGCGGATGACCTCATGCATCCCCACCGGATCAAGCGCCTGCTGGCCGTGGCCCAGACGAAAGGGGTCGATGCGATCGCTGATGATCTGGTAAGCTTCGGGTCTGCGCAAACGGCGGGCAAAACTTTACTGGAAGACCGACAGCTCACCGCGCCACTGACACTTACCGCGGCAGAATTGATCCAGAGCGACACGGTGACCTCGGGTCTGGGGTCCTTCGGGTATCTGAAACCGATGATCCATCGCAACGCATTGGGAACGCTGCGCTATGATGAAACGCTGCGCGTGGGGGAGGACTTCGACCTCTATGCCCGGCTACTGATCTACGGTGTCAGTTTCCTGGTGGTGCCGGCACCGCTCTATCTGTACCGGCGCCATAGCGGCTCAATCTCCCACCGCCTTTCGGTGCCCGTGCTGCAAAAGCTGCTTGACGCAAATGGCACCTTGGCCCACAGGGCAACCCAGCACCGCCCCCAGGACAGTGATCTGCAAGCCGCTTTCATTGGCAGGGCAGCGGTACTTGAACGCGCCCTGCGGTACCAGCGCCTCGTTGATGCGCTCAAGGCGCGCAAGGGAGTGGAGGGGCTGCGCAGGCTGATACGCGACCCTGTGCTTTTGCTGGATCTTGGGGCCAGTCTGGCCGACCGGTTGCGCCGCCGTACCCCTGAAACCGGGGTCCCGGCGAAGCCATGGACCCTTGTGATGGCCGACCCCGAGCGTGTCGGTCAGCTGTCGGCTCCCCTCGACGCCATCCGGATCCCGGTGAGTGCCAATGATGCAGAGCCTGATGCGGATTGGGCTGCCCAACGGTCTTTGGCAAGCCGCCTGGTCAAGCTGACCGGCGACGCGCTACCCGATGTGATCGCTGAGGGCCCTGCCGGGTTGGAAGGGCTTGGTTACCTGCCTGCGTGGCGCTCGGCCCGCCTGATGCTCGATGCCCGGACCGCCCAACACGCGATTGTCCCGCCGGGAGTGGCAGTTGAGGTCTTAGCGGGCCAAAGCTGACGCCTGCTTGTCCATAGGCAGTAACAACCTGACCCCGCTGGCAGGTGCCGCCTCCCCGGCCATCGCGCTGAGCCCAAGCTTGTCACGCGCGATCTGGCCCGCCACCGGCAGGGCCCGGTTCACCGCACCGAACAGATACCTGATCGCGGCCCGGGCCCCTTGCCTGCGACGCAAATCCAGAAACAGCCGGTGATCCCGCTTGCGTCGGACCTCATCCAGATGGGCCTGCATGGCGCGAACCAGATCAGGCGAAAGACCGGTCGTACTCAGATGGGACGCCAATCGGTCATGCAGTTGAACGAGCTCGGCCGCCCCGTGTTGCGCGCTCAGCGAAGTCTGGCGCACAACGGCCGCATATCCCGGGTAATGTGTGAGTTTCAGTACCGCCCCGGCAAGCAGCATCCGGACGTAGAGGTCGTAGTCCTCCCCCAGCCGGAGCGCGGGGTCATAACGCAGGTGATACCGGTTCAGAAACGCCCGCGACATCACCGGCTTGAGAAAACCCAGCTCGCCCCGCGCAACGCCCCGCGTGCGCAGGTTGCCCCGCACAAAAGCGGCAGTGCCAAGCGGTCGGAATGTTGGGACCATGCCGCGCCATGTGTCGTCGGGCAGCCCACCGAGGTTCTCAGCCGTCACGAAGGCAATGTTGTCCGCCACCATGTCAGCCCCGTCGCAGGCCAGCAGCCGCGCGAGCCGTCCCGGCAGGAACACATCATCGGAATCCAGTATCGCGACATACTCGGCGGTCGCCGCATCCAGCGCACGATTTCGAGCGGCGGCAGGACCCTGATTGGCCCGCGACGTCATGAGCCTGACCCGTGTGTCCGCTTGTGCCAGGTGCCCGGCAACGGCACATGTTGCGTCCCCGGAGGCGTCGTCAACGACGATAACCTCGGCTGTTTCAGGCTCCGACAGCGCGGACCGAACGGCCCGCGCCAGCGTGTCCTGCGCGTTATAGGCGGCTATGATGACCGTGACGCTGGGAGGCATAGAAGCTCAGGTTTGACAGTGGCAAAAGATCGGCCCTAGGACGGCAAAAGAAATGTTAGAAGGTCTGAAACCGATAGCCAAGACCGATTACCCTTTCAGGCTGCCCACAAGCGCACAACCGCCAGCAGTGCTGTCAAGCTGTGCACTTTCGCGCACCAGGGCCTATTTTGGGAGTGTGGCGCAAAGCCAACGCGCAGGATCATGCGACGTTTCAGGGCGCAGTCAGCCTCCCGAGACCTTCAGACGTCATTCTCGGGGGACACCCGTGTCGAGGGTGCCTTTGGCGTTGACAGACCGCTCTGCGACGATGATTGCTTGCGCTCGGCGGCAAGCAGGGCCACAAGGCCGACGTAGGCCAGTTGCACAATAACAACCACAGCAAGAACAAAAAGAGCCAGCGCACCGCTGTCAAATCCAGCCGCCAGCCCAAGCGCCATTGAGGCCACAACCGCGACCAAAAATCCCAATAGAAAAATTGGCAATCGCATCACTTCCCCAGATGCCAAATCATTACAAAGACCCATTGCCGGGCCCTTTCGTGAAATATTGTATAGCGAAAAAGACCCTTACGACCAATTAAATTTCGTCGCGATTGTAATCGAATGACCTGCAAAATCGGCCATTCCGGAACACATGCGAGCGAAATTCCCCTGATACCAAGGGCTTGACGGCACTTTTCTTGCAACCGTCGGAGACTATAAAATACGTGATTTGTTTCAGGTTGATGACACCTGGTCCTTTTTAGCACTGCCATGACCGTAAATCGTCACCTCACGAAGGCCGATCATCGCCGCAATTGTCCCGAGATGAAGGGCCCCGCGCAGCAGATTTGCATTGCGCGGCCCGGCAAAAGGTGCCGTCAGAAGGGCGAAGAAAGCGCAATAGAAAGCCTTGGCACAGGCCAGTGGCAGCGCCCGCAGCCAGACAGCGGACCCTTGGTTTTTGCGCAGCAGGCCGCCATGGGTCTGTCCCATTCGAAACCGCCGGCGGAACAGCCAGGAAAACGTCGCGCGCGACGCGGCAACGGGCTCTTCCACCAAGGCCATCGGAGCCAGCGCCAACCGACCCCCGGCCTGTACCGCTTCGTTGAAAAACGCAGTATCCTCGCCGCCTGAAATACCCCGTGGCAGGTCAAAGCGACGCCCGGCAAGCGCGGCGCTGCGGAGGTCCATGATGACATTGCAACTATGGCCGGCACGCGGACGGCCATCCGGCCCAAGCTCCGGCCGGGTATCGTGGATGCGCAGGCGCTGCATCCAGCGCGGTGCCTCCGCGGCGTAAACGGCGCGGACCGGCCCAACCACCACATCAGCGTCTCCGTGCGACAGCCGCGCGACCAGCCGCGTCAGCCAGTTGGCGGGTGCAAGCTCATCATCATCGATGAAGGCAAAAAACCGCACCCCTCTGCGCTCTGCTTCTTCCAGAGCCGCGTTCCGCGCGATGGAGATATTCCCCGAGGGCGCGTGTCGGTAAATAACCTCGTGCCGGGACCGTGCGGCAAAGGCCGCAACGATATCACGTGCACTGGGCGTACGGTCGTTATCGACTACGATAATGGACAGGCGCAGGTCCTCTGGCAACACCTGTTGCTCCAATGTGCGCAACGTGTCCACGACGGAAGGTCGCTGGAAGGTGCACACCCCCACAGCGACGGTCCCTGCGGGACTGGCGACCGGAGCCAGTTCATCAGACGAAAGGAGGGCGGCGGGGTCCTGCCCGGCGAAAAGCTGTCGCCAGAAGCCGACCGACCAGGACAGATGCATGGTCATGGCGATGGGGGCTGCACCCAATGCCAGCGGATCACGGTGGGTCGCCGCCAACATAACACTGGCAACCACACAGGCCGCCAGCCAGATCGCAGCAGGGACTGCAAAAACCGGCGCCAGAATGCCGAACCCGGCCAGCGCCACCAAGGGCGCGACGGCAATCATCGCCATCTGGCGCAAACGTGGTTTCAGCCGGTGTTTCAGAACGGTACGCGCCCGGCCGCGGCCAAAATTGAGGTATTGTCGTGCCAGTGCTGCGATATCCTTGCGGGGAACATAATCCAGCCGCGTACGGGCGGTGAGCCATATCCTGTGGCCAGCCCGGGTCAGGCGCAGGTCAAGTTCGGCATCCTCGTTATGGGAAAAGCTGTCATCATAGCCTCCCACCGCCCGGAACGCGTCGAGCTGCATCAGCGCATGGTGCCCGTGATCGACAAAACGCCCTGCTCCGCCGGTCCGATGGGCTGATCCGCCGTTGCCCAGACGGGAATTCTGGGTCAGGGAAATGGCGCGTTGCATCGGCGTGGTTCCGATCGCGTGCATGGCGACAACCACGCTTTGCGCGCCGGTGCTCTGCGCCTCGCGCAGCAGGACATCCGCATAATCTTCGGGATAGGCGGCATGGGCGTCCAGACGGATCAGCCAGGTCATGCCTTTCCCGAATGCGGCGCAGGCGCGATTCACCCCCGCGCTCTGGAGGCGTGCGGGATTGTCCAGCAGGTGAATATCGAACTGCGGCAGGGCGGCGACCCGCTCGGTGACGATATCCACTGTCCCGTCGTCAGACCCGCCATCCACGATCACCAGCCGCGCAGCTGCACTGCGCGCCCGGCACCGGTCCAGAAAGGCCACCAACCCATCAATGACCCCGGCGATATGCGCCGCCTCATTCAGCGTTGGCACGACAATCAGCACACCGCTGTCATCCGGCTGCTCAACGGGCATCTCGACAACCGGGCTGATCTGCTCGACCAGCCTGAGCGCGTCTTGCTTGCCGACGATCCATGTCCCGGGCGGAACCGCCTCCTGCCGCTCTTGCAGACGATTAAGCGCCACCCGGTCAAGACCATCCAGCGCGGTCATAACCTCCGCCGCATCCGCCTTGGGCAGTATCAACCCGATCTCGAGATTGCGCAGACGCCCTGCAATCTCCGTCCCGTCGAGCGCGACCGGCGGCACCTGGTTCAGCCCGCTTTCATAGAACCGGTTTGGCAAAAGCCAGTCAGAGTTGCTCCCGGTGTCATATTGATCGACCAGCCAGGCCAGATCGACACCGCCATATATCCCAGCAAGATCATCGGGATAACGGTAGGGGCCGCCAAAAACCAGATCGGGGTTGGCCGCAATCACGGCATGGAAATCCGGCAACGCATCGAGCGCGGGCCGCCCGCGCAGGACAACCCGGTAGCGCCCCGGACGCGCCCGCGTCACCGCATCAAGGCAGGCCAGTGAGAACGGACACCTCAGAATGCCGAACCAGCCGATATGCAACGGGCGCTGTGGAGTGACAGAAGCTTCGGTCCGGACCGTGGGGAGGCTCGCAAGGTCCGACATCATGACCTTGTTTTCAATCAGCAGGGTCCGGGCAGTGAGCTGTTGGTGTACCTCGAAATACGACCGCAGGAAGGCCGGAGAGGAGACAATAAGCCAATCGACATCCCGACAGAGGCTGCGCTCCAACCAGCGCAAGCCACGGGCTTTCCAAGTTGGCCCGATCATCAGGCGGTGGATATCCAGCACCTCATAGACCAGCGACATCGGGCGGAATTGCTGCAGGGACCGGCGCAGCGGGACGGCCAGTGCGAGCATTTCGAGGTTTCGACACAAGACGATGTCGAACGGGCCAAAACCCGCGAAATCCGCTGACAATCGCAGGCGTTGACGTAATACCTGCACTGCGCGTTGCAGCATTCTGGCATTATGCGTCTGTCCAAGCACCAGGGCATCCTGAGGCAACGCCCCGGTCCCCCGCCGAAACCCCGCAAGCGTCACCTCAGCGCCCCCCAGACGTAGCATATCGACGCGGCGCCAGATCGCGGCATCGTCCAGATCATGTGCCAGATACAGGATGCGTGTCATCGGAGAGCCCCATGCCGGGCGGTATGTTGCCAGTGTGTCATTATCTGTCGTGCCATCCCATGTCCGACCGGTTTACTGCGTGCACCTAAGGGGCCTGGGCTGACCCAAGTCAAAGCCTGCGCCCGTGAGTCGCGAAAGCCAGCCAGTTTCGCCCAGAGAATGAGCAAGAAACCGTGCATCCGGGGAATATAACCGCAGGTTGAAAACACATGTCGTAAAAATGTCGCTCCGACTGGTCGCGAGACGGATTCGCGCGCGCATCTTTGCTGTGCATTTCTGCCATAACTGCCCCTTTGGCGGGCATTGCATTGGCGGGAAGCTGCTGAAAAAGATGCTGCAGGTGCAAAGGGCGGGCACACCGTCTCACAGTATGGTCATGTCCCCCTTATCGGCAGGATGCCGGATCACCTGAGAGACCGCATGACCCAACGCAAGTCCGACGAGACGGTGGAAACCGTTGCCAATGACAGCTATGGCGGCACAGTCATGCGTGGTAGCTTCTACACGGCCCTCAGCCAGGGGGTCACCGTCGGCTGTCAGATCGGGTCGGTCATTATTCTGTCAAGGTTGTTGACCGCCACGGACTTTGGCCTGATCGCCATGATTGGCCCTGTCATCGCCTTTCTGTCGATGTTCAAGGAAATGGGCCTGCTGCAGGCGGTCATTCAAAAACGCACGCTGACGTATGGGCAGCTCAACTCGCTGTTCTGGATCAACATCGGTGTGAGCCTGGTGCTCACGATCTTTCTGATCCTGATGGCGCCGCTGATTGCAGCGTTCTACAATGAACCGGAATTGACATGGCTGATCCGGGTCATGGCGCTCAACATGATTCTGACCGCGCTGGGGGCACAGCATTTCGCGCTTCTGAACCGGCGGATGATCTTTGGCAGAATTGCCATCAACGCAAGCGTGGTTGCAATCTGCACTCTTTCTGTCTCGATCTGCTGGGCCCTGATATCGCCAACGCCCTGGGCCCTCGTGGCGGGCACCGTGACCGGCGCGGTTGTCGGCACGGTGATGGTCTGGGTCTGGGTGCCTTGGCTGCCGTCTCGCCCTGCGATTGCGCCGGGCACGGGGGATCTGGTGGGCTTTGGGGCCGGGGTGACCGGGTTCAAACTCGCAAACTTCTTTTCCCGGAACCTCGACAGCATCCTGATCGGCCGGGTCTGGGGCGGCACAGCGCTGGGGTTCTATGACCGCGCCTACAAGCTGCTGCTGTTTCCCTTGAACCGGGTCGCCCAACCGCTGTCACAGGTGATGGTCCCGGTCCTGTCGCGGATGCAGGATGAACCGCACCGCTATGCCCACGCGTTTTTCCGTGTCTTTGGCTTGATGCAGCTTGCCATCCTGCCGGGGGTTGCGGCGATGGCGGCAATGGCGGACACGGCGGTGCCCTTCCTGCTGGGCGCACAATGGACGGAGAGCGCGCCGATTTTCGCGGCCCTCGCGCTTGCTGGCCTGGCCCAGCCGCTGGCAAATCCGACAGGGTGGCTCTTCGTCAGCCAGGGCCGCACGACCGAGATGGCCTGGTGGGGGCTCACCTCCGCGCTGATAAGCTGTGCGGCCTTTGTCTGGGGCGTGCAGTACGGCGTGGTCGAAGTGGCCTCCGCCTACGCGGCCGTCAGCCTCGCCAAACTTGTGCCGCTGTGGCTGCTGATCTGCCGAAAGGGGCCGGTTCGCTCGGACAGCATTCGCACCCGTATCATCCCGCTGCTCTGTGCGGGTCTGACAACCTACCTGGCAATCATGTTGGTCCGGGACATCCTGCCGGAGGCCGCTCTTGTCAGGCTGCTCAGCGGCATCGCCCTGTGCTACGTGGTGTTTGCCGGGGTTCTGACGCTGACCCCTTTCGGGCGTCAAATTCTGGCGGAGGTGCGCGACCTTGCCGCAAAGGCCCTGAGCGGGCGCATCAAGAAAGGCGCGATCTGACATGCGCATCATTGTCGAAAACTGCGTTTTCATGAACGGGGGCGACAGCGCCATCGGTATCGCGTTGCGGGATATCGTGATGGACACCTTCCCCGAGGCAGAGCTGACCTTTGCGGATTCCGGCTTTCCGGACATCGCGCGCTACTATCCCGACATCGATTTCATCCCGCTACCCTCCTTTGTGATGGACGAATCTGCGGTCGTCCGTCTGGCGGCCCGTGCCTTTGGAAAGTACCGGAAATATCTTTTCTTCAGAAAGCTTTACATGTCCACCTCCGTCGCGGCGACCCGCCTGCTGACGGCCGCAGGCCTGCCGCTGCCCACCCCCGTCATGCGCGCCATCCGGCCCTATCTTGACGCGGATCTTGTGCTGACCACGGGCGGCACCTACCTGCTGAGCAAATATGACTATGGTCGGCGCCTTCTGGAGTTTCATAAGAGCTATCAGCTTGGCAAGCCGATTGCTGCTTTTACCCAGTCGTTTGAGGCCTTTAGCGATGATTTCCGGTCGCGTGATCTGGCCCCGCTGCTGGCGCGGATGGAACTTATTCTTGTGCGCCATGAAACCTCAAAGGATCACGTCCACGCGCTGATCGGCCGATCAGACCACATTGTGACCGTGGCGGATTCGGTCTTTGCGCTCTGGACGCCCGGTCCGACCTCCCTCGCCGACCGGCGCGCCCGCAGCGGCCGCCCTGCAGAGGACAGGTTGCGCATCGCCATCGCCGTGCGCAAGCTCAAAGCCTATGGCAGCCGCGACCCCGAAACCGGGGCCGCCCTGTTCAAGCAGTCCGTTCTCGCAGCCATCACGGCTCTCGTCCGAGAGAAAGACGCTGACATCACCTTTCTCTCAACCTGTCAGGGCATTCCCGAATACTGGACCGACGATTCCGCCATTGCCGTTGATTTTGCCGCCGACCTGCCGCCGGATGTCGCACCGCATGTCACCGTCAACCGCGCCTTTCATACCCCGCAGGATCTGATCGAAGTCTTGCAGACTTTCGATGGTGTGATCGCCTGCCGTCTGCACATGGCGATCCTGTCGATCTGCGCAAACACCCCCGTGCTGCCCGTCTCCTACGAGCCAAAGTTCGAGGAAACCTTCGAGGAACTGGGGGTGCTGGATCTCGTGACCCCCATCGGCGAAATCGAACCCGAGCCCTTTGCCGCGCGCGTGCTGGAGTGGACCGGCACGCTCGACAGCGTTGCGGCCTCATTAGAACAAGCCGCCCCCCGATTGCAGGCCTCAGCCCGATCCGCCGGCCCCGCGCTCAGGGACGCGCTGGCGCAGAAGGGGATCTGCTGACATGACGTCGAAACCCGTTTGCACCCCGATCCGATCCCGTTCATCAGCTGCCCCTGCGGGTCGCCCAGTTTAGGAGCATTTTCATGCGTATTCTCTTTGCCGGCGGAAACGGCTGGCTGCCCGAAGCCAGCGGTGGCACCCAAAACAGCACCGACCACCTGATCCGCCAGAGCATGGCCCAAGGGCACGACTGTGCGGTCTATTGCGGCTTTTCCGGCCGCGGCTTGTTCGGGCTCAGGATGCGGGTGCAGCGCAAGATGACCGGCAGGCTTTTCAGCACCGACCGCACCCAGGGCTATGAGGTGATGCGCACCTGGGAGCCGCTGGAGGCCGCCCGGATCGAAGCCGCCGTCGCGCGGTTCAAACCGGATGTCGTGGTGATCCAGACCCGCCGGTCCGCGGCCCTCGGACACGCCTTTGCCAAGCTGGGCGTGCCGGTGGTGCTTTATCTGCGCAACGTCGAGTTTGAGGAGAACGAAGGCGATGTCAGCACCATTCCCGGCGCGCATTTCATCGCCAATTCGGACTTTACCGCCAGGACCTACCACGAGGCCTATGGCATTGACTGCACGGTGATCACGCCCACCATCGACTTTGAGCAGTACCGCTGTGACACCACGCAGGAGTTCGCGACGCTGATCAACATCCACCCCAAAAAGGGCTATGAGATCGCGCGGGACATGGCGCGCGCCTGCCCCGATATTCCCTTTCTCTTTGTCGAAGCCTGGAGCTTATGGGAGGATCTCTTCAAGGAAATCATGGCAGAGATCGACGCGCTGCCCAACGTCACCTTCATGCGGCGGACCTCGGACATGTCGACGATCTACGGGCGGACCAAAGTGCTGCTGGCTCCCAGCCAGTGGGAGGAAGCCTGGGGCCGCGTTGCCTCCGAGGCGCATTGCAGCGGTATCCCGGTGATCGGATCGAACCGGGGCGGACTGGGCCAGGCAATCGGGCCGGGGGGCGTGATCCTCTCCCATGACGCGCCCATCGAGGAGTGGGTCGCAGCCCTCAGAAAGCTTTGGTCCGACGCGGATGCCTATGCCGCACTGTCGGAGCAAGCCGTCCTCTACGCCAAACGTCCCGAGCTTGATTTTAAACCGCAGCATCAGGCGTTTATCTCCGTTCTTGAAAGTGCATTGCCACCGCAGAACATACGCATCGTACCTGATCGCCTGCAACAGGGCCTACCCGGGGGTGCGGGTTGAAAGTCTGCTTTTGTGTTTCTAGCTTTCCCGCGCTTTCGCAAACCTTCGTCACCACACAGGTGCTCTATGCGGTGCGGTGCGGGCATGATGTGACCGTTGCCTGCAAGGCCTTTGACCCCGACACGCCCCTCTCCTCCGAGGCGCGGGAGCTGATCGGGCGGGTACGCATCGTTTTCTGGCCACCGCAAAACCCTGCCCTGCTGAAAGCCTTGCCCACAGCGCTTTTTAACCGCCTTGTGGCGCGGCTGGATCGCAACGCATGGCGCCGCCAGATCGATGCGGATCTGGTCATTGCCCATTTTGGTTATCGTGGGGCTGCCGTGGCGCGGGCGCAGCGCGGCTGGGCCGGACGCCCGCCGCTGGTCACGGTCTTTCATGGTCGTGATGTCAGCGTCGAGCGGCGCAAAAACGCGATGGCGCTGTACCGCGATCTCTTTGCCGAGGGCGATCTTCACCTGACGGTCAATGCGCTCTTTGCCGCCCAGCTGATCGACTGCGGTGCCCCTGCGGCGCGGGTCGATACGCATCATCTGGGCATCCCGGTCACGCGCTATGGTTTTACACCCCCGGCCCCGGGCAAGATATTGCGACTGCTCAGCGTCAGCCGACTGGTGGAAAAGAAAGGTCTCAGCGTCGCCATAGAAGCACTCGCCCTGATGCGCGACAGCCATCCTGACGTTGATTGGCGCTATGACATCGGCGGGGATGGTCCGTTGGAGGCGGCGCTCAAGGCGCAGGTGGCCCGCGCGGGCCTTCAGGACCGCATCCGTTTCCTCGGTGCGTTGTCACATGAAGAGACCCTGCGCCGCATATCGGAGGCCGATGTGCTGCTGGTGCCGAGTGTCACGGCAGCGGACGGCGATCAGGAGGGCATCCCCGTCACCCTGATGGAAGCCATGGCGCTTGGCACCCCCGTCTGCACCACGCGCCATTCCGGTATTCCCGAGCTTGTGACCCACGGCGAGACCGGGGTGCTCTCGGACGAGGGGGATGCTGCCGGGCTGCGGGACAATCTGGCCTCGCTTGCCTTGGACAAGGACAGCGCCGCGACCCTCGCCAAGGCGGCCCGCCACAAGGTGGAGCGCGACTTCAACGAAGACCGCCAGAACGCCCATCTGCTGGCGCGGTGCGAGATGCTCGTGACCAAAGGCCGCTGAAGGTCACGAAGGACTGCAGGCTGGTACGGATCGCGACGGATGCCTAGCCGTCGGGCGCCGGCGTGAATTCGTCGCGGTCATCGGGGGGGAGCTGAAAGCGACCGTGTTCCCAATCCCCTGCCCGCCAGGCTTCCTTGGCCGCATCGATCTTGTCCTGAGACGAAGCGACGAAATTCCACCAGATATAGCGGGACTGCCCCAGTGTCTCGCCTCCCAGCAGCATCAGCCGCGCGCCTTGTGGCCCGGCCTTGAGCGTGATCGCATCCCCGGGGCGAAAGACCATCATCCGCCCGGCC
The DNA here is from genome assembly GCF_020622345.1 of Roseobacter weihaiensis. GTDB lineage: Bacteria > Pseudomonadota > Alphaproteobacteria > Rhodobacterales > Rhodobacteraceae > Roseobacter > Roseobacter weihaiensis. Next base: position 55,979 of record NZ_JACNMO010000023.1, on the reverse strand, counting down.
TGAAAATCATCGCCCGCAACGGTGATACTGCCACTGGTGACATAGACGCCGCGATCCTCGTGATTGTCCGGCAGCGGGATCATCGCACCGGGCTGCAGCACGGCGTCCGCGTAAAACATCTCTGAGAACGTCTTGGTGGGGGCCGCCGCCCCCCAGGCCGTCCCGATGATAAGCCGCACCTCCTTCCCCTCCCCTTCGATGAACGGCAGGGCATCCTCGGCGTGGTGCTCGAAACCTGCGTCGGTGTCTTCGTCTTTCTCGGGCAGCGCGACCCAGGTCTGAATGCCAAACAGAGAGCTTGCTCCCTTGCGCGTCTCGGCGCTGGTCCGCTCCGAGTGGGTCACGCCATTACCTGCGATCATCCAGTTGACCTCTCCGGGATAGATCATCTGGTTGGTGCCAAGGCTGTCGCGGTGCTGGAACTCCCCTTTGTAAAGATAGGTTACCGTGGCCAGCCCGATGTGCGGATGCGGGCGCACGTCGATGCCCTGATCGGTCAGAAACTCCACGGGGCCCATCTGATCGAAAAAGATGAAGGGCCCCACCATTTGCCGTTTTGGAGCGGGCAAGGCGCGCCGTACCTCAAAGCTGCCAAGATCGCGGGCACGTGGAATGATGAGCGTTTCAATGGCGTCCAGGCTGCCGGCCGTCGGACAATGCGGTTCAATCGATGGGTTCCAACTCATTGGCTTAGGTCCTCCGTAGGGGTCTGGTCGTCTCCGGTCAGATTGCGGCCTGTGCGCTTGTCCAAAAGACCATGTCGAGGGTCCTTGGGGCGCAGAGCCCGCGCCGTGTCACTGCCTGCACTCTACCTCGGGGAACATGCGCCTGCACTTTCAAAAGAGAGGGTGCCATGTTCATCCTGGCTTCCAACGGGTCGTGTGCCACAAGGGCTGCGTGGGCTGGCCTTTCCCGACCTTGGTTTGCAATCAATCCGCTGCAAGAAAAGTTGCAAGCGCGTCAACCTCTGATCGGTGTATCTCGTGCCCGCCCTCGTGCCAAAGGAGGGTGACATCCGACTGCTGATCTTTGACATAGTCGACCAGCGCTTGTGTCAAAGGGGCGGGGCAGATCGGATCGCGTCGCCCGGCGCTAATCAGAACGCGCGCGCCCTTCAGCCCCGGTTGCGGCGCAGGGGCCCAGGGAATGAGCGGATGCAACCACGCCGCCCGGTCAAAGAGCTGCGGGTATTTGAGCATGATCGCCGCAAGGATATTCGCCCCGTTGGAATAGCCAAAACCCATTACGGTGGAGGCACCCTGCGCGGCCTTTTGTTCTGCAACAAAACCCGCCATGGCGTCTGCCCGCAGCGCAAGATCCGCCATGTCATAGACACCCTCACCGGTCCGCTTGAAAAAGCGGTTGGCGCCGCGTTCTGACACGTCTCCGCGGGCGGAGATCACCCGCGCATCCGGTCGGATCGTGGCGGCAAGATCGTGAAACTGCGTTTCATCCCCGCCGGTTCCGTGGAATGTCATCAAAAGCGGTGCCCCCGGAGGGGCACTTTTCTCAGCATAGTGGTAGGTCATCGGATTTCCTTTCGGTACCGCCCTCAATCCACGATCGGTGGCAGACTGTCTTCGAGACGGTCGCGCAGATGCTCGTGCTGACTTGGTAGTTGCAACGCCTCCCCCAGATGGGCGGTGTCTTCGTCCCGGTCAAAACCGGGCTCGTTGGTGGCGATTTCAAACAAGACACCCCCAGGGGTCCGGAAATAGATCGCCCAGAAATAGTCGCGATCAATCACCGGGGTGACCTGATAGCCGGTGTCAAGCAGCGCGCGGCGCACCTCCAACTGCTTTTCACGGTTCTCCACCGCGAAGGCGATGTGGTGTACCGACCCCGCTCCCTGGGCCGCATGTTCCTTGCCGGGCAGGGTTTCGACGTCGAGGATATTGGCCTCGTTCCCTGCCTCAATGGCAAAGCGCGTGACAGGCCCGTCGGTTTCAAGCGCACGGTACCCCATGAATGTCAGCAGTTCGGACATGGCACCGCCATCCCGCAACCGCATGGACGCCGATTGAAAGCCCCGGATCGCCGTCTCCTGCGATACGCCGTTTCCGGTCCAGCCGGGGCGGTCATCCTCCTCGGCCTCCACAAGCGAGAAACGCTCCCCATCCGGGCCGTCAAACTTCAATGTGTCCGCACCAAAGGCCGTTTCTTCGGTCAGGCCGGTCACCCCGTGGTCCTGCAGCCGGTTTTTCCAATAACCCAAAGCGCCTTCCGGGATCGCAAATCCGGTTGTACTGACCTCTCCCGTTCCCGGCCGACCCCTTGGCATATGCGGAAAAGGAAAATAGGTCATAACAGAACCGGGCGTGCCCACCGCATCACCATAATAGAGGTGATAGACATCCGGCGCGTCGAAATTCACGGTCTTCTTGACCCGGCGCAAACCCAGCGTCTTGGTGAAGAAATCGTTGTTTGACTGGGCGTTACCCGCCATCGATGTGATGTGGTGGAGGCCCTTGATATCGGTAATCATTTCATCTTCCCTTTCCGAAAGCCCCTTGGGCGGTTTCGTTCTGCGACCAAGATAGCGAGTTTCAGTCGAATGATTAGAGGGATAATTCACGTTTAATTATTGCGAAAATCACGGTAATCAAACGTATGAGCGGTCAGATCGAATATATTCACACCTTTCTGGAGGTCGTTGAACAGGGTGGGTTTGCGGCCGCCGGGCGCGCCCTGGGGCTCTCCCCCACAATCGTCACCCGCCACATTGCGGACCTTGAGGCAAAACTGGGTGTGCAGCTTTTCACCAGGACCACCCGCAAGGTCTCTCTGACCGATGCGGGACGGCTCTATCACACCCAGGTCATGCCGGTTGTCAGCGCGCTGAACGCGGCAAATGCGGCCGTCAGGACACGGCAGGTGGGGCTGTCCGGTCCCTTGAAGGTCAGCGCGCCCATGTCGTTCGGAACACGTGTACTACCGGATATCATTGCGCAGTTTCGCACACTGCATCCCGGCGTGCAGTTGGATTTGCAACTGACCGACCGCTTTGTTGATATAGCGGCAGAAGGCTTTGACCTCGCTTTGCGGATATCAGAGCCGCCGACCGATCAGACAACGATCTGGCGCAAGATCTGCAGTATCCCGAGGGTGATCGTCGGGGCCCCTTCCTACCTTGATCTGCACGATCCGATTACCGACCCCGCAGGCTTGCCCCGCCACCAATCTCTGCACTATGCGCATCAGAAGGGCTCAGCGGTCTGGGTCTTGCACCAAAAAGACGACAAAAGGCGGGTCCGGTTAGACCCCTGTTTTATCGGCAATAACGGCGATCTCATTTCGGAACTGGCCGTCCGCGGTGAAGGTTTGGCGCTCTTGCCGCTGTTCTTGGTCGAAAGCCATGTGACGTCAGGCCGTCTGAGGACTGTCCTGCCGGGCTGGCACGCCCCGGACATCTGGCTTACCACGACCTTTCCGCCCTATGACCGCCTGACCGCCAAGGTCGAGACATTCACGAAATTCGTCGAAGCGGAAATGCGCACGAACAACCCGGCCATCTAGCTGTACCTGCGACCAGGCAAGCAACGATAAGCTGATGCCGCCAAAAATGCCCAGCCGTTTACGATCCTAAAAGAAGTTGCTGATAACAGGGGTCTGCCAAGAAGCGGGCACCGACGTAATCAGGCCAGTTTTGCATCGTTCGCTGTTGCGATTGAGCCAACTCTAGCAAATGGGCGACCAACTATGACGAACTTCCTGCGTGATGCAAAATTAAGCCTTAAACTGCCGTTTTTTATCGGGGCTCTTGTCGCTCTTACAATCATGGTGATGTCTGCGGCTAACGCGGTCATGACGGCGGGCATCATCTCGAACGCTGCTCAGGTAAAGCTGGAAAGTATCGCAGTTCTCAAATCCAAACGCGTTGAGGCGCTGCTGGAAAGTATTGATCGCGACATTCGACTGCAGGCGGCCGCCCCCGCAACATCGCTGGCGCTGGTGGCCCTGGCCGATGGCTTTGACGCGCTGGACGACGCACAGGATGTTTTGCAGCGAGTCTATATTGATGAAAATGAATTCCCAGCTGGGGAAAGAGACCAGCTTGTGAAGGCCGACACCGGGTCAAGCTATGGTTTTATTCATGCCGTCTATCACCCGACGTTCGACGCGCTCCAGAACGAGATGAATTACTATGACGTTTTCCTGTTCGATACCGCGGGAAACCTTGTCTACAGCGTTTTCAAAGAACAAGATTTTGCCACCAATATGATGACCGGACCCTGGTCTGATTCAAACCTGGCCGAAGCTTATCACCGGGCGATGGAGCTGGACGCAGATGCCCCTTCGGTCTTTACGGACTTTGCCCCTTATGAGCCAAGCAGTTTTGCTCCTGCCGCTTTCATGGCCCGCCCCGTGTTCAACGAACAGGGAACGCGGTTGGGGGTTTTGGCTTTTCAGATGTCAATCGTAAAGCTGAACCAGGCAGCAGGTGAAATCGAGGGGCTGGGCGAAACAGGAGAAGGCTTTCTTGTGGGTGAAGACGGCCTGATGCGCACCGATTCATTCCTCTCGGACGGCGATGATATTCTCAATACGCGGGTGGATCACCCCGGATTAGCTGCCGCTGTCACCGGCGAGATCAGCGGCTTTGAAACCATGAACGAGAGAAGCCAGGACGTGGTCGGTTTTGCTGTCCCGATCAACTTTCTGGGCGCGCAATGGATCCAGATTGTCCAACAGGAGAAAAGCGAACTCTTCGGCGGCCTGCGTGCGGCCCTTCTCAAAGCGCTGCTGATCGCTGGTGTGGTCCTTGCCGGCGCTCTTTTGCTGTCAGTCTACTTTTCACGAAGCATCTCAAAGCCGGTACAGAACCTCACGGTCGCAGTGAACAAGGTCGCAGAAGGAGCCATCAACACCGATGTTCCATGTACCGAACGCAGGGATGAAATCGGCGAATTGGCACGCAAAACCGAAGTGTTCAGGCAGAATGCCGAGCGGATCGAAATGATGGTCGATGAACAAAAGCAAGCAAATGAAAAAATGGCTGCCCTGAGCCAAGAGCGTGAGATGGCCGCCCAACGCGAGATCGAACTGGCACAGGAAAAGGAAAAATCCGACCGGGCCGCCGAGGCGATGCGTCAGGAAATGCTGCAAAAGCTTGGCTCTTCTTTTGGTGAAGTCGTGAATGCCGCGCTGGCAGGCAACTTTGCCAGCCGTGTAAACGTCGCTTTTGATGATAAGGTTCTTACCGACCTGTCAGACAATATAAATAACCTGATGGAGGTTGTTGATACCGGCCTGACCACAACCGGTCACGTCCTGGAACGGGTCGCAAAGGGAGACTTGACGCAGCGCATGGAGGGGACATTTCAGGGCTCCTTCAAACAGTTACAAAACAATGTAAACGAAATGCTGGACGCATTGACCTCACTTGTAACCGACATTTCGGAAAGCGGGGAAACCGTGTCAGAATCGTCGGCTGAGCTTCGCCAGACGTCAGATTTGCTATCACGTCAGGCCGAACAAAACGCCGCCTCGGTGGAGCAGACGTCAGCCGCACTTGAAGAATTGACGGTAAGCATTTCACAGGTAACCGAAAACGTCGCGGATGTGAGCCGAAATGCCCAAGACGCACGAACAACAGCCTCAGAAAGTGGGCGTATCGCTGAACAGGCTGCCACTTCCATGGAGCGCATCGCGCAGGCGTCCGAAGAGATCAATCGCGTGACCGAGGTTATCAATGATATTGCCTTTCAGATCAATCTGCTGGCACTGAATGCCGGTGTTGAGGCCGCACGCGCCGGCGAGGCAGGACGCGGGTTTTCCGTTGTCGCCTCCGAGGTTCGTCAACTCGCGCAACGCGCAAGCGAAGCGGCAAAGGAAATCGCGCAGGTTCTCACCGAAAGCGATTCAGCGGTAAAGGAAGGCGTCTCGAACGTCTCGAATGCAAGAGCCTCGTTGGATCAGATCGCCAAAAGCGTCATTGGTATCTCCGACAACATCGCAGGAGTGACACGCGCGATGTCGGAACAAGCATCTGGTGTAAAGGAGATTACCTCGGCCGTCGCACAGGTTGACAACAACACACAAAAACAAGCTGCGGCGTTTGAAGAAGTGACCGCTTCGAGCCATGTTCTTGCACAGGAAGCGAAAGAATTGCACAAATCGACAGGGAAGTTCCAAGTGTCAAAATCCCGTAAGATGGCCGCACCGAAACGGACCCCCAAGGCTATGGCTATGGCTTCAGCACCAGAACCCGCGGCTCCCAGAATTGCAGCTGGTGCGGAACGCTTTAGCGGTTGGGACGAATTCTAGAGCCCGCCCTAAAATTCCAGACTGCCGTGTGTCTCAAAAGCCGCAAATCACTGCTGTATGCCTCGGGATTTGCAGCACCCCGGCGCGATACTTCACACCATGTCATCCAGCCACGGTCAGCCCCTAAGTATCATGCATTGCTATTTCTCGTTGTAGTGTTCGGCTTTCTTGTTATCTTCCATTGACCCCGTTCGTGACGCTGGTCCCCAACCAAGCAGAGGAGCGCAGAATGAGTGGGGAAACGGATTTAGAGGCGCTTTTTCGAACCTTGAAGATATCAGTGGCAGACGGCATCTATGTGTTTACGACTCTGGAACACCGAAAGATTCCCGAGGGTCTCGAACCCAAGATGGTCTTCCAGGAAACCGAAGGCACAACGCTCATCCTCCTGCGCGAAGAAGCTGAAGAACATCATTTCACCTACGAATTTCCCAGCAAAATGATCACCCTGAATGTACACTCTTCTTTGGAAGCCGTTGGGTTCATGGCACGTATCTCTACAGCGTTGTCAGTAGAGGGAATGGGCGTTAACCCTGTGGCTGGTTTTTTCCACGACCATCTCTTCGTTCCGCTCGGACGAGAGACGGACGCGCTGCGTGTTCTGGAGGAGCTGAAAGAGACCGCGCTCAATCACCCAGGAGCGTCTTGAAAGAACCTGATCAATAGCGGCACTCCGACGATCGCAACAGCAAAGCGCAACACATGTTGCGCAATCATCAAGACCATGTCCGCGCCTACAATCACGGCGGCAAAAGATGTCTAGCCCCCATTTTCTGTACCAGTATTTTGAGGTTTCTCTAATAAGGTTTCGGGCACCGGTGGGCGCATACCCAGGGCATGGTGTGGCCGGACTGGTTGTATTGTCTGAGCCAGATGTTGATGGCGACCTGAGCTTGCTTTGTGCTGTGGAACCATTCTGCGTTGAGGATTTCGCGGCTTAGTGTTCCGTTGAATCTTTCATTGTATCCGTCCTCCCAAGGACTTCCTGGATAGATCTGCATCGGTTGGATATCGGATGGTGGCGAAATCCTTTTCCGCACTAACTTTGGAAGTCGGGCAGACCAGTCAAGTCGATGCTCAGCACCGTAACGGGGATCAACAAGAGCCTGGGCCGCATTCCCGCCGTTAAGATCAGAAGAGCAGGCGTGAACGTTGCCCCCTACGGCAACGCCAAGAATGATCCGCACAGCGGCGTTCACAGGTGCGACAGATCGCTCCTCGCGCAAAAGTGCGGCGGCAAGACAACCGAAAATCGAGCCGAGAAGCTACGCCGAGAGCAGTGCGGCGACATTAAACGTTGCGGGCCTGCAAAACGGGGCCAGAAAGGGCATAATGTAATGGATATCGCACGCATCACATGAGGGGCGCACAAATGGTCATCCCGATCATGATCCGCAGAAACATCACTGCGGCTAGCCTTGCCGGCGCAGCCAGGCCATAACCGCGGGTCTGACTGACATCTCTCCCCGGTGGCGCGCATCAGAGATAACCTTGCGCACCTCCCCAAGATCAGATCGCCGCAGCAGGCTTTTCACGGGGCCAATGGAGGCGGGCCGCATCGACAGGTTTCGCAACCCCATCGCGGCAAAGCAGAGGGCTTCAACCGGGCGCCCCGCATCCTCACCACAGAACGAAACTGCCGTTCCGGTCGCTTCGCAGCGCTCGACAATGCGTTCGACAAAGCTCAGAAAGGACACGTTGAGCGTGTCGTACCGTCGGCGGACGCGCTCGTTTTCACGATCAGCCGCAAAAAAGAACTGTTTGAGATCGTTGCCCCCGATCGACAAAAAATCAACATCTTCAAAAAACTTGATCGGCGCGAACGCAAGGCTTGGTGTCTCCAGCATCGCGCCGACCTCGATGGTTTCCGGCAGCAGATGGCCAAGCCGCGCCTCGGCGGCCAGGGTTTTGTCCATCAGGCGGCGGGCCTCCGTGTATTCCTCCATCTGCGCGACAAAGGGAAACATTACGGTCAGCGGTCGCCCATTTGCCGCCCGGATCAGCGCCTGCAATTGCATCCGCATGATCCCGGGTTTATCCAGACCAACACGAATTGCGCGCCACCCCAGCGCCGGGTTCGGTTCATCATTGGGTTTCATATAGGGTAGAACCTTGTCGGACCCGATATCCAAAGTGCGAAACACCACCCGTTTGCCTTTGGCCGCATCCAGCACCCGCGCATAAAGGGCCACAAGTTCGGCGCGACGCGGCATCTGGTTGCGCACGAGAAACTGCAATTCTGTCCGAAAGAGCCCGACCCCTTCGGCACCAGAGGAGGGTAACGAGGGTAAATCCGCCATCAGCCCCGCATTCATGTGCAAGCTTATCGTAACACCATCGCGCGTGTGCGCAGGTTTTTCCCGGATCGAGGCGTAGCGCTCCTGAGCCGCCGCCAACATCGCGATTTTGTCGCGAAACGCCGACCCAACCGTCTCGTCGGGGCGCAGATGCACGATGCCCTGCTCGCCATCCACCATGATATGATCGCCATTCAACGCTTCGGTTGTCACGCGATTTGCATGCACCACCAGCGGGATGGCAAGCGCGCGCGCAACGATCGCGGCATGACTGCCCACCGAGCCTTGCTCAAGCACGATCCCCTTTAGGCTGCGACCATATTCAAGAAGTTCTGCCGGGCCGATGTTGCGCGCAACAAGGATGGGATCGGACGGCATCTCTGCCCCTGTATCAGCGCCCTGCCCCGTCAGAATACGTAAAAGCCTATTCGACAAATCATCCAGATCACTCAACCTTTCACGCAGATAGCTGTCCGTGACCTGCGACATCCGGGCCCGCGCGGTGGATTGTTCCTTTTCGACCGCCGCTTCCGCAGACAGGCCGTTGGAGATATCTTCCTCCATCCGGCGCATCCACCCCTTGGAGTTTGCAAACATCCGGTAGGCCTCAAGGACCTGAAGCTGATCCTTGTCCTGCCGGCCCGCGATTTGCAGCATCTTGTCGACGCCGACCCGCAATTGCTCAACGGCTTCGCGCAGGCGCTCGGCTTCGCGTTTCGGATCGTCCGCAATTGGATTTGTGACAACAACACGCGGCTCATGCAGCCAGACATGGCCCTCCGCAGCCCCTTCCTGACCAACGGTGCCGGGAATCATCACCGGCTGCGAATGCCGTGCGGACATCGCTGCCCCTTCCCCGACAAATGCGCCCAACTCCGTCATTTCCGCCAGCACCATTGCGACCACTTCGAGCGCGTAGATCTCATCCGCAGAGAATTCCCGCGCGGATTTGGATTGAACCACCAGCACGCCCAGCGCTTCCCCCAGGCGCTGGATCGGGACACCGAGGAAACTTGAATAAATCTCTTCGCCGGTCTCGGGCATATAGCGGAACCCCCGGGCGTTGGGTGCATCAGGCGTATTTACCAGTGTCCGTTGCTTGGCGACCTGCCCCACAAGACCCTCACCAAGCTTCATGCGCGTTTGGTGCACCGCCTCGGGGTTCAGACCTTTGGTTGCGCAGAGCTCCAGTGTCTCGGCATCCCGGAACAAATAGATGGAGCAGACCTCGCAACCCATGCTGGTCCCGATCAGGGAGGTGATTTCATCCAGACGCTCCTGGCCGGCCGCATGACCCGCCATTGCATCTCGTAACCGCCCCAGCAGTTTTCGCGATTCGCTCTCCAGACGCTCAGCCAAAAGTGCTTCCTTCCCAGATCATCGACATCAACGCAGGGCGATGCGATCAGGCAGCTTTCTCCAGTTCGAAGGCATCATGCAAGGCTTGCACGGCAAGTTCCATGTATTTCCTGTCGATCAGCACTGAAATCTTGATTTCCGACGTCGTGATGACCTTGATGTTGACCCCTTCCGCGCTCAGCACCTGAAACATCTTTGCCGCGACACCGGTATGGCTGCGCATTCCGATCCCGACAACGGATACTTTCGCGACGTCCGTGTCGGCGATCACCTCGTGGTAATTGATCGTACCGTCGGCCTTGGCGGCCTCGATTGCCTTTTGGGCGCGCGCGACCTGATCGGTGGGGCAGGACCACGTCATATCCGTGCGGCCTTCTTCGGCGATGTTCTGCACGATCATGTCCACGTTGACGCCAGCATCGCTCAGAGCGGTAAAGATACTTGCGGCAATACCGGGCCTATCGGCCACGCTGACCAATGTCATCTTTGCCTCGTCCCGGCTAAAGGCCACCCCGGCCACAACATTGCTTTCCATGATCTCTTCCTCATCGCAGACTAGCGTACCGGCTGTGTCTGATTGCTCTTCAAAACTGCTCAGCACGCGCAGCTTGACCTTGTAGCGCATGGCAAGCTCTACCGACCGCGTTTGCAGAACCTTCGCCCCGAGGGATGCCAGTTCCAACATCTCTTCAAAAGCGATTTTATCCAGCCTGCGCGCTTTCGCGCTCACCCGCGGGTCCGTTGTGTAGACACCATCCACATCCGTATAGATATCACAACGTTCGGCGCCAAAAGCTGCGGCAAAAGCGACAGCAGTCGTATCAGACCCGCCCCGACCGAGCGTGGTGATCCGCCCCTCGGGGCTCACACCCTGGAACCCCGCCACCACGGCAACCCTCATGCCTTCGTCGAATTTGGTATTGATGTTCTTAGGTGGAATATCCTCGATCCGTGCGGAGGAATGCGCATTCGTGGTGCGGACAGGCACCTGCCAGCCTTGCCAGCTGCGCGCGGGGACATCCATCTCCTGCAGGGTCAGCGCCATCAGGCCCGCCGTCACGTTTTCCCCCGAAGAGACAACCGCGTCGTATTCGCGTGCGTCATAAAGCGGAGAGGTCTCCCCCACCCAACCCACCAGTTCGTTGGTCTTGCCCGACATGGCAGAGACGATGACAATGACATCGTAGCCCTTGGCCACTTCAACACCCACGCGTTTTGCGGCCCGTCGGATACGATCCAGCGTCGCCACGGAAGTTCCTCCGAATTTCATCACCAGAACCGGCATTGTCGCGTCCCTTGCATCCGTCGCGGGGGGTTTACGCCCTCCGCCTCAGACACACAAGGCGTCGTCCCCATTTCGCCGCGCAACGCCTTGACCCTGCGGTTCGATCGGGGACACCGAGAGGTTTGCCATGTCACGTTTCGCGTCTCAGTAGGCGTGCGGTCGGCCGTCCCAGTTTTCAAAAACGCCGGTTGTGCGCATATCCAACGCATCAAAGCGCTCGACCAGCCCGTTCGCGGCCTCTGAAACACTGATATCGGCATGCGCACCGCCCATATCGGTGATGACCCAGCCCGGATGATAGATGCCCACAGCGATCCCGTCCTGGCGCAAGTCTGTCGCCAGATTTCGCCCCAGATTGAGCGCCGCGGCTTTCGAGGCCCGGTAGATGTAGCTGCCACCGGGTGCGCGTTCAGTTGACGCCATGGTTGAGGAGAGGATGGCAATGCGCCCCGCGCCCGACGCTTTGAGGTTCTCCAACAGCGCCTGCACGGTCAGAAAGATCCCCGTCACATTCACCGCAAAAGTATCCGCCCAGAGCGGCGCCGCATACCCATCCGAGAGCGCTTCGCCCTTGTCGAGATAAACACCCGCATTGCACACGAGCAGATCCACCGCGCGGCCCTCCAGGCGGCGCGCGAAGGCGGCATGGCTGGCCGGATCGGTGACCTCAAGCGGCCACGCCCCGGCGCGCGAGGTTCCGATCACCGTCTCGCCTCGGGCCGCATATATCTCTGACAAAGCCGCCCCAATGCCGCGGTTTGACCCCGTGATTACAACTGTCATGGGTCAATTTGTCTTTCTGTTTGGCACAAAAGGCAGGGGGGCCACCGGTACGCCGTCTTCAATCAGCGCTTTGGCATCCGCCCGGTTCACCTCGCCGTAAATCGCGCGGTCCGGCGCCGCGCCAAGATACATGGCGCGGGCTTCAGCCGCAAATTCTCTGCCGACGTAATCTGCGTTCTGCTCGACGTGCTTGCGCAAGGCCTGAAGCGCCTTCTCTTCCTCCGTTGAGGTTTTCGAGAGTGACCGGGGCGTCTGCGATGTCTCTGCCTGACGCGTTGCCACACGTGGCGCCATCACCGCCTTGCGCACCTCAGCCGATCCGCAGACCGCACAAGAGAGATGCCCCGCATCGGAAAGCGTCTGAAACGCCGATGCGGATTGGAACCAGCTGTCGACCTGGTGTCCTTCGTCACATATCAACGCGTATTGGATCATACTGCGCAGCGTACCCCATGAATGCTTAACGATTTCAGAAAATGGGCCGTAACCGCACAGAGGTCAAGCCAGCCTAGGCATCCAGACGCGGGTCAAAATCCAGCAAAATCCGCACCAACTCCGGTTCATCCACAAGCCGTGCGGCCTTTTTGCGGGACACCCAGAGCCGTTCGCGCTGGCCTGCTTCGGGGTAGTCGTCGGCAATCTCTTTCACTTCCACGGTAAAGACCATCGCAAGGCAAGGCAAATCGCTTTGGTCTTCCATCCCCTTGCTGTAGGAAAATATCCCGATACAGCGCCCGTCAGACCGCCCGCGGACACCGGCCTCTTCCCAGGCCTCGATGGCTGCAGATTCTGATGGTGTCTTGCCGTCCATCGGCCAGCCTTTGGGCACAATCCAGCGTTTTGACGTCCGGGAAGTGATCAACAAGACCTGAATCTTGCCTTTTCGGATCCGGTAGCAAAGCGCTGCGAACTGTGATCGAACATCCGTTTTGCGGGCCCCGGGGAGCGAAATAGGGAGTTGCTTTATCATGTTACGATGATGCGTACTCATAGAAATTCGGGGCCTTCGGCATCCACATTGATACTATGCCTGAAATCGGGACTCCTGCCAACCCAAACAAGCCCCATTCCACTACAGGAGCTTCCCTAACAGTTTATTAACACAACATTTGGAGGCCCCTATAAAACAGAATAGGTCTACATCAGCGCGCCTTTGCCGAGACGCGCGCGCAGCGCCTCCACCAGCTGGTCCAAGGGGACATCCGCCTCGATTGCCAGATGCCGCAGGCCAAAGTGCACATGCGCCATTTCCTGATAATAACTGGTGTAGGCGTAGTTCGTCGCAGCCCCTGCCACCGCCCCCAGAACCGGGACCGTCTGTGCGGCGAGTTTCTGCCCCATCACGGTTGCCAGCCGGGGGGCGACGCGGGCAATCAACCCGTGCACGGCCGCGCCGGTCAGGGTAACCCGCGCCGAAATAAACCCCAGATCGGCTCCATCGTCCGCCTCAAGCGGCCCTGCTGCGGCAAAAACCTGAATGCAGTCGAACTGCACATTTTCGGCATTGGTATCAAAGCCATACTCCTCAGCCACGCCTTCGATCACCCGCAACAGCAGCGTCGTTGTCACCGGCAGCTCGGCCAGGGCAGTCGGCAGCCCCCCCAGACCACCCACAGCCCCCATCGCGGCCCCGACGGCGGAGTTCAGCCAGCTTTTCTGATCCGGCACCATGTCGCGACTGCCATGCGCGGCCTTCATCGCTTGCTCCAGCGCCCGCGTGGTGGCCTGATCCAGCCCGCTGCGGACGGTTGCAGGCAACTGGTCAAGCAAGCCCTCGGCCCGGCCCCCAATCAGGTTGAGCAGATCAATCCCAAGACCCCCCGCCTTACGGTAGCGTGCGGCAAGCGCATCAAGACGCGCGTCGATATCGACAGGTTCTTGTATTTCGATCAACTCCATCGGCACCTCCTGTGACCTAACATGGGCGGTTTGCAGGCGTTTTCAATTGCTGCGCCAGCGTGTGACGGGGCCTGTCACACCCTCCCACGCACCAGCCACCAGCGCCCGCCCCAAGACACGCTCCGGGTTGGTGGGCGGCGGCATCACCACCGCGTGCAGACGCGTAAATCCGAAGCGCGCATAATAGGGCGCATCCCCAACGAGCAGCACGCGTTCCCAGCCCAGCCGCGTGGCCAGCGCCAGCGTCTCGCGGATCAGCACCGCGGCCAGCCCTTCGCCCTGCCGCGTCGGGTGCACCGCCACCGGCCCCAGGATCAACGCATCTGCCTGCCCGACATGCACGGGCCAGTACCGGATCGCCCCGGCAAGAATGCCCTCCGCATCTCGCGCCACCTGGTTCAGCTCTGCGACCGGCAGGATATCGTCACGTAAGCGGTAGGAGGACAAAGCCTCGCGCCCCGGCGCAAAACACAGGTCATAAAGCGCTTCGACCTCATAGGCGTCCTGCGCGGTTTCTATAGTCAGCGTATACACTTGGAACGGGCCGGACGGGTGTCCCCTCAGGTTTCGGGTGGCTTGGCCCTAACACATGCGATATGGCACCTGCAAACGATCAGGAGGCATTGATGTTCTACCGCCCAGCCGATGGCCACGGCCTGCCGCATAATCCCTTTAACGCCATTGTCACACCCCGGCCTATCGGTTGGATTTCAACACGCGGGGCCAATGGGCAGAACAATCTGGCGCCCTATTCCTTCTTCAACGCGGTCGCTTATGAGCCGCCACAGGTCATGTTCGCGTCAACCGCCGCCAAGGAGGATCGCGGCGACACCAAGGACTCCGTCGCAAATATCCGCGAGACAGGCGTGTTCTGCGTCAACATCGTGGAATATGCGATGCGCGATGTGATGAATGCCTCCTCTGCGGCGCTGCCCCGCGATGTGGACGAATTTGCTCACGCGGGCATTGCGCTAAGCCCTTGCAGTGAGATCGACTGCGCCCGTGTCGCAGAGGCGCCCGCAGCCCTTGAATGTCGCATGACACAGATCGTTCAGATCAAAGGCGCGCATAACCACGTCGTCTTTGGCGAAGTGATCGGCGTGCATCTGCGCGATGACACACTTGTCGAGGGACGGTTTGACGTCACCACCTTCACGCCGCTGAGCCGCATGGGCTATCGCGACTATACCCGCGTGACCGACATCTTCGAGCTGAGGCGTCCCGACGACTAGCGCCCCGCATCCAGGCTGACAAACTGCGGAATGCGCCGGGCCTCGGCAGGGCGCCCGTATCCGCGAGAGAGCGTCTGTGGTACCTTCGTTGATACGAACCTGCGCTGCAGAAGGGACCCCCGACATGACAGACTTCAACCACTCCATCATCCGCGCGGCGGTCTGGAACCTGGCCGGATATACGCTGCCCGGTCGGCCTGTCGGCATCTCGGCGCGCTCAAGAAAAGCGCAGCGCCAGGCCGAAGGTCTGGCCCTGCTCGATGCGGAGTTTGTCACGCTCGTCGAAGTCTCCCCCGTCAGCTACATCGAAACGCTCGTGGAAAAACTCGCGAGCTTTGGCGTGTGTTACAATCACACCATCGTGCCGCAGCAGGCCGGCAACATTCATATCGGGTTTTTGCACAAGCCCGGAATCGATGTGACAAACCCGCGGTTTATCCCTGGCTCCGAGGGCACCTACACGACCGGACGCCAGGCGCTCGCGGTTGACATCAAAATCGCCAAGCTGCGTGCCACCATCATCGGCGTCCACCTGAAATCAGGCCGCGACCGGCCCGAGCAACAAATGCGCGACAGCCAATGCAAGGCCATCGGCAACTACATCACGACGCTGCAAAACACACCCGGCACAAAGCGCCGCGCCGTGTTTCTGATGGGGGATTTCAACATGATCCCGGGCCAGGACGTCTCGAACTTCCATCATCTGGGCGGGGACGATGTGATGGATTTTGTCTCAAGCTGGGACCTGCAAGATCGTTTCTCCCATATCCTGGAGAAAGGCCGCGCCAACCTGCTGGATGGCTTTGCGGTCAGCCGTCGCTATTCCACCGATTACATCAAAGGATCGCTGCGGCTCTTTCCGATGCATTGGACCATGGACATGGGCCGCGAAGCCTTCCGCAAGCAAGTCTCCGATCACCTGCCTTTTGTGGCAAGCTTCAAGCTCTACTGAGACGCTGAAATGGGACGGCGGGTGGGGCGACTTGGCCGCAAGGCCAAGAGCGTCACCAGCCGTCAGTGCCCGCCCAGAATGCCCGTGCGCACCTGGTAATTCACCGCCAGCGCATAATCGGGGTCATCGTCGCTATCCACCATAAGATGCCCCGCCTTGGTCAGCAGCCGGTGACAATCGTGGCTCAGGTGGCGCAACTGGACGCGCTTGCCTTGCGCCTCATACTTGGCCGCAACAGCCTCAATCGCCTGCAAGGCCGACTGGTCCACCACCCGGCTGTCGGCAAAATCCACAATCACTTCAGAAGGGTCGCCCGCAACATCGAACATCTCCACAAACCCGTCGGAAGAGCCAAAGAACAGCGGTCCCTGCACCTGATAAACCCGCGCGCCCTCGGGCGTTGTGTAAGATTTGGCATGAATACGGCGCGCATTGTTCCAGGCATAGGCCAGCGCGCTGACGATAACCCCGACGACGACAGCCACCGCAAGGTCTTCCATCACGGTTACAACCGTGACCAGCAGGATCACAAAAGAATCCATCAACGGCACCTTGCGCAGGATCGTCAATGAGTTCCACGCAAACGTCCCGATCACCACCATGAACATCACCCCGACCAGCGCGGCCAGCGGGATCAGTTCAATCACCGGCGAACCGACCAGAATGAAAATCAGCAAAAACACCGCCGCTGCGATCCCTGCAACCCGCGTACGGCCGCCGGATTTCACGTTGATCATCGACTGCCCGATCATCGCACAACCGCCCATTCCACCGAAAAACCCGGTCACGGTATTGGCCAGCCCCTGCGCGATACATTCCTGCGAGGCGCCACCCCGCTGGTTGGTCATATCCCCCACCAGGTTCAGCGTCAGCAGGCTTTCGATCAGACCGATTGCGGCCAGAATAATCGCATAAGGCAGGATGATCTGCAGCGTCTCAAGTGAAAAAGGCACCATCGGGATATGCAGGCTTGGCAGCCCGCCCTGAATGGAGGCCAGATCCCCCACGCGCGGCACCTCAAGGCCGAAAAGGATCACGACGCCTGCCACGATGCCGATCCCAGCCAAGGGCGCAGGAATTGCGCGCGTCAGCCGCGGCATGACCCAGATGATTGCCATGGTCGCCGCCACCAGTCCCAGCATCAGGTAAAGCGGCCCTCCCGACAGCCATTCGCCGCCGCCCATCCCGTGGCCGGTATTCTCCATCGTGCCGGGGACCTTGAACTGCGTGAGCTGCGCGAGAAAGATCACGATGGCCAGCCCGTTCACAAACCCCAGCATCACCGGATGTGGCACCAGACGGATGAACTTGCCCCACTGCATGACCCCCGCAAAGACCTGCAAAAAGCCCATCAGAACCACCGTGGCAAACAGGTATTCAACCCCATGCTCGGCCACCAGTGCCACCATGACCACCGCCAACGCCCCGGTCGCGCCCGAAATCATCCCAGGACGCCCGCCGATCAGCGCCGTGATCAACCCCACCAGAAAGGCTGCATAAAGCCCTACCAGAGGATGCACGCCCGCAACAAAGGCGAAGGCCACGGCCTCCGGCACAAGCGCCAGCGCAACCGTGAGCCCCGATAAAAGCTCGATGCGCAAACGGCCAAAGCTCACGCCATCCTCCGGCATCCATCGCAGGTCGGTCATATCCAAATTCTTGGTAAAGGTGCTGAACAATGTTCGCGCCATAAAAATTTCCTAATGTATCTTCGCGTGAGAAAGGCGCGCCCGGCGCGCAGAACTACGCGCTCCCTAGACCCATTCCGATCAAATGAAAACCCCGCTCAGTATGCAGCAACATGGTAAACAGAGGTTAAACGTCGATCTGACGTGCCGCCTGCCGCTTTAATAGGACGGAGCGCTCTCTTAATGCATTGTTGAGAAAAAGCAGCGATTTCAGTCTTTCCAACTGGAGTCCGAGCGGGCAGACTGCGCGGCACAGACAAAAGGACAGCCTTGATGACCCAAACCAAGATTGCCGTGATCGGTGGCTCAGGCATTTATGACATCGATGGGTTGGAGGCTGCCCAATGGATGCCGGTGGACACACCATGGGGACCCCCGTCAGACGCGCTGCTCACCGGGACGCTGGACGGGGTAGAGATGGTGTTCCTGCCCCGGCATGGACGTGGTCACGTGCACAGCCCCACGACCGTTCCCTACCGCGCCAACATCGATGCGCTGAAACGGCTTGGGGTGACAGATGTGATCTCCGTCTCGGCCTGCGGATCCTTTCGCGAGGAAATGGCGCCGGGCGATTTTGTCCTTGTAGATCAATTTATTGACCGCACCTTTGCCCGTGAGAAATCATTCTTTGGCACCGGGTGTGTCGCCCATGTGAGCGTGGCACACCCCACCTGCCCCCGCCTGACAGAGGCCTGCGCAGCAGCGGCTGCGGCCGCGGGTATCACGGCGCATAAAGGCGGCACATATCTGGCGATGGAGGGGCCGCAGTTTTCCACATTGGCAGAATCCAAGGTGTACCGCGAGCGCTGGGGCGCGGATGTGATCGGCATGACCAACATGCCGGAGGCCAAACTCGCCCGCGAAGCCGAGCTCTGCTACGCTTCCGTGGCGATGATAACAGACTATGACAGCTGGCACCCGGAGCACGGTGAGGTTGATGTCACCGAGATCATCAAAACCCTGATGGGCAATGCCGACAGGGGCCGTGATCTGGTCCGACGCCTGCCAAAGCTGCTGGGGGCAGACCGCGCGCCCTGCCCGCATGGCTGCGACCGGGCCTTGGACTTCGCCATTCTGACCCAGCCGGACGCCCGCGATCCGGCGATGGTGGAAAAGCTGGATGCCGTCGCGGGGCGTGTTCTGTGACGTAATTGTGGCCCCTCTGTCAAAAAGGATAAAGGATGTCTCTTGATCTCTGGCTTGCCTTCGTTGCGGCCTCCACCGCGCTGCTCGTGCTGCCCGGACCCACGCTGATGATGGTCCTGAGCTATGCCCTGACCCAAGGACGTCGGGTTGCCGCCGCCTCCGCTTTTGGGGTGGCCACCGGTGATCTGATTGCCATGACCCTTTCGGTCATCGGCCTCGGGGCCCTTTTTCTAACCTCTGCACTGGCCTTTACCGTGCTCAAGTGGATCGGTGCGGCCTATCTGGTCTACCTCGGCATCAAGATGCTGCTCAGCGCCCGAGGGCCCGCCACGCCCCCCACGCTCGCGAAAGCACCCCCCGGTCAGTCCCCGCGCAAAGTATTTCGCGATCTAACGCTGGTTACGGCACTCAATCCAAAATCCAATACTTTCTTCATCGCCTTCGTGCCGCAGTTTATTGATCCGACCACTGCATTTGCCCCGCAGGCCGCCATCCTGGTGGCGACCTTTGTCACCATCGCGGGGATCAACGCGCTGGTCTTTGCGCTTGCCGCCAATGCCATGCGATCCCGCATCACGCGCCCCAGCGTGCAAACCTGGCTGACCCGTGCGGGCGGCGCCACCCTGATCGGCATGGGTGTGATAACCGCCACGCTGCGTCGCGGCACCTAACTCAGAGAGATCCCATGAAAACTATTCCAGATTACATTCGCACCATCGTGGATTTTCCGCATGAAGGGATCATGTTCCGCGATGTCACAACGCTTTTTGCCGATCCGCGCGGATTTCGGATGGCCATCGACCAAATGCTCCACCCCTATGCGGGTCTGCAGATCGACAAGGTCGTGGGCCTCGAGGCTCGCGGCTTTATCCTCGGCGGGGCCATTGCACATCAGCTCTCCAAAGGCTTTGTGCCAATTCGCAAAAAGGGCAAGCTGCCCGGCACGACAATCAGCGAAGATTATGCGCTTGAATACGGGGAGGCGATCGTCGAAATCCACGACGATGCCATCCAGCCGGGTGAGAAGGTGCTGGTCGTAGATGATCTGCTGGCCACCGGCGGCACCGCCGAAGCCGGGATCAAGCTTATCGAACGGTTGGGAGGTGAGATCATCTCTACCTCGTTCATCATCGATCTGCCCGACCTCGGCGGGCGCAAAAAGCTCGAAAACCTCGGCATGGAGGTCAACGCGCTCTGCGTCTACGACGGGCACTGATCCTCAGCCCAGAACAGCCGGCCAATTTGCATCTGCGGCTGCGATATGGCCGGGAATGTCGCGTTCCCAGCGGCGCTGGATGCGGTTTGAGAAGTTCAGGTAGAGCTTGCCGTCCACGATCTTCCAGGCGTCGGGAATGGTGGAGGCAGTAGAGCCTTTTGCCACCGCATAGGCGCAGAATCCGCCATATTGCGGCGCATAGGTGTCAGGATCCGAGGCAAAGGCGTCGCGGTTCTCGGCGCTGGCAAACTGCCATGTCACCCCGTTCCAGGAGTGGGTGAAATCCGCGCTGCCCTTGACTGGCGCACCTTCTGTGAAATAGCCCACAACATCGCTGCCATCCACGGCGATGCCATCCTCGGCGTAAACCTTGCCCGGCGCAGCCGTCGCACCCCGGGCGGTCATCAAGAGGCCCGCAGCGGGCAGTGTAGCAGCGGTACCGATCAGCAGATTGCGTCGTGTCAGCATGATGTGAGCATCCTTTCGGGTTGTTCGATGAGGCGTAGGTGGGGAACGGCTGGGCAAAGCGCCATATCTCACACGGACATGTTATCCGTGTTGCATCCTCAGCCTGCGGGTTTGAGCACCGCGCCGGGGTTCATGATGCCCTTGGGGTCAAGGGCCGCCTTGATTGCGCGCATCGCCGACAATTTGGTTGGGTCGGCATAGCGCTCCAGATCGTCCACTTTGAGCCGTCCGACACCGTGCTCTGCGCTGACCGACCCGCCCATCTCATCCACAAGATCATGCAGGCGACGCATGACATCGCCGCGCAGATGCTTGAAGGCCTCCCGGTTCTGGCCCTCTGGCGGGAAGACGTTGTAGTGCAGGTTGCCGTCGCCCACATGACCAAAACAGTTGACCCGGAAATCGCCCATCTTGCGGATCAGGGCATCGGCGCGATCAATAAAGCGCGCCAGCTCCCCCAAAGGCAATGACATATCATGCGAGCAGAGTGCGCCAACCCGTTTGTTTGCCTCGGGAATATGCTCGCGCACAGACCAGAAATCATCCGCCTGCTGGCCGCTTTGTGCGATGACGCCATCCGTCACGATCCCGACGTCATGGCCTGCTTGAAACATCTGCTCCAGCGCCTCTTGCGGTGACATCCCCTTGGCAAGGCCAACCTCAATCAGGACGGACCATTGCGGCGCTTTCTCAAAGGGTTGCCGGATGTCCGGCAGGGTCTGCTGCAAAAATGCCAGCCCTTGCCCGTTGAGCAGCTCAAAAGCGCTGACCATCTCACCAAGCTGGTCACGCGCAAGCGACAACAACGACACTGCGGCTTGCGGGGAGGACACTGCAAAGATGGCAGTGCCAATCTGTGCCGGTTGCGGGCTGAGCTTGAGCGCGGCTGCGGTAATCACCCCAAGCGTGCCTTCCGACCCAATGAGAAGATGCCGTAGATCATAGCCCGTATTGTCCTTGCGCAGCCGTTTCAGCCCATGCCAGGTCTCACCGCTGGGCAGTACGGCTTCCAGACCAAGGCATAGATCGCGCGTATTGCCATAGCGCAGCACCCCTGTGCCCCCGGCGTTGGTGGCCAGATTACCCCCGATCCGGGCGGTTCCCTCGGCCGCCAGCGACAGCGGAAACAGCCGGCCTGCCGCCCGCGCCGCAGCCTGAACATCCGCCAGAACGGTGCCCGCCTCGCAGATCAAAACGTTCTCCTCAGGGTAGACCGCCCGCACCTGGGTCATCCGCTCAAGAGACACCAGCAACGGCGCTGGCCCTGCGGGCATAACCTGCCCGCCAACCAATCCTGTGCCACCGCCATAGGGGATCACCGCCACGCGGGCCTCTGACGCAAGCCGCACCAGCGTGGCGACTTCGTCAACCGAACGCGGTGCTGCCAGGAGCGCCGTATGACCCTGCCACTGGCCGCGCGGTTCTTCGAGGTAGCGCGGGGCAAGCGGGCGCAAAACCTCTGCGGGCAAATGCGATCGGATCAGGTCTTCAAAGGAGGAATCAGCAGGATTGAGGCTCATGCCCTTTGATCCTCCGCCAGACCTCGTGATGCAAGGGGGTCGCTATTGATCG
The DNA here is from genome assembly GCF_020622345.1 of Roseobacter weihaiensis. Classification (GTDB taxonomy): domain Bacteria; phylum Pseudomonadota; class Alphaproteobacteria; order Rhodobacterales; family Rhodobacteraceae; genus Roseobacter; species Roseobacter weihaiensis. The sequence continues at coordinate 33,815 of NZ_JACNMO010000023.1, read as the reverse complement.
TTGAGGAGGGCCGGACGCAACACCATTACGGTTGGCCGCGAGGGCAGCCGATCCAGCGACATCTCAAGCGCGGGGCCACCCACTTCCACAATGGCGAATTCATCTGACATCCCCGCCAGAAAATCATCCAGAGCAAACAGCGAGAACCAGTGCATCGGAATGACCACAGAAGATCGCAACCGCTTCAACACGCGTGTCATGGTCGCCAGATCGAGGGTATAGCCACCATCCACGGGCGCCATCACAACATCAAGACGCCCAAGGGCGGCATATTGCGCAGCGTCCGGTTCGTGATGCAAATGACCCAGATGACCAACGCAGAGCCCTGCGAGCTCAAAGACGAAAATCGAATTCCCCTTTGGCTCGACGGCGGAAAAGGCAGATCGAATGTCGGTCGACACATTGCGGATCAGGACCTCACCCAGATCGAGATGATGCTGGATACCTTCCCCAAACGAGCCCCACCCCGGCAGCACATGAGGGATCGCAGGGTCGGGATTGGCGGTCCAATGGGTGTCATGGGCGTGGTTCATCGTCACCACATCGGGGATCAGCGGAAGGGAGCCGGTAAAGCCTGTGTAATCCGTGACCATGTTCAGCCCGCCATGGCTGCGGATCAGAAAACTCGCATGGGTGATGTAGTGGATGCGCACTGTTTCGGCGTCAACCGGGCCGAGGCTGGCCGGCACAACATATTCCATGCCCGGCGCGGCCTCCGCGAGCGCCACGCAATGGCTCGGCGTCCTGTCTGCGACCTGAGCCTGCGCTGCCCCACAGCAGATCAGAAACACCAAAAGACTGCGGATCATCATATCACCTACCCCCTGCTTAAAATCTTAGAGCGCGGGGGCCGAAGTCCAGTCTTTTTTACGCATCGATCCCACCATACCTTGCCACCCTGCTCAAAACGCGGGCAATCAGGCCGGTGTCGGCGCACATCGCACCAGACGTCTTTTCCGGTCAGGAAAAGACCAAACATCGCATGCGGCAGCGCCGCGCCGGTCAGGACGCGCTGGTTTTACCCCGGCGGTCCGACCTGAGCGCGGCATAGAGCACATGCGTCCGCCAGCGCCCATCGATCTGCAGATAGCTTTGGGCGACCCCTTCGTACTTGAAGCCCGAGGTCTCCAGCAACCCGCGGGAGGCCGTATTCTCCGGCAGGCAGGCCGCCTCGATGCGGCTGAGATCAAGCCGGGTGAACGCATGATGCACCAAGGCGGTGATCGCCTCGCGCATATAGCCGTGGCGCGCAAAGGGCTCGCCGGTCCAATATCCCAACGTTCCGGCCTGGGCCGGCCCGCGCCGGATATTGTCGAGCGTTATCGCCCCCAAAAGCTGCTCGTCCTGTCGCCGGATCAGAAACAGCGGCAGCGCCGTGCCCCCCGAGACCGACCTTTGGGCCCAATAGACCCTGTTGGTAAAAGCCTTGCGGCTGAGGTGGTCCTCGGCCCAGCTTGGCTCCCATGGGGTAAGATATTCGACGCTTTGGGCCCGCAGCTGTGTCCAGGCCCGAAAATCCGAATGGATCGGCGGGCGCAGCGTCATCCGCTCGGTTTCCAGTCTCAGCTTGCGAAAGCCCCGAAGTATCAAGCTGCCCGACGCTCCTGCAAATGCGCAAGCGAGGGCGCTCCCTCAATAGGACCGTAGAGCGCCAGCGCGGCCGGCGCGGCCTCTGCCATCTGCTGGGCAAACTCCCGCACATCCCCGGTGGTGACGGCATCGATCATGGCGACCGTCTCCTCCAACAGCGGGACCCGATCCCAGATCTGCACCAGACGCGCCAGACGCTCTGCCCGGTTCGAAGGGCTTTCGAGCCCCATCAGCAGGCCCGCTTTCATCTGCGCCCGCGCGCGGGCGACCTCCGCCGGCGCCATATCCTCCACGGCGCGCTTCATCTCGTCGATGGTGATCCGGGCAAGCTCGGGCAGCTGTTCGGCACTGGTGCCCGCGTAGATCGTGGTCATGCCGGTATCCGCATAGGCTCCGGCCTGCGCAAAGATGGAATAACACAGGCCCCTGTTCTCGCGGATTTCCTGAAACAGACGGCTCGACATGCCGCCGCCCAAGGCCGTGGCGTAAATCTGTGCGGTATAAATCAGGTCATCGCGATAGCCGGGACTTTCAAAAGCCAAAGCGAAATGCGCCTGCTCCAGCGCCTTGCTCTGGCGCCGCTCGCCACCTGCAAACCGGGCCGCATCCACATCGAAGGCCGGTTTCGCTTCCATCTCTCCAAAAAGTTTTTCCGCCAGCTTCACGATCTCGTTGTGATCCACAGCCCCGGCAGCCGAGAGGATCATCTGCTCGGGGCCATAGTGCTGGGCGATGAACCCCTGCAAATCACCGCGCGAAAAACCCGACACCCGCTCGGACGCCCCCAGGATACTGCGCCCCATCGGGTGATCCGGGTAGGCTTCCTCCTGCAACCAGTCAAAGATCACATCATCTGGCGTGTCGAGCGCCTGCCCGATCTCCTGCAGGATCACCCCGCGCTCGACCTCGATCTCGGTCTCTTCCAGCGTGGGGTTCAGCAGGATATCCGCAATGACATCCAGCGCCAGCGGCACATCATTCTGCAACACCCGCGCATAGTAGGCCGTGACCTCGCGGCTGGTATAGGCATTGATGTAGCCGCCCACATCTTCGATGCATTCCGCGATCTGCAACGCAGAGCGCCGCCTGGTTCCCTTGAACGCCATATGTTCCAGAAAATGGGCGATGCCGTTTTGAGCGGGCGCTTCATGACGTGCACCAGCGGTCACCCAGACGCCAATGGAGGCAGACGCCAGCCCCGGCATGGTCTCAGTTACAATGCGAAAGCCGTTTGGCAGGCGGTGTTGGTTCAATGTCACGCGTTCAATTGCCCTTTGATATGCTCTTTGAGGGCGGCCAGATCGTTCGGCACGCGGGTCACCCTCTCGTCTTTGTCATACAAGTCCGCCATGCGCGCAGGCAAGGGCGGGTGAATGCCACAGGCCGCCTTGACGGCGACAGGAAACTTTGCGGGGTGCGCCGTGGCCAGCGTAATCATCGGGGTCCCGCGCTGGCGCTGCGCCTCAGCGACTTTGACACCGATGGCCGAATGCGGGCACAAGAGCTCTCCGCTCTTTTCAAGCGTCGCGATGATCGTGGCCGAGGTTTCCTCCTCCGAGGCGCGCCCCGAGCTATAATGCGATTGCAGCACCTGAAGCGCCCCCTGGCTGACCTCGAACCCGCCGGCTTTCAGCTCGTCCATCAGCTGCACGATCGCGGGGCCGTCGCGGTCATAGGAATCAAAGAGCGCACGTTCGAAGTTTGAACTGACTTGGATATCCATCGACGGGCTGATCGAGGGCACGGTTTCCCCCTTGTGGTAGCCTTGGCCCGACAGACAGCGGTGCAGGATGTCGTTCTGGTTCGTGGCCACCACCAGCTTGTCGATGGGCAGGCCCATCTGCTTGGCGATGTAGCCGGCAAAGATGTCGCCGAAATTGCCGGTGGGCACGGTGAAACTGACCGGGCGGTGCGGCGCGCCCACAGAAACGGCGGAAGAGAAGTAATAGACCACCTGCGCCAGCACCCGACCCCAGTTGATCGAGTTCACGCCCGCGAGCCGCACGCCATCGCGGAACTCGAAATCGTTGAACATGTCCTTGAGCCGCGCCTGACAGTCATCAAAATCTCCGTCCATGGCCAGTGCGTGCACGTTCGCCTCCGCGGGTGTGGTCATCTGGCGACGCTGCACTTCGGAGATGCGACCATGGGGATAGAGGATGAAGACATCCACATTGTCCAAGCCCCGGAAGGCTTCAATCGCCGCTGATCCGGTATCACCAGAGGTGGCCCCCACGATGGTCACGCGTTCGCCCTTGCGGCCCAGGGCGGTCTGGAACATCTGCCCGATGAGCTGCATGGCAAAGTCCTTGAACGCAAGCGTCGGCCCGTGAAACAGTTCCAGCAGGAAATGCCCCTGATCGAGCTGCTTGAGCGGGGCGCGGGCCGCATGACCGAAGCCCGCATAGGCGCGGTCGATGATCCCCTGAAACTCCAGATCACTGAAGACATCGCCCACGAAGGGGCGCATGATCTTGTAGGCGATGGCCTCGTAGGGCTGCCCCTCGAGCGCTGCGATCTCGGTCAGCGTGATCTGCGGCACCTCCTGAGGCACATAAAGCCCCCCATCGCGCGCCAGACCGCTCAGCATGGCCTCTTCGAAGTTCAGCACAGGGGCGGTGCCACGGGTGGAGATGTAACGCATATCGCTTCAGCTTTTGGTTGCGCCGGGCCTGCGGCGGAGAAAGAAAAAGGTCATCACCGACCAGATCGCGGCGAGGGAGAACCATGTCACCGCATACTGCAAGTGATCGTTGGGAATGGCGCTTGTGTCCACAGGCATTGGCGACAAAGGACCGCCCGGTTGCGGCGCGTCGCGGCGTACCACAAGCACAGGCTCGGTGCCAAGGGCCTCTGCCATTGCCGCCACGTCGCGGGCAAACCAGATGTTTTCCGCCAGATCGGGCGCGGGCGTAAAGCTGTCGGTCTCCTGGGGCCATTGCAGGTTGCCAACGACGGTAACCGGGGGGCCTTCTTCGAACTGCAGCGCGCCCGCATCGGCCACGGTCACAAACCCCATGTCGATCAGAATCCGGTCGGTCTCGCGCCGCAGCGGGCGGATAATCCGGTATCCTGCGCCCACCTGCTTTTTCGACACCAGCACCCTGAGATGGTCGGGGCTCAGAATGCCTGTCACCTCGACTGGCAGGTAGGCGTCGCGGTCGGGGTCAAGCTGCGCCGGAAGCGGCACGGGGTCGGTACCGATGCGGGCCTCGATATCCGCGATGACGCCCTGTTTCCAGGCCAGCCGCTGCACCTGCCAGATCCCGAGACTGATGAGGATCGCGGCCCCTCCCAGTCCAAAGATCACCAAGAACGCCAAGCGTCGCATAAAGATGTGCCACCCCAATGGAAAAGCGCGCCCGGGGCACCCCCGCGCGCGCTTTGTGTTTTACGTCCCCTGACGGGGAATGCAAGCAGGCGCTTAGCCCGGCACGCCCCACATGTAGACGGCAAAGAACAGGAACAGCCAGACCACATCGACAAAGTGCCAGTACCAGGCCGCGGCCTCAAAACCCACGTGCTTTTCAGGGGTGAAATGCCCCTTCATCGCCCGCACCAGACAGACGGCGAGAAAGATTGTCCCGATGATGACGTGCAGGCCGTGGAAGCCCGTCGCCATGAAGAAGTTGGAGAAGAACTTGTCACCGCCAAACTCCCAGCCCTGATAGAGCAGGTAGGAGTATTCATAGGCCTGCAGTGCCGTGAACAGCACGCCGAGGATGATCGAGATCGCCAGACCCCAGATCAGATCGCGGCGGTTGTTCTCATGCACCAGCGCGTGGTGCGCCCATGTGACCGCACAGCCAGACAGCAGCAGCACCAGTGTGTTGATCAGCGGCAGATGCAGCGCGTCGACCTGGTAGATTTCCGGCGGGATGTACTCGGAACCCACATATTCGTTCATCGGGTAGATGGCGTGTTTGAAGAACGACCAGAACCATGCGGCAAAGAACATCACTTCGGACATGATAAAAAGGATGAACCCGTAGCGCAGGCCGATCCGCACCACCGGGGTGTGATCGCCGACCCGGCTTTCCGCCACCACCTCGGCCCACCAGCCGAACATGACGTAGAGCACGGCAACAAAGCCGATCCAGAACATCCAGGGCGTGATCCCCTGCATCCAGAGCACGCCGCCAAAGAGCATGACAAATGCCCCGATCGAGCCGAGCAGTGGCCAGATCGAGGGGTTTAGAATGTGATAATCATGGTTCTTTTCGTGCGCCATGGTACGTCCCTTACCTTATGGTGGTCAGTTCAGACTTGTGTCTGAGCTGGTATCGCTGGCCTGCACGTCGGCATAGTCCTCGGGCAGGTCGATCTCGTAGAATGTATAGGAGAGCGTGATGGTATGAATATGCTTGCCATCGCGGTCCTCGACGATCTCCGGGTCCACATAGAAGGTCACCGGCATCTGCACCCGTTCGCCGGGTTGCAGTACCTGTTCTTCAAAGCAGAAGCACTGGATCTTGTTGAAAAAGCCACCCGCCTGATAGGGGGTCACGTTGTAGCTGGCCGAACCTGCGATGGGCCGGTCTGTCGGGTTGTAGGCCTCATAGAATGCCAGACCCGATTCGCCGATGCGTACTTCCATCTCGCGCTCAACAGGTTTGAATTCCCACGGCATGTGGTTGTTGAGCGAGCCGTCAAAACGGACGGTGATCGTCTGGTCCAGAACATCCTCGGGGGCCACGTCGGAGACACCCGTCACACCGCCAAATCCCGTGACCCGGCAGAACCAGTCATAAAGCGGCACGGAGGCCCAGGCGAGCGCGCCCATGAAAATCACCACGCTTACGGTCTGTGCAACTGTCTTTGCAGGTCCTTGCAATGTCATCCGCCTGATATCTCCGTTCCAGAGGGAAGCTCAAAATCGCCATTGGTCACTTTGGTAAATGTCAGCGCCAGCACGAGGATCACAAAACCCGCCAGCATCAGGCCCACGCCGACATTGCGCCCTTTCCGGCGGGTATGTATTTCATGTTCAGCGCGAATGGGCATATCTTACCAGCCTCCCAGGCCAAAAGGACGCAATGCTGCTTCGAGCAGAATGACGCCAAAATGCGCAAAAAGATACCATAGAGACAGGCGGAAGAACCGTTTTTCAACCCGGTACCCATCGGCATCCGCTGCGGTCTCATCACGCTGCCAGACCTGGACCGCCCCTTTGAGGAACAAGGCGTTCAACACGAGTGCCGTGCCCAGATAAACCGGCCCACCGATTGCAGTGAACCCGGTACCGACGGCGAGTGCCGCCAGTAGAACGGTGTAGACGATGATATGGGTGCGGGTCGACTTGCGACCATGGGTGACGGTCAGCATCGGCACGCCAGCGTCGTCGTAATCCGCCTTCATAAAGAGCGCCAGCGCCCAGAAATGCGGTGGCGTCCACATAAAGATCAGCGCGAACATCAGCCAGGCTTCGACTGAAAAGCTGCCGGTGGCGATCACCCAGCCGATGACTGGCGGAAACGCCCCGGCCGCACCGCCGATCACGATGTTCTGGGGCGTAGAGCGTTTGAGCCACATCGAATAGACCACGGCATAGAAAAAGATCGTGAAGGCTAGCAAGGCCGCCGCCATCAGGTTCGCCGAGAGCGCCAGCATCATCACCGACAGGCCCGCAAGGGCGACGCCAAGGTGCAGCGCTTCGCCCGGCTGGACGCGGCCCGCAGGGATCGGACGCTTTGCGGTCCGGCGCATGATCGCGTCGATATCCGCATCCCACCACATGTTGAGCGCGCCGGAGGCCCCTGCGCCGATCGCGACAAACAGGATCGAGGCAAAAGCAATGACCGGATGCACGGATCCGGGGGCTGCCAACAAGCCAACAAGAGCCGTGAACACAACCAGCGACATCACGCGTGGCTTGAGCAAGGCAAAGTAGTCGCCGAGCTGCGCCTCTTCTTCGTGAACTTGTGATGTGTAGCCAACGTCAGCCATCAGATCGCCTTATGGAGTGAGAAAATCCTGGGGCGCCCGGTGGAACGCCCCGAATATCGGCTCAGTTGGAGGCCAGAACACGGGTTTGCGGCACACCTGCAAACTCTTCCCTAGCCTCCGCCAGCCATTCGGCATAGGCTTCCTCAGACACTACCTTGACCGTGATCGGCATGTAGGCGTGGTAAAAGCCGCATAGTTCTGAGCACTGGCCAAAATAGATCCCTTCATGATCCGCGTTGAACCATAACTCGGCCAGACGACCGGGTACCGCGTCCTGTTTCACCCCGAAAGACGGGATCGTCCAGGCGTGGATCACATCCGCCGCAGTGACTTGCATCACGACGGTCTTTCCAACGGGCACAACGATTGAGGTATCGGTGGCCAGCAGGAATTCATCGCGGCTGTAGCCTGCGTCTTCCAGTTTGGCTTCCATATGCTCGTCCAGCACGAAAGGCGTGACGTTGGCGTCTTCGGGGCGCGTGGATGTATCGAGCGTCGCGGGAGAGCCCAGCATGTAGCTGTCAAACTCGATCCCTTCATCCACATATTCATAGCCCCAGTACCACTGGTAGCCCGTCACCTTGATCGTCAGGTCCGCCTCCGGGATTTCCTGCTGTTTGAACAGGATCGGCAAGGACCAGGCCCCGATAAAGACAAGGATCACAATCGGCACCACGGTCCAGGCAATCTCCACCGGGGTGTGATGGGTAAAACTGGCAGGCTCCGGGTTGCGCCTGGCGTTGTAGCGGATCGCCACCCAGGTCATGAGACCTGTGACAAACAGGGTGATGAGCGTGATGATCACCAGAATCATGCCGTCCAGCCACTGCAGGTCGCTGGCCAGTTCGGTTACCGCAGGCTGAAAGCCCATCTTGCCATCGACCGGCGTGCCGATGATTTCAAGCCCGTCCTGAGCCTGTGCGGCGCTTGCCGTTAAGACAGACGCGAGGCCTGCGATAGAGAATAGTCTGTTCATATCTCGTCCTGATCTAAGACTGATCGCTGGATCATGTTGCGCAGTGTGGCAGCGGTTTTGGTTTGCGCATCCCCTCTGCCGTTGTAATCTCGTTTCTTACAATCATATTCTGATCATAAGATAAAGACATCTGCCTGCGTTATTAGGACGCTTCTCTTGAAATTCCCGCACCTAACGGAGCTTTTTATGACAGACGCCCCCTTTTCTCCGTTTCAGGATACACTCGACCGCGAGGCCGCCCAGAAGGTCCTGCGCGCGGCTACAGATGGGGCGGATGACGGCGAGCTTTTTCTGGAACGTCGGCGATCCGAAGCCTTGGTATTTGATGACGGGCGGCTCAAAACCGCCAGCTATGATGCCTCCGAAGGCTTCGGTCTGCGCGCCGTTCGGGGCGAGGTCGCAGGCTATGCGCATTCGACAGAGCTAACGGAAGCCGCGCTGAAGCGGGCCTCCGAGACGGCGCGGCTGGCTGTCGGTGACGGTGGCGGAACCTGGGCCGATGCGCCCAACCCCACGAATACAAGGCTTTATACGGATGAGGATCCAATTGCCGGCGCGAGCTTTCCGGTCAAGATCGACACGCTGCGCGAGATCGATGCCTTTGCGCGCGGGCTTGATCCGCGTGTGGTACAGGTGTCGGCCACCGTTGCGGCAAGTCTCCAGGAGATCGAGATTCTGCGCCCGGATGGGCAGGCCGTGCGCGATGTCCGTCCGATGACAAGGGTCAACGTATCGGTGATTGTAGAGGAAAACGGGCGGCGCGAATCGGGGTCGACGGGCGGTGGAGGACGTGTGGGTCTTGACGGTCTGCTTGATCCGGCCGACTGGCAGGCCAAGACCCGCGAAGCCCTGCGCATCGCCTGTGTCAATCTCGGCGCGGTTGCGGCCCCTGCCGGGGTGATGGATGTGGTCCTTGGCCCGGGATGGCCCGGTATCCTGCTGCACGAGGCCATCGGCCACGGGCTTGAGGGGGATTTCAATCGCAAGGGGTCCTCGGCCTTTGCCGGGCTGATGGGCGAGCGGATCGCCAGCAAGGGGGTGACCGTCCTGGATGATGGCACGATCCCCGACCGGCGCGGCTCCCTTACCGTGGATGACGAAGGCACGCCGTCAGGAAAGAACACGCTGATCGAAGACGGCATCCTCGTGGGTTTCATGCAAGACCGCCAGAACGCCCGGCTGATGGGGGTCGCGCCGACAGGCAACGGCCGCCGCGAAAGCTATGCCCACGCGCCCATGCCGCGGATGACCAATACCTATATGCTGGGCGGCGACACCGACCCGGCAGACATCGTGGCCAGCCTCAAGGACGGGATATACGCCGTCGGCTTTGGCGGCGGACAGGTGGATATCACCAATGGCAAATTCGTGTTTTCCTGCACAGAGGCCTACCGGGTCGAGAACGGCAAGGTCGGTGCCCCGGTCAAAGGGGCCACGCTGATCGGCGATGGGGCGACGGCGCTGAAACACATTCGCGCCATCGGCAATGACATGGCGCTGGACCCCGGGATGGGCAACTGCGGCAAGGCCGGGCAGTGGGTGCCGGTCGGGGTCGGTCAGCCGACCCTCATGATCGGCGGTCTGACGGTTGGCGGATCTGCTTCCTGAGCGTGACGCTAAAAAATCATCCGGTATGCAAGGCAAATCGTTCACGCGTTGTTAACCAACACCGCTTAAACCTGATTCTGCAACGGACGGAGCTACGGATGACTGACAGGGACTACAATCCTTCTTCCACTCACCCCCCACTCCCACCCACCTCGGAAGATGAACAGTTTTCCAGGCTCCGTCTGTTGCGTTCTCGCCGGGTTGGTATAACGACGTATAAACGACTACTGACTGAATACGGCACTGCGCAGAATGCGCTGGCCGCGCTGCCCGAGGTAGCGCGCGCCGCCGGCGTTGAGACATACGAAGTATGCCCGGAGGCCGTGATACAGGCCGAGCTCAACGCCGCCCGCGCGGCGGGCGCCCGTCTGGTAATGCAAGGCACCGATGCCTACCCTGCGGCACTGGACGAAATCGAAGATGCACCGCCGTTCCTTTGGGTGGTTGGTGACCCCGATCTTTTGCAAACACCGATGATTTCACTGGTCGGGGCGCGCAATGCGTCCTCTTTAGGCACGAGGATGGCGCGGGCGCTGGCGCGCGATCTGGGGGCTGCCGGCTACACTGTGGTCTCGGGTCTGGCGCGCGGTGTCGATGCTGCCGCCCATACCGCCGCCCTGCCCACCGGCACGGTTGCGGTTCAGGCGGGTGGGGTCGATGTGATCTACCCTGCGGAAAACACCGAACTTGCGCTCTCTATCGCGCAGAGCGGCTTGCGCCTGTCGGAACAACCCATGGGGCTGCAACCGATGGCGCGGCACTTTCCAAGCCGCAACCGGATCATCTCGGGTCTCAGCCAGGCCACGGTGGTTGTCGAAGCGGCCACAAAATCCGGCAGCCTGATCACCGCCCGCGACGCCCTGGACCAGGGGCGCGATGTGCTTGCGGTGCCGGGTAACCCGTTTGATGCCCGCGCTGCTGGCTGCAATCAGCTGATCCGCGACGGCGCAATCCTGGTCCGGTCCGCCGCTGATGTGATCGAAGCGCTGGCCCCTATCCACCACGAACAGCCCGAGTTGCCCATGACGCCCCCTGCCCCCGCGCCAACCCCTAAAAAGGCCAAGGGTGTGCAAAACAGTTTGAGAAAAGCCGCAGCCCTGCACCGCGATATCCTGTCCCGGCTCAGCCCGGCCCCTGTCGCCGAGGACCAGTTGATCCGAGACCTCGCCGTCACCGCGTCAGAAGCCGCGCCCGCGCTGCTTGATCTGGAACTGGACGGCCAGATCACCCGCCAGTCCGGAGGGCTGCTCTCTCGCAACTGAACGGTCCTGCGTGACGTTCTGGCCCATCCTGCAAGCCCTTGCCTGACAGGCCGATTGCAGCGTTCTTGAAACACTGCCTCAGGGATGTAGATCGCGATCACCCCCCAACCTGGCTGAATGACTTGCGGCAGCACGCCTTCGGCAGGGACACGCCCAGTCTCACCCGGAACAAGCAGAGTAAATTACACGCGGGCATTGAAAATATCTGCTTGCACCCCACCTCTCACACGGCCATAGACACATGATATTTTCGCTCAGAGGGTCCCCAGTATATGCCGGTTGTCGTCGTCGAATCTCCAGCCAAAGCCAAAACCATCAACTCCTATCTCGGCGATGATTACACTGTTCTGGCCTCTTATGGACACGTGCGCGATCTGCCGCCAAAGGATGGATCGGTGGACCCTGAGGCGGGGTTCGAAATGCTTTGGGAAGTGGGATACGACAGCCGCAAACACGTCAAAGCCATCGCCGATGCGCTGAAGGACGACAACGCCCTGATCCTGGCCACCGACCCTGATCGCGAGGGCGAAGCGATCAGCTGGCATTTGCAGGAAGCGCTAACCAAACGCAAGTCGATCAAGAAGGACACGCCGGTCAGCCGCGTGGTGTTCAACGCCATCACCAAGGCTGCCGTCACCGAGGCCATGCAAAACCCGCGCCAGGTCGACATGCCGCTGGTCGAAGCCTATCTCGCGCGCCGTGCGCTGGACTATCTGGTGGGCTTTAACCTCAGCCCGGTGCTCTGGCGCAAACTGCCGGGGGCGAAATCCGCAGGGCGGGTGCAATCCGTCACCCTGCGGCTGATTGTCGAACGTGAAATGGAGATCGAGGCCTTTCGGGCGCGCGAATACTGGTCGGTCAAAGCGCTGTTGGCCACCCCGCGCGGGCAAGAGTTCGAGGCGCGACTGACGGTTCTAGCGGGCAAAAAGCTCGACCGCTTCGACATCGAGAACGCAACGCAGGCGGAGATGGCCGTTCAGGCCGTCACGAGCCGCGATCTGAGCGTGACCTCGGTCGAGGCCAAACCGGCCAACCGCAACCCCTCCGCGCCCTTCATGACCTCGACCCTGCAACAGGAAGCGAGCCGCAAATTCGGCATGGGCGCACGCCAGACCATGAGCACCGCGCAAAGGCTTTATGAAGCGGGCTACATCACCTATATGCGGACGGATGGCATCGATATGGCCCCCGAAGCGGTCGCGGCGGCACGCGATGCCATCAAGACGCTTTATGGCGACGACTACGTGCCGAAAAGCCCCCGAATCTATAAAAACAAGGCCAAGAACGCGCAGGAAGCGCATGAATGCGTGCGCCCGACCGACATGATGACCAAGGCGGAAGACCTCAAAACCTCCGACGCCGATCAGCGCAAGCTTTACGATCTGATCTGGAAACGCACGCTGGCCTGTCAGATGGAAGCAGCCCGTCTGGAGCGCACAACGGCCGAGATTGCAAGCGCGGACGGGCAAGTCGCCTTGCGCGCGACCGGGCAGGTCATGCTCTTTGACGGGTTTTTGCGGGTTTATGAGGAAGGGCGCGATGATGTGGTCACGGATGATGACGACAAGCGCCTGCCCCAAATCGAACAAGGCGATGCGGTCGACAAACGCACCGTCACGCCCGAGCAGCATTTCACCCAGCCACCGCCGCGCTACACGGAGGCGACGCTGGTCAAGCGCATGGAAGAGCTGGGGATTGGCAGGCCCTCCACCTATGCCTCCGTGGTCACCACGATCCAGGACCGCGAATATGTGCGAAAAGACAAGAACCGGCTGATCCCGGAGGATAAAGGCCGCTTGGTCACCGCGTTTCTGAGCAACTATTTCCGCAAATACGTGGGCTATGACTTTACCGCCGATCTCGAAGATCAGCTCGATACTGTCAGCGCCGGGGATGCGGACTACAAGGATGTGCTGGGCCGGTTCTGGCGCGATTTTTCCGCGGCCATTGCGGAAACCGCCGATCTGCGCATCACCGAGGTGCTGGAGAAAATCAACGAAGTGCTGGAGCCGCATCTCTTCCCGCCCAATGAGGATGGCACCGATCCGCGGCTCTGCCCCAATTGCGGCGCCGGGCGGCTCAGCATGCGCACCGCGCGCTCGGGCGGGGCGTTCATCGGCTGTTCGAACTATCCCGAGTGCCGCTACACCCGTGCCTTCGGCCCGCCGGGCGAGGAAGACGACAGCGGCATCCCGCCAGAAGGCAAACTGCTTGGCGAGGACGGGGGCGACAAGATATATGCCTTCAAGGGCCGCTTTGGTCCCTATGTGCAGCGGGGCGAGGTAACCGAAGAGGTTAAAAAACCACCACGGCAATCCATCCCGAAGGATTGGTCCCCGGAAGATGTGGACCTGCCGCAGGCGCTAAAGCTGTTGTCTTTGCCGCGCGAGATCGGCCCCCACCCGGAAGACGGCATCACCGTCTGGGCCAATATCGGGCGCTATGGCCCTTACATCAAACATGCGCCCTCCACCTCTGACCGGGGGGGCACCAATGCCAATCTGGACAGCATCGACGAGGTCTGGACCGTGGGGATGAACCGCGCCGTGCAGTTGCTGGCCGAAAAACTGGCCAGCAGAGGCCGTCGCGGTGGCGCTGCAAAGACCTTGCGCGAGCTGGGCGAACACCCCGAACAGGGCGGATCGATCAGTATCATGGAAGGCAAGTACGGGCCCTATGTGAAATGGGAAAAGATCAATGCGACGCTTCCCAAGGAGAGTGATCCCGCGGAGCTTTCGATTGAAGCGGCCATCGCGTTGATCGACGAAAAGGCCACGCAAAAGGGTAAGGGCCGTCGCAAGGCACCAGCCAAAAAGGCCACCGCCAAGAAAAAGACGGCAGCCAGGAAAGCGGCCAGCTAGCCCTTTCTTTTGCTGCGGCATTGCCACGACAAGATCAAGGGGTGTGTTCGGATGGCGCACCTCGAAATGCTTGTGCAATTGCATACCGTGAAATACAACAGCGCGAAGAGCATGAGGGGCGGTTGACGGCTTTTGTGTGTACGCGCAAAATCTGGTGCGCCAGCCAGACACGAGGAAGCAAGATGAACAAAGTTTACGGATCGGCGTCAGAAGCGCTTGAGGGTGTTTTGCATGACGGCATGCTGATCGCTGCCGGTGGTTTTGGACTTTGCGGCATCCCCGAACTTTTGCTGGCCGCGATCCGTGATGCGGGCACCAAGGATTTGACCTTTGCCTCCAACAACGCGGGTGTCGATGATTTCGGGATCGGAATTCTCTTGCAGACCCGGCAGGTGAAGAAGATGATCTCGTCTTACGTCGGCGAAAACGCGGAGTTCATGCGTCAGTACCTGTCTGGCGAACTGGAGCTGGAGTTCAACCCGCAAGGCACTTTGGCCGAACGCATGCGCTCGGCGGGCTGTGGTATCCCCGGATTTTACACAAAAACCGGCGTCGGCACGGTGATCGCTGAGGGAAAAGAGCACAAGGATTTCAACGGCGAGACCTATATTCTTGAACAGGGCATCTTTGCGGATCTCTCCATCGTCAAGGCGTGGAAGGCCGATCCAACGGGCAATCTCGTGTTCCGCAAGACCGCGCGCAATTTCAACCCTCCTGCCGCGATGTGCGGCAAGGTCTGCATCGTTGAGGTGGAAGAGATTGTCCCGACCGGCAGTCTTGAGGCCGACAGCATCCATCTGCCGGGCATTTACGTGCACCGGCTCATTCAAGGCGAGCATGAAAAGCGTATTGAACAGCGAACCACCCGAGCCGCCTGAGGCGAAGCACTATGGCAGACACCTTTACAACGACACAAACCGAAACGGCTCAGGACGACACTCTTTTCAATGACAAGGGGTTTGACGGGTTTTCCCGCGCGAAAGTTGCGATGGTTCTCACCAATCCAAATCTCGACGACAATCCGATCGTCTACGTCAACGAGGCGTTTACCCGCACAACGGGCTATGCCCGCAGCGCCTCCATCGGGCGCAATTGCCGGTTTTTACAGGGTGAAGACACGGAAAAAGCCGCTGTTGACTTGCTCCGCAGTGCTATTGCCAACGATAAGAACGTGGCAGTTGATATTCTCAATTACAAATGCAACGGCGCGCCGTTCATGAACCGTCTGATCGTCTCGCCGGTAATTGATAAAAGCGGCAAGACACAGTATTTTATCGGCATCCAGAAAGAGTTGCGTAACGGGGAACGTGACGCCAGCGCTGAACAGATCAACGAACAGCTGATGGAAGTGCAGAACCGCGTCCAGTCCGATCTGTCGATGATCATCACAATGATCCGTCAACAATCAGCGGCAACATCGGTGCCGGACGACTTTGCCGCCCTGTCCCGACGGGTAGAGACCCTGCAGCTTTTGTATGAAGAGATGAAGCTCGCAGATCAGCAGTCGAACAGTGATTGCATCCAGATGGGCAGCTTCATTTCACGCCTCGCCAGCGCCATTGCCCATACCGAAGGCCGTTCCGGTTTGCGCATGAACATGCAGATCGAACCTGTGGAGATGCAGATCGAAGCCGCCACCCGTATCGGGCTGGTGGTCTCAGAAGTGCTGACCAATGCCTTCCAGCACGCCTTTGACCGGATGGATGCCGGGTTGGTTGAAATTCGCATGTCACAGCTCAGCGCAGGCGGTCTGCGCCTGATCGTCTCCGATGATGGCATTGGCATCCCTGCGTCCGCGCAATGGCCGTCCAGCGAAACTGTGGGCGGGCGGATCATCACCGGTCTGATTGAAGGTCTTGAAGGGACCTTGCATCTGGGCCGGGGGGCGGCGGGCAGTTTTGTTACAATCGACGTGCCGGCCGGCACGTCAGTCACATGATAGAATAGGACCTCTTATGCCTTGGGATCGAAACCAGATGGCGGCACGCGCCGCAGAAGAACTGGAAGACGGCTGGTACGTGAACCTAGGTATCGGCATCCCCACGCTGGTCAGCAACTACATCCCCGATGGCATCGAAGTGACGTTGCAGTCGGAAAATGGCATGCTCGGCATGGGTCCGTTCCCGATCGAAGGCGCGGAGGATGCAGACCTCATCAATGCGGGCAAGCAGACCATCACAGAGCTGCCACAGACCGCCTATTTCGACAGCGCACAGTCTTTCGGGATGATCCGGGGCGGCAAGATCGCCATGGCGATCCTGGGGGCTATGGAAGTGGCTGAAAACGGAGATCTGGCCAACTGGATGATCCCCGGCAAGCTGGTCAAGGGGATGGGCGGCGCCATGGATCTTGTGGCGGGCGTGGGCCGGGTGGTTGTGGTGATGGATCACACGTCAAAGCACGGCGACAGCAAGCTCTTGCGGGAATGCACGCTGCCGCTCACCGGCAAGGGGGTCGTGGACCGGATCATCACCAACCTTGGGGTTCTGGACGTGGTGGAGGGCGGTTTGCGGATCGTGGAGACCGCAGACGGTGTGAGCGAAGACGATTTGCGCGCCGCGACCGAAGCCACCATTGTCTGACCCCAAACGGGGAAAACGCTAGTTCAGCCCGGCAAAGACGCACCCGTCCGACACAAGCTCGGGCGGGGTCAGGCATAAACCGCGCGCGATCTGAAATGCGGCCAGAACCTTGGGCACATAATCCCGTGTCTCCGCAAAGGGGGGTACCCCTTGATGCTTGCGCAGGGAGCCTTCGCCAGCGTTGTACCCGGCGAGCACCATGATCGGGTCGCCGTCAAACTCTTCCATCAGCCAGTTCAGGTATTGAACCCCGCCCCCAATGTTTTCCTGGGGCGAGAGAGAGTCTTCCACACCAAAGCGGGCAGCTGTCGCAGGCATGAGCTGCATCAGCCCTTGCGCGCCCGCAGAGCTGACAGCCTCGGGGTTGCCCGCGGATTCCACAGAGATCACCGCCAGCACGAGCGCAGGCGACACCCGCGTCCCCACCGTCGACCGCAAAATATCGACCCCATTGGCCCGCGCGATCTGTTGCAGGTGCTGCAAGCGAGGCTGTGGGATCCCGCCTGTCCCGGCCAGCACAGTCATTGCCTTGTCCAACCGTCCCGGCCCTGAATCGACCAGGGCAGGCGAGACTTTGCTCCAGAACCAGCTGAACACACCGATTTTGCCTTCCTCTATATTTGTGTCATCGGGAACAATCGTGTCGGGCAAAGGCGATGGTCGCGGCAGCCCTGCCAAAAGCCGGGCCTGCTCTTCGGGATCGATCTGTGCGATGGTGGGCCGTTCGCCCGGTTTGGGCACACTGACCCGCTTTGCGCTGAAATCGGGGTATGGGTTGGGAGTTTCGGCCTCTATCGGGGCACAAAGCAGTATTGCCGCGATAAGCGACGCTGTGGCTTGTATTCGCATGGACCTGCTCGTCTTTATGTTTATCGGTTTTTCCGGTGCTTATTGCAGAAAAGCCTTTGTATGACCAGAAATTCCACGTCCGGATCGGGGCGGTTTTGCCACAATCCATGCTCTATTTAACGAAGTGTAAACATCAGGAAATTAATTATTTCAAGTGATTCAAGCACTTGATGTTTTTTTCGCGTTTTTTGGACCGCGAAGCGCAAATGTCACATTTGCCGTCAAATTCATGCCCCAATCAGACGGCTATATTGTTGCATACCAAGTCGGACGGGCCACCAGAGAAAAACGGTCAGTGAGGACGGCAAGGTTAGTAAGTAATGTTTAGTGATCCTTTGGAGGGACATACCATGATGAAATTTATCAAGAACTTCCGTCAAGACGAAGACGGTGCCGTAACAGTAGACTGGGTTGTTCTGACAGCTGCCGTCGTCGGTCTTGCGGTTGCCGCATACACATCCATCAGCGCTGGTGCGAACAATCTGACCGCAGACACAGCAACATATCTTGATCGTCAAGACCCAACTGCATTCGGCGACATCAGCGGTACTGGTAACACTACTGGCTCTTCTGATAGCTCTGATGACGATGGCTAACTCGTAAAAAGACGGGGAACCTCGTCTGGTCAAATCAAAAATTGGGGGCCGCATGCGATTAATCGCCAGGCGGCCCCTTTTTTTATCGTAGATCCAGTTTTCAGTTTACAAGGTTCGACATGTTTAGATTTGTAAAGCGTTTCACAGCGAAGGAAGACGGGGCGATAACAGTTGATTGGGTTGTTTTGACAGCAGCTGTTGTCGGACTGGGCGTGGTTGCTGTAGCTGGCCTTCAGGGCGAAACCGGTACCGTAAGCGATCGAACTGCGGGGTATCTTGACAGACAGGAACCAACCGCGAACGTGGATATTCAGGATTCCTTGCCTTAATACACCGCGAAGACTTTAAATCGGACCTTGAGGCAAACACGCCTCCTGACACGAAAAGCGTATTAAAAGCAGTTCGTTGTGGGCGGGCGCACCAGCGCAGAATGCTCTTCGGTCTGCTCAACATATTTAAGAGCACCGTTGCCAATGCGGGGGAAACAGGACAGAGCCGCTGTGCAAACTTTGAACGGTTCGCCGCGCTCATACCCCAAGGTCATCCAGAAATTGCCACAATTGAGAGCGATGTTACGGTCGGAGTATTCGCCCGCTGGTAGGTTTTGGGCACAATAGAACAACGAGGTGAGATGATGCGAGCAGTTTTTGGCTTGGTGCTTTTGGCAGGTGTCGCGCTTGCCGGTGGCGCGGTATACATGGCGAAAGATTACATCGGGCAGTATCAGGCGGAGCTGGCGCGCGCGAAAGACATGCAGCGACAGATCGTTCCGACACAGACCGTCTTCGTTGTAACGCGCAGCCTGAAATATGGTGACACACTGCGCGAGGAAGATGTCCGCCCTGTCCGCTGGCCGACCGATGCAATCCCGACCGGTTCGTTCACCGAGTTGGCGGCTATCTTTCCCGAAGACACAGATGAAGTCCGGCTGATTGTCCGTCCGATGGAAGAGAACGAAGCGCTGCTGGAGATCAAGGTCACCGAACCTGGCGAGGACATCGGCCTGACATCCCGTCTGGAAAAGGGCATGCGCGCATTTGCGATCCGTGTTGACGTCGCAAGTGGCGTGTCCGGCTTCCTGCGACCTGGCGACAGAGTCGACGTTTATTGGACCGGATCGATCGAAACAGGTAATGGTCGCGAAGACGTCACGCAGCTCATTCAGACAGCCGTCCGGCTGATTGCTGTGGACCAAACAGATAACCAGATAAATGGCACGCGTATCGCGCGTACCGTTACGGTGGCCGCCAGCCCCGAGCAGGTCGCCGCGCTGGCACAAGCCCAATCAACCGGCAACCTGTCATTGTCGCTGGTCGGCGCTGGCGATGACACAGAGCTGGATGACATTCAAGTCAATCAGGTTTCGCTTTTGGGTCTGACACAGGCAGCCCCTGTCGCCGCAGCCCCCAAGGCCAAGGTTTGTACGATCAGAACGCGCCGGGGTGCCGAGGTGGTAACGATCCCGATCCCCTGCACAAACTAAAGCAAACCCAAAGACTTAGAAGGGCGTCGCTGTCAAAGCGGCGCCTTTCACAATTTTAACGTGTTGCCATTTATCCACATAAAGCTCACCGTAGAACCCATTGATTATTGCAAATAAATCCAAAGCCGCGCACACTGCTACCCATGCGGGCGATAAGACCCGGAACCGAGGCGTGATCAAAAAAGGGCAGGTCACATGAAAATTGATGGAATATTTAGAGCAGCCCTACTTGGGCTGACCCTCAGTGTGAGTGCACTCGCCTTAACGGCGCCAGTGACGGCTCAGGCTGAAACCTTGCGCATCATTGCCAGAGACACCAACGAGACGTTGAGTGTGTCGCAGAACCGCGCAGTTGTTGTTGAAAGCGAAGTTCCTTTCGCTGAGCTCAGCATCGCCAATCCCGGCATTGCTGATATCTCGTCTCTCTCAGATCGTAGCATTTATGTCCTGGGTAAGGTCCCCGGCATTACAACGCTCACACTCTTTGATGCGGCCGGGCAGCTTATCACGAATGTTGAAGTGCGCGTCGCTCCTGATCTGGTCGAGTTCAAAGAGCGCCTGGGGCAGATCCTGCCGGGTGAGAACATCGAAGTGCGCACTGCAAATGATGGCATCGTCCTGTCAGGACAGGTCTCCAGCAGTCAGAGATTGTCGAAAGCGCTTGAACTGGCCGCACGCTACGCGCCTGATCGGGTCTCAAATCTGATGACGGTCGGCGGTGTTCAGCAGGTTATGCTGAAGGTCCGCTTTGCTGAAATGAGTCGTGGTGTTTCGAAATCGCTGCAAAGCTCCTTCTCAATCACTGGCGGAGACGTGTCCGCTGGTGTTGGTCGTGCGATCACCCCCGTCGCGCAAACGGACGCGCAAGGGGCGGTGCTGTTTGACTTCGGTGTCGGGTCGGCTCAGGTGGAGCTTTTGCTTGAAGCGCTTGAAACGAAAGGGGCCGTCCGCACATTGGCCGAACCCAACCTCGTGGCACTTTCCGGACAGGAAGCCAGCTTCCTCGCCGGGGGCGAATATCCTGTTCCTGTGCAAAGCGACGATGGTGTCGGTGTTGAGTTCAAACCTTTCGGTATCGAGCTGAACTTCGTGCCCCGCGTGGTTGACAGAGGACTTATAAATCTTCAACTTTCTGCTGCCTCTTCCAGCATCGACCCCGCGAATGGGATCAGCCTGGGCGGCGGCTTTACAGTCGATGCCTTTGTGCGGCGTGAAACCTCGACCACGGTAGAGATGCGTGACGGTGAAAGCTTTGCGATTGCGGGCCTGCTCGAAGACAACTTCAGCGACAGCATCGCACAGGTGCCTTGGATTGGAGACATTCCGATTCTCGGGGCCTTGTTCCGAAGCACCGATTACGAGCGCAACCAGACCGAGCTGGTCATCATCATCACAGCCCATCTGGTCAGCCCGACCCGTGGGGAGGCGCTGGCCCTGCCCACAGACCGCATCAGGCCGCCAAGCGAAGCCGACCTGTTTCTGAACGGGCGCACGGTCAACAATGTCAATGTCAGCGGCGCTGCGGGTGAAGTCGCCCAGCAAGACTTCAGCGGCTCCTACGGCTATGTGATGGAGTGATCAGATGGACAATCTCATCAACAAATCAACACGTGCTCTGTTTCTGATCGGTGGATTGGCAACCGTCGCGGCCTGTGCTCCGGAAAGTGGTGTAGGGCAATTCTACCGCGAGGCGGGCGCGCAGCTTGACCAGGGCGAATTTGGGAATGCCTCCTTGCACAATCAACTTGTGCAAACCTGCAGAACCAACGGTTTTGGCAGCGGCAAGGTCGGAGCTGCGGAGGCTGATCCGCTGGTTGTTCTCGATCCCGAAAGCACTCAGACCCGTAAGGTGTATCGCGTGCATTGTGACGGCACGCTCGACGGCAAATACGCGGCAATCATTTATCGCGAATATGTTGGGAGTGCTGTACAACCGACCACTGTCGAGGATGCTGACGCGGGCGGCGGATAGCGTCCACAGCTGTTGTCATGAAAACGAAAGGACGGGGCCTCGGCCCCGTCTTTTTTGTTGTGGCCCCCCGGCCCCCACAATTTCGCGGAAGATCGGTTATTGTGTCTAGATACCCAACAATTGGGCGGTTTAAGCCCTAATCTCGCCCAAGTTCACTGCGACTTTCTCTCTCATGGGACACGTATGTCCGACCGGATTAGTCGGATGAGAGCGTCACAGGGGATGTCGGGGTAGCATGAGTTACGGCCCTCTTGCCTCTGTTTCGATCTGAAACACGAAGGATTACGAGGCAATGAGCAGCACAATGCCACAACCGGAAACATCACCCATCGTCGCCTGCACTGTCAGCCGCGATGTGCAGAATTTCGATCTTCTGATTGAGGATATGGAATTGGCGCTTGGTGAGAACTGGGGAGATCTGGGATTTGCCGAAGCGCTCGCCTTTTTCGGACAGCCCGAGGCAAAATCGCTGGAATTCATCGCCCTCGCGATGGATGAAACGGACGAGGAAAACCTTGTTCTGATGGGCGAGATCATTGCACAGGCAAAAGCCCGCAATATCAAGGTGATCCTGATCGCCGAAGATGTCACACCGGCATCGCTGCATTCCCTGTTGCGGCAGGGCGCCGATGAATTTGTCCCCTACCCGCTGCCCGAAAATGAATTGTCCGAAGCCATTGATCGTGTGCGCGCGGCCGAAAAACAACGTGTCTCTGGCGGGAATACGCCCAGACTGCAATCGGATGAACAAAAGGAAGGCGCTGTTATTGTCGTGCACGGCCTGGCAGGCGGCACCGGCGCGACCACCCTGGCCGTCAACCTCGCCTGGGAGTTGGCAACCCAGGACAAGGAAAACGGGCCAAGCGTCTGCCTGATCGATCTTGATCTTCAATATGGGTCGGTCGCGACCTATCTTGACCTGCCCCGTCGCGAGGTTGTTTTCGACATGCTTTCGGATACCGAAGGCATGGACGATGAAATCTTTGGCCAGTCTTTGTTGACCTTTCAGGACAAAATGCAGGTGCTGACCGCGCCCACCGAGATGCTGCCCCTCGATCTGATCTCTTCGGAGGATATAACGCGGGTGCTGGATATGGCGCGCAAGCATTTTGACTACGTTTTGATCGATATGCCATCGACGCTGGTGTCCTGGTCGGAAACGGTGCTGAATGCGGCACATGTCTACTTTGCGGCGATCGAACTGGACATGCGCTGCGCCCAGAACACCCTGCGCTTCAAGCGGGCGCTGCAATCCGAAGACCTCCCGGTGGAAAAGCTGCGCTACGTGATGAACCGGGCGCCGAAATTCACCGATCTGGCGGGCAAGAGCCGGATCAAGCGCATGGCAGAGAGCCTCAGCATCTCCATCGACGTGCACATGCCGGACGGAGGCAAGCCGATCACGCAAGGCTGCGATCATGGTGTGCCGCTCGCGTTGTCCGCCGCCAAGAACCCTTTGCGCCGCGAGATTGCCAAATTGGCGGCCTCCATCCACGAGCTAAACAGTAACGATGCCCAAGCAGCCTGACCCGGTAAAGGAAAACGTGCATGTTCTCGAAGTATAAGAAACAATCCGGTGCGACACCGGCCAGGGCGGATGCCGCACCCGGCGCCGCGCCAAGTGCAGCCCCGGCCCCGGTTGCCAGCACGAACTCGATGCGCAAACCGGCCCAATCCGGACCCGTGCAGGTCACGCCAATGGACAAAGAGCGCAAACGCAAGGAACGCATGGGCGAGATCAAGCTGGATCTGCACCGCGTGCTGCTGGACAACCTGAACCTGTCTGCGCTGGAACACGCCTCAGAGCAGGACCTGCGGCAGGAGATAAGTGCGATTACCAGCGAACATCTGCAGGCCCAGAGCATCGTTCTGAACCGCGAAGACCGCCAGACCCTCACATCCGAACTTTACGACGAAGTGACGGGGCTGGGGCCGCTTGAAACACTGCTCAAAGATGAGACGGTCAACGATATTCTGGTCAACGGCCCCCAGCAGATCTTCGTGGAACGCGAGGGCAAGCTTCAACTGACCGACATTACCTTCAAGGATGAACGGCACCTGTTGCGGATCATCGACAAGATCGTCTCGGCCGTGGGGCGCCGTGTGGATGAAAGCAACCCCTATGTGGACGCCCGCCTCAAGGACGGCTCGCGCTTTAACGCGATGGTGCCGCCGGTCGCCGTCGACGGGTCGCTGGTCTCGATCCGGAAGTTCAAAAAAGACAAGCTCGGGATCGACGATCTGGTCAATTTCGGGGCCTTCACCGAAGAAATGGCGGCCTATCTGCAGGCTGCGGTCGCAACGCGCCTGAATATCATCGTTTCGGGCGGTACAGGCTCCGGTAAAACCACCACGCTCAACGCCTTGTCGTCCTTTATCGACAATGCCGAACGCATCCTGACAATCGAGGATACGGCGGAACTTCAGCTGCAGCAGACCCATGTGGGCCGGATGGAAAGCCGTCCGCCAAACGTCGAGGGCAAGGGCGAGGTCTCCCCCCGCGACTGTCTGAAAAACGCCCTGCGGATGCGCCCGGACCGGATCATCGTCGGCGAGACCCGCGGCGAAGAAGTCATCGACATGTTGCAGGCCATGAACACCGGCCACGACGGGTCCATGACCACGATCCACGCCAACTCTGCCCGCGACGGGATCAGCCGTCTGGAAAACATGATTGCGATGGCCGGGATCGAAATGCCCCTCAAGGCGGTGCGCAGTCAGATCTCTTCGGCCGTGAACCTGATTGTGCAGGCATCCCGTCTGCAGGACGGGTCGCGCCGCATGACCTCGATTACCGAAGTGACGGGGATGGAGGGCGAGGTCATCTCCATGCAGGAAATCTTCCGCTACCAGCGCGTCGGGCTGACGCCGGAGAATAAAATCATCGGTCACTTTACCGCCACGGGCGTGCGCAGCGCCTATGCGGAACGCTTCCGCATGTGGGGTTATGACTTGCCGTCTTCCATCTACGAACCGATCGCGGCCCAATAAGGATATCCGACATGTCCTACCGTTTCGCTACTTGAGGACCTGAAAAATGAGTGCAGAACCAATTATTTACGGCTTGATCTTTGTCGGCGTGCTGGTGCTCGTCGAAGGGCTCTACCTTGTGACATTCGGCAAATCCATCAGCCTCAACAGCCGCGTCAACCGCAGGCTGGAAATGCTCGACAAGGGCACGGGCCGCGAAGAGGTGCTCGAAAAGCTGCGCAAGGAAATGCAGCAGCACATGAAGACAAAGTCCATTCCCCTTTATTCGCTGCTGGGGGAGAAAGCGCAGAAAGCCGCCATCGCCTTCACGCCACGCCAGCTTATCATGATCATGGTCGTGCTTGGGATGGTAGCGTTTCTGGGATTGACCGTCGGCACGGAAACCTCCGTGCCGGTCCGCATCATGATGTCCGTGGGCATCGGCATCGGCGCGGTCTACTTCTGGGTTTCTCACAAAGCCAACAAGCGCCTCGCCATGATTGAAGAGCAGTTGCCGGACGCGGTTGAATTGATGGTGCGCAGCTTGCGGGTCGGCCACCCTTTCTCTTCTGCGGTGCAGATCGTCTCGAAGGAGGTCCAAGACCCCCTGGCCTCTGAAATGGGGATCATTGCAGACGAATCCGCTTACGGGCGGGATGTGGGCGATGCCCTCAAGGAAATGGCGGAACGCCTTGATATGCAGGATTTGCGGTTCCTGGCCGTGGCGGTCAATATCCAGCAAACCTCTGGCGGTAACCTCGCGGAAATTCTGGCTGGGCTGGCCAGGGTGATCCGGGCCCGTTTCCGCCTGTTCCGCCGGGTGAAGGCGATCACAGCGGAGGCGAAATGGTCAGGCAAGTTCCTGTCGGCCTTCCCGATCGTGGCTCTCATCGTCATCAATGTCGGCGATCCGACCTATTATGACGAGGTGCGCGATCACCCGTTCTTTATCCCGGCGTGTTTCGCCGTGGGGATCTTTCTCGGTCTCAATCTGCTGGTCATGCGCATCTTGACCGACATCAAGGTTTAAGGAGCCAACGACATGGAATTTATGAGCAGCCTTAACGCCATTATCGTTGAGTACCTTGGACCGCTGGGGCCGATCATCCTGCTGGGCACGGTGGGCGTCCTCATGGTCATTTTGACAATCTCGATCATGCTGGCGCAACCCGAAGACCCGATGTCCAAGCTCAAAAAGTCGATACAGGCCCCCACCACGAACGAGCCGGAAAAACGCCTGCGCCAGGGCGAACGTAACGAGCAACTACAAAAATTTGCGTCTTTTCTCGAACCCAAGGACGTGGCGGAACTGACCGCGCGCCAGTTGATGTTGCGTCAGGCCGGATACCAAAGCCAGGATGCGGTCCGGTTTTTCCATTTCGCACAGTTCTCGATGGGCATTGCGGGGCTTTTGCTGGCTTTTATCTACCTCACGATTCTCGGTGGTGGCGAAGGATTCAGCACCCAGAAGATGATGGTTTACACGATCGTGCCCGGAGCCATCGGCTACTACCTGCCCGTTTACTGGGTGAAACGCCGCGTTGAAACCCGCAAGGAAGAAATCACCTGTGGCTTTCCCGATAGCCTAGACATGATGCTTGTCTGTGTGGAGGCAGGCCAATCTCTCGACCAATCCATCGTGCGGGTGGCGGGCGAGTTGCATGCCTCCTACCCCGCACTGGCACAGGAATTCGACGTGGTTGCCTATGAGATGAAGGCAGGCAAGGACAAATCCACCGTCCTGAACGATTTCGGAGAGCGCTGCGGCGTTCAGGATGTATCCTCTTTTGTGACCGTTCTGAACCAATCCGCGCAGTTTGGTACCTCGATTGCCGAAGCCTTACGGGTTTATGCAGGCGAGATGCGGGATAAACGGGTCATGCGTGCAGAAGAAGCCGCAAACAAGTTGCCAACCAAGATGACGCTTGCCACTATGATGCTGACCGTTCCGCCTTTGCTGATCATTCTTGTGGGGCCGTCGGTACACGGGATTACACAGCTGGGCAGCTTGGGTGCCGGAGGACAATGAAGACAACACAACGGAGCGCCTGGAGGCGCGTCACCTTTGTGAGTTTGATGATCGGACTGGCCGCTTGTGACAGCACAAGCGGCTTTTCCGCACCAGAAGAGCAGGTGTTGGCCCCCGGTGTCGATCTCGACGCCGAGGCCAGAAACGAAGGTGCCGATACGGTTGAGGTCGGGCACCGATTGATTTCTGCAGGTGAATATGAGCTCGCCATTCGCTCGTTCAATCGGGCGGCGCTCAACCGGGGCAGACTAGACGCTGAAATCCTGTCAGGCTTGGGCACCGCAAACCTTGCCTTGGGACGTCTGGGACAGGCGGAAACGCTGCTGCGCCGCGCCGTGGCCCAGGACGACGCACAGCCGGTCGATTTCAACAACCTTGGCGTATTGCTGATGGAACAGGACAAAACCAACGAGGCGGTGCAGTATTTTCGCCGCGCCTTCGCGTTAAGTAATGGCGAAAACATCGCAATCCGGGACAATTTGCGCTTAGCGCTCGCAAAATCGGAAAATTCTGTTACACCAGAGGTACAAAAAAGCAGTGAATATAAATTGGTGCGACGCGGCAGAAGTGACTTTGTGATCCGCGCGACACCATAAACGAGGCAAGAGCAGAAAAAGGACGCAAAACATGCGCCACCCCTATATTCTTTCCGTCTGCGTTGCAGGCGTGGTTTTTGTTGCGGGCTGTAGTGAAAAGCCCTCCGGAGAAGAAACGGTCGAGCGTGCCTTTCAGGATGTGAATGTTGTTGACGAGTCCAACCTGTCGGATGTGATGCTGACGGTTGCAGATCCGAACGAAGCAATCTCCTATTTCCGACGTACACTCAATGACAATCCTGATCGTATTGACGTACGCCGGGGTCTCGCGACCTCCTATGTGCGGGCAAAGCGCTTTACCGAGGCGGCCGAGGCTTGGGAACAGGTGACGGAATTGGAGGATTCAACAAATGCCGACAGCGTCAGCTATGCAGATGCCCTGATCCGCAGCGGCGATTGGGCGACAGCAGAGCAGGTACTGGACAAGGTTCCGCCAACCCACGAGACCTTCAACCGCTACCGGCTCGAAGCGATGCTCGCAGACAGCAACAAGGAATGGAAAAAAGCGGACAGCTTTTATGAGACAGCCGTCGGGCTGACCACGACGCCGGCCAGTGTTTTCAACAATTGGGGGTATTCCAAGCTGACACGCGGCGATTTCAAAGGCGCAGAACAGATGTTTGGCCAGGCGATCCGCCAGGACACCAGCCTCTTTACCGCCAAGAACAACCTTGTTCTGGCGCGCAGTGCGCAGCGCAAGTACACCCTGCCCGTTGTACCCATGGGCCAGTCGGAACGGGCGCAGCTCCTGCACACAATGGCGCTGTCTGCGGTCAAACAAGGGGACGTGCAAACGGGCAAGTCGCTCTTGCGGGACGCCATCGATACCCACCCGCAGCATTTTGAGGCTGCCGTGCGCGCGCTGGAAGCACTGGAAAACCGCGGCTAAGCTATGATGGCCATTTCCGCCCATGCGGCCTCGTGGTTTGTGCCGTTTGTTCTGCCCATATGCTTTTACGTGGCGTTTACCGATCTGGCGCAGATGAAAATAACCAATAAGGCCGTCCTCGCACTGGGGGCTGTCTTTTTGGTTCTGGGTCCTTTCGTCTTGCCAACCTTCGAAGACTACCTTTGGGGCCTTGGCCATTTTGCGATTGTGCTGGTGTTGGGCATCATCCTGAATGCCGCAGGTGCTATGGGCGCGGGTGACGCAAAATTCCTTTCATTTGCAGCACCTTACGTTGCCCTCGGGGATCTCTACCTGTTGCTTATCATGTTTTGCGCGGTTCTGATTGCAGCCTTTGTGACCCACCGGGCGGCGCGGGCGAGCCCCTTGCGCAGGCTGGCCCCGGACTGGGAAAGCTGGGCGCAGAAAAAGAAGTTTCCGATGGGGTTGGCCCTCGGCCCCGCCCTTGCCCTTTATCTGTGCCTTGGTGCCCTCAATGGTGCCTGAATTCCGCCATTTTCGCCTTCTATTTTGCTGATCAAAGCGCGAAAGCGTTTCACGACAAAGCAGCACCTGAGGCACATCAATGAACATGCAGACGGCCAATGTGATGGCACCGCCTCCCCCGCGGACCCTGGGGGACATGAAACTCTCCACCGTGATGATGCGGGATATCATCCTCAAAACCATGTTCCGCAAGAATGTGGATATGGTGAGCGAGCTGAGCAAAGCCGTCTGTCTGCCGATCCCCGTCACGCAAGAACTTGTCGACATGGCCCGCAGCCAGCGCCTGCTGGAGGCCACCGGCACGCTGAACGCCAATAACGGCAATGAAATGGGTTACCAACTGACCGAGCAGGGCAAGGCGCGTGCGCTCGATGCCTTGGCGCAGTCCGAATACTTCGGCCCGATGCCCGTGCCGCTGGACGTCTACCGCGAACAGGTCGAACGCCAGTCGATCCGCAACATTCAGGTCACGCGAGATCAATTGACAGGGGCCATGGGGCATCTGGTTTTGCCTGAAACCCTGCTGGATCAGCTTGGGCCTGCGGTCTCTGCCGGTCGCTCGATCCTGATGTATGGCCCGCCCGGTAACGGTAAATCGTCGATCTCGAACGGCATCCGCGACGCCCTGGGCGACAATGTCTTTGTACCGCGCGCCATCGAATACGCAGGTCAGGTCATCACCGTCTACGACCCGATCGTGCATGTGGCCGTGGCCGAAGAAGAGGAAGACCCAACTTGCCTGCGCCGGACCACACGGTTTGACCAACGCTATGTCAAATGCGAACGCCCAACGGTGATTACAGGGGGCGAGCTGTCGCTGGATATGCTCGATCTGGTCTACAATCCGACCGCCCGCACCTATCAGGCCCCGCTGCAATTGAAATCCACCGGTGGCATCTTCATCGTCGACGACCTTGGCCGCCAGGCAGAACCGCCGCAGGCGCTTGTGAACCGCTGGATCGTCCCGCTGGAGGAAGGCAAAGATATCCTGTCGCTGCAATCGGGTGAGAAGTTCGAAGTGCCCTTTGACACGCTGGTGATCTTTTCCACCAACTTCCACCCCAATGAGATCTTTGACCAGGCGGCCCTGCGGCGGATCTTTTTCAAGATCAAGATCGACGGCCCGCATCAGGAAAACTTCCTCAAGATTTTCGCCATGGTCGCCAAGAAGCGCAAGATGCCGCTGGATGAGGCGACCCTGGTGCATCTGCTCAAGGTGAAATACCCCGAGATCGAAAACATCTATGCGAACTACCAGCCGATCTTTCTGATCGACCAGATGATCTCCATCTGCGAGTTCGAGGGCATCCCCTACCAGATGCGCCCCGACCTTTTGGACCGCGCCTGGGCAAACATGTTCGTGAAAGACGAAAAGATCGTGAAGTGAGCGTTGCCCATTCCCGAAAATGAACCTTGCGATGCCGGGCAAACCTGCACCAAATTTGGCTAATCTCTTATGAAATAGCCGCTCAGAGCCCATTTTACCGAATGCTGCGATAAGCGCGAATGTTGGCCCTCTGTGGTGGGGTCGAAAAGTGACAAAATCAAAGTAGGTTTTGCCGAGGGTTTATAGCACAAGAATGTGCAATGGTTTCGGTCGTTGAGCGGTCGGCGCTACAAACGGTTCTCTGATTGCGGCTTTGTCGAGCGGGTGAGCGGTGTATCCGCCGGGGGTCATGGTTCTCTCCGAGGTTGCAGAGTTAGCGCCTCATGATGGTGTTCGGTGGCAAACCGTCTCCAATGTCGTTTGGGGGGTGAGCAGGCGGCCCTGCGTCCCAACCGGTTTTTCGAGATCGGTCAAGCTCCGTCCCTTCGGGACATTGCTCCCCGCCGCCAGGGCGGGAATTGAGATCAGGTGGTGGCCTCCGTCGTGCATTGATACTCCGTTTCGTTCTTCCACAGCGTCAGCATTAGCACAGCGATCTTGCGGGCTGTTGCGACCGCCGCTTTGCGGGACCCTCGTCGTCCAGACAGGCGGGCAGCCCAACTCTTCAGCGGCGCGCAGCGTTTGTGCTACCCGCTCCGCAGCCTGCAGCCTCCACATTTCCGCAAATGCAGCACTATGCCCGCTAGAATATCCCAAGGATTCAAAGGGTTTGTTTTTCCATGTGTCGCGCCTGGACGAAAGATGTATTCGGAGAACTAACGCGCATCCACTGTCGTCTGCGACAGCGGCTCCCTCGAGGCGGGGGATGACGTCACCTTCATCATGAGCTGCGCCAGACACACCGCCAATACCGCACCGGTTCGGCCACCTTGTACGATTGCCGCGCGCGTACCGTTTGCAACCTGGGCTGTTCGAGCGGCGGCTGGCAGGTGATACGGCACGTAGCTACACTTTCGGGTGGATGGGCGTTCGCTCCGACCAGTTCCAACCTGTTAGCCGTGCTATCTCATCTTCAAAGTCACAAGACGCCACAACTTTTGCACCTTTGCCACGTAGACCAATAACTAGCTGGCTTAGGTCAGAAATGTGTTTATCTGGTTTGGCAGTGCCATTTGGTTCGATGAAAGCCCCATACGGATAGAAAAGGAAACCATCTTCCTCATTTTGGCGTCCAGGGTTCACATCCAAAGAAACTTCCAAATCAAGCTCCATCGCTGAAGCGATGATTGATCGGCCAGACCGTGTTCCTGCTAAAAGCTCAGTTGCGCTCTCTGCAAGTGCTTCGAATTCATCCCAATAATCAATATAAAGACGACAGGTTAGATCAGTCATAACATTCTCACCTTACAGGTATCATTGGCGGGTTATCGAATGGACCGCCCGCCCGGATGATTGACATATCAACCCCATTCCAAGTTCAACCTCTAGCTCGCGCGCCAGATTGCGGAGACCCGCTTCACCACGGTGAATTCGTCCTTGCTGAATAGTCATATTAGGTGTCCTTTCAGCGGCAGAACCCGGACTAGGATTCAAAATGCGCTTCGGTACAATGTTGGGGTCGTAGATGATTTGCGAAAAACGGTCTGGAGAAACGCGAATAGCAACATCAATGTCCGATCCAGCGCGGGCTGTACCACCAGCCCGACTACCTTGCACCAAAATATCGTCTCCAAGACCCAGCTCATTTGCTCTTGCACGAACACGCTCAGACAAGTTTCTGAACTGTTCAGGTGATAAGCCTTGTGGCATTCGCCCACCGCGAACCCTCTACAAAATCCTTGTCTTGGCCATGCCCCTTGCGATGAGGACGCCTGCCCCGCTTAGCAACACCGCCCCGACACCGCCTGTGGCACCGCCGATTGCAGCCCCGTCGAAGCGCTCTACAACGCCGCCTTCGTCATGGCCGGCGCCTGCTGCCGTACCCGTGACCACGCCGGGGGTTGCGGTCGCGCGCATCGTGCCAAGAGCCCCTCTGCCTGCGCGAACGGAATTCACCGCGGCGCCGCCGACGGGAATGAAGACAGTGGGTATGGCTCCAACAAGTTCGCCACCCAGATACGAGCCGGGATTTGCGATCTGGTGCTGGCGCATGATCTGACGTTGTGCTTCCACGATTTCCTGATAGCTGCGGTCGTCGAAAATGCTATTGAGGCGCGCTCCAAGCTCTTCGTCCCAACCAAAGGTAACGCCTTGAAGAACACCTGCGCGGACACTTTCGTCGCCTCTTGGTGGTCGGGTCGCTGTTGCGATCTGATATTGCGACCAAGCCTAGTCTTGGTAAGGCTTGTAAAACTTTTTTAAGGCCGCTTCTGGACCATCCCCAAAGATAGCTTCGCCGATCGCGCCTGGAATGCGGCTCAAACCACTGGCACCACGACCGGAACCCCCAAGGAATCCTTGGTCAGCAAAAACGCCGTCGCCGTTTCTCGCCCGGCAAGAAGCGGGCCGTGAATACCATGGCGAACCGTCTCAAATGGCACGCCATACCGGATTGCGCCCGTCGCAAATCAGGGCGCGTGGCGGCTGGCAGTACCACTGGTCTGTCCTGCCTCCAGAGGCGCGGAAGGCGCTGCTCGCAGAGTAGGTCAAGCATGAAGGCACCCGACCGGATCGGGGTCAGGCCTGGGTCGATCACTCTGCTTTCCTCGGTGGGCCGTGCAGATGTCCAGTCCATCACGATCAAGGGTGCATTGAGTGTGTTTGACGGTGACACGTTGGAAATCGGGCCCGTGCTGATCCGATTGCACGGGATCGATGCGCCGGAGAACGGGCAAACCTGCTCCTCTGCAGATGGCGGGAAATGGCAGTGCGGTGCGGCGTCTTCTCAGCGTTTGTCAGCTCTGATCGACGGCAGAGAAGTCACATGTGGTGCCCGCAACAGAGATCCCTGTGGCCGCATCGTGGCAAGCTGCGAGGTTAGCGGGGTGGATCTCGGAGCAACCCTCGTGGGCGAAGGGTTGGCATGGGCCTTTGTTGAATACAGCGACGACTATGTCGCTCTCGAAACGCAAACCCGGTCAAGATATCTGGGCGTCTGGCAGGCCCCGACGCAGACACCCTGGGACTACCGCGACGACAAATGGCACCGGGCCGTCGCCTCAGCGCCGCAGGGATGCCCGACCAAGGGCAACATCAGCCCCGGAAAGGCGACGCGGAAAATCTATCACACGCCCTGGTCGCCCAATTACGGCAATACCAAGATCGACACCAAAAGGGTGAGCGCTGGTTCTGCGACGAAGGCGAGGCACGCCAGGCGGGATGGGTCGCGGTGGCTTCAAGGTAGAGAACTGCGAAGGTCCGGTTCGAGCTTATTTTGTTGAAGAAGTCGGAGTTGCTTTGGGCCAAGTCGTTTGCTTCGCTTCCTATTGTAAGATGAGGAGGGATTTGACGATGATGGGTGTTGAGGAAGCTCCAGCGCGGTTGTTTTACGACTTTGATCTTGAGGCACACGTCCCTGCGGACCATCTTCTGCGCGAGATTGATCGGTTTCTGGATGTTGACACGATCCGCCAGCGACTCGGACCGCATTATAGCCATCTAGGCCGTCCTTCGATTGACCCGGAGCTGGTCATGCGGAGGTTGGTGATTGGCTATGTTCTGGGCATCCGATCTGAGAGACGTCTGTGTGATGAAGTCCATCTGAACCTGGCTTATCGGTGGTTCTGTCGTCTTGGCATTGATGGCAAAGTGCCGGATCACAGCACCTTCTCAAAAT
>NZ_JACNMO010000022.1 GCF_020622345.1 Roseobacter weihaiensis | reverse complement strand
GCTCTTGGGCGACATCAATTCCAACGTAGCGTTTCATGGTATCTCTCCTCTGGCTGAATGGTTTCAACATCGACTTTAACGACGTTCGAAACCTCCCAAGCCGGATTCGCCGCAGATACGCCATGTCCACTTATTGGTACGTCTTCCTCCTTGTAGCATGAGCAGGATTTCACTGGGTCGATACACCACTACATAAACGGCAGTAGTCCCTTTGCATTGGACGTTTGACGGTTTGTAGGGGGGTTGGACACATTATAGACGGGCCCGTTTGGTTGATGTACCTGTCGAGCGTAGCTTCGCCAATTGGTTGAGCATTACTCGGATATACTATGTATATCGTTGATAATATTAATAAAACCGCAAATTCAAAATTTTTTGCATTCCTTTTTTCCCTAGATAAATGTGCGCAAGCATAACTGATAATATCAGGCTTTAATGCTCAAATGTACTACTGAGTTTGTAACCTTAAACTTCCGTGCCACAGCGCCATCATTTTTGTTGATCACCTGCTCACGGACAACCCCGGTAATGTAAGGCGGCTCACGGTTGTTAAGACGCTGATTTCAATATGAACCCTTATCACACCGCCTACCTGACTGATAAGTGTCAGGGTGCTTAGGGTGCAGACGTCTTGTGCGCTGCATTCACTTCTACGGCGTTACCGCGTTGCGAACCTTATCCTCCAGCTTGCATCAAATCCGGGGACGCCCACAGCCTGTGCGTCAATCCTCTTCCGCCGCGAGCGGTCTCCCGAGAAGAAGATTGACTCATCCCCGGAAGGTTTGATCGACCGTCCCAGCCGCGCCGAGTGCGCGGCTTCTTTCATGGGACGCTCGCCGCTGGGGAGAGGTTCAAGCGCGGGGTCAGTGGTTTGGTTTCGCCTTCACCTCAAAAGAAAGCGAGTTTCACATGCAATCGAACCAAATCATTCACGGCGAGTCCGCCAATATTCTGAGAACATTCCCCGAGGCCAGCGTTGATCTGGTCGTGACCGATCCGCCCTATCTGGTGAACTACAGGGACAGAAATGGGCGCAGCTTGCAAAACGACAACAACGCCGAAGCCGTCATGGCGGTGTTTGATCCGATGGCGCGGGTGATGAAGCCAAACAGCTACGCGGTGTGTTTCGCGGGATGGGGCGCACTGCCGCAGTTTTCAGCCGCGTGGGAGGCAGCGGGTTTGCGCATCGTCGGGCAGATTGTCTGGCATAAGCGCTATGCCTCACGGGTCGGGTTCACACAGTATCGCCATGAATCGGCGTACATCCTAGCCAAGGGAAAACCTGCGCGACCTACTAAGCCTCTGCCGAGCGTCATGGAGTGGGTCTATTCGGGCAACCGTGCCCACCCAACAGAGAAGGCGGTCGAGGTTATCGCACCGCTGATCCGCAGCTTTTCGAAGCCCGGCGATCTGGTGCTTGATCCGTTCTGCGGCTCTGGTTCGACCTGCGTTGCGGCGACGTTATCAGAGCGTCAGACCATCGGCATAGAGCTGGACAAAGAGCACATCACCACCGCGCACAACCGTTTGGCGGGTGTCATGGCCTACACGGAGCGCCAGAAAACACAGGTGGCGGCATGAGCAAGCAACCTGAACAAATGGGCTTTGATTGTCTGATGCAGGCGGCGGCGGCTGAGAATACCGCCCATGCCTTCGCGAAAGAGACAGCGCATTTGCCTGAAACCATGAAAGAGGCTATCATCTTTCATCGTGCGCAAATCGAACGGCATCACGCGGCGATGCTGGCGACGGACTTCAATGCGGCAATTGCTATCCGTAAAGAAGCGCACGCGCTGGCGAAGAAGCTAAACAGCGGCAAGCCGGGCATCATTGCGGGGCCGGATGCGCCGGGCTGCGTGTTGGAGCGCGAGACTGCCGCGCCAGCAGGGGCAGTGCCCATCTGGGGTCAGGCTGGGGCGTTCGAGATCGAGGCCGCAAGCACGACCGCCTTGATAGAGATTAGCGGCATGTTTGGCATAGGCGCAACGGCGATGCCTTATGCAGGGTTTTCCGATCGCGCCAAGGACAAGGCCGCTCCGTTTTTCAGCGACACAGGCTATCGCAGCTTTCTGGGCGCGTCCGTCCCGCCAGAACAGGGTATGACGCCAGAGGGCTTTGTGCGGCGCGCGATCGAATCGCATGTCGAGACTGTTTTGCGCGGCAGGCTGCTCGCGGTTCGAGCGTTGTAGGCTGCACACTGTCGTATGGCATTGAAGGCATTAGACAAAATAGGAATATTTTGCTAATCTATCTGGATCAACGCCATGATTGCACCTGCCGCGCGGGGCATTTCCCCCGCGCGCACCGCTTGGCCCCAGATCGGCCCAAGCGGTGCGCGGTCTCATGACTCATTTCAATCACCATTAGCAGTCACGCGCCCGTTTCAGTCCGCGCGCGACGACAGATTCAAGGACATTCAGATGACAGACCCACACGCCCCACCAACACGCCGCGCCCTCACACTCGATGTCGAGAAGTACCAGGCCTATCTCGATGACACATCAATACCAGACCATCGGAAGAAGGAGATGATCGACGCCCTGTGGGGCATCATCGTCGCCTTCATCGACCTGCGCTATGACGTTGTAACTGCGCTCGTAAAGCGCGAAGAAAGCTGTGGAGAACTCCAAGTTTTGAGCGCTGACTGCACTGTAAATGGGGTAGAATCGGCCAACACACTTCAAGAAACAGGAGGCCCTCGTGACGCATGAGCAAACCGCAGTGCCCGCGC
Source organism: Roseobacter weihaiensis (assembly GCF_020622345.1). Taxonomy (GTDB): domain Bacteria; phylum Pseudomonadota; class Alphaproteobacteria; order Rhodobacterales; family Rhodobacteraceae; genus Roseobacter; species Roseobacter weihaiensis. The sequence goes on along the minus strand of NZ_JACNMO010000022.1, from coordinate 91,716 downwards.
TGATCTACTGCCGCGTGTCTAGCAAGAAGCAGACGGCAGAGGGTGCGGGGCTGGAAAGTCAGGAACACCGATGCCGTCAATATGCCGAGACCAAGGGGTATAACGTCGAAGCGGTCTTTCCAGACGATGTCTCCGGCGGCGGCGATTTCATGAAGCGCCCCGGCATGGTCGCGCTGCTCAGTTTTCTCGACGCGCAACCGGGCAAGAAGTACGTCATCATCTTCGACGATCTGAAACGGCTGGCGCGCGACACGAGCTTTCACCTGAAACTGAGGAAAGAGCTCGCCGCCCGAAACGCCCGGCCCGAGTGCCTGAACTTCAAATTCGCGGACACGCCGGAAGGCGAGTTCATCGAGACCATCCTCGCTGCTCAGGGCGAACTGGAGCGCAAGCAAATCGGTCGCCAGACGGCGCAAAAGATGCTGGCGCGCATCGAAGCCGGGTATTGGGTCTTCCGAACCATTCCCAGCTATCGTTACAAGCAAACACGCGGCGAAGGGAAACTGCTGGTGCGCGACGAACCCGTTGCCTCTATCGTACAGGAAGCCTTCGAGGGCTTTGCCTCAGGCCGCTTTCCCAATCAGGTGGATGTGCAACGCTTTCTTGAGGCCCAGCCTGAGTTTCCCAAGCAACTTCCCGGCTGCAAGCTGCGCCTGCAAAAGGTGACGGATATTCTGACGCATCCGCTCTATGCGGGCGATGTGCAGGCTGTGAAATGGAACGTCGCGAGCCGAAAAGGGCGGCACGAGCCGCTGGTCAGCCGCGCCACCTTCAACAAGGTGCAGAGACGCATTGCTGAGGGCGCCAGAGCGCCACGTCGCGCCAATATCGGCGACGACTTCGCGCTGCGCGGCTATGTCTGCTGCGATGCCTGCGAGGCTCCCTTGCGCTCGTGCTACACACAAGGCGGCTCCGGCGGGCGCTATGCCTACTATCTTTGCCACACGAAAGGCTGTTCCGAGTATGGCAAGTCCATCCGCCGCGAACAGCTGGAGGGCGAATTCGAGACATTGCTGAAATCGCTCCGCCCAGCCATGCCGCTCTATCGCATTGTCCGCGACATGTTCTGGGACGCCTGGGAACAGCGCAACGCGCAATCCGGTCAGTCCCGCAAGTCTCTGGCCAACAGCCTGCGCAAGATCGAAAGTCAGATCGACACCTTCGTCGACCGCATCGGCGAGGCAAGCAGCCCTGCCGCTATCGCTGCCTACGAGCGCAAGATCAGCGCGCTTGAAGAGGAGCGGCTTCTTGCGGAAGAAAAGCTGACCGGAATCGGTGCCCAGAACGGCGGAAAAGACCGAGAAGCAAAAGAAAAAATAGAACTCAGCCTCGCATTCCTCGCAAATCCTTGGAAACTTTGGGAAACAGGCGACAAGACCCTGCGCAAACTGGTCCTCAGACTGACCTTTTTAGAGCGGTTACGCTACTGCCGCAGCGAAGGACATAGAACTCCGCAAGTCACTGTTCCATTTACGTTTTTCGAGATATCTGGCGAAAAATGTCAAATGGTGCCCAGGAGAGGATAAAAACCGACGCTCAAACACGCATATTTTACTTTTCAAATCAGTAACTTACATAAGTTACAGATTTTCAATGTTGCGGGATTTGTTGCGGGATTAAATCAAACCCGATATTGCAGATTTAAGGTGATCCAAGTCGCCCGAATTGTCAATCGTAACGTCGGCGCAATCGGGGCCGAGACCTTCCGAGGCGTGGTTGATCGAAGCCCCTACCGAGGCTGGGCGATCAATGAACACAATCACGCCGCCAAGACGGCGGATCGCGTCGATCTCATTCGGAAACCGGACGTCCTCGACGACGGCCGAGGACCCGGCGGCGAGGATCGAACGGGCGCGGGTTTCCCAGATCGAGACCCAAAGCCCGGACGATATCAGATCGCGACCCCATTCGGTCCCGAGGGTAATCATAGCTTGCCGAGGTGACACGCCGTCTAGGATCGCGTCGGGGGCCTCTTTTAGATCGCCCTCGATACGTCGGGCGATTTCGCAGGGGGGCAGACCAGCGGCGGCAAACAAGGCCGACAGCATGGCTTTAAGGCCCGCCGCAAAGCGTGTCCGGGTGAAGCCCTCGGCCGCTATGATCTCGGCCGCGGTTGACTTGCCAGCCCCGGCGCGGCCCACTAGGCCGATCAGGCGCGGCCCGTTCATTGCAAGACCTTTCCATTGACGACGCCGACGATCTTTCGACCGACCTCGCCGCGGGTTTCGTGAAACTCGACCGCGATCATGGATCGCCCGCCGCCATACCCGCCGCCAATGTGATAGGCGTCGCCGGGGATAATGGTTTGCAGGCATTCAATCGGGACGCCCATTTCCTCGCCGACCATCGTGTTATGCAAGTGCCCGTGATAGAAGCGGTGGACCGTTGCGGCCGCGTAGTCGTGCGGGCGGCGCTGGATCATCACGCCGGGCATTTTGGCGGGCTTGCAGGTGTGCCCGTGCGTTGCGCCGATCTGGACGACGCCGCGGCGGTAGAACCACCACAGACCCGGGTCCAGATCAAACTCGACGCGATCCTCGGCGTCAAACAAGAGCGCCAGCGCCTCGGCAAGAGCGACGGCCGTTTCTTCGTCATGGTTGCCCGGCAAGAGGCGGACTGTCACTTTCGGGAAGCGGGCCAAGAGAAGACGGATCGCCCACGCGAGAACCCGGATCACAACCCGGCGCACCTTGGCAAAGCGGCCATCCACGTCGAGCCGGTTTCCGCTGCGCTTGGTCGTGCCGGACTCGTCGTCCGAATGCAACAGATCGCCGAGGCCGAGCAAAATCGCTTCATCGGCGTCGGGTGTTTGAGCAACCAGACGGGAAAAGGCGTCCATGACAAGACGCTCAGCGATTTTCAGATCAAAGGACTCGCCGGTTTCCTCTGCCCATGACAGCATTCCGAAATGCAGGTCCGGCCACGGGAACAGGTGAAAGGACCCCTTGCCGTCGGCCGAGGTTTTGGGCGCAGGGACGGGCGGGATCGAGCCGACCAGGTCCTTTGCAACGTCGCGGATCACTTGGGCGAAATCCTCGGGGGTAAATCCTTCCTCTCGAGTCTTTGTCCAAATGGCCCGCTGTTCCATTTCGCCCGTGACCGGGTTCAACGTGTGTAGGGTAGAGACGCCTTTGACAACCTGACCGGCCGGGATTGCGGCGGGTGTTGAGCCGTCAAATCCGCGTTGCGCGATCCGGGCAAGGCGACGGTAAAGCGCCGAGGTCGAGATACCGAGGGCGCGGGCCGCGCCCGGGGTGTCTCCCGGGTGCGCTGCGACGACGTGTGCCGTCGCCTTCAATTCGTCGTCGGTCAGCGGTGCGGCCATAGGTCAAGCCCCTTTCGTGAGGTAGTAGACAGCGACACCCGAAACGATCGGTGTCGCCAGTGTTGCGGCCAGCCAGAAAACACGCTCGGCGAGCCTGATTGACGTCTTATTGGCCTGCGTGGTCGCTTCCAGCGCGGTCAGGCGGGCGGTAAGCTGGACGACGGCCGTCGTATTCGCGGACTGATCGCGAAAGAGCGTCGCCGTCCGTTCCTCGACCCGAGCCAGTCGCACAACCGCCTCGGAGATCGCGTCCAGCTTGCGCTCGACGCGGCCGCGCCATTCGAGATCGTCAGCGGGTTTCATTGACACGCCCCCCGGACAGCGCCGAAACGATCCGCGTCCAAGCGGTCGAGGGGCGGCGGCGAGAGGGCGCGGGAGCGTGCGTCGCAGTGCCGTGCGGGATGACGTCCTCGATCACGGATTCCTTGATCGTCGCGGCCTCGCCGCCAGCGACCAGCGCAAAGTCCATCGTCCGGCGCGTCCAGCCACGGCCGAAGGTGACGAAGATCGCAAGCGACGTGTAGTGCAACAGTTGCCACGTCAGAAATTCACGCATGATCGCGAGAGGGTCAGCGTTCCACTTGTCCGAAACGGCGGCAAGCGTGCGAGGACCGATTGCACCGTCACGCTTTACGCCCGCGGCGCGTTGCAGAAATTTCGCGGCGCGGCCGGGGCCTTGGTTCACTGCCGAGTTAAAGACCAGCATCGCGAGAGGCCCGGGCAGCAGATCGCCCGAGACCGCGTCCCAGAAATGGACGCGGTATAGCCTCCGGGCCTCGCCTTTGGTCAGGTCTTTGAGATCGCGCGCGTCCACGCGGCCATCCATGTTGACGTCGATCGCCTTTGCGACCAGCGTTTTCAGGGTCCATCCCCAACGGGTCAGACCGCCGGGATCGTCCTTGTGGTCGGACCATCCGCCCTCCCAAATTGCGACGGTGTCCATTGCGGACTCGAAATAATCCATATGCGTTTTCCTTGTGAGTTGAGCCGATCAGGCCAAGCCGAAGCGGGCAGCGATCAAGGCATTTTCCGAGGGGCTTTCCAGCCATTGCGCGGAAAAGAGACATTCAATCCGGGCGAAGCGTTCCGCCTCGGTTTGAACCTCGGTTTCATTGTCTGACGGGTCGAGCGATCCGGTCAGGTCCAAAAGGGCCGGGCTATCGAGGATCACGGCGCGAAGGTGGTCGGCGAGATCGGCGAGATCGAGGCGATCGTCGTCCGGGGCCTTGACCCACAGAACCGCCCGGAGCGTCCCGGTTATCAGGCGGGACGACGTGTTGAGACCCGACGGTTCGGCGTTTTCGTGTTCGACCCGGACGGCGTAGGCGGGGACGATCTCATTCGGGACCGGGCGCGGATCATATGACCGACCCCGCGCCAGAGGGAAGGCCGCCACAATGGCGGCCCGGGCGGCGTCCTCTAGCGCCGCTTGGGTTGTCGCTTGCCATGTCATGGGATCGGCACCCCCGGAACAATCGCGGAGACCGCAAGACCGACGCGGCCGCCGGTGAAATCGGCCCCGTCAGATGTCACAATGACGTCCGCGAGCGCGTAGGTTGCGAAGGGTCCAACGACACCGATATTCGAGGAGTCGACCGCCACGCCAAGCGATCCGCCGAATTTGTTGACTTCTCCGGTCAGGCCGACGGAATAGGACGGCGCACCCGTCACGGTTTCGATCGTCCAAGACGAAACGCCGAGGATTATCGCCCGGGTCGGCAGGAGATCGACCGCAGAGGTCGAAGGCCCCAAGAGGTCAAGCGCCGCCTCGGCCACCACAAGACCAAGGGAAGCCCCCAAGGGGCCGGAAACCGACCCCCTACGCCACCCCCCGGCGGTGAAGACGGCCGAAGCGCCTTCATCCAGAATCCGCCACGTCCAGCCGATCGCGGGTGTGATCTTGTGCCACGCGCCCGCCCATCGGATTGCAATGTCGCCAGCGGCCGGATCGTTATCGTCGGCCGAGGTCCAGCCGGTCGCGCCCGTAGGCAGAATATAGGCGTCGCCCTCGACGGGCGATCCCGGGGGCGTCAATACGGTCGCCGACAGGGCGAGACGGCCGCGGGCAAGATCGGCGATCGTCTGCGCCGAGTTTGCCGTCACATGCGGCTGCGCCTGACCTTCGGCGATCAGCGGGGCGCGCAGATAGGGCGTCGCCATTATTTGACCCCGGAGGCGCGGGGCGAGATCGTCACGATCGGGCCGCCCCCGGGATCGTTCCCCAGAAGCGTGAACGAATTTATGACGTCGATACCCACGTTATTGCCGCGCAGGAAAACCCGGGGGCGGTACTGACCCGAAAGCAGTATATTGACCCGCTCGCCCGGGGCGATCTTGTAGATATCCCACGTCTCGGACGGATGCGTGACCGGGGGCGTGTCGGAGAAAAGCAGCGTGACCGCGCCTACCGAGTCCATATTTTTCAGATTGCGATAGTTTTCGTTGGCCGGAATGACGATTTCCGTCCAGCCGGAATTGAGAATCAGCATTGCCATATTAAGAGCCTTTCAGGTTGAGAGCCGCGGCGGGACCGGGGCCGAAGGTGTCGGAGATTTGGGACACCCTGACCGCGACCGGCAGGGTGACGCCGTCGGCCGATTGATCGGCCGCGGTGTAGGTGAAGGTTGGCGCGGCAACCGTCGCGACCCGGATCGGTGCGCCCACGGGTCCGATCTCGACCCGGTAGCTTTCCGAGACCTCGCCGATCGGGGGTTCCTGACCAGAGGCCGGGAACGTGCCGTCAAGCGTCCGGGTGCGCCGCGTCCAATTCAGGACGGCGTCGCCGCCGGACCACGCGGCCTTTAGGTGAACCGGTGCGAACGGCCGACGGCCGATCCCGGTAAAGGTGGCGCGCGATTTCAGGTGTTCGTCGGTCGAGACGTCCGAGGGGCCGTAACGATACCAGAACGGCAAGCCGACGTCGGCCGAGGATACGCCAGCGGGGGCGATAGCGTCGTCCAAGAGGACCACCCGGGCGAATGCAGGCAGAACCACCCCGGAGAGGCTTTCCGTGCCCCGCTGGCCCCTCAGAAGACCCGAGAGGCGATAGGTCTCGGCGTCGATCAATTCAGCATTGCGGAATTGAATGATCTCCCATCCGTCGCCGTGTTTCACGGCGAGAGAGTTTGCACCGCCAAGGACTTCCGGCTCGGAGCGCGAGACCAGCGATCCCGAAAAGACGCGGACGTCGAGAGGGCCTTGGGTGTAGGTCCAAGACGCATCCGGGTCGAGATCAGCAACGGTTTCGCCGAGCGTGGCAGGGACTGCCAGAGACGCCGAGGGCGCAAAGCCGATGTTTTCGTCGTAGGATCGGGCGACAACCACAAGTCCGGGCCAAGGCTCGGCGTGAGCCGCGATAAAGCCGTCGGCTTCATCAACCCCAGATGTGACAAGAGGCAGGTCCATAAGCGCCAAAATCGAGGATTGAGACCCGAACACCCGGCTATCCTGCGCCGGAACATAGATGCTGCTTCCGGGGGCGTGACTGCGACGGTCATAGGACCGGGCCTCGATCGCGAGGGATTCCCCTTCGATCACCTTTGTGACCTCGTAAAGGCGCGTTGTGCCGTCCCCGATCGCAACCGGAAGGATCAGGCCCGGGCGCACCCGGCGCGCGGAGCGCGGCAGCGAGAAGGACAGGGTTTCCCGGCCCGCCGATGCTGCGCGGAGTATCCGGGCCACGGCCGAGGCCCCCCGATCGAAATCGAGGATAAGAGGCGTTTCGGCTTCGGCCGTTCCATCTTCGGGGCCGTCCTCGATCTCATCGCGAACAGCGGCCGCCTCGTAATCCCGAACGCCGTCCCGAAAACGGAAAATCGCCGTCCCGGCCGTATCCTCGATCGCCGACCGCAGCGCCGCGAAAGGCGCGGTCCCCGCAGTGCCGGATTCGGCCATGTCGTCAACCGTGACCCCTGCGACCTCGCGGGCAAAAGCCGGATTTGAGAAGATCAGGCGGCCGTCGTCCTCGCGGACGGTCAAGCCCAAAGAGACCTCGAAAGGCTGGATATACTCGCGGAAACTGATCGGAGCGCCCGAGGCGTAGCCGTCCCCTTGCCCGTAAGCTTCGGAGAAATCGAAATCCGCGTCGACCAGGTTGTGACGCTCCACCAACCGGCGGCGCATCGCCTCGGCGGCCGGGGCCGTTCCGGCGCGGCCGTTCAACCAGTGACCCAGACGCCAGTCCGGGCCGTCCGACCATGTGTCGAGGTTATTCGGGAACTCAGGCCACGGGCGGGCGTCCCAACACCATACCTGCGCGTCGGCAATATCCAGAACACCGGCCCCATTGTCCCGCCACCATTCGAGCGAGGCCCGGATAAACTGGCGCTGCATGAAGTCGTCGCGGATGCCGGTCGAGAAATAGGGCAAGCCCCCCTCGCTCGAAATCCGCGAGTTGAAGACGTTCGGCTGATTGCCGCCAAACTCGACCGCCGGGCAACCGATTTCGGTAAACCAGATCGGCTTGGACCCGGGGACCCAAGCGGTTGGCGAGGCGGCGCGAATGCCGCTTGCGTCGCGCTCATGGTGGGCGTTTTGGTGCCAGTCCCGGATTGCCTTCTGGCGGTAGACCCAAGGCTCGCCATAGGTGACGTCCTCGATCGGCGTGCGGTCCTGCGCGGACCGGGCGGCGCTATCGGCATAGAACCAGTCCCAATACTCGCCGCCCTCGATATTCCCTTTGAGGTATTCCAGCGAATAAGGCGTCGTGATCCCCGCGAGGGCGTCAAAATCGGCGTGTGACGTCCCGCCGCGCCAGTCGGACAAGGGCAGGTAGTTGTCAATCCCGACAAAGTCGATTGCGGGGTCAGACCAGAGCGGGTCAAGGTGAAACAGGATTTCATTGCCGGGGCGGTCAGAGTGATATTCCGACCAGTCGGCCGCGTAGCTGATAGCCGCGGACGGAAGGATCGCCGAGACCTCGGCGGCGAGGACGCGCAGGGCGTCAACAAACGGATATGAGCCGTCGGAGTGCCGGGCCATCGAAAGCCCCCGCATTTCGGTCCCCACAAGGAAGGCGTCAACGCCGCCCGCCGCTTTGGCGACATGCGCAAGATGCAGGATGAAACGGCGAAACCCGAAGGCCGCCGGGCCGGAATATGTGACCGTCTCGCCCGAAACAGAGAAGTCCGAAGGCGCGGCCGTTCCCATGAAGGCGGCGACCTCGGCCGCGACCGACTGCCCGGCCCGCGGCTCGATCCGGCCGCGCCACGGGTAAGCGCCCTGAGTGCCAAGCCCCGAAGGGTCCGGCAGGGCTTGGGCGTCGGTGATATCCATCATGATGAAGGGATAAAGGACGGTCCGCTTGCCCCGGGCGCGCAGGTTCTTGATCGCCCGGACAAGAGAGATATCGGCCGGGCTGGACCCGTAGGCCGGGCGGCCGTCGTCCGTTGTCGAGGTCACGTTTGCGCTCGCGCGGGTCAGGCCACCGGCGGACCACTGTGTCTTTGTCTCTTTGCCCTTCAACTCGACCCGCGGCTCGACGCTGCAAAGGCCCGCCCGAAGGTCAGTGCCGAACCATGCCGCAATGAGAGAGACAGTCGAGGCCGCAGGCAGGTTCGCCGACAGCATATCCATAGACAGAGTCCAGTCGGCAATGCCCGCGTGGCGGTTCGCATTCTCGACGTCCTCTTGGAAAATGTTACCCTGACCATCCCGGCGGACCCGCGGGTTCGGGGTCGGCAGGTATCCCCATTCTGTTGCGCCGGGGATCACGTTGACGCCTCGGATCAGGTCCTCCATGTCACCCGAGCGCCCGAAGACTTCGATGCGGACCTGCGGAATGCGGTTGCCGAATTGCGCGAGTGGCAGGTCCTCGAAAACGACATAGGCCGTCCCGCGGTAGGCCGGGGCATGACCCTCGATCGCCTCGATCAGGTAGTCGGGGGTTTGCGTCTCATTTCCGTTGTAAAACCGTACCCGGCCGGAATTGATCATGGTCGAGAGATCGACAACCTGACCGTCGATCCAAATCCGCCCCATGTGCGACAAAGGCCCCTCGCCAAGAGAGACCGCAAAAGAGGCTGAATAGGAATAGGTGGTCGACGTCACGGTTTGCTGCGACTTGCCGGACCCCGTCGTTTGAGAGGTTGTGTTTGCTGTTTCCTTCAAGCGGGCCGCCCATATCACTTCACCCGAAATCGCGGTACGGCCCGAGATATCGGCAAGCGCCGCGCCCTCTTGCGAGGTCATGACATCAAGGGTGTCGAGGCGCGGACCCTCTTGCGTGATTGTGCCGGTCCCGCCCATCAGCTTTGAATCGACCACACGGCCAAGCGTCGCGCCGATAGCCTGACCGATCGCAGCGGCCGAAACCCCGAGGACAGACCCGCCGATAGCGCCGCCGATTGCAGAACCGGCCGCAGCGAAAAGAAGCGTTGCCATGTGTTAGACCCTTTCGACGTGAACGATCGCCGGGGGGATCGCGGCGAGCGCGGCCCCGGGCGTTGGGTAGTGGCGGGATCGGGATAAGGGGGTCCCGTCCATCATGTCCTGAACGGTGTAGAAAGCGCCCCCGGCGTCCTCTTGAACGATTGCCAAGAGGTCGGACGGTCTCAGGTTTGGCTTGCCGGTCTCACACCCTTCGGCGAGCGGGAAGCGCCAGCGGCCCGCAGTATGCCAAGGCGTCCGACTCTCGACCGCACCCCGTCTTTCGCAGACATGCACAATGCGACACCCGGACTTTGCTTGTGGCCCATTGCGACCTGACAGAACGCCGACATGAGCGACGGGGCCGCCGCCAATTCGAAACGCAACCACGTCCCCGATGCTCGGGATCGGTCCAGACGTTACGGGGATCAAGTGCCGGTTTCCGGCCTCAAGGATCGGCGAGGTCGCGGCCCAATCCTCGACAAAAGGGGGCGGCGTAACCAAAACGCCCGAGGTCTCCGCAAGAATGCCGCGGATCAGGCCGACGCAATCTGCGCCGACACCGCGAACGGCGGCGCGTCTGTGAAAGGGTGTCCCGACCCATGCGGCGGCATGGGCGGCGATCACAGCGGGATTGACGGTTGAGATCATGAGCGGGACCCCCCGTTTTGCGACGGGTCGCCCGTCCTTGCGTATTCCGCGGCGAAGGTCTCGCCGGGCATGTCGGGGAAGCCCCGGAAGTTATCGAGGTTGCCGAACCGCAGGCGGCATGTCTCGGCCGTCTTATTGCAGCCGACGGTCAGGGTTGCGGCGTCGCCGATCCCGATCGCCGCAGAAGGCACGCGCCAGAGGGACACCCGAAGGCGGCCGTCAGACGCCCGGGCGACCCGGATATCCGAGGACGTCCCCGCCTTCGGTCCGCTTGTCCAGTTGATCCGGCCGCGATCGAATGCGTCGGCGGCGAAGCTGCCGAGGGTCGGCACATCGAAATCCAGCGGGTCGATCGAGGCGACCGTCGCCGCAGCGCTATGGGTCAGGCTGGACAGGTTGAGGCCGCACCGGGCGTCGCCGATACGGGCGTCGCACAAGACCGAATGAATGCGACCCGTCTTGCGGGTCAGACCGGCAGACAGGGACCGCAATTCAGCGCGGAATGCGACCGACCCGCGCTCGACCTGCCCGATCGTGTAGCGCCCCAAAAGCTGGGGCGGGACAGTGTCGGACCAATCGACGTCAAAGACCTCAACCGAAGCCCCGTCATAAAGACCTGCGGCAAGGTCGCTTTCGGTGATCGCTTCTGCGGACAGCGCGCCGGACGCTTCCATTTCATCGGCTGCCATGCCAAGCGCCGAGGCGGCGTCGGACGCGGTCAACGCGGCGGCGGCGGTATAGGTAACGCCGTCTGACAATTCGATGTTTCGGTCGTGATCCGTGAAGCCCATCACAACACCGTCAAGGCGTGTCAGGCGGAAGCATCTGCAAAAGTTTGTGTTACCTGTCGCGAGGGCGTCATCATATGCGGTCACTCGTTTCCCCTTTCAAAAAAAGCAAAACCGGCGACACACTAGCGTCGCCGGTCAGGTGTTGCGGGATTTTGGGAATTGAACCTGTAACCGTGCGGTGTGGTTAACCGTCCAGAAAAACCTCGATCACAGAGACGTCAGGGGCCGACGCGACCCCATCGCCGCCGGGCCTGAAATAGGTCCACTCGGCGAGGATCGAGTCAGCTTCAAAGCGCACGGGGACGTCAAAGAGAAACCCGGCCGTGACGGTCAGGGCGGGGTCCGGCGGGACGTCAAAGGTAATGACGCCGCCGGTCGCCGACAGGGTCCAGCCCGACAGGACCTCGACCCCGTTCACAGCCACCAGAAGCGACGCCGCCCGCGGAAGGTAGATCGGCCGGACGTAGGGCAATCCGACGCCGTAGGTCTTTGACACTTGGAAGTCGGTTTGTGATCCGTTGCCAATGCCGACAACCTGGTCGAGAGGTCCCGGCGTTTCCGAGGGTCGGCAGGACTTGTAATCCAACCAGTCCTGAAACCGGAATGAATGCCGCCGCCCCTGCGACTCTTCCCAGAGATCGAGGACGTCGGACATATCATCGGCCGAGCGGATCGCCAGACCCGCCAACCAAGACCGGCGGGCGTGCTGCCAACGCTGGTTGATTTCCTCGCGGCCGCTCGCGAGCGTGACGATTTCGTCCCGCCGTTGTGCGACCGCTTGGCAACCTTGGGCAACATTGCGGGGAAAATCGCGGTCGAGATGCGCCATTACATACCCCTTTGTCCCGCCGCGACGGCGCGGCCGATTTGCTGCCCGACCTGCGCCCGGGACGCCTTGAAGGAATTGACGTCCTGCGCGTAGATATTGACCGTTACGGGCGCGGCCGATGTGTCCCGGCTATTGGCGCGCGTCACCTTGACCTTTTCGCCCTGAGACAGGCGGACAGAGGCAAAGTTGCGGTCAACGCCAGCCCGGCCGCCGACAGTCAGTGACCCGCCCTGATCGAGACCCGGGATCAAACCGGAGAACGCCGATCCGAGACCCGAAAACAGGCTCGACCCGAGGCTGTTCAGGAACGATCCGCCTGCCCCGGACCCGCCGAGGCCGGACATGGATTGCGTGAGGCCGTCGCCGATCTTGCCGAAGACGTCCGACACGATCCGGTCGGCGTAGTTTTTGCCGACGTCCAGAAGGGACCCCATGAAGGTTTTCCATTTCAGGGTGCCGCTTGAGGCGAGATCGCCGATCTTGGACCCGACGTCGCCTGCAAGGCCCTCGAATGAGCCGCTGACCTTCGACGTCGCATCGTCGGTCGGTTTGACCATATTACCTTGCAGATAGCCGAAATGCTTCCCGATTTCCTCGATCATGTCGGGGACCCACGAGTTGCCGACGACCTTGTCGTAGAGCCAGAAAAACTTACCCTCGACCCACTCGACCTTTTGCCCGAGGTTATCGAGGATCGCGTTAAGCTTGCCGTTGATCCACTCGCCGACCTTATTCACAACATCGCCGACGATCTGGGGGATCGCACCGAAGGCGTCGCGAAAGACGTCATGGATCATCTGGACCTTGGCGGCCCCGACGGTCATGGCCGCGGCAAGGCCATTCACGATCGCCGCGTCCAGAGCGCGCGACTGATCCTCCATGAAGGACATTGCGTCGGAAGCCCATTGCAGGGCGGCGGCGAATTTCTCGCCGACCCATTCGGTCGCGGCCTTGATCTCGGGCCAGAACGCGACGACGGCCGAGGTCAGACCGACGATCCCGGCGACAGTGAGAGCGACGGGGGCGGAAATCGCGGCGGCGGCCGAGGCCAGAAGCCCGAGCGCCAGCGTCACGGGCGGGACAGCAACAGCAAGCGCGCCCATGACGACAATCGTCTTTTGCGTCCCGGGTTCAAGGTCTCGGAATGCGCCCGTGATCCTTTCGAGAACAGCGATAACGGGCGGCAGCAACTCTAAGAGGTTCTTACCGACAACCTCTTTCACGTCACCCCATGTGTTCGACCAAGCGTCAAGGATACCGGCCCCCGCCGTGCGGGCGGCGGTTGCCTGCCCGCCGTAGGCCGAGGCGATCTCATCCAAGATAAGACGCTGCGCCTCGGCGATGTTTCCGGTTTCCGCAAGGGCCTTAATGACCTCTTGCTGATCTTTCGTGAATGTGACCCCGGCGCGGGACATGGCAGACAGGCCGACGGCCGGGTCATTCAGCGCCTTGCCGAGCATGATCGACGCCGATTGAAGGTCCCCGTCGAGGACGGTTGCCAGATCGAGGGCGGCGGTTTGCGCCCGGGTGAAGCTATCTCCCGCAATGTCTTTGAAGGTCAGCAATTGCGCCGTGACCTCATTCAGGATGCGTTCGTCGCCAAAGCGGGTCACGCCTTGTAAGGCTTGAGCCTGCTTCGCCAATTCCTCGGCCGTAAATCCGGCCGCGCCGCCGGTTGCCCGGATCGCTTGAGCGATTTTCGCCTCGGCGCGGGCTTGTTCATCATAGAGGCCGATGGAGTCACGAAAGAGCGCGACGATCCCGGCCGAGGCGACCGATCCGGCCGCACCGGCGCGGCGCATGGCGGCCCCGGTGCGGTCGATCCGTTCGGACGCGGTCGCGGCGTGACCACCGGTCTCGCGCAGTTTTTTATTGACCGACGAAAAGGCCGCGCCGGTCTTGTCGCGGGCGGTGATTGAGAAAAACAGATCGCGCAAACCCATAGGTCAGCCCCTTTCTTGTGGTTCCGTTTCGAGGAAGGCGGCCCAGCCGTCCAATTCGGCGAGGGGGAAATCCATAACCTCGCGGACCGAACGCCCGAGGCGGGCCGCGAGGCGGTAATAAAACCGAACCTCGCGCCCCTCGGGAGAGGCCATCAGTTTCCCAGATCAGTCTCGCGACCAGACATGCCAAGGATCGCCTGACCGATTCGGGCGATCACTTCCGGGAGGACGTCATTCTCGAACGTCTTCAAGGTCGGCGCATCATCGGTAAAGATCGGTTTCCCGGCCTTATCCTTGGAATACAGAATTACCGCGAGCGCAGTCGCCCGGGCGTCGGACCCTTTGGCGCGCTTGGTGACGGTTTGTGCTTGGGCGGCGGTGATCGGGTCATAGTAAATGACCAGCGGCTTGCCTTCGGACCCCCATTCGGGGACCTCGATCGTTTGCCCGCGCAGTTTGTCATAGTGCGCCGTCGCGGCGGCAAGAGCGCTGATTCCGGCAGTGATTGCGGCGTCGAGATGAGAGGTTGCGAGAGTTTCAGTCATTGATTACACCGTCGCTTTCGTCAGAGCGCCGCGGCCCGTGAAATTGATCGTCAGCATGGGAATACCGTCCTTGGACGCGGAACGCGCAAGCGACAGGATTTCAGCCGTCCCGGAAAAGTAGACGTTACCCGAGGTCTCGCCGCCGGGGTAGAACTCGACCGCCATTTCGTCGCGGATCGCGATCCCGTTCGATTCGTCGGCCGCGTCCAGATAGACCTCGACCGATCCCGACCAGCGGGCGATTGTGGCAAAGCCGGTGTCGTAGTCGTCGCCCATGCCCCAACCGCGAACCTCGTCGGCGGTTTCGTCCACATTCCACGATTGAACATGTCCAAGAGCCGCCGGGGGCGTCCCTACTTTAACGACGCCGTCGCGTCCTTTGTAAAATGCCATTACTTAGGCCCTTTCAAGAATGAGACGAATCAATCCCGATCCGTCGGGTTGCGGGTCATTGACGACGAAATCGCCCTTACCCGAGATTGAAACGCGGTCGTTTTGTTGTGGCGGCCGCGGTTGAGTGTGCGCGTCGATCGTGAAAACCGGCGCGGACGTTGATACGCCCGGCCCACTGCCCGCGAGGGCGTAGGCGTCGGTGTAAATGCCCGAGATCGGATAAGACCCGCCCTCGACCGGAAAGAAGGTCGCAGGCGTTCCAAACACGGCCGGGTCGAAGAAAACCGAAGCCGATCCGGCGTCGATCGTCATTCGGAGACCTCGCCGGGATCAGCGGGGATTACGGCGGCCGACTTCGTGTCGCGCGCCATGCGGTCGCCGCCGGTTTGGTCCTCGACAAACTCGGCGCGACCCATTGCGACTAAGCCGAGGCCGCGGACGCGGGGGGCGGCGATCTCTTTTCCCGCCGGTTCCAGCTTGCCGCGGATTTTCGACGGGTGAATAAGGCGGACTTGCACAGTCATGCGTCGCCCTCCCCTACGCGCGGCGGGAGATCGGCAACCGAAATCAATCCGCGGTCGTGGATGCTATGCGCCCCGAGACGCACAAGCCGGGAAGGCCCCTTGAATTTCGGGTCGGTAACGTAGACCGCCAACTCGCCAGAGGCGCGGCCGTGAGCCGACAGGATCGCCGCGGCGATGGCGTCCACGTTGTAACCGGCAACCCGGTTCGGGACGACGTAGCAGGCGACCAGGGCGAGGGTCGAGGACAGCGCGACGAATGCCTCAACCGGCAGGTCTCGCAGCGCGGGGACGAAAAGGCCGGCGATCGACACGATCCCGGCAAGCAATACCGCAATCGCTTTCTGATAGCGTTCAAACAAGGGTAAGCCCTCCAATGCGATGAAACGAAACGGCCGCCCCGAAGGGCGGCCGCAGTGTTCGGGGACAGCCAGGTCTTAGGCGCTGGTGCGGCGGCCCAAGGCAAAAGACTGTTCGCGCGCGATGGCGAAATCGACGTCTTGGTGGGCCACGATCCGAACCGCACCGCTGCCCGAATTGCTGTAGGGGTCAACCAGCAGATCGACGCCGGACCAAAGACCCATGTAGAAGTCGGACCAGTTGCCGAACCAAAGGTCCGCGTCTTCGACTTGGTTCGAACATGCAGCGGAGTAACCCCCGAGACGGCCTTCTTCGACCATGATCGGCACTTCCGCGCCCGCGCCGAATTTGGGTGTGGTCAGGAGGTGTTCTTCGACGTCCGGCGAAAGCGCGTAACCCAAAGAGCCTTGCAGGGCGTTCGCCTTTTTGACAGCCGTCCGAAGCTTTACCGTCTCGACATATGTCGGCTGCCCGGCGGCGGCGAGGTCAACATGGTGAATACCCGACCCGCCCTGCGCGAACACCGCGCCGAGGCCCGCCGGGGCGTCAGGGTCCGCGTCAGCATTCAAACCCGCGTTGTCGATCTTGAGCGCGATTTGAGCCATGATGGAGGCACGCACGTATGCCTCGACCGAAACAGCGTCTTGAATCAACAGACGCCGCGAGATTTCGTTCATCGCGGCAACCGTGTGCGGTGTCATTTTCACCTGACCGAAAGTGATCGCCGATTTCGCCGGACTACCATCCTCGGGAATCCAATATGCGGTGACGTCGGTGAGTTGCTTGGGAAATGCGACGTCCCCCACAAGACCGGAAAAGACCCGGGCACCCAGACGGGGCAGGACCGACATATTTCGCAGGATGTCGATCATGGAACCCGCCATAAGCGTTTCGTCGACAATGTTGCCGCCGAGCGAGGGGGTGCCTGCGAATTGGTCCGCCGCGCGGATCGCGTGGACCTGGGAGGCGGGGTTCGACGGACGGTCGCGCATGACTTCGGTCGGCAGGATCACACCACGCACTTGACCCTTGTGCTGGCCATTCGCGGCGCGGACCGCTTCGATCTCAAAGCCCGCATCCTGTTCAAAGCGACGCTCATCCGGGTTCGACAGGTGACGCAGAAGGCGCACAACAGAAAAAGACTTGGTCTCCCGTTGCGTCAGACCGATTTCAGTGGCCTTGGCGCGCGTTGCTTCGCCGCGCTCGGAGTCCAGCTTGTCGAGAACGATTTCGCGGAATGCATCAACGGACACCCCATCTTTCTTGGCCGCGCGCGCAACATCGGCGGGCACATTAAAGCGCTCGGCCATGGCGTCGATCGTGGCGATCCGGGCGCGCTCATCACGCATGGCGCGTTGCAGGTCCTGGCCGGGGCCTTTCGGCTGCGCAGGGACCGGCGCAGGTGCGGGTGTCGGATCGTTGTGCGTGTCTTCGGGGGTAGGAATTGGGTCGGGCATATCTGCACTTTCATTGATTGAGAGGGTTTCCACGTCGGATTGCGCAGCCCGGCCGTAACCAACGGACGGGTCTGCGGGGATCGCGACGAAAGAGATTTCACGGGGGGCCCAGTTGACCGCCCGCACGATCGGGCGGCCGTCCTCGGCCGTCCCGTCCTTTTCCGCCTGCGTGATTCCGTAACCAACGGACACGCAAGTCACGTCCCCCGCCCGGACACGGGCAAGAACGTCGTCCGCCGCCGCATTGGTCGAGAACCGGACAACAGCCCGGCCGCGTCCTTCGGCGGTCCAGGCCCGGACAACGACCCCAATCTGGGAATCGATGCGGGCTTCGTGGTCCTTGAGAAGCGGCGCGGCCCCGGTATTGAGCCGCGCCAGATCGACCTCGCCAGGAGCGTGGCCCAAGACTTCGTGGTAGTGCCGAACGTCCTCGGCATCTTCATCCCAGAACGCCCGCAGGACCGGGGCCTCGGAGGAAAACGAGATTTCAACCTCGCGGCTGTCTTCGGCCGGGGCAGAAACAATTTCGCCCGCTCGGGTGGAGCGGGCGGCAATCTTCAATGTCATGGATCGGAATCCTCTTGATTGGGGGCGGGACCGGGGGGTTTCGGCGGCGAGGACCCGAGATTGAGTTTCAATCGCTCGGCGCGCTCTTTGTCCTCGGCGATTTCCTTATCGACTTCCTCAATGTCCCGGCCGCGCTCGGCGGCGATCTCGCGACGGGACCGAAGCCCGAGTGCGAGGTCTTTCTCTGCCGCGGTGGCGTCGTCTTTGGGGTTGACCGAAGGCCAGCCCCGCGGACGCCATTCGGCCGCGTCGAATTTGTCGATTTTCTCAATCGGCAAACCAATCGCTTGCGTTAAAAGCGCAGTTTCCAGCCAAGCCTGAAAAACGACATCGTGAAACGACTCGAAAAAGGCGCGTTGCAACATGCGCCATTCGTCCCTTTCCTCGCCTTTCCCGGCGCGCAGGCTGGAAAAATTCGCGCCGGTCAGGTCGCCGGTCAGGGTCTCGCGAGAGACACCAAGACCCGCCGCGGTCGAAGCGTTCATATTACGCATGAAGGGTTCGACCGCGGCGTCCGGGTAATGCGAGTCCGGTCGAACCGGCTCGACGCCCGGGGGCAGATTAAGGATCGTCCCGGCCTCGATCCGGTCGATCGGCGGGCCGCCGTCGTCCGCGGTGTCGTCGGTGCCGGATAGAACGGACGAGTCTGCGTTGCGCTTGAAAAACAGCATGGCCGCCGCGCCAAAATGCGCCGCCTCCATGCCTGCTTTCTGGAAGGCGTCAGCCATATTCATCAACCGCAGGGCTGTTGCTGACCTTGGAATGCCAAGAGACTGGCCGATTTCCTCCGGGATAAGGATTTGAACCATATCCGCGGCGGGAATGCGTCGCCTGTGCCGGGTCCCCATATGTGAAGATCCCGGCGAGGTTTCCCAGATATGGAAAGCGAGCGGGCGGCCATCTTCGTCAAACTCAATCCCGGACTCGATATATCCGCCGCCCGCCATGGGCTGCGTGAGATCGAGGTCCAGAAGATCGAAGAGGATCGGCTCAAGGCGCAAACCAAAGGGGCCGCCTTTGCGGCCGCGGTGCAGCCTGACAAAGGCCCCGCCCTCGCGGGCGATGGCGGTGGCGATCTGACATTCGATCCCCCAAAAAGACAACCGACCGCAGATCGACGGCGATCCCTTTCGACCCCATTTTTTCCAACCTGCCTCAATTTTTTCATTCGCGAGCTTGTCAGGGCGGCCGTCAGGGTCGGTAATGCGCATTTGTAGGCGAATGCCGTTTTGGCCAATCACATGACGCCGGACGAGCATTTCGTAGGCGCGGGCGTGGTCGAAGTTATGGGCGGCGTGCCGCGAATGCCCCACAAGCCCACGTATCTCGCGGGCAGTCTCTTCGCGCGGCGTCTTTGCGCCCATTGTCGTGAAGCCCTTCGCAAGGCGGTGCGAATAAGCGGCCCGGTAGGACCGCTGCGCGACAACAGGCTCGACCCGGGTCGAGGTCTCAGGCACAGCGGCGGGTTGGCGACCAAAGAACGGCAGTTTCAATGCGTGACCCTCCGAACCTTAAAGGGGGCTGACCGGCCGCGCTCGGCGTCCACAAGGGCGGAATAGATATTCCTAAGACGGATCAGATCAGTGATCGGTGTCCGGGTGATCGACCGGCCCTCGATCGTCCAAGCGTCCGCGTCTTTCGTGGCGCGGCCTTCGATGGTCGCCTCGATCGCGTCCAGAATGCGCGCGTTATTGGACCGGGTGTCGCCGGTCGCGGTGGCCGGGTCCGGGTCAACTGTGAGGGTGCCCCGGCAGATCGTCGTCCGGTTTCCGGTGCCCACCTCAGTCGCCAGCACGGCCCAAGCATAAACGCCCGGCGACAGGGTCGAGGTCACGGCAGAATCGACAGTGAAGCGCCAAGCGGTCGCGAGGGCCACGGCATTCAACGTCGTGACCGGCCCCCCGGCTTGCAAAGACAGGGTCAAGGCGAGCGCGTAGTAAGGGGACGGATAGGCGGAAAGGGTCTCGGGCATACCCCAAGACCAAGCATCGCCCGCGGTCAGGCGGGCGGGGATCGTGTCAGTCATGGTATGACCTCGATTGTCAGGGTTTCAGGCGGACCGACCGGCCAAAGCCGGTCAGGACAGCGCGCCAGAGCGAGGCGCGCCGGGTGTTCGACGCTAGGCGAAGAACCCCGAACATCAGGCGGAGACGCCCGATCCATCGGAAAAGCGGGAAGTGGCTCGACCGCGGGGCGCGACTCACTCGATCAGGATCGAGACAGCGCCGCGCGGGGAACACTCGGCGGCAACAGTATCGTCGTCGGCAAGGGCGCAAACGTCCTCGGCCGGGCCGTCAAGTGTATGGACCGGGAGGTCGCCGAAGGTCTCGACAAGTCCGGTCAGATATTCGATCAATTCAGAAGCGTGCATCGCATCAGCCTTTCAGATTAAAATGGGATTTCGTCGTCCAGATCGCGGGACGGGGGCGGGGTCTCGGACCCGGTCGATCCGGCCGATCCACCCGATCCCTCGCGGCGATCGAGGGAAATCAAAACCCCCTCATAGGGCGCGAGGACGATTTCGGTCGAATAGCGATCCTGCCCCGACTGGTCTTGCCACTTTCGGGTCTCAAGGCGACCCGAAAGAAACACCTTTGACCCCTTGCGCAAGAAATCCGCAGCGACCTTTACAAGATGATCCGCCGTGACATTGATCCGGTGCCATTCGGTCCTTTCCTCGACTTCGCCGGTGGTGCGGTTTTTCCAGCGACGCGAGGTCGCAACGGAGAAATTCGCGACCCGACCGCCATTCTCAAAGGATCGGATTTGCGGGTCCTCCCCGACATTGCCAAGGATTTTGACTTCGTTGACGCTTAGACTCATAGGGGGAATCCTTGTCTATTGAGGTCCGGCGGCGGCGTCGATCGAGGCGATCAGATCGCGGCCGGTGCGGCGCATTTCGGTGACATCCTCGCCCGCAAGGGCGGCGGCGTGGGGGGTGGCGAGGTCTTGCAACCTATCGAGGGCGACCCGTGCGTTCGGCGGTGCCTCGCTGGCGCAGCCAGTCAAGATCAGAAGCGGGATCGCCGCGGCTGGTATCCGCATCATTCATCCTTTCCAGAGTTTCAAACGCGGTCGCAGCGTCCCGGGCATTGCCCTCGGATCGCTCGACCGCAGCGCCCGACAGGACGCCGACCTGATAAAGTGCAAACGCCGCCAGAACGGCGGCCAGCGCGAGCCATGCCCGCAAGGGAATAAACTTTACCAATTGCTACCTCCCCGCCGGACGCCCCATCCTCGGCGCGTCTTGGCTTTAGGTTGTGGTGCGGAGACTTCCGGGCTGTCCGGGTCCTCGACCAGGGTGTCGGGATCGCCGAGCGGAACTGCCCGGGGGTTATCCGGGCCAAGCCGCAGAACCGCGGGCGGGTTGTCCCAATCGACCGCCTCGATTTCGAGGACAATCGCGAGGGCCAGCGCGTAAACCGACAGGTCAAGCGCTTCATTTCGGATCGCGCCGGGGCGCTTTTCCCATCCCTTTGGGCCTCGGCGCTCGGCCGCGTACTCGTCAAAGACTTCCGCCGGGGCGTAGGCTGAAATGTGCAGCTTGCGCGGACCAGGTTCGTCCCGCAGCAAGGACGCCGCAATCTCATCCTTGAGCCGGTCGGTCCCGGTGTTGATCGCCGGGACGTCCCGGGCCACATGATCTTTGCCCTTATGCGCCGTCTCCGGGTACAGAAGCGCGGCGCGCTTGACGTTGTCGCCGCCCCGGCCCCGTTGCAGGAAGAACCGGCCGCGGTGTTTCGACTTCATGTCGCGCCAGAAGGTCCGCGCGTTTGGGGTGACCCCTGCCTCGCCCTGCATGTCGATCACGACGGCGAGAGGGCGCAGGCCATGAGCCGCGCCCGTGACCGGATAAACCTTGTCTGCGAGCGGTTCCAGAACCAGCCAGTCCTCGGCGTATTTCGCCGGATCGAGGCGGCGGCCGTCGTCACCGCCCACGGGCGTAAAGAGATCGAAGCGGTCGATAACGACGCGCTCCATGTCTGGACCCCAAGCCTCGACCTGCACGACAAATCGGCCCGACTGGACGTCAACCGCGACCGTGACAAACCGCGTCTCGGGCGGGCATTCCTGCCAAGCGTGAAGCGACGCCAGATCGCGTAGGGCGTCGGCGGTCAGACCTTCGGCCGCGCCCCGGGCGCGGGACAGGTAGGGCAAGCCCAACTCGACGTTATAGGCGGCCTGCAAAGCCGTCTCGCCGCCGGTCTCGGCATATGTTTCCTCGGCCTCAAGAACGCGGCTCACGATCCGCGACCAAGGCGCAAGCGCGGCGGCCGGACCCGGCAACCAGTAGGAGGCGGTCGCCACGTTCCGTTTCAGATCACGGATCGGGACGATCTCGCCCCCCTCGCACTCATGCAGCCATTGCGCGATTGCGTTCATTTCCGACTTGTGCCGGGCTTCGATCACCCCCCCGCAGTGCGGGCAGACCATGTAAGCCTTTGCCCCGCGATCAGCGGGCGATCCTTCATCGGGGAAGGCAAGCCGATCATAGGTCGGCTCGAATTGGTCGTGGCACTCGGGGCAAGTCCAGTAAAGACGGCCGCGGGACCCGCGGTTGTAAATGCCCACAATCCCCTCGCAGGGCGGGGCCTCATGCGGGGTTTTCCGGGTCCAGTTTTCATTCAGGATCGGCTTGCGCGGCGAGGACTCGACAACCGTCATGCCTCGCGATCCGGCGGCCTCTGTCCGCTTGCGCATCAACGGGAAAGCCTCGCCGTCGCCGCCTATGTCCGCGTCGAAAGCGTCATAGTCGGTTCCGATCACCAGCGATATCGAGCGCTGCGCAAGTTTGGATTTAACCGGCCAGTCGATCGTCACACGGCAACCGCCGCGAAATCTCTTGCCGAATATATTGTCGCCACCCTTGCCGGATAGAAGCCGTTCGCGCAATTCGTCGCTATTCTGGATCAGCGGGTCAAGTTGACCGATTGACCATTCGTTCGCGGCGTCCTTTTTCGGCGAGAACACCGCGACGACGCGGGGCTGCGCCAAGATCGCATGAACAAGAGGATTGATAACAAGCCCCTCGGATTTCGAGGATCGGGCCGGGCCGACGAAGGCCACGGAGTCAAACCGCCGGGACGTGATCAGGTCCCCCGGCTCATTCATGTACGGGGCGACATCAGGACGCCAAGGAACCCACTGCCCGCCGGTCTCGATCGAGCGCCGGGGTGCCGTTTCCGAGACCGATACCCGCGCAAGAGGTTTCAGGTTTGGAAGCGCTTCGGCGATCGCTTGGTCAACCGTCGCCCACGGGGGCAGCGGGTCAGCCTGATAAGGTGCCTTTGTCATGTTCCAGATCAACCTCGCCAATGATTGCCGTCACCTTGCGGGCGGCCGCGGCGAGGACGTCGTCGCAGGCCGTTTCGATCCGTTCCAGATCGCGACCCTCGACCCCGATCTCGCGGGCCAGACGGTCGGGAAGTGCGTCGAGCGCATCCCGGATCGCGGCAAACACAACCTCGAAACCTTCGACAACCTCGGGCCGCCGGATCAACTCGCCGCGGTCTCGGGCGGCAACGGCGTGAACGTGTTCCAATTCTAAAATCTGTCTTTGCTCGGCAAGACTAAGACCGGCGTTCGCGCCCAGACCGCCCTCGCCGACAAGGGCAAGTGCCAATTGCTGCGAGGCCGCTTCCGCCTCGGCGTCCCGCGCCCGGTCCTCGGCTTGCCGCGCCGCATTCCAAGCGAAAGCGACGGAAAGCCGGAACTGCCACGCGCGGCCGTTGGTTCCCTCTTGCTCGCAGGGCAGGCCCTTGCGTATCCATGCCGCCATCGTAACGCCGGAAACGCCAAGGGCGGTTTCCAGTTGTGTCTTATTCACCAGCGCGTCCGGGACCCCATCGGGCAACGGGTAACGTGAGACCAGATCGGCCTCGGCGGCGGTGAGAGATCGAAGGTCGGACTTGATTTCGTCGGACATGGTCGGGACCTCCAAGGGCGGGGAACAACAACAGAAACCCAAACCCGAAGTCGCGGCGAAGAATAAAAACCCCCACAAAACGGGGCGCGAATTACCCGTGTGCGCTGGACGCCAGAGAGGACCCAAAGGCCCTTTATCTGGACGTTTTCAGCGCCACGGCTAAAGCCCGTTCGATTTGGACAGCAAAGCGGGCGTCGGCGGTCTTGGTCGCGGTCTCGACAAAGCGAAGCCGATCCGAGTAACGCGCCCGGGAAACGTAAGCGACCATAAGCTTCAAGCCGCGCTTGGTTCTCTTGTAGATACCGCCCCGACCAGACCGCCCGCCGGGTGATCCCGAGAACGTGTCAGCCCGGCCCAATAGGCGGCCGATCGAGCGGCGCGGCATGTTGCCATATTTGTTGACCCGCTGACCGACAGGGACGACGATCGCCTGCCCCTTCGGAGTGCGTGTTCCGCCTTCCTCTGCCCACTTGAGGTATCCGGCCTGTATCCGTTGCGCCCTGACCGATCCGGTCAGGCGACGCTTTGTCGATCTAAAGACGCGAAAGGCGCGCATAGTGAAGGGGGTCGGATTGTCGAGGATGCGCAACATGCGCTTGTCGGTGTTTCGCTTCACGTCCTCTAGGGTCTTATTGATCCCGAGGGAAACAGCGAAAGGAATTTGATTGCGGGCCGCGTTATTCAGGCCCCGTTCAAGGTCTTTGATATTGTGCTTGATCGACATCATACCCCCCGAACGCAATCCGCCCGGCGATCCTCGGGTGCGGTCGAGGCTCAAGCCGGGCGGCGGTGTCAAGGTCAGGGGCAGAACGGGGAGAGCAAGAAACCCGTTCCGCCGCGCAATTCCTCGACTATGCCAAGGGATATAGCACGGCCGAGCGCGTGTTGCGGGATTTCGTCAATCTAACCGAATGTCCGATCGGTGCCCGAGCGCGGTCGCAACAAGGGCCGCCGCCTCTGGGATTGCAGACTTGACGGCAGCGAAAGCGGGGCGGGACGGCCGGTCTTTGGGTGTGTAATCAAGCTTGCGGGCGATTGCGCTCGGGCTTATCTCATCAACCGCTAGCAATTCGACAAGGCGTCGATATGTCAGGACGCGGGCGCGGGGATGCGCCTGTAAAAGACGGCCTTGCAGCGCATCATGGACCCGGCCGAGCGCCTGCGCGGCCTCGATCCGGGACAGGTTAGGCCCGGTCGGGGTTGATCGCGTGCCGCCACCCCCGCCGGACGGATCGCAGCCCCCAGAGGACGCCCCGACGTGTGACACAAAATAGGCATACTCGGCCAAAGCCTCGCGATCCGTTACAGGCAGGGCAGAGATCGCGCCCGGGATTTTACCACGCCAGACCGGAATGCGCTCGCGCTCGGTTGTTTCCTCGCCATACCTGACCGATTCGTCAGGTTGAGAAAGGGACCGAACCTCGATCGAGGTCAATTCAACAGCCCTCCGGGCCAGCGGGGCGCGGATCGGGCGGCCTTCGGCGTCCCTTGTGCCGGTGTCGCCGTCGGCGGGCAGGATGAATGCCGGGAGTGTGAGGGGCGCGGGTTTTCTTTTGGTCATTTCACAGCCTCTTTTTTCATGTCGGGGGATCAGGGGGAGGAAGGGGAGCGTTTTCGCCCTATCCATTCTGTTTTTTTCTATAGTAATTTTCCTTCATGTGACGGACCCCCTCCCCTTTTTCCCCTCTCTCCCCTTATTGTTTCTTTTCAATAGATTAGATATTGTTTCAAAGGGGAATTTAAGGGGAACTAGGGGAAGTATTGCCGTCGTTTTTGTCGCTTTCGCCATTTGTCGTTTTTCGCCTTCATGTTCTCGCCGCCGATTAGGCGGCCTGCATTTTCGTCCCCGCCCCCGTCAGGGGAGCGGCGGGGGCCACATTCCCCTTGCGATCCCCCGGGATCGCTCCGCTTTTCTCCCCCCGCCCCGATAGGGGGAAAAGGGGGGAGTCCCCTTAAAATCCCCAAGGGGGCGCGGGGGTCAGAAAGGGGGCGCTTCGGGCGGTAAGGGGGTGCGGGGGACAGCATCAGCGCCCAAAACCGCAGTCACGATCGGGGCTGCATCGGCGGCCCACGTCAGGCCCTTCCATCTGTGATAGCCTTGGTATTTCTTGTTATCGAAACCCTTTTCGACCATGATCTCGCGGACCGTTTTTGACTGATAAAGCGTGTGCCCGGCTTCGTCGCACCACTTCTCATAGACCTTGTAAAAGTCCGTGACCTTGATCCGCGACGACGGGTCGATCTCGACCATGTCGTCCAGAAATACGCCGACAGGGTCGGCCGATTGCATGAGCGACGATTTCAATTCCTGCATGGACTCGGGCATGTCAACGCCCCGGTGCATGAACTCTGAAAAACCGTCCAGAAGCCAATTCAGAATACCGGACCCCTCGGCCCGCAATTCCGTCTCAACCTCGGCTTGTGGGCGCTGTTCCTCGATCGGAAGGGTCCTTAGATTGACCTCGAAAGGGACAAAAACCAAGCGGCGGCGCGTGCCTTCATCTTCATCTTTGATCTTCGGCGTCCGGTTGCAGGACAGGATAGGTACACCCCGCGGCGTCCAGAAAAAGAAATCCTTATTCAGGCCCCGGGACATGCGTTTGTCGCCCCCGGTCAGGCCCTTGATCTTTTTCGCCGAGAGAATGTCCCGCGCGCCGGGTTCGGTGGCGATGTAGGCGCGCGCCCCGGGCAGGTTGATTTCCTCGGGCGTCGGCCCGCCGCTCGAACTGTTCCCGGTTTCCAGAAACATCTCGATTTTGCAGGGGGCGGCGTACCCGTCCTTTGTGCCAAGGACGTTTTGCAGGCCGTTCAAGAGCGTCGATTTCCCATTCCCGCCGGGGCCGCGCAGGATGATGCAGACCTGCGCCCGGTTTTCGCCGAGCAGGGTCGCGCCAAGGATACGCTGGACACAGTCCCGGACCTCTTGGTCGGGCAGGATCAATTCTATGAACTTGAGCCAACCCGGGGCCTCGGCGTGGGGATCGAAGGCAACGCCGCCGCATTTGGACGGCAGACTGCCCCGATCCGTCGGGCGCAGCCACTCGGCCTTTGAGGCCCGGGCCTCGCGTTCGTCGGTGAAGCCAGAAGGGTCCCAAGCGGCGGCCTTTCGCAGATCGACCTGACCGTTTGTCACGACAAACGCAAAGGGATCATTGTCGAGATCGTCAACCTCGACTCGCCTGCGGACCTCGGCAACCTCAAGGGCCTTTCTGACCTTGTCGAGGTTGCCGCATTTGGTGGCGTGGTTTTTCAGCTTCGTGACGGCCTCTTGGGTCAACTCGGCCCGGGCGGCGTCCATGTCAACAAGGATCGGCTTCGTCCGGCGGGTGCGGCTTTCCTCCAAACGGGCCATGATCTGAAATTCGGGAAATTCAAGCATCCCGCGGGCGGCCTCGGCTTCCTCTTGGATGATCTCACGCAGACGCAATCCGATTTCCAGCGCCGCAAGGCCGCCGGACCGGAAAGAGTAGCGCGAGCCATCCCAGACAGACCAGCCCTTACCGTCCACAAAGACCAGGTCCTCGCCATGAACGGACAGAAGCCGGGCGGCGTTGTCGGTGTCGTTCAATTCGAGGCGCAGGCGCTCGGCCATCGTCAGAGCGGCCGCCGCGGTTGCGGCGGGAAGTTTTCGATTGTCGGGCATAAATCAGCCTTCCAGATTGAATGCGGGCGGGGCGGCCTTCCGGGCGATCTTGCGACGCTGGTTTTCCTCTGCCGTCACGACCTCGATATGATCGGGGTGGACGCAGAGCGAAAAACAACACGTGTGATCCCGATGGTGTCCCGGCGGGCAGGATTGACGCCCAAGGACCTCCGACGCAAAGCGGTGCGCGCGGACGGCGCGGCCGTTCACGTTAAAGGTGCCATATGGGATTTTATTGCCCCGCCCCTTGGACCGGCCGCCGATCCAGAACCAGCAACCGCACGGCAGGACGCGGACGTACCGCAGGAAGCGGTCGACGTCCGCTTGCGTCGCCTTTATCATTCCGCGTCGGCCCGCTCATGTGGACGGCAGCGCGGGCAGTATTCAACAAGACCCGGCAGCCCGGAGACCATGCCCGATCCGCCGCAAACGCAATCGGTTTTCATTTTGTTACCGCGGATATGCTCGATCGCCTTGTCGGGATCGGCCGTGCGCCAGTCGGGCCAAGTCCGGGCGTTGTTTTTCGCCATTTTGAAAAGCCATTTCGCGGCGATCGCCTCGGCGTTGTGACCGTGGCGGGCTGCGCCTTGGATCGCAAGCAGGATCACGTCGACCCATTCCTCGCAATCGTGCGGATCGGCTTCGATCTCGACCAGCTCACCCCTTAAATGATCGAGCGTCCCGGCGAGACGTTCGCCCGGCCCGAAGGTTTCAAGCGAAAAGGTGATATGATGCTCGATCACGGTCAGAAGGTCGAGCCGCGGCGTCACTTGCGCCAGCGCAGCCTCGGCGGCCCAATAATCAAAGGGCGCATGACCGACGACCTTATCGGCCTTGCAGCCTTGCCGAACCTGAAAGATCGCGTCGGCCGCGGCCTCGATCGCAGACCCGTCCACCGCAGGCGGATTGATCCAAGCCATGTCGGACAGCGCCGACAGAATGCGCGCTTTCGACCAGGGTGTGAGGTTTGCGGCGTCAATCTCGGATTTGATCGCGGCGAAGTCGGCGGGCATTTCTGGGGTTTTTGTCATTTAAGGAGTCCTTTCTTGGCGAGGTCGGCGAAGTCGTCGCCGTGATCCCAACGGTCGAGGGGAATCGCGAGGCTCGCGGCATGGGTGCAATGGGGGTTGATTTTGGCGCGGGCGCGCTCGGCGTTGAGGCGGGCAGTCTCGGGGCATTTGGTCGAGGGATCGGCGAGGATCATGCAGAAGTGAACCGGCTCGGCCGGAAGCCAGCCGGGGCGGTCGGGGCCTATCAAGGGGCGCGGGGACGGCAGGGCCTTGCCGGTCGCGGCGGATATACCCTCGGCCGGGGCGTCCGGGTCGGCCGGGCCGGTCAGTGCGCCGAGGTTCAGCGCGCATTCGGCGGCGACGTTGTCGCCCATATCCCGGCGAAACCGGACAAGCCCCGCCAGTGTGGTTTCGATCCCCTCGCCGACGATCATGTCGCCGCCCGGGGCGGGGGGTGTCAGGCGAACGGGCTGACCATAGATCGACCCGGTGCGGCCAAGGGATGCTTTGGGGATTTTGGTCCCATCGGGAAGGCGGGCGCGGGCGTTGCCGTCAATCCATGTCCGGTGAACGCCGATCAGACGGCCGCGACCGATCGCGGCAACCATTGCCGGGCCGCGATGGATGATCTCGCCTGACTCTGATCGGGCGGGCAAATTCGGGTGATAGCGCAAGGTTGCAGGGACGCCGCCGAGGGCGGCAATGTCGATCCCGCGACCTATCAGGTAGTCCGCAACCGGACCGATATGGTTCGGACCGCAGTCATGCCAGAGCCGCAACGCCGCCGCGTGGTGGCGCTCGGCCTTAGCTTCGTCCTCGGCCTCGGCCTCCGCTTGACGGGCGGCCGCTTCGTCCCGGACGCGCTTTTGCTGCACCGGGTCTACAACTCGGCCGACGCCGCCGCTGTCCGCGAGGCGCTTCACCGCTTCGGCGAAAGAGACGCCGTCCAGCGCCATGACGAAGTCGATCACAGACCCTTTTGCGAAACAGCCAAAGCAATAGAACTGCCCGGGGGTGCCGGGCTTTTCCGTCACATGGAAAGAGGGCGTCGCCTCGCCGTGAAAGGGACAGGGCGACCAGTAATCGCCCCGCTTGGGCGAGGATTTGCGGGTGTCCCATGTGACAACCCGCGCAGCCTCGGCCACAAGTGAGACCTTTTTCTTGACGTCGTCGGAGAGGGCCATCAGCGCCGCTCGCCCCAGATCGCCAATGCGCCGAGGCACAACAGGACAATCGGAAAGACGAATTTCGGGACGCCGAAGGCGCTCAGGATCACATCAATGATCCCGCCGAGAATGAAGGCCCCGACGATCCCGACGACGCCGAGGGCTGCAATAAAGAAGGCGGCGAAAGACCCCATCAGCGCAGCCCCAGACTGTCAGCGACCCGCAGGAAGTAGGCGGCCGGTTTCGTGGTCCGGCAAATGCCGTCCGGGTGGCCGTCGGACATGCCGGGCCAAGCGGGCATGTCCGGCATAAAGACCCGGGCCTCGGTATCGGCCGCAAGCTGGTCAACGCGCCGGACTTCGTCGCATTCCAGAATGAAGGCGGGCAGACCGAAACGGACTTCAACGGCGCGCGATATGAACGCATCGATGTCCCGGTATGCCGGGCATTGGCGTTTGATCGGGGACAGCATGTCGCCGATCAGATACTCGGGCGCATCATGCAGAAGCGCGGCGCGCTCCAAATTCAGGCGATTTTCGTCACTCCAACCCTCGTCAATTCCGATCGCCCGCATGATACGGAACGCGCCGACGGAATGCTCGGCGACCGTGTAGTCGTCCAACAGAGCCGGTCCGAAGCGGTATTGACGGGCGAGGCCGCGGGCGATCTCGGCGAGTTTGATCGCGAGAGGATCAGGATCGAGGACGTCAAGGTAGCCGGTGCCGGTCCAGACCGCGCTTTCGGTCCACCCCTCGGGAACATCCATGAACGGGGCCTCTTTGTCTTCTAGGTTTTGCGAAATCAGGGCCTCGGGGTCCGGGCAGTTTGTTTCAAGATCGCCGACAGACAGCTTTGCGTCGGCGGGCATGGTAAATTCGGGGGTGTCAGACTTTTCCGGCGCGTCGGGTGCTTCCGGCGTGGCAGAATTATCGACCGGTGCGTCCGTCTTCACGCTGCCGTTTTCATGCACGGGTGCGCCTTCGGGATGGACGGACCCGGAAAGGCTCGGGGCGGGTTTCTTGAGTGTGGTCGTGGGCTTTTTCTTGGTCATAACAGGAGTCCTTGTTTGTCGTTTGCAGGGGGTTGAGGTTTCGGCGGTGAGGGCGCGGGGGGTCGGGGCGGGGGTTCCCCGGTGATCTCGGCGACCCGGTCGCGGACCTTTTTCGGGTAGAGCGTCGAGGACCATGGGAACGGGGTGCGGGCGGCCGTTTGCATCCGGGCGATGCCTTGAGCGTTGCACTCGACCGATCCGCAGTGCCGGAAGGTTCCCGCGTTGCGGATCGCCGCCGGGCGCGCATCCTTGAAGCCCGGCCAGCCGAGACCATAAGGGGCAGGCTCTACGCCGCAGACCATGCAGGGAAAGGGGCGCGGCGCGAGGGGTTCGACCTTTGCCATGGGTCAGGCCGCATAGCCGCGGTCGCGGGCCAGATCGAGCGCGATCAGAAAGATCATTTTGCAGGACCGGGCGGGCCAGCCGAGGGACTTTTCGGTCGCCTCGAACCCCAAGCCGTCCACAATCAAAGCCTTGAAGATCGGGGGAAGTGTCTCGCCGATATTGAGGTCGGCGATTGCGTCCAGAAAACGCGCGGGATCGGTTTGCGCGGTCTCGATCATCGACCAGACAAGCGCGATATGCTCGGCGTCAAACTTTGCGGCGGACATGCTGCCTGACCGTTCCATTTGAGCGACCAGCGTCGAGCCGTATGTCGGGCCGTACCTCTTGCGGCTTTCGGCTGCGATCCGGCGTGCCGCAGGCTTGACAGCCGGGGGCGTCTCGATCCCGGCGAGAACGTCCGGGACGACGCCGGTCAATTCCAGTCGGGCGACCCGGACGGTCCCTTGTCCCGGCTTGCAGCGTGCCGCGCCGGACAGGACAAGACCAAGGGCGGCCGCGCGGGAGATCGTCGCGACCTGGTCGCCATTTTGCAGGACAGGGGATCGGGATGTCTCGACCCCGACCAGAATCGAGACCGTAGACTTGCGGCCGATAGAGGCGGTCGCGAGCGCGGCCGAAACTTCGCAAACAGACGTGCCGAGGTAGCAGAGCAGCGACGCAAGGTCGAAGCCGCGCGGGGCGTCGGTCTTGGGGGCGGCATACTCGCGGGAAATGTCGTCCCAAATCTGAGACCAGATCGGGCAGTCCCGCGCATCTTCAATTGAGCGGATGCGGCGCAGGACGGTAGAAGCGTGAACCCCGT
This sequence comes from Roseobacter weihaiensis, assembly GCF_020622345.1. Classification (GTDB taxonomy): domain Bacteria; phylum Pseudomonadota; class Alphaproteobacteria; order Rhodobacterales; family Rhodobacteraceae; genus Roseobacter; species Roseobacter weihaiensis. Next base: position 60,025 of record NZ_JACNMO010000022.1, on the reverse strand, counting down.
CGGCGCGTGCGATCTCGCGGATCGGCTCAGTCCCTACGGTGTGGCGAAGATATGCGGCGGCGTGATCAGGTGTAATCGCAGGCATGGCGGGGGTCCTTACTTAACGACGGTGAGAGAGGAACGGGGCAAGAGATTGCGGGCGGTTTCGTCCGCATTGATCGAGGCGATCAGGTCAGCGACCGCTTGGACGTGGGCCGCCCAAGTGTGGAAAATCTCGCCCGGGCCGGGATTGTGCCGGGCCGATTCCAGTGCGGCCTCATCTGCAAGAGCGACAGCCAGCGGCCTGACCTTTGCGCCCCCATTGGAAACGACAATCGAGGCGGCCGCGATCAGCAGGCGGGGGCGGCGTGGATAGGGCGACGACATAGGATCAGGACTCCCGCGTGGTTCTGGTCAGAAGGGCGGCAAAGGGGGCAAACTGACCGGCGGCCCACACGCACCCCGCACGGGTCAGCCGGTCGGTTCCGTGATCCAGAAACCCGCGCTCGATCGCGGTCGCGCGGAAAAGCATCAGGTTTGCACCATCCAGACCGGCGACACGGGCCAGCGGGCGGCGCTCGGCCTCGGCCCGGGCGGCGGCCGCCAGAAAGTGCAGCAGCTTGGGGTTGGCAAAAGAGGTCAATTCCTCGGCGCGGGTCGGGTTTATGCGCAATGCGGTGTTCATTTTGTGATTTCTCCAAACAGAGAGGGTTGATCGTCGGTTGCGCTTTCAGCGGCCGACTTGGCCCGGGCGGCGGCGGCCTCGGCAATTCGGGTCGGGTCAAATTCAGGAAGGCGGGACCGGATATGAGCGGCGTATTCGGCGTCGCGCTCGATCAGGTGACAGCGGCGACCCTCAGTTGCGGCCGCCCAAGCGGTCGAGCCGGACCCGCCGAACGGGTCGAGGACAAGACCGCCGCGGGCCGTCGTCATACGAACAAGCCAGCGCATCAGGCTTTGAGGCTTGACCGTCGGGTGCTTTGCCCCGGCGCGGTCGGCTTTGCTGGCCTTGGATGAATAGAAAAACCGACCGAAAGAGCCGGTTTCATCAAAGGGGAACCGCTTCAAAACTTCGGTCGAACCGTCATGCGTCACGTTCGCAGGCCAGCGATTACCGTCCGGCAGGCGAGCGGCGTCGATGTTGAGGCCGCCGGTCCCGGTCGCAATCGTCTGGCGGGCGACAGACCCGGCGGCAAGGGGTTTGCGGGCGAGGACGATCGGCTCAATCGCGGGCTTAAGGCAGGTCCCCCACCCCTCCCATTGCGAAGCCGCCGCGGTTGCGCGGGTGATCTTTCGGGTGCGCTCGCCGCCCTTGAACATGCCGCTTTCGACATGCTCGGCCCACGATCCGTTATCAGTCCGGGAATATGTTTCCTCGCCGACGACCTCGCGCTGACCCCATGCCTCGCCGGGCTTTCCTTTGCGGTCATTCAGGCGATCGACCAGGTCCTCGATTTCGGCGGGGACCGACATTGCAAAAAGACTGTTGAGCCGGTTCCATTGGTCGGGCTTCGGAATAGCGGCCTGCGCACCTCTTGTCGTCCAGTGACCAGCCATGCCATTCGTCCCGAACACCTCGTCAATCTTGGCGTTCGTCAGACCGGCACGATCGCGAGCCTCGGCGATCCATGCAGTGACCTTGATGATTTCGGCGTGATCGTCGCGCAGCATGTCGATCCCGGCCGCAACGTCGTGAGATTTTGGAAAGCCGGTCCCGTAAAGCCAGCCCATCAACGGGCCGTCGGCCCCGGCAAGCGCGCGGTGCAAGCCTTTGGACTGATCGGCAGTGAGGGTATCGAGGAAGTCGGCCCAAGCGTCGGCGGTGTCGTAAAGATCAAAGATCGAGTCGCGGATTTCCCAACCGGCCGCCTCGATCGCGGTCGCCATGTGGTGGAATGTGCGGGAGTGATTGAAGGCGACCAGATGTGCGCCGGGCTTGGCAACCCGCAGCAAGGCGGCCCACGTCTCGGGACGGAAGGCAATGTCGCCGCCGTCCCATTCCTTACCCATGAAGCCCTTAGAGGATCGCTGAAAGAGGCCGTCGGTGCCCTCTTTCGCCGCGGCCGCATTCGGCCCGCCGAAGCGCTTCACGATAGACGCGAGGTGATACGGGGGATCGGTTACGATCGCGTCGAATGAGTTTTCGGGAAGCTCAGCGAGAACGGCGAGGCAATCGCCTTCTGATAGAGTGACGTTTTCGCCTTGGGGTTGATCTGCATCATGGTCGGACATGGAAAGCACCTCTAATCGGATGCCTTCCCTTCTGGACTATTATGTTGCGGGATTACAGTTTCAAACCATACCTGATTTGCAGGTATTTTTCCAACTTACCGGCTATATACGCTTGTATAACGGAAAAATTTCACCTGATCGGTCCAATTTGCCCGGAATAGCCTAATTTTTCCGCTTTGCCGAGTAGTTTTCCCCAAGGTTAGATGAATTATATGTTGCGGGATTTTCTCGCCATAGTAGAGTGTAGGAAATTCCCTAGTGATTTGCGACTACCCAATAATAGCGAGGTGCAGTCTATGACTGACAACGATAGCGCCCAACCTACAGTTGAGGCTCACGCAATGCAGATCGACATGGCGGGCCGTACTCTCGCCGATGTCATAAAAGACGTCGAGGCGCGTTATCTCGGCCATGTCCTGACGGAAGCGGGCGGCAATAAGCGCAAGGCGGCCGATCTCGCCGGACTGGCCCCCGATACCTTCCGCAAGAAACTTTCCCTCTACTCGATCCGGGCGGTGTTCAGTGTCGGTTAAATCCCAAGACCTTCAAGAGGCACTGCGCGTCGCCGCTATTCTCGTTGACCTCGATGGGGATATCTACCTGCCGACGTTTCTGCGCATAGAGGCCGAACTTAAGAACCGGGACGCGGCCAGATCAGCAGTCGAGCGGGCGCGCACCCTTGCCCGCAAGGCAGGCTAAGAGTCGCACCACTCGCCGGGAGACCCCGACCAGGTTATCGCCAGCCCCTCAGAAATCAAAACCTGACCCGCAAGTCGGCCGTCCGGCAAGCGCAGACGGACAAGCGGGCGGTTCCATCCATCGCGGCGGCCGGTGAACTCGACCACAACACCGCCCGACAAGAGCGACTCAAGTCTCGCCTTAGATTTTTCAGCCAAAAGCAATTCGGGCAGGCAGTCCGCCCGGTGACGCATTTCGGGCGCGTCAATCCCCTCGATCCGCATTCGGCCGTGTTCACGGGTCTTGATCGTGTCTCCATCCACAACCACAATCGGGTCCGGCGCGGCAAGGAATGTCGCAACCAACAGCGCGGGGATCAACTCACGCAATCCTCGGCGCGGGCCGGATAGGCGACCTTCTCCAAGACCCCCAATCGGGCAGGCAGAGCGCCGCCGTCGCCATACTTTGGTCGGGCGTATTTGTGGCCCAGAATGTCGGCCCGGATACGATCGTCGGCCCCGACCCGCTGCAAAGCATCCTCCATAGAATGCCGCAGGCTGTAGGGAGAGTGCTTTTCGGTTTCGCGCAGGCCGTGAACCCGAAGGTGTTTCGTGACGGCCGCCGACCAGCCGTTCGCCTTGTGGGCGTACCTCTTGATACCACCACGGGCGGCGATCCGTTTTGCGGCGGCGAGAGAGACGCCAAGCAGGGGGATTTCCCGTTCGGTGTGAGAGACCTTCAATTCGCGGCCGTGCGGGGCCACCCGGAAAAAAGGAATAGGGGCATCGACTTCAAAATCGGACAGGGGCGCGTCGGTGATTTCGGAAGGCCGAAGTCCGGTGTTGATCATCATCAGGAAAACGTCGGTCGCCTCATCGTTGAGCGACTCGAAAGCGCCCTTGGCGAGCAATTTTTCGGTGATCCATTCGGGCGAGAAAGGCGGGATGCGGCCCTCTTTCCCGGGCGCGAGTCGCAACCCCCTGAACGGGTTCGGCAGGGGAACGTCGGTCAGCTTCGACCAAGTGTCGATAATCGTAGCCAGCATCCCTATATGCTTGTTTGCAGCCCCTGCCGTGACCTCGCCAGACGCGACCCGCTTAGACCAATGCTCGCGATAGGCAAGCGCATGGGCGCGGGTGATCGAGCCGACGGGTAGCGGGTCCTCGGAAAACCGCGGGTCGTCAAAGATGACCTTATTGAAAACCTCGACCGCATGGCGGCGCAGTTGCTCCCATCGCTTCGCTTGGGCTTCGGATTTCTCGCGACGATCCACGGCCGTCAGGTCGCGGTATTCCTCGAAAACTTCCATCAGGTTCGGGGTGACGGCCGGGACAGCGCCCATAATGGCGGACCGGACCTCGGGGGCCTTGACGCTTTCGCCCTCGCGAAGCGACAGAAGCCGCTTAAGCAATTCCTGCAAGTCGCCGGTATTGAGATCATCGATCTGCCGATATGTGAATCCGTGGGCAGAGGCGATCTTGCGCGCGTTCGTATAGTGCTTGTGTGCCGCCTCGCCGTCGCCCGCGGCAAGCGCCTCCCATTGCGCCAGAAAAGCCGCCTCAACCTGTTTTGCCTTGGCGTTGGCTTCGTCTCTACTGTCCGTGTGGAGCGCCTGCCGGACCTGACTGACGGGCTTACCATCCTTGCCGCAAACAATACCCTTGAACCTTTTCGGGACACGCATCACGAAGTAGTAGCGGCCCCGATCATTGGTGATCCCCACAGATCAGCCTCCCGAGCAATCGCCCGCCCAGACTTTTGATCCGGTCGGGGCGATAGTGAGACGACAAGAGAACGTAGGTGCGGCCGCCTCGACAGCGTCGGACGCCGCGAGGAAAGAAGCCGGGGCGGCGGTGAGAGAGAGGCGGGCGGCCTCGGCGTCGGAGGGGTTGTAGAGATAGGCGGTCGTGAGTTGTCCCTCAGTCCAAGGGACGCGGGACAATATCGAGCGAACCTCATCGGAATCCGGGCCACTGTCGGCAGAGTAGATCAACACCCGGTTGAGATCAGGGGTCTTGAAATAGGCGACTTGATCAAAGCTGTTGCGGGTTAGCGTCACCCCTGCCACAACTAAAACTACAACAAAAGCAACACTAAAAAACATATAAACCAATACCTTGCGCATCATTCAGACTACTCCCGCGAAAGTGACCCCCCTCTCTACGTTGCGGGGTCTTGAAAATCAACTCGCAAGATCAGGGGAGAAGGATTCGAGCGAGAATCCACAAATTGAAAGCAAAAAACGCATACCCGACCGCCGCAGGCAGATAGGTATCCCACAATGGCCGGGATTTGTGGGGGCGGTGATCCTTCACGGGCCGATCGCAGGCGGCAAGACGGGCCTCGAAATCAGTTTTTTCAGCGCGTTTCATTCCTGATACGCCCGCAGTTTTTGGTAGAGGTCGCCGATCTGCTTTAGCATCGCCCGTGATACCTCCGGCTCATCCGAGCCGCCGTGATCCGCGTCGAATTGCACCATCTGAGAGAGTTGATCCAACCCCTCAAGCGCAAGATCGATCTCGCCGGGCAGAAGCCGCAGCGTTACCTCCGCATCTCCGATGTGGTGTCCATGAACAGTCTTAGCCATAATTAACACTCCCCTACGATCAGGTCATTCGCAAGTCTTACCTTTGCAACGTCCTCGGCGACGTCGCGTGGCTCAGCGCCGAACAGATCGGCAACAAGATGCGTCGTCAGATACCCGGCGATCCAGTCGGCCGGGTCCTCGCCGCCCGGATTGTCCTCTAATGCGATCCACTCGACCGCGTGACGGTATGAGGGGCGGCGATTCACTCGGCGTTTACGCGGCATAGCGTTGAACCTCATTAAGGGCAGAGCCGCCCCATTGTGCCGCCATAGCGGCCGCCATGCCCGGAAAGAAGCGGGACCGCTCGGCCGCCCGGTTTTCGCCGGGGCGGGCCTTGTGGACGCTATCGCGGGCGGTTGTGCCGTCGAGGGTCCCGGTCGCGGTCAGAAGCGGCAAGCCTTTCAACCAAAAGCACGTCCGTTTTTTCTCATTATCCAGACCGTCGGGATCGGTGCCGAATTGCCAAGGCTGGACAGTTTGGGCGAATTTCTCGTAATTCCGAATCCGGGCCTTTGCGTGCTTGTGCATAATCGGATTTTCGACAGCGATCCGGGGGACGTCGGCATTCCAGCAATCCGAGAACAGCGCCGCCCCGGCGTCCAAGTGTGCCCAGATCATCGCAAGCCGCGCCTCGCGATCGAGGGTCGGCCATGCGGCGGCCTCGGCGGGTGTGCAATCGGCCGGGGGGTTTTCCGGGGGTTCGGTCAACCACCGCGCGCCCGAGTTGCAAAGCCGGGTGCATGGCGGGTGCATAACCGCCAACAGGTCCCATTGCTCAAATTGCAGGACGTTGCGGACGTCGTCCTGAATGTGGCGATTGCTCGGGGTTTCCGACGCCTTGAGGTCACAAGACCATGCGTCATGCCCGAGGGCGAGAAAGGCGTCGCGGACGGTCCCGGAACACTCGCAGGCGATCAGCACCTTCATTGCGCAGACTCGCCCCTGATCTCGGCTAAGTACCTCTTACCCGCGACCGACTCATTCCAAGCATCTGTTTTGACTTGCGCGCGCTCGACCCAATCGGCAATGCGCCGGAGTTGATCGGGTGAAAGCATAATGTAAGAAAATTCATCCGTGTTGATAGTCGCCGCAGGGGCGCAAGCGTCCAACTCAGCCAAGAGCCGGTCGCCCTCGTAATCGAAAAAATGAAGGCGCTGGACTGGAAAGCCGTCGGAGTCCTTTTTTGCGGTTTCTTTCATCTGCCAAGGCATCATTGCGCACATTCCTTTTCGTGTTTCTTTTTCAAGATTTCGGACATTTCCTCCATTGACCGCATCGCAGCCCGGGCGCGGGAAACGCAGTAAGTCAATTGCGCCATGTCCGGGTCGATCCTGCGGGGGACAGGGTGCGGGCCGGACACGGTCGCGGAACGAATAGCCGCGTCAACGTCCTCGATCGCGCCGCCCTCGGGGGCGGTCGGGATCGCGCCGAGGTCGCGCAGGGCGTCGATCGCCGGGGCCAAAATCTCGGCGACCTCGGACGGGGTCGGCTTGTTCGCCCCGGCCGAGCGTTTCAGGTGCCCGACGATCTCGACAATCTTGTCGGCGCGGCCGCGGTTTGTGGGGGTGTCAAAACTCATTGCGCGGATTCCTTTTCTGCGATGAATGCGGCCGCCTCTACGATTTCTCGCCGGATCGCCCGGGCGTGATATTCTACAGGCCAGCGCCGAGGGCGTTTTTGGCGAAGTAGCTTTGAAAGTTTCTCGACGTGGTATCGGTTCAGCGATCCATGCACGAAAAGCGCGCCGGTCGCGGCGAGGCCCCGGTCGACAAGATCTTCAACCCGATCGTCCATCGACCGCTTTGCAGAGACCGCGCCGCGCGGGTTGAAGTATTCAAACAGAAGCCGGTCGCGGACTTTGAAGGCCGCGCCGTCGGCCGCCTCTTTCGTGATGTAGTCGAAGGACAGGCGGCCGCTCATTGTGCGACCTCTGCGGTCGCCTTAAGGGCAGCAAAGCCGCGCTCAAGATCGCCCGGATATGCCCAACGCCAAGCCTTGCCGAGGGTCCCGTCGGCCTTTGCCAGCCGGACCTTGTAGCATTGAATCCAGTCGCCGGACCATTCGCTGTATTTGCGAGACACAAAAACGACTAGGGCGCGGCGCGGGCCGTGCGCCGTGTCGATCGCGACCAGATCGCCCTCATCGAAGGTGTGAGACTTGGCGTCCTCAATATCGCCCCAACCGTCGAGGGAGTCGTCGGGGTAGCCATCAAAGGTGCGCTGGATTTCGATTTGCAAATGTCTATCGGTAAGGCGGCGCATCAGAACAGGACCCCCACCAAACCTTGAACCGTCGGAGCGATGTCGAAGCGGACATGAAGGACGAACGCCGCAAGGCCGAAGCCGAAGGGCAACCAAGTGTCGAAGATTGAGCGGATCAAGGTCATTTTCGTTTCCCGTTTGTGACTTAGTGTTGCGGGAATTGTTGCGGGATCACGCAACATTTGTCAACAAAAAAACGCCGGAAAAACAAGGAAATCCCTGTTTTTCCGGCGTTTAGGACATTTTTGAGAGCGGAATTATGGTGCCCAGGAGAGGACTCGAACCTCCACGTCCATACGGACACTAGCACCTGAAGCTAGCGCGTCTACCATTCCGCCACCTGGGCCGGTGTCGTGAATTTGCCGTTTAAGCTCAAGCAAGTGGGGTGTCAAACGGAAATTCGCGCGAATTCCTTGGAGATTTCTATAAATACCGCCAAAATACTGCGCCCATTTGCGCCTTGTTTCAGATGATCTACGAGGCTACATCAAATCAGCAGACGGCAAAAGAGGCAAGTGATGTCCAAACTGGTCACAATATACGGCGGTTCAGGTTTTGTCGGGCGCTATATCGCCCGCCGGATGGCCAAGGCCGGTTGGCGCGTCCGAGTGGCCGTTCGCAGGCCAAACGAAGCGATTTTTGTAAAACCATATGGCGTTGTTGGTCAGGTGGAGCCGGTTCTATGCAATATTCGCGATGATGCCTCTGTAAAACAGGTGATGGCAGGCGCCGATGCTGTTGTGAATTGTGTTGGCATTCTGGCGGAGGCTGGCAAAAACAGTTTTGACGCCGTTCAGGCTGGAGGCGGCGAGCGCGTGGCGCGGATTGCCGCGGAGCAAGGTATCTCGAAGATGGTGTATATTTCGGCCATCGGAGCCGACTCGGAGTCAAATAGCGATTATGCCCGTACGAAGGCCCTTGGGGAAGCGGGCGTTACCAAGCATATGCCCTCTGCCGTGATCCTCCGCCCTTCTATTGTTTTCGGCCCGGAAGACCAGTTCTTTAACCGGTTCGCGAGCATGGCCAAATTTGGCCCGGTTTTGCCGGTCGTCGGCGCGGAAACCCGGTTCCAGCCAGTCTATGTCGATGATGTAGCCAAGGCTGCCGAACAGGCACTGACCGGATCGGTCGAACCTGGCATCTACGCATTGGGCGGGCCCGAAGTGGCATCTTTCCGAACCTTGATGCAGATGATGCTCGACACGATCCACCGCCGCCGATTGATCGTGAACATTCCGTTCTTTATGGCACGGATTATGGCGTTCGGCTTTGACATGATCCAGACGTTGTCTTTGGGGCTTATCAAGAACGGAATGATCACCCGCGATCAGGTTCGCAATCTGGCCCGTGATAATGTGGTAGGGGAAGGGGATCGGGGTTTTGATGATCTGGGGATCGAGCCGACAGCATTGACCTCGGTTCTGCCTGAATATCTTTGGCGGTTCCGGCCATCCGGCCAGTATGATGCGATCAAGAGATCGGCCAAAAATCTCAGAACTTAACTGTAGGCGTAGACCAACAGAATCACGCCCAAGATGACGCGGTATATAACGTAGGGCGTGAAGCTCACCGTTCGCAACAGGCGCATCATCAGGGCCAGAGCCAGCAGCGCTGATGCGAAAGCGAACGCGGCAGCGATCAAGCCGTCGCGTGCGATCTGCCAATTCGCGGTGCCAACAACGTCAAAGCTGAGCACCACGCCCGATGCAAAGATCGTTGGAATCGACATCAGCATCGATAGCTTGGCGGCCCCTTCGCGCTCATATCCCAGCCGGCGCGCAGCGGTTATCGTGATCCCTGACCGCGAGGTGCCTGGAATAAGTGACAGGACCTGCGCCAGCCCCATGATCGCGGCATCCCTGATTGTCCATGTGCTCGCAGTGCGCGTTGTGGTACCTGTCTTATCGGCCCAATAGAGGACAAGGCCAAACCCCAGCATGGTCCAGCCGATCACGGCAACGGATCGCAGAATCTCGTCGAGCCCGGTCAGCTTGATGGCCAGCCCGGCGACAATCACCGGAACGGTCGCAATCCCGAGGCAGAGCGCCAGAAAAGCACCTTGCGTATCTACCTTGCCCTGCGCCAGACGTGCTGTGCCGGCGAGGGCGATGCGAACGTCTGTCCAGAAGTAAAGCACAACAGCAGCCAGCGACCCGACATGCACTGCGACATCGATCGCGAGCCCCTGGTCGGCATGACCTGTGAGGGTAGGTAAAAGCACCAGATGGCCTGACGAACTCACGGGTAAGAACTCGGTCAGCCCTTGTATCGCCGCAACGACGAAAAGGTAGAAAAGTGTCATGTGTTAGATCTCGCGCAGCGTACTTTGCGACTGTGGTATAAGAACAGGGAATCAAAGGAAATGCGTCAATTTATGCCCGAATCGGTCCTAAATTCCCGGACTGGAGCCTTAGTACATCTGGGTCAGTAGCGAATTTTTTAAAAGTAAGTCAGTGTCGCTGACTTTATTTCCCCTTTGAGTTCCCGTAAGGGTGCAATTCTGGAAATTTGCTGAGGATTTATGCAATGGCTGGGCAAGAGATGCTGAAGTTTGTGACCGTTGAGCGGGACATGCCCGAAAAGCGTGCGGCAGATACGCGTCGCGAAGACTTCAAGGAAATCTATGCCGAATACGCCGATGCGAAAGCCAAGGAGCAATCGAGCCGGTGCAGCCAGTGTGGCGTGCCCTATTGCCAAAGCCATTGCCCCTTGCACAACAACATCCCCGACTGGCTGCGCCTTACCGCGGAAGGACGTCTGCGCGAAGCTTATGAAGTCAGCCAGGCCACAAACACCTTCCCGGAAATCTGTGGACGGATTTGTCCGCAGGATCGCCTCTGTGAGGGGAATTGCGTGATTGAGAAGTCAGGCCACGGGACCGTCACCATCGGTGCGGTTGAAAAATATATCACCGACACCGCCTGGGAAGAAGGTTGGGTGCAGCCGATCTCACCCTCCGGTGAACGATCCGAATCGGTTGGGATCATCGGCGCGGGGCCCGGCGGACTGGCTGCGGCGGACGTGTTGCGCCGCGCGGGTGTGCAGGTGACCGTTTATGATCGTTATGACCGTGCGGGTGGGTTGATGACCTATGGCATCCCCGGCTTTAAGCTTGAGAAAGATGTGGTGATGCGCCGGAATGAGCAGCTCGAATTGGGTGGTGTCAGCTTTGAGCTGAATTGCGCTGTGGGTCAGGACATCTCTTTTGCCGAGATCCGCGGCAAACACGACGCTGTGGTCATCGCAACTGGTGTCTATAAATCGCGCGAAATCGAAGCCCCGGGTGTCGGAGCGGGTGGCCTGGTGCGGGCAATTGATTTTCTGACGGCCAGCAACCGGAAAAGTTTTGGCGATGCGGTGCCTGCGTTTGACAGCGGTGAATTGAACGCCGAGGGCAAAAAGGTCGTTGTGATTGGTGGCGGGGACACGGCGATGGACTGTGTCCGAACGTCGGTTCGGCAGGGGGCGACGAGTGTCAAATGCCTCTACCGCCGCGACCGCGCAAACATGCCCGGATCTCAACGCGAGGTGCAGAATGCCGAAGAAGAGGGCGTTGTCTTCGAATGGCTTTCATCACCCAAAGGATTTACCGGTGATCCCGTTTCCGGCGTCATGGTGCAGAAGATGCGCCTCGGCGCGCCCGATGCCACAGGCCGCCAGGCGCCCGAAGTCATCGAAGGCGCCGATTACATCGAAGAGGCGGACCTTGTCATCATGGCGCTGGGGTTCGAGCCGGAGGCCTTGCCCACCCTCTGGGACGAGCCGGACCTGCCCGTGACGCGCTGGGGCACGATCAAGGCTGCCTTCACCACGGGCGAAACCGATCTTGAGAACGTCTATGCCGTGGGCGATATCGTGCGCGGTGCAAGCCTTGTGGTCTGGGCCATTCGGGATGGTCGCGACTGTGCTGAGGCGATCCTTGAAAAACTAGGTGCGGGCGCAGCAATCGCTGCAGAATGACACTCGGATACCGACAATCAACAGAACGCTGCCAGGGATGAATGACATGAGTGAAAAAGCGGAAATGAACGGCCAATGCCTCTGTGGTGCTGTCACGGTTACATTTGTGGCGCATAACGACCATCTGGGTGCTTGTCATTGCGACATGTGCCGGCGTTGGACGGGCAGCGCGCTGTTGGAGATTGATGCCGCGCCCGGCTCCCTGACCTATGAAGGACCGGTGAAAAACTACGCCTCGTCGGAATGGGCTGAGCGGGCCTGGTGTGACATCTGCGGCACGACCCTCTGGTACCACCTGACGGTGCCGGGCAAGGATTTCTATGGCGTATCCGCCGGGTTGGTTGACAACGCGGGTGGGCTGTCTCTGGAAAAGGAAATCTACATCGATTCCAAGCCCGCGGGGTATGCCTTTGCCGGCGCGCATAAGAAACAGACCAAGGCGGAATTCGAAGCTGAAATAGCCGCCCTTTCGGAAGGACAACCCCAATGACCGTATACGATGACGCATGGGTCGCCCGTGAAGAGGCCAAGCGCGCCTACGTGGCGGAGCACGGGCTTTATTCTGAAGAGGAGGAGCATTCCTCCTGCGGCGTTGGTCTGGTTGTATCGATTGACGGCACACCCAGCCGCGGTGTTGTTGAAAACGGCATCAAGGCGCTGAAGGCGATCTGGCACCGGGGGGCTGTCGATGCCGATGGTAAAACCGGTGATGGCGCGGGCATTCATGTGCAGATCCCCGCCCCTTTCTTTTACGATCAGGTCCGTCGCACCGGCCACCAACCCAAGACCGATCTCTTGATGGCCGTTGGACAGGTTTTTCTGCCCCGCACGGATTTTGCGGCGCAAGAGACCTGCCGCACGATTGTCGAAACCGAAGTCCTGCGGATGGGATACTACATTTACGGCTGGCGGCATGTGCCGGTCAACATCGCCTGCCTTGGCGAAAAGGCGAATGCGACCCGGCCTGAGATTGAACAGATCCTGATCTCCAACATCAAAGGTGTTGACGAAGAGACCTTCGAACGCGAGCTCTACGTCATACGCCGCCGTATTGAAAAGGCAGCGGCCGCCGCGCAGGTGCCTTCGTTGTATATTGCGTCATTGTCTTGTCGGTCGATCATCTACAAGGGCATGATGCTGGCCGAGCAGGTGGCGGAGTTTTACCCCGACCTGATGGACGAGCGGTTCGAGAGCGCCTTCGCGATTTATCACCAGCGGTATTCGACCAATACATTCCCGCAGTGGTGGTTGGCCCAGCCTTTCCGCATGCTGGCGCATAACGGCGAGATCAACACGCTGAAAGGCAACCTGAACTGGATGAAGAGCCATGAGATCCGCATGGCTTCCTCCACCTTTGGCGAAATGGCCGAAGATATCAAACCGATCGTTCCGGCGGGGTCGTCGGATTCCGCAGCATTGGACGCGGTCTTTGAGGTCCTGGTGCGGGCGGGTCGGAACGCGCCCATGGCCAAGACGATGCTGGTTCCAGAGAGCTGGTCCAAGCAGGCGGTGGAGCTGCCGCAAACATGGCGTGACATGTATTCCTATTGCAATTCCGTGATGGAGCCGTGGGACGGCCCCGCAGCCCTTGCGATGACAGATGGGCGTTGGGTCTGCGCGGGTCTCGACCGAAACGGCCTGCGCCCGATGCGTTACGTTGTGACGGGCGATGGTATGCTGATCGCAGGGTCCGAAGCGGGTATGGTGCCGCTGAATGAGGCAAATGTCGTCGAAAAAGGGGCGTTGGGTCCGGGTCAGTTGCTGGCCGTGGATATGGCGGAGGGTCAGCTTTTCCACGACACGGAAATCAAGGACAAGCTTGCCGCATCACAGTCCTTCGGGGACTGGGTGCGCAAGATCAAGGATCTGGATTCCGCCCTGTCGGGCATCACGGAAACCCCGATGTTTACCGGATCCGAGCTGCGCAAGAGACAGGTTGCTGCTGGCTACAGCATTGAAGAAATTGAGCAAATTCTTGCGCCCATGGCCGAAGACGCCAAGGAAACGTTGGCGTCAATGGGCGATGACACGCCCTCGGCGGTGCTCTCCAAACAGTACCGCCCGCTGAGCCATTTCTTTCGGCAAAACTTCAGCCAGGTCACCAACCCCCCGATTGACAGCCTGCGCGAATATCGGGTCATGAGCCTGAAAACCCGGTTCGGAAACCTCAAGAATGTGCTGGACGAAGACAGCAGCCAGACAGAGATCATCACGCTCGACAGCCCGTTTGTCGGCAATGCACAGTTTGAAGAACTCGCAACCCATTTCAACGCCGACCTGATGCAGATTGACTGCACCTTCGCGCCGGGCGCCGGGAGCCTCAACGAGGGTCTGAAGCGCATCCGTGCCGAAGCAGAGGATGCGGTGCGGTCGGGGGCCGGACACTTGGTTCTGACCGACCATATGAGCAATCAGGACAAGATCGGCATGCCGATGATCCTGGCGACGTCAGCAGTGCACAGTCATCTGGTGCGCAAGGGTCTGCGCACCTTCTGCTCCATCAGCGTGCGGTCTGCTGAATGTATTGATCCGCATTACTTTGCGGTTCTTATCGGGGCCGGAGCGACCATCGTGAATGCCTATCTGGCAGAGGATTCCCTGGCCGACCGGATTGACCGGGGTTTGCTCGATGGGACGCTGACGGAGGCCACGTCGCGCTATCGACATGCCATTGACCAGGGCCTGCTCAAGATCATGGCCAAGATGGGGATTTCGGTGATCTCATCCTATCGGGGCGGGCTCAATTTCGAGGCGGTGGGTCTGTCCCGCGCCATGTGCGCGGAATATTTCCCCGGTATGACCAGCCGTATCTCCGGCATCGGGACCTGGGGCATCCAGCATAAGGCCGAAGAAGTACATGCCAAGGGATGGCGCGCGGATGCCACCGTCCTGCCCATCGGCGGCTTTTACAAGGCTCGCCAGTCGGGGGAGACCCACGCATGGGAAGCCACCTCGATGCATATGATGCAGATGGCCTGCAACAAGGCATCCTATGAGATGTGGAAACAATACTCCGCCAAGATGAAGAGCAACCCGCCGATCCACCTGCGGGACCTTTTGGAGATCAAGCCGCTGGGCAATCCGGTGCCGATCGAAGAAGTGGAAAGTATCACCTCCATACGTAAGCGTTTTGTCACGCCTGGGATGTCCTTGGGGGCGCTCAGCCCCGAAGCGCATAAGACGCTGAATGTGGCGATGAACCGCATTGGTGCAAAATCCGACAGCGGCGAGGGGGGCGAAGACCCTGCGCATTTCGTGCCGGAACCCAATGGCGACAACCCGTCGGCCAAGATCAAACAGGTCGCTTCGGGCCGGTTTGGCGTCACCGCTGAATACCTTAACCAGTGCGAAGAGCTGGAGATCAAGGTGGCGCAGGGGGCCAAGCCCGGCGAAGGCGGGCAGCTTCCCGGTATGAAGGTCACAGACCTGATTGCACGCCTGCGGCATTCGACAAAAGGGGTGACGCTGATCTCGCCCCCGCCGCATCACGATATCTACTCCATCGAAGATCTGGCGCAGCTGATCTATGACCTGAAACAGATCAACCCGCGCTGCAAGGTGACGGTCAAGCTTGTGGCCTCCTCCGGGGTGGGCACCATCGCCGCCGGGGTGGCCAAGGCCAAGGCGGATATCATCCTGATTTCGGGGCATAACGGGGGCACCGGCGCCTCACCTGCGACGTCGATAAAATATGCTGGACTGCCGTGGGAGATGGGCCTGACCGAAGCGCATCAGGTGCTGTCGATGAACCATCTGCGCGACCGCGTCACATTACGCACAGACGGCGGTTTGCGCACCGGGCGTGACATTGTCATGGCCGCCATGCTGGGCGCCGAGGAATACGGCATCGGCACGGCGGCGCTCATTGCGATGGGGTGCATCATGGTGCGCCAGTGCCAGTCGAATACATGCCCTGTCGGCGTCTGCACACAGGATGAATCGCTGCGCGAGAAGTTCACCGGGAATGCGGATAAGGTGGTGAACCTCATCACTTTCTACGCCACGGAAGTGCGTGAAATCCTCGCCAGTATCGGTGCGCGCAGCCTTGATGACGTGGTGGGCCGGGCAGATTTGCTGACCCAGGTCAGCCGTGGCTCAGCCCATCTGGATGATCTTGATCTCAACCCGTTGCTCATCACCGTCGATGGGGCGGCTGATATCGTCTACGACCGCTACAAGGAGCGCAACGCGGTCCCTGATACGCTGGACGCGCAGATCGTGCGCGACGGGCACCGTTTCCTTGAGGATGGCGAAAAGATGCAGCTGTCCTATGCGATCCAGAACACCCATCGGACCGTCGGCACGCGAACGTCCAGCCACATCGTCAAGAAATTCGGGATGCGGAATGCGCTGCAACCCGATCACCTGACGGTCAAGCTGAGCGGGTCCGCCGGGCAGTCGCTTGGTGCTTTTGCGGCACCCGGACTCAAGCTGGAAGTCTCTGGCGATGCCAATGACTATGTCGGCAAGGGTCTGTCGGGCGGCGTCATCGTGGTGCGTCCGCCGATGTCGTCGCCGATCACGGCCGGGGATAATACCATCATCGGCAATACGGTGCTGTATGGTGCAACCGATGGCTACCTTTTTGCAGCCGGACGAGCCGGCGAGCGGTTTGCCGTGCGCAACTCCGGTGCGAAGGTGGTGATCGAGGGCTGCGGCTCCAACGGATGTGAATATATGACCGGCGGCGTTGCCGTGATTGTGGGCGAGATCGGGGCAAACTTCGGCGCGGGCATGACGGGGGGGATGGCTTATCTCTATGACCCTGAAGGGCATGCACCGGCTTTGATGAACATGGAGACGCTGGTGACCTGCCCGGTCACGGTTGATCACTGGCTGGGGCAGTTGGAGGAGCTGCTGGAGATGCATCTGCGCGAAACCGGCAGCCGCCGGGTCGCGGATATTCTACAGCATTGGGACATCGAACGGTACAACTTCCTGCAGGTCTGTCCCAAGGAGATGCTGGTGCATTTGCCGGCGCCTCTTGGTCAGGAGGAAACTGCCGTTCCAGCGGAATAACCACGTCGGATCAGTGGTTCACAACCGGCCATGGTGCGCCTAATGTCGCGCCATGGCGAAACGCAGAACCCGAAGAAAGACAAAGTCAAAAAGCGCGCCGCGGCGTCTGATCCGGCGCGCGTTTGTCTTGACGGCACGTGGTCTTCTGGTGGCGGTCGTTTTGCTTGTTCTGGTCATGGGGCTGAGCCGTTTCATGCCGCTTTGGACCACCCCCTACATGTTTGCCGAAAGCCGCAAGCTGGGAGGGGTTGAATACGATTGGGTTCCCTTTGAGGATATCGCCCCGGTCATGGCCCGCTCCGTCGTGGCAGCAGAGGATGCCAATTTCTGCACCCACTGGGGGTTCGATATGGTGGCCATCCGCGATGCTCTGGAGGACGGCGGCGCGCGCGGAGCCTCGACCATCAGCCAGCAAACCGTGAAGAACGTCTTTCTCTGGCATGGGCGCAACTACAGCCGCAAGGCGCTGGAGGCACTCATGACCCCAATGCTGGAAGCGATCTGGCCCAAGCAGCGGATTATCGAGGTCTATCTGAACGTGGCAGAGTTCGACACGGGCGTCTTTGGGGTCAAGGCGGCGGCCAACCATTACTTCGGCGTAACCCCGGATGCCCTGTCGCCAACCCAGGCGGCGCGTCTCGCCGCAATCCTGCCCAGCCCCAAGACACGGTCTGCGGCAAATCCGTCGACCTTCGTGCGTAACCGGGCGCGTTCCATTCTCGACGGTGCAGCGACGATCCG
Source organism: Roseobacter weihaiensis (assembly GCF_020622345.1). Lineage (GTDB taxonomy): Bacteria > Pseudomonadota > Alphaproteobacteria > Rhodobacterales > Rhodobacteraceae > Roseobacter > Roseobacter weihaiensis. The sequence continues at coordinate 42,568 of NZ_JACNMO010000022.1, read as the reverse complement.
CAAAGATGGCCGCTCAGCCTGTTTCGAGAGTTGAATCCACGCGCCATTGCAGGCATTGAGGGGAAAGTCTTTTCAATTCGGATCTTCTGATGGCGCGCCTGTTTCATGTCCCTCTTTCGCCGTTTTGCCGCAAAGTACGGCTGAGCCTTGCTGAAAAGAAGATCGAGGTCGAACTCGTTGAAGAGCGCTACTGGGAGCAAGATCCTGATTTCATGCGTCGCAATCCTGCCGCCAAGGTTCCCGTGCTGCGGCTGGATGGGGTGATGATGGCCGAGAGCAGCGCCATCTGCGAATACATCGAAGAGACGCGGCCTGACCCGACACTGATGCCAAAGGACCCTGTCGCCCGGCAGGAGGTGCGCCGTCTGATCGGCTGGTTTGATGACAAGTTCCATCACGAGGTGACCTCCAAGCTGCTGTATGAACGGGTCAACAAGAAGGTCATGGGGAAGGGCTACCCTGACAGCGGCAACGTCAAGGCGGGGGCCAAGGCGATCAAGTACCACCTCGATTATATGACGTGGCTGCTCGATCACCGTCGCTGGCTGGCGGGTGATACGATGACCCTGGCGGACTTTGCCGCCGCGGCCCATCTGAGCGCGCTGGATTACATCTCTGATGTGGATTGGAATCGCTCGGACGTCGTCAAGGACTGGTATGCCAAGATCAAGTCGCGGCCGGCCTTCCGCTCCATTCTGGCCGATCAGGTGCCGGGCTTTCCGCCGCCCAAACACTACAATGATCTGGATTTCTGACCCGTTGCGCGCAGGCCCGGCGGCCCCGCGGGATGGCAGCAAAGGGCCGTCATGCAAGGCTTAAAGCAGCGGCTGGTCCAGGAGGCGCTTGAGGCGGGTTTCATCGCCTGCCGTATATGCAGGCCTGATGCCGTGCCGGAGGTCGCCGGGCGGTTGCAGGAGTTTCTGGCGGCCGGGTATCACGGTCAGATGGCGTGGATGAGTGAGCGCACGCAGTGGCGTGGCAACCCCGTCGCTCTCTGGCCCGATGCACGCTCCGTGGTGATGCTGGCGGAAAGCTACACGCCGACGCATGACCCGCTGGAGATCCTGAAGCAGCCGGATCGCGGCGCAATCTCGGTCTATGCACAGGGGCGGGATTATCATGATGTGGTGAAAAAGCGGCTCAAACGTCTGGCCCGCTGGCTCATCGCGGCGGCCTCTGATGACGACCCGCAGGTCAAGGTTTTCGTCGATACCGCCCCGGTGCCGGAAAAAGCCCTGGGACAGGCGGCGGGGTTGGGTTGGCAGGGCAAGCATACCAACCTTTTGAGCCGCGACTGGGGGAACTGGGCTTTTCTGGGCGCTGTTTTCACCACGTTGGAGCTGCCACCAGACCCGCCCGAAAGCGACAATTGCGGCTCGTGCCGGGCGTGCCTTGACATCTGCCCGACCGACGCTTTTCCCGCCCCTTACAAGCTCGATGCGCGGCGCTGCATTTCTTACCTCACGATTGAGCACAAGGGCCCGGTGCCGCAGGAGTTGCGGGCCAAAATGGGCAACCGCATTTACGGATGCGACGATTGTCTGGCGGTCTGTCCTTGGAACAAGTTTGCGGTCTCCGCCCGCGACATGCGCCTGTCGGCCCGCCCCGAATTGCGGGCCCCCGCCCTGGCGAATCTTGCACGGTTGGATGATCGGGCCTTCCGGGCGCTGTTTTCGGGCTCTCCCATCAAGCGCATCGGGCGGGACCGCTTTGTGCGCAACGTGCTCTATGCCATCGGAAATTCCGGCGACCCGGCCCTGCGGGCAACTGCCGCGGGTTTGACCGAAGACCCTGACGAGACAGTGGCCGAAGCCGCCTGCTGGGCTGTGGCGCAATTGACTGCCCAATGATGCAGGGCAACGCGTCGCGCGCGCGGGGTCTGATACCGCGCAGCAAACCGATGGAGAGAGAGTGATGTCCCTACTGCTTGGGGTCGATACGGGTGGCACCTATACCGATGCGGTGCTGATCCGCGACGAAAAAACCGTGCTGGCGTCGGCCAAGGCGCTGACCACGCGGCATGATCTGGCCGAGGGGATCGGCACCGCCGTGGGACGGGTGCTGGCGCGTGCCGGTGTCGCCGCCGCCAAGGTCAGCATGGCGTCGCTGTCGACCACGCTGGCCACGAATGCCTTGGTGGAGGGGCAAGGCGGGCGCGTCGCGCTGATCTACATTGGTTTCCGCGACCGCGATCTGGAAACGCACGGCCTGCGCGTGGCGCTCAAAGGCGACCCGGTGCTGGTCTGTGCCGGGGGGCACGACCACGCGGGGGCCGAAGCCGCCCCCCTCGATCTGCAGGCACTCCACGATTTCCTGGAAACCCAGGGTCAAAACGTCAGCGCCTTTGCGGTGGCCTCCCAGTTTGCAACCCGTAACCCCGCGCATGAAACCCGTGCAGCCGCCCTGATCGAGGTGCAGACCGGCAGGCCGGTTTCCGCCTCGCATCAACTGTCGGCAAAGCTCAACGGTCCCAAACGGGCGATGACCGCCTTGCTGAATGCCCGGCTGGTGGGGATGATTGACCGGCTCATCGGTCGAGCCAGCGACACGCTGGAGGCGCTGGGGATTACCGCGCCGATGATGGTTGTGCGCGGCGATGGGGCGCTGATTTCGGCGGCTCAGGCGCGCGCCCGTCCGATCGAGACCATTCTTAGCGGACCGGCGGCCTCGCTGGTGGGGGCGCGCTGGCTGACCGGGGCCGAGTTTGCGCTTGTGAGCGATATTGGCGGAACGACAACCGATGTGGCCCTGCTCAAGGACGGGCGGCCGGCGATTGACCCGGCAGGGGCGCAGGTCGGACCTTACCGCACGATGGTGGAGGCGGTTGCGATGCGCACCACCGGGCTCGGCGGCGATAGCGCGGTTGCGATGGTATCAGGCGGGCTTGCGGCGGCTGTGACGCTCGGGCCACGCCGGGTGCTGCCGGTCTCGCTGCTGGGGCGGGAGGCCCCCGAGGTTGTGCATGGCGCGCTGGACGCCGCTTTGCGCAGCACGACACCGGGGGAGCATGACGCCTGCTTTGTGCGCGCGGTTCAGGGTCAATCCGCAGAGGGCCTGACGGCACGCGAGGCCGGGCTGCTCGACCGTATTGGCCCTGATGTACATCCGCTGGGTGCGATCCTGCGCGCCCGCCTTGAGGTTGGCGCACTCAACCGGCTGGTGGAGCGCGGTCTGGTGCAGCTTGGCGGCGTGACCCCCTCCGATGCCAGCCACGTGCTGGGCAGCCTCGCTGCGTGGGACAGCGAGGCTGCCGCCAAGGCGCTCTCGCTTCTGGCCCGCCGCCGCACCGGTGCGGGCACCATCCTTGCAAAATCAGCGCAGCAGATGGCCGAGATGATTGTCGCGCAATTGACACATCAAACCGCTCTGGCTTTGTTGGAGACTGCCTTTGCGCAAGACACCCCCGATTTCGGTCTGCCTGCCGCCGATCTGGCCCGACATGTTCTGATGCAGCGCGGTCTGGCCGGGCATCGCGGGTTGATCCGCCTCGACACCGGGCTGGATGTGCCGGTTGTCGGTCTCGGAGCCTCTGCACCGACCTATTATCCTGCGGTGGGGCGGGCCGTGGGCGCGCAGATGATCCTGCCGGATCATGCCGGTGTGGCGAATGCCATCGGGGCGGTGGTGGGGCGTGTCACGATGCGGCGCGCGGGCACCGTGACCTGCCCCGCCGAGGGCAAATACCGGGTCCACCTGCCGGCCGGACCCACAGATTATGCGGATCGCGACACCGCGCTGGACGCGCTTGAGGTGCAGTTACGCGGGGAGGCGGAGGCGGAGGCTGCCGCCGCGGGTGCCGCAGAGATCGAAGTCAGCGTATCGCGGGAGATCAAACTGACCGGCGTCGAGGCACGCGAGGTTTTTGTCGAGGCCGTCATCACGGTCGAGGCCGCAGGGCGCCCCCGGGTGGCGGTCGGGTGAGGCGAGCGGCGACCCCCCGGCGGCTATTCAGCGGCCTGTGACGCGGCATCGCGCTTTGGCAAAACCCAGTTGGGGCGTGGGAAATGGCAGGTATACCCGTTTGGAAACCGCTCCAGATAGTCCTGATGTTCGGGTTCAGCTTCCCAGAAATCGCCCACCGGCGCCACTTCGGTGACCACCTTGCCAGGCCAGAGACCGGAGGCCTCAACATCGGCAATCGTCTCAAGGGCTGTCTGTTTCTGTGCCTCGTCTTCAAAGTAAATCGCAGAGCGATAGCTGAGCCCGCGGTCATTGCCCTGCCGGTTCAACGTCGTGGGGTCGTGAATCTGGAAAAACAGCTCCAGCAGGTCCCGGTAGCTGAAAACCGAAGGGTCAAAGATCACCTCGATCCCTTCCGCATGGGTGCCGTGGTTGCGGTAGGTCGCATTCGGGACATCGCCGCCGGTATACCCGACGCGCGTGGAAATCACGCCTTCGCGCTTGCGAATGAGGTCCTGCATGCCCCAGAAGCATCCGCCTGCCAGCACTGCACGTTCATGGCTCATGTTACATCCTCCACTTGATTGATATAGTCGCCGTAGCCTTCCGCTTCCATGTCGTCGCGGTGCACAAACCGCAAGGACGCGGAGTTGATACAGTACCGCAGGCCACCCCGGTCGCTTGGTCCGTCGGGAAAGACGTGGCCCAAATGACTGTCGCCATGGGTTGAACGGACCTCTGTGCGCACCATGCCGAGGCTGACATCGCGCAATTCGGTTACATGGGCAGGCTCAATCGGTTTGGTAAAGCTGGGCCAGCCGCAGCCGCTTTCATATTTGTCAGCCGAGGCAAAAAGCGGCTCACCCGACACGATATCGACGTAGATACCGGGTTCCTTGTTATGCAAAAGCGCGCCTGTGCCCGGCCGCTCTGTGGCGTCCTGCTGGGTGACGCGAAATTCTTCGGGGGACAGCCGGTCTATGGCGTCTTGCGATTTGGTATAGGTGGGCATCTGACACTCCCTTTCTGTCTTGGCTCTTAAGATGGGGGACATCTGCGTAAAGAAAAGGGCGAAGTGAAAACGACGCCGCTTTTGCCGCCCCGATCAGGCTTTCGTCGATTGACTTCCGCGTAAACCCGACCGCACAGTCGGGTCATGCGACTGCTTGCAACGAACCGCCCCTTCCGATTGCTGTTTTCTGCCACCGCGATTTCCAACCTTGGGGATGGGATCTCCGCGCTGGCGTTTCCCTGGCTGGCAACGCTCATCACCCGTGATCCTGCGTTGATCGCGCTGGTGGCTTTTGCGACACGTCTGCCCTGGCTGCTTTTTTCGATTCCGGCGGGCGTTCTGACGGACCGGCAGGATCGACGGCTTTTAATGGTGCAGGCGGATACCTTTCGCTTTTTGCTCACCATTGGCGTGATCGCCCTGATCTTTTCCGCGCCGGATCTGCCGCTGCAAGAGGACCCGCTGATTTACATCCTGGCGCTTTCCGGCCTTGCGATGATGCTGGGCACCGCGGAAGTGGTCCGGGACAACGCCGCACAAACCGTCTTGCCCTCTGTCGTCGCCAAAGCCGACCTTGAGGCGGCCAATGGCCAGATGTGGAGCGTCGAGCAGATCATGGGCTCCTTTGTGGGCCCGCCTCTGGCCGGTGTTCTGATCGCTCTGGCGGTGCCGGCGCCTTTCGCTGTGGATGCGGTCACCTTTGCGATTGCGGCCTGGCTGGTCTGGTGCATGGCCATCCCGCGCAGGCCCGCCCGCAAGACAACGCGTATCATTCCGGAAATCATGGAGGGCTGGACGTGGATGAGGGCGCATCCGACCATTCTGCGGCTCGCCATCATGCTGGGGCTGATCAATGCGATCTCCACCATGGCGATCACGGTCCTGATCCTGTTCTCGCAGGAGATCCTCAACCTCAGCGCGATCGGCCATGGGGTTTTGATGACCGCAGGGGCTGCCGGGGGTGTTGTCGGCGGGCTTTTGGGGCCAAAGGTCGTGGCGCGGATCGGGGCGCAAAAAAGCGTGCAACTGGCCTTGCTGCTCTTTCCGGTGCCGCTCGTCGTGATCGGGCTGACCGCCAATCCGGTGGTTGCGGCTGTCGCCTTGTTTCTGGAGATGATCGCGGCCCTGCTGTGGAACATCGTGACGGTCTCTTACCGGCAGCGACGTATCCCGGATGCGCTTTTGGGGCGCGTCAATTCGCTCTACCGGTTTTTTGGGTGGGGCATGATGCCTCTCGGCGCGCTGGCGGGCGGGTTGATCGTATCGGCGGTAGAGGCCGATCTCGGGCGCGAGCTTGCGTTGCGCGTCCCCTATCTGTTGGGGGCTGCGATGATGATGGCCATGATGCTATACGGATCGGCCAAACTGCGGCTTTGACGCCCCATGCCCGCCCAGCTGATTTGGCAGGCCCGAAAGCAGAGCTACATCACTCTCCAAGCAACAGCGGAGGATGCAATGAAAGCACTGACAGCGATCCTGGCAAGTGTCGCGATGACGGGGGTCGCCTGGGCCGGTATGCGTGACTACAGTTTTCCGTCAATCGATGGTGGCGCGCTGGAGATGTCGGCGTGGTCGGGTCAGCCGGTGCTGGTGGTCAATACCGCATCTCAATGCGGCTTCACCGGCCAATATGCGGGTCTGCAGGCGCTTTACGATACCTATCGCGATGCGGGGTTGGTCGTTCTGGCGATCCCGTCGGATGATTTCAATCAGGAACTGGCCAGCGCCGAAGAGGTCAAGGAATTCTGCGAAATCAACTATGGGATCGATATGCCGATGACCGACATCACCCATGTCAGAGGGTCGAGCGCGCATCCCTTTTATCAGGATGTGAAAGCCGAGACCGGCTTTGTGCCGCGGTGGAACTTCAACAAGGTCCTGATCGGGCCCGAGGGAGAGATCGTGCAGACCTGGGGCTCCAGCACCAAGCCGATGTCGGATGAAATCACTAAGGCTGTCGAGCAATTGCTCGACAGTGCTGTTCCGGGCTAGGCTGGCGGTAGGAGGTGCTGCTGCCAATGACCGACAAGCCTCTGGATGTGAAGGCCGCTTATGCGCTCAGGACACCGGCGGACAGCAAAGCGCTTTATGCGGACTGGGCCAGGACCTATGACGACAGCTTTGCGGCTGCGTTGGAATATGTCTTTCCAGATCATGTCGCCCGCGTGTTTGAGGCGCGGGGCGGATCGGGGCCTGTGCTCGATGCCGGTGCAGGTACGGGTCTGGTGGCACAGGCCCTTCAGCGCCGGGCCGATGTGGTCTGTGACGCCTTCGACATCTCGGAGGAGATGCTGGAGGTTGCCCGCGCCAAAGGTGTCTACCGGGCGCTCATCCAAGGCGATCTGACGGCCAGACTTCCTTTTGACAGCGGCACTTATGCTGGCGTTGTCAGCGCAGGTACTTTCACGCACGGCCATGTCGGCCCGGAGGCGCTGGACGAGCTGCTGCGCGTGGCGGCTCCCGGCGCGCTTTTTGTGCTGACCATCAAGCAAGACCTCTACGACACACGCGGCTTTGCTGAAAAATTTGCCTCCTTTGGGGAGCGTATCAACCAATTTGAGATCGAAGAGATCCCGATCTACGGGCCGGGGGTGAACAGCGCCCATGCCAGGGACAGGGGTCTTATCGCCAGCTTTCGCCGCCCTTAGACGCTCCCGCGCCAGACAAGTTTTGTTGTGTCTCCTTCGAGACCCGGGCTGATACCATAGGCCATGCGGTAGGTCTTTGAAAAATGCGACAGCGATCTGAAGCCGCAAGCCACACAGACCTCTGTCACGGACAGGTCGGTCTGGCGCAAAAGGTCACGCGCCTTTTCCAGACGCAGCCTGAGATAGTACCGTTTGGGGGACAGGCCCATGTACTTTGAAAACAGCCGCTCCAGCTGGCGTGTCGACAGGGCGATGGCCCGAGAGATTTCATCGGGGCTCAGCGGGTCTTCGACGTTGTTTTCCATCATCTGAACCGCCAATGCCAGCTTGCCGTGGCGCACCTGCGGGCGGTTTTTCAGTGTCGTGCGCTGGGCATGGTCGGGTAGTCGCGGGTCGGTATAGACCATTTGATCCGCAACCCATGTCGCAAGATCGGTGCCATGATCGGCCCGGATACGCTCCAGCATCATATCCATCGATGCGGCCCCGCCCGCCGTGGTGAAAACGCGCCCGTCGATGGAAAACAGGGTATCTTCGATGATGACGTCGGGCAGGATTTCGGTCAGCGCGGCGCGATACTCCCAATGCGTGGTGACCCGTTTGCCCGCCAGCAGACCGGCCAGCGCCAGCACATAGGTGTCGGAGGAGAGCGCGCCATAATCCATTCCGCGCCGCACTTCGTGACGGAGCCAGTTCAGCAGCTTTTTGGAGACCGCGCTGCCGACGTCTTCACCCGCGCATATGACAATCGTCTCCTCCCGGTCAAGCTCTGTCAGCGCGCCGTTCACGGTAATCCGCACCCCGTTGTAGGCCGCCACGGGGGCGCCGGTTTCACTCAACAGCCGCCACTTGTAGTAGGTCTGACCCGACGGGTGGCGATTGGCGAGGCTCAGCGCTTCGAGTGCGCAGGAAAACCCCAGTTGAGAATAGCCGGGGATCAGGACGAAAGCATAGGATCTGGGGGTATCCGTCGCGGGCAAGGGGCTCTCTTTCACAAATCACGGCAAAGCCTAAAGGCACTTTTCCGCAGGGAGAAAGGGTTTTATCTCTGACGCTGGCGGGAAAGCTGGACCGCCAGAATACCCAAGGTGATGATGCCCACGCCGACAAGATCCTGTGCGCCCAAAGGTTCGGCCAACAGAACGGCGGCCACCGCCACGCCAAAGAACGGATTGAGAAAGTGAAAGGTCGCAGCCCGCGTGGCCCCAATGCGGTTGACCAGCCAGAACCATACGAAAGTGGCCATCAGGCCCGGTACGACGGTGGTATAGGCAAAGGCGGCGAGCAGGCGCCAGCTTGGGGTCACGCTGGGTGTCTCGAACAGCGCTGTGGCAATGCCGAGGGCGGCACAGCCCACCAGCATTTGCAGCCCGACGATCATCAGGAAGTTCCCCCCCGAGGTGGCGCCGCGCACCGACAGGGTCGCGACTGTCAGCGCGATCACACCGATGCAGCACAGCACCAGCCCAAAGGGATCAACCCCGTCGGTGATCCGGGCCCCCATGATAAGCCCCACACCGATCAGGCCAGCCACCAAGCCTGCGACGCCCAAGGGGCGCAACCGCTCACCCAGAAACACCCAGCCCGCCATCGCGACCAGCAGCGGCATGGTGGAGGCGATGATCGCCGCGACAGAGGCCTGAACGGTCTGCATCGCCACAAAGTTCAGACCCAGATAGACCGCGTTCTGCAAAACGCCGAAAATGATGGTGGCCCGCCACTGGGCCGGTGTCAGGCGCCATGTCTGACCCATGGCGCGGGCGATCACGATACCCAAAAGACCCGATATCAGATACCGCAGCGTGAGGGCCGCCAAGGGCGAGGCGTCCGTGACGATGATCCGTGCAGAGGTAAAGGCCGAGGACCACATCATCGCAAATGCGAGACCTGCCAGAATTGCACGAATGTCCATCAGGGCCTTTCCGAGGGGTCTGCCTGCCGGCGGGACCATTTCGCACTTCGGGAAGGATGGCAAGATGCCGATGAAAGACGCCTGCCCCGATGGACAATCCCGCACAGCCGGTTAGATTTCCCGCAGAGGTTTAATTCTTTGGAGAGATGCCATGTCTGAAACGATGCTCGACGATACCAGCAAGACACCCGCAAAATCCGGTGAGGGGCGGATTGAGGCGCTGTTCTTCAAAAGTCGCAATGTGATTGTCGCCGGCGAGATCAACGACAAGCTGGCGCAGCGCACGGTCACCCATTTGCTGGCGCTGGCCGAGGAAAGCGATGACCCGATCAACGTCTATATCTCCTCGCCCGGCGGACATGTGGAATCGGGGGACATGGTGCATGATGTCATCAAGTTCATCCGCCCAAAGGTGCGCACCATCGGCTCAGGCTGGGTGGCCAGTGCCGGTGCGCTGATCTTTATCGGCGCGGCGAAGGAGAACCGGTATTGCCTGCCAAATACGCGGTTCTTGCTGCACCAACCCTCCGGCGGGATCGGCGGGCAGGTGACGGATATGATGATCCAGGCCGAACAGCTGCGGATCATGCGGGCGCGGTTCGACAAGCTCTTTGCCGAAGCGACCGGGCAGACGCCGGAGAGAATCGCCGCAGATACCACACGCGATTTCTGGCTGACCACGCAACAGGCGCTGGAGTATGGTCTGGTGGGGCAGGTGATTTCGTCGATTGACCAGTTGGACTGAGGTCATGTTCTGACCGGTGCGAGATCAGGTCGGCCGCGACGGGGAATGAAAAAAGGCCGCCCGGAGGCGGCCTCTTGAAGTCTAACGCATGCGGTGATTAGCCGTTCACGCTGTCTTTGAGCGCCTTTGCGATGGTCATCTTGACCACCTTGTCAGCGTCTTTCTTGAATTGCTCGCCGGTCGCGGGGTTCCGTACCATACGCTCGGGACGCTCACGGCAGTAGATTTTGCCAACGCCAGGCAGTGTGACGGCACCGCCACCGGACACTTCCCGTGTGATAAGGCTGCACACGGCGTCCAGAGCGCCGCCGGCGGATTTCTTGTCTGTTCCCATTTCCTCTGCCAGTGCGGCAACAAGCTGGGTTTTTGTCATTGGTTTGGCCATTTTATTCTCCTTCGCTGCCCGGTCCTAGGGCCTCATACCGCGAATCTACCCGTATGTTGTGAGGGAACACAACGATTAGTAGAGAAAATTAACTAAAAACATGCTGATTTTTGCGATTTTTCGGGTATTCCGCCCCTCAGAGAAAGGCCGTTTCTTCGAAAGATCGCAATTTCCGGCTGTGGATACGCTCCAACGGCATGGAGCGCAAACGTTCCATCGCGCGAATTCCGATCATCAGATGCCGCGAAACCTGTGTCTTGTAAAAGTCCGAGGCCATGCCCGGAAGTTTCAATTCGCCATGCAGCGGTTTGTCGGAGACACATAGCAGCGTGCCATAAGGGACCCGGAATCGGTAACCATTGGCAGCGATTGTGGCGCTCTCCATGTCGAGGGCCACCGCGCGGGACTGGCTGAGGCGTTGCACGGGACCGGATTGATCGCGCAGTTCCCAGTTGCGGTCATCATAGGTCGCCACGGTACCGGTCCGCATCACGCGCTTGAGCTCGTAGCCCTCAAGGTTGGTCACCTGTGCAACCGCTTGCTCCAGCGCGATCTGTATCTCCGCCAGCGCAGGGATCGGCACCCAGGGCGGCAGGTCGTCATCCAGCACGTGATCTTCGCGCAGGTAGGCATGGGCCAGCACAAAATCACCCAGCGCCTGAGAGTTGCGCAACCCGGCACAGTGCCCGACCATGAGCCAGGCATGCGGGCGCAGCACCGCGATATGGTCGGTTGCGGTTTTTGCGTTGGATGGCCCCACGCCGATGTTCACCAGCGTGATGCCGGAGCCATCTGCGCGTTTGAGATGGTAGGTCGGCATCTGGGGCGTCTTGCCCGCCGAGGGCAGCGGCTGGTCCCCCGTGGTGATGATGGCATTGCCCGTCGAGACAAAGGCCGTGTAGCCCGAGGCCGGATCATCCAGTTGTGTCCGCGCGTAGGTTTCGAATTCCGACACGTAAAACTGATAGTTGGTAAAAAGCACGTGGTTCTGGAAATGCGCCGCATCGGTCGCAGTGTAATGCGACAGCCGCGCCAGCGAATAATCCACCCGCTGGGCCGTGAAGGGCGCCAGCGGCCCGACACCGTCGGGCGAGACATAGGTGCCATTCACGATGTCATCATTCGTGGTGCCGAGGTCGGGCACGTCAAAAAAGTCACGCAGGGTGAAATCGGCAGCGCCTTCCTGCGGAACGGTCATGCTGGCGTCATTGGCCACCGCGAAATGAACCGGCATTGCGGTCTTGGACGGGCCGATGCTGACAGGTTGGCCGTGATTTTCGATCAGCAGGCCAATCTGCTGGGTCAGGTAGCTGCGAAAGAGGTCAGGTCGCGTGATCGTTGCCCGAAAGCTGCCGGGGGCAGAGACATGTCCAAAGCTCAGCCGCGTGTCGACCTGCGCGTAGCTAGAGGTTTTGAACAGCACCTGCGGGTAAAATGCCCGGACACGCCCGTCCGGTGCCCCTTCGGCCATGGCCTTGACGAAATGGTCGCACAGGAACCCGGTCGCCTGCGTATAGAGCGCTTCGAGCCGGGCGACAGCGGCGGCGGCATCGTGAAATTCTTCGGCGGCGGGCGCATCGGGCGTCAGGATAACGGTCATGAATGTGGCTCTAATACAGGGATGAATTCAAACGTGCGCACATCCACCAACCCCAGATCGGAAATCCGCAGTTCCGGGATGACGACAAGTGCCAGCAGCGAGTGCTGCATATAGGCGTTGTTGAGGGTGCAGCCGCAGGCGCGCATGGCCTGCATCATCTGCTCGGTCTTGGCGGCGACCTCTGCCGCCGGGCTGTCAGACATCAGGCCTGCAATCGGCAGCTCCACCAGGGCGATTTCCTGCCCGTCCTTGTAGATCACGATCCCGCCGCCCACATCGCTGAGACGATTTGCCGCCAGCGCCATGTTACCCGCATCCGTGCCCACCACGATCATATGGTGGCTGTCATGCGCGACGGTGGAGGCCATCGCCATGGGCCCCTGATACCCAAAGCCTGCGACGAAAGCATTCGTGACCGATCCGGTGGCGCGATGCCGCTCCACAAGGGCAATTTGTGCAACCTCTCCGGTGGCCTGAACGCGGCCTTCGGTGACGGGAAGTTCGAATTTCAAGGCGCGTGTCGGGGCCTGGTTCTCGACCACGCCGATCACATTGGCCGTGACCGCATTGGCCCCATGCGGCGCATCGATGGTAAAGTCGGCGGCGTCGAGACGTTTGCCCACATGGACGGTCGCACGGGCGTGGGCGGGCCAGTCGTAATGCGGGCAGTCCACAAGGCAGGTGCCGTTTTCAGCGACCACCTGCCCGCGGGCGATGACGGTTTCAATCGGCAGCGTGGCGAGATCCGAGGTCAGGATCACATCCGCCCGCCGCCCCGGCGTGAGCGAGCCGATCTCGCGCTCCAGCCCGAAATGGGTGGCGGTGTTGATCGTGGCCATCTGCAAGGCGACCAGTGGATCACACCCGCACTCAATCGCATGCCGCACCACGCGGTTCATGTGCCCGTCGTTCACTAGCGTACCGGAATGACAGTCATCCGTGCACAGGATCATGTTGCGCGGATCGAGACCCTTTTCGGTGATCGCGGTGATCTGGCTCTCCACGTCATACCAGGCGGAGCCCAGCCGGATCATCGACCGCATCCCTTGCCGCATCCGCGCGATGGCATCCGCCTCGCAGGTGCCTTCGTGGTCATCCGCCGGGCCGCCCGCCACATAGCCTGCAAACGCCGGGCCCAGATCTGGCGAGGCATAATGCCCGCCCACGGTTTTGCCGGCGTTTTGCGTCGCCGCGATTTCGGCCAGCATCTTGGGGTCGGCGTTTGTGACACCGGGAAAGTTCATCATCTCGCCCAGCCCGATGATGCCGGGCCAGCCCATCGCCTCGGCCACATCCTCGGCGGTGATCTCAAAGCCGGTGGTTTCCATCCCCGGTGCGGAGGGCGCACAGGACGGCATCTGCGTAAAGATGTTCACAGGTTGCATCAGCGCTTCGTCATGCATCATGCGGACGCCCTCCAGCCCCAGCACGTTGGCGATCTCATGCGGATCGGTGAACAGCGACGTGGTGCCATGCGGGATCACGGCGCGGGCAAATTCAGCGGGCGTGAGCATGCCGCTTTCGATATGCATATGCCCGTCGCAAAGGCCGGGGATCATATAACGCCCCTCGGCTCTGATAATCCGTGTGTCCGGCCCCGTGCAGTTGGTCGCATCCGGCACCACGCAGGCGATCCGTCCTCCTACGATTGCAATGTCGTGGTTATCAAGCACTTCGCGGGTATGGACATTGACCCATTTGCCGCCTCTTATGAGCAGGTCCGCAGGCTGCCTGCCGGTCGCAACGGCGATCAGATCGGCAGCGACGTCGGGCCATGAGGGGACAGGAACATGCGTCATAGCCTTCCGTGCCACGGGGCGGTCCGATGTTCAAGACAGGAGCGCTGAAATGGACTACGAAACAGTTTCGGCGGAGGACTTTGGCAAGTCTTTGCGCGGTGTCGGGGTGAATGTTCTGGTGCGCGACGTCCGGGCGACCGCAGCCTTTCTGGGGGATGTGTTTGACCTGGGCATCCACCGGCTGAGCGAGGATTTTGCGATCGTGACCTACGGGGGCCAGGTGTTTCAGTTGCATAGTGACGGCACCTACCACGCAAACCCGCTGCTGAACCTCTTGCCGGAAAACCCGCCAAGGGGTGCCGGGGTCGAGCTGCGCCTTTACGACACCGACCCCGATCAGGCCGTTGCGCGCGCAGAGGCGCGCGGGGCAATGGTCCTGCAAGCTCCGACAGATAAACCCCACGGCCTGCGGGAAGCCTACATTTTGTGCGACGATGGCTACGCCTGGGTGCCAAGCCGCCCGCTCTGAGCGAAAGAGGTTGTTGGGGCGCGTTCTGTCGCTTTTCGGCTAGCGCGCCGCTTTCAGGCATGGTTCACATAAGGGCGTGACCGTGAACGGAGGCCCGAATGTCCCAAACCGAAACACGCCCGAGCATGGAGCATTGGCAAGAGCGCGTGGATCTTGCCGCCGCCTTTCGCTGGACGGTTCGTCTCAACATGCACGAAGCGGTCGCCAATCACTTTAGTCTTGCGATCAACGACGATGGCACAAAGTTCCTGATGAACCCCAATCAGATGCATTTCTCGCGCATCAAGGCCTCGGATCTGATCGTCGTGGATGCAAATGATCCCGAGACGCTGCAAGGGCCGGATGCGCCGGATCCCACGGCCTGGGGGTTGCACGGCGGCCTGCACCGACACTGCCCGCACGCACGCTGCGCCATGCATGTGCATTCACCATACGCCACCGCATTGGCAACACTGGCCGACAGCCGCTTGCCCCCCGTCGATCAGAACGCCTGCACGTTTTTCAATCGATATGTGATTGATGACAACTACGGGGGGCTGGCCTTTGAAGAGGAAGGCGTGCGTTGCGCGCAACTCTTTGACGACCCCAAGCAGAAAGTCATGGTGATGGGCAATCATGGCATCATGATTATCGGGGATACCGTCGCGGACACCTTTAACCGCATGTATTACTTTGAACGCGCCTGCATGACCTACATCATGGCGTTGCAGACCGGCAAACCGCTGCGGGTCCTGTCCGATGAGGTTGCGGAAAAGACAGCGCAGGAGCTTGAAACATATCCCGAGCAGGATGCCCGCCATCTGGCGGAGCTCAAAGCGATCCTGGATGAAGAAGGCAGCAGCTATGCCAGTTGACGGGTGTTTGCGGTCGGCGCTGATGCCGGTTGAGAACCTCAAACGGTGGACGAGCACGCGACGGTTGGTGCCCCGGACGTAAGCGGCCCGCCCCCCGCTGCACCCTTTACGCCCCAACATCAAGGCCTGCCCCCATGACATCTTACGGTTTGACCGACGAGCATCTGATGATCGCGGATACCGTCCGCAGCTTCGTTGAAAGAGAGATTTACCCGCATGAGGCTCTGGTGGAGCGTACCGGCGAGGTGCAGCCCGACATCGCGCAGGAGATCAAGCAAAAGACCATCGATCTTGGATTTTACGCCTGCAATTTTCCTCAATCTGTCGGCTGTGCGGGGCTGACCCATCAGGAATTTGCGCTGGTGGAACGTGAGCTGGGTCGCGGTTCCATGGCGCTCACGCATTTTTTTGGACGCCCGCAAAACATTCTGATGGCCTGCGAAGGAGACCAGATCGACCGCTACCTGATGCCCGCCGTGCGCGGCGAGCGGATGGACGCGCTTGCGATGACCGAGCCGGGAGCGGGATCGGACGTGCGGGGCATGAAATGCGCAGCGGTGCGCGCAGGCGGCGACTGGGTCGTCAACGGCACGAAGCATTTCATTTCGGGGGCGGATCATGCGGATTTCCTGATCGTCTTTATCGCGACAGGAGAGGACCAGACCCTGAAGGGACCCAAGAAACGGATCACCGCCTTTCTGGTGGATCGCGGCACGCCGGGTTTTACCATTCGGGATGGATACAACTCTGTCAGTCATCGCGGCTACAAGAACATGATCCTTGATTTCGATGATTGCCGTTTGCCCGACGCGCAGGTTCTGGGCGCGGTGGATGGCGGTTTTGAGGTTATGAACACATGGCTCTATGCCACGCGGATCACCGTCGCCGCGATGAGCGTCGGGCGCGCGCGCCGGGTCTTTGACTATGCGCTGGCGTATGCTGCCGAGCGCGCGCAGTTCGGCCAGAAGATCGGTAAGTTTCAAGGCGTCAGTTTTCAGCTTGCCGATATGGTGACAGAGATTGACGCGGCGGATTTGCTGACGCTGGCGGCAGCGGACAGGCTCGACAAAGGCTTGCCGGCAAACCGGGAGATCGCCTCCGCCAAGCTCTACGCCTCCGAGATGCTGGCCCGTGTCACCGATGCCGCAATTCAGATCCATGGTGGCATGGGGCTGATGGATGATTACCCGCTTGAACGCTTCTGGCGCGATGCGCGGGTGGAACGCATCTGGGATGGCACTTCCGAGATCCAGCGTCATATCATCAGCCGCGATCTTTTGCGGGCGCTGGGGGCCTGATCCGTGCCCCCTGCAAGATCCAAGTACGATCCTGCCAGAGGGGCGGTGGAGGGACCGCGTGACCTCTCGCGGTTGCTACGCCCCAAATCCATCGCCGTTGTCGGTGGAGGCGCCTGGTGCCAGCAGGTCGTGCGCCAGTCGCTGGGGATGGGGTTTGAAGGCGACATCTTCCGTATCCATCCCCGTCCCGATCCGGTTGAGGGGGTCGCGGCGGTGCCGTCCCTGTCCGATCTGCCCTATCCGCCGGATGCGGTTTTTCTGGGGGTGAACCGGCACGCGACCCTTGATGCTGTCGCGGCCTTATCAGCGATGGGGGCAGGGGGTGCGGTGTGCTTTGCCTCGGGGTTCTCGGAAGCGGCGGCAGAGGACGCGTCAGGGTCCGGCCTGCAATCCGATCTGATTGCCGCCGCCGGTGAGATGCCGATCCTCGGGCCGAACTGCTATGGCTTCGTCAATGCGCTGGACGGGGCATTGCTCTGGCCCGATCAGCATGGCTGCGCGCCGGTTGAGCGGGGTGTGGCGATCCTGACGCAAAGCTCTAACATCGCGATCAACCTGACCATGCAGCAACGCGGCTTGCCGATCGCCTTTGCAATTACCTGCGGGAACATGGCCCAGACCGGTCAGGCGGAAATCGCGCTGGCTTTGCTGAACGACCCGCGGATCACCGCCATAGGGCTGCATGTCGAAGGCTTCGGGGACACGTTTCTGTGGCATGCGCTTGCCCTGAAAGCCCATGCCCGAGGGATTCCGCTGGTGGCGCTCAAGGTTGGTGCGTCCGAGCAAGCCCGGCAAGCGACGGTCTCGCATACGGCGTCGCTTGCGGGCAGCGATGCGGGTGCCGATGCCCTGTTGCGGCATTTGGGCATTGCGCGGGTGCACGACCTGCCAACCTTTCTGGAGACGCTGATGCTGCTGCATTGCAACGGCCCTCTGGAGGCCCCGACGCTCTCGTCAATCAGCTGCTCGGGAGGGGAGGCCTCCCTGGTGGCCGATACCGCAGAGGGTCATGCGGTCAGTTTTCCCCCCTTGACCGAGGCCCAGCGGAAGGCGCTCTCCAGCGTACTCGGGCCAATGGTCGCCCTGTCTAACCCACTGGATTACAACACTTATATCTGGGGAAACGTGGACAAGATGACCCGCGCGTGGCTGCCGATGGCCGCGGCGCATATCGGGTTGGTCCTGATCGTTCTGGACTATCCGCACACCGATGCGCGCGCCTGGGAGGGCGCAACTCAGGCCGCTATCGCGGTGCGTCGCGAAAGTGGCCGCCCGGTGGCTGTGGTCACAACCCTGCCGGAACTTCTGCAAGCGGATGTGACAGCTCAACTGCAGGTCGCAGGGGTGACACCTCTGCGCGGTTTGCGCGAAGCGATCGCCGCCGCGGCGGCTGCGGCGCAGATCGGTAAACCCAAGGCGGCCCCGCCGCTCGGCGTGGCACCGGAGGGCGCGACCGAGGTCATCAGCGAAGCGGCTGCAAAAGCGCGGCTGCAGCAGCACGGCGTTGCGGTGCCGCGCGGTGCTGTCACGCGGCGGGAGACATTGGCGGAACAGGCTACCCTCCTGACGGCCCCGCTGGTTTTGAAGGCCGAAGGTCTGGCGCATAAGTCCGAGGCGGGCGCGGTGAAATTGGGCCTGACCCAGGACGCGTTGCCGCGCGCGGCGCAGGGGATGGCAGGCGACCGGTTCCTTGTCGAAGAAATGGTGCAGGGCGCGGTGGCAGAGCTGCTGGTCGGGGTGACGCGGGACGCGGCCCATGGCTATGTGCTGACGCTGGCCGCAGGGGGCGTGCTGACCGAGCTGTTGCAGGATCGCGTCAGCCTTTTGCTCCCTGCCAGCGCGCAAGATGTCATGGCAGCGCTGCGGTCCCTGCGGCTTTATCCGGTGTTGGAGGGCTACCGGGGGGCTGCCGCCGCGTATATCCCCGCCATCCTCCAAACGATCATGGCGGTGCAGGACTATGTGATTGCCGATGCGGCGTATTTGCACGAGATTGAGATCAACCCGCTGATCTGCACGCCAGATCATGCTGTTGCCGCGGATGCGCTCATCTCAAGGCGCATCGGCCCGATAGAAGGAGAGACCAACGATGGACCCGGTTAAGACGCGCACAAAGGGCACGATCCTCGAGGTGACGTTGGATCGCCCGAAGGCGAACGCCATTGATCTGGCGACCTCGCGCCGCATGGGAGAGGTCTTTGCCGATTTTCGCGACAACCCCGATCTGCGTGTCGCAATCCTCACCGGGGCGGGCGAGAAGTTCTTTTGCCCCGGATGGGACCTGAAGGCCGCCGCAGAGGGGGACGCGGTGGATGGCGATTACGGCATTGGCGGCTTTGGCGGCTTGCAGGAGTTGCGGGGCCTCAACAAGCCGGTGATTGCCGCCGTGAACGGTATCTGCTGTGGTGGCGGGCTGGAGCTTGCCCTGAGCGCGGATATAATCCTGGCCGCCGATCACGCGACGTTCGCGCTGCCGGAAATCCGTTCGGGCACGGTGGCGGATGCAGCCTCGATCAAACTGCCCAAGCGCATCCCCTACCACATCGCGATGGAGCTTTTGCTAACCGGTCGCTGGTTCGACGCCGATGAGGCCAGGGGCTGGGGGTTGCTGAATGAAGTCCTGCCGGCGGATGGGCTCATGCCCCGCGCCTGGGCGCTGGCTGAGCTTCTGGCATCGGGTCCGCCGCTGGTCTATGCCGCGATCAAGGAGGTCGTGCGCGAAGCCGAAGATGCCAAGTTTCAGGATGTCCTGAACCGCATCACCAAACGCCAGCTTGAAACGGTGGATATCCTCTATGGGTCCGAGGATCAGCTTGAAGGGGCGCGGGCCTTTGCGGAAAAGCGGGATCCTGTCTGGAAAGGGCGTTGAGCGGGCGGGGGGATTTGTGCCCATGCGAGGTCAGCGCCTCTTGTCAGTGCGGGCCATAACGGCCAACTTGATGCCATGAAACAAAAAACGCTTCTTTCCCTCGGACATGGGTTCAGCGCGCGCGGATTGGCAAAGCTGCTGATCCCGGCGGGGTGGCGGGTGATCGGAACCACACGCAGCGCGGATAAGGCGCGGGAAATCATCGCCAGCGGGGTCGAGGCCCTGATCTGGCCGGGCCGGGATGAGATCAGCCCGGCACTTGATGAGGCAGACGCCCTGCTCATCTCGCCCGCGCCGGGCAAGGACGGCGATCCGGTTCTGAACGCGGCACGCGACCGGATCGAGGCCGCAGTCCCCCGGCTTTTCTGGGCCGGGTATCTGTCGACCACGGGCGTTTATGGCGACCACGCCGGGGGGTGGGTGGACGAGGCCACCGCTCTCGCTCCTTCGACCGCGCGTGGTCATGCGCGGGTCGAGGCGGAGGCCGCGTGGCGCGCGATCCCCGGCCTGCCCCTGCATATCTTTCGGCTGGCGGGCATCTACGGGCCGGGCCGGGGCCCCTTCGCCAAGGTGCGCGCAGGCACCGCGCGACGGGTCATCAAACCGGGTCAGGTGTTCTCAAGGATTCATGTCGATGATATCGCGCAGGTGCTTGAGGCGTCGCTGCGCCAGCCTGATCCGGGGGCGATCTACAATCTGTGTGACGATGATCCGGCCCCCCCGCAGGATGTGATCGGCTATGCGGCGGCGCTCTTGGGGCTGCCCCAGCCCCCCGCCGAGGACTTCGAGACGGCAGAGATGACACCAATGGCGCGCAGCTTTTATGCCGAGAGCAAGAAGGTCCGCAACGACAAGATCAAGACGGAACTCGGTGTGACGCTGAAGTACCCCGATTACAAAACCGGCCTGCGGGCGATGCTGGCCGAGGCGTCAGAGGGCTAGGCCCGCGCCTCGCCGATCTGCGCCACCCCCAGCACCTCCAGCACCTTGCTCTCGATATCGGCCGCGTTCATGCCCGCGACGGCGTACATATCTGCGGGGCTGGCCTGATCGATAAAGATATCCGGCAGCACCATGGAGCGATACTTCAACCCGCTGTCAAAGACGCCTTCCTCCGCCAAAAGCTGGGCCACATGGCTGCCAAACCCGCCCACGGCCCCTTCTTCTATGGTGATCAGGCATTCATGCTCTGCAGCGAGGGTCAGGATCATCTCGCGGTCCAGTGGCTTGGCAAAGCGGGCATCCGCGATGGTGGGCGAGATGCCACGGGCGGACAAAGCTTCGGCAGCTTTCTGAACCTCGGCCAGACGGGTGCCGAACGACAGGAGTGCGACCCGTGCGCCTTGGGTCATGATCCGGCCCTTGCCGATCTCAAGTACAACGCCCCTCTCGGGCATCTCCACGCCTTCGCCTTCGCCGCGTGGAAACCGAAAGGCGATGGGGCCATCCTGATGCGCCACGGCGGTTGCGACCATGTGTTTCAGTTCCTCCTCGTCGGCGGCGGCCATCACGACAAAGCCGGGCAGGTTGGCAAGATAGGCAATGTCGAACGACCCCGCATGGGTGGCCCCGTCGGCCCCCACGAGCCCCGCGCGGTCGATGGCGAACCGCACCGGCAGACGCTGGATGGCCACATCATGCACCACCTGGTCGTAGCCCCGCTGGAGAAACGTCGAATATATCGCACAGAAAGGTTTCATGCCGCCCGCCGCCAGGGCGGCAGAAAATGTCACCCCGTGCTGTTCGGCAATGCCCACATCGAAACAGCGGCTCGGGTAGCGTTCGGCAAAGAGGTTCAGCCCGGTGCCGTCCGGCATCGCGGCGGTCACGGCGCAGACCTTATCGTCTGCTGCGGCCTCTTGCATCAGGCTTTCGGCAAAGACGCGTGTATAGCTCGGCGCATTCGAGGCCGCTTTCTTCTGCTCACCGGTGATGACGTCAAACTTCGCCGTGGCATGGCCCTTGTCGCGCGCTGTTTCAGCAGGCGCGTAGCCCTTGCCCTTCTTGGTCAGCGCATGAATCAGGATCGGGCCGGTGGCGCGGGCCTTGACCGTGCGCAGCAGGGGCAGCAACTGGTCCATGTCGTGGCCATCAATCGGGCCGATGTAGGTAAAGCCAAGCTCTTCGAACAGCGTCCCGCCCATCGCCATGCCCTTGAGCATGTCCTTGGCGCGCTTGGCGCCTTCGCGGAAGGGCCCCGGCAGCAGGCTGACCGCCCCTTTGGCGGCGGCCTTGAAATCCTGAAAGGGCTCTTCGGCATAGAGCCGGCTGAGATACGATGACATCGCCCCCACCGGTGGGGCGATCGACATCTCGTTGTCGTTGAGGATCACGATCAGGCGCTTTTTCAGGTGGCCTGCGTTGTTCATCGCCTCATAGGCCATGCCCGCACTCATCGCGCCATCCCCGATCACGGCAATCGCGTCGCCCAATCCTTCGGGGATGACCCCGCCCAGGTCGCGCGCCACCGCAAAGCCCAAAGCCGCCGAAATCGATGTGGAACTATGCGCCGCGCCGAAGGGGTCGTAGGTGGATTCCTTGCGTTTCGTGAAGCCGCTCAGCCCGTCCTTCATCCGCAGGGTGCGAATGCGGTCGCGCCGCTCGGTCAGGATCTTGTGCGGGTAGCACTGGTGACCCACGTCCCAGATGATCTTGTCGCGCGGCGTGTCAAACACGGCGTGCAGCGCAACGGTCAGTTCGACAACGCCAAGCCCGGCGCCCAGATGCCCACCGGTGACGGACACGGCCGAAACCGTCTCGGCCCGCAGCTCCTCGGCGACCTGGGTCAATTGGCGGTCCGACAGGCCTTTGAGATCGGCGGGCCGGTCGATCTGGTCAAGAAGCGGGGTGTGGGGCCTGTCTGTCATGTCATGTCCTTAATGCGCCCGTCTCACGACAAAGCGTGCCGTCTCTTTTAAAGTCTCTGCCTCAGCGCCGTAACCCGTCAGGCTGTCGCAGGCTGCCTCGGTCAGATCGGAGGCTTGTCTGCGGGCTGCCTCCAACCCCAGCAAAGAGACAAAGGTCGCCTTTCCAGCTTGCGCATCCTTGCCAACGGCCTTGCCAACAGTAGCGCTATCGCCCGTCACATCCAGAATGTCATCCGCAATCTGAAAGGCGAGGCCCAATGCGCGGGCATAGCTGAGCAGAGGGTGCAGGTCCGCCTGCGCCAGGCGCGCGCCTGCCGTGGCTGACCATTCAATCAACGCGCCGGTTTTGCCCTGTTGCAGGGCCGTGATTTCATCCAGCGTCAGGGGGGTTTTGGCCGTCTCGGCCGCGATATCGAGCGCCTGGCCCAGCACCATGCCCTGCGCACCGCTGGCGCGCGCAAGGCTCAGCGCCAGATCTGCACGCACCTCGGCAGAGGGGCTTGCGGCTGCGGTGCTCACCAGTTCGAAAGCAAGTGTCTGCAGCGCGTCCCCGGTCAGAACCGCGGTGGCCTCATCCCAGCGTTTGTGCACCGTCGGCTGGCCGCGGCGCAGATCGTCATCGTCCATGCAGGGCAGGTCATCATGCACGAGGCTATAGGCGTGCAGGGCCTCGATTGCGGTGGCCGGCCAGAGTGCCTGAGCCGGATCGATGCCATGCAGCCTTGCACTTTCCAGCACCAGAAAGCCGCGCAGCCTTTTGCCGCCCTGCGTGGCATGCGCCATGGCCTGCACAACGGGAACGTCTTCGAACTGTCCCAGGATGCCATCCAGATGCGATTGTATCGCCGCGGCGGCCTCCCCCAACCTTGCGGAGAACATCGGGTCAAAGACCTTCGACAGGTTTTGTCCCTGTTGCGGTGCCGTCCCCATCGAGGGTGATCGCCGCGACTTTTTCTTCGGCCTCTTTCAGCTTTTCCTCGCAGCGTTTTTTCAGGGCCGCCCCGCGTTCGTAAAGTGCGATGCTCTCGTCAAGCGCCACGTCGCCACGTTCCAACTGGCCGAGCACTTTCTCAAGCTCGCTCATGGCCTGCTCAAAACTCATGTCGGTGACGGGGGTGTCGGTCATAATCGTATCATCCTGCCTTTGCGGTGAGGCGACACTAATCAGTTTCGGCCCCGCATGCCAGTGCATCGGCAGGCTGATCCGAGGGAAAATTCAAACGCCCGCAGGCGTCGGCGGTTATTCGGGGGCAAGCATGTACCCGGCCCCGCGCACGGTTTGCAGATAGCGGGGTTGTTTGGGGTCACTTTCGATCTTGCGGCGCAACCGGGTGATCTGCACGTCCACGGCGCGTTCCTGCGCCTGCCCGCGATCCCGGCCAAGCTCTTCGACCAGCTTGGCGCGGCTGATCGGCTCATTACAGCTGGCCGCAAAGATTTTCATCAGCTGCATTTCCGTCGCCGTCAGCCGCACGAGGTCTTCGCCCTGCCACATCTCACCCCGTTCCATGTCATAGCGGATAGGACCAAGTGCCAGGACCTTGGGCATGGTCGCATCGACCTCGGCCTCGGGCACCCGCCGCAGGATCGCATTGATCCGCAGCAGCAACTCCTTGGGCTCGAAGGGCTTGGGCAGATAGTCGTCCGCGCCCGCCTCCAGCCCTTCGATGCGATTGTCGGTATCGCCCTTGGCGGTCAGCAGCAGGATTGGCACGGCGTTGGTTTCGCGCAGCGCGCGGGTAAAGGCCAGGCCATCTTCGCCCGGCATCATCACATCCAGAACGATCAGATCGAAATCGAGCCCCGACAGGATGCGGCGGGCGTGGGCTGCATCGCGGGCGGCGGTGACCAGAAACCCGTTTCGCATCAGGAATTTCTGCAAAAGGGTGCGGATACGCTCGTCGTCATCGACAATCAGCAGGTGGGCATCGAGGTCACTCATAATCCGCTATCCTTGAGCCGCGTGTAAGCATAGCGCATTTCCCGATCCATCATCGCCTCCAATACCGTGCGAAACCCCGCGACCGCTTCTGGTCCGGCCTCGCGGAACGCCATCCGCATCCGAGCGCGCTGTGCATCCGACAGCTTTTGTTCCAATGCTTCTCCGTCCGGGGTCAGAAACAGGTGGCGCTCGCGTTTGTCCACCTTTCCGACCCTGCTTTCAACCAGACCATCCTCGATCAAGGTACGCAAGACACGGTTGAGAGATTGTTTTGTCACCCCAAGAATGTTGAGCAGGTTGTTCACAGTGGTCCCGGGGGCGCGATTGATAAAATGCACCGCGCGGTGGTGCGCACGCCCGTAGGCCATGTCGGAAAGGATCCGATCCGGGTCTGCGGTGAACCCCCGGTAGGCAAAGAACATCGCCTCAATGCCCTGCCGCAACTGTTCATCCGTCAGAAACAGCAGGGTTTCACCGCTGTGGGCCGCGCCTGCTCTGCGGTCTGCCATGGTATGCCTCAAATTGCCTTGTCCAATTCCGGCTAGCTTATGTCAGTGTTGTTGACATTCCAAGAGCGAACAGATATCGAATTGCAGGTTTTGCGCAATTTTATGTCCGAAGTGGACGTATGCAGCGCAATATTTGGAAATATTGCTTGTAAGATCGGGAAGGGAACACTCATGGCAGGCGCTTACAATGACCGCGACGGATATATCTGGATGGATGGCCAGATGGTGGATTGGCGCGACGCCAATGTTCATATCCTGACCCATGCCATGCATTATGCCTCTTCCGTTTTCGAAGGGGAGCGGGCCTACAGCGGCAAGATCTTCAAAAGCCGGGAGCATTCCGAGCGCCTCAGGCGGTCGGCTGAGATGATCGATTTCGAGATTCCCTACACAGTCGACGAGATCGAAGCGGCCAAGGCGGAGGTTCTGGCAAAGTCGGGGCTGTCCGATGCTTATGTGCGGGCGGTCGCCTGGCGCGGTGCAGGCGAGGATATGGGTGTGGCCTCTGCGCGCAACCCGGTGCGGATGGCCATCGCCGCCTGGGAATGGGGGGCCTACTACGGCGATGCCAAAATGAAGGGGGCCAAGCTCGACATCTCAAAATGGAAGCGTCCGAGCCCCGAAACGATCCCCAGCCACGCCAAGGCGGCGGGTCTTTACATGATCTGCACGATGTCAAAACACACGGCGGAGGCCAAAGGATGCTCTGACGCGATGATGTTCGACTATCGCGGTTATGTGGCCGAGGCGACGGGGGCGAACATCTTCTTTGTGAAAGACGGCGAGGTTCACACGCCCGACCCTGATTGCTTTTTGAACGGCATCACCCGGCAAACCGTGATCGGTATGCTCAAGGACCGCCAGATCAAGGTGCATGAACGTCACATCATGCCCGAAGAGTTGGAAAGTTTCGAGCAGTGCTGGCTGACAGGCACCGCCGCAGAAGTGACACCTGTGGGTCAGATCGGTGACTACAACTTCGAGGTAGGCAGCCTGACCCGCGATATCGCGCAAAGCTACGAGACGCTGGTCCGGACGTAAGCCGGGCGCATACGAAAAAGGTACCATCGGGCCGTTTCCGCGACCGCTTGTGCACGTTATGCCAAAGACAAAGCCCGTTCTGTTTGCCGCAGAGCGGGTTTAGCATCTTTGATACACTCAAATCTTGTTACTTCTTAATTCTGTTAACTTGTGTTAACCTTTTCACGCAGTGCGGAATTTCAAACTGCACTCGTTTTAGAAGATCAAGATAGAAAAGGGATATGAATAGTGAAACGTTATTTAATTGCTGCTGCGGCCGCGATGGGGCTGATGGGCTCGGGCGCAAGTGCCGCGACGCTGAGCGGTGAGTTCTGGGATTTACCGGCAAATACCATCTCAAACATCGATCAGGCGATTGCCGCTGTTGGGGGCGGCGCTGATCCGACAACGGCCACGTTCGACTCCTCTTCCATCAATTATGGGGATGCGGGCGCGAACTTTGTCATCGGATCGCTGTCGAACTTCCTGCAAGGCGACGCAGGATCGATCAGCGGGTCTGACCCTGCCAGCATGCAGGAATCCGTGTTCCGGATTTCCGGGCTTGTGACACTTGCAGACGGCGATCAGATCGATGTGACATCCGATGACGGCTTCCGCCTCATCATTGGTGGTAACACATTGTCGGAATTCACCGGAATCCGCGCGCCCAACAACACAACCAGCGCGGTGTGGGGCGGTGGTGCCGGGACCTTCCAGGCTGAGCTTTGGTACTTCGAAGGGCAGTTCACCCAAGCGCAGCTACAGTCCAACCTTACCAACTTTGTCACACCGGTACCGCTGCCAGCAGGCATGGTCCTGATGATGACAGCTCTGGGTGGGTTCGGCATCATGCGTCGTCGCCGCAAATCGTAACGCTGGTAAAAATGCTTTGAGAGGGCGGCTTTCGGTGCCGCCCTTTTCTTTTGTGCCCGGTTCGCGACAGTCTGCGGGGCCTGGCTCAGCTGCTTGGGGTCAGCTTCAGATCTGATGCATCGTAGACGTGTCGTCCGGTGTCGGACGGCAGTTGACGCTTGAGAGCCCAGTAGTGACGCACCTCCGCCATACCCATCTGCGGGTTATCGGCCAGAAAATCCCTTGTATACCGGTTGAACTGGTTGTGCTCTGCAATCTCTGACTGAAACCCGGGGGTTGCAGCTTTTTCTTTCTGTCGGTGGTATTCGGCCACGGCATCGGCGAGGGTCTTGCCTGTATTGTCGCGCATCCACTTCATGAACTGAATATTGAACTTAAAGCCGCTCCCCGCATGCGCCCTGAAAAACCGCCGGACGTTCTGGGAATTCTTGTAGCTGTCTGTGATCTCGGTTTTGAGTGTCAGCTCCGCACTGTGCCAATCAAATCCGGACTTGGCCTTCTGTTTTATGTCGCCCGGCCAATTCGTTTCACCGCTGTCAAGGTAGTGCGCGAGACGCTCCAAAAGGGTGAATTTACCACCCGTCCGCTTCAGACCGCAGGCTTTTGCCCGGGCGGCCAGCTCTGATTTGAGCCAATACCAGCGGCGCAATTCTGTGCCGTTGGTAATGTCAGCCAAATCCGGTCGGTGTTCGCTGCGATCTGCCATGGGGCAAAGATAGTCATCGGCACCGCGATGTCATCTGCCTTCAGGGTGTGCCGGAGGGTGGGACATTCGGTTTGGATTTGCTGCGATCCAACCCCAGCTGACTTTCCCGCCAGATGATGAGCACGCCACCCGCGATCACGAGGCTGGCGCCCAGCAGAATCGGGCCGGTGGGGATTTCTCCAAACGCCACATATCCGATGGCGCTGGCAAAGATCATCGACGCGTAGTCAAAGGGCGCCAGCATGGAGGCTCCGCCAAAGCGGTAGGAGGCCGTGACCATGATCTGCGCGATGCCGCCGACCAGTCCTGACAGGATCAGCAGGTAAATCACCCAGAGCGGGGGTGCCGTCCACTCCAGCGCGGCAAGACCCGTCAGCCATCCCAGGGGCAGCGTCAAAAGCCCCAGTGTCGAGGCCGTGATCGAGAAGTAAAACACAATCGCCGCCGTCGTATCGGTCTGAACCAGGCGGCGGACGTGAATCTGCACCATCGCTCGCAGGATCGAGGCCACAAGCACCATAATCGCCCCGAAGGTTGCACCGGTTGTCAGCGCCTCGGCACCGAGGCTGAGGCGTGGCGCGATCACGATGGCCACACCGATCAGCCCGAGCGCCACGGCGGACAGCCGGATCAGCCGCACCCGTTCACCCAGAAACATCGCGGCAAAGATCACGGCGAACAACGGCGTCGCATAACCAATCGCGGTGACCTCGGGCAGGGGCAAAAGCGCCAGCCCGGTAAAGGTCAGACCCATCGCCGTGGTGCCGAAAACGCCGCGCCAGACATGGCCCGTCAGGTTCGAGGGGATCAGCCCTTCGCGCAACTGCCCGCGTTGCCAAAGCCACAGCATGATGACCGGCACGGCAAAGAACGACCGAAAGAAAACCGCCTGACCCGCAGGCACGTGATCGGATGCCGCCTTGATGAGGGCGGCCATCACCATGAACAGGAACACGGCACAAAGCTTGAGTGTAATCGCAAGGCCGGGTCTGTTTTGGGTGAGGTCAGTTGCCATGCGCCTTCTCTGCGCCCAAGACGGGCAAAGATCAAGGCACGGCGTCCGGGATCTGCTCTAACCGATCTGCCCCTGATTTTTCCCGATCTGACCGCGATGCAACAGCATGTGATCGAGCAGTACGCAGGCCATCATCGCCTCGCCCACGGGTACCGCGCGGATGCCGACACAGGGGTCGTGGCGGCCCTTGGTGATGATCTCGGTCTCTTCGCCGGTCCTGGTGATGGTCTTGCGGGTGGTCAGAATGCTGGAGGTCGGCTTCACCGCAAAGCGCACCACGATGTCCTGGCCTGTGCTGATGCCCCCCAGAATACCGCCTGCGTGGTTCGACGAATAGACCGGCCCATCCGGCCCCATGGTGATCTCATCCGCGTTCAGCTCGCCCGTGAGCATGGCCGCGGACATGCCCTCGCCGATCTCGACACCTTTGACCGCGTTGATGCTCATCATCGCGGCGGCCAGATCCGTATCCAGCTTGCCATAGACCGGGGCCCCAAGGCCCGCAGGCACGCCGCGCGCCACCACTTCGATCACCGCGCCCACGGAGCTGCCGGATTTGCGCAGACCGTCCAGATAGTCGGCCCAGGTCTCCGCCGCTGTCGCATCCGGCGTCCAGAAGGGGTTCTGGTCGATCTGATCCCAGTAGAACCGGCTGCGGTCGATTTCATGCGCCCCCATCCGGGTCATGTACCCCTTGATCTCGACAGTCGGGGCAAGCGCTGCCAGTGCCGCGCGCGCAAGACCGCCCGCCGCCACACGTGCTGCGGTTTCGCGCGCGCTTGATCGCCCCCCGCCGCGATAATCCCGCAGGCCGTATTTCTGGAAATAGGTGATATCCGCGTGGCCGGGGCGGAACTTGTCCTTGATGTCCCCGTAATCCTTGGAGCGTTGATCGGTGTTCTCGATCATCAGTTGCACCGGCGTGCCCGTCGTGACGCCTTCGAAGGTGCCGGAGAGGATCTGCACCGCATCCGCCTCGCGCCGTTGGGTGGTGTATCTGTTCTGGCCGGGTTTGCGTTTGTCGAGCCAGTGCTGGATCGCACCCGCGTCAATCGGCACACCCGGCGGGCAGCCATCCACCGTCGCACCCAGCGCCGGGCCGTGGCTCTCGCCCCATGTGGTGACGCGAAACAGGTGGCCAAATGTGTTGATCGACATGGAGCTTCTCCTTTGAGCGAGTTGCTTAGCGGCGCAGGCGGGCCGCCTCAAGCCCTTATCGCTTGCCAATTCCAGTGGCGCATATTACGTCATCAGGTACCTCGGGGGGCCTTTCGGCTGAGATGTGCATGTGCGCGGACCCGTAGAACCTGAACCGGTTAAGACCGGCGGAGGGAAGGTGAGCATATCATCCTCTTTCGCCGTTCGACGCATATGAAAGGGATAGATCATGCGAAGAACTCTTTTGGCTGCCAGTCTCCTGCTGGCCTCTCAGGCAGGGGCAGAGACACCTGTGCTGACCGTGTACGCGGGCGATTACTTCACGTCTGAATGGGGTCCCGGTCCGATGATCGAGACCGGGTTCGAAGAGATTTGCAATTGCGACCTGCAATTCTCCACCGGCGATCTGCTGCCGCGTCTGCTGCTGGAAGGGGAGCGGACCAAGGCGGATGTTGTGATCGGTCTGACCTCTGACGTGACGGCGCGTGCGCGGGCCACGGGGCTGTTTGCACCACACGGGCAGGACAACAGCGCGTTGACCCTGCCCATCGACTGGACGGATGACACCTTCCTACCCTTCAACTACGGGCACACGGCCTTCATTTATAATGAGACCACGATGGAGGCCCCCCCTGCCAGTTTCGATGCGCTGCTGGAGATGCCCGATGACGTCAAGATCGTCATTCAGGATCCGCGGACGTCGATCTCGGGTCTGGCCCTCGTGTTGTGGGTGCAGGCGGTCTATGGCGAGGCGTCCGCCGATGTCTGGACAAAGCTGGCCCCCAAGATCCTGACGGTGACCAAGGACTGGTCGGCAAGCTACGGCCTCTTCACCGACGGCGAGGCGGACATGGTGCTCAGCTACACGACCTCGCCCGCCTATCACATGTTCGCAGAGGATGATTTCACCAAGAAAGCCGCGCTCTTCCCCGAGGGGCACTATTTCATGGTCGAGACGGTTGCCAAGATTGCCCAGACGCAAAAGCCCGAGCTGGCGGATGCGTTTCTGACCTATGTGATGTCGCGGGATTTCCAGTCGATGATTCCGACGGCGAACTGGTCGCTGCCCTCCGCGCTGCCACAGACCGACTGGCCTGAAGGATGGGCGCAATTGCCGCTGCCGGAAAAAGTGCTGTTTTATTCCGAAACCGAGGCCGCCGCGCTTCAGGCGGAGGCCATCGAGACATGGCGCAACGCGCTCAGCCAATAAGCGGGACATCGGGGATCGTCGCGGGCACCTGTGTGGTCGCGGCGGTCCTGCTGGCATTTGTGGGGATCGGGCTGCGCGCCGAACCGGGCACTGGTTTGGGACCGGCGGAGGGACAGGCGATCCGCTTTACGGTGATGCAGGCCGCGCTCTCGGCGCTGATTTCAGTGACGCTGGCCGTGCCGCTGGCCCGCGCGCTGGCGCGGCGCGAGATGCCGGGGCGGACCCTTCTGGTCACGCTGCTGGGCGCGCCCTTCATTCTGCCGGTGATCGTGGCGGTACTGGGGCTGCTGGCGATCTTTGGCCGCAAGGGGTGGGTCAACCAGGTGCTGGACATTCTGGATCTGCCAAGTCTCTCGATCTACGGGTTGCACGGGGTGGTGCTGGCGCATGTGTTTTTCAATCTGCCGCTGGCGACACGCCTTCTGCTGCAAGGCTGGCAGAGCATCCCGGCAGAGCGGTTCAGGCTCGCAGCCCAGCTCAACCTGCCGCCGGCGATGATCTGGCGGACATTAGAATGGCCGCTGATTGTCCGGGTGCTGCCGGGGGCCGCGGCGCTGATCTTCGTGATCTGTCTGACCAGCTTTGCCGTGGCACTGACCTTGGGCGGCGGGCCGCGCGCCACCACAATTGAATTGGCGATTTTTCAGGCGTTTCGGTTTGACTTTGACCTGTCCAAAGCGGCGATGCTGTCGGTGGTGCAACTGGTGCTGGCCGGCGGGGCCGCCTTGCTGGCGCTGTGGGTCATTCCGGCGATCCCGCTGACAGGCGGCATGGACCGGCCGGTGCAGCGCTGGGATGCGCGCGGCGGGGTGCAGCGGCTGACCGATGCGCTGGTGATTGCGCTCGGGGCCGCGTTCCTGCTGTTGCCGCTCTTGTCTGTTACCCTGGCAGGTTTGGTGGGTTTGCCCTTGATGCCTGCGTCTGTCTGGCAGGCGGCCTTTGTGTCCTTGTGGGTTGCGGCGCTCAGCGTTGCCGTCCTGCTGGCTGTTGCGCTGCCTTTGGCAGGTTGGATCGCCATCCGTGCGCGCGGCAGTGCGGAGGCGATCGGACTTCTGGGTCTCTCGGCCTCACCGCTTATGATCGGGACCGGCTGGTTCATCCTCATCAATCCGATCGCGGATCCGGTGAGCCTGTCTCTTCCCGTCACGGCCATTGTCAACGCGCTGATGGCTTTGCCGTTTGCCTTGCGTATCCTCGTGCCGGGCATCCGGGAGGCTCTTGCGGGACATGGCAGGCTTTGTCTGTCGCTGGGGGTGACAGGCTGGTCCGCGTGGCGTTGGCTGATCTTGCCGCGCGCCCTGCCACAGATCGGGTTTGCGGCAGGGCTGACGGGTGCGCTGTCGATTGGTGATCTGGGAGTGATCGCGCTCTTTGCGGACCCGGACCGGGCGACATTGCCGCTGCAGATGTACCGTTTGATGGGGGCCTACCAGACAGACGCCGCGGCTGGCGCGGCCCTGTTGCTGTTGATGATGGCGCTGGTGATTTTCTGGACCTGCGACAGAGGGGCGCGCTGGTATGCTAAGACTTGAGGGCCTGTCCATCCATCAGGGCAGTTTTGACCTGGCAGCGGATCTTTCAGTTGAGCAAGGGCGCAAGGTGGCCGTGATCGGACCTTCGGGGTCGGGGAAATCCACCTTGCTTGGGGCTCTGGGCGGCTTTGTGCCCGTGGCGGCCGGGCAGGTGCTTTGGCAAGAGATCGCGATCACCCACGCCGCCCCCGGTGCGCGGCCCATCGCGATGCTGTTTCAGGACAACAACCTGTTTCCTCATCTGAGTGTGGCGCAGAATGTGGGTCTGGGGCTGCGGGCCAACCTGCGGCTCGACGCACAGGACAGGGCGCGGGTGGCCGCCGCCCTCGACCGGGTTGGACTGGAGGGCATGGCGGATCGCAAACCCAGCGCGCTGTCGGGCGGACAGCAAAGTCGTGCCGCCCTTGCACGGGTTCTGGTGCAGGACAAACCATTGGTTTTGCTGGACGAACCCTTTGCCGCCCTTGGCCCGGCGCTGCGTCAGGACATGCTGGATCTGGTCAGCGCCCTGATCCGCGAGACCGGGGCGACCTTGCTGATGGTCACCCATGCGCCCGAAGATGTGCTGCGCATCGCGGATGAGGTGATCTTTGTCGATGCAGGCCGGGCCGAGGCCCCGACACCGGCGGCGGAGATCATGCAGAACCCGCCGCCCGCGCTGCGGGCCTATCTGGGCTAGGCGGCCTTTGTGACCTCCAGCGCCTCACGTGCTTTCAGAATGCCCAGAGCCGCCTGTGCGGCCTCGCGCCCCTTGGTGACGAAATGCGCGCGGTAGATGGCATCGTGATGCGCGGTTTCCTGATAATGATGCGGGGTCAGCGACACCGACAACACGGGCACGCCGGTATCGAGGCCCGCCCGCATCAACCCATCCACCACAGCCTGCGCCACAAAATCATGGCGGTAGATACCCCCATCAACGACAAAGGCGGCACAGATCACCGCGGCATAGCGCCCGCTGGCGGCCAGATCGCGCGCCATCAATGGCATTTCAAAGGCACCGGGCACCTCGAAGATGTCGATCTGCTCGGCGGGAATGTCCTGAGCAAAGCCCTCATAGGCGCGGCGCACGATGTCCTTGTGCCACTGGGCCTGGACAAAAGCGAAACGGGTGTGTGTCATGGTGATCTCCTTTTCTGGTCAGACACGTCCACCCAAGGCGATCACGTCAGCGCGCAGCCCCAAGGGGCCCCGCACATGCGCATTCTCTTTCATCCGGACTATGACCGTCGGCTCTGGCGTCTCACCAGATCTGCTGACACCTGTCTTTTGACAGGCCGCTCGCGGGCTCGCAGGGTCGAAGCCCTGCATACCGCCGGTGGGGAGTTTCACCCCGCCCTGAGAATGGCATCAGGTTGCCAAGCCGCGTAAAAGCCTGCAAGAGCAAATCGCACTAGCGGAGGCCAGAACCATGCATCCCAATCCGGTTTTTCATACGCAGGCAGACGACCATAACCTCGCTTACGCCCGGCAGCGCGCCTTTGGGGTGTTGGCGGTGGCGGATGGTGGCGCCCCGTTGCTCGCCCATATTCCGTTCCTGCTGGACGACGATGGCCGGACTGTCTGGCTGCATCTGGTGCGCTCCAACCCGATTGCCCGGGCACTGAAAGCACCGCAGGAGGCCAGGATCGCGGTCTCTGGCCCGGACAGCTATATCTCGCCCGACTGGTACGGTGTGAGCGATCAGGTGCCCACGTGGAACTATGTGGCCGTGCATCTGACCGGGCTGCTGGAACTGCGACCGCAAGAAGAACTGCACGGTATTCTTGACCGTCAATCCGCTCTCTTTGAAAACCGGCTGCTGCCAAAGACGCCCTGGACGACCGGTAAGATGTCAGAGGGCGTGATGGCGCGCATGATGCGGCAGATCGTGCCCTGCAAGATGCAGGTGACTGGGGTCGACGGCACCTGGAAGCTGAACCAGAACAAACCCGCCGCCGTACGCCACAGCGCGGCGGACCATGTGGAGGCCTACGGTCAGGGCAGCGATATGCAGGTCCTTGCCGCCCTGATGCGCGGTGTGGATGGACAGGGCTGACCGCTCTGATAGGCTTTGCGTGACCTCAGCAAAGGACCCCTGCCATGAAGCTTTTCCACTCTCCCGCATCGCCCTATGTGCGCAAAGTCGTTGTTTTGCTCCATGAGCTGGAGAAAACCGAGGCCGTGGCTCTGGAAACGATCACCACCACGGCCTTTGCCTCCGACGAGGCGCTCAAGGCCGCCAACCCTCTGGGGCGCATTCCGGCACTGGAGCGGGCAGAGGGGGCCACGCTTTATGACAGTCGGGTGATCACCAGCTATCTCAACGATCTGTTTGGCGGCACGCTTTATCCCCAGGGCAGCGGACGGTGGGAGACCCTGACGCTGGAGGCGACCGGCGACGGCATTATGGATAGTGCCGTGTCCATGTCGTACGAAAAACGTCTCAGACCGGAAGCGGAGCAGTCCGATGCCTGGGTCGAGGCGCAATGGTCCAAGATCAGCCGGGCCCTGTCGGTTTTGAATACCCGCTGGATGAGCCACCTGTCGGGACCTCTGACAATGGCGCATATCTCGGTCGGCTGTGCGCTGTCTTATCTTGATTTTCGCCACGGACCGCGCAACTGGCGGCAGGGCAACGAAGCGCTGGCCGCATGGCACCAGGCTTTTGATTCGCGGCCCTCCATGCAGGCATCGCGCCCGCCAGACGCCTGATTCTTAAGAAAGGATAAAGAAATACGGGCCATACAAGGGGTTTTTGGCAAAAACCTTAACGACCTGCGACGGTTTGCGCGCTAAAGGTCACTAGACTGATCGCGGTCACAGCGCTAAGTACCCGCCTAGCTATGGTTGCGTTCTGCGCGACCTATTCACTACTGGCCACATTTTTGGCCCTGGAAATGGAGTAAACCTGTGTCGCATGCAGAAGATCACGAAGGCACCCGGCGGGATTTCCTTTACTACGCCACTGCTGGTGCTGGCGCGGTAACAGCAGGAGCCGCGATCTGGCCTTTGGTCAACCAGATGAACCCGTCGGCAGACGTCCTTGCGCTGTCATCGAAGCGCGTTGATATCAGCGGCGTCGCGCCGGGCACCCAATTGACCGTCATGTTCCTTGGCAAACCCGTGTTCATCCGCCGCCGAACGCCGGAAGAGATCGCAGCCGCGCGCGAAACGCCGCTTGAGGACCTGCCGGATCAGGGTGCCGAGAACGCAAACATTGCTGCAGATGCGACGGCCGCAGATGAAAACCGGTCGCTCGACGAGGCCGGTGAATGGTTGGTCATGCAGGGCGTCTGCACCCACCTGGGCTGCGTGCCGCTGGGAGATGCGGGCGATTTTGACGGGTGGTTCTGCCCGTGCCATGGATCGCACTATGACACTTCCGGACGCATTCGCCGTGGTCCCGCACCGCGCAACCTGCCGGTTCCGGTCGCAGTATTCGTGGACGAGTCCACGATCCAACTCGGGTAAGGGAGACAGAAGATGGGTGGAATTCCACACGACCATTACGAACCGAAGGCCCCTTGGGAAAAGAGTTTGGCCAAACGGTTGCCGATCATCGGCCTGATGTATGACACACTGATGATCCCGACACCCAAGAACCTCAATTGGATGTGGATCTGGGGCATCGTCCTGACATTCGTGCTGGTGCTGCAGATCGTCACCGGTATCGTTCTGGTGATGCACTACACGCCGCATGTTGATTACGCGTTCTCGTCCGTTGAGCATATCATGCGAAACGTGAACGGCGGCTACATGCTTCGATATATGCACCAAAACGGCGCGTCGCTGTTCTTTGTGGCTGTCTATGCGCACATCTTCCGGGGTCTTTACTATGGCTCCTACAAGGCACCGCGCGAGATTACCTGGATCATCGGCATGCTGATTTACCTGCTGATGATGGGCACCGCCTTCATGGGCTACGTGCTGCCCTGGGGTCAGATGTCCTTCTGGGGTGCGACGGTTATCACTGGCCTTTTCGGCGCAATCCCCTTCATCGGTGATGCGCTGCAAACCTGGCTGCTGGGCGGGCCTGCGGTGGATAATGCCACGTTGAACCGCTTCTTCTCGCTGCACTATCTGCTGCCCTTTGTGATCCTGGGTCTTGTGATCGTGCACATCTGGGCCTTCCACACGACGGGCAACAACAACCCGACAGGTGTTGAAGTGCGCCGCACTTCGAAGGAAGAAGCAGAGAAAGACACGCTACCGTTCTGGCCCTACTTCGTCATCAAGGACCTCTTTGCGCTGGCGGTTATTCTGGCAGTTTTCTTTGCCATCGTCGGCTTCATGCCGAACTATCTGGGCCACCCCGATAACTACATCGAGGCGAATGCTCTGGCGACACCTGCACATATCGTGCCGGAATGGTACTTCCTGCCGTTCTACGCGATTCTCCGGGCCTTTACGGATGAAGTATGGATCGTGCAGATCGCGTCCTTTGTCACGGGAGGGATCATCGACGCGAAGTTCTTCGGCGTGCTTGCGATGTTCGGTGCGATTGTGGTGATGGCTCTGGCGCCTTGGCTGGATACATCTTCGGTCCGCTCCGGGCGCTACCGCCCCATGCTGAAATGGTGGTTTGCTCTGCTGGTTTTCGACTTCTTCGTGCTGATGTGGGTCGGTGCGATGCCGGCGGAAGAGCCCTACAACACGATTTCGCTGATCGCTTCGACATACTGGTTCGCCTACTTCCTGGTGATCCTGCCCCTGCTGGGCGTGATCGAGAAACCGTTGGCACGACCCGCGACCATCGAAGAGGATTTTGCCTCGCATAAGGGCTCTGGTGACGGCGGATCGAAACCGCTGGCAACCCCGGCTGAATAAAGGACCATAAGATCATGTTCAGAACACTTACACTGAGTGCTGTGGCGGCCGTATCGTTTGCCACAGCGGGTCTGACAGCAGGTGCGTATGACACGCATATCGAAGACTTTGACTTCTCGTTCGAAGGGCCTTTTGGCACCTACGACCAGAACCAGCTTCAGCGCGGTCTGCAAATCTACACCGAGGTCTGCGCCGCCTGTCACGGGTTGAAGTTCGTCCCTTTCCGGTCGCTTTCCGAGGAGGGTGGGCCCTCCATGCCAGAGGATCAAGTGCGCGCCTATGCGGAGAATTTCGAAGTCTTCGATCCCGAAATAGACGATTTTCGCGCCGCTATTCCAGCAGATAACTTTCCGGAGTCCGGATTGGAAAACGCACCCGACCTGAGCCTGATGGCAAAGGCGCGTGCAGGTTTCCATGGTCCGTACGGTCTGGGGATCAACCAGTTCTTCAAAGGCATTGGCGGGCCGGAGTACATCGCGTCTTTGCTGACTGGCTATACGGGTGAAGAAAAAGAAGAAGCTGGTGTGATCCTTTACGAAAACACAGCCTTCCCTGGTGGCTGGATCGCCATGGCCCCGCCACTGGATGATGAACTGGTGGAATTTGCCGATGGGCATCAAAACGATCTGCACCATCTTTCCGAGGATGTTTCGGCCTTTCTGATGTGGACTGCTGAGCCGAAAATGATGGCGCGCAAACAGGCCGGATTTGTCGGCGTGTTGTTCCTGACCATCTTGTCAGTTCTTCTCTACCTGACGAACAAGCGCATCTGGGCGCCGGTTAAAGGCAAGAAGGCTTCCTGACCCTTCTAAATTCTGTTGCAAAATAACCCCCCGTGCAGGTGCTGCGCGGGGGGTTACCTGTCTGCACCTCGCGACGGAGGCAAATAACAGACCCTGGGGAGAGTCGAAATCAGAAGGACCCGTGATTACGGTCATTGTCAGCCTACGGCTTTCTCCCGCAATTCAGATACCTTTCTGTACCTTTGAATGTTTTCCCTCGTTAACTTTTCAAATGCCCTGAGAAGGACCTCTTTTACTCTTTACCGGTCACTACAATAACCAATAATTAACATTTTCTCGAATCGACGTCTGTGATCTTGGTCACACTCAGCGCGAAAGTTTTGTAATTTTGGCCTTTTGAATAGCCTGGGAAGGGACCTGGAAGCGACTGTGGCAACAAGGTTTCAGGACCGGTCCCGCGTCTTATCTATCAGCTTTTGCGTCGCGCGAAACTCTCGCTCTGTTTCGATCACCCAATTGATGACGGCCTTCACGGGGGATGCTGGTGTGGGCGCCTTGTCAGCGACAGGAGCGAGTTCTTCAATGCGTTGCATATCGAAAATCCTTTTGCGATGTAAAGAAATTTGATCAAAAATATAGTCTGGAATATCTTCAGGATGACCGAAATCGCCGTTTCGGTCTGTGATACGTTTCACATGAAGATGTTTAAATCTGCTGAAGGTCCGCCATCACCTGCAGCCTGTCTCGATCCAGAACGCGCACACCGCCCCGTGACGCGTCGATCACCCCGGCCCGTTTCCAGAGCGCCAGAGTTTTGGAGACCGCTTCACGCGTGGCACCAACGAACTCTGCCAGTTCCGTTTGAGACAACCTCAGCAAAGACTGCTGATCTGTTCCGTTGGCTGTCAGATAAAGAATCTTGCGGGCCAAGCGCGCGGGCATCGGCAAAAAGACCTGTTCGTTGAGCTGGCTGCTCATCCAGCGCATCCGCGCGCCCGCGAGTTGGATCAGATCAATGCCCAGATCCGGATTTTTACGGATCGCGGCAATCATGTCCGCATTTTTAACACCACGTACCCGCGATGGTTCCAGCGCGGTAACGGTCGCTGTCCGCACACCTGGATCAAACAGCGCAATTTCCCCGAAGAGTGCACCTGGGCGCATCACGTCGAGCGATAGTTTGCGCCCTTCCCGCGACAGAATACTGAACTCCAGACTGCCGGAGGCGATGGCATAAAGCGCATCTCCCTGATCGCCCTGCTCAAACAGCACTTCGCCCTCTGCCAGTTCAACGTCGCTTGCAACCGAGTTTATCAAGCGGGACAGATCAATTGAGGCATTGGCCAGAAAACCTGTTCTTGGCAGATCTTTGCTATCCATCTTTTTGTCTTTCCTGACATGCCCCAGACAAACTGATCTGGGGCTCGGTGACACTCGGCACCCGTGTTGATCCAAGGGAACCAAAACAGGAGGGGTCCCTTCAAAGCCCTGCGATGAAATGGGACGGTGCAGACCCGTCTTAAACCGGCCCAACCTTCCCTGCAAAAGGATAAGATGCACCGCATACCCAAGCCGTTTGCCTTGCCATCCGGCCACTCCCGCCTGATGTCAAAACCGATGCGTGTTGCATTCATACCTCTCCCACAAGGTAGACGGAGATTACCGGCCAACCAGAGAGTTTGTCACGAGAATTCGTACTCAAGCTGAAGGTGGCACCAATTTACGCGCGCAGAGTACTGTCCGTTGCGCCAGAGATCTTGACCGCAACGATTTGCCCTTCGGTCTGCGGCTTCGAGAGCTGCACTTCGGTGAATTGTTCGGTCCGGCCCATCGTGGGGCTTTCCATCAGAACGTTGTGGGTTCGGCCCACTTGCCGTGCCAGATGTTTGCGTACCTGTGCCTCACCTGCCGCGCGCAGCCGCGCTGCACGCGCCTTGATGTCGGGGCCGGACACGGGCGGCATGCGGGCTGCGGGCGTGCCCTGACGTGCGGAGTAGGGGAACACATGCAGCCACGTCAGATCGCACTCCTGGACGAGCGCAATGGAGTTTTCGAACATGGCTTCTGTCTCGGTGGGAAAGCCCGCGATGATATCCGCGCCAAATGTCATGTCGGGACGCAGGCGTTGCGCCTCCCGGGTGAAGCGGATCGCGTCGTCGCGCAGATGGCGTCGTTTCATACGCTTGAGGATCAAGTCATCGCCATGTTGCAGCGACAGATGCAGATGCGGCATCAGTCGAGGCTCGGTCGCAATGGCCTGCATCAGATTGTCATCCACCTCGATACTGTCGATAGAGCTGATCCGCAGACGCGGCAGGTCCGGTACGAGTTTCAGGATACGCATCACCAGATCGCCCAACTGTGGCGTGGCGGGCAGGTCCGCCCCCCAGCTGGTCAGATCAACGCCGGTCAGGACGACTTCGTTGTAGCCTTTGTCGACGAGGCGCTTGATCTGGTCGACCACCACGCCCGCAGGCACGGAGCGCGAATTGCCGCGTCCGAACGGAATGATGCAAAAGGTACACCGATGATCGCAGCCATTCTGGACCTGCACATAGGCGCGGCTGCGCGTGCCAAAGCCATCGATCAGATGTCCTGCTGTCTGCATCACGGACATGATGTCGTCTACCTGTACCGCTTCGCTTGCGCCAATGAAATCCTTGGCCAGCCCTGCCCAAGTTGCGTTTTCCATTTTCTCGGTATTTCCAATGACCGCATCAACTTCAGCCATCTCAGCGAAAGCCTCAGGGTCGATTTGCGCAGCGCAGCCGGTCACGATCATGCGCGCGCCTGGGTTTTCCCGCCGCAGCTTTCGGATGGTGCTGCGAGCCTTGCGCACGGCCTCGGCCGTCACCGCGCAGGTGTTGACGACAACCGTATCATCCAGACCAGCCTCTGCGGCCAGCTCTTTCATTGCTTCGGTTTCATAGGCATTCAGGCGACACCCCAACGTGGCGAACTTTGGGGCGCTCATCTCAAGCTCTCCAGAAAGCTTTCGGTCAACCGACCGGTAAAGACATGTTGGGTGGGTCCCGTCATCCAGACGCCGTCATCGCGCCAATCGACGCTCATCTGCCCCCCATCCAGATCGATTGTAACCTGGCGACCAGTCAAACCGCGGCGCGTTGCGGCGACCGCAACCGCACAACTGGACGAGCCCGACGCCAGTGTCATGCCCACGCCCCGCTCCCAGACCTTCATGCGGATGTGGTCTTCAGCTACAATCTGCGCAACCTGCACATTCGTCCGCTC
Source organism: Roseobacter weihaiensis (assembly GCF_020622345.1). Lineage (GTDB taxonomy): Bacteria > Pseudomonadota > Alphaproteobacteria > Rhodobacterales > Rhodobacteraceae > Roseobacter > Roseobacter weihaiensis. The sequence continues at coordinate 1,441 of NZ_JACNMO010000022.1, read as the reverse complement.
AGGATAAAGCGGATGATGCTCATGCGCAGCGCCAAAGGCGGGGACGTTAACCGCATCGAGGTCATCCACAAAGAAGGTGCAATGGGGGTTGCCCATACCGGTCGCCGTCGGTGCACCTTCAATCGGCAACTCCAGCGTGTCCATTTCGTGGGCCAGCGGGATTTCATCCCATTTCAACTGCGGTTGACCCATGTTGACTGACGTCAGACCGGCCCCAGCGTCACGCGCCCATAAGTCGCCCCGGTCTGTGGTGAGGTGCAGGTCGGTTGCGCCGCTTTCGTCCATCACATGGCGGGCAATGCAGCGCGTGGCATTGCCACAGGCTCCGGCGATCGATCCGTCTGCGTTATAGAAGGTCAAATGCAGTGCCTGACGTCCTTGGGTCATGACCGCAAGCTGGTCGAAACCAACCCCGCGATGTCGATCGCCGAGCGCTTCGGCCAAGGCCGGGGTGATGTCAATTTTCTGCGCACGCGCATCCACAACGACAAAGTCGTTTCCCAGCCCGTGCATTTTCATAAAGGGCAAACCGGTATCGTTGAAGTGACACATTGCGGCCATATAAGCGGATGCGACGAAACTATCCAGTATGTCCCTGCAAAAACGCTGATTTGGGGCTTGACCCTACCTCAGCAGCTTTCTACACAAGCCGCCTAGTGGGCCGTTAGCTCAGTTGGTAGAGCAACTGACTTTTAATCAGTGGGTCGCAGGTTCGAATCCTGCACGGCTCACCACTTCATCACCTTGTTGTGAGTACTCACGCGAGTCTTCCACAATTGCCAGGTTTTCTGCCACAAACGTCAAGGAAACCTTCCACAACAACCTTTTGGGCTTTTCGGAGCAGTTGGGTGTGATGAAGCCGAAGCAACACTATCAGGAACTGATTGGCATATGGTCCAGTTTCGACAGTTTGTGCGCCCAGTGGTGGCTCGATGCGCAAGCCTCGACACCAATTAGACAAGGCGCGAGGCGTTCGAAGAACTGAATGACCTGAGATTGCCAGAAGATCCTATTGAACATAACCTGCTCAGCTTCCGCGTTGCCGTGCACGTGAAAGACTGTCTTGGCCAAATACAGGCCGACAGCGATGGGTTACATAGGGTAGCTCGTCTCGATCGCAGATCATGACACCCGCACAACGGCGCATTGCGACGCCGGGGAGCGGAAGCCGCCCACCCCATCTACTCTCCGCCCTCTAACATCCAGGCGGTCAGCGCCTACCTATTATTCTCGACGTCCCCTTCAACCTCACCAATAAATTCCGTCAGCGATACCTCAAGTTCCCGACAGATTGCATCCATCACAGTCAGGGTGGGTTGTCGCCTACAGGTTTCCAGGAACGAGATGTAGCTCATGGAAAGATCTGTTCTGAACGCGAGTTCCTCCTGCGAGAGGTTCGCGGCCTTACGTCTCTCGCGGAGAACCCGCGCGTAAGCCGCTA
>NZ_JACNMO010000001.1 GCF_020622345.1 Roseobacter weihaiensis | reverse complement strand
AGTTATCTGCGGCGATCCGGGCAAGCTTTCTACGCTCGGATCGAACCTATGGGGCGCGGCGGGTTTGGCACGATCTTCTCGAAGAAGGTTATTCCTGTGGTCTGCATTGCGTTGAGCAATTGATGCGACAAGCGGCCTTCAGAGCCCGTCCAAAGCGTCGGCAACCACCGAAAGACCAAGGCACCAGGTCGGTGATAGCCGCAAACGTGCTTGAGCGAGAGTTTGATGCAGAAGGTCCGAACCAGAAATGGGTGGCCGACTTCACCTATGTCTGGATGGCGGAAGGCTGGCTCTACGTCGCGGCCGTCATTGATCTGTTCTCACGTCGGGTCGTCGGTTGGTCCATGAGCGATGCAATGACATTCCAGATGGTGACAGATGCTCTGATCATGGCGATCTGGCGTAGAGGGCGACCACGCGAACTTCTGCACCATTCGGACCAGGGCAGCCAATATACCAGCGAGCCGTTCCAGCGGTTGGTGGCTGACCACGGCATCACATGCTCGATGAGCCGCTCTGGCAATGTTTGGGACAATGCTGCGATGGAGAGCTTCTTCTCATCGCTGAAAACCGAAAGGGTCAGGAGAAAAACTTACCGGACCAGAAAGCAGGCACGTGCAGATGTATTTGACTACATCGAGCGGTTCTACAATCCAAAACGCCGCCACGCGACCATTGGCTATCTAAGTCCTGTGACCTTCGAGGAGAGAGCTATGAAAGCTTAAATTGCCGTCCACGAAACCGGCAGCAGGCCATTCTGCTTCTCTTTAGGTCGAGCTACGCCTGATCGTCTAGAATTGGGACTATCGTGAATTTCGTGCTCTGGCGTAGTAACTGCTCTGTAAGGAAACGGACGTATGAGCATTGACAAAGCCCTATTGGACCGGTTGATGGAAGGCCGCTCGGCTGGCGACCTGTTCGGCAAGGAAGGCATTCTTGCCGAGCTGACGAATGCACTGACGTCACGCGCGTTGACGACCGAGATGGAGGAACATCTCGGCGAGGAACGTGTCGAAGGGTACCCGAGGGCCATAGCCAGCCGCCCAATCTCCGCAACGGCAGTAGCCGGAAGACGGTGACCACCGACAGCGGGAAGGTGGTTCTGGACATCCCGCGCGACCGGAATGGCACCTTTGATCCGTTGCTGATCGCTAAATATCAGCGCCGTTTCCCGGAGGTCGACCGCAAGATCGTCAGCATATATGCCCGCGGCATGACGACCCCGGAAATTCAGGGGCAAATCGAGGAGATTTGTGGCTTTGAGGCCTCTCCAAGCCTCATTTCTGCGATCACAGAGGCCGTGATGGAGGAGGTCACCGCCTGGCAGAACCGCCCTCTGGAACCCTGTTATCTGGTGGTATTCATGGATGCGATCCGGGTCAACATGCGCAGCGATGGCGCGGTCAGCAACAAGGTGGCGTTCGTGGCCTTGGCGATCCTGCCGGACGGCGAACGCGACGTTCTCGGCCTGTGGTTCCAGACCAACGAGGGCGCCAAGTTCTGGGCAAAGGTGCTGAACGATCTTCGCAATCGCGGTGTCCAGGACATCCTGATTGCCGTCGCAGGTGGTCTCAAGGGCTTTCTCAAGGCCATCGAGGCGGCCTTCCCAAAAACTCAGGTCCAGACGTGCATCGTCCATCTGCTGCGCCACTCCATGAGCTTTGCCAACTCCAAGGACCGCAAGGCGGTAGCGACAGCCCTGAAGGCTGTCTACACGGCCGTGGATAGGCGATGCTATCGCCGAGAGACATTTTTGGTTGGGGCCGCGCTTTGAACGTCTGCTGACGCATCATTCTTTCGACGCGATGCAAATCACAGCGATGGCCCTGCTCCAAAAGATCATGCCAGACACGGTGCGCACCATAAGTCCGATCCGAGCGCAGAAAGCTTGAACGGATCGCTGCCGATATCGTCCCGGATCGACTTGTCGCGGCGCGGTCTTGTCAGCCAGGCATGGGGTCCGCTTCGTGACACACCGAGCGCATCACACATCCAACTCACTCGCCAAACCCCTCTGTGTTTTGCAACGAACCCAAACATCATAGCTGGTCCTTGGCGCAGGAGGCTGCGGCCTTTTACCAAAGCTTACGACAAATTCCCGTTAAAAAGGAGAGGTTCCCAGGGCCCGAGATTCCGTGGACTGCATCATCGCGATACTGGCAGCAGCGAACTAAAAGAGGGCGCGAACCTGATCCGCGCCCTTTGACGTTTTCTGGATGGGCTCAATAGCGCGGTCGGCTGCAAACGCCAGCATCATCGCAGAATACACCGGCAAGCCCGCCGATGATTGCACCGCGGTCACCGTTTCCGTCGATGGCCTTGGCCGTGCCGTACCCGAGAGCTGCGCCGACAAGGCCGCGCTCCATATCGCTGTCAATTGCGGTGCCTGGTGCGCAGGCTGAGATCAGGGCGGTCGCTGCGATGAGCGGATAGATGAATTTCATGTTGGTCTCCTGATGAGCCGACAGTGCGCCGGCGGCATTGCGGGTATCGGGGGGATTGCGGAGAACCATGTCTCCGCAGCCCCCCGCAGATGCCTTTACTTATACTTCAAAGGCGTGCTGTTATCCGATCACCGCCCCAGTTTTTAAGCGTGTTATCAGATAACAACGCCTCCCTATCGTTCGTTCCGTAAATACCATTGGCCGATAGAGCACAAATCTGGGATATCTTCCCAAATTACGGTGGGCACCCGACTGTTTCTGAGCTTTGAGAAATTTGGTTCCCCGCTGGTCCTGAGCTAATGACTGCCTAAGACGGATGTCTTCTAGGGGCTGGCTGCGGTCAACTGAGAAAAACCGTCAGATGAGGGCTCCGAGCCCCCTTTGCCCAAGAACCGATGCCTTGCGTATCCCAAAGTTCCAACAGCATTTCAGGAATTTTTCCGCGATAAGAGTTGATAACTTCAACGGAAACAGATTTCGCTTCCAACAGTGGGCCATTGCGGTCAATTATTACGTCCAAATCATTCACATGATTTTCCTCAACATGGTTTGAGCCTTACGTTCGCTTTCACAGCGCCTTGGCCGGCTTGACTAGCAAGAGCGTCATCAAGTGCATCTACTTTTCCCCGCCACTGGCTACCTAAAGAGCGATTGACGGACCTGTTTTGTACGCCTGAAACATCTGATGGATCACCGCCTGCAACGATATCAAGCACATGGGTTGCATCTAGGGTTGATGCCTCCAACTCAGCAAGACGTTCGGCCTCGATTGGTCCATGCAAATCTGCTGATTCATCAATCTTATTGCGCATCGACGCATTCGCATTTCATGGGTCGCCAAAGCCATTCGACGGAGATGTTGTCCAGGAACCGGCCCTTGGCGAGGTAGGTTTGGAGGACCGCCGGCCGGATCCAAACTGGGCGTGGAACCGCATTCCCGATGACATTCGGGATCAGTTGGTTGAGATGGCCCTGGAGGAGCCGGAGTTGTCGCCACGCGAACTGACGGTGCGATTCACCGATACGAAAAGGCACTACATATCAGAAACATCTGCCTATCGCATCCTCAAGGAGCGCGATCTTATCAGTCGCCCGGCCTTCGTGGCCATCGAAGCTGCTGAGGCGTTCAAAGACAAAACCACGCGTCCCAACGAACTCTGCCAGACCGATTTTACATATGGCCGGCGCTCTCCTTGAGTACAGCCTGCCTAAGGACCCAAATTATCTGAAAACTTGAAGGTTTGGAGCCGATCCCGGGGTTTGGATCAGTGGCAACTCTGAGTTGGCCTAGTCCGCGAGACCACATGTGGGTCTGTTTGGACATGAGGCTGCTTGGGCAATGCTAAGCCAAAGCGCACCGCCTTCAAAGACTTTCGGTAAGTGTCAGGTCAAACCAAAAGCTGTCTGCGCCCTCTCCCACATCCTGATCGGTAGCGAGAACCAAGCTGTCGAACCGACCTGTAAAATAGTCGCCAACCGGAATTTCATAGCTGAGTGGACCATCGGCAATCACTGAAGTGTCGTAGAAATCGCGGATGCCAAACCCGTCCTGCGTCCCCAGCAACGTAAAAAACGTATCCCCATCCGGCACATCATCGTTTTCAAAGCCGATTGCATGCAATTCGCCTTGATTAGAAGAGTCAAAATCGAATGTGAGGAGGGTTTTCTCTGTCACCTGATAGTCAATGTCGATCCGCTTCCAGGAATTGGAATCCTGTACCAGCGTGAAACCGTTATCAAAGATCGTGGCCGTGCCGCGGTCCTGTTGCGCGCTATAGGATTGAACGTTTTCCAACGCGCCATTCAGCCGCACTCGGGGTCCATCCTCGAAAAGTGCGACGTCGGACCAGATACTTGCCGCGGGGTCCTGTGATACGGGACCCGGCGCGTCCTGGTCCGTGACAAAAACCAGCCGGTCGAACTGTCCTGTGAAGTATTCGCCCACCGGGATTTGGAAGAACTCGGCGCTTGTGCTGTTTTCTATCCCGATATTGAAATCTTGAAGACCGAAATTCCGCTGCGTTCCACCGAGTTGAAAATAGGTTTCAGATTCGGGATCATCGTCATTGTCGAACCCTATGCCATAGATTTCGGCCTGCCCTTCCGCCTCCAAACGGAAGGTCAGGATCGTGTCGGGCGTCACCTCATAATCAACGAGCAGGTGATTCCAGGCGTTTTCACCCTGTATCAGCCTGCCGGCAGAACCGCTCACGTCGAAAGTCCCGCGGTCCTGGCCTCCACCGTAACTCAGCACTGGCAGCACCGTGTCGTTGAACGCCAGCGTGTCCGCCGCATCAAGCCGAAGTTCCAGAGCGCCCAGATCGGCAAGGCCATTTCCGGTCGCGCCGGTATAGGGCAAATCGACCGTCCGCGCGAAACCCGCACCCCGCGCATCCGTCATTAGCGGCATCCCGGTTGCGTCAACCGCCAAAGCCGGATCTCCTGCATCGAGAGCCGGGTTAAGCTCCGAGGCACGCAACAGAAGCGTTGGCAACGTCCCGCCATTGTCCGCCAGCACCGGGCCGTCCTGACCGATATTTGCAAAGATGTCCTCTGACTGGACCTCGCCGGACTGCAAGTCACCATCAAACAAGGCCGAACCAACGATATTTTGGCCGATCTTTGTGATCACCGCGCCGGGTGCCTCCGTCACGATACTGTTGATCAACGTCAGTTCGGCACGGTTCTCGATCTCCGCCCCTGTGTTCGCCGTGATTGTGGAGTGCACGAAAGTCATTTGTCCCGTGTTCCAAACCGCATCAGGGGTTCCAAACGACGTGGGTGTGGGGGTGTTTCCGGTAATCGTTGCGCCGCTGAGCACCATGGTACCAGAATTGTTGATGGCGCTGCCCTCAAGCCCGACGTTACCGGTAAACAGCACATTTGTCGCCAACGTCGTCCCGCTGTTCAATATACCCCCACCGCCGCCGAGAATGCGTCCCGCCGTTGCGTTGTCGCTGATGAGCGTATTTTCGATAATAAGCATGCCGGCATTGGCGACACCCCCCCCATCCGAAGACGAGCGACTGAAGCCCGCCGAGTTCTGAAAAACTTCGGAACCGGTCAGCCGCAACGTGCCCTCATTGTATATGCCACCGCCTAAAGATCCGGCAAAGTCGCCTGCCCCGTTGCGGTATATCCGCGCGTCGGCGATCGTCAGTTCAGCCTCTGCGGCAATAGTCACACCACCGCCATCACCAAAACCACGTTCATCTCTCAGGCCGAGACCGCCCCGGGTGATATCAACATCCGAGATTGCAGCATCGCCTGCAAAAACCTCCAGAACGCGGGATCGATAGCCACCGTCTAGGATGATGCTGCTTGTCCCGTCACCTGCGGCATCGCCTTCAATCGTAACATCACTCGTGATCTGCAGTGCGTTACCGGTCAGCGTCACTCGACCGTTGGCGAGGTCCGGGTGAAACACAATCTCGTCTGAGCCAGTCAACGCATTGGCAAGATCGAGCGCTTCACGTAGCGACAGGCCAGTGCCATCCGCCGCCTCTCGCGCTGCGTCAAAGGGTTGGTCCGATGAAAGTGCTTCGTCCGCAAGTGTTGTTACAATGTAGGTTGTCATCAGAATCTCCGACCGCAAGCGTCGGAATGCCGGAGCAGGCTCGCAGCACTGCATCAGGGCCTGCGACGCGAATAAACGTAATGGTTGAGTGTAATCCGCAGTATTCTACTTAGAAATGTTAGATCGGGTTCTGGATTCGAGCAAGTTCCTCTTGACCAGGACAGAAACGTTGGGCGCAAGTCCGCCGAAACTCTGTGATCGGCGCCCGACCTTGAACCAGCATCTTATGCCTTGATGCCGGACAGTACTAACGCAAGTGCTATTGAATATCCCGTACGGGCTCAGTTACAGCAGGGGTCGGCGGGGTCCCGTGGCTCTAGTACGGTCTCCTCGGGCTTTGGTCGTCTGATTGCCTTTTATGATCCTGACCTTCTGACCCAGCTCCCTGAAATCCGGCCACTGAGGTGCTAGTGATCCGTCCGAGAAAGGGATGGACTATGAAACGCAGATTTAGTGACGAACAGATCATTCATTGCCCGGCAGACGATTTGTTTCACAAATCTGCCGAGGGGGGGGATGGTCAAGGAATATGAGGCAGGCGTGAAAGCGCAGGAGCTGTGCCGGAGTTGGAGCGTGTCGCAATCGATCCGGTGGATCGATTGTAGCGAACAACGGGATCAGCGATGCGACGTTTTACAAATACAAAGCCAAGTTCGGTGGTATGAACGTATCTGATGCGAAGAAGCTCCGGGCGCTCGAAGACGAGAACAATCGCCTGAAGCGGATGCTGGCGGACGCAATGTTATACAATGCTGCGCTAAAGGATCTCGCGACAAAAAATTACTAACGGTTCGGCATGCGGCCGCCATCGGTCCGAGGACCATGCCGGACACGTGAAACGCAGGGCTGTGTCGGACGTGATGGATCGGCATGGCCTGTCTGAGCGTCCATTGCCCGGCAGGCGATTGCGGAGCAATCTGCCGAGAGGCGGGCGTGCGAGTTGGCGGATCTGCACAGGTCCGTCTTCCAGTATCAAAAGCAGGATCAGGGCGATGGCCCCCTACGCAGAGCTCGTGCACCGTGGCAGTTTTGCAAACCAGAAAACTAGCCAGCTAAGCTGAGAGTCGACCATTAAAACGGCGACTATGATGGAAATCGTGTTCTTACCCGACAAAAGTTGCAAGTCTCGCCGGACAAGTTGCGATTCACGCCGGATGGTACAAATGAAGTGTTTGGCTGTGCGCGCAGTTCCGAGCTATCCAGTCTGCGCCAAATTTCCCTGTTAACAGGGAAAATACAGGGAAAACTGCTGATTTTGTTGATATTCTGGCCTGCCGGCTTGATTTCGGCAAAGAAAACAGATGCTTGAACGCCATTTCCCTAAACTTTTTAATAGGGAAAATTTGTTCTAGTATCAGCGAATTGATTGGAACGAACAGGGAAGCGATACCTAGCCTGACCTCTGCGGCATGGTGGATGAGTTGCCCGAATTTCCTAAAGCCGACATTCGAGTAAAATGCAGCGAATGACTGTAGCGAGGTGTTTTGGGCGCATTTTCGGGCGATTTGTTCATGGTTTTGAGGCTATCATTTTTATGTCCGATAAGGCAAACTTATTGGACATAGAAAAGAGCTGTAACGTGGGGCGGTTTGTACACTATCTGGTAGCGGAAAGCGCCGCCGTGCGATAGTCTTGTGGCATGACCTATCAGCCCACAGCTGTCAACGACGACCTAGTGAGCCTACCCAAACTCCCGGTATGGGTCACCACTCGGCGTGCCGAAACCCTTGAAACTGTGGCATTTCGGTCCGGGGCGGCGCTGATAGTGCTCAATCAGTTGATCAGCGATCCTAGGCATGGTGTGCCGCTGAAATTGCTGGCCAACCGCCTGGCGCTAAGCGCGGCGACGGCCACGTCGAAACTGGAAGGCCGGCTGGCGCGGGAGGCGGATATCCGCGACGCCTACCACCTGACGCCGCGGGGCGAGGCGCGGGGTTCAGACGGAGATCTGTTGGCCTTCTGGCGCGCCGCCGTGCGTCTGCGGGCAGGAGGTACGGATGAGATTGCCGACCTTGTCGGTGCCGACTTAGCAGGCGAGGTTGGCGTCTGGCTTGACGCGGGATTGGAGCGCGCACGGACACATGGGCCGCTGTCGGGTTGTGTCGCTGTGCTGCGCGCTGTACTCGAGGTAGACGACCGGGCGGAACGGGTTGCTTGCCTGCTCTCGGATATTGTCTTGGCGCGAGCCCTGAAATGGAAAACCCTGCTACCTGTATCTGCACGGCGGCTGACAAAGACGGCGCTGCGAGACCTGGTCGCAGACGGGCAGGGGGCCGAGCTGGCGGTCCAGGTACTGATTTTGGAGAGCATCGAAGAGACGAGCCGAATGGCAAGGGATCTAGCTCGTCGCGGCGAGGCGCTTTGCTTTGTCGCCCCGAAACTGCGGGCAAAAGGATCGGACGCGGCGGTCGATCTATTCCTGACCGAGGATGCCGTGGTGCCGGCGTCGATGCTGTCGCCGCGTATCTGGGGTACCAACATTCCGATGACGGATCGCGCGGCGCGGCGGTTCTGTGACAGGCTGGTGGAACTGGGTGTGGCGCGGGAACTGACCGGACGCTCGACGTTCCGGCTTTATGGGATCGCATCATGACTGTCGCTGCCAAGAAGCGGAAGCTGACAGACGAGGGTGGAGCCGTCTTTGACCGGGAGCTCGACGACCTTCCACAGGAGCTGCGTTGGCGCGAGTGGATGGGGCGGATCGAAGTGGTGCTCTTCGCGAGCGCTACTCCGGTTAGACGTGATGATCTTGCGCGCGTGGTGGGGCAGGGGGTGTCTGTCGAGATGCTGATTGAGGATGTTCAGGGGGAGCTCACGGGTCGACCTTACGAACTGGTCCAGACCGCCGGCGGCTGGATGTTCCGGACTCGAACCCAGTTTGCTGATGCGATCAAGGCGGCCGCTGATCTTGGAGATCAGGCGCTGGCCTTCACCGAGATGGAGATGGGCGTGCTCTGCGCCATCGCCTATCACCAACCCATCGATCGGGCGGGCCTGAAGAACATCTTCGGCAAGGAGGTCAGTCGCGACCTTCTGGCACGGCTGCGGTTTAAGGATTTGATTGCCAGGGGACCAAGGGCTCCGCGTGCGGGCGCGCCGCATACCTTCGTGACGACTGAAGCGTTCTTGGCCACCTTTGATTTGCAGAGCCTGCGGGATTTGCCGGAGCTGGACTTGGCTACCGATGGCGCGAATGAACAGGCCCGAACTCTGCAGGTTTGAGGGTGCTCGCTTTCAATTGGTCGGGCTTTGACTTTCAATCAGTCGGAGTTAAGAGCAAGTTTTACGTGCAAATGCACAGCAGAGTATAAGTGTGTTTGCACGTGTTTGAGTTATAGGATTGACTTCTATAGCTCAAAAATGCTCATTCTGTGAGTTATAGGAAGGAATTCTATAACTCATGGCATGGAACTGGCAGATATCAGGTTGGCCGGATTTCCGGTACGACGCAGCATCACTGGCACCGTTCGAGCAGCGCTTCCTGATGTCGTCAGGCGAAGTCCTGGGCGCCGCTCAGCATGTCAATTCGGCAGAGCGTGATCAACTCCGCATCGACCTGCTGAGCGACGAGGCCATGAAAACCAGTGCCATTGAAGGCGAGATGCTGGATCGGCGCAGTGTACAATCCTCGCTGCGCCGACATCTCGGATTGGAACCGGACAGCTATCCGAACAAACCCCGAGAGCAGGGCGTGGCCGAAATGATGGTCGACGTATACTCGACCCATGCCGAGCCCCTTGAACACGACACGCTCTTCCGGTGGCACGAAATGCTCCTGTCTTTCGACAAACGGCTCGAGGCCATCGGGTCCTATCGGCGGCACGAAGATGCGATGCAGATCGTCTCGGGTCGTGTTGATCGCCCGGTCGTACATTTTGAAGCCCCACCGTCTAAGCAAGTTCCGGACGAGATGGGCCGATATGTCGATTGGTTCAACCGGACAGCGCCGAATAAGGAAGGGCCTTTACCAGCATTGACGCGCGCCGGTCTCAGCCATCTCTACTTCGAAAGTATCCACCCGTTTGAGGACGGGAATGGCCGCCTGGGTCGGGCTCTGGCTGAAAAGTCCATAGCTCAGAACATCGGTCAGCCAAGCCTCATCGCACTTGCCTTCACCATCGAGCGAAAGCGGAAAGACTATTACGATCAGCTCGAGCGGCACCAGAAGACGCTGGATGCCACGCCGTGGCTGCTATGGTTCGCTGAGGTCGTTCTGGAAGCGCAGCAGGTCACCCAGGACCGTGTGAGTTTCTTCATTGCCAAGGCACATTTCTATGACCGGTATCGCGTTGCGTTGAATGAAAGACAGGCCAAGGTGATCGAGCGGATGTTCCGAGAGGGGCCTGACGGGTTCAAAGGTGGCCTGAGTGCGGAGAACTATATCTCGATCTCCGGGACATCACGGGCAACGGCAACAAGAGATCTACAAGAACTTGTCGCGATTGGTGCCCTGAGGCGGACTGGCGAGCTCAGGTACACGCGCTATTGGCTAAACCTGAATGAAACAAATGTGTGACTAGAGGAGCTGGAGTTGGGCGTTCTCTAACCATGGAAAGTCTATCAGAGACATTTTCACAGCACCCCGTTAAGTTGCCGGGCAAATTGAAATTCAATCAAGACGCGTAGGTCTTGTTCTGAGCGACTGATCATTAAACAGAAACCCTAGTTGAACTTCTAATTGAGAGTACAATTTGTCAGAGACTGAACTATCCAGAACATCGCTTGCACTCTGGCCGCATCAGCATGCAGCTCTAGATACCGTAGACGCTTATTTCGCGTCATCGAGCGAACGCGCCTGCCTTGTCAATATGCCGACTGGCACGGGAAAAACTGGAGTAATAGCTTCAATCGCTCGCCAACGAGCCCAAACTCAGGCCGTACTCGTAGTTTGTCCTTCAGCGGCTTTGGTCGAGCAGCTCTCCTCCCAGTTCGAGAACCGCTTTTGGGATAAAATCGGTGCTGGACCAGAATGGAAGCCAGATAAGGTCTGGAATATTCTACCGAGTAACATCGAGCAACTGATTGAACACCTAGACAATAACAACGGTGAGCAGATCATTTTGGTCGGTACCGTGCAGGCAATCCAGCAGATCGACGCTGACGGCAAAATTAGTCAACTGCATGGCCGCGTTGGCACGATATTGTTCGACGAGGGGCATCGTGAACCTGCGCCAAGCTGGGCACGCGTAGTCCGCGGATTTGCCGTGCCGACCGTCTTGTTCAGTGCCACACCATTTCGTGGCGATCTAAAGATCTTCGACGTCGATGATGACCATATTCACTTTCTTGGCTTTGCCGATGCGGTTGGCTATGGTCTCATACGTGACGTCGAAATTGACGAACAAGCATTGCCCGCATCGGTTGAAGACTATGCCATGGAACTGGTCGCCAGAGTCGACGCACTTGTTGCAGATGCACGTTTCACGGCAGCCAACAAAGTCATAGTACGTTGTGACCGAGAGGATTCGGTTCGAGAAATGCATGAGGCGTTGACTGTAGCTCTTGCCGGTCGTGCCGACGGGGTCCTCGCGATCCATAATAACTTCCCCGATCGGCCCCATGACGGGATTATCAATGCCGTACCGCGGGACCTTTCAGCGCGACCCGAACGTTTTCTCATCCACCAGTTCATGCTGATAGAAGGAATTGACGACCCGCTCTGCACGATACTCGCGCTCTACGAACCTTTCACGAATACGCGCATGTTGGTCCAGCAGATTGGCAGGTTGATACGCCATCCTGGACCGATTGGTGAGCCCGTACCACAAGCTTACGTACTTGCACCCAACGGTCAGAGCGTCGCAGACGAATGGAATAGTTTTCTTTCTTTTGACAAAGCTTCGATGGCGAACGACAACAAGCCGTTTGTCCGCAATGACGCAGCGGTTTTGGAAAATCTAATCGCTGCCCTGCCAACTCTCGACTACGTGATGGGACGCTTCCGCGAAAGACCCGAACTCGACGATCCCAGTCTTCATGACGATCTAAGATTCCCGAGCGCGGCGGTCGCATTCACGATTCAACAAGACCTTAATTTGGATGAGCTCCAAAGAGACATCCGAGCCCAACTGACTAGCGATGATCGGCACGAAGTGCTAACCGGTCAAACTGCCGACGGTCTTTGCCGCTATCATATCACACTTCGACTAACGCCATCACCGTTCCTGTCAGGCAGCCTCTTTCAGGCACCCAGCCTCGAAGCGACGATCTACGCAAAAAAAGACAAGCGTCTTTTCTTCTTCGACAGCGCGGGACTCTGGGTCAACGAACTTGATGGCATCGGTCCACGCGTTAACGCCAAGACCTTACGCGCTCTTTTGCCCGACGGGCATTACAACAACATTTCTTTCATGAGCGTAAAGAACACCGGTCTCGGGCCGCTAGCGCTACGATCACGCAGTCTGTCAGCTCGCTCGCTTGATCGGTCCGGTGTGTTTATGGGCGAGCACCTCAACGTTGTGACCCGGGCCACGGGTTATATTCACGCCCAGGCGAACGAAGATGGTACTCGGAGATCTGTTGGTTTTTCCCGTTCGCGGGTGCGCGATGGCAAAGGAAACGACCTAACACCACAGCAATATTCGGAGTGGTGTGGAAAAGTTGCCTCCGAGCTCGACGAAGCCGCAGGGACAGCGTCGATTTTCTCCCGTTTCGCAGTTCCTGACATGGTTCCAGCCGATCCAACGCCGCTCAACATTCTTGTGGACATGGCGGAGCTGGATGACCAGTTCGTTGCAAAGGGACAGACAGCGGCTGTTGCTATCGAGAATCTGTGCGTCGAAGTTGAGGAAGACACAGATCCTAAGGCGCCGAAGAGGTTCCGGTTTAGCCTGCGTGTCGATGGAGACGACCATCATGCGTGGATCGATTGGAACGCAAAGAAGGGGAAGTACTGGCTCGTGTCGCCTAGCCTCAGCCGCATAAAGACCAAGGACAATCCTAAGATCTCTTTAACCCGTCGCTTGAACCAATTGCAGCCTTTCCGGATCATCACCCGCGATCTAGTCCACACATATGTTAGTGGTGACTTTTACCGTCTCGATCTCGACCTCACTGACCCGAAAGGTGCCGCTAGTTTGGTGCTCGATCTAATCACTACAATCCCAGGTCTCGAAGCGGTGACATCTGAGAAAGGCGAGCTGGTCAACGGCCATGTCGATGTTTGGGCAGACGGCTCTCTATTCGAGTTTATCGATAAGTCGCTCAGGCCAGATAGGGGACCTACTCTATTTGGGCGGAGCTTTCCGGATCTGGTGTGCGACGATCTACATGACGAAGTCGGCGACTTTCTTGGGCTAGATGAGGCCTTACTAAGCCCAGCAGCGGTCGTGGTCGCCGGGAAGTGGAAAAAAGGCAACCCTGGAGTATCGGCTTCAGCCTTCTACGATGTTTGCGCTCAAGGCCTTAAAAACCTTGCGTATATGAAAAGCGACGGAGCGGAACTGCCGGGTAGCGTGACCCGTTTCGATGGCCGTTGGAGACTGTCAAAGCGTAAGTCACCCATCACTCAGACGGTCGATCGTAAACGTCATGGCAGAGGATCGAGGACTTTCCGTAGGGCCTTCCAACGTTTGCGTTCTAGTCCAACCACAGACAGAGAGATTTGGCTAGTATGTTCGGGAGGTATGCTTTCGCTTGCGAAGTTGAAGCTCCAGTTCGCGAAACCGCAACCTGAGCCGCACGTACTTCAATTCTATCACTTGGTACTTTCAACCTATTCCGCATGCCAGTCAGTCGGTGTTCGCCTCCGAATTTTCTGCGCTGAGTGACATCCATCTGCTGAGAAGGAAACTTGTTTGACTGCGCGTGAGCTTCAATTTTAAAAAGATTGTAATCTCGGTGAATAATTGCATGCACTATCACCCAAGTCGGCTAATGCGATCCCACAAGAACAGTTGATTTAGTCGCTACTGCTATCCATGTTGACAGATAATAACGACTTATTGGAAACACTGAATTATGCCTGAGATCGATCTTCGCGACGCAATGAATGCAGTATCCGATGTTATTCAAAACCGCCCGAGGCCCATTAGGCAATTCGACCAGATCTACATGAAGGCGGGTGATATGGTCATCCAAAGCGAATTTGTAGCTCGTTGGGCAAATGAAAAGCGTCTAGTGTTTGTCGGTGATGGCGACGCGATTAGTGTTTGCGTCGCCTATTTGAAGAACCGTGGCGTCCTGGAGTACGGGCCCTCAAAAGTAATGGTGCTCGACTTTGACGAGCGCATAGTAAACGCGGTCAAACGCTTTGCTGACAAGGAACGCTTGGAGAACCTTGATGCAAGGCTGTACAATGCCTTGGACGGGCTCCCCGAAGATCTAGTGGAGTTTGATTACTTTTATACCAATCCCCCCTGGGGACAATACAACGACGGTGAAAGCATAAACGTGTTTCTTGATCGAGGAGTAGAAGCAGTCTGCAGTCAAGGAGAAGGGCTTGTTGTAATAGCCGATGACAAAGAGATAAACTGGTCGCAAGAGGTCTTGGCTAAAGTTCAATCACACGCAGCGAGCAGGGGCTTTTTTGTTGCCCGCATGCAGCCGGAGCTACACCTGTACCATCTGGATGATGCGCCTGACCTTAGGTCTTGCAACCTTCTATTCCGAGCGCGACCCCAGAATGAACGAGTTAGGGTGAGTGAAGCCGTAATGGAGCAAAGTCGTCTGGAGAACTTCTATGGACGCTCGAAAGCGCCTCGCGCCAAGTATGTTCGAGAACTGAAGTCTCTAAACTACGGCCAGGCGCAAGACAACGAGTACGAGCTGCAACTCTTGGAGGAAAGATATGACTAAGATTTTGAAACCAGGGGCAGGAGTTCTTTTCATGAAGGTTGGTACTCATGCCAATGAGGGATTGGAGGACATAATCGGTCGCAAGCAAAAGGAAATCGAAGACGAAGGTTTCGCCCTTTGGGGCTACGGCGGAAACACCTGTCACCCAACAACTATGGTGCAGCCTTTTGCTGAGGAACATGCAGAGAATGGTGATCCCATTGTCCTTTGCATGGAACCGATGGTTTCAAACCACTTCGCTGAGCCTATTAGAGCCGATGAGTACTCCGTTGATGGTGTCACTTGGCAGAAAGTTCCAAATGGTATCCATGCCGTGGGTTCAAGGTTCGCTCTACTCATCAAGAATCTTCAACTAGCCAAGTTCGAGCTACCTCTGTCAGCAACCGAAGTTGCCGTAGGTAGGAGTGCGGGAAGGTTGGGAAGCCAATATGTTCGTGGTCGAGTTGACAAAGCCTGTTTGAATGTGAGGACTGATCCAAGTTTGTTGAATGATCCAAACCAAGAGAAAGTGATTAAGATCGGGCTGACGGCGGAGCTCATCGACCCTTACGCGGTGTTTCTACGGACTGCAGCCTAAGGTCTTAGAGCTAAACCCATCGGACTTTGTAGCCAGGTCCGACTGATAGCTAAGAAGTGCTTGCGCTGCGGTTCCTTCGCTCAAATTTTCCGTTCCACACGAGAAGCAGATTGCAGCTGTTTTGTCTGCCTTGGCATCAGAGCAAACTCTTTTTCTAACCTGGTCTTGGCCAAGAACTTCGATCATGGTTCCTAAGATTTGCTCTAAACTCATGAGGCGACCTTTAAGAGTTGCAATCTCTGCAGCGTCTTTCGCGATCTGAGCGCAGCCGCAAATAGCTCGCTTGTCGCCAGTCAGAACGCGATCAAGCGTACGCAGGATGGCAGCGGAAAAAAGTATGCTCTCACCTTCATCCATCGTCATCCCTTTCGGTAAAGGAAATTCTTGGAGCGAAGCCGCCAGATGCAACTCAGCCTCTGTAGGAACAAGCTCCGACGCAGCATGCAAGAAAGCTTTTAAGTCCTCTGTCGCGCCACTGTATTTCTCACCGACAAACTTTTTTCCAATAACAAATCGAAGCGAGCCCAAATATCCAACGGCTGATAATTCAAGCTCAAGGCAGTCTGAGATCACACTCAGGCTTTCCCAACGACACAGCTTCTCAATCACGTCGTTGTCGACAACAGAATTAAGCAACGTCCACAGCTCCCATGACTGCTCTAATGTAAGCTGCCTCGTCGTCTCTGTACGAGGACCAATCAAGCTGTTTTGATGCGGTCAAATTAAGAAATCGCCAAACGTCGTGCTTTGAGTCATAGATATGGTGGAGTGCGGCGTAAGCCGTCTTCCAATCATTGGTTTGGTAGCCGTAGCAAAGTGCAAGTGTCCCAGGTTCAATCCTTCGTTCCGAGGCAGCTTTGGCGACAGCTTGCGCCAACTCCAACCCGTTTCTGGGTGGCGTGTCGAACTGAAGGCTTGGATTCCTTTGCCCTGTTAACAATTCCAGAGCGTATCCATCCGCTTCTCCCTCCTCCTCATCCTTCTCATCCTTCTCATCCTTTTCGATTGTCTCTTCGAGATCTACCAGAGCGCTCACTTCCGCCAGATGACCCGCGGCAATGTGGCCGAGTTCATGAGCTACGTGGAACGCTGTTGGCGCTGGAAACCGGGAATCCTTACCAACGAGTATTGCAAAACCTTCAAGTGTCCTAACTGCCATCGCCACCATGTTCTTTGCAGAGAGCGGAAACACTCGAAGGTGCACAACTGGTATTCCAAATCCCCAACACACCGCGCAGACGTCCGGCAATGAGACATAAGGAGATCGACCCAAGATCGCCTGTCGAACGCTTGTTGCATCTGACAGATCTGCCGACTGTCGCGAGGCCCGGCTGATGCCTTTTTCAAGATGGCGCCCAAACGCAATGCCGAATGACGTTAAGGCTGCTTCCTCGTCGCCACCGTAGGCTGATAGCCCCTTGAATTTCGCATCATGGCGCCAAACAAATTCAGGCTGATCTTCACCGATGACTGATTTAGGAGTAAGGCCAAGTCTTCGCGCCACAGAAAACCGCATCTCTGCCTGAGCAGAAATTGAACCATCGGCTTCGTTGCTCCACCATTTTGGCCAAACCGCTTCAAGAGCTTCCTTGGAGATACCAAGTCCTTGAAGCTCTTCCTTAAATGATTGCGAGTCCGTTTTCACCTGGCCCCTTTGCCTTTGATTTCAGCGTAGTTTGCTATCGCCGTTAGCAACATGTCTATCGCTTCCGCTTCGCGGTCGTCTACTGGAGCTAAATTCTCGAAGTGTCGAGCAAGCATATCTGAGCCATTATGAATACTTGTATATTCAGAGTCATCTTTCGTTGCGCCCTCCAAGAAACCAAGCACTTTGCGATAGGCGGGACCTCGCTTAACAGTTGGTTTTCTGAGTATGCGAGATATTGTTGGCTGACTGACGCCAATTAGTACAGCCAACTCCGATTGATTTATACGTTTTTTTTCAGCGAATGATCGCAGCTGGACAGAAACATCTTGCATAAAGGTGAATATGCATGAATATTTGGTTGAGCCAAGGGAGAAGTTGATGTCACTGCCAGAAGTATTCGTTTGGACGCGATTTGGAACTGAGGCAGGGCAATCCATTGAAGACATCATCGAAAGGAAGGAACGTGAGCGCCGCGAGAACAACGGCGTGTTTCTGTGGGGCATAGGTAACAATATCGCGCCTTCACTGCCTGCACTTTTAAGCGCTGGACATAAGCCACTAGTCGCCTTTAGCCCGATTAAGTCGAAGCCGCGACTGGTAGACGAAAACCCTGGACAAATTGCTGTGTGGCGCCAAGCGACAACTCCAGGAGGTGTGCGATACGAGTTACCATCCGCATCTCTGGTAACCAGCAGATACGTCCAAGGCAAATCCAAGCACTTTGCATTGGTCTGTAGATCAGATCACCCTCTGACAATCAGTTCCGTATGCGATACAGTGGATTTTGGAAGTTTGGTTAATGCCAAGTCCGGTGCTGGTATTGGATTTTCGCAAGTTACAGCTGTGGTAAAGTCCGGTGGAAGTTTAACCGGCCAAGAACGTCACTACGACGTAGCAATACGTTGTGAACTGGCGGCACCATATGTGGCGGTACTTCGTGATCCGATCGTCATTTCCGATCCTAAAGAAAAAAGCCTAAAGGACGCCTATCGTGCCGGTTGGCATGGCGAAGGTGCGGAAGATGTTACAGGTCAGCTTACCCTCCAACTCGGTTAAATAGTTCTCTTCAGTTTGCCTGGAATTGGCATCCGCAGCGAATGACTGTTTTCCTCGCTTAATGTTTGAGAGCATTGAGAATGTCGGCGCGCGCCAAAGCCCGTTTCAGAGCATGGTTTGAGACCCTCACATAGATTTCAGTGGTCCTGAGGTTGGCATGCCCGAGCAGCGCCTGCACCATTCGGATGTCGGTGCCTTCCTCGATTAGCAGTGTTGCAGCTGAATGGCGGAACCGGTGCGGTGTCAGGTGGGGTGCGATCCCCAATCGATGGGACAGAACCCGCAACCGTTTCCGGAAGGTTTGCGATCGGAGCCGACGGCCAACAGCGTTCAGGAATAACGGCGAATCTAAAGAGCCATGCTTAGTGCGAACAATGCAGTATTGTCGAAACGCGCTTTGCAGCTCCTCGTCGGGAACAAAGACCATCCGCTCCTTGTTGCCTTTGCCGCGTACGATCATTTGGGAGGCGTCGGTGGAGACATCGCGGATCTTCAGGTTCGTGAGTTCGCCGATCCGAAGCCCAGTAACGATCAGAAGCTTGATCATCAGGATTGTGACCTCTTGCATCACGCAGGAGTTCGGGCGGCTTTGCAGCGCAAAATTCATTTCGTTTTCTGTCCGCAAAATTGCTTTGAGTGTGTCCCGGTCGATCGGGCGTGGAAGGCGCCGTGGAATGCGGATCGAGATGCGAACGCCCATGAAAGGTGAGGGAAGGGCGCTGTTCCGATCTGCGCGCCAAGCAAAGTACGACTTAAGGGTTACCAGCCGACGCTCGATGGTCGCAGGTTTGGCGCATAGCTCATCGCGCAGATGGCGGTGGTAGGCGAGGATGTCGTCTTTCGAAAGCGGATCGGTGAGGTGGTGTTTCCTCTTGAAACTAGCGAAGGTGCGCAGATCCTGAGCATAGGCTCGCAGTGTGTGATGTCCGACGCCGCGTTCATCGCGGCATGAATTGACGAAGGCTCTGTAATCGAGGTGGGGCATTGGCGACTCCTGTTGCGATGCCCCGGCAGATCATCATGGTATTCTGGATCGGCGAAATCGGTCCCAGGCCACGGCAACGAAAATGGCTGTGCCAATCGCTCTGAGCCCTAGAAAGCAGTATCAGAGGCAAAGCCCGGTCCGTGTCCAATGCTGCAGATCTGGCCAACGTAAGCTATGTTCCGAGCTTCCACACAAGTGGCGGTTTGGCTCGCACCGACACTTTGTGTCTGGCTGGGGCAGATGTTGAAAGCAAAGGGGAATATGAAGCTTGGTGCAGGTGGTCATTGGCCTCTCGAACCTAAAAGGAAACGCAGAAGATTTTCCCAATCTGGTAAACGCCCAAGAAACGTAGGGCACCAAACTCCACCAAGGTTTTCATCGTCCGATTGCCATGGCTAAGGGCCTATCTCGAAGTCAACCTCAAATACGCTTGGCCGACTCTAATGCGCATTGTTATCGTGAATATGTATAGCAAGACACCAATACAAAGAATTGCATATTGCCCAACGATACTCCACTTGAGCGTTGCCCATGAAGAGATGAAAGCTTTGTCGACACTTGCAAAAGTTGTCGCAAACAGAACAAAAAATATGACGGGGATCAGATAGTGGAAGGCGAATTCTTGACCTACTAAGGGCATGATCCCGTGCCGACCGAGAAGATTCTGTCTTTCCTCGTGAAGGTAGCGGTCTGCGCCCAGCAGGGAGATAGTTCCCGTCAGTCGCCGGATCTCAGGTGCGACCACATGATTTATGTACCGAGCATGATGAATTATCATCAAGTCATGGGTGTTGTGTGCTGACGAGAATAGCAAAAAAACGAAAGGTGTCAGTAGAAGAACATACCTAACAAACGCGGAGGCCTGGAGTTGCAAGAAGGTGTCATCAAAGAACTGGCTGCTTGCTGCGGCGACTACGCCGATAGCGGCGATTTGGTAGTTTGTCAGATTCTGCTGAAACCCTAATCTCAACTTTATTTCACCTGAGGACTGTCGATACTCCTCTAGAAGGATGTCTACGATCTTTTCTTCCGCTGGTGTCAGTTGGTCCATACTGTTATTTCCTCAAACGTGGCAAGTTCACTAGAAGAGTGTCGGAGCATTTTGACTAAGAAGTTCAAGCGACCTTGTCCCAGACTAGAACTATACCCATAGCGAGTGAGCAGTATTGGCTCCAACGCTCGAAAGCAATTCGTCGGTGGTCTTTATGGTTCCCAAGTAGATAGTAGCCAAGGAACGCGCCCACTAGTGCCACCAGACTTACCGCTGCGAGTGGTGAAACTTTGAAGGCCAACATGCATAAAATTCCTAACGCCAAGCAGGCCGAGAGATAGTGCACAAGGGCCTCGTATTTTCTTAAGTCGAAAAGGCTCAACAGATTCTGTAATCCTGCTTCACGATCTGCATCATAATCCCTAATCTCATTATTTAAGTCACTTAAGCATGATATCATAAAAAATGCCCCGCCAAGAACAATGGCCCATGGATCACCTATCTGGCCGTCAACAGCGAATAGTGCCACCCAAAACTGAAGAGTACCAATAAAGAAGCCATGAGACACAACATCTAAAACGGGGATAGCCTTTAGCCTTACAAATCTCCAAGAGTACAAAAACGCCAGAGAAATGCCGATAAGGTTTGCCAGGAATGCTTTCCATCCAAGAGCTGCTGAAGCGGTCATAGAAGCGAGAAGACAGAACACACAGATTAGAATAGCACTCCTGAGGCTGAGCCGACCTGCGGTCAATGGGTTTCGAGTGCATCCCCTGAGGCTCTTTCGATCATCTTCAATGTCTTGGAGGTCATTGAACGCGAACGCAAAGGCGAGGCAACCAATGTTCGAAATCAGTAGTAGCAGTAAAATGGACAAAGAGGAGTTTGACCCTAGCACGTAGCCAACGCTCGTACAGAAGATGCAGACGCCGATGTATTCGTGGGGTCTCACGAGTTCGATGGCCGCGTATGCGCTATTTCCTAAGGTTATTCGTGGCACGCGAGACGAGCTCCTTTTTACTGTGTCCTCTTGTTACATTCAAGATTTTACTCTGTTTACCGAGATCAAAGTAGGTTCCGCGCCAGACGGCTTTACGCCTCAACACTGAAACCAATCCAACACCAAATATGATAAACTCCCTCATTGGCAGAAGAAACAAATGGGGTAGCCTGTAGGCTGGACGACAAAGAACTCGCGCACCGAGAAGTTCTAGAACCAACTTGATCAAATAGACGACTGGTACGACGTTGAAAAAAAGGCTTGGCTGAAATAGGGCTGCCAAAACGGCAAAGCAAAAGGGATTAAAAGCAATGTCACCTGCGAGTGCCGGCAGGCTGATAGAACCGCGCATGGCCAACCAGCGCAAATTTTTGCTAAGCAGGCTGCTAGCACTCAGTGTTTGGTTTATTGATGCGATCGAACTCAGTGGTAGAATGTCGACTTTCTTGTGCCCTCTACTGAATGCTTGCCCAAGCAAGTAGTCCTCGGCCAAAAATCCCGCAATTACTTCCTCCCCCTCCAAATCTTGAAATGTAGTTCGACGGAAGAATAAGCTCTTTCCCAATGTGCAGGGATGATGCGCGACGATTGACAGGAACACTATCGAAGGGATTAGATAGGTGTTCAGGTAAGAATTGTGGAATGCCGCGAAGATGTTCGTTTCACCGACCCCTATGGGCAGAGCGCAAAGAAGGTCGCTTTCCTTAGACAGAAAGTTTGAATGGATCACTCGCAGGGAATCTCGTTGAACCCGAATGCAAGCATCGGTTTGCCAGATCAAATCAAAGTTAGATGCAGCGATGCCCTCAATTATGTTGGCGGACTTCGGGTTGAGAGCTTCACTACCTGATGAACTCAGGAACCTAGTCGTGACGTCAGGAAATTCAGCCGAAATCGATCTGGCAACTTGAATGCCGGGTTCATTCAGTGAACCGGCAACAAAAAGGACTTCATGGTCGCCAATCGGCTCGACTTCGAGGATTGAACGTATGTTCTCTTCCAACCCTGCATCAACTCCGCAGATTGGCTTGATTATGGAAACTGAGTCGGCATGCTTCGGACCCGATTTGCTGGCTGGTCTCATTCGTCGAACTAACAAAGCTATACCTAAAAGATGCAGCGCTAACCCTATGAAAACAATAAAAAGAAGTGGGTTCACAAGTGTTTCCATAAGGCACAGTCACTCAATCAGTCAGTAAAATAGGCAGGCGTTTGGAAGGCAGACTGAGACTCACTAGTAACTCCACCTACTCCAGATTAACACTACAGGCCCGAGGGCTCTTGGCACGCCCCTCTTGCTAGTAAAGAATATCGTTGATTTAAGTTGAGGGTGCAGAGTGAGTCCAAGTGATCGGCTATTAGGCCTTATCATAGCTTGTTTCCTAATTTTTGTTGGGTATCAGATATACTTTTTCCCACAAAGATTAAGGGTGCGCCGGTACTATTCTCTGTTGATTGTCCTCGATCAACGCATTCGCTTTGAACCGGTTTGGGTTTGGATTTATACCGTTGCCTACTATCCGTTCATACTGTCGCTCGTTTTTATGGTGTCTAACTGGCGCGAGTACACCTACATAGCTTCCAGCTTTTTCTTCATGCTCGCACTTCAAGCCACAATAGCTATGATTTTCCCAGTAAAGACGCCGTTTGAATGGCGTGAATATCACCTTGAGACGATTTCGCGAAGACTACTTTCGGTCGTTCAGAGGATTGACCGTGGCGGGAACTGTTTCCCGTCGATGCATGTTTCGGTTGCGGTCCTTAGCGCAATGCACATGCACATGATTTGGGACGTGACGATCACAGTTTCTGCCGTTATCTGGCTGTTCCCAGCCTTGGTTTCGTTGTCAACCATATACACGAAACAGCATTTCGTGCTTGATGTTCCGGCAGGCGTTCTGCACGCCGTAGTATGCTTCGTTGCCTTCGACAATATCTTTCAGAAACTCACTGTGGCTTGAGAAGCATTGGCTAGAGTTGCCTCTGGCAGGCAACACATCCACCAAAACTTAGTACTAGGCGGTGTTGTGAAGCGCTTGTAGAGTAGCCTTGTCGCCTGGAGACTTCTTAATATGGACCTGTCGACATCGTGTATAGCGTGAGTTCAACCTCTAGCCACCGTTAGTACTGGCGTCGGAGTTGCCGATCGATACCCGTCATCCGAAGCCTCCAGGTTGCGAGCTGACTGCTTATGCCAAAGGCCTCAGCAATTTGGTCATCATCAAGTCCCCGCTTTCGCAAGGCCACCAAACCGTCGCGGGGTGCTAACATTGCGCCGGACAACCAATCTGCTTCGTCTTCGAGTTCTTTCGGATAGTCACTGAGAAGCAGAAGGCCATTTTCAAACTCGTCAACACGGCTTGGTTTATGCTTCAGCTCAAGATGTGCCCACTCATGCATGATCGTGTTGGCTTGCCTCGCAGCAGGGCGCGTGTTGTTGACAACAATGACCGTGCAGCCACCTTCCTTTATTGTAACGGCATCCCAGCTATCCGGATCAGAAACGGTCAACTGAGTAAGGTGCGACACATCTAGTTCAGGCACCTCTTGAGGTGTCCAAACAAGACACCCTTTAGACTGAACAAGTTCGATGGGGTCGATGGCGCTGTCATTGCGGATGCCAAGCCGATTTCGCGTCTCAAGTGACAATCGCTCGGCATGCGCCTTAAAGCCCCTGCGCATCTATTCAAAGTTCTTCCCGAGCGATGATGGCATTCTGCACGGCTACTATCATGGCTCCAAGCGCAGTTGCTGTATCAACTGATGTTGTATTTTTCTTGCGCATATGGACTGTTGGGGGCGGCCTGACCGAGCGATTTGCTTCGATGCCCAAGAATACAGCGGGGTCTTCTCCCAGCCACGCGCAGATCTTTGCAAAGGTTCCTAGGTCCGGAACATGCCCATTTTCAATCCGTGACAATGTAGCTGAACTAACGCCAATTTCTGCCGCTGCGGCCCTAACGCCACTAGGGCCACGATGCTCAACGATACGAGCGCCGAGCTTTTGAAGCTGAAGACTCATTCTTTCTCCCAGAAGATGCGTTGACTCGGTGGTGAATTCGTCTTAACTGTCCTACATGTGAGACAGTTAGTGTTTCGGTTTTGGTACGTCTCTCATGTAAGACAGTGAATCATGTGCATGCTTGTGCGTCAAGTCTGACGTCGGGTTTCGGTGATTTTGGGCAAGAAAATAAGCTCGAACTTCTCGAGCAGCAGTCAAAGCAAGGAGCATGGAAATGGCTACAAAACGAAACACAGAAGTTACCGGGAAGCGCGCTGCATCTGCAGCATCAAAGGTCTTGCGAAGCCGTACAGCCAGCAAAGCCGCCAAGAGCGCAGCCGGATCTGCATTGACGCAGGTACGCAGCAAAGGCAAGGCCAATGAAGTCACCAGCAAGAGGGCTGCAAGCGCTGCTTCCAAGACGCTTCGGAACCCCTATGCCTCAAAGGCAGCAAAGTCCGCCGCTGGGTCTGCTCTGACCCAACGTCCTGGTCGCAAGCGTTAAGAACTCACGCAAGGCACCGAAAACCCTAAGAAGTTGAGAGATAATAAATGGCAAGATGCACAGCCCCAGTGAATGGACACCGAACAGCGAGCGGCGCAGCAAACTGTCCGGCATGTAGCGGCGGCTATCGCGGATATAGATCGTACTCGTCGCCATTTCCATCTCGGACCTATTCTGGCTCAGGATATGTCAGTGGTGGTCGCAGTAGCGGTGGAGGTTCTAGTTCCGGTCGTAGTAAGCCGAGCTGGTCTCCGGCAGGATCGGCTGTGACGTACACCACGGCTGAGGTGCGAGCACTGACGCCGGTCCGCCGCAGTGTCGAGATACGAACTACTCCGCCAGATCCACGCGACGTATTTCTCTGCCATGCGTGGGAAGATCGAGGAGGGGCAGCCAAAGAGCTTCACGATTTGCTAGAGTCGCGGGATGTTTCAGTTTGGTTCAGCGAGAAGGATGTCCTTCTTGGTTCGACGTTGCTCCGAGAAATTGACAAGGGTTTAGCGAAATCGCGTGTTGGGGTCGTGCTGGTAACACCGGCGCTGTTGGAGCGTCTTCGCGGGGAAGGTATTGCCGACAAGGAACTGTCTGTTCTTCTAGCGACTGACTTACTCGTTCCTGTCGTACATGACACCACGTATGAAGCGCTTAGAGACGTTAGTCCGATGCTTGCTTCTCGTAGTGGTCTGAGTACCGCAGAAGGCGCCATGGCAGATGTAGCGGCGAAGCTAGCAGAGCTAATTAGCCTCTGAATCGATAGTTGGTCCAATGTTTGGGGCGTGTCAGCAAAAGTAAATCAGCGGTTAGTAAGGTAGGGATTACCAGATGCCAAAGAACATACTCATTTTTTCTGATGGCACTGGTCAGGTAGGGGGGCTGCGCCCCGACCAACGGCTTTCCAACGTCTATAAAATGTACCGTGCAATGCGGCCGGGCCCGTCCTCACCGATCAAGCCGCACGAGCAAGTCTGCTTTTATGACGCTGGACTCGGCGCCGGCGAAGTTGGCGGCCTCACTCTTCAGCGGGTCAGAAATGTGCTCTCAGCGGCGGTTGGGACCGGTATCGATGAAAACGTGATCGACTGTTACGAAAAGATCATTTCTTACTATGAGCCGGGAGATCGCATCCTCCTGTTCGGATTTTCGCGTGGTGCCTATACCGTCCGTGCGGTTACGAACGTTATGAACCTTTGCGGAGTCCCAACTACGATGCCGGATGGCACGTCGGTGCCGCGGCATGGACCGCGTCTGCGAAAAATCGCGAGCGACGCCGTCAATTACGTATACAATCATGGCAATGGGTTTCCGAGAGGCCAACAGCCCTATCTTGATCGACGGGAGGAGCTGGGTCGGCGGTTTCGGCGCAAGTATGGTAGCTTTGTTCCGGATGCGGAGAAGGACGTACAGGGTAATGTGCAGCCCACTTTCGTCGGTGTATTCGACACAGTTGCTGCATTAGGGAATGCCCTAGTCGGATTGGCCGCAGCGGGCGCGTTTGCTGCGCTTCTGGCCGCTGTTTCGTTTATGATTTATGCCTCTTGGCATTGGCTTCTGTGGACACCCCTGAGCATTCTGGCCCTATTCGTCCTCTACTGGTACGGCAAATTGCGGTGGTCGCAGTTCAAGTACTTCTCTCCTGATGAAGACAAGCCACTAAGGATCTCGAACATCCGAGATTGGCCGAAGATCTGGAAGTTCGGACATCGAGCTGTTTGGAATCGCCAAAACTACGACAAATGGCTGGATTCGGATGTTGGCTTTGCTCGTCACGCCTTGGCAATTGATGAGCAGCGGAGGGATTTTCCGCGTGTAAAATGGGCCATGCATGCTGAGGAAAAGAAAAACGCCGGTAAAAAACCTCAGTGGTTGAAGCAGGTTTGGTTCGCGGGATGCCATAGCGACATTGGGGGAAGTTATCTCGAACCGGAATCAAGGCTGAGTGACATCTCCCTGGAATGGATGGTCAAAGAGGTACGTGACTGCGTGCCAGAGGTTTTGATCAATGATGACCAACTTGTGACCTCGCCTGACCCAATGGGAATGCAGCACGAAGAAAGCTTCATGTTCCAGCTTGGCCCGATCAAGAAACGGTGGCCAGCAAAGCCGCGGTTGGTGGATCCAGGTTTCCCACTTCATCCTTCGGTACTACAGCGTCTAAAAGCTGAATCGGTTTCGCACTTGGGGGAGATGAAACCGTATCGGCCCGAGCAGTTAAGGGACCACATTGAGGCGCGCGAATTCTATGAAGAATGCCAAGCAGCAGCTTCGGGGTCGTCGCCTTTAGGCTAGCGATAAGATGGCCTTGGTTTGAAATCCGCCGCCTGGACCGGTAACGATAATGGGACCCAATATTCGTTCAGACTGAAAATTTGCTTTGGTTCGCCAGGCTTCACAACAAGTCTTCGGGCATGCCTTGCGGCACATTAATGTGTGGCGTTGCACGTGAAGCCCAATCTGCCAGCCATTCTGCAGCTCCGTCACGCTTGCGGATGGTACGGTCCGACTTCGGCGGCACCCAGCCGTAGATCGATTGCTCGCG
This sequence comes from Roseobacter weihaiensis, assembly GCF_020622345.1. GTDB lineage: Bacteria > Pseudomonadota > Alphaproteobacteria > Rhodobacterales > Rhodobacteraceae > Roseobacter > Roseobacter weihaiensis. The sequence goes on along the minus strand of NZ_JACNMO010000001.1, from coordinate 409,076 downwards.
CCACGCAGGCTTCGACATGCCGAACACCCATCTCATGTTGCCATAGGTTGCTGGATCTCGGCCATCAAGGGAAAGGCGATCGTTAAGGTAGGAAGCCGTTTTCCAAGCGGTCTGCGGATCCTTCGTCAATTTGATCAGCTGTTTGCCCCAATACATGCGGAGATTGTTGTGCATGTAGCCGGTGACGAGCCATTGGCGCTGAGCAGCGTTCCAGGTTTCGTCTTCCGTCCGCCCGTGCACAAGATCATCCAGTGAATACAGAACGAGTCGTGGATCATCAGTGTGTTCGATTAGCGAACGCCGTGGACGCTCGGGTACGGTTTCAAAGCTGTCGGGGCGCTCTTCGCGATACGCTAAGTAGTGGAAGTATTCTCGCCATGTCAGCAGCTCATCGAGGTACTTCCACTTCGCGTTGGCAGGGACATCTGCGGCCCGGATAGCTTCTGTGATTTTCCGTGGCCCGATCAGTCCGAAATGCAAGTAAGGTGACAGGCGTGAGACGCCGTCTTCTTCCGCAGGGTTATTGCGTCGATAGGGATAAGACTTCAGCGCGGTATCGACAAATTCGTTTAGCGTCGCATCTGCGGCCGCGGCCGTTGGCGGAAATTCGGGGCAGGGGGGTAACGAGTGGTCAATCGCACAACTCGCGATGATCTCCGACAACTCGGCATCAGACTTGCTGCCCAAGGCTTCATCTTCGAAACAAAGATGGCCATCGAACTGCGGAACCGACGGTTCAAAATCTCGCGCATGCTCCTCGTATCTGGTACGTAAAGCGCCACTCGCTTTGCGGAATGCTGGCGTGGTCGTGAGTCCATCGGGTAAGACGCGAGTTGGGACGAGCCGCGCGGTATCAACAGCGACCACTGGAACTTTCGAGCGCTTCGCAAAACGATCGGCCTGTTCACGTGCGACAAAGACAGGGTGGTCGTCGGTCAGAACCGCAGCCGCACTTTCAGCCAGACGGTAAACTAAACCCTTCTCACGCCGCCCTTTCCGCTCGACGTAGTTGACGCTCCGCACTCCGCGCTGCTCACACCCCTGTTGCAGATCGCGACTGGCGCCAAGCAAAAACGCATGAAGCCGGTCGGACGCGCAAGGGTAGTCTTCGCGGACCCCGTGATATACGAGCACAGGAAGGCCAAGCGCGTTGCCAAGCTCGATTGCCGCGTCCAATGCCGGATTGTCCCACGCACGCAGCGTTTGTTGCAGCCAACAGAGCACATAGGCGGTTTCGTCTGACTTCTGTAGCTGCGCGGCGTTGAGCGGGCGGATGCGATCGGCGATGTCGGGTGACCACTTATGCATTTCTGGCAGCCTTCGCTTTCTTGCGCGGTTGTCGAAGCTCTCGCGGCTTGCGGCTTCCGTGCTTCTTAAACACCGCTTCGGATTCCTGCCGAGCTTCATCGGTTCGACGGAGCGCATAGATCCGCTTTTTTGCTTCACGCGCTGTTTCCTGATGGTCTACTATTGGCTTTGGATAAGCGGCAGGCGGCTGGTCCAGCGTCCAGGGTTCCTGCAGCGCCTTGCCCTCAAGGCTCGCAAGCTCGGGCACCCAATGGCGCGTAAAATCGCCGGTTGGGTCCTGATCATAACCTTGCTTGACGGGTGAATAGACACGCACGGCGTTGATACCCGTTTCGCCCGCCTGCATCTGGCTTTGCGGCCAATGAATGCCAGGCTCATAATCGGTAAACAATCGGGCGAGAACTTCTCCGGACTGCTGCCATGGAAGCCACAGGTTGTAGGATGCAAATGACATGAGCATTGCGCGCATGCGGAAATTGATCCAGCCCGTAGCTTTGAGGTAGCGCATGCAAGCATCGACGAACGGGTACCCGGTCTGCCCGGTTGCGAAGGCATTCAATAACGCATCATCGTTGGGTATCGGGCGCAGCCCCTCATAGAGGCGTGCCATGGGAAGCCATTCAATCTCTGGCTCCGCTTCCAGCTTTTGCATGAAATGGCAGTGCCAGTGCAGCCGCCCGATGAAGGATTTCATCGCACTTGGCCACGTTCCGCGTTCTGACTTCGGAAGGTGGGCGACCTCTTCTTGGCGAGCCAATGTTGCCTGGTAGACCTCGCGCATTGAGAGGCTTCCGGCGACAAAGTGAGCTGACAGTCTGGAACAGGCAGTCTCCCCTGTGACCGGACTCGACATGGCTTTTTGATAGGGCTCGCCACGATCATTTAGAAACGAGTATAACGTCTGCAGCGCAGCGGGACGGCCCGGTGCCTGTAGATCAACTATGCCGTCACGGTCCAATCCAAGATCGGCGGCTGTTGGTACCTGATCGCTGCCCTGGGCTACCCATGAGATTTGCGATGGCACAGGCAACAGCGGCTCGGACATCATCTTGTCCCAGCTCTTTGCCCATTTGTTTCGATCCAGAGACTGTCCGCGCCAAACGCCATATTGTTGAAACTCGTCAAAGACGATGCCTCGGTCGAGGCACCAGCCTCTGACGGCCTTATCGCGCTCACACGTCCAAGCGTTCCCGGTTTCCATATGAGCGACAAGCCGAAACTTGCCATGGGTCGCTAGAATGCTGTCTAACGCCTCTTGAACCGAACCCAACATGACACAAAGCCTACCGCCGTGATCGGCGATGTCTTTCCTCAAGCTCTGAACCGCACCGCGTAGGAATTTCCATTGCCGGTAGCTCGTGTCAGGAAGAGCCCAATAGTTCGGCTCAGCGACATAAAGAGGGAGAACACAACCATTCTGCGCAGCATTGGCCAGTGCTGCGTGATCATTCATTCGAAGATCACGTTTGAACCAGACCACTGTCAGGGTTCTGTCGTCGAATGGTTGCGTATCACCGCGGGTTTGGAGTGTCACATCGCCAGCTTTCAGAGAGGATTACCTAGGAGAACGTTTTGGATTCAATTGTGTTCCGAGAGTGCGACCTTAGCGCTCTTTGGGCCCGTCCTAGCCAGCTTACTTATTAGTCTATGCGGCTGGTACGGGTTAACTCGAAGCCTATTGGTGCAAACTAAGCACGCAAGGCAGCATTTAAAATGAACAGAAATGCGTGGCTTCGTCCGGGACTGGAGCGCTATTGAAGTCCGCGCGCTCTGGTATGCGCCCAAACGCAATCTTCGCGCCAAGATATCCGCCCGGCACAGTCGCTTTTGGTCCCAAAGAAATGGCGCCGAGGCCAAATTCCGAACGCAACCGGTCCATTACGTCGCTCACCTGTTCCCAGCGTCTGCGATCGCATGTCGATTTGGGAGGGCCAGCATTGGATGCTTCAAGATCGAAGAGATCGCCTGTCATCGCTTCGGTGTCCAGCAGCCCGTGCAGCATAACGCTGACGGATCGCGGCTTGAATATCCTCTGACGTGTGGCATTCATCAAACCTTCGGCCAGCGCCTTCTGGAATGTACGGTCATCTCGGGAGGGTGCGACGCACAATTCCTGATGCCAGCGCAGGTCGTCCTTGCGTGAGCCGGAGGCACCGCGATAGCCGCCTCCGCGAAACCCGAGCGTCAGTTTGGTTGCCGAGAGTTCCGTCCGTCGAAGGCGACGGGCGGCACCGAAACAGAGCTGTCGGGCGCAGATCGCGACTTTCTCTTTGTCGCGCCAATCCGGCGGTAACATTCGACTGTGCCCAAACATGCGTTTCTTCGTAGCTGGCCGCTCACTATGGTACCCGTGCAATCCGTTCCAGAACCGCTCTCCTTCGACAGACCCCCAGATCGCGCGCGCTTGCTTCGGCGCAATCCGCCATAACGCTTCGAAGTTCTTAATTCCGCAGTTTTCCAAACGCTGCTGAATACCTGTCGAGATCCCTGGAAGTTTATGCAGCGGCAAATGTTTCAGCTTCGCCGGTAACTCAGCTGCGGTGATCAGGCTGAACCCGTCCGGCTTGTTCATCTCAGCGCCGATTTTCGCCAATAGCTCGGTCGAAGCCATGCCAATGGAGCAGGTCAAGACCTCGCTAAAGTTGCGGCTCAGTTCCCTCTTGATACGGTTGGCCAGATGAACACCCTGTGTCGCCTCACTTGGCAGCAGGGCGCACACCAACTCATCAATAGACCGAACATACGAGACGGGTAAGCAGCTGTTGATCACCTGTAGAATGCGGTCGTGCAATCGGACGTAAACGTCGTGTCGCGCGACGACGAAGATCATATCGGGTATTGCCACTCTCGCGTCCCTGATTGAGACGTTTGACTTCAGACCAAGTGCCTTGGCCTCTTTACTGATCGCGATGCACCCTGTGTTCGGGGAATCCAAAGGCACCACACCAACCGAGCGGCCTCGCAGGGCTGGGTTAAAATGCTGCTCGGCCGTCGCGAAGAAGCTGTCGAAGTCGAGGTAGAGCCGCTCTACACCGTTCGCCTTTCCTCGTGAGTGATCGTGCATTCTGGACTCCTGACAAGACGAGAACAATACAGGAACATAAAGGTGAGTCGCAAGTGCGGCCGATGTCGTTGGTCAGGTATGGCCAAAATTTGCCAGGCGTTGGGTGCACCGCGCGCGACAAGAACAATTTTGATGTTCACCTCTTAGCTTTGCAAAGCCCTTGCAAGACCGCATAGTTGTTCAGCGAATGCACTGGCGCTTTCTTGAACGTGGCGAGCTTTGCCCGCGGAATACGATACAACGGTTGGAAGGTTGCGACCTAACGCGGCCGGGAATACGAGAGAGCGGGTGAATAATGCCAGAATGGTTAAGCAATATCGGATTTCAATTCGAGCAGGCGGACTGGTTCATGCGACTGGTCTTTGCGCTCGTTGCCGGCGCAATTCTTGGTATAGACCGTGAAGTGCGACACCGCCGCATTGGCATACGGACGTACATGATGGTGTCGCTAGGCGCGGCGATGTTCACGATTGTCTCCGTCGAGATGGCGCAAGACATGACGGCCGCTGGGCTATCTGCGGACCCGACGCGTGTCATTCAAGGATTGATTGGGGGCCTCGGTTTTCTGGGTGCCGGTGCAATTATTCAGGGCGACAAGCGCGTCGGCGGAATGGTGACTGCTGCAAGTCTCTGGGTCGCGGGCGCGATTGGACTGGCAGCGGGCATGGGATACGGTCTGTTTTCAATTATCTGTGCGGCGTTGGCAGCAGGCTTGCTCGCCGTCAGCCGTGTGATGGAGCATCGCGGTGCCGATGACCGACCCGACCTAGACTGACGTCGCACGTCCTCAAAACGACATTACCGAAATCACAGAGCCTCTATAGGATTTATGGCCGCGCGTTTCGCAGCGCTACTTGCCCAGGCACGAGGCCTATCACCAAAGCATTCGAGAATGGCGTCCACACCTATGATGGTGCCTTTTGCTAACCGGCCCAGCACCGCAATGGGCAGAACACTTTCATTCTGTGAGATGACGTAACCATCTGCTGTCGTTGCCACGCCAAGTTCATCGTGGACAGGCGCGACAAGACCATCCTGCAACAGACCTTCGATCAGTGGAGATCGGACATCGGCAATTTTTGGCGCGTCCAGAACCGCGTTGACCATGACCTGCGCCGTGGTGTGGTCTTCGCCGCTGGTCAACACCCACCCGCGATCGGTGACAGTGATGCCCGGGTCGGCGAGATACTCCAGATCCAGCATGCCTGCTTCGTAGAGGGCAATAAGCTGCTGGAGGCTCTCCATCGGCGGTCCGAACGCATAGCGCTTCATGCTTTCGTCCGTAAAAATGATATCCGCCAGGACTTCGTCGCTGAGCGCGCTATGAGAAAGCGACCTGTAGATGGTAGGGTGACAGTGCCGCCAGACCTGACCGATGCAATAGTCTAAACTGACCGGCGCGCTTCCGTTGGCCATCTGGACGAGATTTTTCAACAAATCGATCGGTGGCTGACCAGTGTCCAGAAAACACTTATGGCCCTGCGCCGGATCCTCGATCCAGGCTTTAACTAGATGATGCAGGGCGTCGTTGTCCGACGGCGTGTCGTCTCGCTTATATTCAAGTCCTCGAAAGACGCCGATGATGACGGGTGTGATCGCATCTAGTAGAAACGCTTTTCCTTTTGCACGCGCCTGTAATTCTGGATCACTCAGTTCGCGGCCAAGCGCCTCCAAGACTTTTTCTGACGGCGCGAATTGCCGGTCCAGCTGTTCGGTAATGGGTTTCGGACCCATAGGCAGACCATCAAGGGAGAACGGAATGATGGTCGGGGCAACCTCTTTCGTTGGCGTGAACTTCAGCTCGCGCAACTTTTCGTCTCGCAGTGAGAACGAACCATGTGCATCGGCAATCGCACGGACGACATCGATCGTGGCAAGCCCGTATCCTCTAACGGCGACGGTCGTCTTTGTACGCCTCTTTGCTGCATCGACGATTGGACCAACCGGGTATGGCTCATCAAACAGGCAAACGGCATCCCTCGCTTCGATTTCGGCCTGCCAACTTTCAATCTGCGGGTCTTGTTGTGTCGGTTGGTGACCGACCGTCAAGAGGACCTGATCTGCGAAGAACTTGACGCCAGATCGGGCCGTTACACAGGCCCCTATCTCAGTAAGAGCTACCGCGTCGGCGCGTTCTTGGACCAGATTTGCAATACCGTGTTCAACAAGTGGATGAAGAAGGGTGGCAAACCTTTCATAAAGATAGGTGCCGACCGCGTTGCGCGGGGGATAGTGGTCAGAATTATCCTCTGAACGCGCGGCCGGGTTGGTCACGGCCCAGTCGTGATAGCTGGGAAAGCTCTTTATCACGGCGGTGCCGAGATTGATTTCGGGACGTGCGGGCAGCTCCAGAATGCGATCGTTGACGTTGCTCCAGTTGCTATCTGGCTGTGACAGGTCCCAGACAGGGCCATTTCCCAACTGTTCGGTCTCCTCGACGAGGAGGATTCGCACGGCTTTAACGGTATCTGCTCGGGACAGTTCTTGAGCAAAACGCTCCAAAGCATAATGTCCCCTTGGGCCAAGGCCGACAATGGCCAGATCAAAGTTCGATTTCGTCATATAATTTCCGTTCGGACACCGCCGTTCGGTGTGCTGCAGCAAGAAGTCGAACGCGATGGATCACGTCAGCCTAGGCATGTCATTTTGTGGGTAAGGATGACAGCGGCGTATAGCCGTTGACATATCAGAGGTTAGGGAAGAAAGCTCTACACGCTCCGAGATCGGCCCCACTACCGTGTATACCCAAGGTGGGTCATCAACCCTAAGCTAGGGTTCCTAATGATGAACCTAGCTTAGCGAGCCTATCTGAACCTTTCGGTTCTCTTTACGTGATTGGCGCCAACCAGAAACCTAGATCGTCTAGATGGCGCCAAATCGTTCAGTTCGAATTCAGGAAGTCATCGACCTCTTGTTTCGCTTCTTCTTTGGTCTTTCCGTATTTCGCCTGGATTTTACCCTCAAGCGCTTCACGGTCGCCATTCACTTCGGCGATCTCGTCATCGGTCAACTCGCCCCACTTGGCTTTGACATTGCCGGTCATCTCTTTCCATTTGCCTTCGACTTGATCCCAATTCATTGTAGTTCCTCTCAGATTGCATGCCGGGACGATGCGTCCAGGCTCGGTTTCAAACATATGGTGTGCCGACACCCATTTTGCCGACCTCGGTGCGATCTACCTTTAGGACAGATAATTCCAACCTATGGTTGTTAAATTCAGCGCGGCAGTACCCGGTAGTCTTCTTAATTTGTCGACGCTTTGCTTATTTGGCCAGCCAAGGAAGGTGCAAATTTGGCAAAAGCTAAACCAAGACAGCTTTGGCTCCGCTGTGACAGCTTTGGCCCCGCTGTATGTCGACCCAGGCGGGGTCTACAATGCCGCGACGATATCACACCCTGGGAGGTCGTCTTTCCGCGAATAAATCGCCTCCGATGCAGGCCAAAATTTAGCTAAGTCCGCATAGATGACCTCTGCTTAGTCAGACCAGCGCGAGTTCTGTATGCACGGACTTATCCCGAGGGGGTAGTTCTTCTGGAGGTTCGACACTGGGAAACCATGACGTATCCACATTTTCATAGGCATCGAGAAAGTCTATGTCTTTCTCCCACTGCTCTCGGGCGAGGAGCCGAAAATACGGACGGTCGATTTCTAACTCCCCTCGCTCTCTAAGTGCACGAAGCAGTTTATTGACGTAAATCGACGTAAGCCCAATGGCTTGACCGATCTCAACTTGACTCAAAGGTACGTGAAACCGGTCACCGGAACCTACGCCAGGCACTTTAAGTCGAGAGCGCAACTGGAGAAGAAAGAATTTCAAGTTGCTCTCAGCACTCATCGAGCGCATGCACGATCCGTGATGTCGAAAGGCTTGCAGATCGAGTGACACGAGCGCGAGTAATAACGCGTTGAGGCGGGGCAATCTGGACACGCGACTATAAAATGCGCGTCGCGAAAGTCGGCTGACGACACCCGATGTCTGCATGCTAATTTGGTGCTCCATCTGGGGAGTCCCGATCTCAGATAACCCAACAAATTCCCCGGGCAGAAAGACACGGAGGATTTGGTGCCCCGAGCTTTTGTTGTAGGATTTCAGGACCGCCCAGCCAGATTGGAGCACGACGATGTCGCCACCCTCACCGCGTTGGGATAACTTGTCGCCTTTTTCGATGGTCTCCGGATCGTCTTCAGAGCGATCGATGAAGTCCAGTTCTCCGCCAGTTAGCCTGACATATTTTGACAGGCGGTTTCTGACCGAGCTCGCCGCGTTCGCTTGCCGCCCTCTCGGAGCGGGGGGCACGAAATTTAACAGGCGAACACCGGATGAGCGCGACAAACGGTCGGGCGGCGTAAGGCCATAGGTCATGAGATTCCCTTCACTAGACTGACGCTATACGAGGCGTTTGGTTCCCAAATGTATCGAGTGAATGTCTTACGCTCAGCATACCATTCAGGGTTTGGACCCTGTTCGTCTGCAATGGTAAAAACGCTAGGTGAGCATCCTTCGGCGCGAAGGCAAACGTGAAACGCTGGAAGCGCTTCTCCACCAATGCGTGTAGCGAATGCTGATCTCAGTGTCAATAAAAGGGCGTGCGAGCTGCGGCATCGAGCTTGATCAAACGAAGTGCGTTTCACCAGAGAAATCTGGCTCGATGTAGAGTGCCACAGCCATTACATATCGGCAGCTTCCGCTGCAATTTGACCGATATCTCCGCGACTTAGGCCGATATCGACCAACTCTCGATCTGACATGGCTGATAGCTCTGCGAAGGTCTGATTATAAACAGCCCGCGTCCGGCGATTTTCTGCGATCTCGGAGCGAAGTCGCCAATAGACCTCTACTATGCGGTGCAAAGGATGTGATAGATGTAAGTTCTGGAACGTCATGTAAGATAGCCTTTCCGGCTGTGTGGACAGGAATGCCAATCCACGTGACTAATTGTTAGGGGTGTTTGTTCCGGCCGAGCCGAAGTCTGATTGAGGGGCGCAAACGCCAAGTGAGTGGTCAAACCACAGGCGTTTGGACCGCTCTTCTTCGGAGAAACATTGCGCCGAGTCGATGTGTGCCTGCGGTAAGCATCTGTGCGAACCATTCGCGGCGCATCGCGCGCGCTTCGGCGAGATACCTTTCGACATCAGCCTGTCTTGCTGTTGTGAAGGTCATTTGCGGGGTCATAACTTTATCTTTCGGTTGCACGGCATCTGCGCCGCACTCTTCAGGTGTGGTCGATGCACCCGAAGTACAAACCATAGGCGGTATGCGGGCAGAACATATCGACCAAACCTCACGACGACCGGTTAGTCCTCAGATGCAGACTTGAGCGCCGCGCCGATGGCCGTGTCTTCATCACCGTCAGCCACAGCATCTTCAATCTCGGCAGAACTGGAAGACTCGACCTCTGCGTGATCAGGATCGCCTTTCTCTCCCTTTTGGTTCTTGAGCTTATGATGCTGTTCAGACCCCTTAAGCTCGATCGGTGTGTCCTGGTCCATATCGATATCTTTGTCATGTGGCTTGCCAGTGTTTGTCATGTTCAATGCCTTAATCAAATCCATTATCCTGATGGCCATCCCAATCACCTCTCACACGGATGGGATGGCACACAGGTGATCAGTTCGCGTTTACGAAATCATCCACTTCCTTCTTGGCCTCTTCTTTCGTTTTGCCGTATTTGGCTTGGATTTTGCCTTCAAGCGCTTCGCGGTCACCGTCGACCTCAGCGATCTCGTCATCCGTCAACTCGCCCCACTTGGCTTTGACGTTGCCGGTCATCTTTTTCCAGTTACCTTGAATTTGGTCCCGTTCATTAGGTGTCCTTTCGGGTTAGAATGTCTGAAGTTCGTTTTGGTTACGCTTGGCCAAGCCTTCGTTGCCGCGTACACGCATTGTGCATGGCACCAGCGTTGAGAGGCAGGCAGGTCTAGCTCGTGCAAGAGCGGCTTAGCCTTCGTCACCGTGGCGGTCATTTGGCACTGAGGCCAGTCCCGGGGCGCGGCAAACTTTCCAAACACTAAACGAGAACAGCTTTTGCGGATGCAGCTGCCTCGGTCGCATCATTAGTTAGATTTTTGAGGGTTTGCACAACCGGCCCGCCATTTACGCAGACTTCTCAGATCATTGATAACAGTTTCTTGGCGGCCTCCTCAGAAGACGCCGGGTTCTGGCCGGTGACGAGCTTTCCGTCGACAGTGACGAACGATGCCCAATCATCACCTTTTTCGTAGACCCCTCCGTTTTCTTTGAGCATGTCCTCCACCAAAAACGGGACGACATCCGTGAGGCCAACTCCGTCTTCTTCGCTGTTGGTGAACCCCGTCACCGTTTTGCCTGCAACCAAGGGCTGCCCGTCGCTGCCCTTCGGATGCTTGAAAATGGCGGGTGCGTGGCAGACTGCACCAATTGGCCGGTCGTCCTTCGCGAACGCTTGCAACAGATTGATGCTGTCTTGATCCTCGGCCAAATCCCACATCGGCCCATGACCACCAGGATAAAATACCGCGTCGTATTCTGACTCTTTTATTTTCGACAAGATATGAGTCTCAGACAGGATTTTTTGTGCGGCCTCATCGCCCCTGAAGCGCTCAGTCGCAGCAGTCTGGGCGTCGGCAGTATCGCTGCTTGGGTCAAGCGGAGGTTGGCCACCTTTCGGTGATGCAAGCGTGATCTCAGCACCTGCGTCCTGCAGGACATAATACGGCGCAGCAAACTCCTCGAGCCAGAAGCCAGTTTTCTTGCCCGTATCGCCTAGTTCATCATGCGATGTGAGCACCATGAGAATTTTCATCTGTTGTTCCTTCTTTTGTTCGTTGAATGGATGTGTGCGGCCTGAACATGAGCCCCTGGTGAGCGCCTTCCGTCGACCGCAGAATCTATTTTTGATGTGCCGTGGCGTACCGTCGCCCGCAGGCGCACGTCACCTAAAGCACGCGAAGGGGCGGTTTGTGCTTCACAATGCTCCAAAACCTGTCTGAGATTAGTGAATGCCTCCGCATCCACTCGGCTAAGGATGGTATCCATGGAGAAGGTCGACGAGGTCTTTGCAGACCATCTCTGCCCACCCGTCGTTACAGATGGACGAAGGATCAAATCGCTCACAAGTTGAGAAAGCTTAGGTGTGGGATTGGGTCGTTCGCGTCCGTAGCATCATACAATGATAAGGAAAAATCATGTCTCTCTCATTGAGAACACAAAATACTCGTTTCATGACTGGGCTGCTGGCCTCTGCTGCAACTGCTCTGGTGATGGCTACATCAGCACAGGCCGACGGCCATACCGCTGCATTCATGGATCTTGAGTTCGACAAAACTCAAAACCTGAATGCGTCCGAGCTCATCGGTGCGCGCGTCTATGCCTCGGAGGCAGACATCTCAAACGAACCTCTGGCTGCCGACGGAGAAAAGGAGTGGGACGACATTGGCGAGATTGATGAAATCGTCTTGTCGCGTTCGGGCGATATCACCTCGGTGATCGTCGGCGTCGGTGGCTTCTTGGGCCTGGGCGAGAAATCCGTTGCCGTTGATTTGTCAGAACTGACATTTGTGTCTGACGGTGAAGATGCTGATGAGTACTTCATTGTCGTCAAAGCCAGTGCCGCCGGTGTTAAGGACGCGCCGGAGTATTTGACGAACTCTGATGCAATGGTGCGTTCTGATCGTCAGATGCTCGCTGCTCCAGCAGTCGAACGCGATGGTTACGAGGCGATGGAAGCGGAACAACTCACATCTGAGAACCTCACAGGTGCCCGCGTGTATGGCAGCAATGACGAAGATATCGGTGAAATCGACAGCCTGTTGCTGACAGATTCCGGCGAAATCGATCGTGCTGTTATTGGTGTCGGCGGATTCCTGGGTCTTGGCGAAAAAGATATCGCTGTGACGATGGAGGAACTGACAATCATGCAAAAAGACGGCGACGTCCGTGTGTATATCGACAGCACAGAAGAAGCCCTCGAAGCCCAGCCGTCGTACGAAGGCTAAGTCCCGACGCACAGTTGTTGAATGGTGTTGCTGTCGCTCAGAGATGAGCGGCAGCACACTATCGTTTTGTTGGGAGCTTAATCCGCTGAGAGGCTTCGTTCGATGTCTTCAGTGGGCGAGTTGATAAGGGTTTTCGCCGACTCCAAAGTGATTTTTTGCGTGACTTCTTGATGAAGAATTGGCCGGATCTCTCCCAATGTGTCTGGGTCCGCAACAAGAACAAGATGCTCGAATTCTTTCTTGTGGGCCTTCGCGTAGAGATACTGCGCGAGTTGTTTGGCGGAGGTTGCTTCGTCCGTCTCTTGGTTAGAGGACTCAGGTGGCCGGTTGCCCGAGGGTCCTTCATCATCAAGGTTTTGCGGAGACAGGCCACCGACGTGCTTCAGCTTTATGTCCCGTACCGTGCCATCGTTGACAAAGAACTTTGCCTCAGCCCCTGATGCGATCACGACAAAGGCTTTGGGTGGGCATATAGAAGTCGTCATATTTGGATCTCCCTGGTTGGTCTGGGTTGAGCGACACGCACACTTGCAACCCGTTTTGAGAAGCAGAAGTAGGAGGTGGTTGCTTCGTTGGTGTGGAACTGCAAGTACGCGAGTACAAACCGCTGGAGCAACGTTTGGCAAAAGACGCCTTGCAGCGAGCCATAAGGCTAGAAGAGCCTATTTGGACTTCGATTTCTTTTGGCTTTGATCCTCATTGATTTCAGAGAGGACAGATTTGCTCTTCGTAGAAGAAGGCTGGTCTGAGGATTCTTTGCCATCCGCGTTTAGTTTGGCGAGAACTGATTTATTTTTGGCTTGTTTGTTGGATTTTGAAGTCATTGCGTCTTCCTTATTGTTCGTGAAAGAATTTTCTTTAGCGGTTCAGAGTGGTAGCTGCTTCGGTCTTCTGAAAAAGCGGCACATTAGAAATCAACGTCCATGCAGATCTGTTCCGCACATCGTGCCTATGAGTATCGAAGACCAAAGTTTCGTATGCTTCGTCGAAGATCTGTTTCACCGGTACCGATTTCCAAACTATCGAGTGGTACTCCGAGAAAACGTCCTCTCTTCGACTAGGGCGCGGGTTTGAGAAGTGCGGTTGGTTTGGTACGCTGCAAGGTGCCGGTCAAGTCAGGCGTAACCGGTTCATGCAGCGTTTTGCCCATCTTGGACCGATAATGCCCGGACGTCTGCGCTCATTTCCTAAACTCTGACAAGGTTTTCCAAGAAAAGACCCTTTTCCTAGCCAGCAAATTTGTGGACCGTCTGTTTCGCTGACCGCAGCGGTGATACGCTGCTAGCAGTGGCCGGACATCTATGAGCCTGACGGCATAAGGCACTTGCCCGAGGTCACCTCTTTTTTGATTGTGAGGGTTGGGATGGCCTACAGTTCGCTTCGGCCATTCGATGTTGAAGTAAGGGACGGGCTTCGTGTCTCCCTCCGAGATGTTGTTCCGGATGACGGCCACCTGATTGAGTTGGGGTTTGACCGTCTCTCGAAGCAATCCCGATTTTTTCGCTTTATGGCGGCAAAGAAAAGGCTGACCGGTCGTGAGATCGAGCAATTTTCTGCATTGAACACGAAAGATCATGCGGCCGTTGGTGCGCTGTGTATGCGCGCAAATAGTGCCCAACCTGTCGGGATCGCACGCTACATCCGCACGGGTACAGAAGACCACTCAGCCGAGATTGCAATTACGGTCGTCGATGCATTTCAAAACCGAGGGATCGGCACTCTGTTGCTTGGCGTTCTTGCGAAGGTCGCGCAAGCACACGGGATTACAGAATTCCTTGCGTTGGTAGCCAAAGAAAATGACGCCATGCGGCACCTTCTTCACGAACTCGGCGGTACGGATGAAACGCCGGGTGACCCAGAGGTGAACATTTCGCTAACGATTTACCAAGACCCGCAAAACTACCCGAACAACAAGGTCGGGGCTTATGTTCGCCGGGCCTATGCTCTCACCAAGCTTACAACAGTCTGAGAACTGAGATGCGCCAAACCGCAAATAACGCGCGGTTTTGCGATCTGGTTTGGGAAGACGGGCTATGGATATCTCGACTGGCAGTGGCGTTCTGAACGTCACATCATCGTCTAGCAACCGGTCGGAGCGATTAAATCTGTCCGGGCCGAGACTTGAATCATCTAGATCTGGAACTTTGCGAGGCCGCTGAGAGGTCGCGCTGCACCATAAAGTTCACTGTGTCGGCCCAATTACTATTGCAAACCCTGAAATAACATCCATATGACATCCAAGCAGATGGAGAAAAGAAATGGGTAAGGTTACACAGCTTCGCGATAAACAGCCTGAGAACGAGAAAATCACGATCAACCTAGGCTTTGTCGACTTGGGTCGGATCGACCTGTTGGTTCAGGAAGGGTTCTACTCCAATAGGAGTGACCTGATCCGCACAGCGATCCGCAATCAGCTGGAAAGTCACGGTGAGGTCGTCAGCAAATCGCTTGAACGACATACCATGGAGCTCGGTCTGCGGGATTACACAATAGCTGATCTCGAGGCGCTCCGGGATGCTGGCGAGATGCTCCATGTCAAGGTCGTGGGATTGGCACGGATTGATCCTGATGTGACGCCGGAACTCGCGCTTCAGACCATAGGGTCCATCACTGTGCTTGGCGCCCTTCAAGCCAGCACGGACATCAAACAGGCACTTGGCGACCGCATCAAGTAGGCCGCCTCACATATAACAAAGGAAATACTATGAAACTCTTCAACGTCGGCGCGACGCGCCCGGCGGCCGATACCGCTTGGGCGTCGGCAGCCAATGATCTTGTACAACGCACACTTGCGCAGCACGGCCTCGTGTCGCCGTTAGAGCAGGGCGCACAAACGCACGGAGTAAACCTGCCTTCGATCGACAGCATGTTGGCGGGTTTGTCCGGGCAAACCATACATTCTGGCTCTCCCAAGATCAGCGTTCCGGACGGCGCGATCTTCACGGACGATGTCTTCGTATGCGCATCCGGAAGTCGCCGCTATCGTCTCTATGTCCCTGCTTGCGCGAAGGAGGGCATCACAGGTGTAGTAATGATGCTGCATGGGTGCACCCAGACACCGGAAGACTTTGCCGTTGGAACGGGTATGAACGCCTTGGCCGACCGTCACGGGTTTGTGGTGATCTACCCTGCCCAATCACGGGGCGATAACGCGCAGTCCTGCTGGAACTGGTTCAGCCGGGGCGATCAGCGTCGGGGCAGGGGGGAACCTGCGATCCTGGCTGGATTGGCGCAGAAGATCTGTGCCGATTACGGTGTCACTCGCGAAGATTCCTTCGTTGCAGGTCTTTCGGCAGGCGCCGCCATGGCGGTCATCCTTGGGGAAACCTATCCGGACGTCTTTGCTGCAGTCGGCGCGCATTCCGGTCTTCCGGCAGGATCGGCCAAGGACGTGCCTTCCGCTTTTGCCGCGATGGCGGGTAATGCACTCGTTGGCCCTGATCCAGAGACGGCTAGTCACCGGGTCCGTACGATCCTGTTTCACGGATCTGTCGACCGAACGGTGCACCCCTCAAACGGTGAAGGCATCGCGCGGCGTGCACGCACGGTAGGGAGCACCCAAAGTGTTGAAACGTCCGACATGGGAGTTGCGTCCGGGCGGAGCTATACCAAGGAGATTTCCAGCGATGTCGATGGAGCCGTATCGGTCGAACATTGGACGGTCGAGGGGCAGGGCCATGCGTGGTCAGGCGGTCAGGCAGGCGGGTCATACACCGATCCAAATGGGCCCGATGCCAGCGCCGAGATGGTCCGCTTCTTCTTCGAGACTGAGAATAAGGATTTCTGAGATGACCACCATGACACTTACCTTCGATGCCGTTGATGAACCCAAACCCGGCCCGAAATGGGCAGCCCGCTGGGCACGATCCTGGCCTGATTATGAGGCGTGGTTCATCGCACGCGGCGGAGATACAGGGCCGTCCCGTGCCGACTGTCGAGCAGCGTTGAAGCACCACATGCCTGAATTGATCCCAACCTATGACAAGCTTGTTGTGATTGCAGGTGGCTCCGACCGAGCCGCGCGGTTCCTCTCCACATGGTGCCCGCCGCCTTATTTGGGTGGATGCTCTCTGGCCGCCGTTGCGGACCGAAATGATGTTCGGTTGGTGCGCAACTATGACCTCTCGCCCGAGTTGAACGAAGGGCTTCTGCTTCGCACAGAATGGACGGGTCGTGCGGTCATGGGCATGGTCGAATTTCTCTGGGGACTGTCGGATGGCATCAACGATGCGGGGCTCGGCGTTGCGCTGGCCTACGGCGGCAGATCCGAGACGGGCGAGGGCTTCGGCATCACAACGATCCTGCGCTATGTGCTGGAGACCTGTGAGACAGTTGATGCAGCATTGGCTGCATTGAAGCGCATACCGTCCCACATGGCCTACAACGTGGTCCTTGCGGATGCTGCAGGCCGAACGGCAAGCGTTGAACTCGCTCCTGGAGGCGGCGCTACGATCATGCCGCAGGCCATTGCGACCAACCACCAAAGCAAGGGCAGGGCCGCCGAACGGCCCGGTTTTACGCGAACCGTAGAGCGGCTGGCTCATCTGAAGGGTTTGCAAGCCGGCCCACGCGATCTTGGCCGTCACTTTGAAAAAGAACCTTTGCGTCAGGTTCGGTACAGCCAAGGCTTCGGAACACTCTTTACGGCGGAGTATGATCCGAAGTTGCAATCGCTTTTGCTGTCGATGAATGGCAAGCGATGGCGCCAAACCATTGATGGGTTTCGCGAAGGGCAGCACACAGCAGACTACTCACATGCAAGCGGTAGCGATGCGACTGTCAGCATGCCGATGGGAGCTGAAAGTGGAGCCGACTGGTCTGCGGGCGCAATGATCGATTGGACGCGCCTCGCGATGGACTATGCGGCAGGTCGTGGCCAGGAAATCAGCGCGTATCTTCCTGACACTTTGGTTTCCAAATCCGAGGCCGCGTAGAAGACCCTATGCTTCGGAAACCGACACCTTGACCGATTTCTCAATCAGAGAAATCGGACCGAAGCTTGATAGGAATGCAACCTCTGCAGCATCCATTCCGACGCCGATCCGGACGATCTGGGATGCCTCAGCCATACCGGTCGCGTCGATCAAATGCCAGGTGCCGTCTAAGTAGATCTCAGCGACCGCATGAAAATCCTGGGGCGTGACATGCGGGGCGTAGACGCTGGCGAACCGGGCTGGAATGGCGGATGCGCGGGCGAGCGTGATGAGGACATGGGCAAAATCCCGGCAGACGCCTTGGCGTTGGACGAAGGTGTCGATGGCCGTGGTCTGCGCGTTGCTGGAGCCAGGGACATAGGCAAAGCGCTCGAATATCCAATCGCGAATGGCAGCCACCCGCTGGCCCGCGTCCAAGTGACCAAACTCCGCTGCAACAAAACTCTGGAGTTCGTCGGAGGGACAGTACCGTGACGGCATCAGGTAGCGAACAACATCGCCGGGAAGCAGGTGAGGCGGGACCTTGTCCAATACTGAGACGTCCAAAGAGGGTCGGTCGATTTCCACCTTGGAGGTGTAGGAACATGCAAAGTTGCTGGATGTTCGAAGCAATGTCCGGCTGCCGAGGCCCGCTTCAGCTGCTGTATCCGCAACCTGCTCCGGTGAGCCAACGTCAAACGCTTCGGAGAGGACGTTCTGGTCCGCAAAACTCGGTGCGCGGATCTGGAGGATTAGGTCAACGAATTGGCTGATATCATATCCGAGCCGTACGTCGATATCGACAATCATGCCATGTCTTCCTTCTCGAAAACTCCGTCTGCCAGATCCTTGCGCAGCAGCGCAAAATTACGATTGTTCGCCTTGAAAATCAGGTCGAAGACATCGCCAAGAATGGGCACTGCGCCTACGAAGAAGTCTAATCCAGTATTTGCCGTCATACGAAGGATCGTGCGCTTGCGCGCGCCGAGACGGTGGCCCTTGTAGATGAGATAAGCTGACGGACCGAGAGATGCGAGGTCTCCTGCGCCAGGAATGAGCCCGAGAAGGGAATCCCATCCGAACCGTATGGGCGTGCCCGGTATGCGAAATCGGCTATCGAGCATCGTCGACAAGCGGTCAAGCTTGTCTATCTCGCTGGCGCAAGCCTCGCTCACTTGCGCGCGACGATATACACCGCGTGTACCAGACCCGGAATGTAGCCCAGCAATGTCAGCAGGATATTGAGCCAGAAGTGTTTTCCAAACCCCACCTGCAAAAAGACGCCAAGCGGCGGAATGATGACGGAGAGGATGATGCGGATGAGGTCCATAAGTGCTCTTTTCTGAGATATCGGCGGATTTCTCCAGCGTATCGCAGCTTGGCCAGATTAAAGCGAGGCTGCGTGTCCTAAACTGTGTTAACTTCTTATATGTCAGAAAAATACCAGAGCTGCCTCGTCAGCCGCCTGTCCAGGTTCGTGTCCCTCACTGACCACGAATGCGCCTTTATTGCAGTCATGGAAAGGGACGAGCATCCACGTAAGAAGGGTCGGCCTGTCGTCAGCGTTGGGGATCGAACGGAAGGTATCATGGTCCTGAAATCCGGGTGGGCCGTGGTCAAGTCCGACAGTTCGGACGGGCGCAGTCAGATTTTGCGCGTGTACCTGCCGGGCGAGGTGATGGGACTGGCAGAGATCGGATCATCCCATGCAAGTCATCGCGTGATGATGCAGACCGATGGTGTTATCTGCCCGTTCCCACGCAGCGGGCTCGCGCCGCTATATATCGACTATCCACGTCTAGGAGCTCTGCTGACTGCTGTTGGCAGCCTGGATCAGATCGCATTGCGCCATCACGCCAGCAGCCTGGGATCAATGGATGCGGCAGGCAAATTGAAGTTCTGGCTGCTGCAGCTTCGGTCTCGTCTCGCGGTTGCGAATATTGGCCTCGGCAACCGATTTCAGGTGCCATTCAGTCAAGTCGAGATCGGACAAGCCGTTGGTCTCACGTCGATCTACGTCAACAAACTCTTGCGCAGATTTGTCGAGAATGACGAGATCGAGATTGAACGCCCCTATGTTCGCCTGCTCAAACGGGATGAATGGGAGAAAGACTGTGAATTCGTCAACGCGTTCCTCGACATGGACACGTCGTGGTTTCCACCCGCGGTTGGGACGGAAACCACCGGGAGTCCAGATTTGGCCAGATCGGCTTGATGGTCAGGTCACAGCGCTTTTGTTAATCCCGCCTGTCGCCAGCGCCGTCATAGTGCGGTCGCCATCGTACGACGCATCAAGACAGGCTTTCAGCGCAGACAGATCATTGTCCAGCTCGAGGCGGTCCGCAAATGCCGCCAGACAGCCATATCCCGCAATCGCGTAATGAGTCAGCCGCTGATATTGCGTGATGATCATCGCGTCTTTGGTTGCATCTTCGCCGAAGGTTTCTTCGATGGCGTGGGCGCGGGCCTCTTTGACCAGGCCCTCCATTCCCTTGCAATGCTCACCGGAGGGGCTTTCGTCGTGGCCCTCTGAAATCTTCTCAATTGCGGTGATGCCATCCTGAATGCCATCCGCGCCCGCGCGAAGGGCGTCGGCCAAGTCAGTATTGGTTGCGGCCTCAGCCATCTCATTAGTGATGTCCAATGCCTGCTTGTTGGCGCTGTAGAGATCCTTAAGTTGCTCAAGATAGAGGTCTTCCAGCGTGTCGATGCTCATGTGGCGTCCTTTCAAGATGAGCCTCTACGCTAACTGTAATTGAACCTCACAACAGACACGACGTGCTCTGCACAGCTTCCGATTGGGCAAATGCTAAACCAGATTAGCGTCTGCGACCCTCGGGGAGCCAAACAATTACGTAAGCTGTCCTGAACGGGAATGCTTTTGATCATTCCCTGAAAGAGGAGTCCCCAATGCACAACGTTTTTTATCTCATCGGACTGATCGTGGTCGTCATGGCCGTCATCAATCTCGCCTTTTGAATCTGAATTGGAGAATGACATGACGACCCAAAATACACCCGATCCGAAACCATCCCAGTCTGCCGCAACTCAGGCCAAAGAAACGGCCAGCGACGTGACAGAGCAAGCTAAGTCCGCTGCACGTGATGTTGCACAAAACGCGGCGTCTGCCGCAAAAGACCAAGCGGAGACCGCAAAGTCGTCAGTCGCTGACGAGATGTCTGGCGTGGCCTCCGCATTGCGCACCGCCGCCGAAGAGATGCGCAGTGGCTCACCACAAGAACGCACGTTTGGCCAGATCGCAGAGGGGCTTGCAGACGCGTCAGAGGCCATGCGCGACAGGGATCTGAGCGAGATGGTGCAGGACGTCAGCGCCTTTGCCCGTAAGAACCCGCTTGTCTTCCTTGGGGGTGCTGCCCTGATCGGCTTTGCAGCCACGCGCTTTGCCAAGGCGTCCAACACACCAAACCAACAGACCACGCTTCACACACCCGGAGTTGAGCGACATGGAGATTTCTCATGAACGATGAAAATACCAACAAAAGTGCGGGCAACCTGCTGACAGACGCCATGAGCAATGTCAGCGGTCTCGTGCGCAGCGAGGTCGATCTAGCCCGCGCCGAAATCAGCGAGAACGTCACCAAGGCCGGCGTAGCCGTTGGCCTGATCGCGGGTGCCGCAATTATCGCGTTGGTTGCTTTGAACGTTTTGGCCGCCGCCCTCGTGGCCGCCTTGACCGAGGCAGGGCTCGATGCTGGCTGGTCTGCGCTGATCGTTGGCGCCGGTCTCTCAGTTATTGCATTCGTCTTAATCAACAAGGGCGTCAATGACCTCAAACTCTCAAGCCTTGCACCGACGCGGACCGTCAAGAATGTCCAGCGCGATGCCGCAGCCGTGAAGGAAGCCTACGATGACAAATGAGTCCCGGAGCCCAAAAGAGATCGAACGCGAGATTGAAGAGCAGCGGTCGGACCTGACTTCCAATCTGGAAGATTTGCAAGACAAATTCTCGATCGATACGGTTGTCCGTCAGATCGGTGATCAGTTTCGAGAACACGGTGGCGACATGGGTCGCTCTATCTCCAATCAAGTAAAAGCCAACCCGATCCCGTTGGCGCTGACCGGTATAGGCCTGGCGTGGTTGATGTTCGGCAATTCACAGCAACCGCAGAAGCGTCGTCACGTTTCCGACGACTATGATGACGACCGCTACAGTGCGACGGAGCGTGAATTCCGCCGTAGTCGTGAAAGTCGCGGTCTGCCATACACGCCACCGACTACCTACGATGCAGACCGTTCCGCCGCACAACCATCCTGGGCTCGTGGCGATGATGATGACAGCCCCTCAGTGGTTGATCATTTGTCGAGCGGTGCTGGAGCTGTGAAGGACAAAGCGGCAGTTAGCGCGCAAACGGCGAAAGATGGGTTGGCAAATGCTGGTTCCACAGTTGGCGATGCCGCGTCGTCGGTCAAGTCGGCAGTTGGCGATGTCACGCAGTCTGCAAAACAAGGTTTGTCGAGCGCGGGGAACCGTATCGCCGAGGGCACCGAAACTTTGACCGAAGAAGGCCGGAAACGTGTCATCGCAGCACGGCAGAAAGCCGTCGAGATGCGCCGTTCTGCCGCGCGGTCGATGTCCCAAGGGACCGATGCGGCTGCTGATTTCTACGACCAACAGCCATTGGTAGTGGGCGCGCTCGCACTTGCCGTTGGTGCGGCCTTGGGTGGCGCGCTGCCGCGCACCAAAGCCGAAGACGATTTGATGGGCGCTCAAAGCGACGACCTGTTTGATCAGGCTGAACGCATCTTCGAGGAAGAAAAGGCAAAGGCGCTGTCTGTGGTTGATACCGTGAAGGAAGAAGTCAAAGACATCGCATCCGAGACCAAAGCCGATCTCGACAGTGGTGCGCCGGGTGACAAATCTGCCGTTGGGGCGATTGGCGACAAGGCCAAGAACGCAGCGGAACGAGTTGCTGACAAGGCGAAGTCAGAGGCGCAACACAAGGACTTGGGCAAGCCCAAGACCTGAGCGCATAAGGAGAGGGCCATTCGGCCCTTATCCGTTTCCAAATCCGAGGTTCTGCCATGTCACGCGGACGCGCCGCCGAGACCCCCACAGAGATTCCGGCACTCGGCTGGAAGGACATCGCCTTTCGGGTGAAGGATGAGGTAGCGGCGGACCGCGTGGGTCTGATTGCGGCCGGCGTCGCCTTTTACGGACTTTTGGCGCTCTTTCCTGCGATCACGGCCCTTATAGCGATCAGCGGGTTGCTGGTCGAACCGAGCCAGATGGTTGATCAAATGGAAAAGCTGTCGGGGATCGTTCCTGACGAAGTGATCGACATTGTCACGAAGCAAGCGACCGAGGTCGCTGGGTCACGCGAGGGTGGTCTTGGCCTTGCAGCGATCGTTGGTATTTTGATCGCGCTCTATTCTGCATCAAAAGGAATGGCGAGCCTGATCGAGGGCCTGAATGTCACCTACGATGAAGAGGAGACGCGCAGCTTTGTCTGGCTCAAAGTCGTGACCTTTGCTTTGACACTCTTTTTGATGTTGGGCCTCCTGATCGCCCTTATGGCAACGCTTGGTCTGCCCGCGATACTAGTAGTCTTTGATTTCGGGGCGCCCATAGAGACCGTCATGACTGCAGGACTTTGGGTCGGATTGCTCTGCTTGACCGTTTTTGGTCTCTCCGTCCTTTACCGCTATGCGCCCTCTCGCGACGAACCGGAATGGAAGTGGGCCTCACCCGGTGCCATTGTTGCCTGCATCATCTGGGTGATAGCATCCGCAGGCTTTGCTTTTTACGTCAGCAACTTCGGTTCCTACAACGAAAGCTTTGGAACACTGGGTGGCGTAGTCGTTTTGTTGATGTGGTTTTGGATTTCCGCGTTTATCATACTGCTGGGTGCCGAGTTGAACGCCGAGATGGAGGCGCAAACGCGCACCGACACAACGAAAGGCTTTGATCAACCCATGGGATCGCGCGGCGCCGTCAAGGCCGATACACTAGGCGACGCTGCAAAATCATGATGATGAAGTCACCAACATGTTGAATTGGGTGTTTTGGGCTGTCGCCCTTTGCGTTGTCATCACCACGCTCTTACCATTGACCAACAGCGTCACGTGGTGGGTCCGCATGTGGGACTTTCCACGCGTTCACATCGCGGGGGTGGCGCTGTTGGCCCTCTTTGTCAGTCTGCCCTTCACAGTCTCCCTGAAGCCGCTGCTTTCTACGGTCTTTGTTGCTGTTACAGTCTATCAAGGACTGCAGATCTTTCCCTATACACCGCTGGCGCAGACGGAGATCGACATCGCGCCCGCGCCCTCTCCAGACGAGGAAATGACCCTGCTGTCAGTGAATGTCCTGATGGAAAACGAGCGACATGATGATCTGATCGCCATCTTGCAGCGCGAAAACCCGGATGTCTTGCTGCTCATGGAAACCGATGAAGCCTGGAACACTGCCCTGTCCAATTTGCTAAGTCGGTATCCGACTGTCGAGGCCCATATTGCCGACGACCATTACGGGCTGATCTTTGCTACGCGGCTCCAAACGGCACGCGTCGAGATGCTTTGGCCTGCTGGTGATGACACACCTGCCATCCGAGCGGTGCTCACGTCTGCTAGCGGCGTCGACTTCAACTTCATCGGCCTGCATCCGCGCCCTCCCGTGCCAGGCAATACAACCGAGGTGCGCGACAAGCAGATCAAAGACGCCGCCCTGATGACCCAGTCATCTGAGCGGCCGACTGTGGTGATGGGTGACTTTAACGATGTCGCCTGGTCCTGGACCACAAAACGGTTCAAGGACTACGGCGATCTTCTTGAGCCTCGTGTCGGACGTGGCATGATCTCCAGTTTTCACGCGGACTATCCCGTCATGCGCTTGCCGATCGATCAGATTTTTATGACCAAGGACGTGGGGCTAGTCTCGTTCCGCAGATTGGAGAACTTCGGCTCGGATCACTTCCCCATGGCGACGACTGTGTTTGTTGCGCAAGACAAACGAGCAGACAATGCAGACTGAAACCGAACACAGCGAACCCGTGACGGACAAGCGTTCAAAGCCGCTGGAAATCGCGATCATCGGTATCTTCTGCATCCTGCTTTTGCAGGCGCTGGTTTGGGCAAGTGATTTCCTGATCCCTGTGACGGCTGCATGTCTGGGATATTTTGTGCTGAACAGACCTCGCAGACTCTTGGCAAAGATCGGGATCCCACCAGTGGCGTCGGCTACCCTCTTCACAGCGATATTGACGGCGCTCATCGTGGTCTTGCTTGTTCAGCTCAGCGCGCCAGCGGCGCAATTCATCGAAGACCTTCCGTCGCTGATGGATGAGATCAAGCAAAAGCTTTCTGCAGCGGGCGGAACACTGGAGGCCATCAACGACGCGACCGTTGCTGCAGAGGAAATCATCGACGGTCAGGACGCAGAAACTGTAGAAGTCGAAGTTGTCTCAAACACCGGGATCGCAGCGACGCTGTTCAGCATGGCTCCGGGGTTCCTGAGCCGAATTCTCTTCGCCCTTATCCTGATCTTTTTCCTGATCGCCTCCGGAGACATGTTCCTGACCAAGACGGTGCAGAGCTTCGAGCGTTTTGCTGACAAGCGGCGTGCCGTTGAGGTGGTGCATTCAATAGAGGACCGTTTGGGCTATTATCTCGGAGGTATTGCGGTCATCAACGCGGGCCTTGGCGTGGCCGTAGGTATCGCGATGCATCTTTGGGGCTTGCCAAGCGCTGTGATCTTCGGGTTCATGGCATTCGGGCTCAACTTCGTACCATTCCTCGGGGGCCTCATGGGGGCCACCATCGCCGCGGCAGTCGCATTTGTGAGCCTTGATGGAACTTGGGCTGCGGCGGGCGTTTTCGCCACCTACATCGTGCTTACATCCGTTGAAGGCCAGTTCATCACACCGGTCGTGATTTCGCGCAGAATGCGCCTGAACACTCCGGTCCTCTTCCTCTTTGTCGCGTTTTTTGCGTGGATCTGGTCAATCATCGGCATGATTGTTGCTTTGCCGATACTGATCGTTCTCAAGATCGCTTGTGACGAGACTCAATCATTGCAGACACTTGCGCGGTTTTTAGGTGATTTTGACGAGAATTCACCATCCCGTTCCCGGAAAGCTTAGTCAGCTGAAAGTTCGGACTGCCAGCTGATCGCTGGCTATGGTTTTCGCCGGATCAGCCGCGCCACAAAGATCAGCAGACATGCACCTACTGCCGCAACAATCAACTGTCCGATCCAACCGCCGAGCGTCGTGCCAAATACGGCGATCAGCAGCCAGTTCAAAACCAGTGCACCGACGATGCCCAGTAAGATGTTCATCAGCAGACTCTGATCAGATTTCATGATGTTCTCGGCGATCCAACCCGCCAGCGCACCGATTATCAGTGCACCAATCCATCCTACTCCGGCCATTTTATCATTCCTTGTTCAATTTTGTGAGGTTTGTGCGAGCGGCATCGCTGTGCTCGTACTAATCAAAGAGCTGCCACCGGAGGGACGCCGGCGGCAGCGGAACTCGTTAAAACACTGGAGCGATACGGGTCGTTGCCCGTATCAATCAGGGGTGCAATCGAGACTGAGCAGTTCCGCCATGCGCAGGCGGGGGTCGAGAACACGCACTTCATTATCATTGTACTCGGGCCCGGACTCCTGAACCGACAACGATGTCGATCCTGGAAGCCGCTTTCAGCCTAGCAGCAATTACCGAATGGGCGGGTGCATAGACACTAATCTCTGACAAGTTTTTCGGTGTTTGCAGCAGGCACTACCAACCTCCTTTAATCCTCGAGATCGACCCCGCGCAGCAGCGTTTGATCTAGATGACCCCCGTGTAGAACGGACACATCTCCGGTGGTCTCTAAAATTACGGCCCGTACAGAAGTCATTTCGAGCGCATTGGCTTCGCGCAGTTTCGCGATGAGGTCGCCTTCGGCAACACGGGTTTTGCGAAGTGCGTCGTGAAGAATTTTGCCATCCCGCATCAGCAGGACAGGAGCGTTCTGGAATGCGCTGTCCAAACGATCTGACCTCTGACGCGCATATGCGACACCGAACTGAATCGCAAAGAGTGCAGCCATTGCCGTCATCGTTTGCACGAGATCGACCCATTTGCCGGTTTGAGCTGCACCAGCCAGCAGCGACCCCATCGCCACCGTCATGACGAAGTCGAAGTTGGTCATCTTCGAAAAAGATCGCAATCCCACGATGCGCACGAGCAGAATGATCCAGCCGAGGCCAAGAGCGCACAGAAGGAAGCCTTTGGCAATGGCGTCTGCCATAGCGTGATCGAGGATCATGAGGCTATTCTTATATCTCTTGCGCGCGGATGTGATCCGCGTCGCGAGCAACCGAGATCAGCATCCAACTGAACGACGTAACCCAGACCATAGTGATCACGCCTAAACCCCGTTCGAAGGCGCCGTCGTATTCGGTGGGTAAGAGGAAAAAGACTGGTGCGCCGACGATCCAGAGCGCCGCGCAACAGTAGCTGATCACACCATATCGCCGCGCGATGCCCGAGAGGCCGCGCGCCATCGAGAGAAACAGAACAGCAAAAAGCAAACCCAGTACATATACAACGTAGATGTGGATCACGATACCTTCGCTATCGTTGTCACCATATTCGTTGCGTGCTCCGATCACTACGACACACATGGCGAGCAAGGCGAGGCACGCAATACCAACATTCCACCGCGTGCCGTCGAGATGAAGATGGGCCGCCGCGATTGCACAAGCGATCAGCGATGCTGCGTATCCGTAGAGAGCAACATCTTGGATAATCTCATATCGGCCGGCAGCTAGGTCGCTGACTGTGTCTGCCACCCAGTCGTGGTCGGGCACGACGATGCTGCCAACGACATTGCCAAGCAGCAGGCACAGAGTGCCTATCCCAGCGATCCAAGCCGCTGCATTGAGCAAGTGCTTATCAGGTTGGTGATCATCGATCTGCATAGCAGGGATTCCCTTTCGCTCATTTACGCGACAGGAAAAGAGATTCAAGCTCCGCAAGGCGCGATTTGGCAGATATTCGCTCGGAAAGACCTTATCCTCTTTCAAGGCTAGCACAGGTCTGGCGAACTGACTGAGCGATCTCGCTAATCTGGAATAGTTTTTCGAACCCTGGGGTCGCAGTATTCGTCGAGATGGTCACGGTAACGTCGAGCGGTGCTAATGATGCCCGCTACCGAGAGACCATCCGAGACAACCAGGCTGCCCGCGTCGCGCAACATTTCGTCTATGTCACAGAACATGCTATAGGCTGCGGCGAGTGGGGATAAAATTATGGCTGCGCCGGACCTTTTCGAAACGCGCACTTGGCGTGCAACACCCGATCTCTTGGGGTTCGTGAACCAAGAAGGACGTTTTGTTGAGACCAATCCGGCGTGGCAAGCCGTGTTGGGGTGGAGCGTAGAAGAAATCCGTTCGAAGGTTTTCACCGATTTTCTGCACCCTGATGACATGGCGCCGACCCTCAAGGTCTTCGAAGCAATGCAACGTGGCGAACCGGCATTGCATTTCGAAAATAGATACCACTGCAAGGATGGGTCATATCGCTGGCTCTCTTGGGTCGCCGCAGAGGAAGGGGACATGTTCTTCTGCTCGGCTCGCGACATAACGGATGACAAAGCCTATGTCCGCGCTTTGCGAACCAGCGATGACGAAGCGCTTTTACGGGAACAATTTATTGCCATTCTCGGGCACGACCTGCGCAACCCTCTGGCTGCCATCGGATCAGCGGTACGCATCGCTTCTCGCGAACCCCACAGTGAAAAAATCAAACAGATGCTCTCATCAATCCAGAGCAGCGCAGACAGGATGGCCAAGCTCATCGACGTCACCATGGATTTTGCGCGGGCGCGGCTTGGTGAAGGTCTTTCGGCAGCACTTGAACCAACTGACGATCTGTCCAAACGCTTCGAGCTCGTGGTGGAAGAAATCAGGCTAGCGCATCCGGATCGCGTCATCGAGTTCAAGGCTGAAATCACTAAGCCAATTCTATGTGACGCAGAACGTCTGTGCCAGATGTTGTCCAATTTACTAGGCAATGCGGTCACTCATGGATCGCGACGCCGCCCCATTGAGGTCGAAGCTCTTTTCACCGAGGATGTTTTTGAACTCTCCGTCGCGAACGCTGGCTCGAAAATCCCGGACAACGTTTTGCCCACTTTGTTCGAGCCTTTTTCCAGAGGAGGGGATGACAGTTCACTTCAGGGGCTGGGGCTCGGTCTCTACATCAGTAATCAGATCGCGAAGGCCCACGGCAGCACTTTGGAAGTCGAATCCACGGAAGATCGTACCTGGTTTTGTTTCAAGTTGGAGATTTAATGATTGAAGCAAGTTAACCTTGGGCATCTTCGTCGTCTCAATGGCAGATGTCAGCAAAGCGTTTCTATCCTATTCTTGAGGTTGAAGAGCGTACTATTCGAATAGACTGCGTCTAATTTTTCGAAGTTCATTGGACAGTCTTACTCAAGGGCTTTGTTAAGTAGTGCTTATGCTTCTAGGTTATCGTCTCCACGACTTACGAGTCCACAGAGCGAGCAGGGCGGCAGTAACGATAATGGGACCCATTATAAGACTGCCAGTCGCGGCACCAAGCACAGAAAGCGATTGCTACGTCCCGCGCGATCGTTCAATGGTCATTACCGGTGCAACGCCATCCCAAATCATTGGAGGCTTTGGCGGTTGCGCACAGACCTCCCACAATTGCAAAACACCATATGAAGTGCTGCGGGAAAGCTATGATCCAATGGTGAGGTCCCCCGCGTGGTCGACAGCGCCACACCCTACCGGACGTCCACCTATGCGCTTTTTTGCCGACACAGCCATAGGTAGTATATTATTCTCGCATTCTCTCAAAAAATGTCTACACTGATCTGGGAGGATTGCAGTCTGTCTATGCCTTTTCAAGTGATTTTTCGACTTCAAGATCGAGTGGCTTCAGCATCTGTTTTGGTTGAATTGTTCTAACGTAGATTTCTTATAGAGTGCTATCCAGACCAAGATAATAAGAAAGCACATAAATGAATTTGAAGTGGCCAATTCCAGAGTCGTAAGGATTGTAGCATGCAGATGGCATCAGTTCGTGAAAACCTATTTCGAGTCGAGTTAATAAGGGAACTGGGGTCACCGCAATCACAGACTTGGATGACGGAAAACCTTTCCCACTACGAACAGATATTTGCAGTAACAACGCCAACTGTCGATGCGATCTACGGCTCGCAGATAAAAAAACTTCTGGGTTTGGCAGGCGTGCCACTGGATTGGCACGTTCTAGCCAGTGGGGAGTCTTCGAAGACGATGGATGCCGTTATGAACCTTTGCCAAACAACAAAAGATGCAGGGGTCACGAGGTGCAGTGCGCTAGTGGCTGTCGGCGGTGGGGTGTGCATGGATATTGCGTCATTTACTGCATCTATGCTTCGTCGTGGTATCGCACACGTTCGTATTCCCACAACTCTCATCGGCCAAATTGATGCTGGCATCGGGCTTAAGGGAGGCGTGAACTTTGGGTGTGCAAAGAACTATCTAGGATGCTTTTATCCACCTGCGGCTGTCGCGGTTTTCCCGGAATTCCTCAAAACTTTGGACCGGGGCGAGATTGAGCAGGGAGTGGCCGAGATGATAAAGGTCGCGATTACTTCTGATCCTGAGCTATTTGAATTAATTGAAGAAACGGGAGGTTCGAGCTTCCGAGAGATACTCAATAACGGTGGAAGTACTTCTCATGATCCGATTGCGAAGGCCATTGCGGCTATGATGTGCGAGTTGGAGCAAAACCCTTATGAGACTAAAGGTTACGAGCGTGCCGTCGACTTCGGTCATACAATAGCCCATCCGCTCGAAGCCGCGTCAAATTTTAGCGTGCGTCACGGAGATGCAGTTGCGATCGACATGGCTTTTTCGTGCCGATTAGCTTGGCGGCTCGGCCTGTTGGATGAAAGTACTATGACCCGGATATTACGGATCTTGATGTCGGTTAACTTACCTGTCTGGCACGATCTGCTCGATCCTAACTTCGTTAGAAACGCGCTGAAGGATGCGGCTAATCACCGTGGAGGTATGGTGAATATGGTTCTGCCTGTTGCTATTGGCCAATACTCATTCCTAAAAACATCCAATGAAATAAGTGATGCTGATCTCGTCGACACGCTTGCTTGGCTGCGTCAAACACAAAAGCTTAAAAGGTGAACATACTACTAGATCATACTAACACACACTTTGACAGGCGACGAGCTACAAGCTACGGACATGATCCTAAGCTGTTAGCTTCGGGCGATTGGTAGGTATGTCCGAGGTACTTCTTATAACGGGAGGCACAGCTCCTTTGGAAGGTCGGGTCCGCATCGAGGGTTCGAAAAATGCCGCTCTGCCGATCGTTGCCGCCTCTTGTCTCATACCCGGTGATATCCGTCTGCGGAACGTGCCCAATATTCGAGATATCAGGGACCAGTTTAGGCTGATGAATGAAGCAGGTTGGCATAGCAGAGTTTTTGGTGATGAGGTGCGCTTGACCCTGGGTCATCAGATGCCAACCGCTTTGCCGAGATCAATTTTGCTGAGGATGCGCGGCTCTATTTATGCCTTAGTTGTGCATCTTATTCGTTCTGGGTACATCAATTTTCCGGGCGTTGGCGGTGATGTGATAGCTGGACGGTCATTGGAACCGCATATTCGGGCCTTCGCAGGGCTCGGTTTCTCTGTAAGTCAGTCCCGAGAAGGTATAAAAATCAGTGGCGAGAATCCACGGTGCGGAGAATTCCGGCTTGACGACAAGATTGCAGGTGTAACTGCCAGCGCAACGGCACTAATGTTGTCGGCGGTTGCCGAAGGTCGAAGTGTCATTCACGGTGTAAGCCGTGAGCCAGAAGTCCTTGAAGTGGCGCGCTTTCTTAAAGCCTGCAACGCGAAAATTAGCTGGGACAAGAGTACTGCGATTGTTGAAGGGCCAATAACCACAAAACCTTCGTCCTGGGCACTACCAACCGACCGTGTTGTTTGGGGTACTTTTGCGGCGGCCATCGCCGCCACAGGCGGGCGAGGAGTACTCCCCACACTAAAAACTGATGAAGCGGAAAGCATAGTTTCAGTGTTTGACGATTGCGGAGTTTCAGTTTCCCATGATGCTGATGGCGTGACGGTGTCGGGCCGACCGACCCGACCGCTTCGCTTGGAGACCGGCATATTTCCCCGGTTTCCTTCTGACTTAGCACCTCAAATGACCGCCCTGATGGCTGTAGCTCCGGGCACCTCAACGCTTATTGAAAACGTCTACCCGCATAGGTTTGACCATATAAGGCAACTTGTGCGCAGCGGACTGAACGCCGTGGTTGACGGACCCAAGGTTTCGGTCCTAGGTGGATCTCTACAACCTGGCGTATGGAGTGGTTCTGGCATCCGTGAGAGTGCCTCGCTGTTGCTTTGCGGCCTTTTGCCGAGAGGACCTAGTAGATTACAGCAAATCTCATCGATCGCGCGAGGATATGAGAACCTCGTCGAACGCTTGGTACAATTAGGTGGCCAGATCGAAATCATAGACGAAGGCGCGCCGACTGCATAAATTGGGCAATACCGTTGAACTAGTGTGGGTCAAAAAGAGGAAGAAATGATCAAATGCCAAAGCGAGTAGACTGCTACAGTTCCTCTCTTTTGGAGGCTATTGAGGAACTGTCGGCCATCGCACAAATTGGGCTAACCTATGGAAGGGATCAATTCGATTTGGATCGCTACATGCGAGTCCGTGAGTTAGCTGCAGACTTGATGTCGGCACTTGGCGCTGGCGCTAAAGTAGATATTCTGGATTGGCTGTCCGCTGACGAGCATTATAAGACTCCGAAACTAGACGTTCGAGCGGTAGTTCGCCGAGGTGAAACCATATTGCTGGTCCAGGAAAGGGAAGATAATCGGTGGACCCTGCCGGGCGGTTGGTGTGATATCGGCGAAGCACCTGGAGAAGCCGTTGCAAAGGAAGTGAGCGAGGAAACAGGATTGGAGGTTGTACCCGACCGACTGCTGGCTTTGTTCGACAAACGAAAACATGACTATCCATTTCAGATTCCGCACGCATATAAAGCTTTCTTTTCTTGTACGGAGATAGGAGGCAAACAGTTGTTGGAAACGCAAGAAACATGTGCCATTCAGTTTTTTCCCCTGGATGACCTTCCAGATCTTTCGACCCATCGCGTTACGGTTTCGCAACTACTCGAAGTAGTTAGGATCGCGCGAGATCCGACGGCACCGACCGCATTTGACTAGGTGTTTGATCCCACGGTTTGATGGTGCGATCCATTCGATGGAATGGAAGTAAGCATTATGGGACAAGTTCGTCATGGCAGCGCCACGACCACGCACGCCGTCAGAGCAGCAATACAGCGACCGCAAGCTTTGATCGCGGAGTTAAGCCGCGAGCTTGGGATAAATCCCAAGACGGTCGCAAAGTGGCGCAAGCGACAGACCCGTTGAAGATCAGAAGACTGGGCCAAAGGAGCCGTGCTCAACGGTTCTCAGCGCCGAAGAGGAAGCCATCAGTGTTGCCTTCCGTCGCTATACTCTGCTCCCGCTCGACGACTGTCTTTATGCGTTGCAGCCGACCATTCCGGATCTGACGCGCTCTACTCTGCATAGATGTTTGCAGCGACATGGCATCTCACGTCTGCCAAATATGGACGGCGACCAGCCCAAGAAGCAGCGCTTCAAGCGCTATCCGGTCGGGTTCTTTCACATCGATATTGCCGAGGTCAGGACGGCAGAGGGCAAGCTCTTTCCCTTTGTGGCGATTGACCGGACCAGCAAGTTCGCGGTGGCGCAGTTGGTAGATAAGGCGGACCGCAAGACAGCCTAGGAGTTCCTGGAACGTCTCCTCGAAGCCGTTCCCTACCGCATCCACATGATCCTGACATATGATGGCATCCAATTCGCAGATCAGCCGAGAAACCGAAGCACCGCCTACTGCCGGCAGATGCGCTTCGACATAATCTGCGAGGCCAACGGGATCGAGCATCGGCTGACCAAACCGAACCATCGCTGGACCAACAGCCATTTGAGCGCATGAACCGCACGATTAAGGATGCCACGGTGAAACGGTACCACTACGACAGTCACGAACAGTTACACAGTCACCTCGCTGACTTCTTGGATGCGTACAACTTTGCTCGTCGGCTGAAGACCTTGAGCGGCCTCACGTCTTACGAATACATCTGCAAAATCTGGACATCAGAGCCAGATCGTTTCATCCTGAATCCGGTCCACCAGATGCCGGAACTAAACAGTATCGATGGTGGACACTATCAGCGCACTCTTAGCTGCGTCAGAGCGGGCAAACCGGACGGATACGATAGAGCGTTAGCTATGCAATCAAAAAGCTTGCGTGCTTAGGGGATTTACCTCCAGCAATTGCGCGATTACGGAAGACGCCGTACTTTTGAACGCAGAAATCCGCTTGCAGAATTCTGTGGAAACTTGTTGGCGACGATTAACATCAGCCTTTCATTGTCGAATGAACGCGAGTTTGTATTGACGCCGCTGTATGTGTACCTGCCGCTTCTAAGCCTGATGCATAGCTTGCGCACTTCTGATTAGCTCAGTCAGCCCTACAAGATCCTCTCGAAGCCGACGTTCAGGATCGTTAAAGTAATGTCCCTCAAGGATGAATGTTTTTGGCACTGGTTTTACTATGGCTAGTTCTTCGAAAGATCTCTGTAACTTTGCACGCCCGTTGCCCAACGGCACATAACCTCTGCTGCGGTCTAAAGGTATATCTTTTACATGAATTGCGTTACAAGCAATCATCGCCACATCTCTCCAAATCTCTGCTGCAGACAACCTATACAGACAGGGGTTTCCCAGGTCGAACTGCATGTTTAGTTTCCCGAGCGCAAAGCGATTCAGCTGATGCTGTAAGGTTGCGTCGATAACAGTCTCATAAGCGACTTCCATCTCGTTCATTCCGGGCAATTCTGTTATCTTGCGCAGTGCTTGTGCGGTTCGTTCGAAGTCGAGCTGAGATTTTATGTAACTACGTCGAAATCCAGGGATTACGATGCGCCTTGCGCCGAGATGATTGGCTACCGTGAGTGCTCTTTCAGCCAACTCCAACACTTGCTGAGCGACATTGTGCACGTCGAATGACACTAAGCCGATATCGTTAAGGCGGTTGAGTGATATCGACGAAACCGATATCGGATATTTCCGCAAATAGTTCTGGAATGCATCAAGATGACGATCGCTAAAAAAGTCGATTCCGCGCCCCGGTCCGCCCATATCAATATTGACTTCATCCAGAGAGCAGCATGTTGCGGTTCGGAGGCCTACATATGGGTCGCAAAACATCCAAAGTGCGACCCCGACTGAAGCGGCAGACCCGTCTAACCCGCGTATCATTTCTTGCTACGTCGAAAGTCGATGCCGAGTTTGGTCCATTGACGCGTTGACAAACCCTCAAAGGCATTTTTGAGTAAACGCTCGGCCTCTCGAGGATGGACCACTTGGTTGACGAGCGGACGGAAATGCTCGGCCGATCGGGTAATCCTTTGCATGGCTTCCAACAACAAAGTGTTGGATGCGCCCCTATGCCCAGCAAGGACAATGACACGACCGTCCTTGACATGCTGGAGAGTTTCAGTCGGCTTATTGCCTAGCTCGCCGCCAGTGTTGCGAGCGCGGAGGCTACCGATATCTGAATATGCTAGGCTAGGCAGCAAAAGCCCGGGGGGGAGTCCACCGAACAGATAAAGTACCCCGCCGTCGGATAGGGCCTCGACGCTTAGATTTGCCGCCCAATCCGCAGCGTCGATGGACGAACACATGACCGACAGATCAAAACCTTGGGGTTCATAGGATTGCGAATCGCCACGTGAGATTACCACTACATCTTTCACGCTAGGGAATAAATCCTGAGCAACTAAGCGTATCAAATGTGCAATAGTGCCCCTGCCAAAGAGTGCTATACGGCGCGGCCGACTGACAGACCGAACAATGGTCGCAAACGCCAGAACGGAGGCTAAGGGTTCCGCAAGGATCGCCAATTCTGCGTCTAGTTCAGCTGGGACATCTAGTACCAAATGGCGCAATCTCTGTGGTACAACGAAAAGCTCTTGCATCATTCCATTGATGGAGTGGCCGAATTCAGCACCAGTTTTTGCATCGGTCGGGTTGACAGCGATGCGCTTTCCGATCAACGGTTTGTCGGCAGGAAGGCCAACTGTTTCCACCACGCCCAAGCCTTCGTGACCTAAGACCTGAGCCGTTTCACCGCGCGTGCCGGAGAATATCTGTAAATCCGTACCGCATACACCTGCAACAAGCGTACGACAAATTAGTTCCCCGGGCGCAGGTGGAGGATGTTTGATTTGAGTTAGAACAGGTGCCCCGCGCCCCAATTCAGGGCGCAGTAGCGCCGAGTGCCCACGGCCATAGGTCAGGGTGGACGTTTCACTCTCAGTCATAGACATAAACTGAGCGTCTGCTATGGAGCGTTTCAACCAAATGTCCAGCCCCGACTAGACCAGCGGAGTCGTCCGGTGTATCGATTCTTAGTCTCCGCATAAGGTAATCAGGATCTCTGTCGGTAACTTGAAACAAGCCGTGATTTAGAAATTGTCGGTTGAGTGACTCACAATAAGACGGTTCAAGCTTGTGTACAACGCCGCCTGTCAACACAATTGTTTCTATAATCGGATCATGAGTTAATAGGATGGCTAAAATCTGTGCCAACGGTGATGTAGAAGCATCTAGAACCGCGATCGCGTCGAGATCTTCGTTGTGTACACCTTCGGTGAACCGGCGTAATAGGTCGTCATCCGTTTCGCTGCCGCTGGCGAATTTTGGTTGTTCTCGAAGTAAGTTAAGAATTCCCCGGCCAGATGTGAAGGCGTTAAGGTGGTCCTTGCCGCCACAATCACATCGAAAGCTGAGCTGCGAGCCATGCAAGATGGTTTGGGTGGGTAAATGACCGATTTCCCCCTGAAAACCATGTTGGCTGTCGGTAGGAATACCTCCTCGCTTAGCGTCGAATAGGCGAGAACCCACACCGGTGCTGATCGTAATGTAAAGCACTTTACCATTGGAGGAAGGATCAATGTCGCGAACGTATCTAAGGAGCGCTGCCGTCACGTCGTTTGCAATCACGTATGTTCTTGCGGGTGCAAACCGTCTAAGCTGTCCTAATAGATCAAAAGACTTGGCTTCTGGACCCCAAAGCGGGCCAGATTGCAAAATTTCGCCTGTCTTAGCGTTCATGGGAGCACCGAGAGAAATGCCGACATGACCTATGCGTTTGCCGAACACCTCTTCTAGTCGGGCTGCTTCATTCAAAAGATAGGTTACCAGTTCATTTTGCAATTCACAGGGGGAAAGATGCGGGGTGTTCAAGAAATTGAGGCTCGGTCTCTTTGAAACGTTGCTTAGCAATCCGTCTCGCCATAGGGCAGAGCGAAAAAATGTACCTCCGATGTCGAATACCGCGTAGGGTCCCGCCTTCATTCCATGCTCCGATTAGTATTTACAG
Organism: Roseobacter weihaiensis; assembly: GCF_020622345.1. GTDB lineage: Bacteria > Pseudomonadota > Alphaproteobacteria > Rhodobacterales > Rhodobacteraceae > Roseobacter > Roseobacter weihaiensis. The sequence continues at coordinate 372,338 of NZ_JACNMO010000001.1, read as the reverse complement.
GAGTTGTGCTCGCCTGCGGATACGCCGCCGCCCAGGCTTCGTGGATCTCTGTAGCTGCATCGTGCAATGTTTCCGTGGGGGTCAGCCGGTCAAAACTCAGAGCTTGCAAAATTGAGTCGAATGTACGACGTTTCAGTGCTGTCATCGACAAGCGCTCCTGGGTTTCGTAGTAGTTGAGCCAATCGCGTGCAGGGCCTTGGACCGGCGCAGTTGTCATTACGGTCATGCTTTCGCCAAAAAGCGCGACTCGTTGCTCACTGACTAGGCCCTCACGAGCTACAGTATTCACTGTCCAAGAGTAGGGTCGTACACTTAGCCGTCCGGCCAGCACGGGGACGACCGCATCAGGATACCAGGAGGTATCGCGCTCAGCCAGCCGGTTCGGACGCTTATCGGGGTTCGTGGCCAATGCATGGGCAATGTCACTACGCAAGGAATTTAGCATTTCTGCTCGTCCGGCTTTTAGGGGTCGACGATAATGAAAGATTGAAAAATACTTGGTCGGTAGTACGCCGAAAGTGTCTAAAAACTCTCCCGCGCCCTCATATAGCGCTTTGTCGATGGTGTCTGATCGGCGAGCCTCTTGCAAAAGGTCGACCCCTTCCGAAGTTCCAGCACGCGTGATAAATCCGCGGTGGTTGAGGCCTTCGTAGTCCCATTGCGTTGTATATGGATCTGCGCCTTGGCTTTCGGCCAAGAGTCTAACAGTAGCGAATGGCAGTTCACAGATTCCGATAGCGTTCAAACCATTCTCGATCATTTGAGATGTAACTAAGCTAAGTGGGTTGACCAAATTGATCACAAAAGCGTTTGGGCAGAGGGCAATCATACGTCTCGACAAATCTTCGACGGCTCCCCATTGGCGAAACGCAGACAATAGCCCGCCAGGCCCTAAAGTCTCATCGGGTACCGAACCCATTCGCGCTGCAAAGGCTTCGTCCTCGGCTCGAGCGGCAAGACCGCCAAACCGTGCTTGCAACAATACGATATCAGCGCCATCCAGACTAGCATCTAGGTCGGTGGAAGGTTGGATGGATGCTAACCTATCGCCAAGTAAAGTTGCAGCGTAGTCGGAAACCGCATTTAGATTACTGGTGTTGCGGCCGTTCAGCACCAAGTGGCAATCGTATAATGCGCCGACCAGTGCCTCATCTTGAGCTATGGCATCAATCAAAGATACAGTGAATGGGGAGCTTCCGCCTACAACCGTGATCTTTTGCATCAGTACCCCGAAAAATTATTCATTACTCGCACCACATGCTCGACACTTTTTGCCGTCAAACCGGGGCGAATCGGCAGCGCTAACAACTCGCGTGCCAAATCTTCTGCGACGGGAAAGTCCCCCCGCACATATCCGAGCATAGCAAACGCTTCCTGGAGGTGGATTGGATCCGGATAACGTATGACCGCGTCAATTCCATTTGACGTTAGATGGTTGAAAAGCTCGTCGCGGTGCCGCGTCCGAATTTGAAATAGGTGATAGACATGTCGTTCGTTGTCATCCGCTTTCTGGAACGATACTGGCAAATCTGCAAGCGCCTCGCGATAGCTTTTCGCAATATTGGCCCGTTCAACATTCCAAGCAGCCAAGCGCGGCAACTTTGCGTCCAGTATGATCGCTTGGATCGCATCAAGCTTACTGTTTATTCCAAGAACGTCATGGACGTTTGGTCCACGCTGCCCTAGAGCACGTTGCCATCTCACCTTTTCTGCGATCGCGTCTGAAGACGTACAAACTGCGCCTGCATCACCTGCCGCCGCAAGGTTTTTGCTTGGGTGAAAACTGAAGCAGCTGATATCACCGATCGTGCCTGCAGGTTCACCGTCGGGCGAGACCCCACCGTGGGCTTGAGCAGAATCTTCAATTAATACCGCATTTATATCGTCTGCTATCGCACGCAACTCGCTCATTTGGCAAACCTTGCCATAAAGATGAACTGGTATTATGGCTCTAGTATTTTCTGAGATGGCAGCCCGAACACTAGCGGCTGTCATCAAAAAGCTTTTGGGATCGGGATCGACAAGGACTGGGCGTGCACCGACGAAACACACCGCAGCGGCCGTAGCATAAAAAGTGTTCGCGGGGATGATTACTTCGGCGTCACGGCCAACCCCGCAGGCCATCAGAGCCAGGATCAGCGCGTCAGTGCCACTGTTGACGCCAAGAGCGTGTTTCACTCCGACAAATTTAGCAAAACTCGCCTCAAATCGCGCGACTTGTTTGGAAAGAACATATTCACCATCCAGCAATGCATGCCTAATCTGGTCAACAATTCTGTCTAGATTGCAGTCAAACTGCGAAGGATAGTCGTACCGATCAACGATGACTGATACCTTCTTTTGTGCATCGTTCGATTCCGTCATAGCGAAACCGGTGTACGAGAAGTGTATGACGCGCGAATAGCGTCCATCAGACGAAGTGTTTGCATACCAGCAACCAAACTGCTCAGCTCACGTCTTAGTTTGCCGCTTCGAACGCTATCAACGAACCATTCAGTTTCTCGTTCGAAAATCCAGTTCTTATCCGGCTGATCAGCATTTCCGCTCACTCGCTGATCGCCACAATGAAAATCAAGTGACCAATCGCTAAGAAAACACGAGCCGATCGCGGAAAACACTCCGACATCAATAGATCGTTCCTTGCCGCAAAAGGAATAAAGAAAGTTGGCAAGCCCCCCTCTTTCGAAAGTTAACGATAGCGCCACCGAAGAGGGGTTGTTTGCGTCATCCTGAGAGTCGATTGTTGCGCAAACTCGTCTTACTGGACCGCCTATCAGCGTCAAAAGATCAATTAGATGAATGCCTTGCTCATGCAAGCCCCCTCCTGATCGCACAGGATCCGACCACCACGGCACCCCGTAGGGTTGGCCAATCCAATGCGCCGAGATAGCGAATGGATGCACGCCGTCAAGACGCCGCATAAGCTCGAGTACTGACGGCCGCACCCTATTCATGTGTCCGACAGCAACGACAGCGCCAGATGCCTCGGCCGCGGACAAAATTGGATGGGCATCCGAGGCGGTCAATGCTAGAGGTTTTTCGATTAGGAGATGAGAGCCTTTGTTGATAAACCGGGTAGCGATCTTTGGATGGTTGTCCGGCGGGCTACAGACAAAGCAGATGTCGGCATGTGGCCAATCATCTAGTTCCTCTAGATTTAAACGTTTCGATCCATATTCAGTAGCAATTTTTTCCGCGCGATCAGCGTCTGGATCAAAAACACCAACTAAATTAAGCCCCAGCCGGTGAGCGCATTGTGCTCTCACCTGTCCCATTCGGCCACATCCGAAAACAATTATGTCCATTGAAGCAAATCCCAAACGCAAGGTAGGGTTGAATTAAAGCGTGCATTTACAAACAGAAGGAAGCGTAGCACCTTTTTGCTCGTGAGTCGATCTAGGGTTGAACTGCTCGACACTGCTTTGGGCAGATTCCGGCCTAAATATGGCTACTCTCAGCTCCCGCTGATAGGTTTGGTTCCATCCTTTCTCAGCCAATTCACCGCGGTTGGAGGTTTGCGTCTCAAATATCGCTCCAGCCAAGAGCTATCTGGCTCACCGCGACCCTGACATCATAAGTGATCAGACCCATCATCCGCGAATAAGCGGCGCGCCGGTTAGACGGGTCTGACGTAAATCCAGGGCAACAACACGTCTATATCGGTCTGTTTGTATGAGATGACCGTATTTTCCTACACACCTGCCTGGTTCAGTTTGCGCTGTCTGATCTCATAGTCAACGGGCGACTGCATGCCGTTGTTCGTGCGCTTTCTCTGCGGGTTGTAGAACAGTGCGATGTACTCGAACACGTCCTGCCTAGCGGCGTCGCGGGTCACCGTCCATCGCTTGATACCGTCTTCTAATAGTTTACTCAACGCTACGTTTTCCTCCTTGTAGCATGAGCAGAATTTCACTGGGTTGATACATCTTCGCCAAGCCGCGCGACGTCGACAAATGCTGTGGGAACATCCCGTGCCGCCGCGCAACATCACAGACGTTCGCACCGGGCGCGTAGCTTTCCATCACGATCCGAACCTTAGCGTCGTCTGGCCAGGTCCGGCGACCAGACGGCCCCTTAAGAACCTCCAGCCGATCTATATGCCCGGCATCATCAAACAAATGGCATTGCTTTGTTGGAAAACGTTCCATCTCACGATCCTGCTCAACAAGGATCGTTAAATCGCAATCGACCAAACGCACGCAACGTGGGGCTCAGACGCCACTTACGTTATTCCGGCTTCAGATTAAGAAAAAAATGGGGATGACTGCTTTTAGAAATAGCTACTCGCCCCAGATTATGACTTCGCGCTCCAAACGAATTCCAGTCTCGATGGCTACTTTTTCTTCTACTAACTTAACTAACGTGAGAATATCCTCATATGTCGCACCAAACTCTGCACACACAAAGTTCTGATGGAGTGGTGAAACCACTGCTCCGCCAACGCGGAGGCCGCCTAGACCCACCTCGCGAATAATTGTTCGAGCGCTTGTTCCTGCTGGATTCTTAAAAATACACCCCACGCTGTTTTCTTTTAACGGCTGGGTCACCTTCTTTTCCTTCAGGAACCGAATGTACTCTCGCCTCAGTTCGTGAGGTGGCCCTGGCCGAAGGGCGAGGCGAGCCCTGATAACTACAAAATCGCGAAGTGATGAATTACGGTAGGTAAATTTGATCCCGAACTGATCTATACGCCGAAGCTGTAAATCATTATCTATAATTTCGACCCAGTCGATTATGTCGCCAATACCGCCTTTGCGTCCACCAGCATTACCTACTATTGCTCCACCAATCGAGGCGGGAATGCCTGCAAAGTGCTCTAAACCACCCAAGCCATTTCGGATTGTCTCAGCTATTGTCCTGCTTAAAGACGCACCGGCGCCACACGTGACGAAGGCCTCGCCAATGTCGATTTTCTCGAATTCATGACCGGTCAATCGAACCACTACACCTTTTGCCAGGTTGTCTGGAAGTAGGCTATTTGCGCCTTCACCAAGCACCCGCACCGACAGATCCAAACGGCTGGCCCAGTCTAGCATCTCCATTAACTCCTCGATGCTGGCAGGAACGCCAAAGTATTCGGCAACCGCTCGGGTAGCGAACCAGTTCATATTCAGCAATGATTGCAGCGGCCGGACACAAAGTGGAAGGTTATCTGCAAAATCGCGCGATATACTTATGTCCTCGTCGCAATATATTGCGGTTCTTAGACTAAATCCCGCTGCTCGGTAAAATCGCAAGGCGTTAGAATGGTCAGTGGATGCCGTCTTTAGTTCAACTTTTGTCACGCCTTGATCCACGGCCCTATCAAGGATTGCATTTAAGAACGCGCGGGCCAAGCCCTTGCCAATCCATTTGGGCACAAGCCCAAAATAAACAATCTCTGAAATCTCAGATGTATTTCGTTCATATTCGTAGAACCCGACTTCGTGCGTATCACAAGTCAGTATGCCAACGTCGACATTTGCACGAGAGAGATGGTTGGCGGCCTCTTCCAGCGTCCAGTCGAGCCGTGATTTCCAGCCCCACGTCGCTCCGACTCTCCTATAGATGTCGAGATAAACGGAGGGCTCAACCCTTTCGCCACAGGTCATCTGAAAACCATTAGGAAATTCCGCAGCGACACGGCAGACTCTTGGGTCAATATCGAGGAAATAACTTGTCTTCATCATCCGAATTCCAAAAGAATGATCCCCATTCGTTAGATAGTATCATTTACATCGGTTTGTTGTGTTCCTTGTCAAACTTGCTTCTAAACTGAGTTCATGATCACTCCTGAGATGCATATCAAGTAAGAGTATTATGATATCCCATATTAGATGAATTTGGACTATTGCGCCAGTTTTCATGGTCCGAAGCTAACGTTGTGCAACATTTGGATCGCCATGGGAAAGCTTTCGGTTATCGAATTCTATTTACTACCTTTTCAAATTGGAGCAGCGAGCATTTAACCACGATAGATAACCGTCTACTTGGCTGATGTTGATCGGACCTTGGAGTACGGGAATACTCTACTACCTCGATAGAGCTCATATTGTTGGGTAATGGTGGCACTCTAAATCCGTCTCTTACGTGCAAGACTCCAACGCCTCCGGCATGCCAAGCCCTATTTTCACCGACTAGGGTTTTGCGTTTTCTCAAAGAAAGTCCGAGCCAAACCTGTTCCAGGGAATTGCCAAAGACACGCTCGTGGAGATCGGTGATCAGACCTCCTGGAAGACGCGCCCCAAATTCTACCAAATACGCTTTCCCTTCGACGACAATAAACTCAATGTGAAGTATGCCACTGCGCACACCAAACGCAAGCGCAATGCTTCTACATAAATTCCGCCCCAGTATACGAGCTGGCATGTCTTCATGGACCTCAACAAAGTGTCCAACTTCTTGCCGATTTGCGCCTTTCGAAGTGTACTTTCTTGTTACCTCTCCGTAGACAATTTGCCCTGAACTCAATGCACATTCAATACTGTATTCGGCGCCCAGAATGTACTCTTCAACGATACCCTGTTTGATGTGGGCCAACCCGGACGTTGTTGATATACCGCCAATGAGAATCTCTTGAGCATGAGCTTTCAATTGCTGTTGGTCATAGCAGATCTTGACATTTTGACTTCCACAACGATTAAGTGGTTTCACCACCACGGGAAACCTTAGTAAGTCTTCTAATGCGACAATGTCACCTAAACTACTGAATTTACCATAGAGCATCGGCTGACAAATCCCCACAGCTTCACAGTGTTTCCGCATGAGAAATTTATCACGTGTGGCTCGAACATCTCCATCTATTCCGGGGTCAAGTTTCAAGAACCGTGAGATTTTCCAAGCATATTCAACCGAGTACTCGCCGCCCGGAACTACGGCAACAAACCTTGATCCTTGTGCTTTTTCGTAGTGATCAAGTGCTTCGTCATAACTAGCAAATGAGAAAACACAAAATTCTTGCCCTCCAACACTTTGAAGCTCCCGCTCAAGACTTGATCCCGCAAGAATGGCAAATTCTATAGATACATCCATCGATTTGGCCGCAGAGCAAAATCTTTTGGCCACACGTTCACTCTGGGGAAACAGAACTAGGGCCCACATCATGTAGATCCGGAGCTTTGGATTTTAAACTCTACCATACCGACCGCTTCGGCAGCTAACTCCTCAGAAGTGTCTGCGCTGTCGCCGACAGCAATGACGTACCCTGCGCGATCACCTGATGACATAATCGGCAGGACCCTGTCTCCAACTGACTTATTAACCAAAAACTCTCGTATTCCCGGATTATAGCGTAATCTGCTGAGTCCAAGTATATTCGTTATTACTCCGGAAGGCGGAAGGAAAAATTTGATTGTCGCCGCTCTAGCCGTGATTGTTGAAGTGGAACTAATCGATAGATCCGTCACGGTGAAAGACTTCATGGCCGCCGCAACCAGATCGACGCCTGTTACAAGGTTCACTAGATCAGCGATTTTGTCTCCCCCTGTTCTGTTGTGTGTTTCGACAATTTTTAGTCCCTCACGTGTGTCGATAAATTCTGTATGTGCAACCCCAAACTTCAATTCCAATTGGTCCAAGCTAGAAAAAACCAAACTCTCAACTTTTGCCACAAAAGCCGCGTCTTCCAAGAAGCTCCGGGCAACAGTATGCCCTGTTTCAACAAACGCGTTCTGAATACTCTCACTCTTTGCAAGTTTCCGTGTAATCGCGACTATTTTGTGAGACCCATTATGGGAGATAGTCTCAGCGGAGTATTCCTGCCCATCCAAAAATTCTTCGGCTAGGGCTGGAAACCGTGTGTCAAGTATTGAAGGGTTGGGCTTGTTCTTGCTAATTCGGACTACACCATAAGAGCCCACTCCATCCGATGGTTTTAGGATAACGTCACCGGCTAAGGAATTCAAAAACTGGTGAAGCATATCAACGTTGTAGATCATACTCCATACTGGCGACGCGGAACAAGTGATAGTCTTTCGCATTTCATGCTTATCAACAATACGATCAACAACCGTCGAGTTGGCACTATCTAAGGAAAGAGAATCTGAAATTTGAGAAGCCAAGCGGAGCCCGCGTTCGGAAAAAGATATTGCACCGCATAGCTCGTGGTCACCGGCTAGCGCTTTCACCGCACCGGCTACAGCGTCTGAGGCGACGTCCGCAATACTTGGGACCACGATTGAGATGCTGGCTGGCAAGCCCTTGTATGAGAGCTCGTCATGTACGGTAATGCACTCCACCCCCAAGTCGTTTGCGACCTCAATATGTCTGGGTCTAGGCAATACAAGGCATATTGTCTTCGCCATTTGCATCCTCCAATTGTTCTATTACCTTATGGCTCCACGTGGTCTAAACGTGACAAAAAGAATAACTGATAATCCAGCACCCAAAATCAGCAACCAAAAGGAAAGATCAGCATTTCCAGTCTTCGATATGAGGTATGCATGCAAAAGAGGAGAAAGCGCCGCACTTCCAAAGGCGAACATTCGGATGAGACCGTTTGCTGACCCACGGACCTCTGAGCTAATGAGTTGCGCTCTGATCGCAAGACTCGATGCATTAGTAGCTGACTCTGCAAGTGACATCAGAGCATAGCCAGCTACGATGCACAAGAATGCTTGAAATTGGTAAGCGCATATACCTACTAGGCCGACTATTTTATATGCGATAATTCTGCTCGTAGGGTTGGGAGACGGGTAGAGAGTTGCACTATACCATGCACCTCCAAACGCGAGTATGGCGCCTGTTGTAAGCATGATACCAACGCCTGTCGTCGACCAATTGACGTTGTGTGTTACCTCGACCACTAACAAGGTCACAGTAGCGCCTAAAAATAGGTTGTATGAAATCTGAGAGTAAATAATCGCACGTAGTGTCGGTGAGTTACGCAAACTCTCGAATGCTAGACGAAACCCCGAATTGAACGGTGTGCGGGTAGTAGACAAACTGCTGTGAAAAGCTCTGGTTTGATTGCAGACAGCTAAACTCGCTAACGCAGAAAGTAAGAACACTAGCGCCGATACAACAAGTGGTGCGACGTAACCAAAAAGAGCAATAAGAACTCCAGCCGAAATAGGAGCCATCGCGTAGGCAGAATCGACCATGGCAACGTATCGACTATAAGTGCTTTCAACCGTTTTGGAGTTAGAAATAGCGGGCGCCAGAATAAATTCGTTCAGCACTGACAGCGCGACTGAAGCAACTCCATATCCGAGAAGTAGCACGAAGCTGATGACTATGTGCCCGCCCCATAGCAGCAGCGCGGAAACGAGCAAAAATAAGATCTGCAAAGCAGAGCTGCATACAACGATCCATTGCTTACGCGACCTCTCAACAAATCGCCCAATTATTGGCGCTGCAATAATAGGTGCCAACAATGCAGACGTAACACCAACGGCAAGCGCAGAATCAGAAGTTTTTTCCAGTATTAGCAGAGGCAGTGCAATGTGTATTATTCCGCTCCCGAACCTTAGGCCAGCCGCGGACGTTATCAGCAGGACTGCGGGCAACGCAGAGGAAAAGACATCTTTCTTACTCAATGAATTTCGTCCAATAAGTATTTAGGTCTTCCATCACCTCGGCCATAGCAAAACTATTCCTGACGAGATTTCCTATTTCCTGCGAGAGCTTTTCCAGTGTTTCGGCAGAAAGAAGCACACGCGCTCTAATCCCCCGGCTGTCTGACCTATAGAATAATCTATGGACGGAATACAGTTCATTTAGGCGTTTCTCGACTGTTTCTAACGTGTTTGGAACAAGTGGCACTTCAGCAGCGAAATTACCAGAGTTCTGACCCAGAGATCGTCGCACTTCAGCGCCAGCCATTTCGAGAATACCTGAGATCAGATCTTGTCCACTAGCTAAGAGTAAGGAAGTAACTCCACTAAGACGGCCGTTTACCTCTGTTACATAAACGTGATCGTCGTTTACTATTGCTTCAATTTCGAACGTTCCACAAAACTCGATGTTGCAAGCAAGTGTTCGAGCGTATTGCCTCAGGCGTTCAAATGACGGCTTTCCCTTTTCACATCCTACTATGCGGAGCCTACGAAGCGCATGCTCGACAGTCTCCCTAACTCTACCCTTGAAGATGACTGGTGAAACCCACACATCGCTCCGATTGACGTTTACGACTACGCTTACTTCAATTCCTTCAAGATAGCTCTCAAGTACATAGCCTGAGGAGGCATTCGCGATGAACCCGCAAGCTTGTTTTTGATTGTCAAGTTTAACTATCTGAGTACCGCCCCATCCCCGATCCGGCTTTCCAATTGCAGGAGTCGACTTAGATATCGCGGCGATATCTAAGTCGGGCGCAACAGGAACACTGTAGCTTTGGAGCAACTCCTTCGTGGCGCTTTTGCTTGCGAATACGCTTGCCGCCGGCTCCTTTACACCGACCCCAGTCGTCACAGAGCATTTACTCAGGAAATTTGCATCCTCAACCGCGAGGTTGTCGTGCGGGGAGGTTATGATCACCGCGCTGGGTCTTAGTTTCTTCATTGCTTGCCGCAAGGCATTTGTTCGACTCTCTTTGGCAACCAATTCTATCGGGTAATCGAGAGCAAGAGCATCCTCTTTGTCGTAATTGCCATAAAGTGGGGCAGCGATTGTTTCCGCCGTCCTTTCTCGAAAAAGCGCTGCACGATAGGGGTGTGTAAGGAGGAGAGTCAAGCTAGTTTACCTTCTGAAACCTCTTGTTGACTTCACCTCGACGGCTAGCAAACAACAGTGCCGAAGGTCGTCAAAGGGTAAAAAATATAATCTAGTGTGGCTCCATTTCCCAAATCACAAACTAACCAAGTTGGCTGAACTCAAATCTAAAACTTCGCTTTCTAAGATAGAAAAGCTGAAGTTGTACCCAAGTACGTTATGCAACTTAACAGGGAGGTAGCTACACTGAGCAAGTTTTAAGTTTCAAACGGGTGCTTTTGAGCAGTAATTCGCTTGTCAAACAGGCCTGGCAAGGCCAGTTTGCCCTTTGATCCCAATAATATCAGCTCGGCCACTGTTTGTGAACTCACCGTGAAGTGCAGTTCCTGATATGTCTCTCTATTCCAGACGGTTCCGGATTTCCATCAGCTTGGTTTCGAAGATCTTGGCAGGGTGTGAACGCCCAAGCACGTGCGCGGTGTGGAATTGAGGTGGAATTGAAGCGGTGAAAAATCGATCTCAAATATCGACTTGCCGGATTCATCGGCTCGGCTGATCTGGGGAGATATCGGCGCAACCCGTTGTTTTTATTCTCGACCGTGCCCTTCTGGTAGGGCGCTTGCGGATCGCAGAACCATGCATCCGCTCCGATTCCGGACTTGAGATGCCGCCAAGTCGAGAACTCGGAGTCACGGTCAGAGGTGATCGATTGGCGTGCATCGGCGGGTAGATCGTGGAGGGGTCCCCGAACAGCTTCGGCCATTTGTAGAGAGAATAAGTGCTGACGCCCAAACGCCGTGATACATCCCGCACTGTGATCTGATGCGCCGCGTCCCGCTTGAACTCATTGCTGTAGTTGCTTGTCCCCAGCTCGGCCTCCTCGCCTCTCAGTTAGGCGGGAAAGTGTCTACAAATCTAGGGGCCACTGTAAGAGTTGACATAACGACTTTCGTATGGCCAGCTTAAAGACTACCAAGGGGAGAAAATCCACATGCGGATGCCCGCGAAATGCTATGTTGCCAATGCTCTGTATTTTAGAGGTATGCAGCGAGCGTACTGAAGGGAGCGGTGAAATGATACGTGTTGCTTCTATCGCTGCTTTGAATGAGTGTGGTGGAGATTGGGATCTTTTTTGCAGTTTCATTAATCCCGACCGGGCTGCCATTGTGGTTCCAAAGACGGTCAAGTGGCGTGCTAGGCAGATTTACCGTTTTCATGACATCATTGAACCTGATCCAGTTAAGATTGCTCCCGATTCATCACATATTGAGAACTTTATTGAAATAATTCGACGCACCGGGGATGCAGATTCAAATGTATTGCTTAATTGTCAACTTGGTCGCTCGCGCTCGGTCGCTGCCGCTGCGATCACTTTTGCTAGCTTTGATCGCAATGAAGCTTCTTCTATTCCCGAAAAACTGCTACAACTAAGCGCGCGCGCCTGGCCTAACAGTCTTATGCTACACTTAGCGGATAGCCTCTTGAACCTACATGGAGCGCTTGAAGAGGCCGGGCGTGTTACTCGAGCGGAGGTGGCACGTCGCGATCCTATTTGGATGGAAGAACTTGCTGAGACGAATCGAGCTCCCGAGGTCATTGAAGCGATTGAATTCGGAAGGCGTTCTTAGGATTAGAGTTTGCGGGAGCGAAACTTGGTTGCAATGCAGATTGATGTATCTGATTTAAATGATTTAGAAGTTCTTCGAATCCTTTTGTGTGACCTTGAGAATTTGAATGATTTAGACGTATTACGATTTCAAGAGGTAGGCGGAGTTGTAAAGCTCGAAGGTGGATATTCAGAGAAAATACTGTACAGGGTAGTTAGTGGCGATAATTCGTGGATTGTCATGTTGCTTGGTTCGGAAAGACACGAAGTCGTTTGTTCCAAGATGTCCACCAGCGAGTTAGACGACTTCTTGAGCATTGGAATGTTCCTACGTGATGTTGGAATACGGGTGCCAGAAATCCTAGGTTGTTCTTCAAATTTCTCAGCGCTGTTGATGGAGGACATAGGTGACGAGACGTTAAGCGATTTGGTTCCGAAGCTAAATTGTCTTAAGCGCCAGCACTTCTATACTGAGTCCCTAAAAGTGGTCCTAAAGATGTTAGTCGCCTCAAAGGAGTTCATGGAACGGGGCTTTCCAGCTTCTCAACGTATGATGAACAGTGAAGTTCTTGCCAAGGAAATGAACTCATTTAAAGAGTATGTTCCAAGAGTTTTGGCTTCCACTTTTACTAACCATGAGGCGAACAGGTTTCAGGATTTATTCCGTTCGTTGGCCAATAAAACCTGTTCAGATGACTTCTATTTTGTCCATAGAGACTTCCACAGCAAAAACCTACATATTTTTAACGATTCAATCTGCGTAATCGACTTTCAAGATGCTTGTCTCGGAGGAGTCTACTACGATGCTGCTAGTCTCATCTATGACGTTTTCGTTGAATTGGACGAGGAGTTCCGAGAGCATTGTATATCGTTTTTCATTGCGCAACTTCGAGCAAGCGGTCTTTTCAATGAATCTGCATCTTCCATGAGACGTACATTCAAGCTACAGGCATTGCAACGGCTTTTCAAAGCAGCGGGTGCGCATGCTAGACTTGCCTTGGATGCGAAAACCCAGCATGAGCATGCCTTTCAGGTCAGGTGTACCTGTGCTGCAGTCCGAAGCATCGGGAGTATATCTAACGAATTTAATGAGTTGGTGTGGGTGAGAGACCTTGCATTACGGGTGCTCCGCTCAAATCCCAAATTATCTGAATGTCCGTAAGCGTCCGGTGAAGTCGCGGGTGGTTTTGAGATTGGCTGTTCGTATACCGATCCATGGGCTATAGGGCCTCTCGGTTGTAACTGCGACCCTCCGGTCGTTATCGTAGCTGCACAATTCGACAATGGCCGGATCGACCGGATGTTCTACGCGGTCAATGATATCGCCTGCGCGATGGGCACATCAGGTTAGGACCAAGGGCATGACCAGGCAGCACCACAGGGGCCTCCGGGCGGCAAGCCGCAGCAAAATGCCTTCAAAGAGTCATTCAATGGCAGCCTGCGCGATGAGCTATTGAACGAGGAGATGTTCGATAGACTGGACGACGCTCGCAGGAAGCTGGCGCTTTGTCGATACGACTACAACAACGTCAGACCGCACTCATCGCTCGGAAACCAAACGCCCGCAGAAGCACGCCGAACACATGAGCAATTTGAGGGCTGCGCGCCCGGCGCGCTTGTCCAACCAGACGACGACCAATATGAAAACCATGCTCTGAAACCCGGTTTTCCTGCCGTTTGTAGTTAGAGTTTTTCGCTCTTATTTTTCCTTTGGCTGGGGAGGAGCGAAGACGATGAAAGCATCCAAGTTCACGGACGCGCAGAAGGCGTTCATAGTAAAGCAGGGCGAGGAAGGCACGCCGGTTGCGGAGATCTGTCGTAAGGCCGGGATCAGCCAAGCGACGTACTTCAACTGGAAGAAAAAATACGCTGGACTGATGCCGTCGGAGATGAAGAAACTGCGGGAGTTGGAAGATGAGAACCGGCGTTTGAAGAAGATCATCGCTGATCTGATGCTCGATAAAGAGATGCTGCAGGATGTCGTCAAACGAAAGCTCTGAGGTCGGATCGTAAGCGCGAGATCATCGACGGTGTTCGGGAAGATTGGCGCGTGTCTGCCAGGCGCGCGTGCAGAGTGCTGAAGTTCGAAAGATCGACTTATCAGTACAAATCCTGGCGCCGCGATCCGGCCAGTCTGAAAGCCCGCGTAAAGGAGATTTGCGAGACGCGCGTTCGATATGGTTATCGACGCGTGCACTATGTGCTGCGCCGAGAAGGCTGGGAGGTAAATCCCAAACGTGTCTACAGGATTTACAAGAAAATGGGCCTGCAATTGCGGAACAAATCGCCGAAGAGGCGTGTCAAAGCCAAGCTACGAGAAGACCGCGCAGATGCTGTTTGCTCGAACGATGTTTGGGCAATGGACTTCCGGAGGAAGGGCTCAAGGCGCGCCATCTGCGCATCCGTTAGTCAGAAGAGATCAGACATGTTCACCGCGCGTTTTGGAACCGTGAATCACGCCGCCAAGTAGAAATCAATGGGTCCTGATCCTAAGGCATTTATGGAAGATGTGCTCCGCGAGTGTATTTCGTTTTGACTAAAACATTGACTCAACGTTCTGATCTATTTCATTCTCTGCTAAGTAACCATATTTTGCATCCCTCAATAAGTCAGTGATTCGGAGAACAGGTCATGAAAAAAGGTAATTTGGAACTGCCAGACGTTAGCGAACTAGCAGAATTGTACCATGAGGCTGTAAAGCAACAGCATGTGGCTCGCGCACAGTTTCTTAAGGAATCAATGCAAAATGTTGCACGTGCTGAGGCGGCAGCAGTTGAGGCGATGGTATTGCGCTCCTTTTCGGACAGTCTTGCGTGACAACTGTCCTTAGCTAGCCACGAATACTGGTCATTTGCGCATTGATCAATTGACGGGTTCTATGCATTCCAGCGGTAAACCCGCTTCAATAGGGAAACACCTTCTACCGGGCACGATATCAAACGCCCTGAGAACCGAATTCTACAGAGACCACTGGTCCGGTGTTAGTGTAGCGGATCCAGGTTGTGTTGATTTGCAAGACTTCCCGCTGGTGACTAAGGAGCAGCTTCGCTTAGCGGGCAGCCGGGCTCAAGTTCGAGACGGCCTAGTCTGCACCGAAGTATTTACATCGGGAACCACCTCCAGTCCCTTCATTACGATCCGAGGTGACAGAGAACAAGAATTTGTACGCAGATTTTATTCTCAACTCTACACTTCTAGCTTTTCTAAACCGTTGCCTCGGGTCGTAGCTTTCAACAACCCTTTTCATGGAGCTACAATCGACGTTCCGAGTCCAGTTCACAAACACAGATTAGGTGTATACGATTCTGGGAGCTTTGAATATGCGAGGCGGATAATCGAAAGCAAAACACAAGATCAAGGTGTAGAAGCACATTGCTCAATCGTTTTAGGTCTAGAGCGCATCATCAAAGCTTTTGCTCTCGATACACTGGATGCGCGGCCCGGAGGGATCTCGACAAAATTGCGATCAGTCGTTACGTTTGGAAACTACTTAAGCCGACATTGCCGTAGTATGATCGAGAAGGCAATGGGTGCCCCCGTTTTTGACCGCTATGGACTTAGCGAGGTATTTGGTGGGGCGGCACAAATAACAACATGCGGTTGGTATCACTTTGACCCAAGCGTAATCCCGGAAGTTGTGGCACCAAATAGCCTTGAACCAGTCAGGGAAGGCATTGGACAATTGTTGCTTACATCTCTTTTTCCTTTCCAAGAAGCCCAACCATTTGTTCGCTATGTTACCGGTGATATAGTTGAAGTCACCCATAGCCGGTCTTCAATACCTGGAGAAATCGCTATACGCCCGCTGGGACGCGAGCGGTATGCCGTTCCGCGTCCAGACGGGGCTGGCTGGATCATAACAGCAGCGGAAGTATTCGAAGCCGTTGATCCTTGCCCCGGTATAGTTCGAACACCTTTGTTTCGTGATTCGGCTCAGATTCGCGATCCCCATCGGATTGGGCACCCCAAGTATTCGTTGAGCTACACAGACCACGAAAAACGTCGCGATTTGACGCTTCAGGTGGAAGTTGTCAGAAAGAACACATTGATGACTGGTAACATGGCCCATGATCTGCGCAATCGGGTGTTGGCTGAAAGCGCAGCGCTTTCGAATTGGCTGGAGAAGGGGCGAGGAAACTTCAACGTCGTTTTTGAGGCTAATGTCCATCCGGATGTGATTTCGTACCGGGAGTAGCCTTGCTTACAACGCCGACCTGGCCTCAGCAACTTCTGGTGCGCGATGGGTCACCGCGAGATTGTCCATCCTTTCCGGATACAGATGTGCGGTTGGTTGCCGGGTCTCAGCTCCCTTTTTGACACCTACAAAGCAGCTGGCAGTGAAACTATCACACAAAAACGTCCTGTTGTAGGAACGATGTGGAACACTTCTTGAATCACTGATGAAGTTCGGTGATGGTCGTTACAAGAACAAGAGTAACGATAACTAGGAATTATCGTTCAGTCGCAAACTTGGACATTCGCTGCGCCACACGCGAACTGGGAAAATGCGGACAAAGCGGGCTTTCGCTGTGGTTGCACCAATGGCGGCTTAGGCCAACCAGTAAAACGTGCTAAGGTCGTCATTCACAAATTGGAAAGAGTTGATTGTCATGAACATCGATAAGAAAATTTCCACCCACTATACCCACGGAAATCTGCTAACCGCGATTGAGGCAGGCCTCAACAAACAGGGTATCAAACCTGAAAATGCCAGTGTTGAGGATCTTGGTCCAGTAGATGAATTTCACATTGGTGGACGGGCAGCGAGCGTACATTTCCTAGACCAGCTAAAGATATCGCCGTCCCAAAACATACTCGATATCGGTTGCGGTTTGGGAGGTTCAGCGCGTTTCGCTTCGAAGACTTACGGAGCAAAGATTACTGGGATTGATCTTACATCTGAATACGTAGATGTCGGACAACAACTTTGCGAATGGGTCGGCCTGTCAGATAGCATTAAACTCCAGCAAGGTAGCGCACTTTCGCTTCCTTTTGGGGAGGCTAGTTTTGACGGCGCATTCATGATGCACGTCGGAATGAATATCGAAGACAAGCAAGCTTTGTTTTCCGAGGTATCCCGTGTTCTGAAGTCCGGCGCAAAGTTTGGTATTTACGATATTATGAAGTGCAATGACGACGAGCTTGTTTACCCCGTCCCTTGGGCAACAACGTCTGAAACAAGCTGGGTTGCCAAGTCCGAAGACTACCGCATAGCACTGGAGGCTAACGGGTTTGTCGTCGCTGAGGAACATAATCGCCACGACTTCGCTATGAATTTCTTCAAGAAAATGAAGGCCGCAAGTGGGGCCGCTGGAGGACCACCCCCTTTGGGCTTGCACGTACTTATGCAGCAGACGACCGCAGAAAAAGTCCCAAATATGGTAGCAAATTTGGCTGCAGGGCGCATCTCACCCATCGAAATGATCGTTATCAAAGACCCCTAGAACTTTGGACTCTCCTGTTCACATGAAGCTGTTCGGACTAACTTGATCTCCCAGGAGAAAGGACATTCGTACATCGCGCAGCATCGGTTACTATGGGTTCTTTTGAGACCTTCGCCGCGATCTGCGCCAACAGCCGCAATTGTGCGAGGTAAAGATACTTCTCGGTTATCGTTACTTGATATGGGTAAGGTTCGACTAGCGCTTGATTGACCACGGACTGAGGTCCTGAATTTCCGGTTCGGGGACCAATTGCCTTCGGGTCTGACCCTTTCTCGCGGCAAAAGTGAAAGTGTTCTTCCTGTCTTGGGACTGACAGAATTGTCCTTTCGGGGGTGTTTCTGAAAAGTCCGGGCCGGTTTCCGACCTGTCAGTCCTGAAGAAAGACCTTCCTATGAAGACAGAAGTTTTGCGCGCGTTGCGCGCCTCCGCCGCCGCTTGGTGGCGGCACAAAGAGCTGCGCCGTAGCGGTCAGGTTAACTTGGCGCGCAAACTGGAACGCGAAACGATCCAGCGCGATCTTGGCTACCTCCGTCTCGCAACCACGCTTCCCCAGGCGCATATCATATGCAGTCGCGGCGGCACGTTTCTCCATCTTGGGTGGACCACCGTATCAACAGTGGCACCAATAGAACGGTTTCCTCTGGCAGCACTGGCAGTCGGCCTAGGTACACCCTTCATCGATCTACGTCCCATTTCCGATCTCGCGAGCCTGGTTGCCTTGCCGCGCGTCGATCCGGAGGAAACGACTGATCCGGCGCGCTCTGGTCTTTCTTCGAAGGTGTCATTGTCCACCTACCTCGATCTCGTCGCGCCTCTGGGTGCGCGCATCCTGAACGATCCTCGCGGCCGCCAGTCCTAGCACAACACAACCCACACCATCGAAAGGAGGCCAGCCATGGCCCGATCCCGCTCGTCCAAATTGGACGTCTCAGACGCCATCACAAACGAACTCATTCGCATCATAGAGCGTGGGGTCTTGCCCTGGCGCAAACCCTGGATCGCGGGCTCCAGTTCCCGGCCCCTCCGCGAAAACGGCGAGGCCTATAAGGGGATCAACAATTTCCTGCTGACGATGCGGACCCAGCTTGCGGGCTATGCGTCGCCCTATTGGATGACATTGCGGCAAGCCAATCAGCTCGACGCCAAAATCCGAAAAGGGGAGCGATCCTCTCTCGTCGTCTATTATGGGCAGGCCTACAAACCTGACGCAGCAGACGGTAGCGCCAAGGACGAGGATGACGAGAAGGGCTACTGCTTTCGTTTTCAAAAGTCCTATCGGGTTTTCAACGCCGACCAGATTGAGGGCTTGCCGGAACGGTTCCACCCTGAGCGTGAGCTGCTTCCAGATCTGCCTGTGCATGAACCCATCCCTCACATGCAGGCCTTCTTTGATGCGATCGACATCCACACCACCTTCACGGGTCGCGAAGCGTATTACATGGGCACGGTCGACAAGGTCTATATGCCCGAGATTTCTCGGTTCGAGGATCCGCGGTCCTTCTATGGCGTTTGGGCGCATGAACTCGCCCATGCGACAAAGGCACCGCATCGGCTGAACCGCACCTTCGGCTATTCGCGGTTCGGCAACACAGCGTATGCGCGAGAGGAGATCGTGGCCGAGCTGACGTCTTGTTTTCTGGGGCAGGAGCTTGGCTTTTCGGCCCATACGCTCGAGATGAATGCGTCCTATCTTGAGAATTGGTTGCGAGTCCTGCGATCAGACAAATCTGCCATCTTCAAACATGCAGCCGACGCGCAACGCGCTTACGATTGGCTGGTCGCCGCGTCCAGCGCCGGGCGGTCTCAGACCTCAGACCTGGCCGCCTGAGATCTGGTTTCAGAACTCCCGCAGTCACTTTCACATGACCCGAAGCCATCAATCATTCCCTTGGTGCAAGGCCAAAAGGGAAAGGGGGCTTTGGGAAGTTGTGTTTCCAATGCATCAGAAAGGATGACCCCATGTCGCAAGCTCAAGCACTTCACGACCGCCCCAACCCCACAACAATCGCATCACAGAATGACGGTTTTCGCAGGTTTGCATGCCTCGGAGAAACGCCGCAGGACCCTCTGCAAGGCCGTCTTGTGGTCACGCATTCCGTTGCTGAAGCGGGTGACGGTTTTGCCCTCTTGGCCGTGAAGGCCGTCGGCGAGTTCGACTGGTTTGAGCCAGACAATGACCCGAACGGATGGCATGACTTCGGATCATTTGAACTCCAAGGCGAGACGCTGTTCTGGAAGATTGATCTCTATGAGACGTCGTCGGATTTCCGTTTTGGTGCGGAGACCCCGGAAGATCCTTCAACGACCACGCGCGTCCTGACCATCATGATGGCACGCGACTGGTAGCTCCCCCGCCTCCAAGTTCTCTCCCACCTGGCCCACCGACCCCAAAAGGGAAAGTGGGCCTTTTTTCTTTTGATCCCCGGAATTGGGGATTGGGTCGGCCTTTGAGTGGTCGGCGAAACGCATCAAAAGGAAACATCATGACACAATCCCTTCAACCTCAATCCGTTGCCATCTCGGATCTCATCCAACACCCCGCCAACGTGCGCGCAAAGTCTCCTGAGACATATGCCAGCGAAAACATTGCGCATCTCAAGGCCAGTATCGCCACCCTTGGGCTGCTTCAGCCTCTTCTGATCCAGAAGATCGATGGCAAATACGGCGTGCTCGCCGGCGGGCGTCGTCATGCAGCGCTGCAAGAACTAGTCGCAGACAAAGCGGTGAAAGGCTTCACCAAGCGGACCAAGATCGATTGCCGTCTCGTCGCGGAGGATTGCGACGTCACAACAGCACTTTCCCTTGCCGAAAACATCACCCAAGCCCCGATGGGCGCGATTGATGAGTTTGAGGCCTTCGCGCGCATGATGGAGGTCGACGGACAGACCCCGGAGACCATTGCAATGACCTTCGGCACAACCGTTGCTGCCGTCAAGGGTCGGCTGCGGTATGGGCTCATACACCCAGACATTCGGGATGCGGCACGGGCCAAATCGATCACGCTCGACACGATGAAGGCGTTCGCAGATCATCCAAGCCAGGAGGTGCAGAAATCCGTCTTTGATGCGCTCACATCTGAGGACAGCTATCTTCAGGCCTATACCGTCCGCCAAGCCCTCAAGGCGCGCGGCGTCCAGGTCAGCGACGATATCGGGGCCTTTGTGCGCGAAGACTACGAGGCTCGGGGCGGAGCCATCGCGGCCGATCTGCTCGAAGAGCACTCGGTCCTCGAAGATGCAGATCTGGTCAACACCATCCTTTTGGAGAAGCTGACCGCCGCCGCCGAGGAGGCCCGCTCTCAATCCGGATTTGCCTGGGCAGATGCCGTGATGCGCTTCGATTACGCTGAGATGTCGGACTATGGCCGCGTCTATCCAAGCCCAGTTGAACCGGACGAGGCGGGTCAAAAGCGCCTCGAGGAGATCACAGCAGAGATTGAAACGCTTCAGCTAGAAATGGAAGACGAAGACCTTGATGATGACGCCTATGGCGCACTGTCAGAAAAAGTGGACGATCTCGAGGAAGAAATGCGCGGGCTGCAAGAGGCCTATAGCGCTGAAGATCTCGGTCGGTCTGGTGTCATCGCTGCATGGGCCCACGGGCAGGTGCAGCTCCATGTTGGCTTGGTACGTCCAGAAGACAATGCTCCGGATGCAAGCACGTCCGAAGCAGGCGCCAGGACGGCCCCCGGCCCGGACAAAAGCGACGAAATCGTCTACCCGAACTCCTTGGCGGATGACCTCAAGACCGAACGCGCTATGGCTCTTGGCGCAGCCATGGCTCTGCATCCGGAAGCTACTTTGGACCTCGCGCTCTTCAAGCTCGTCTGTGATGTCCTGCGCAGTGGCATGAGTGTCACCCATGCGATCAAAGTCTCTGCGAGCACGTCCTATCGCACGCATGCCAAAATGGAAGAGATCGACACTACCTCGCTTGATCAATTTGGCGAAGCCCAAGATGCGCTCGATCTGTCCTGGGCTGATGACACCAAATCGCCTGCAGATCAGTTCAAACTCTTCCGCGCCTTGGCACAAGCCGAAAAGGCCAAGCTCGTTGCCTTCGCAACGGCCAACACCACACAGTCCTGCTTTGCACGTAACCCCCAAAGCGACAGTCTGATGCATGATTTCGAGGTGGAAATCATGCCGGATATCCGCGCCTATTGGACGCCGAACGCGGCACTCTTCAACCGCTTCAAGAAAGCCTGGCTTCTCAAAATCCTGAACGAGGACTTGGGCCTCACTCAGGAGGCGGTTACGTTGGCATCCTCCAGCAAGAAAGAGATCGTCACCTTCTTCGAAAAACTCTTTGCAGAGCCATTCGCAACACTCACCGACGCGCAACGGACAGCCGTTGCGGCTTGGTGTCCGCCGATGATGCAGACCGCTGGCGTAGCGTCCGTCACGAATGAGGACGCGCAGGCCCCTGCGGAAGAGGCAGACCTCGCTGAGGCTGCCTGATCTCGTTTGCGCCTCGCGGCAGGGTTTCCCCTGTCGCGGGGCCAGCCCAAACTTCTCTCATCTCGAAGGAGCCTCTCATGGCCATCCTCACGTTTCCTGCGTCCGCGGTCGCGGACCAAATCGCCCATGCCCGATCGTGTTCGGTCTTTCTGCCCAATTGGAATGGGCCCATCGGATCACCCGCCTTGATCCTCATCGTCGGCAACGGCGTTCATCTCCGCTCAAACGGGATCGATGGGTCGACCACGCGGATCGTCACCACTGCCAAAGCGGACCCAAGCTTTGCCTTTGCCCAAGGCATCAACCCATATTGCGACGCAGATTGGATGGCTGCGCGGGCTGCCGCGTTTCGCGATCTGACCGGGCAGTTCTACACGGACATTCTGGGCGACGTGCAGATGCTGATCGACCGCGGCGAAAAAACCATTCGTCTCGCCACTGACGGCCACACGATCCGCGTCTTTGTCCAGCGCGCGGCTGATTACCTCCTTGGCGGCGCCTATGACGTCCCCTCAGGGCTCGGGGGGACGTTCCGCGTCATCCTGCGAGACGCCGATGACATCTCAGCCATCGTTCAGAACGAGGGCAATTGCGAAGACTTTGACGAGATGCTGCCCTATCGCGTGCCTCTTGATGCGTTGATCGAGATCGATGACAGGAGGGCAGCGTAATGGGATGGCTCTTCTATACTGACGCCCGGGTCAAATCCTATGCCGACGAAAAGGCCGAAATCACCCGGCTCTGCACCTTTGCCACGGAGACGCAACAGACAACTCTCGTCAAAGCCAGCAAGGTCGGGTCCACGTGGTATGCGGCCGCCCGCGTCTCGTCTCTCGACGGCACGCCGATTGAGGATGCGACCTATGTCATCGGCAAGGACGGGTCGTTTACGTTCGGAGCCGTTTTCCTCACGAAATACGATGATGGATGTTGGGGCTACAAAGACATGGAGGAAAGCGCTGGCCCGGTTCAGTCTCAGGCCCCCCTTGGTCTATTGGCCCTGTTGTCCGAGCTCAAGGATCCCGGCAGCTATGCGCATGCATGGCGCCAGCGATGTCGGGACTGGGCTGCGATCCCTGACTATGCCGAGGGTGACCGTGTTCAACTCGCCAACGCAGTAACCCTGACGGATGGATCATCCTGTGAGGTTTTCACCGTGACGCATTACCGCCGCGGGCGGCAAAAGCGGCGCTGTTACCGGAACGCGGAAACAGGCGTGCTTGTGCGTCTCTCCCGGCAGACGCTGGCGGGGTCCAAACTCATCTCTTCGGTAAAGGCCGGTGCAAGCCCGGTTCTCACCGAGTTCTTCGAAAGCTTGCAAGACTAGCGCTTATCTCCAACGGCAGGTCCCACCTGGCTCCCTTCGCACGAACCAAAGTGCAAAGGGGGCTTTTTGTCATGGCAGATCAACCCTGACATGAGGACCACCCAAATGGATATCACATCGCCCGACACTCCGGTTCCACCAGCTGCACAGCTGTCTTCTGCCTTATCTGCCGTCACGCAGATCATCGCCGCGCAAGCACTCAAAAGCTCAGCTCTCGCCCAAATCATGCGCGAGGCCTTGGGCGGTAGCGATGCATCCGGAGCCTGGTCGTGGAGGATGGCCTATGACGTCATGCAGGCAGCCGCGGTGCGACATTTGCTTGTCGAACCACACTCAGCGGGTGCCAAAGATGGCCTTGCTGTTGCGTCGCGCCTTCTCACGGAGACGCGGCGATCTCAGCAGCAAATCCGCCTTCAACAGTTTTCGACACCGCTTCCCTATGCAGCTCTGGTGGCGCGCGCGGCCGCTTTGCAATCGCGCGATGTTGCCCTTGAGCCATCGGCCGGCACCGGCGCTTTGGCCGGATTTGCGCACGCGGCCGGCTGTTCCCTCATGTTGAATGAGATCGACCCGTTTCGGCGCGCGCTTCTCGATCTTGTCTTTGGGAGCGCGGCAACGGGTTTCGACGGCGAGCATCTCGACGATCTCCTTGAGGACAAGCGTGCGCCCACTGTCGTCTTGATGAACCCGCCCTTTGCATCTTCTGTTGACCGGTCTCGCGACAAACGCATCGCGGCCAAGCATCTGATCAGCGCAGCCAAGCGGCTCGCGCCCGGTGGTCGCCTTGTCGCCATTATGCCGATGGGCTTCACGCCCGACCGGGACAGCGCCCATTGGTCTCGGCTGCGAGGGATCGTGAAACCACGTCTCGCACTCGAGATGCCCGGCCAGATTTACCGCAAACTAGGAACCAGCGTTGAGACGCAACTCATCGTCTTCGATAAAACACCAGACGAGGTGGTCTTTGAGCGTGCGCGTGCTGCAAACGTCGATGAGGCCCAAGAGCATGTCGACGCAGTGGCCTCATCGCGCGCTGCGACCAACGAGAGCAATGTGGCCCTACAGACACCGTCTCATCGTGCTCGCCCGAGCACGTCGCCCGTACCTGTTCGAAAGCCTGTTCCACGCACGTCGTCACACGCTTCCCGTCATGCGGCTATCCCCTTGGCGTTCCAAGGATTGGTCACACCCCGGGAGAACGTACCGGTCTCAGAAATCTATGCGCGGTACCGTCCGCAGCGTTTGGATATCGCAGGCGCCCAGCCACATCCGACCCCATTGGTTGAGAGTATCGCCATGGCATCTGTTGCACCACCACTACCACAGGCGTCTGAGCCAAATGATCTGCGCCTTCCCGCCCGTCTGATTGAGGAGGGCCACCTGTCAGAGGCACAGCTGGAGACCATCATCATGGCTGATGATGCGCATCGCCGTGACCTTCCTGGTGCTTTCACGATCAACGATGATCAGACGCGGCTTACGCGTTCTGACGATGACCCTGACGCCAGACGCTACCGTTTAGGCTACTTTCTGGGTGATGGCACCGGATGTGGCAAAGGTCGGGAATGCGCAGGACTCATTCTGGTCAACTGGCTTGCCGGGCGGCGCAAGGCGGTTTGGATTTCCAAATCCGCCACGCTGATCGAAGATGCTATCCGCGACTGGACCGATCTAGGTGGCTCGCCCGCCGACATCCAATCGCTCTCCAAGTGGAAACCCGACCATCCCGTGGCCATGGGTGATGGGATCCTCTTTGTCACCTACGCCACGCTGCGCTCTGCGGGCAAATGCGGGTCCACACGGCTCGGCCAAATTTTGGATTGGATGGGAGATGAGTATGAGGGCGTGCTCGCCTTCGATGAAGCCCATGCCATGCAGAACGCGGCTGGCTCGGAAGACGGGCGAGGCGCTAAACCCTCCCAGCAAGGCTTGGCCGGGCTGCGTTTGCAGTTGGCCTCGCCTCGTGCGCGGGTCTTCTATGTTTCAGCAACGGGTGCCACCAGTGTCCAAAACCTTGCCTACGCCTCCCGCCTGGGTCTTTGGGGGCAGGGGGCCGAGTACCCCTTTCCAAGCCGCGAAAGTTTTGTCTCCGCGATGGAGGCCGGAGGTGTGGCTGCCATGGAAGTGGTGGCCCGCGATCTGAAAGCGCTTGGTCTCTACACAGCACGGGCGCTGAGCTTCGATGGTGTCGAGTACGATGTTCTCGAACACGCACTGACCCTGGCGCAAACCCAAATCTACGACGCCTATGCGGGCGCGTTCCGCACCATTCACCACAATCTGGAAGCGGCGCTCACCGCCACGGGCGTCAACGACGCATCGGGCAAGACAAACGCGTCTGCAGCAAAAGCCTCTGCCCGGTCGCGCTTTGAAAGCACAAAGCAGCGGTTCTTCAACCATCTGCTTCTGGGCATGAAGGCCCCATCGGTGATCGATGCCATGCGCACGGATCTGCGAGAAGGATATGCCTGCGTGCTACAGGTGGTCTCCACAGGCGAGAGCCTTCTCAAACGCCGCCTTGAGGCCATGGACCCCGATGATGCCTTGGTCGAAGGCGCGTTGACGCCGCGGGACTATGTGCTGGCCTATCTCGAGCAGGCCTTTCCGATCCATGCTCAAAAGCTTGTTGAAATCGACGGCAACATGGTCGCAGAACCCCTGCGCGATGCCACAGGGGCCTTTGTGGTCTCAAGGGAAGCGCTGGCCCTGCGTGAAGCCGCGATGACCGAGTTGATGACACTCGCGCCGATCCCCTCCGCGCTTGATCAGATCCTTTGGGCCTTTGGCGATGATGCCGTTGCCGAAGTCACCGGTCGGTCTCTTCGCCCGCTCAAGTCGGGCGACGGTGCCCTCTATATTGAAAAACGGGTCGCGAGCAGCAATTCCGCTGAAACTCAGGCCTTCATGGATGGTGACAAAGACATCCTCATCTTCTCTGACGCAGGCGGTACGGGACGGTCCTATCACGCCTCTCAAACAGCCAAGAACCAGAAGCGTCGGCGTCACTATCTGCTGGAGCCGGGTTGGCGCGCCGATGCAGCCATTCAGGGGCTTGGGCGCACGCATCGCTCGGCGCAAGTAAGCGCGCCCTTCTTCCGGGTCTGCACCACGGACGTCCACGGCGAAAAACGCTTCACCTCAACCATTGCAAGGCGATTGGATCAACTCGGGGCACTCACCAAAGGTCAGCGTGAAACCGGCGCGCAAGGCATGTTTCGAGAGGAAGACAATCTCGAAAGCCCTATCGCGCGCGGTGCGCTGCGCGGCTTCTTAGCCGATCTCGCGGCCGGTACCGCATCTTCCATGAGTTATGAGACATTCACCGATTGGACCGCGCTGCGCTTGATCGACAAGGACGGCGTGCTGCTTGAAGACTTGCCCCCAATCCAGCGCTTCCTCAATCGTTTGCTTGCTTTGCCAATCGCTCTTCAGAACGCGCTCTTTGAAGAGTTCACGAGCCGGATCGCCGATCAAACCGAACGCGCCCGGGCCGCCGGGACGCTTGATCTCGGCCTTGAGACCTTACGCGGAGAGACAATTGCGCAAACCTCGGCTCAAGACCTTTGGACTTGCCCGCGCTCAGGCGCGGTCACGCGGATCGTGGGGCTTGAGGTGACCGACCCCGTGATCTTCTTCACGGCGTCCGAGGCGCGCCGTCGGCACCACCGGAAAATCCCCATGGCAAACCGTGCTTCAGGACGCGCGGCTTTGATTTCTGCAGAACCAATGCAAATGTATGACGAGGATGTGGTCTCGCACATGCGCAAGGTGGTTCGGCCAACCGGTGCCACCTACATCGAGGAGACCAAGTTCAAAGCCTCGGCCTGGGAAGAAATTGAGCGCGAGGCTCTCCTGCGGCTTTGGGACGAAGAGGTCGCAAGCCTGCCCAAGACCACTACAACGAAGCTCTTTCTTCTCACAGGTTTGCTGCTGCCAATCTGGAAGGATATCCCGTCCGGCAACGAGCGCATCTATCGTGTCACACCAGAAGGTGAGACGAGCATGATAGGACGCACCGTGAGCGAAGACGGCGCCGCCGCACTGCGCGCGCGGTTTCTCGTTGGCACCCCACGAACTCCAGAGGACATGCTGACTGCCGCACTTGGCTCGACGGCCCCGGTGCAACTTGGGCGCGGATTGACGTTGACGCGCCGACGTGTGGCCGGCAGCCCGCGCCTCGAGATCGACGGAGCAGATGCGGGTACCATAGAAGGTCTGAAGGCGCTCGGCTGCTTCACTGAAATTATCGCCTTCCAGCTGCGTGTGTTTGTCCCCCATGGAGATGGTGTCGATACGGCAAACATCCTGTCCAAAATCACTGGAAGTGATGCCGCGCAGCTGCGGACAGCTGCCTGACCCAAGCGGGCAGACACATTCCAAAACCAACCAGCAAAGACCGCCCGCAGTCTTCCGAGCGCGCGGCCTCAATGGCCCATGAAGGAGGCCCAAATGACCTTGATCAAATCAAATCCGCAGTGGATGCAGGCAAATCGGTGCATTGGTCCAATGAAGGCTATGTCGTGCACAAAGATGTGCTTGGGCAATATCTCATCACTTTCCTGCCAAACGGAGACAGTATTGGCCTCTGCAACCGCGCAGGTACTGAGTTAAACGGAGACGAAGCTGCGTTCTTTGTGTCATGTCCCGATCTCGATCGATTGGACCATAGTAACGCTCGCGGAATCAACGGCATCCTGCGCGAGTGATAAGCGGTCAAACTCCTCGATGTGCAGCTTGTTGTTGAACCCCGCACGACTTTGAATTTTTACGCCATCAACTGACACAGAGGCGGAAAACCGACTTAGCCGACCTAGTCTCAGGTTGCCGCGAAGGATTAAGATGAGCCCTCATTACCGAATTTCTGCGACGCAGCTAATGTCTGCTATCACGGTAGCGCCAAAAAAACCTTCAACAACTGCTCAGGTTTTGAGCGGGGTTTGTGGCAGCGTCATACAGGGCGTTTTGCGCGTGTTCCAAAAAGGAGGGTTTTTGAACGGGCCACGATCAGGCGTGCAGACGAAATTGCCGTTTCAGGTCGATTGAGATGGCGGCAGTTTCAAAAAGCCAGTATCTCTAAATCAGGGGAAGCTAGTGAGGGTATCGTATGTCTGAAGTCATCAGTGGCAGTTGTCATTGCGGTCGAACAACATATACGGCGGGACCGTTCTTAACCCCTGTAAGTCATTGCCATTGTGTCACTTGTCGAAAGACACATGCGGCTCCTTTTGCAAGTACTGCCCGAGTGTCCAGAAATCTCTTTTCTTGGACAAGTAGTTTGAACCACAAACGAACCTACGAGTCTTCCCCCGGAAAATTCCGTCATTTTTGTGGGAACTGCGGGGCTCATTTGATGGCTGAATGGCCGCTCGAGGACACCGTAATCCTCAGGGTTGCGACATTGGATGGCATGCCTCAGAAGCACACTTCTAGGCACATTTGGTGCTCGCACGATCTTGAGTGGTTGGACTATGCGAGTGTCGATGAGCGTTACCCTGAGTTGCCGTAATTAGATGCAATTTTAGTCACCAAAAATTGCAAAACTGGTTCGAAGCTGACATTCGCAGTCTTCCAAAAACGACCGTTTTAGGGAAAAGGTTTTTGACCGGAGGTTTATGTCCGGAAGGCGAGAGACAGGACTTACCTAGGCGGCTGGGATGCAGGCTGATTTCCGCCGACTATGCTCATCTGGTGCATACATAACTGCCCAAACAATAGCTCATTGTTCATAAGGCAGCGGAACAGGAGGGATCGACATAATGCGCATGACCGAAGATCAGATGCTTGGCGCACCGATGGCGGACAAGGAATTTCTCGACTGGTATGTCGAGGAGTTCATGCGCCATGAACTTTCCCACTTCTACGTCTCCAATGGCCCGACCGTTTGCCGGACGTTCACGGCGAACGGACGCCTTTACGCGCGCCACTTCGGTATTGCGCGCCCTGACCGGCAAGCGCAGTTCATTACGCTCATGTGGGTCTTGGCGCCGAACTTCTGGGAAGACCCTGGCTTCGCCGCAATCCTTGAAGACCCGACCCTTGACGAGGCGTCGAAGATCGAGGTGATTCACACTGTTCCCGACGAGGTGGCGGAGCGCGCCATGGCCAATACTGACAGCGAAGCCTGGTATCCCGAACTGCGGGAAGACAACATCCTGGGCGTGCCCTACATCGGCATCAGTGACGATGAAGTTGATGACCTCCTGGCGGAGATCCGTGCGGAGAGAGCCAAGAGATGAGCCGCATCTTGGAGGGAACTCAAACGCCAGAGACAGCACAGGTGCGCCGCGCGCAAGCGGACGTGGACATGCTGGAGGGACGTTTGGGAGAACTTGCGACGGAGGCTGGCTGGCTGGCGGCATCCAACACGCCCGTCTTGGGGACATTCGTTGATGTCGGGCAAGGCCTTGCAAACGCTTGGAATGGCCGTTGGGGTGAAGCGCTGCTTGATCTGGGTGGTGTGGTGCCCGGGGTTGGCGACGGCGCGAAGACGGCCGTGCGCGGCACACGCATTGCCCGCGCCGCAGCGCGGGTCGGACGTCAGGTTGATGCGGCACGGGACGCCCTCGCCCGGGCGAGGCTCTTCGCGCGGAGGCGAGCGGCTGCGACGCGGTACTGGCGGGGTGTGCGTGGACGGCGCAACGAGATCATCGATAAGTACAAGAACTGCCGCACGCAGGCATGCGCCCAAGCGCGTGATGCCGAACTGCGCCGAGTCTCCCGTCTCCCTGCCAACGGTGGTCGCTGGGTCGACCGCAACGGCAACCCGGTCCCGGCGGGGGCGGGATACTGGAAGCCGGACGAGGGGACTTCACTCGCCCGCGCGCTTCAGAATCACCCAAATGGTCATCTTGGTGTGCCATTTCGGGACGGCAAACCAGATTTCTCAGGATTTCCGCCGAAGGGGTTTAACACCACACCGCGTGTAGAGATTGAGATGTCGGGCGATAGCAATACTGACGTATGGGCTGCCCATCGAGCGCTTCAAGAACGAACCGGCATTCGCACAGAAGGCCGGAATGCAGACCCGAACGGCACTTGGCACCACGAGCCAGATGGCGTGACAATGACATATGTCGACCGTCGAATTCACACAGGTTACCGCGATGCCGATGGCAACGTGAATAGCGGGACCCCTCATGCTGGCGGCGACTCAATGATGCGCGATCCAGCCTATTAAATTTATTGGGAGTGTACTTTTATGTTTCCTTATGAAGATTACGCTGGCGATGACGGTATTCGTCGCTTCAGTGATATCGCCAAGAATTTTGACTTTGGGAAACGTCTTGGCAGAGCACGTTTCCCAGAGAGTTTCATTCAACCATATGTCATCTCGATTGATATGGATGTACCAGACGATCCAGAGTACGTATTGGCTCGCTATGATGACGGAAATGTGATCCTAATGATCAGTTCCATATTGAGTCCAGATCATATCCACAGCACCAATGCTATCGTCGCGGAGTCGCTCTATGCTCCTGCTGGTTCAATCATCTTACCTCCGGGACACTATATATTCGGGGATGCTTATAGCGACGTAGGCCAACATATGCTGCTTGTGGATTTGCGTGAGGACGGAGGCGCCTACGGGTCGATACACGCCTGGCAGCGCGGGCACGATCCGTTGGGTGAAGGCGACAATGCCCGCGGCACCGCCTATCTTGCCCCTGACCTGCGAAGCTTTCTGGAGAGCCTGACCACGGATAAAGCAGCCCTGCTGTGATCGTAACCATGAACCAAACCGACGAACGACAAGTTTGGGACACCGATCAAGCTTTTTCACGTATGTCTGAAATCTCAGAAGGATTCCACTTTGGACCTCGGCTTGGCGAAGCTAGCTTTCCGACGGAATTCGTTGATGTCTATCAAGTTTATGGGCCGGAGACTGCCGACTGGGACGGAGACAAGACATGGTTCAAGGCGGAGTATCCTGACAAATCGGGAGCCACGATGTTCGACGGCCTGGAGACCCCATATGGGATTCGAATGCAGAACGGCATCGTCGCCGAGAGCATTTATGCTGATGCCGGCGCGACGATCTTGCCGAAGAGATACTACATCATCGGTCGATGTTATGATGAGGACGAGTGTCGGCTACTGATCGACCTGAGGCCCGGACAGCCAGCTTATGGGTCGCTCCATGTCTGGCGGCTTGCATATGATCCCCTTGGAGAGGGAGATAATACAAGACCAATCGGTCGAGCGGCTCCAAGTTTGAGAGATTTCTTTGCCGGACTGAACCAAGAGGAAGAAATAGTTCTGTGATCCAGCAAGTCCCCGGAAAATACGATAGCCGGTTTGATAGGTGGCATTGATGATGGAACATCAAGGCCGCATTCCACCTGAAACCAGAGGTTTGGTTGGGCTGCAATGGCTACGACAGCATCGAGAGGATTTCTGGTTCGGGCCCCACCTGCCAATAGCGACTTTCCCACAGGATTTCGCAGAGAGGTATGCCCGTACTGACAAAGCAACCTTCGATGGCACAGAGGCATTCGTAGCTGAACTTCAAGGCGTGAGTACGGCTCTGTTCTTGGACGCGTTTTTTAATCCCTATGACATCTATTTCCACAACTGGTCCGCATCCGAGGGCCAGTATGCAACAGCCAATGCCCAGGCAATACCCAGGGGCTACATCATCATTGGAGATGTGGTGAACGATATCGACTCTACCCCTTACCGTCTGCTGGTCGATCTCGAAACCCACCGTCCAACCTATGGCGCGATCTTCGTCTGGCCTATGGCCTTCTACGAAGCTGGTAGCGGTGATAACATGGCCGCTCCGACAAAGGTTGCAGACAATCTATCGGCGTTTCTAGATGAGCTGATCTCGGACGAAGAAGTGGCAGAACGGGTGAGGGGTGGCGGCTAGATGATGCGGGATCCGCAATATTAGGAGATTTGCATGCCGTTCAAATACGAAGATTACACAAATGACGAGGGAATCCGCCGGTTTGGAGAAATCTCTACGAACTTCGATTTCGGACCGAAGCTATCGCCAGCTACGTTTCCAGACGACTTTGTGGACTCGTATGTTCATCACCTTGAGATGTTTTCTGAAGACGTCGAAGATCTGTTCTTCGTGGCTCGCTATCCGGACGGCCCTATCGTTCTTTGGTTTAACGGTATGGATGACCCCGCTCACATTCATAGCTTGAATGTGAGCGTCGCGGAGTCGCTCTATGCACCTGAGGGTTCTCAGATCTTTCCAGAGGGATACTACGTTGTTGGTGAGGCCTATGATGCGGACAGCCAACATATGCTGCTTGTGGATTTGCGTCAGGACGGGGGCGCCTACGGGTCGATACACGCCTGCCAGCGCAGTCACGATCCTTGGGGCGAAGGAGACAATATCCGTGGTCTTGCACCGCTAGCTGCTGACCTCGGCACGTTCCTTCAAAGCCTGACGACCGATGCCGCATCTCTGGAATAGGGAGCTGCCCTATGCTGGTTGGGTTCATGCCTTCTGACCCGTTCCGCGTCTTCGATATGGAGCGGTGGCCACCCAGCCTTCGAGACCTCTTGGGCGAGCACGATGAGGTCCCCTTATCGCAGGACGATCTGCGCACCATCAGTGCCGCCACCCCGGGGTTCGGCAGACGCGGCGCTCTATCCAATGCCGTTCTGGAGAGCTTGGAAGACCTTCTTCCCACCTACCCAGATGGGGCACATCTCCGCCTCGGTGCGTGTAGTTTCAAGGCGGATCGCGCGCCATCCAGGCCGATAAGGACATTGAAAGACGCGACCGACATCATGATGCGTCCGAACCTTCGCATTGCGTCGGTGATCCATCGCTTGCTCGAAGGCAAATACGACACATCGTTGTTCCTGATCCCTTGGCGTAAGATCCCGCCCTGGGGAGAGTTCCGAGCCTTCGTGCAAGATGGGGCCGTGATCGGCCTGTCCCAGTATCGGACGGACAGCACATTTGCCGAAATCACACAAAACCCCCAACAGTGGGCAGACCGCGTCACGCCTGCCGTCTGGTCCGCCATAGAGGCGGGTGCTCCCGATCCCGCAGTTGTGGACGTTGCATTTGTTCCGCAAGATAATGTCGTCTGTTTCCTCGAGATCAATCCATTCTCGACCGCAACGGATCCGTGCTTGTTCTCTTGGGATGACCCTTACAGCTTCGATGGTACATTCCGATTTGTGCGGCCTGGCGGGACGCCAGACCGTAAGGTTTGACACACTGCAACAGGATGGCTTCCGCAACACAAAGATAGCGGCATCTAAGATTTGGGGCAGATCATCGCCAAACGCAGGCGGACCGAAGTTCACGACCCAGAAAACTTGCTCTCACATGTCGCCCGGCTTGGATCGGCGCACATTCTGACCACCGGCGAGTACAAATGATCCAAAATCACCCTGAACTTGCCTTAGCGCAGGATTGCACCCCTATCAGAAATTGACACCCAATAGGGGATGCGGCCAAAAACGACCGATACTGGTGAAAAAGTCGCCCATTCGGGCTGGTGCTGCGTAGTATGAGAATTTTGTTCCCTTTGACCGTTCAATGCTGCCGATGTTGGGCCCAGGCAGGGGCGGTTAGGCCCAGAGATCGAGGTCGCGGGAAACGAACTCGCTGCCGTTGTCGACCCTGATCGTTTTCGGATAGCCAATTCGCGGGCAAATCCGCTCCAGCGTCTGCACGACATCTTCACCCCGATAACTGAACCGCGGATCCGCTGCGGGACAGAGGCGGGAATGCGTATCGACGACGGTCAAGATGCGCAGCTTCTTGCCCAGGGCGAGCTGGTCATGGACGAAATCCATCGCCCAGACATCGTTGGGGCCGATTGCTTCCTGGCGGTCCTCACGCAGCTTGGCCTTCACCCGCCGCTTCGGATGTTTGTTCCTCAGCTGCAAGCCCAACTCATTGTAAATCCTATGCGTCTTCTTCATGTTGATGATCCATCCCTCGCGTCTCAGCAGCACGTGGACGCGCCTGTACCCATAACGCACACGCGTCTCTGCAATCTCCCTGATCCGTCTCTCGACGGCAGCCTGATCCGTTCGCCGGGACTTGTAGTGGTAGGTGGAGGTGTCGAAGCGGATGGCCCCACAGGCCTTCCGGATCGACACGCCCCAATCGACGCACATCCCGGTGACGATCTCGCGCAAACGGCCAGGCTTCAGAGCTTTCGGCGAATGACGTCTTGCAGCATCTCTCGATCGAGCGTCAGCTTGAGGCACAGATCAGCACTCTTGCCCATCGCCATCTCACCGAACCAACCTTCGCCAGCCGTGTCTCCAGGCAGTCTGACGCCAGTGAGATCGCCCGCGTTCGAAGCAAGCTGACAAATCTGACCAGCGGGCCGAATGTCAAAGACATCCTTGCGCTCGTCGAACGCATCACGCTCGCGCCGGGCAAGATCATCCTCAAGCTTGATCCCAAGGGCTTCGCGGAAGCGCTGGACATCGACGTCGACGCGCTCGACGCAGACACCCTGAAGATCAACGCGCCGTTCCAGCTGCGAAAGCGCGGAGTTGAAACGAAAATCATCCTCGCCGAAACGCCCCGCAACAGAGACGAGGCTTCAATCCGCAACATCGCTCTCGCGCATCACTGGCTGGAGCGGATCAAGGCGGGCGAGACCTTCGGCGATATCGCCAGAACTGATGGCATCTCCAAACGCTGCGTCCAGCACATGATCGATCTTGCCTTCCTCGCACCTGCTATTATCCGCGATGTTCTGGCCGGCGAACAGCCCCTCGGCTTCACCTCGGACTGGTGCAAGGCGCGCACCTTGCCATCGGACTGGCAGGACCAGCGCGCGCTTCTCGCGACTCTCTGATCTCCCGAACCCACACCTGCTACCGCGAAAATGCCGAGCGCAGACTTTTGCCCATTTGCGCCATTGTTCAGGCCCGGTCCACGGTCTGCGCTGGTGTGACAAGTCGCTAACCCGCAGATAACGCGCGACTGTTCAGAGCGCACCTTGCACGGTCTGGATATGGTGTGGCGTCTGGCTTGAATTAGAGTCCGGTGAAATTCTAACATACTGATTTATATACGGTTATTTCTCGGTGGCCATTTAGAAATACAACTTTGTCCGGGCAAGACTGCAACTTGGTTACGAAGCGGGCACAAAAAAACCGCCAGTGGCGGGGCAGAGATTTGGTCTTTTGTGACCCGCGTTAGATGATGAGAATCACGGCAGTTCGATAGATGGGCAGACCACCACCTTCGGGCGCACGCACAATGCAACCGTTAGAAATTCCGGCTCGAACGGCATTTTCGCTGATGCCGAGCCGAGCAGCAGCTGTCCTGACGGTTTGAAAATCATCCAAGAAAGCGGCGAGATCAGACGGATCAACAAGCACCGCCCTCCGGCCACTACTGCTCTTTCGGCCCGCAAATGCGGGCAAGAGGTCGCGCGCTATCAGTTTTTTTGGCCTGCGTGTATTGGAGACCAAGCCTGTCCCTCAAATCTTCGATAGTCAGGCCAGTTTTCGAAAACGAAGCGAGTTTTGATTTGAGCTCGACCGGATCAATGACGATCCCAGCAAACCCTTTGTCCAGTTCCGTCCAGATGGCTGATTTCAAATGCCCGTCCATCAGCAGATTTATGACCGTCGATGTCGCGCACGATACCTCAAAACAAGCTTTCGGGATGGAGGCGAATTCAGCGAAACGGCACGCGGGGTTTGGATGCACGTGCCGCTGAACTCTGGCCATTAGCGTGTCGAGATCGGCCGTGTCGAACCTCGGCTTAACGCAAACCTGAGATTTGATAGGGCTCAGAATTCCATCGTGGACTAGGCTGCCGAAGCCCTTCACCCCAAGGCCCAAGCGACTGGCTGCCGTCTTCGTCTTCAGGCTATTGTGCAGACGTAGTATATGGGTCCGCCAGAAATAGAACTGGCTGTTGACATGCCGTTGTGCTGGGATGCCGCTACTTGGCAGGTAACCATCCGTCATGAGCACATTTCTAGTCCACGAAACTGAACGGCCGGTTAGACGAGAGAGCTTCCTGAGCTGCAGATCGACGGTGCGGGAAACGGGAGGGGCGCTGGCGACTGTGTACAAGCAATAATCGCCTTGGGCATCGCACATGTCTTTCATCTGACTGCGAAACACAGAGCGTTCGGGGGGAGAATGGCTTGGCATGGCCCAGTTATAAAGCCAAGTCTTGCCAAGTCGTACACCATGCTTGCCTAACGCGGCGTCGACAGAGACATGCAGTGCGTTCCTTCCTGACTTCATCACATCGTACCCAGCGTCGATCATTTGGAACTGTGCATGTTCATCGAAATCGTTGAGTCGACCTGAGCCGGTCTCCAAAAAAAGCCCAAGGCCCAGACACCAACGTTCAAATACGTCTACTTGGACTTGGCCTAGCCACGGACAGATACGCTGGTTGAGCAGGATTTGGCCCAGTACTGCGCGCTCAAAATTACTGGAAGGTTGCCTTTTTAGCATGGAAGCTAAGCTACCAAGCCAACCGTATGTCAGCTTGCAACGCAACAGATGGTCGTAGCAGGACGTGTAGTCCTTGTAGGGCAGTTCGATGAGCCAGACATCATGACGGATGCAGGTCCGAACGGAACGTGGAAGCCAGGTGCTGTTCAACGCAAGATGATAGGACTTGGAACCACGCGTTTCGCGCTGTTCTAACCAACACTGAGGGCAAATTGACAAATCTGCTTTTCGCAATGACCGGTTAAGCACCTTATTGCCGTTGATGACGGAGGTTTTTCTATCCAACTGCTGTGGGCTGTTGTGTTGCAGATGCGCCGGGTCTGACCCCGTCAACTTCGCCAGTGCGAACAGTTGCTCCGGGTCTCCAGCACAGATCAACGCCTTGTTTAGTCCAGTCGCGGCGCAAAATTCCTTTATTGTGCGAGATGCATTTGCGGCTGTATTGCGGGCGAGTATTGAGAATCCCGGTTCAGCGGCTGACGCCGTTAGCCTGATCGGCAAAATTTCTATCATGTTACTGCTCGTTTCTGGATGGTTATGGGTTAGCGAAAATCGGTCTTCTCGCCGATCTGAATGTTTTGGAAGTCTGCGGCGACGAAGGGGT
The DNA here is from genome assembly GCF_020622345.1 of Roseobacter weihaiensis. Classification (GTDB taxonomy): domain Bacteria; phylum Pseudomonadota; class Alphaproteobacteria; order Rhodobacterales; family Rhodobacteraceae; genus Roseobacter; species Roseobacter weihaiensis. Next base: position 334,845 of record NZ_JACNMO010000001.1, on the reverse strand, counting down.
TCAGTGCCGGGAACCAAGCTTTCAGGGTCGCATAGCAGACGTCCTGAAAACGGACGAAACTCCGCAGCCGCTAGCGTTTTGCGTCGTCTTCGTCGCCCTTGCCGATGGTGATTAGCCCCGTGCCCGGATCATAGAGGACTTCTGCGTTTTTCTCCTCGATATACTCATCGACAAAGTTGTTGGGTGTGGGGTTGATGATTGTGGGCTGGTCGATTTGGCTGTTGCCTGCAAGGACGACCCGTTCGGCGTAATGGCCACAATTGTTGCCGGTGATGTCATAGGTGCCGGGGGCCTCTGCGGCCTTGGCATTCATCTTGTCAAAGTCGACGTTCAGGAAATAGGCCGCGCGAATGCGCGTGTTCTTTCCCGACGATGTGCTGAGCTTTTTGAGCACCGCAGCCAGGCTGCTTGAGGTCGATTTTCCGTTCGCGTCGATGTTTGTGTTTGGCACGGTCACGTCTCTTGTGCGGCCCAGATTACCCGGAGGGTATCTGCCGAATTCATAGTATTTGGTCAGCCCGTTCGCCGCGATCAACAGAACGCCTGCGTGACCCACCAATGTGGTGTACCCGTACCAACTGTCTGTGTTGACGGGGTAGTCTGGGTAAACGACATAGAGCGCCTCGGCGTTCAGCGGAGCGGCGGCATCGGGGGTATCGTTGGGATAGAGCAAGGGCATAATAGGGTCCTTTATTTAAAGTCGAACGGCAAAAAATCGTCCCGGCAATGCCAAAACGGTAAGCTGCGCGCAATTTACAGACAAGGCTTTTGGGTTGCGCGGGGCGGATGGCGAAGGGCTATGCGAGGAATTTCTTGAAATACAAATCAGGATCGAGTGTTCTACCTGTACGGTTTTTTTGAGCGCTTTTTTACGTCCGCCGATTATTTGATTGTTGTTTGCGGCCTTTCTGCGCTCCCGGGGGGATGCATGGCCGACGTGAAGCTTATCGATCCAAATGATCTCACTTCTTGGGAAAACGAGTTTCGCCGACCCTTTCTAGCCGGTGTTCCCATCAGCCGCAGGATGTTTCTGGCTGCCGGGCTTGCGGGGTTGTTTGTGTCGGCGAATGGGTTGCAGGCGCTCCACATTGAACACGGCTCTGATGCTTTTTTGATCGATTTTCAGGGCCGCCGCTATCGGTTCGCTTTCAATGGTTTTGGCCCATACGCCAACGTGCGCCTTGCGCGAGATGGCGGCGACTGGATCGCCACGATTGGCCGCGGGAGGATGCCGGGTCTGGTGCGCCCGTTCGATATCGCGCTGCGGATCTTTAGCAGGCGAGGGGAGTGGCGGGTGGCTGGGCAGGGGGCAGGTTCGGTGCCACTCACGGAATGGCTTGCCGGGTTGACGCCGGCACCACTGGCCCGCGCTGTACCGATCGAACCCGCGCGTGGGCGTTTTGGTGTCGCGGCTTCGTCGGCTGATATTTTGGTTTTGGGATCTGGTGCTGTCTTGGCCCGGGGGCCCATGGATGTGTCGGTGGCGACCCATGCCTTGGCTGCGCAGTCTGTCACGTGGATGCACCCGGCATCAGGGAATTCTGATTGGCACGTTTCGCTTGAGCAGGCGAAGGTCAAGCAAAGCACGGTTGCACCTGTAACCCTGGACAGGTCTACGGACCTGGAAATGTCGCTTGCGGGCCAAGGGGCGGCGACGGTTCTGGCGCACCTTGATGGCCGCAAGGCAGGCGTTTTGATGTGGGAGGGGCCGGTGACGGCTGCAGTCACATCGCGGCGCCATCGCGCGGGGCTCGACATCGCTTTGGCTGAGGCCAAAGTTGCCTTGCGTATCGGGGCGGGGCGGCCATCGTTGCGACTGGCCGCGCGGTCAGACGCTGTTGCCGGTCAGGGGGTCTTGCGGGGCACAGGCGTGCAATTTGCCGCCGATCCCGCCGGCCCGCACCTGACGCTGGAGGCGCATGCGGGCCGCGCCAGTGGGTTGGCATTCCGCGCTGCGCTGACACGGGCGCAGGTCGGGATCGAGGATGCGGACCTGTCAGATTGGCATTTCCCGCAGACCACGATGCGGATCAGTCTTGGTACCAAGACCCCAGACGATGCGGCGCTGCATCTTGTGAACGGCTCCAAAGATCCGGGCCCTGAAGAACCCGACTCCGGCGAGGACGGCTATCACATCGGGGATGACGGTATCTATTTCGCCGTGGATGCTTCGGCATCCTTGCTGGAGGTCTTTAGGTCCCGGGATCTGTTGCGTCTGAAATTCGGCTTTTCGAATTTTTATCTGCGCGCGGATGAAGACGCGCCTTCGGGCGCGCGGCTTGTTCCTTTTGGAACCAAGCTCGATCCGCCCTTGCTGATCGCGCATTTCGAGGCGCAGCATATTGAAGAGAACACCTATAATCTTGTTGCGGGCGAGGCCGATGAACTCGTCATTGAAAACCTCGAAGAATTGGTTGAGGCCCGTGCGGCTGGTCCGACGCGCATTGCATTCCGAATTGATGAGACGCGCCCTGCATTCGATCTGACCCTGGACCAGTTTACGGCCTGGGATGACCTTGCGCTTCATGTTTCGGGGCGCGCGTTTCGCCAGGACAGCGATGTCTTTGAACAACTCGACTACGTGGGCATAGGCGAGGGGATCGGACGGCAGCGTGCGATGGAATTGATCCGTGCCAGTGTTGAGAAAGACCGTGTCATGGACACGGCCAGTCCTGACAGTCGCAATCACCTGACCACCGCGATCGAGGCACGGTACCGGATGATTGTGTCGGCGTCCCAAGAGGGCACGCGCGTTATGTCCGTTGCGACCAGCCCGCAGGAGGCGAAGCTGCGGGGTAGTCAGCTGTGGAGCGCGCGGTTGGTGCCCAATGTGCCCGCGCGGGATCAAGAAACGCCTGTAGACATCCAAGCGGCTTCGGATGGGGCCGGTGCCGATCAAAGCGATGCGCAACCGCAAGCAGTCGCGCTGGACCGGGCCACGGCCCGGGCGAGGGACCTGCGTGTGGTTTGGATACGTGGCGTGGATCTGGGCTTTCTGCATGGACGCCCCTCGACAAAGCCCGACGAGACTTTGGCGCCTTGGTCTTTGGGGCATTTCGGTGGTGCGAGAACCACATTTAATTCGGCTGTTCCGTTTTTCCTTTATCGGGACCTTATGTTGATGACCTCGATTGCAGGGCTGCCCGCCAAGCGGCGCCTGCGAGCCACTGTTGTAGAAACCGGAGCTGATGCGACCCTCACTGAAATAATCGATTATTTTAACAGCGGTGGAACCGGAACCACGCTTAGTTTTTCGGATGATCCAAAGGGGCAGGTGGTGGCACCCCCGCCGGGTTTTGATTACCCCAAAATAAATCTGAAAGACGCAGATGACGTAGAAGGCGAAGATGACAAAATAGAGCTGAAGCCCGAAGACGTCGGGATTGCCCTGCCACGGACCCTTGGGCCCACGCAATTCATTCTTACGCCCTGGGGCGCCAGCATTCGGTCGCGCACCGAAATGGAGCCCTTTGCCACGGTCAATGCGGCCAATGCAGCGTCCAACTGGGGGCCCAGTCCGTCGCTGGAGCTGATCCATATCGATACGCATCTGGGCGAGGATATCTTTGTGGCGGCGTCACAAAAGGGGTTCCTTTTGCCCTTTGGCCACCGGGCCAGCTATATTCAGATCACGCGTCGGGAGTTCCATCCCAATCACGCCCACACCCCCGAGGCGGATGAAACTGATCCCACCGCCTATCTGATCAAACGGCGCTACATTACGGTCAGCAAACCGACAAAGGCGTTCCCGGCCCTGGGGCAGCCCTTTGGCGGGCGTGCAGGCCCGGGGCAAAAGCGTATCGTTCTGCGGACGTTACAAACCCCTGAAATTCGTGCGCCCGAGAGCGCAGCGGACGGCGTCGTTGCCAACATTAACGGCCAGGTGTTCTGGCCCCGCATGCGCCAGATTCCGGGTGAGGGGTCCGATATCGCGTGGGAGTTTGAGTTGGACGACGACACGCAATCCCACCGCGCGCCGATGCTTTTTGTCTCCAACGGGGTCGCTCAGGACCCGTTGGAGATGAAAAAGGTGATCGAGTATTATCGCGCCCTTCCGGCCGACGAGCAGACCCGTGTTGTAACCAGCGGCGGTCAGCGGCACAGTTTCGCGCCGGCGCAAGACGCCAATGGCATGGCTTTCGCCACGCGGTCGATGGTATTGTCGGTATCTGGTCGGGCTCAAGGTGCCGTGCGTTCCGATCCCAACGATCCGGGCGTGCCGGTGCGCGCTGGTGCGCAAGCCGAAAGCTTTGTCATTGACGGTGTGATGGAAGGCGCCGACCAACCCGCCTTTTATCCCACGGTGCAATCAGCGCGGGTCAAGGTCCAATCGGTCGAGCGCATGATGGGGCAGTCGTTGGGTGACGTCGATGTCACCTATAACCGCCAATGGTTGGAACATGCGTTCGCACCAGAGGGCAACCCATCGGAGTTGTTCCTGGATGTGCGCACCCGGTTGCCGATGGATTTTTCCTCGGACGGGACTGCGGCGGGTGGGTTTGCGACACCCAACATGGACGTCGCCCATTTATCGCGCGTCACCGGGCCGGTTGGGGGCGTAAAGACGTATTCCGTACCCGATCCGAACAAGATCGCCTTGGCCAATGTGGAAAAAGCAGCCGGTATATCCCCAAGAGCATATTCCACACCCAGCCCCGACAGCGCCGCCGCGCGTGGCCTTTACGATCCCAAGCAGGGCCTGGGCGGTGACATCATCTCTGGAAAATTTCTGGGCCTCGTATCTTTGGAGTCGATGCTGGCAACGTCGGACATCCGCAGCGGGGCGCCCAAGATGGTCGAAGAGACCTCTTATGGTGAGGAAAGTGGCGCGGGTGAGGATGTATTCGCCCCGCTTTTTGACGCCGTTGTCGCAGCGACAGGGTCGCTAGAGGAGGCAGTGGCGGGTTTCCGGTCATCGCTTGCAACCGCCCTGGGAGATGTCCTGGGAAGCGACGGGGAGCTTGATCTGGAAGACCTTTACCCGGACCTTGCGCGCGCGCTCAAACGTTTGGAGAAAGCCGTCAAAGACTTGGTCGCCCTTGGGGTAAGGCTGAGCGAAAGCCTGAATGACATCGCCAATAACACGCCCGAAGAACAGGCGGCACGTGCAGCAGCGCGCGACCGCTTGGGGACTGCCATCGGCGCGCTGACCCAAAGCGTGACTGGCGTCATAAAGGAGGTCGACAAGATCATTGACAACCCGGTGCCAGCGGTTGTCGACGAAGGGATCGAAGATCTGCGCAAAGCTTTTGCGAAGCTGCGCAATGTGATCACCGGGGACATTGGCGGGTTGATCAAAACGGCCTTTGACGAGGTCATCGACAACATCTTGTTTGCCGGGCTCCAGGCCGCCCTGCCATTCGCGGGCCTGGTCAGCGATGACTTTGAGCTGCGCGAAAGAGCGGTTGAGGTGATTGCGGCCCTCATGGGCTATGCGCGCCAGACAGAAGCAGGGGTGCGTGGGGAGATCGCACGGCGGGTGAACGAAGGTCTGTCGGAGCTTCCCGGTAAGCCGAATGCAAGCCCCCCGGAGGTCGACGCCTATATCGACGACATTCTGAGGAACGACGTGGATGTTCTGGCGGCGCGGATCAACTCCGATCTCAGGGCGTATCTGTCGGGTCAGCTGGACCGCGAGGCTGCGTTGTTGCGGCGCCGCGCCGAGAGCATATTGGCGCGCCAATTCGGAGAGCCCTTGGCGCAGGTGTTCCAGACCGCACAGCGTGTGCGCCAGGCGTTGCTAAACGAAGCCGACGAAGGACGCCAGATTATTGTTCGTGAGCTGACGCAACTGGTACAAGACACCACGCAGCTTGTTTACGGCAGTGCGACGTTGAACCGGGTGACGGAGTCATTCTTGATACGCAGGAGAAGCTGGACGCGTTTAATTCGGCTTGTGAAGGTGCCAAGGCCGCGCTGACTAGGGAGGGTGCCCGGCTCTTTGGGCACTTTGACAAGGCAGATGCAAAACTGGCGACGTTGGAGGCCCGGATCACCGAGCTTAACCCGCCAAGCAAACCGCAGGCGTTGTGGCGCGCGCGTGCGCGGACGTTGCAAGCGCTGGATCGGGCCAAAGAGACCACCACTCAGGGACGCTTTCTTGTTGAGGGGCTGACAAAAGCCGCGAATTCAACGACGTGCCTTGATATCAAACTTTTTGAACCTGCGGCGGAGTTGTTCCGCTTGCAAGCCTCTGCGCTTGGCGCGGTACGGGATCTGTCTCGTGGCATGGCGGATATGATTGAGGAGGCCGACCGAGCCACGTCGCTGGAAATCACCGACAAGGCTGAAACTGCGGATGATCTTGCGACAATCAAGGCGGCCATAGAAGGCGGCACAAGCGCGATAAAGGATGCGCTCAAAGACCTGCTGGGACTGTCCGATACGGTCGACTTCACCTCGGTAAATGCTTTCAAGGAAAGCCTGCGCAGTATCGATGCCAATCTGTTCAAGTCTTACATCGATGATGTGGAGGCAGCGGTAACAGCCGCGCGGTCTGCATCCGATGCTATCATCGCCCGGATTGATGCGATCGATAGCCACGGGGCGGCATTGCCTGTTCTGCGCGATGCGCTTGCCTTTGCGGCTGGTGAAAACAAGGTCATTGCGGCCCTTATTGCCGAAGTGCGGACCATTGGTGACACTGCGCTGGCAGGGCTAAATGGTTGGGCCACCGCGGGTCTTGGCACTCTGGTGGCGCTCGCCTCTCCGGTCTGGAGAGACGTCGCCTTGCCAGTTCTGGTAACTATCGAAGGGCAGTTGGTCGAGAACGACGAACCTACGTTGCTTGGGTATTTCGTGAAGGCGGAAATCACCGATGGTGTGATCGGATCCAGGGAAGCGGTCGAGGAAGAGCTGACGACACTGACCGAGCTTGGTGCCGCTGCAAAGCTGGACAGTGACACCCTTTCAAAACTGCGCGCGTTCGTGGAAGAGCCTTTGGCCCTGCAAGGCGCGGTCGAGGTGCTCGTGGGCCTCATGGACACGCTTCAGGCTGGGCAGTTCAAAGACATCTTCACGCTGGGTCGCCTAAAAGAGGACCTCGAAAACGCGATCCTGGCGCTTTTGCCGGTGCAGCAGACCGTGTCATTCCCCTGGGAAACACCCTTGCGCGATTTTCCCGAAGGACGGCCGATATTCGAGATTATCACGCCGAGTTCTCCTGGTGGGCCGGAGCGTCTGAACGACCCGGATTCGAAATACTGGTTGGTCGAAGGGTCTGCCGGTGGCATGGAAAACGTGCGTGCGCGCTTCTACCCCGAACTTAAGGGGACGAAGATCAGCAAGGAAGATTTCGAGGCACGACGCGGTGACCTTCTTCTGGATTCCACGGCCTCGTATCACTTTCTGACGCAAGAAGCGCGATTCCGGGCGGACGCTGTTCTGCATCCGTTTACCATTAACATCCTGCCTGGTTTCGACGTTGTAAAACTGCACTTCCGTGCGGCGCGGTTCTTTGCCGGAACGGGGCAAGCTTCCAAGCTGTCAGTGCTGCCCGAGGACTTTGAGCTGGGCCCCATGGTCCAGTTCATCGCAGCCTTGTCGAAGTATCTGTCGGGTGGCGGGGAGCAGGGGCCCTATTATGAAATCTCGCTACTGCCGCCGAAGATAGAGGTGGGCGTCCGATACAATTTGCCGACCATCCCCTTGGGGCCAATGATCTTTTCCCAGATCTCGCTGAACGTGTCGGCGGAGCTGCCGTTGGATGATGGCGAACTGTTGTTCCGGGCGGGGGTGGGGCGTCGATCGAAGCCTTTCCTGATCTCTGTCCCTCCGCTGGGTGGCGGCGGCTTTATCAGCATATCAGCCAACACCAAGATTGTCGGTTTTGAAGCCAGCATGGAATACGGTGCCATGGTGCCGCTGGATTTTGGCCTGATCCGCGGTCACGGACAGATTACCGCCGGGGTATATATCGCCAAGGCATTCGGAGGCAGCACCGTCATTACCGGGTTCCTGCGCGCCTATGGCGCAGGCTCCATCGGAATGTTTGGAATCGTGGTGAATATCCTCATGGAAATGCGCCATGCCGACGGAAACATGATAGGCCGGGTGACGGTTTCCTTCTCCTTCTCGGTTGGGTTTGTGCGGGTCAATTTCCGGTTCAGTGTGGAGAAGCGCATAGCCGGTTCAGGCAGCCGCGCGAAGTCTGTCGCCCAGTTCATGCAGTTCCGAGAAGACGGCACGGCGTGGGACCGCCCATTGATCCGGGTGCAAACCCCTGCGCGCATGGTGAAGTGGGACGATTACAACGCAAGTTATCCGCAAGGATTGAAGAAGCCGCGTACGGTGGCAAGTGTGGAGGGCTGATCCATGAGCACCAAAGACGCCCGTAAATTGGGCTTTGACATCGCGACCGTCCCCGATGGCATCCACGACGGGAAGGCCCGGATAAGCCTGGTGTTCCAACCCAACGGTAAAGGCAACGGTCTGGCCTTTCGGTGGTTGGCGGACAAACCCTTGGAGTCTAAGGCCCTTGCGGCTGCTTTTGACGACCCCAAAACGCTGAACGAACCCGACCCCGATCAGATCGAGGGCAATCAAGCGCTTCTTTGGGACAAAACGATCACGGATGAGACCTACACAAAGGGCACACCGAAGTCATTGGCTGACGTGTTGATCAGCAATCTCGCGGATTGGCTGCAAGACCTGCCAAGAGCCTTGGCGCGGGTTCATACATTGACCCATATCGCGGCTGAAGCGAAGGACCCGCCGCCGCCGCCGCCACCCCAGATCGAGATGTGCCCGATTAACTTGCCCGATGGCACAGAGTTTCAAATCCCATGCAGCATTCTGCTTGATGGGTTGCCAAAAACTGCGACGAATGAGGTTCTCTTGACGCCTGAAGTCAGGGACTACGCCGATTTGTTTGGCAGCCTTCTTTCGGCGGATTATTCCGGCAGGGTGGCCGGTAAGCGCGTGAGTGACGCGTGGGATGAGGCGACGGCATCCGAGGTCTGGGCTGCGCTTTTCACACGCCAAGAGCTTGAGGATCTGGCGCGAGCTCTCCTGTTTCCGGGCAACACAACGGAGCGGGCCTATGAAAGCGCCAAGAACTCGGCGGATGCGGATCGTTGGCAAACGCTGTCCGACCGGCTGGCGGCGTCGGATTTCACCCGGGCCACTTTGCGCAGTGATCATGCCAGCAGCCTTGCGGGCGCGTTTTCGGAGTTCAGTTCCGCCGAGTTGCTGGCCTCTGCGCTAAGCGCTGACGCGTATTTGAAGGGCACAGGGGATGGGCGCTACGGTGGCGGTTTGACGGCGGGGGACCTTGTGGGGACTATCCATGGGCGATTGCTGAACACCGTCATGACGACCTTTCCGCAAGTGGTCGATCCGTTGGACAGCCAGTTTGAAGCGGCAAACAACACCGACCTGTCTGAGGCAAGGCGTGCGGCGACTGTGCGATCCTTGCTGTGGGAGAACCAGACCACTTTGCGTTCGCTGGGGCTTAGAGAAGATGCCGTGGATCGGTCGCAGAAGATCGGCGCATTGCGCCCTGGTTTCGGGGAATTAATCCTGAATCAGGACGCTGAGGCACTTGCCTATTCCGAGGCCCTGATTAACGCGAAACCGAGACCTGGACGAATGCATTCACCAATGAGTCCAGCAATTCAGACAAAACCGTGCCCGGGTTTGCGCCTGGTCCAGAGACGTTGAGCGCAGTGCAGGAACAGATCACGGACGCACTTGGCACGTTAGGCGGTTTTGGCTTTGATGCTGACAAGACCGCGCTGCCTCCAACCGCTGCGCCGGGGCCGCGCAATATGGGCGAGCTGTTGGCGGCTGCCGCGCTTGCACGTCGCACATCGGAAGGTGTGATCGAGGAGGACCTGTCGCAGGACGACGCCGCCGACAAGGCGTTGCGCAAATTCTACGAGCTTTATGCCCACCCTGTGCTGGCTGAAAAACTGGGCCTTGTGCGGGATTACGAGATCGAGATTGAAGACCTGACCACGCATACCAATGGGGACGCCGGTTTTCTGCGGGTGGGGGTACGCACGGCGACGCGCGATGTCTTCAGCTGGACTGCCACGGCAATTGACCCGAACACCCGTGGCGCGCTGGCGTTCCGGCCTGCGGGCAGGGAGGAATGGTTCGCAAATGGCGCGCCCGAACCGAGTTCCGGTTTGGTCAACCTGGGCGAGAAGCTTGACAACACGCAGCGGTTTACCTTGCAAACCGTGGACGAAGAACAGATCACCCGATCCGTGACACTTGCCGCCAAGAGCAGCGCCGAACAGGCCCGCCGCGCAGAGACGCCCGAAGAGGTCGATGACCATCTGCCGCAACTGCGCACCTACGGCATCGCTCTCATGGATCGAGGGCGTCTGGAGGAGGAGGCCTCTCGTCTGGGGAGTGCGATTGCCGCAGAGGCCCTTACGGAGGCACAAACGCCACTGATTTTCGCCGAGACCCTGACAATCGGGATGCGGGTCGATATCGGCATCGCGCAAGACAGTGAATTCGTGTGGTTTGACGCGGGGGAGCGCGACATCGCCTATGGTCTGGTGCGTGGCACAGACATCAGTGTGAACCTTGATACGGCCACCCCCGAACGTGACGCTTTGCGGGAGCGGACGACAGCCTATTTCACACCGCTCAACCGGTTCCTGGATGATCCCGTCGCCACATCGCCCGATGGCAAATCCGCTGTGGTCGGTGGTCGCCCGGATGTGGTTGTACAAGAGACCCTTTTGACATGGAGCGGTCGCGCCCTGTCATTGCCCCGGCGCAGCCGACGTGATGAGTTCAGCCTGGATCCGTTCTTTGCCCCGATGCAGGACATCGCCGACGGTCCGTTGCCGATCGAACTGGATTACAGAGAGGCGACGGTCGACCCGCAAGAGCCTATCAAGGACGGGATTGCGACTGGCGTCCCGCCGCTTTGGGAACAAATGGGATATGTCTTAGGGGCACGACCCGTGTATCTGAACCGTGGTGGGCCGGCACTGCGCGAGGCGCGGGTGCACTATGAGGATGCGAGCGCCCCCCTTGCGCTTGGGGATGGATACCTAACCGATGGGCGGCCAGCGCCGCTGATATTCGGGCGCAACGAGCCCATCGCAGCCCCGCAGCTTTTGCTGCCTGCGACGGCAAACGAACCTTTGTTTTCTGCCGAGGACATCGCGAAATGGCCCGGCAATTCGGTGGATACGCTGATCCTGCGCGACGCAGGCTATGATGAGGTTGCCGATGTCGAAAGGTATATCTTGCCGCCAAGGATTGACGTCACCACGGCAGAGGTGACCGGTGTCCTTGCAGATGCAGAGGTGGATAGCTTTCAAGACGGGGCAATCACGCGTCCAAAAGGGATGTTCAGCCGACGTAGCGTTCGTCAGGTCGACTGGAGTGGCGGATTTCCGTCGGCAATAGGCGGCGGTATTGCCGTGGACCCGCCCAGACCGGTCCAGTTCACAGACAACGATCCCGATGATCTGGCAAACGACCCGCTGTCCACCGCATCTGAAACATCTGTTCTGGAACAGGTGACACGTGGCGGTGTCTTTATGCAGGGCGAGGAAACTCCCGTCGAATTTCCTTACTATCCCGACCCCCTGGCCGTCTTCTTGTGCGTGATGCCAATACGTGACGATAGGGCACTTCTCAGCGAACCTGCGCGGATCCGGGTGTTGGAGGAAGGCGCGCGCTGGCCCGACCTGTTGCCGTGTCTGATCCAGTTGGCGCGCCCCGGATCGAGCAATCGAGCGAACCTGGTGGTTGAAAACGAGGACGCCGGCGTGGCTTTGTTCCTTCTGGATACGGATCGGGGGCCGCTGGGCCGCACGGTCCCAACGTTGCGTGTCGAGGTAGCAGAGGGGCGTAGTTGCAGGCTTTGCACCTGGTTTGCACCTGCAGATGAAAGCTTCATCAAGGGTCACAACCTGATCCGACTGGCCGCCGCATCGGCGATGGCGGGGGCGGATCGTTTCAAATCCGGGGATGCGGCCCTTCGCGCCTCTGGTCTGGTAGACCTGTTACAGTCTGCGCCCCTGCGCAGCTTGACGACGATGGAGCATTTGACGCTGACCAATGCCACACAAAGGCCTGTCGCGGCGCCGACGCTTTTGCCGGTGGAAGCGCCTGTTCTGCGAACCGTCCGGTGGGATTTGTCCGAAGGTGTTGCGGCGGCCATGAACCCTCCGGCGCCGGAGGCTGGGGCCCCTGAAAAACCTGCGTTGCAGCCAAAGCAAGCCACCATCGCGGTGATCGACGATGCGCTGAAGGCACACGGAGGTACAACCCTGCCGACTGACCCGACCGAGGCCCTTGATCCCAATGCCACGACGCTGATGTTTGGCGGAGATGTGGCCGTGCACCGCCCGTCAACCGCTGAGCTGCGCATCGAGGCCAAGTGGGAGGAATGGACCGATGACATCACCCGCCCAGCGAGACGGCAAGAGGCGGAATTCCTGCGCCCCTTTGCGCCGACCCAAGGGGACGGCTGGACCATACTGGATGGAACGCAGACCCCTGTTGAAAACCTTCCGGATGAGCCGAACGCCCCGGTCAACCTGCTGCGCGATGATGCCGGGGTGCCGCGGTGCTTGATCTATGATTTCGTTGACACCCGTGCGCGGGAACTGACCGTCCGCATTGCGGCGTTGTCACGCCATGCGCCTGTGTTTCCCGCGATGCAGGACCCAGAGGCGTTTGTCACACCTGGGCCCGAAGTCGCGATCAAGGTGCCCGCCACGGCACGGCCCGCAGAGCCGTCATTGGCCGAACCCATGCTGCCGGTTTTTTCCGAGGAGCGGATCACGATCGTATCAGGTAGTTTAAACCATCCCAACCGCACCGGGGTCGTTCTTACACGCGCAACCAAGCTGCGGTTTTTCCTGAACCGGCCATGGTATGATGCAGGGCAGGGGCAGCGCCTTGCGGTGCTGTTGTGGGATGGGGCCGTGTTGGACCCCGATACGCCGTCAGAGGTGGATAAGGTCGAGACCAAGCCAAGCGATATTCCCGAGCGGATGCGCACCTTCGTGAGCCTTCATGGGCGGGACCCGAAATTCGCCAGCACCAGCCTGCCGGATTTCATCACCGGCGCGGACTTTATCGGCGTCCCTCAAACGGACCGTATGGCACATTTAACCCTGCCTGACGTGGCAGATCCGTCGGGGGACACGGAGAAGGTTTCAGCGGTGTTGTTCGAGGCCAAGCTGGATGCCGTCTGCGATGTGTGGATCGTCGATGTCCCCATGGCTGCCCGGCGCAGCTACATGCCGTTTGTGCGTCTTTCACTTGCGGCGTGTCAGCCGAACAGCCGCCCGGGATTGGAGCTATCGCGCCCGATCGAGGCCTTTGGCCGGATCCCGCCCGCCCGCGAGGCGCGGCTGTCTGTTGAATGGGAAAACAACGCTCCCAGTGACGACCTGGCGATCATGGTCGATGGCGGCAGCTATGTTCAGCGGGAGCCGGGTGAGATCCTACAAGAGGTAAAGGCCACGGCAGACGCGCCTTGGCTTGAGGTTCTTTTTGTCGAGCGGGCCGCCGGGGCCGAAGGTAGCGGGGGATGGGTGCCCAAGCCTAACGACATAGGTGAAGACCATGCCGCGTTCAAACAACCTGCACCGATCCAAGCAGGCAGCGCGGGAGCCTGGGTTTCAGACAAACTATGGGACTTTGCACTAAAGATGCCCTCTGATTGGGCGGACCTTAAAGGCGCCGCAGATCGCGCGGTGCTGATCCGGGAGTACGAACGTGTGGCAGCCGACGCCGATGGACCAGCGCCTGATTTGGATGAAGCTTCCGTACAAGCGTTGAAAATCGTGGAAGCGTTTCACACCAGTCCGGATGGGCTGTCGTCGATCGTTCGAGGCAAGACTACGTTTGCGGCCAAATTCACCATGCAGGAGCTATTTGGACAGGAGCCTTCGGCCCCGAACTCACAGAAATAGCTTGGATAGTCGTGAATGGGTTTCGCGTCTCCCACGAGAGGGTTCTGTCAGAAGAACGTGGCTTGAGCCGGGACAGGGCGCAGACTAGCGTCCCGTCATGACCAGACCGAGCCCATTCAAGTACTTCAAAACGTCCCCTGAGATCCGAAAGCGCAGGATCGGAGCGATGCAATCCAGCAAGCGGAGGTGGCGTCTAGACGAGATGTTCGTGAAAATCAATGGCGAGAGGCACTACCTGTGGCGGGCCATCGATCACGAAGGAGAGGTACTAGAGAGCTTCGTCACAAAGAAGCGGGACAAGAATGCCGCCCTGAAATTCCTCAAGAAAGCAATGCGCAAGCATGGGCGTGTTGAGGTTGTGGTGACGGACAGGCTTCGCTCATACGGCGCGGCATTGAGCGAGGTCGGCGCTGCAAGACGTCAACAAGCTGGGCGTTGGCTCAACAATCGCGCCGAGAATTCCCACCTCCCATTCCGTCGAAGGGAGCGTGCCATGCTCCGTTTCCGCCGTATGCGAAGTCTCCAGAAATTCGCCTCCGTCCATGCCTCGGTCTCAAATCACTTCAACCAGGAGCGCAGTCTCTCAAGCCGGAACATCTTCAAAACGAACCGCACCGCCGCTCTCTCCGAATGGCGCGGTCTTTGCGCGGAATAAGGGACAGCCATCCTGCCCTAGCTGAGACTGGTTCGAACTAGTCTGACAGCACTCTTTTTACGGGCGTTACCGCGATCAGACTACTTAAACTGAACGTCGGCTTTAAACTCCAGAAGCAACCACTCGTTCAAACGGATCTATTGAGCGCTTCGTCCCGCATTCTGTGAGTTAATAGCTGACACAGCGAACAGCCGCTGACCATAGTCGAGCTCTGAAAATGAACAATTCCCGAGAGCTATTTCCGCATCAAATCTGGGAACTTGTCCGGGTCAATCCTTTGCTTCCCCTCCTTGTCGCTGGCCCAAGGGTTGCCGAAGGCTTTCGGGTCGGGTGGCGTGTATTCTGTCAGGTCCGCAGCTTTGAGTTTCCGGCGCGCTCGCTTGTGCTCTACTTTCTTGAAGCGCTTGTCGCTCTCGGCCTTGGTGATACCCGTGATCGGTGTCTTGCGTCTGGATCAAGACATCTCACTTCACCTCCACGCTGTCGTTGAGTTCGTGCGGATGCGTGTATGGCGGCAGCGACCAGCCGCGCTTCAAGAGCTCTTCCCTGATCTGAGCTCTGGCCCACCAGCCACCTTTGACGTCATTGCTGTATCGCGCATGCAGGCCGCATTCGATCGATTGTGCGATGATACTGTCATCGAGATCGCTTTTCGCGTTGCCACCAGTTTGGGTCATCTCAAAGCTCCGCATTATGTTCTACGTCCTGCCAGTGCTTGTTCTCGGGCAGTGCCTTTGCGCGTTGTTCGATGTCTCGGATTGTGATCGGGACATAACCCCAGACATCAACACCGACGTTGACGGCATTCCTGCTTCCCATCCACTGGTCGTGAACATGGCCGAACAGGTGAAGCGCGCCTTTTCGGGCGCGGTGCCATGTGATCATCGGGTAATGACAAAGCACCGAATGTGGGCCTTTGCCATCCGCCACTTCGGCAAGATGTGTCACGCTGGTCCAAGGCAGCTGCTGGGTCGCTTCGCCATCGTGGTTGCCGATGATAAGGTGCTGTTCCGCCCCCGGCAGCTTTGCGAAAAGCCTCGTCAACCAGTTGCGATCCTTTGCCTTCTGACCGAAGGCGAAGTCACCAACAATCCAGAGCGCATCTTTTGGGCCAACCTTCGCGCTGAGGTTCTCAATCAATACCGCGTCCATGTGGCTCGCCGATTGGAATGGGCGGCCACAGTGTTTTATGATGTTCTCGTGACCGAAGTGTGTATCGGCTGTATACTAATTCATCATTGCCTTACTCAGTTTGTCGGTTGCCCGCAGGGACAGCTGGTACCTTTTGACCAAAAGCACGGTCAATCTCTGCTTTCAGGAGCGCAGTGCGGTCATCGTAGCGTTTAGACCAAATGTTAACACCGGCAAAGACGCAGCCGAGGAGCAAGACAACATAGATTTGGAGGCCAGCGGCCGAGAAGGCGCTATCGGCGAGATCGATGGAATCCAACATCACGAACCATGGGAATAGTCCGGGGAGGGCCAGAAGAAAACTGAACCCGAACGTGCTGACAAGTGTAGCGCCGGGCGCTGTATTGACTGTTAGGTCGCTAGTCTCGAATAACTTCTGCGTCGTCAAATTTGCGAATGCGATGAGTTTGCCGGAGGTTCGGTCTCTGAAGACAGCAACTTCGTGGCCCGTCTGCGCAGCTTCAAACAGCTCGCCTTGATATCGGTGCTCATGTCCGGCGCTGTCCCGCAGCCACAGCTCGCACGTAGGCAGCGGTTGTTGCTCGAATGTACTGAACCTCCGCACCGCAAAATGAATTGGCCTGCGCCGTCTCGGCCCATCGACCAAGGGTGCTATGTTCTGGCACCGCACCGTGACCGCGTCCTGTTGACACAAGTTGTTCCTCAAGCGGAACCGCATATCCTGCATCAATAAGAGCCACCCGCTGACCAATTGATGCTAGGCCGACAGCCAACGCAGCCGCTGTAGTTGTCCGACCGGCCCCACCCTTGAAACCGAGGCATGAGATCATTTGCAGGTTTGGTTCCATTTCAAATTGTACTTGTACGATTCAGCACGCGGTCGCCGCCAGCCAAGCTGTCCCTTTCGACAAAGGCGGATGCCAAAGCCACGATGGCCGCGGTTGGGCTAGCGTCTTCACTGGGCGCAAGAGTTATGATGAAATGTAACTTCACAGATGTAATGTATCTTAAAACAGGTAGAGTTAAAACCAACAAACGGCACTTTACCGTTTGTGAAACGAACGCCCAAAAGTGAACTGAGAGATGTGCTTGCACGGAACCTCCGGCTCTATCGAGCCGAGAAGGTTGGTCGCAAGAACGTCTTGCCCATGAGGCAGGCCTCAATAGGACCTATCTTAGCGCCGTTGAGCGCTCTGAGCAGAACATTTCTGTCGACAACATTGCCAGACTTGCCTCAGCGATGCGTGTCGAAGCCCACACTCTGTTGGTTAGGTCTTAGACCAACGCCTCATAGCCGCAGTTACTCGCCGCTCCGTCAGATAGTGCAACTTAGTGACAGCCTTCTCGGGGCCCATCCCGTTTGGTGGCGTCCAGTTATCGCGTCGATCCATTATAGCACACCAGGTACGGAAACATGTTGTATAAAACGGGCAACTTGTTTCCATGCTTACGCAATCATTGGTTTCGCATCAAATTCTTCGCTGACCTTCAAATGGTTTGGCGGGTTGGCATCGTAATCCTTTATCGTCATCTTCCAAACCATGGGATTTGGCGTTTTCATCCACCGGACTGACTCCATTTATGACGACGTGCCGTCGGAGCGATATCAGTTCCCTAAGCAGTACCTGACCCGCGTTCAGCAATGCGAGGGTGACTGGATTGTATATCTCGAGCCCAGTAAGGTCAGAAACACCAAGGGCTATTTCGCAGTCGCCAAAGTGCAGGAGGTCATTCCTGATCCCAGGCAAGCAGACATGCACTTGGCGGTGATTGAACCGGGAACATATCTCGACTTTGGCGATCCTGTCCCGTTTCGCTATGAGCAGCAGATTGTCGAACAAGGTCTGCTCAATGATTTGGGCAGAATATCTGGAAGAGCTCAGGCAGCTGTCCGGCCGCTATCACCAACTGATTTCGCCCGGATCGTTGAGCTTGGCCTCGGAAAGGATCACGACATCCTTCCTCGGGTCGGTCAGCTCAGCGAAACTGGCGGGTTCAAAGAAGATCAATTGCCTTTCGAGTTCCCAACTGCGAGAGAACGCATCAATCAGTTGACCAACAGGGCTGTGCGCGACCGCAACTTCCGCAAAACCGTCCTCCGCGCTTACTGCGAGCGCTGCGCGATCACCGGTTTGCGTCTCATTAACGGTGGTGGACGCGCAGAGGTGGAGGCAGCACATATCCGGCCGGTTGAACATGATGGCCCGGACATCATCAGCAATGGTATTGCGTTGTCTGGTACGGCTCACTGGATGTTCGACAGAGGTCTTGTCGGCCTATCGGATGATTTGTCGGTTTTGGTGTCGAGACAGACCAACGATCCGGATGCGGTGAAGTCGATGATCAATGCATCGGGCAAGCTTTTGGTGCCTGAACGAGCGGCAGAACAACCAAGAGCAGAGTTTGTGTCGTGGCATCGTGAGAACTGCTTTAAGCACTAAGAAGAGGAAATGTCGGCCTATGCCGTTCTCCCGAGAAAAAACCGATCTGATCAAAGCTCAGCTCCGTGATCGCCTCGAGAACGGCAACCCAAACAATTGGGAGCGCTCCTTCTTTTCGGACATGCTGGAACGGTTCAACAGCCACGGTACCAAGACGCGCCTGACGTCTGCGCAGTATCGGAAGTTGCACCAACTTTTGGATATACCGCGTGAAGCAAAGCCGGAAAGAACCTCAGAACGAAAAGCACCCCGGACCAGCGCGCCTGCTCGTCCGAAGCGCCCACACAGGAGACCTGCGTCGCCTTTACGCGCCATCCGCGCGCCGCAAAGAGCGATGCGTCGCGCCACGCGGCAGGTTATGTGGCCCCTCGTGCTGGTTCTCGGTTTTCTTGGATTGGTTGGCTCAGCTTTTGACACATCATCTTCTGGAGCAGTCGATGTCCGGCAAACAGAACGGAACAACGCGGCTGACTACCTGATCGTCACTGGCAGCAGCGTCAATCAGCGTTCCGGTCCCGGCACTGGCGACGCTGTCATGGGCCAACTGAGTGAAGGCACACGTGTCCGCAGGTTAAATGAGCGTAACGGGTGGACCCAGGTTTCTTCGGAGTCGGGAACAGGATGGATGTCGTCCCGATATCTGCAATCGCTGAGCAGTCGCACTGCTGCGGTAGAAAACGTGACGACAAATCAATATTCACTGAGCGCTTCCGCCATCCGCGTCATTGATGGCGACACCATTGGCATCCGGGGACAGTCTGCAAACGTGCGACTGGTTGGGTTTAATGCACCCGAAACAAGTTCGCCACAGTGCCAGGCCGAGCTCAATGCTGGCCGCCGTGCAACCGCGCGTTTGAATGCTCTCGTCAGCAATGCCCAAAGTATCGAGTTGGAACGTGTTCGTTGTGCATGTCAGCCAGGCACGGACGGCACAAGCCGCTGCAACTTCGGGCGACAGTGCGGCGTGCTGAGAGTAAATGGAGCTGATGTTGGGCGCATCCTCATCTCAGAGGGCCTTGCCGTCCCCTAAGGGTAGCACCTTCGCTCTCGCAGCGACTGACCGGAATCCGCCCCTGGGTGCCGAATCCACGACCGGCAGGCCGCACTTATCTGGGGCAGTTTTTCGAAACGAACAAAAAAGCCAGTTCTGTAAAACAGAAGGCGCCAAAACTCACCAAAATGGTAAAAGTTGCGTTCTTACCCAGCAAAAGTTGCAAGTCTCGCCGGACAAGTTGCGATTCATGCCGGACGACACAAAATGAAGTGTTTGGCTGGGATGGTAGGATTCGAACCTACGGTACACTGTACCAAAAACAGTTGCCTTACCACTTGGCTACATCCCAACGTGACGCGGTAATTAAGCCGATGGGCCGCAACGTTCAAGTCCCGATTTCGACAAAATCGAATTGCTTGGTGTGATGGCGATAGCTCCGGGGGTCTCGGGCAACTGCCGTTTCAGCGTTGCACATCAACAAGAATGGCGCCTTGGCGTTGACCGTTCTCGACCGCTTGATGCGCCGCCGCAGCCTGTGCCAGCGAAAAGACCTTCCCGACCGGGCAGTACAGCGCCCCTTGTCGCAAGGCGTTATGCAAAAGCTCTACTGCCATCAGACGCTCATTGCGCGGCAGGATGTAAATTAGCGCAATGTCAATCGTAACCGCCTTGAAGAGAAGCGGGCCAAAGGGCACGCTGGGCGCCATGTCTTTGGCAGAACCATAGACGGACAGGATGCCGTTTGGCGTGATCACTTCGGCATTGATGGCGATGTTCTGGCCGAACTCGACATCAACGATTCGGTCCACCAATCCGCCGCCAGTGGTCGCCAAGATATCCTGGGCGAGGGTGCCGGAGCGATAATCGAGAACATTATCAGCACCAGCGGCCTTGCAACGGTCAAACCCGGCCGGGCTGGCGGTGGCGATGACAGTCGCGCCGCCCCATTTGGCCAATTGCACGGCCAGATGCCCCACACTGCCGTTGCCGCCGTGGATCAACAGCGTTTTGCCTGCCACATCGCCCCCGCCAAACACGGTATGGGCAGCGGTCAAACCCGGAATACCAAGGCTTGCCCCGGTCTCGAATGAAATCTCGTCAGGCAGGGCAATCGCCTGCTCAGACGGCAGCACAATCCCTTCGGCGGCTGTCCCCATCGGGCGCTGCCACTGGCCGTTCCAGATCCAGACCCGCTGTCCGATCCGGGCAGGGTCAACGCCTTCACCGACCGCTGTGATATGGCCCGCACCGTCGCTATGCGGGCAGATGCGTTCAAAGGGCGGCCTGGTCACACCGGGCCGCGCGCCTGCGCGTGCTTTAACGTCTGACGGGTTCACTCCCGAAAAAACCAGCTCAACGCTGACCTCCTGCGGGCCGGGGGGCCGAAGGGGTATGTCGGATAGCTTCAATACCTCGGTTGCAGGTCCGAAAGCGGAATAGGTCACCGCACGCATGATGGCACCTCCTGTTGTTTTTTGATGTCCCAGATTAGCCGATCCGGGCGGGCAGACCAGTTTCGCAGCCTCTCAGCGGACAGTCTAGTCGCGAAGCTCGGTGGCCGAGACGCCCCAGAGATTTGTTTTCGGAGCCCAGCCGCGAAAACCGCCTGATCTGAGGTGGCACCACTCCGGCCCACACTTGCCGAGACGCGCAATGACGCCCCCTTCCAATGCGGCATTCACCGGTGCGGCCGCATCCGGGCGGCTGTGGATCTTGAGTATCTCTTCTTCGACGATGACCGTCCTGACGCCCGACAACAACGAGTAATGTATCCAGCCGCCCTGACCATCGCGGTCTTCTACCCGGCGCCAATGCCCGTGCTCTGCGGTGATCCGCAGCGGCATATCGCGGCGCTTGAACACCCAATCGATGCGGTGCGTCAGCGACGGGCCGCGTCTGACATTCCCCTCTGAGGCCTTCATCGAGACGTAGCGGGGCAGGGGCAGATTGGTGATAGGCCCGGTTTTGGCCGGCTCCACCGGGTTCGCCGACAGCGGTGTCAGAAACAGTGCGGACATCAGCAGCCCCATCAGGCTGCAACGCAAAACTCGGGTCATCTGATGGCCTGTCTCGTGCATTTTGCTCATTTGCTTGCGCGAGGTTCTTGTGCCTCGTCGTCAGTTCCGCCACCATGCCATAAAAAGACAAACTGCGCCAAGTCCCGGGAGAGTATAATGTCCAAACCGAAGCTGAGTGTTGTCGTTACGCGACGGTTACCCGAGGAGGTTGAAACGCGGCTGTGCGAACTCTTTGATGCCAAGCTGCGCGGCGAGGACACACCGATGTCGCGAGGCGAGTTGGCGGAGGCGATGAAGTCTGCGGATGTTCTGGTGCCGACCATCGCGGATGACATCGATTCCACTTTGATTGCACAGGCCGGTGACCGGCTGAAACTGATCGCGAACTACGGCGCGGGGATTGACCACATCGACGTGGCCACGGCCCGTCAGCGTGGTATCCTTGTGTCCAATACACCGGGTGTTTTGACGGATGATACGGCGGATATGACGATGGCACTGATGCTGTCCGTGCTGCGCCGTATTCCAGAGGGTCTGGCGGTCATGCAGGAGGATACGTGGGAGGGCTGGGCACCGACTGCGTTTCTGGGCGGTCGCGTGGGCGGGCGGCGTTTGGGGATACTTGGGATGGGCCGCATCGGCCAGGCGGTTGCGCGTCGTGCTGCTGCTTTCGGGATGCAGGTGCATTATCACAACCGTCGCAGGTTGCGCCCTGAAATCGAAGCGGAATTGCAGGCAACCTACTGGGAGAGCCTTGACCAGATGGTGGCGCGTATGGATGTGATTTCTGTCAATTGCCCGGCAACCCCGTCGACATTCCACCTGATGAACGCGCGGCGGCTCAAGCTGATGAAACCCCAGGCGGTAATCGTCAATACGTCCCGGGGTGAAGTCATCGACGAGAATGCATTGACCCGGCTGCTGCGGTCGGGTGATATTGCGGGGGCAGGCCTCGATGTCTACGAGCGCGGCACCCAGATCAATCCGCGCTTACGCGAGCTGCACAATGTCGTCTTGCTGCCGCATATGGGGTCAGCCACACGCGAGGGAAGAGTCGAGATGGGTGAGAAAGTCATCATAAACATCAAGACGTTCGATGATGGCCACCGGCCACCGGATCAGGTTGTGCCGTCCATGTTGTAATCACGCCAATCCTGAGGGAGAGATTTGATGAAACAGTTGCTTTTGGGACTTGCGCTTTTCATGGGCCAGACGGCTTATGCGCAACAAGCGGCGGACGCCGTGGCGCCGGAGGTCGCGACGCAGGGCGCGTTTGAGACCCTCTCTCCTGCCGTATCGGCGGCTTTGGATGCCAAGGCGGCCGGGCGTCCTGTCGAGGCGTCGAACTGGATGGTCGCCGCCGCCAACCCCTGGGCGGTTCAGGCCGGGGCAGATGTTTTGCAACGCGGCGGCACCGCAGCCGATGCGCTGGTGGCGGTGCAGGCCATGCTCGGGCTGGTGGAGCCGCAATCCTCGGGTCTGGGCGGGGGTGCCTTTCTGGTCTACTACGATGCCGAAAGCGAAACGCTGACCACGCTTGATGGCCGCGAAACCGCACCGCTGGCGGCGACACCACGGCTTTTCCAGGACCCGCAGGGAGAACCCTTGGGGTTTTTCGATGCAGTCGTTGGTGGGCTGTCGGTCGGGACACCGGGGACCCCGGCTCTGATGGAGCAGGCGCATGTCCGCTGGGGGAGCCTGCCTTGGGCAGACCTGCTCACCCCGGCCATTGAGCTGGCAGAGGGCGGTTTCCCGGTCTCGCCGCGTCTGGCGGGGCTTATTGAAAACGACAAGGAGCGTCTGGCGCGCTTTGAAGAGACGGCAAGCTATTTTCTCCCCGAAGGCGAGCCGCTGACGGTGGGGGAGACCCTTGTGAATGCCGATTATGCAGACACCCTGCGCCAGCTCGCGGCAGAAGGGGCCACGGCCTTCTATACCGGTGAGATTGCGCAGGACATCGTGGCGGCCGTTCAGACCGCGCCGGGCAATCCGGGCGTGCTCTCCACGCTGGACCTGAGCGTTTATGCGGTGAAGGAGCGCGCCCCGGTCTGTGCCAGCTACAGGGCACATGAGGTCTGCGGCATGGGCCCGCCGTCCTCCGGGGCTTTGACCGTGGGGCAGATCCTGGGGATGCTCGACGGGTTTGATCTGAGCGCCGGGCCTGCGGACCCCCAGGTCCGCCGCCTGATCGGGGATGCCTCGCGGCTCGCTTTTGCGGATCGCGGGCGCTATATGGCCGACAGTGATTATGTGCCGGTGCCGGTCGAGGGTCTGATCGACCCGGCCTATCTGGCCGACCGGGCAGGTTTGCTGGCTGGGGATGCTGCGCTGGATGAGGTAGCGCCCGGCGCACCTGTCTTTGACCACACGCTCAATTGGGCGGATGACGTATCGCTCGAGTTCCCCTCGACGTCCCATTTCGTGATCGTGGATGCTGCGGGCAATGTGGCATCGATGACCACCACGATTGAAAACGGTTTTGGCAGCCGGCTGATGGTGCGGGGGTTCCTGTTGAACAACGAGCTGACGGATTTTTCCTTTCGCAGCCACGAGGACGGCGTGCCTATTGCCAACCGGGTTGAGCCGGGCAAGCGGCCCCGATCTTCCATGGCACCCACAATCGTGATGAAGGACGGCATGCCCGTGCTGGCCATCGGCAGCCCCGGCGGGAGCCGGATTATCGGCTATGTGGCCGAAAGCATCATCGCCCATCTGGATTGGGGCATGGATGTTCAGCAGGCCGTTTCTGTGCCGCATGCGGTCAACCGCTTTGGCACCTATGATCTGGAAGAAGGCACGGCGGCAGAAGCCCTGGCAGACCCGCTGACCGCGCTGGGGTTCGAGGTTGACACACGCGCGCTCACCTCTGGCCTGCATGCGATTTCGATTGGACCGATCCTGCAGGGTGGGGCGGACCCGCGTCGCGAGGGGATTGCCCTTGGCCAGTAGTCACCCGCCTTTAAAGGAGCATTAAGATGGTCAAACATGCAAAAATGCCCCGTAATGACGCCGGTATCCACACGGCGCTTGGGATTCTCAAGCAACGGTTCGGCACGCAGTGTCAGACCGGCCATGCCGTCTGCGAGCAACATGGGCACACAACAACGTGGCTTGAAAACCAGCCGCCTGATGCGGTGGTTTTTGCCCAGACCTCGCAAGAGGTGTCGGATATCGTCAAGGTCTGCGCAGAGCATCGCGTGCCGGTGATTGCCTATGGTACCGGCACCTCGCTCGAAGGGCATGTGAACGCGCCTGCCGGTGGGGTCTGCGTCGATCTCAGCCAGATGGACAAGGTGCTTGCGGTGAATGCGGGCGATCTTGACTGCCGCGTCCAACCCGGTGTCACCCGCGAAGACCTCAACACCCATCTGCGCGACAAGGGGCTCTTTTTTCCCATTGATCCTGGCGCGAACGCATCGCTTGGCGGTATGGCCGCCACCAATGCCTCGGGCACGAACGCGGTGCGCTATGGCACCATGAAAGACAACGTCCTGTCGCTGGAGGCGGTGATGGCGGATGGTCGCATCATCCGCACCGGGGGGCGTGCGCGAAAAACCTCCGCAGGCTATGACATGACACGGCTGCTGGTGGGCTCCGAAGGCACGCTGTGCATCATCACCGAGATTACGCTGCGCCTGCAGGGTATCCCCGAAGCCATCAGCTCTGCGCGCTGTTCGTTCCCGACGGTCGAGTCGGCCTGCCAAACCGTCATGTCCGTGATCCAGTACGGCCTGCCCGTGGCACGGATTGAACTTCTCGACGAGGTGATGGTGCGGGCCAGCAACGCTTATTCCAACCTCGGCTTGCCAGAGACGCCCCTGTTGTTGCTGGAATTTCACGGCACCGAGGCCAGCGTGGTGGAGCAGGCCGAGATATTCGGTGCGCTGTCCGATGACTTCGGCGGCACAGGATACGCCGCCACCACAACAACGGAAGAGCGCAACAAGCTCTGGAAGGCCCGGCATGATGCCTATTGGGCGATGCTGCAATATCGTCCGGGGGCCACGGGCATCGCCACGGATGCCTGCGTGCCAATCTCGCGGCTGGCAGACTGCGTGACCCAGGCCCAGGCCCGCGCGCAGGAACTTGGGTTGATTGCCCCTATCGTCGGCCATGCGGGCGATGGCAATTTCCACGTCACCCCGCTGGTGGATATGGCGGATGCGGATGAGGTGGCGCGGGCGGCGGGCTTTGTGGCCTGGCTGAATGATCTGGCGCTTTCCATGGACGGGACCTGCACGGGCGAGCATGGCATCGGGCAGGGAAAAATGCCCTACCTCGTGCAAGAGATGGGAGAGGCCACGGATTTCATGGCCGATATCAAGGCGGCACTCGACCCCAAAGGCATCCTGAATCCGGGCAAGATCACTAGCTGAGCCAAGCGGGGCGAGCGCCCGCCTGCGGCAGGTCAGGTCGGCCAATGGGTGGGCACGCGGTCCTTGACGCGTTTGAGTTTTAAAAGCGCCGTATAGGCCGCGATCCGGTGGTCGTCCTCGTCGTCGACCTTGTCGGGGATCAGCCAGTAACGGCTGCCGATTGTGCGAAAGCCCAAAATCTTGGGCGGCAGGTAACAGACCGTATCATCAACGCGGCACAGGTTGATGACCCAGCCCTCATGTGGCAGGCGCTCACGGTTGCTGCGGCGACTGGTTTGTGGTGAGGCAAAGGCAATGGTCGGCACCCGCAGAGACATGCCCACGATCTGCGCGGAGGCGGCCCCCAGAGAATGCCCGATGATGAGCTTGGGCCGCAACCCCTTGGCAAACATATAGACCCGCTGCGCATGCTCCAAAAAGCCGCCATGCCAGAGCGTACCGCTGTCCCCGGCGACCACGTCAAAGCCATGGCCGTCATGATCGATCCCGGCAAAATCGAGGCTGAAATCAAACCAGTCCGACAGCTCGTTGGTCCCGGGGATGACCAGAATGCTCGACTTCAGATAGTAGGCCTGAACGCCGGCGACATCGATGGCGGTATGTAGGTCATCGGCGTTTGTCTCGTTATTGGTGTCTTCCATTATCTGGGCTGCATCAAGCAGGCTGATCTTGCTCATGGCGGTCTCCAATTGTTTAAAAAAATGAATTTTTCTATTAAGATGCGTATTTAAGCACCCTTCGCTTTGCCCTGTCGAGAATTTTCCGGGGGGCGGGCCGTTGCATGTCGCTTTCCCTCGATTTCCGGTCGGGCGCGTTTTGCGCGATATTTTGCAGGGCGTTAAACCAGTGCGCAGGTC
Organism: Roseobacter weihaiensis; assembly: GCF_020622345.1. GTDB lineage: Bacteria > Pseudomonadota > Alphaproteobacteria > Rhodobacterales > Rhodobacteraceae > Roseobacter > Roseobacter weihaiensis. The sequence goes on along the minus strand of NZ_JACNMO010000001.1, from coordinate 308,451 downwards.
CGCATGAGGGAGTCGCAGGTCATGAAAACAGAAGTCAAAGCGCTGGTCGTTGGCGGCGGTGCCGTCGGCACCTCGATTGCCTATCATCTGGCGCGCGCGGGCTGGCAGGACGTCATGCTGCTGGAGCGGGACGAGCTGACGTCAGGCTCCACCTGGCATGCGGCGGGCCTCTTGCCCTATTTCAACATGTCCTTTGCGACAACGCATATCCATGACTATTCCATTCGCTTCTACAAGACGCTGGAGGAGGAGACGGGGCTGAACGCGGGCTTTGCGGTGGTGGGCAACCTGCGGATGGCGCAAACGCAGGAACGCATGGATGAATACATGCTCTACGCGACGACGGCGGAGACCTGCGGAGTGCCCTACCAGTGGATGACCCCCGACGAGATCAAGGCGAAGTGGCCCCTGATCCGCACCGAAGATCTGAAAGGCGCGCTCTACCACCAGACCGACGGCTACATTAACCCCGCAGATGTGACCATGGCGATGGCCAAGGGCGCGCGCCAACGCGGCGTGATGATTGAGCGTAAATGGCAGGCGGATGCCTTTCACTGGACCGGAACCCATTGGGAGGTCACGGCCACCAAGATGGCTGAGAAGGGCGGCAATCTGGTGCCTACCGAGGAGCAGGTTGTGATCACCGCCGAACATGTTGTGACGGCGTCAGGCAACCACGCGCAGCGCACAGCGAAAATGCTGGGCATCAAGATGCCCGCGATCCCCGTCGAGCATCAATTCATCGTCATGGATCAGGACCCGGAGCTGGTGAAATTCCGCGCCGAGGGCCATGTCGAGCATCCGGTGATCCGGGATGCGGACGCGCAGTCCTACGTGCGTGAGGAACGCGGCGGCTGGATTCTAGGGGTCTATGAGAAAAACGCGCCTGCGCGCTTTGAATACGGTGTGCCTGACAGCTTCCGCGCCGATCTTTTTCAACTCGATCTCGACCGGATCGAGGAGCAGTACATGGCGATGAATCACCGTATTCCCTCTGCCGAGGACTGCGGTCTCAAGGATGATTTCAACGGGCCTATCTGCTATACGCCGGATGGCAACCCGCTGGTGGGCCCGGCACCGGGCCTGCGCAATATGTGGCTGGCCGAAGGCTTCTCTTTCGGGATCACGGCGGCCGGCGGCACCGGGTATTACCTCGCGCAGATGATGGTCGAAGGAGAGGCAGAGATCGACATGGCCTCGCTCGACCCCAAACGCTACGGCGATTGGATGACCACCGAGTTTGCCGCGCGCAAGAACGAAGAAGCCTACGATCACGTCTATATCCTGCACCATCCGGATGAAGAGCGCCCGGCCTGTCGCCCCTTGCGCACTTCGCCCGCCTATGACCGTCAGGCTGCACGCGGCGCGCAGTTTGGGCAGGTCAATGGCTGGGAACGCCCGAATTATTATGCACCACAAGGGTTTAGCGACCATGACAGCCGGTCCTTCCGGCGCGGCGGCTGGTGGCAACACGCTGTCCAAGAGGCGAAAGCGATCCGTGAAGGGGTGGGCCTGATAGATGCGACCGCCTTCACCAAGCATTGGATCAGCGGGCCGGGGGCGAGCGCGTTCCTTGACTGGTTCACCACCAACAAGCTGCCCAAGGTGGGCCGGATCAACCTGACCTATGCGCTGACGGACCACGGCACGACGCGGACGGAGTACACGATCGTAAGGCTTGCAGAAGACGACTATTATCTCGTCTCCGCCGGGGCGTGGCATGCCTACGATCAGGACTACCTCTACAAGGCGATCATGGAGAAAGAAGCCGAATTCGGCCGGATCAACGAACAGGATGTGACCACGCAATGGGGTGTCTTTGCCATTGCCGGGCCGAAATCGCGCGATGTGCTGAACGAGATCGTCAAGGACGCGGACCCCGCCACGGCTCTCAGCAACAAGCGCTTTCCGTGGCTCACCATGCGCAACATTGAGCTGGGCATGTGCCCGGTGCGCGCGATCCGTGTGGCCTATACCGGTGAGCTGGGATGGGAGCTGCATCATCCCATCGAAATGCAGAACTACCTGTTCGATCAGCTTGAAGCGGCGGGAGAAAAACACGGGATGAAGCTGGTGGGCGCGCGTGCACAGAACTGGCTGCGGCAGGAGAAATCATATCGTGCCTTCGGCACCGAACTGGGCCGCGATGCCACGCCACTGGAGGCGGATCTGCCGCGTTTCGTGGACCTTACCAAGGACTTCTATGGCAAGGCGCGGATGGAAGCGACCGGCCTGCGCGCCAAATGTGTGACCTTGCTGATTGATGGGCCGGAAGATGCCGACCCCTGGGGCCGCGAGGCGCTCTATCATGGCGAGACCCGCGTGGGGCGTTTGACGTCTGGCGGGTATTCGGTGGCTTTCGAGAAATCCATTGGTATGGGCTATGTTACGCCTGATCTGGCGGTGCCGGGCACACCGCTCAAGGTAAAGATGTTTGATCGGCTCTGGAACGCGGAGATCGTCGAGGACAGCCCCTATGATCCCAAAAACGCGCGCATCCGGGTGGATGGCTAGCGGCTGGCGACAAAGGCGAGGTTGTTTGCGGGCATCTCAATACCAACCACTTCCCGCACCCCGGCGCCGAGCAGCCATTCCCTGATGTCTGCATCGTTCTTGTAGCCGATGGCCGGATCGGCCTCTGCCAGCTGCGCGTGAAACCGCAGGTCGCCTGCGCTGGTCAATTGCCCGGCCCGCATGAAAGGCCCGTAAAGAACAAAGCGCCCCTCCGGTGCGAGGGCGTGGACGGCCTCTTCGATGAGGACCCGCGCTTGCGGGGTGGAGATCAGGTGCAGCAGGTTCACCAGCACGATCAGGCTCTGTGCGCCGTGCCTCTTGTGCCACCCGGCTTGACTGGCATCCAGCGGCACGGCGGGCAGGAGATTGGGCAAGGCCGCCTCAGCCCCGTAGGCATCGATGCTGGCGCGCCGCTCGGCGTCGATCTCTGTCGGCTGCCAGGTCAGGCCGGGCAAGGCACGGGCAAACTGCACAACGTGCTGGCCGGTACCGCTTGCGATTTCAAGGGCTTGACCCCGGCGCGGCGCATGGCGGCACAACAGGTCGCATAGAACCTCTCCGTTGCGTTCAGCGGCGGGGGCGTGCAGTTTAGCGCCCTCGCCGGGTGCCAGCACGCTGGCGCTGGTGGGCAGCTTGCCGGTCATCGCAACCGCTCCGGTTTCAGGGCTGCCACGACCTGCGCGGGCAAGGCGCTGTCGCGTCCAAAGACCAGATCGGCCACGAGTTGCCCGGCGGCAGGCGCGGTCTGAAAACCGTATCCGCCCTGTCCGGCGCACCAGATGAAACCCGGCGCGGCAGGGTCAGGGCCCAGCACCAGTGTCCTGTCGGGGGCAAAGCTGCGCAGCCCAGCCCAGCTTGACAACAGCCGGGTCACCTGTGTTGTCACCATTTTTTCAAACAGCGCAATTCCGGTCGCCAGCGTCATTTCCTCGGCCCAGGCGTCATGTGGCTCCACTGGGTCTTCATCCGCCGGAGAGACCAGCAGGCAGCCTGCATCGGGCTTTGCGTACCAGCTTTCGCCAACACCAAAGAACATCGGCCAATTGCTGACGTCCTGGCCGTCGGGGGCGGGAATACGTGCCATCGACCGGCGGTGGGGGGTAATCCGCATCGGTGCAACACCGGCAAGCCCGGCAATCTGGTCGGCCCAGGCACCGGCTGCGTTGATCACGATGTCGGCCCGGTGGGCCTGCGCGTCTGTCTGAAGCTCCCATTTTTCATTGTGATAGCGGAGGCTCCGTACCTTTTGGCGGGTCAGAATGTCGCCGCCGTTCTGCCGGAGTGTGCGCGCGAACCCCTGCATCAGGCGGTCGGTGTCGATGTCCTGCGCATCCGCGTGATATCCCGCAAAGCGCAACCGGTCGGGGTTCAGCACCGGCACCATACCGCAGGCACAGTCGACCGAAATCTCCTCCAGCCCCATGTCGGCAAGGTCGGTGCGAAAGGCCTCTTCTTCCTCTGCCGTGCCAAGGATCATCAGCCCGCGCGGGGTGAGATACCCGCCGTCATGGGTCTGCAGATACTCTACGCTGGCACGGTTCAGGGCTTGCACGCTGGGGGCGCCATAGTTCTGTTCGATCAGGGCGGCGGACCGGCCCGAGGCGTGATAGCCAAGCGCCTCCTCGCCCTCTAGCACGGTGACCTCGGCATCCCGCGACAGATGAGCTGCGGCGGACAGCCCCGCAATCCCGCCGCCGATCACCAGCGCCTGCGTCATGCCTGCTCTTCGATCCGGTCCGTGGCCGGTGGCGGCGTGGGGCTCAGCGCTGCAAGCCGCGCGTAAAGCGCGGGGGGCATCTCGTAGGTCATGGCCGCCAGCGATGGGGCGAGCTGCGCTGTTGACCGGGCGGAGATGATCGGTGTCGGGCCCATGGGGTGGGCGGCCGCCCAGGCCACGGCCAGAGTCGCCGGGTCGGTTCCCACATCCACGGCGACCTCTGCAAGATCGCGCGCCGCCTGATGCATCCATTCCAGCCCGTACCGTTTGGTATAGCGGTCATCTTCGATCAGCCGGCCCGCCCCACCGCTGGCATATTTGCCGGTCAGCAAGCCGCCTCCCAGTGGCGAATAAGGCGCGCAGGCCACGTTCTGATCGGCGCACATCGGCAGGATCTCCACCTCAGCCTGCCGCTTGACCAGATTGTACATCGGCTGGAGGATATCGACCGTGATGTCGAATTTGGCCGCGATCCCGATGGCCTTGACCACCTGCCAGGCGGCAAAGTTCGACACGCCGACATAGCGGATCAGGCCCTGCTGTTTCAACTCGGCAAGGGCCTCCATGCTCTCATGCAGATCGGTATCGGGATCAAAGCGGTGCAGGTAGAGGATATCGACCATATCCATGTTCAGCCGCTGTCGCGATATCTCAAAGGATCTGTGGATATTCTGCTTCGAGCCTCCGCCATCATAGGCGACCTTTGTGGCAATCGGCAGACCGTCACGCCGGTCACCGAGCATCCCCCCCAGCAGCGTCTCGGAGGCCCCGCCGGTATAGACATGGGCGGTGTCGAAATGCGTGATCCCGGCAGCGATGCAGGCGTCAAACATGGCGCGCGAGGCCTGCGCATCGGCGGCTCCGCCAAACTGCATGGCACCAAAGGCAAGGCGACTGGCGGGGGTGCCATCGGGGCTGGTCAGGATTTTTGTCATGAGACAAGATGTGGCATGGGCGGGCAGGTCATGCAATGTTGAATGGCAGGTAATCTGGCAAGAAGGGCAGGGCGGATGATTGTGATCGACAAGGAGACATTGAAGGGCACCGCGCGGGATGCGGCGGGGCCGGGATGGCGCAGCCTCCGGCTCTTGGTGAAATCAGACGGCATGGGATTTTCCATGACAGAGACCCATGTGCTGCCCGGTGCGGTGCTGGATCTGGAATACAAGCACCATATCGAGGCATGTTTCTGCCTGAGCGGGGCGGGGACGGTGCTGGAGAAAAGCACCGGCACGCTGCATGCGATCACACCGGGTGTCTTATATGCCCCGGATGCGCATGACGCCCACCAGGTCCGGGTGGAGGGCGATGTGCCCTTGCACCTGATCTGCGTCTTTTCACCGGCCTTGCAGGGCGATGAGGTTCATGGGCCGGATGGCAGCTATGCGCGCGGCTGATCGGGGGTGAACGTGCAGACGAAGGTGATGACTTTTGCAGCACTCATCTCGCAGGGAAAGAGGCGTGGGCCGTTGCCAAGCTCATACGCATTGAGGCTGATGTAGCCCGTGCCGCCCAGTTCTTCTGCGACCAGCTTGAGGGATTTGCCGTTGTTAAAGACCTGCTTTGTCGCGCTGTAGCGGCGCGTTCCACTGTGCCCATACGTGGTGCCTGTGGGGAGCGCATGCAACGCCCTCCAGAAAGCTTCCGGGATGAGCGGGTCAGGTCTTTTGGCCAATTTTTGGCTCCGTGCCCGCTTGGATGCGGGCGATGTTGGATCGGTGCCGCCAAAAGATCAGGACGGCCAGCAGGGCAAACAGGATCACCCCGTGGCCAAACCCCAACACCACCGCCAGTGGCAAGGACGCAGCAGAGGCGACCAGCGCGCCCATGGAAGAGATCCGCGTGCTCAGCGCCCCGGCCAGCCAGGCCAGACAGCAGCCGATGCCGACGGGCCAGGCCAGCGCCAGCACAATGCCCAGAAATGTCGCCACCCCCTTGCCGCCCGCAAACCGGAGCCAGACAGGATAGCAATGGCCGATCATTGCCATCAGCCCCGCCACCTGCGCGAGGTCTTCGCTGCCCGCCGCGCGGGCGGCCAGCACGGCCACAGCGCCTTTGCCCCCGTCCAGCACCAATGTCAGCGCCGCCGCCAGCTTGTTGCCGGTGCGCAGTACATTGGTTGCGCCGATGTTCCCCGATCCAATGTCCCGCAGATTGCCCAGCCCCATCAGCCGCGCCAATACCATGCCAAAGGGGATGGAGCCCAGCAGATACCCGATGAGCGCCCAAAGCGCGATCACCGCTGCTGTGTGTTCAACAGGCGGCATCACGATCTTTCATAGACGCAGCGTCCGGCGACATAGGTTGCCAGCACGCGGCCCTGCATGCGAGCGCCGTCAAACGGGGTGTTCTGCGACTTGGATCGCAGCGCGGCGCGGTCCATCAGGAAGGGCGCATCGGGGTCAAAGAGCACCAGATCGGCGGGGGCGCCGATGCTCAGCCTGCCGCTCTCCAGACCCAGGCGCTTGGCCGGGTTCAGTGCCATCGCGCGCCAGAGCGTCGGCAGATCAATGAGGTCGGCGTGGTAGAGTTGCATCGCTGCCGGCAGCAGGGTCTCAAGCGCCACCGCGCCGGAGGCCGCTTCTTCGAAGGGCAGGCGTTTACTTTCCTCGTCCTGGGGCGTGTGCATCGATGAAATGATATCGATCAACCCGGACTTCACCGCGTCCGCGATGGCCAGACGATCCTGCTCGTCCCGCAGCGGCGGCTTGAGCTTGAAGAAGGTGCGGTAGTCCGCCACATCAAGCGCGTTCAGCGTGAGGTGATGGATGGAGGTGCCCGCGGTGATGTCGAGCCCATTGGCCTTGGCGCGCGCCAACGGCGGCAAAGCGCGGGCGCAGGTGATCTGATCGGCATGATACCGCGCGCCGGTCATCTCGACGAGCGCGATGTCGCGATCAAGCCCCATCCGCTCGGCCATCGGCGACACGGCGGGCAGGCCGCGCAACGAGGCGAACTTACCGGACGTGGCTGCCGCCCCCCGGCTCAGACCGGGGTCCTGCGGATGCGCGATGACCAAAGCGCCCAGGCCCTGCGCATAGCTCAGCGCCCGTGAAAAAACCTTGGTGTCTGTCACAACCCGGTCGCAATCGGTGAAGGCCACGGCACCGGCATCCATCAGAAACCCGATCTCGGTCATCTCGCGCCCGGCACGCCCTTTGGTCAGCGCAGCCATCACGAGGACATTCACAGGAGCCGCCTCATTGGCGCGGCGTGTGACGAATTCCAGCGTCTCGGGACTGTCGATGGCCGGGGTGGTATCGGGGCGCGTGACCATGGTGGTCACCCCGCCTGCCGCGGCGGCCAAGCCTGCGGAGCCATAGCTTTCCTTGTGCCGCTCGCCGGGTTCGCAGACCTTCACGCCGATGTCGACGATGCCGGGGGCCAGGTATTTCAGATCGCAGTCCACGCAAGGCCCGGACGGGCGGGCCCCATAGGGCAGATGCTCGACGATCCTGCCGTCTTTTACGCGCACCCCGCCTTTTGACACTGTCCCGGTTTCCGGGTCCACGAGGCGGGCGTTTATCAGGTTAAGCTCGGTCATTCTCAGCTTCCCACCCAAAGCATCAGGCCCACAACCGCAAAGGCCACCAGCAGGGCCAGCATCGCAATGCGCCCCGACATGGCGGCATCGGAGGGGCGCCGTTTCGGCTCCGGCACCGGGGCGGCCTGCGGCACGGCGGAGGCGGTCTCAATGTCGATGGCGTTGGTCCAATCCGTGCCTTCCTGCGCATAGGTGCCGATCAGCGTCAGGGCGCTTTGGGGCGTGATGTCCTGTGCGTTGCCGCCGAAGGCGCTGGAATAAACGATCATCACCCACCCCTCCAAGGCCATCAGCTTGGCGCGGTCGCTGTCGATGGGCGGCACCGCCGCGCCCGCGCCTTCCGTCAGGTAATCGGGCAGGCTCATGTCACCCAGATCCGAAATCGGAAAAACCTCCACGTGTTTTGTCACCAGTTTTTCTGCGCCAAGCGCCCGTTCCACGGGGTGCCCGCCGTTTGGCGCCCTATCGGTTTTGAGAGCCTTTGCCTCCGCCTCCGGCAGAGAGAGGGCAAAGACCCGGATCAGGCCACTTTCGGCTGCGGGGATGGAGAGTGTTGCGGTCATTGGGCTTCTCGTGTCAGGCGCAGGTTGCGGGCCAGGAGATCCATCGCGGCCATCCGCACGGCGACCCCCATTTCCACCTGATCCTGAATGACGCTGCGGTTGATGTCATCGGCCAGAGTGCCATCGATTTCCACCCCGCGGTTCATCGGGCCGGGGTGCATGACGATGGCGTCGGGTTTGGCAACGGCAAGCTTTTCGGCATCCAGCCCGTAGCGGTGGTAGTACTCCCGCTCGGACGGGATGAAACCGCCATCCATCCGTTCCTTTTGCAACCGCAGCATCATGACGACATCAACATCGCGCAACCCTTCGGTCATGTCTTCAAACACCTCCACCCCGAACTCCGAGATGCCAGAGGGGAGCAAGGTCGGTGGCCCGATCAGGCGCAGGCGGTTCTCCATCTTGCCCAGCAGCATGATGTTGGAGCGCGCGACGCGGGAATGCGCGATATCGCCGCAAATGGCGATGGAGAGTCGGTGCAGCCGTCCCTTGGCCCGCCGGATCGTCAGCGCATCGAGCAGCGCCTGCGTCGGGTGTTCGTGCCGCCCGTCGCCTGCGTTCAGCACCGCGCAATTGACCTTTTGCGCCAGCAGATCAACCGCGCCCGAATGGGGGTGCCGCACCACCAGCAGATCGGGATGCATCGCGTTGAGCGTCAGGGCGGTATCAATCAGCGTCTCGCCTTTTTTGACCGAACTTGCCTGCATGGCCATGTTCATCACATCCGCGCCCAGCCGCTTGCCCGCGATCTCGAAACTGGCCTGTGTGCGGGTGGAGTTCTCAAAGAACATGTTGATCTGGGTGAGGCCGGTCAGCGCATCGGCGTGTTTGTCCGGTTGCCGGCTCAGGGCGGCATAGGTGTCGGCCAGATCGAGCAGGGTGTTGATCTCTTCCGGGCGCAGGGCCTCGATACCAAGCAGATGTCGGTGGGGGAACGTCATGGGCGCAACCTTTGGCGATTTCTGACCTTATAGGCAGGGGGGGATGCCTCGGCAAGGCGCGGGCCGCAAGATGCGATTGCGGTTCAGTTTGCCGCTGGTCGGGCGTAGACTGGCGGCATGGAATCATCGGATTTTCACCATGCGCTGGCCCTGCTGGACTGGCAGGCCGAACTGGGCGCGACAGAGGCGATCTGCGATGCCCCGGTGGATCGCTATGCTCTGCCGGACAAGCAGGAGGCACCCGCGCGCGCGAAAGCGTCTGTGACCGCTGCAGCCCCCCCGGCACCCCCCGCAAAAACCGACGCCGTGCAAGAGGCCAGACGGATGGCGGCATCTGCGCAGGATCTCGCAGGGCTGCAGGCGGCGTTGGCGGGTTTCGAGCATTGCGCACTCAAGCAGGGCGCACGCAACCTGGTCTTCAGCGATGGTATTGCCGGGGCACCCGTGATGATCGTCGGCGAGGCTCCCGGACGCGATGAAGATCGCGAGGGGCGGCCTTTTGTCGGACGGGCGGGTCAATTGCTGGACCGGATGCTTGCGGCCATCGACATGGGGCGGGCAGAAACGGACGCCCCTGTCTACATCACCAATGTGCTGCCCTGGCGTCCGCCGCAGAACCGGGACCCGAGCGCGGAAGAGATTGCCATGATGCGCCCCTTTCTGGACCGTCATATCGCGCTGGCGCAGCCCAAGGTGCTGGTTGTGATGGGCAATATCTCGGCTCAGGCCCTTTTGGGAAAGCGGGGTATCACAAGATTGCGCGGCCATTGGACCGAGGTGGACGGTTTGCCGGTGCTGCCCATGTTTCACCCGGCCTACCTGTTGCGGATGCCTGCTGCAAAGCGCGAGGCCTGGGCGGATTTGCTGAGCCTGAAGGCGCGGCTGACCGATGGTTGATCCGCTGACACTTGTGGCTTTTGTGCCTGCTGCGCTCGCGCTGAACCTGACACCGGGGGCGGATATGATGTTTTGTCTGGGTCAGGGCCTGCGGTCGGGTGCAAGGGCGGCATGGGCGGCCAGTGCCGGGATCGCTCTGGGCGGGATGGTGCATGTGCTTTTGGCCGGAGCGGGGCTGAGCGCGCTTTTGACCAGCTGGCCCGTTGCTTTTGACGTCATCCGGTGGCTTGGCGTTGCCTATCTGTCGTGGCTTGCCTTTCAGGCGCTGCGCAGACCCATCCCGTCGCTTCAAGCGCTGCCGCCCCGCGCGGTGAGCGCTTTTCGTGCCGGTCTGATCGTCAATCTTACCAACCCCAAGGTGATCCTTTTCGTGCTGGCCTTCATTCCACAGTTTGTGCAGCCCGAGGCGGGCCCTGTCCTGTTTCAATTCATCGTGTTCGGCGTCGTGCTGTCTTTGGGCGGTTTGGCGGTCAACGGCTTGCTGGGCATGGGCGCGGGCTCCCTGGGCCAGAGGCTTGCGCAGGGCAGCCGACTGCTGGATATTCTGACCGCAAGCATCTTTGCCGCGCTGGCCCTGCGCCTCGCGCTCCTGGAGAGAACCTGACATGAGCCGGATTGACGAAAACAAAGAGTTTATTGCGATCCGCATTGCGGTGCTGACGGTGTCGGACAGTCGGGACCTGTCGCAGGACCGGTCGGGCGATGTGCTGGTGGACAGGCTTCTGGCGGCGGGTCATGAGCTTGCAGACCGCCGCATTCTGCCCGACGAACGCGACCAGATCGCGGAGCAACTGCGCACATGGTGTCATGACAGCAGCATTGATGTTGTGCTCTCAACCGGCGGAACCGGCCTGACGGGCCGCGATGTCACCGTCGAGGCGCACCGCGATGTCTACGAGAAAGAGATCGATGCCTTTGGCACCGTCTTCACCATGGTTTCCATGCAGAAAATCGGCACCAGTGCGGTGCAGAGCCGTGCCACGGGCGGTGTTGCCAACGGCACCTATCTTTTTGCGCTGCCCGGCAGCCCAGGGGCCTGCAAGGATGCCTGGGATGAAATTTTGGCCAAACAGCTCGATTATCGTCACCGGCCCTGTAACTTTATCGAGATTTTACCGCGATTGGACGAAAATCAACGACGGAAATAAGAAGCTTTCCCGTATAAAGCCTTATGGTTGGTATTTTGTGATCGACGCTTAAGTTTATAGAATATGTTTAGGTGTGTTTTGAGGATGTAGGTATAATGCGGTTTTTGCGGCAAAGCATGATCGGCCTGTTTCTAGCGTCTGTTGCGCTGGGACTGCTTGTCTACGCGGTGCATCTGGTGAGCAGCGCCGTACAGGACCGGATGACGAGCGAACGCCCGACGCCGCCCACCCGCGAACGTGTTTTTGTCGTCAACGTCATCACGGCGCAGCCCGGTGTGGAAACGCCCGTCCTGGAAACCTTTGGTGAAGTGACATCGCGCCGCACGCTTGAGCTGCGCGCGGCTGTGGCGGGGCGGATCATCGAACTGGCGCCGTTTTTTGAAGATGGCGGCGCAGTGGTGGCGGGGGAAGTGCTGGTATCCATTGATCCGGCTGATCTGCAATCGGAGTTTGATCGCCTGACGGCGGATCTGGAGGATGCGGAGGCCGAGGTGCGGGACGCAGACCGGGGCCTGGAGCTTGCACATCAGGAAGAGCGCGCCGCCCGGCAACAGGCTGTCTTGCGCGAACAGGCCCTTGCCCGCCAGGTTGATCTGGCAGATCGCGGCGTTGGCGCGACGGCTTCGGTTGAAATTGCCGAGCTTGAGGCGGCTGCAGCCCAGTCGGTGGTGCTTGCCCGCATGCAGGCCGTGACCCAGGCCGAAGCCCGTATCGATCAGGCCGTGACGCGCCTTGCCCGCGCGCGCATCGCCCTGGCTGATGCTGCTCGCGACCTTGAGGATGCAACCGTAGAAGCCCCCTTTGATGGCACCCTGAGCGATACGGCGGTCGTCGAAGGTGGCCTGATCGCGGCCAATGAACGGCTGGCGGATCTGGTGGACCCCACTGACCTGGAGGTCGCTTTCCGCGTTTCCACTGCACAATATGCGCGTTTGCTGGACGACACGGGCTCGATCCTGCTGGCGCCGGTGGAAGCGACCCTCGACGTCACCGGGGCCGATCTGATGGCGCAGGGCACCATCAGCAGGGTCAATGCCGCAGCAGGCGAGGGCCAGACAGGGCGGTTGGTCTTTGCCCGGCTTGAACGCGCACCGGGGTTCCGGCCCGGTGATTTCGTGACCGTGCGGGTGGAAGAACCCAGAGTGGAGAATGTCGTCCGCCTGCCTGCCTCGGCACTCGCGGCGTCCGGGCACGTTCTGGCCCTGACCGGGGACGACCGGCTTGAGACCCTGGCGGTGCAATTGGTGCGGCGCCAGGGGGATGACGTCTTGGTGCGTGGCGAAAGTCTTGAAGGCCGAGAGGTTGTGCGCGAACTGTCCCCCCTCCTGGGGGCAGGCATCAAGGTCCGCGCGGTGCGCGAAAGCGTGGCCGAAGCGGTCGCGATGCCCTCGCTGCTTGAGCTTTCCGACGAGCGGCGCGCGCGGCTGATGGCCTTTGTTCAGGGCGATACGGGCATGCCCGAAGATGACCGCGCCCGCATGCTGGCACAATTGGCTGAGCCTTCGGTGCCTGCGCAAATGGTGGCCAGCATTGAAAGCCGCATGGGGGGCTAGCGGATGGTACGCGACATCCCCGCGCCAGCAGGTGGCCTGCTTTCATATTTTGCCCGACACCGCACCCTGGCCAATCTGCTGTTTGTTGTATTGATCCTGCTGGGCCTGGCTGCTGTGCCTAATATGCGCACACAGTTCTTTCCCGATATCGTGCTGGACAGCATCAGCGTCACCACGGAGTGGGAGGGGGCGGGGGCTGATGATATTGACCGCGCCATCATACAGCTGCTTGAACCGGGCTTGCTGGCGATCGACGGGGTTGAGACGACCTCGGCCAATGCCGGTGAAGGCAGCGGCACGATCACCGTGAGTTTTGAGGCCAACTGGGACATGTCGCGCGCCGCAGACGATGTGCAGAATGCGGTGGATGCGGTCACAGATCTGCCCGAAGATGCGGAAGACCCTCGCGTGCGGCGCTCTTCGTGGGGCAACAGGGTGACGGATGTCGTCATCAGCGGGTCTGTGAGCCCTGAGCAGCTTGGGCTCTATGCGGATGAGCTGGTGATCCGGCTGTTTGCCGCGGGCGTGACCCGGACCACCCTCAGCGGCGTTGCAGCCCCTCAGACGCTGGTCGAGGTGCCCTCGGCTCAACTGATCGCCAATGATATCACGATGGCAGAGATTGCCGCCGCCGTGGCCGCAGAGGTTGATACCGATCCCGCGGGCGATGTCTCGGGGGCCAATGCGCGGGTCCGTACCGGGTCCGAGAAACGCGACCCGGACCAGATTGCGGCGATTGTTTTACGGTCCAACCCGGATGGCTCCAAGCTGACCATTGGCGACCTCGCCACCGTCAGCCGAGCAGGCGCAGACCGTGAGCGCAGTTATTTCATGGGCGACAACCCCGCAATCTCGATGCGGGTCGACCGCTCGGCCCGGGGCGACGCCATCGAAATCCAGCGCAGCGTGGAAGAGGTGGCGCAAGACCTTCAGGCAACCCTGCCAGCCGGTGTGACGGTCGATCTGATCCGGATGCGGGCAGAAGCGATTTCAAGCAGGCTCAGCATTCTGGTCAGCAACGGCCTGATGGGCCTTGGCCTTGTGATCTGCCTTTTGTTCCTGTTTTTGAACGCGCGCACCGCCTTTTGGGTCGCAGCCGGTATTCCGGTGGCGATGCTGGCCGCCATCGCGATCATGTATGCCGGTGGTCAGACGCTGAACATGATCTCGCTCTTTGGGTTGATCATTACCTTGGGGATTGTCGTGGATGACGCGATCGTTGTCGCGGAACACGCAGATCACCGCGCGCGCCATTTCAACGAACACCCCATGCAGGCCGCAGAGAACGCAGCGCGACGCATGGCCATGCCTGTTCTGGCAGCGACCCTGACTACGGTCATTGCGTTTTTCGGGCTGGCGGTGATCGAAGGACGGTTTGGCACCCTCATCCAAAGCATTCCCATCACCGTCATCGCGGTGCTGATCGCCTCGTTGATCGAATGCTTTCTGATCCTGCCGCACCATATGGCCCACGCCTTGGCCGCAAAAGCGAGGGAGCCTTGGTATGACTGGCCGAGCCGGCAGGTCAACAAGGGTTTCCGGTGGGTGCGGGAAACGCTCTTTCGTCCCTTCATGGCCGGGGTGATTGCGGGGCGCTATGTTGTGCTGTCCGGGGTTGTTGTAGTGCTGGCCAGCCAGATTGCCCTTTTTGTGCGCGGCGATGTGCAGTGGCGGTTTTTCAATGCCCCGGAACGCGGTTCGATCACCGGGAATTTCGCGATGGTCGAAAGTGCCACACGCGAAGACACGCTGGAGATGATGCGCGAAATGCGGCGCGCAACCGAAGCACTGGCTGCCGAATACGAGGTGCGCTATGGTCGTAATCCGCTTGATTATGTGATGACCGTTACCGGGGGCGATGTGGGCCGTGGGCTCAGCGGCTCGGAAAACAAGGACATCGATCTTTTGGGCGGTATCCTGATCGAGTTGATCGATGCCGAAGAGCGCCCCTATTCCAGCTTTGCCTTTGTCGGAGACCTTCAGGAAACGGTGCAAAATCATCCGCTTGTTGAGGCTTTGAGCTTTCGGGGTTGGCGCTCGGGGCCCGGTGGTGACGCGCTCAGCGTTCGGTTTTTCGGGGCAGAGACCGAAGAGTTGAAAGCCGCCAGTCTGGACCTGCAGGACGCGTTGCTGCGGTATCCCGAAGTGAGCGCCGTTGAAGACAACCTTGCGTACGACAAGGAGGAACTGATCCTCGACCTCACCCCGCAGGGACAGGCGCTGGGCTTCAAGATCGATGACCTGGGCCGCAGTCTGCGCAACCGGCTGGGCGGGATCGAGGCTGCGACCTATCCCGATGGCCCGCGCAGCGCCGAAATCCGGGTGGAGTTGCCCGACGGGGAGCTGACGGCGGACTTTCTGGAGCGCACGCAGATGCGCAGCCCCACGGGGGCCTATGTGCCGCTGGCGGACATCGTCAGTGTCGAGCGTCGCATCGGGTTCAGTACCGTCCGGCGGGAGAACGGGGTGCGGGTGATTTCCGTCACGGGCGATATATCTGAAGATGATCCCGTGCGCGCAACCGAGATCGAGACGAGCCTGCGCGAGGAGATTCTGCCGGATATCGCCAGTACCCATCAGGTCGAGTGGGAACTGGCCGGTCTGGCAGAGCAGGAAAGCGATTTTCTCACCAATGCGCTGACAGGGTTTATTCTCTGTCTGGCAGGTATTTATCTGGTTCTGGCATGGGTCTTTGCGAGTTGGACCCGACCGGCGGTTGTGATGGCCATCATCCCGTTCGGACTGGTGGGGACCATTTATGGCCACGCGGTCTGGGACATTCCGCTGAGCATGTTCACCGTGGTGGGGCTGTTGGGAATGACGGGGATCATCATCAACGATTCTATCGTATTGATCACCACCATTGACGAATACGCCAAGGACCGTGGGCTGATCCCCTCGATCATAGATGGCGCCACCGACCGCTTGCGGCCGGTCATGCTGACGACAATGACCACTGTCATCGGGATGGCGCCCTTGCTTTACGAGGGAAGCCGGCAGGCGCAGTTCCTCAAGCCGACGGTCATAACGCTGGTCTATGGTTTGGGTTTCGGAATGGTGCTGGTCTTGCTGGTGGTGCCTGCGCTGGTTGCCGTGCAGCATGACATTGCCCGGCAGATGGCCGCCATGCGCCGGGCGGTAAAATCTCCGGTACCGGCCCTGCGGTCAGGGTTTGTGCTGCTTTGGGTTGTTATCCTGGGCTGGGGGGCGGCGACACTGGGGTGGGCCATCTGGCACGGCAGCCTTTTCGGGCCCCTGGCAGCGGTGTTCCCGGTCTTTGCCCAAGGATCGGCCCTGCCTGCATCGCTGGGGCTCTTTATCGCCGGGTGTGCGGTCTTGACCTTTGTGGCCTATATCGGCTTCGCCGCTGTGACACTCATCTGGCAGCGGGCATCGGAAACCTAGCGCGACGAACAGCCCCGAATATCGACCGCATGTTTGCTGCCCAGCACCGTGATCCGGATCGCCGAGCGATCGAGCGCAATAGGCCCGCCCTGAACGTTGATCATCTCGGAGGTCGCAATCACCGCGCCGCCTTCTCGTTTGGTCTTGGCTTCACTGACCCAGATATCACCGAGGCCCGGTTCGATCACGACATATTCCTTGCCCCCTGCCGAGGGCATCGTCACGCGCGCCTCAATCTGCAGACCATCTGCGGTCGGGCTGATGTTGCACTCGGCGGCCCGGACGCCAGCCTCAGAGGCGCTGTAGGGCCGCTGCGCAAGGGCGGCGGCAATCGCCGGTGTCGGCGTCAGCGTGTCGCCGTCGATCTCTGCATCAAATTCAAGCTCATGCGGGATGCAGATATCCGAACAGATCCCGAGGGCCATTTTTGCGCGCAGGTGTATCGGTTCTCCGTCGCGCGCAGGATCGATGCGTACCGGGATCACCAGCGTGTCCTCATATCCGACCGAGCGCATGCCATTCTGGTCAAAGACCTTGGGGGCCGGCCAGCTGATGGACGTCGCCTCAAGGTTTTTCGACCGGGACCAGTCAAATTGCGGCGGAATGCCAGCGTCTCCGGGCGCGCGCCAATAGGTCTTCCAACCCGGTGCCAGTGTCAGTCGCAAGGCGGCCATCCGGCTGCCGTCAGCCTGGACCCAGCCGGGCAGGACATCTGCCGTCACCGGCATTTCAAAATGGTCCTGTGCGACAACAGGCAGGCTGAAAGAGGTGCAGAGGGCAGCGGAGCAAAGCAGTTTTCTCATGGTATTTCTATGCGACAGGTTCCCGCAAAAGCCAAGTCACGATCCGGTCAGGCATGTTTCGACCGATGCTGTGGCTTTAGCCTTGCGCCCGACCTGCGGGCGCGCCATGCTCGAAGGCCTAACAATCAGTGTTCCGGGGAAATGGTATTGGATCTGGAAGGTAAACTGCTGGTGGCAATGCCCTCCATGGGGGATCCGCGGTTCGAGCATTCCGTGGTGCTGCTCTGTGCGCATTCCGAAAAGGGCGCCATGGGTCTGATTGTGAACAAGCCCAATAAAGAGATCCGCATGAGCGATGTACTGGACCAGCTTGATATCTCCGCGTCCGGCGAAACGAGCGAGATGCCGGTGCATTTCGGCGGACCGGTTGAAACCGGTCGGGGATTCGTTCTGCACTCGATTGATTATCTCTCCAGCCTGCACACGCTGAAGGTGGGCAATGCGTTCGGCATGACCGCAACCCTGGATATCCTGGAGGAGATCGCCGCCGGAAAGGGCCCTGAGCATGCGCTCATGATGTTGGGATACGCAGGCTGGGGGCCCGGCCAGCTTGAGAGCGAGATCGCACAGAACGGCTGGTTGACCGCTGATGCCGCCGCCAACCTGATCTTTCAGGTGCCCGCGGCACAGAAATGGTCGGCGGCTCTGGAAAGCCTGGGCGTGGACCCGTTGGGCCTGTCCCCGACGGCAGGGAACGCCTGACCCCCACCGCTGGTATGGCGTCACCGCGGGGCGGCGGCACGCCTGAGACGATCATTGATTGCAGTGCCAAGACCCCGCGCGGGCACCGGCGCAACGGCAATTGGCCGGCCGGTCCGGTCCAACCGGTGCAGATACTCAAACAGGTTCGCGGCGGCCTCTTTCAGGTCAGCCGAGGGTGACAGGTTGAGATCGCAGGCAATATCGCCAAATCCCAGAAACACCTCATCAGGGGTCTTTTGCGCTGCATTCAGCCGGACCGCGGCGCGGGGTGCATAGTGTGACAACAATTGCCCTGGTGCAGAGACAATGCCATCTTCTGATGCCAGAAGGTCAGCGCCCAGGGCCGCCTGAATGTCCTCTGCAGGGACACCGCCGGGTCTCAGCAGACGCGGGACACCATCGAGCCCCACGATCGTACTCTCCAGCCCGACGGGGCAGGGGCCGTCATCGATGATGGCCGCCACCTTTGACCCAAGGTCTTCTTGCACATGCGCTGCCGTCGTCGGGCTGATGCGCCCCGAGGGGTTGGCGGAAGGCGCAGCCACCGGCCCGGCAAAACGCTGCAAGAGGGCCTGTGCCGCCGGGTGGGCGGGCACGCGTAATGCCACGGTCGGCAAGCCTGCGGTCACCAGCGACGACAGGCCATGATCTGCGCGCAGCGGCAGCACCATGCTGAGCGGGCCGGGCCAGAAATGCATGGCCAGGCCTTCCGCGGCGTCCGACCAGATGCAAAGAGCTTTGGCGGCTTCGACGTTTGGTACATGCACGATCAGCGGGTTGAAACTGGGCCGTCCCTTGGCTTCAAAGATCGCGGCCACCGCCCGCCCGTTGCGCGCATCCGCCCCAAGACCGTAGACTGTTTCGGTTGGGAATGCGACCAGCGCCCCCTGCGCCAAAAGGGCCGCTGCCTTTTGGATGCCGGCAGGCTGTGCCGACAAAATCAGAGGGTCTTGAGCCATCGTGGGAACCTGTGACGCCGCGTTTTTGTTGCTGAGCGGGGTATTGCACCCCATGCTGTGCGTCAGCATCTACAAGCTGTGGCCGCCCTTGCCAAGGCGATGCCCGTATTCAGGGGGAGTTTGAAATGCCTTACCATGCGCCGGTCGATGACTTTTCCTTTCTGATCGAACATGTGGTCGGGGTGGAACAACTGCGCCAGACTGACCGGTTTGCCGACGCCAGCCGTGACCTGACACGGGCGATCCTGACCGAGGCGGGCAAGCTCTGTGACGAGGTGTTGGCCCCTTTGCACCGGATCGGTGATCTGCATCCTGCGACCCTCGAAAACGGGGTGGTCCGCACCTCGCCCGGCTTTGATGCCGGGTGGAAGGCGATCGCTGAGGGCGGTTGGGTCGGCATGTCTGCCGACCCCGCTTATGGCGGCCTGGGATTGCCGATCACCGTTGCCAGTGCCGTGAATGAAATGATGAGCGGGGCTTGCCTCTCGCTTCAGATCGCCCCGCTGATGAGCCAGGGCCAGATCGAGGCGTTGGAACACCACGCCAGCGATGAGATCAAGGATCTTTATCTGCCCAGGCTGATTTCAGGGGAGTGGAGCGCCACGATGAACCTGACCGAACCACAGGCCGGGTCCGATGTTGGAGCGTTGAGCACCAAGGCGGAAGACAAGGGCGACGGGACCTATGCGATCACGGGCCAGAAAATCTATATCAGCTGGGGCGATCACGACGTGACGGACAACATCTGCCACCTTGTCCTCGCCCGCCTGCCCGGTGCACCGCTGGGGACCAAAGGCATCAGCCTGTTTCTGGTGCCCAAGCGTCTGCCCAACCCCGATGGCACCCTCGGTCCGGCCAATACCGTCAAGGTGGTCAGCCTGGAACACAAGCTGGGTCTGCACGGCTCCCCCACCGCGGTGATGCAGTATGACGGAGCTACGGGTTGGCTGGTGGGTGAAAAGCAGGGTGGCATGGCCGCGATGTTCACGATGATGAATAACGCTCGTCTGGGGGTCGGTGCGCAAGGCACGGGCGTGGCCGAGGCTGCCTATCAGCACGCGCTGGCCTATGCGATGGACCGCAAGCAGGGCCGTACGGCTCCGGAAGGTACGGTCACGGGGGCGATCATTGATCACGCCGATGTACGGCGCATGCTCACGACGATGAAGGCGGATATATTTGCCGCCCGCAGTATCGGGCTGAGCTGTGCGGTGGCGATTGATATGGCGCGCGCAACCGGCAGTTTGGACTGGCAGGCGCGGGCGGCCCTGCTGACGCCCATTGCAAAGGCTTTTGGCAGCGAGACGGGCATCGCAGTGTCCGAGTTGGGGGTACAGGTGCATGGCGGCATGGGTTTTATCGAAGAGACGGGGGCCGCGCAATTCAGTCGGGACGTGCGCGTGACCGCAATCTACGAAGGTACCAATGGTATTCAGGCGATGGATCTGGTCGGGCGGAAAATGATGGACGGGGGCGAGGCCGCCCACCGCCTGCTGGACGAAATCGAAGCTTTCGCGGAAACGGCCAAAGACATGTTCCCGGATCTCGCAGAGCCGCTCTGGCAAGCCACGGAGAGTCTGCGCGAAGGGACTGAGTGGGTTGCCGCACAGGAGGACATGACGGTGCGGTTTGCCGGAGCCGCCCCCTATCTGCGCGCTTTTGCCCGCATTCTGGGTGGTTATCTGCATCTGAAAGCCGCGATTGTGGCACCGGGGACAGCGCGCGAAGCCCTTGCACGGTCCTATATCCTGCGTCTTCTGCCGGAACATGCGGCATTGCTGGTTCATGCCCAGGCCGGCGCGGAGGATTTGTACAGCCTGAGCCCAGATGAGCTGGCGGCGTAATGAAAGACCAACCTCCCGAAGGCCTGAGATATCCCTGGGACACGGCCCCGGCCGAAGGGGAGGCTATCGAGGTGGCACCCGGTGTGCTGTGGATGCGCCTGCCGCTCCCGATGAAGCTGGATCACGTCAATATCTACGCGCTTGACGAGGGCACCGGCTGGACGGTGATCGATACCGGCTTTGCCTCAAAACGGACGAGGGCGATCTGGAAAACGTTGATGCAGGGGCCTTTGCAGCGCCGTCCGGTCGAGCGGGTCATTGTCACTCACCATCACCCCGATCACGTCGGGCTGGCCGGCTGGCTGCAGGCCGAGTTCGGGGCGGAACTGCTCACAACCCGCACGGCCTGGCTTTTTGCACGGATGCTGACCCTCGACGACCAGGAACGTCCCGCGCCCGAAACGATCGCCTTCTATCAAAGCGCGGGCATGGCGGCGGATGTCCTGGCCCGCCGCCGGGACGAGCGCCCGTTCAATTTCGCCGATATGGTGGCGCCGATGCCGCTGGGATATACCCGCCTGCGTCAGGGGGACAGCATCGCGATGGGCGGCCGCACCTGGGACATACACACCGGGAACGGGCATGCGCCCGAACATGCCACCTTTTGGAGCCGCGATGACAATCTGGTGCTGGCGGGCGATCAGATCCTGCCGTCGATCAGTCCGAACATCGGCGTTTATGCGACCGAGCCGATGGCCGATCCGATTGGCGACTGGCTGGAAAGCTGCGAGCGCTTTGCCGGTCTCGCGCGCGCCGATCATCTGGTACTCGGGGGACACAAGCTGCCGTTTACCGGCCTGCCCATGCGCCTGCGCCAGCTGATCGAGAACCATCATGGTGCGCTGAAAAGGCTGTTGGCCTTCATCGACACGCCAAAATCTGCGGGGGAGTGTTTTGCCCCGCTCTTCAAGCGGTCCATCGGCGAGGCGGAATATGGTCTGGCCCTGGTCGAGGCGGTGGCACATCTCAGCCACCTTTACCAGGCGGGGCTTGCGACACGGGACAGGGGACGCGATGGTGCTTGGGTCTACCAACGCAAGGAGTAAGCGATGGGCGAGAGCATAGAGACAGCTGCCGAAGCCGTCGAGGCGGCCGCGCTGGCCGGGCTTCATGAGGTGCATGCGGACCCCAAGACGAAAAACGCCGGGGCGCAACCGCTGCCCAAATCCATGCGGCCTGATCCGGCCAAGGAGAAATCGCCCGCACAGTGGGCCTATGAGCGGATTATCCTGTACCTGAAAAACTTCGAGGAACAGCTCGACAGTACGCAAGAGGTCGCCATGGGGTTTACCGGTGGCGATGCGGGCGTGCTGCGCATCGAGGGCATGGGGTATTTCGATCCGGACATCGTGACGTTTTACGGGATCGACGGGACCGGCAGCCGCACGCAGATGATACAGCATGTCAGTCAGCTGAACGTGCTGCTGCGCGCCACTGCAAAGCCTGCCGAAAAGCCGGAACCGACGCGGATCGGGTTTCGTCTTGCGCAGGATCTGGACACGGAGAGCTGATCTGAAAGGGGGCGGCGGCAAGCCTCCTGTCATCTGTAACATGATACGCATTGAGTTATTTGGTAGCAGGTGCAATGCGATGACGTGACATGGGCAGCCGAATCCATTAGGGCTAAGACCACGTGCAAGAAAAGGACCTGCGGCAATGGCAGAACACAAACACGGTGATATGGACGTCAAAGCGCAAGAAAAGACCTTTGACGGTTTCATGCGGTGGACCATGCGTACGGTTATCGCGATTATCGTACTGATCATCCTGATGGCGATCTTTATCACCTGAGGGTGAAGTTGCTCAGCTCCCTTTGATGCGTTTTTTCCTTATTCTGGCCATGTTAGCGGCCCTTGCCGGATGTGCCGTACGCTCCGCCGATGATGTGAGTGTGGCGCAGGCGCGTGCTGCGGCCTACGTGCCAGAGGGGGTGCCCAAACTGACCCTCGTGACGGTTGTGAACAACACTTCGGGTGCGGGGGCGCATACCGCGCTTATCGTCTCCGGCAGCCAACAGGTCATTTTTGACCCCGCAGGGTCTTTCAAACATGCGCGTGTGAAAGAACGGGGCGATGTGCTCTACGGTATATCGCCGGGGTGGGTCAAAGCCTATAAGAGTGCCCATGCGCGCAGCACTTTTCACGTTGTCACGCAAGAGATCGAAGTTTCGGCGCAGCAGGCGGAAATTGCGTTGCAACTGGTGCAGTCAAACGGCCCTGTCGGCAGCGCGTTCTGCACGAACGCCACCTCATCGCTGATGCGGCAGATACCCGGATTCGAAGACATCCGGGTGACCTTCTTTCCGGTCAACCTGATGGAGCAGGTCGCGACACGGTCCGGTGTCGTGACCGAAAAATACTATGAAAACGACGAAGGTGACGTGTTGGATGGGGTGGTCGCGGCCGAGATTTAGACCCCTGCTCAGGCGAGCATGAACAACAGCAGGTAAAGCGTTCCGGCACCGGCAAAAATGGCGGCAAAGACATTCCGTGTCACCAAACCGACGGCGAGTGTCGCCGTGGCTGCGGCAAGGCGCGGCAGGTCCAGGTCTCCACCGGTTGCGGCGGGCCAGGCCACCTGGGGGGCCACGAGTGCGGGCAGAATTGCGACTGCCGTGTAGCGCAGATGGCGGCGCATCCAATCGGGGATCGGGCGGTTGCCCACGAAGCCGATAAAGGCAAAGCGCAACAGGTAGCTGCCCACCCCCAACCCGATGATGACGATCCAGAGCTTGTATGTCTCGATCATGATCCGGCCTTTCGGCGCTCAATGATCACTTCGGCCTGCGCACCTGCCATCATCGCGATCACACCCGCGATCAGCAGGCCGAGCGAATAGGGAACACCCGCTGCCAGCAGGCTGACCACAATCGACACAAAGGCCGCGATCAGATGCGCAGGGGTACGCAACATCGGCGCCAGCAACGCCAGAAAGGTGATCGGGAGCGCAAAATCAAGCGCCCAGCTTTCGGGCACCCGTGTTCCGATCGCCGCCCCCACAAAGGTAAAGACGTACCAGGCGGGGGCCACAGGCGCGACGGTGCCAAAAAAGTAGGCCATACGCGCGGGAACGGTCATTTGTGGTTTTGCCTCGAACTGCATGATCGAGCAGGCATAGGACTGATCGAGGGTAAAATAGGCCGCCATCGCGCGCTGCCACAGGGGAGCCGCGCCCAGATAGGGCGTCAGCGAGGCTGAATACATCGCCATGCGCAGGTTCACCGCCAGCGCCGAGGCCAGAACAATCACGGTCGGCGTGTCTTCAACCAGCAACTGCAAGGCTGTGAACTGGGCGGCTCCGGCGATCACGGCAATCGAAAAAGCAAGTGTTTCAAAGACGTTCAGCCCAGCCTCAGTGGCCAGCACGCCAAAGAGCAGCGCAAACGGACCGACCACGAGGACGAAGGGGCCACCGTCTTTGACCCCCTTCCAGAAGGCAGAACGGGGGGTTTGTGTTTTGGGTGTGGTGGCGGGCATCGGATGCTTTATAACGAGATGCAAAACACGTAGCGCAGCCATCGGAGGGATGCAATTGGCCAGGCTTGATGATGTGAGCGATTATCTGATCGCGCCTGATCCGACGGCGGCGCGGCTGACGCGGCCCATCGTGGGGACTGATCAGGCCGGGGCCGAGGTCACGGCGCGTGTTGTCGAAGAGCGCCCGCTGACCATTTTCCTGAACGCACAGGAAGTCGTCACCGCCATGACCATCGGCGACTACCCGGACTATCTGGCGCTGGGGTTTCTGCGCAATCAGGGTATGCTGAGCGCTGAGGATGAAATCACCGGTATCGACTATGATGAAGAGCTGGAAACCGTCATCGTACGCACCGCCCGCAAGACCGACTACGAAGAGAAGATGCGCAAGAAAACCCGCACCAGTGGCTGCGCGGTCGGGACCGTTTTCGGCGATATGATGGACGGCCTGCAAGAGGTGTCTCTGCCGCAGACGCCGGTCCGCACGTCCTGGCTCTATACGCTGAGCGCGCGGATCAACCGCACGCCGTCGCTCTATCTGGAGGCGGGTGCCATTCACGGGACCGTGCTGTGTCAGGAGGCGCG
The DNA here is from genome assembly GCF_020622345.1 of Roseobacter weihaiensis. Taxonomy (GTDB): domain Bacteria; phylum Pseudomonadota; class Alphaproteobacteria; order Rhodobacterales; family Rhodobacteraceae; genus Roseobacter; species Roseobacter weihaiensis. The sequence continues at coordinate 283,800 of NZ_JACNMO010000001.1, read as the reverse complement.
CCCGCTTGTCTACATGGAAGACGTCGGCCGCCACAATGCTGTTGACAAGATCGCAGGCTGGATGCTGTCCGAAAAGGTGGCGGCGGCGGACAAGCTGCTCTACACCACGGGTCGGCTGACCTCGGAGATGGTGATTAAAACTGCGATGATGGGCATTCCGGTGCTGGTGTCGCGCTCCGGCTTTACGGCCTGGGGTGTCGAGATTGCCCGCGAGGTCGGCCTGACCCTGATCGGGCGGATGAAGGGGCAGCGTTTTGTCTGCCTGAGCGGTGAAGCGCGGTTGATCCGCGACGCCGACCCCGACAGAGCCCCGCCGCGCGGGCCGCAAGGGGGCTGCATGAAACAGCCCCTGGGGGTGATCCTGGCCGGTGGCCAGGCAACCCGTATGGGTGGCGGCGACAAGGGACTGTTGCCGCTTGGACCCGGCACGCTGTTGTCGCATGTGATCGACCGGCTGGCCCCGCAGGTCGCAGGCCTTGCATTGAATGCCAATGGGGATCCGGAACGGTTTGGGCATCTGGGGCTGCCCGTGCTCCGCGACAGCGTCGAAGGGTTCGTGGGGCCTCTTGCGGGGGTTCTGGCAGGCCTCGATTGGGCTGCGGGGCAAGGGGCGGATACGATTGTCACGGCCGCCGCGGACACCCCGTTTTTCCCGGCGGATCTTGTGCCCCGGCTGTTGCTCGCGGGGGAGGAGATGTCAGAGCCACTTGTGTTGGCCGCCACACCGGGCGACAAACGCGGGCACCTGCGCCATCCGACCTTTGGCCTCTGGCCCGTGGCTCTGCGCGAGGACCTGCGCGCCGCTTTGGCGGAGGGGCTGCGCAAGGTCGTGCTTTGGACGGATCGGCATGGCGGGCGCGAAGCGGTCTTTCCCGTCACCACCTTCGATCCCTTTTTCAACGTCAACACGCCGGAGGATCTGGCGCGGGCGGAGACCCTGCTATGAGGCTCTTTGGTGTTGTCGGATGGAAAAACGCGGGCAAGACCGGTCTGATGGAACGGTTGGTGTCAGAGATCTGCCGCCGGGGGCTGACCGTCTCCACGGTGAAGCATGCCCATCACGTCTTTGACGTGGACCAGCCCGGCAAGGACAGCCACCGGCACCGCACCGCGGGCGCGACGGAGGTTCTGCTGGCGTCGCGCAAACGGTTTGCCCTGATGCACGAATTGCGCGAGGCGGAGGAGCCGTCGCTGGAGAGTTTGCTGGCAAAGCTCAGCCCCGTCGATCTGGTGCTGATCGAAGGTTACAAACGCGACGCCCACCCCAAGGTCGAAGCGTTCCGCGCAGAAACCGGCAACGCCCTGATTGCGCCGGGCGACCCGACAATCAAGGCCGTCGCAAGTAACGCGGCACTCTCGCTCGACCGCCCCGTCTTCGATCTTGATGATACGTCGGCCATTGCCGATTTTATTCTGGCAGAGGTCGGGTTGTGACACGGTTCGACACGGTTGTCATGGTCGATTGGTCTGGCGGCAACGACCGTGGTCTGCGGCCCAAGAAGGATGCCATCTGGGCCTGCGTTGCCCGCGCGGGCCGGGCCGAAGAGCCGCAGTATCTGCGCAACCGGCAGGTGGCCGAGGACTGGTTGGCCAAGCTCATCGCGGCAGAGCGTGCAGCGGGCCGCCGGGTTCTGGCGGGTTTCGACTTCCCCTTCGGTTATCCGCAGGGCTTTGCCGGGGCGTTGACCGGCAAGGCCAACCCCTTTGCCCTCTGGGACTGGTTCGAGGCGCGGATCAAGGACGCGCCAGACACCAACAATCGCTTTGATCTGGCCGCCGAGATCAACCTGATGTTTGGCGGCAAGGGGCCTTTCTGGGCTAATGGGCTGCAAAACCGGGATATCGAGGGGCTGGGGCGCACAAAAACCGACTATGCCAACCCCTTTCCGGAGCGGCGCGCGGCCGAAAAACTGGCCAAGGGGGCCTTTACCTGCTGGCAGATGGCGGGGGCTGGTGCGGTCGGCTCTCAGGTCTTTATGGGGCTGCCGGTCTTGGCCCGGTTGCGCCGCCGTTTCGGGGTAAGGGTCTGGCCCTTCGAGCCACTCTCGGGCGATGTGGCGTTCGTGGAAATCTGGCCCTCGCTGACCCTGGGTGCGGGCCCTGAGGGCCGGATCAAGGACGCCTGGCAGGTTGAGGAGGTCGCGCGCACGGTCTCTTCCCTCTCGCCAGAGAAACTGCAGGTCATGCTCACCGTCGAGGCGCCTGAAGAAGGCTGGATTTTCGGGTTGGGGCATGAGGACGCGTTGCGCCATGCCGCAGCGCAGCCTCCACTTCTGTCCAACAATTGTTTTGCCTTGCCGCCGGGGGTCGACTGGACCCCGGTGGCCGAGGCGCTGGCGCACCTCAAGGCAGGGTTGTCCCCGGTCGCAGAGGTGACTGATCTGCCGGTTGCCGCGGCCGTCGGCCATGTGGCCGCTCGGGACGTGGTGGCGCAGCGCAGTAACCCGCCCCTGCCCAACACCGCCGTGGACGGGTATGGCTTTGCCGGGGGGCGCGGCGAAGGGGTGCATGTCCTGCCAGTGGCGCAGATGCGGGCCGCGGCGGGGGATGCGCCGCAGGTTTTGCCGGACGGCCATGCGATGCGCGTGTTGACGGGTGCGGCGCTGCCCGACGGGGTCGATACGGTGGTCTTGCAGGAAGACGTCACCCTCAACGCGGGGCAGATCGCCTTTCGCGGCCCCGTAAAGCAAGGGGCGAACGCGCGCGCCGCTGGCGAAGACGCTGTCGCTGGCACAGTGGTGCTGGACAAGGGCGTGCGTATCGGCGCGCCGGAAATCGCGTTGTTGTCTGCCACCGGCGTGACCGATGTGCCGGTCCACCGGCCTTTGCGCGTTGCGGTTGTCTCGACCGGCGCGGAACTGGTGCCGGCAGGGCAGGCGGCGCGGGACGGCCAGATATTTGATGCGAACCGGCCGATGTTACTGGAAATGATCCGCCGCTTTGGCCATGTGCCGGTGGACATGGGGATTGCGCCCGACGACCGGACCGCGCTGGCGCAGACCCTGTCCGACGCGGCCGGCAAAGCCCAGGTCATTCTGACCAGCGGCGGTGCGTCGGCAGGGGATGAAGATCACGTCTCTGCGCTGTTGAAAGACGCAGGCCGCATGACACTGTGGCGCATCGCGGTCAAACCCGGCAGACCGCTGGCACTGGGGATTTGGAAGGGCGCACCGGTCTTCGGGTTGCCGGGCAATCCGGTGGCTGCCATGGTTTGCGCGCTGATCTTTGCCCGCCCCGCTCTGGCGCAGCTGGCGGGCGAAACCTGGCCGGAGCCGCAGGCCTTTATGGTCCCGGCGGCGTTTTCGAAAAACAAGAAACCGGGCCGATCCGAGTTCCTGCGCGCGCGTCTCCGTAACGGTGCGGCAGAGGTCTTTGCCTCAGAGGGGTCGGGCCGTATCTCCGGGCTTTCCTGGGCCGATGGGTTGGTGGAGCTGCCGCATGAGGCGGCACAAATCGTACCGGGCGACCCGGTCCGCTATTTGCCTTTTGGCAGCTTCGGGCTCTAGCGGGCGTCAGTCAAAGGTCCCGGCCACGCGCCCCAACAGCATGAAAGCCCGTGCCGTGCGCGTTTCAGCCAGAGCGGCGATTTCACCGTCGGTTGCGCGGGTTTCGAAGGCGGCAAAGGTCTTGTCAAAGAGCCGCAGAAAATGGTGTGCGGCGTCCCTAAAGATCGGGTCCTGTTTCATCCGCCCGGAGGTGAGCGCCAGAGATGACCGGTCGCGGATGCCGCCCAAGGCGGCAATCGGCCTGCCGCGCAGGCCTTGCCCGAAATGACGCCAGATCTCGGGCCGCGCGCGGTCCGGCAGCAAATCGTCCATATAGATACCGTCCTGACTGAGCAGGGTCAGCACGTCTTGCGCGGCCTGAACCAACTGGGCGGACGACCGGTCCTTGAGCGCGCGGCGCAGGGCGGCGAACCCCTGTTCGTCCTCGGCGGTCTCGGGAAAATTCAGCGCGCGGATGAAGTCTTCGGTGGCCACCGGTGGGGCCAGGTCTTGTGCCTGCGTGCCAAGGGCAAGGGCGGGCTGGTCGTCCGCCGTTGCTGCGGTGGCGGGCGCTGGTGCGCTTGCCTGTTCGTGCTCGCGCCGGGATGAAAAGGTGGCCAGCGCCGTTTCGGTCTTGCGGGTGGCTGCCGCGATCTCATCCAGCTTTCGGGACACGGAGTTGGGTTCGGCCCCAATCGTGCCGCTTTGGTTCTGAGCAATGTAGGCGTGCCGGATCGCGTCAATCGACGTCTGCAGCCGCTGGCTTTCTTCGCGCATGATCTTGGAGGCCCGCGCAGCGGTCGCGGCGACCCAGATCATCCCGATCGGCATGAAGATCGCCATCAAAGTCATCAAAAACCGCAATGCGTCCGCGCCCTGACCCCCTTCGGAGGCTTCGGAGGGGAGCATCAGGAAAAACACTGCAGCCCCGATCAGCCAGACGGCTGACACCGCGATGGCAATGACCTCGATGCTGGTGATCGCCTCGGTCTTCGGCTGATCGTAGATGCCAAGCGGCGTGGGCCGCGAGCTTGCGGGTCCTGCGTCGGTCTCTTCTGTGGTCTCGGCCATGTCCGCAATTTCCGTCAGTTGTAGACGATCTTGAGAACCTCGTAGGATTTCTCGCCTCCGGGCGTGCGCACCTCGACGCTGTCGCCCTCATCTTTCCCGATCAGCGCGCGGGCGATGGGGGATTTGATGTTGAGCAGCCCGTTTTCGATATTCGCCTCGTGTTCGCCCACGATTTGCCAGGTTTTCTCGTCCTCGGTGTCTTCGTCAATCAGCGTTACAGTGGCCCCGAATTTGATCGTCCCGGACATCTTTGACGGGTCTATGACCTCGGCCAGCCCCAAAACGCCTTCGAGTTCCTTGATCCGTCCTTCGATAAAGGACTGTTTTTCACGGGCGGAGTGATATTCGGCATTCTCCGACAGGTCGCCATGTTCGCGCGCCTCTGCAATAGCCTTGATGATCGCCGGACGTTCCACGGATTTCAGCTGTTTCAATTCTGCTTCCAGATCGGAGTGGCCCTTGCGGGTCATGGGTATCTTGTCCATTGGCGTCATCCACGAATTGACGCGGCCCGCCGGCAGAACCGGGGGCCGCAGGTGTCGAATAGCCACTACCTGACCTAAACGCGGGGGGGATTGCAAGAGGCTCTGCGGCGTCCTTTATACCCAAAACGGCTGTTTTCAGCCGGAAAAACGGTCAGTCGTATTGCACCACTTCATATTCGATGTCGTCATGATCGTGGAAGTAAAATCGGCGTCCCGGTTCATAATCCGCATGGTTGACAGCGGTGAACCCTGCGGCGGTGACCTGCTTTTCCAACGCGTCAATATCGTCAACCACGATGGCGATGTGATTGAGCCCCCCGGCAGTGTGATAGGTGGATGATTTGGCCGCAACCGTCCGTGCGGGCTGGTAGAGCGCGAGGTACTGGCTGTCCGTGCCGATGTGCAAAGAGCGACCGCCGTCAATTGCGGGCCCCTGCCAGCGAATGTGCCAGCCAAAAAGCTCGGACATCCATTGCGCTGTCCGGTTTGCATTGCTCACTGTGACGTTGGCGTGTTCCAGCAGTGCGGTCATGGTTTTTCCTTTCACATTTGCAAGATCACAGCTATCGTAATTTCTAAACCTAACTTTAGGTCAAGGGTTTTTTTAATGAAGGTGTCTGAAGGGCTATCCATCGGGGCATTGGCCGCCCGCACCGGGCTCGCCGTCTCGGCGATCCGGTATTACGAAGCGCAGGGGCTGATCCGGCCCTGGCGCAATCCGGGCGGGCAGCGAAGGTTTGCGCGCTCTGACCTGCGGCGATTGAGCTTTGTGATGATTGCCCAGCAGTTCGGGTTCAGCCTGCCGCAAATCAAGGCAGAGCTTGACCGGCTGCCGGGTGGGCGGACACCGACCAAGGCAGACTGGGCCAAGATCAGCATCGGATTTCGCGCCGCCCTCGATGACAAGATAGAAACCCTGACACGCCTGCGGGACAATCTGGATGGATGTATCGGATGCGGCTGCCTCAGCCTGCCCAGTTGCGCGCTTTACAATCCGGTCGACACCGCCGCGCGCAAGGGGGCTGGCCCGCGTTATCTGATGGGGGATCGACCGTGATGGTGGGTTTTTGAGCATCAGGATCACCGGAGCTTTTCACGTGAGATCAAAGTTACATTTTGACGCGGTGTAGTGATTGCATTGACGCATCACGTGGTTTAGCCAGCTTTGAAGCTTAAATATATGCAGTGAATTGCACCGGGATTTGACAAGGGGAGTTTCCATGACTGACACGCAACGTGAGGCAATGGAATATGATGTGGTCATCGTGGGGGCGGGGCCTGCGGGTCTTTCCGCGGCGATCCGGCTCAAGCAACTGGATGCAGAGTGCAACGTCGTGGTGCTGGAAAAAGGCTCCGAAGTGGGCGCACACATCCTGTCTGGTGCCGTTCTTGATCCCGTTGGTCTGGATGCCTTGATCCCTGATTGGAAGCAAAAGGGCGCGCCGCTCAACGTGCCGGTGCGAGAAGATAACTTCTTTATGCTGGGCGAGGCGGGCAAGCTGCGGATTCCGAATTTTCCCATGCCGCCGCTGATGAACAATCACGGCAATTACATCGTGTCCATGGGCAATGTGTGCCGTTGGATGGCCGAGCAGGCCGAAGAGCTGGGCGTCGAAATCTTTCCCGGCATGTCCTGCTCGGAGCTGGTCTACGGTGACAAGGGTGAGGTGAAAGGGGTCGTGGCCGGTGAATTCGGCAAGAACCCCGACGGGACCCATGGCGATGCCTATGAGCCCGGCATGGAGTTGCACGGCAAATATGTTTTCCTCTCGGAGGGTGTGCGCGGGTCGCTGTCAAAGCAGGTCATCGAAAAGTTCAGCCTGTCGGACGGGCATGAGCCACAGAAATACGGACTCGGCATGAAGGAAATCTGGGAGATCGACCCCAACAAGCACCGCGAAGGCACGGTCACGCATACCATGGGCTGGCCCCTGGGCGGCAATGCGGGGGGCGGCTCTTTTATCTATCATCTTGAAAACAATCAGGTCTATGTGGGGTTTGTGGTGCATCTGAACTACAAGAACCCGCATCTTTTCCCCTATATGGAATTCCAGCGCTTCAAGCATCATCCGATGGTGGCGGACCTGCTGGAGGGCGGCAAGCGCGTGGCTTACGGCGCGCGGGCGATCAGCGAAGGTGGCTATCAGTCGATGCCAAAAATGGTGGCCCCCGGTGTGGCCCTGCTGGGCTGTTCGGTGGGCATGGTGAACGTGCCGCGCATCAAGGGCAACCACAACGCGATGCTCTCGGGCAAGGCCGCTGCCGAAGCCGCGTTCGCCGCGATCTCGGACAACCGGGCAGGCGATGAGCTGACAGCCTACGAGACCGAAGTGCGCACCGGTGCCATCGGCTCTGATCTGAAAAAGGTCCGCAATGTCAAACCTTTGTGGTCAAAGCATGGACTTATGGCCAGCCTTTTCATGGGTGGTATCGACATGTGGACCAATTCGGTTGGCTTCTCGCTTCTGGGCACGATGAAGCACGGCAAATCGGACGCCGAGGCGACCGAGAAAGCGGCAGATCACAAGCCCATCGATTATCCGAAACCGGATGGCAAGCTGTCGTTTGACCGGTTGACCAATGTGGCGTTTTCCTTCACCAACCACGAGGAAAGCCAGCCTGCGCATCTGACGCTCAAGGATGCTGCAGTTCCGGTGGCCCAGAACCTGCCAATCTATGCAGGCCCTTCGGCGCGTTATTGCCCGGCGGGCGTGTATGAGTTTGTGGAGGAGGAGGGTAAGGACACGCGGTTTGTCATCAATTTCCAGAACTGCGTGCATTGCAAGACCTGTGACATCAAGGACCCCGCACAGAATATCGTCTGGACAACGCCGCAGGGTGGGGATGGGCCAAACTACCCCAACATGTAGGTTCTGCCTGCCCTATTGGGCGCCGTCCCGATGAAAATCACGTGAAGGCAGCCGCGGATTATGGACCATTGAGGCCGCGAGCATTGCGCTTGCGGCGGAACCTGATAGCCTGTGCCAGCAGTCAAAAGCCATAAGAGGTCACCTATCATGATGCGCAGATTGTTGACACCGATTGCCGCCGTGGGGCTGTCTCTGGCCCTCGCGGCCCCCTTGGCTGCGCAGTCGATTGCCGGACCCTATCTGGCCGCCCGGTCTGCTGCGATACAAAATGATTTCGAGCAGGCAGCTTCTTATTACACGCAGGCACTGGCGCGTGATCCGGGTAATCTGGAACTGATGGAGAGTGCCCTTGTGGCGCAGTTGGCTCTGGGACGGCTTGAGCGGGCCCTACCGATTGCCACCGCTATTCAGAGCGCGGGCCAGACCAGCCAAGTGGCGCAGCTCGTGCTGACCGCTGATATGATAACGCGTGAGGCCTATGACGAGCTTTTGGATCTTGCCCCTTACGAAAACCGGATCGGTGCCTTGGTGGACGGGCTGGTCGAGTCCTGGGCATTGATGGGCAACGGCAGTGTCAGTGACGCGTTGGAACGCTTTGACAGTATTGCAGAAGAGTCCGGTCTCGAAGCTTTCGCGATGTTCCATAAAGCGATGGCGCTCGCGTCTGTCGGTGACTTTGAAAGCGCCGATCAGATTTTTGCTGCGGATGAGACCCGGTCGGTCCTGCAAACGCGGCGGGGGGTTCTGGCGCGGGTCGAGATATTGTCTCAGCTTGAACGCGAAGACGAAGCGTTGCAGTTGCTGCAAACCATGTTTTCAGGGGCGACCGACCCCGAAATTGATGCCGTCATCGCGGCTCTGAACGAAGAGGAGCCGCTGCCGTTCACCCACGTGAATTCGGTCAGGGAAGGCTTTGCCGAGGTATTTTTTACCGTGTCAGCGGCCCTGCGCAGTGAAGCCGAACCTGAGTATACGCTTCTTTACGCTCAAATCGCGCGCATATTACGACCCGATCACGTCGATGCGCTGTTGTTGACCGCAGAGCTTTTTGAGACCCTTGAGCAGCATGATGCGGCGATTGCGGTGTTCAAGGAGGTGCCGGCGAACGATCCGGCCTATCATGCGGCGGAGCTTGGCCGGGCAGCGGCCCTGCGCAGCTCTGGCCGGGCGGGTGCGGGGGTTGAGGTTCTCGAACAGCTCGCGCGCAGCCACGGTCACCTTGTAACCGTACAATCCGCCTTGGGCGATGCCATGCGCCAGCAGGACCGGTTTGAAGAAGCCGTCATTGCCTACGACCGGGCTGTGGCCCTTACTCAGGAAACGGGCCAGCCCAGTTGGTTCCTGCTCTATGCCCGAGCGATATCGCATGAACGGCAAGGCAACTGGGAGCAGGCCGAAGCTGATTTTCGCGCCGCCCTTGAGCTGAACCCCGGGCAGCCACAGGTGCTGAACTACCTCGGCTATTCCTTGGTGGAAAAGCAGATCAATCTGGATGAAGCGCTGGAAATGATCGAACAGGCCGTTTCGGCAAGTCCCGACAGCGGCTATATCATCGACTCTCTGGGATGGGCGCTCTACCGGCTGGGGCGCTACGAAGAAGCGGTGCCGCATATGGAACGGGCGGTGGAACTGATGGCTGTTGATCCGGTTGTCAACGATCACCTTGGCGATGTCTACTGGGCCGTCGGCCGCTACCGCGAAGCGGAATTCCAGTGGTCGCGTGCATTGTCCTTTATCGACCGCGGCGAAACCGTGGAAGATATCGATCCCGATCGCATACGTCGCAAGCTCGCAGTGGGGCTGGATGTCGTGCTCGAAGAAGAGGGCGCGGAACCTTTGAGGGTGGCGAGAGAGTAACCCTCCACCGCATGCAAACGTCCACATTCGTAAGCGTTTTTGCGCCAGCAAAAATTAACCTGACCCTTCACGTGACGGGGCAGCGCGCGGATGGCTATCATTTGCTCGACAGCTTGGTGGCCTTTGCCGATGTGGGGGATGAGCTTGTTGTGCAAACCGGCAAGACGGTCTCGGTCATCACCGAAGGCCCTGAGGCCGCAGCCGTTCCTGTCGATATGGACAACCTTGTCCTGAAGGTCGCGGCCTTGTTCGAGGACATGCCGGGCGCCTCCTTTCTGCTGACCAAGAACCTGCCGGTGTCCTCCGGTATCGGGGGCGGGTCGGCAGATGCGGCGGCGGCCTTTCGCGGTCTTATGACATTTCGGCGGGGCGGACAGGTATCCCCCGCGCTCTACGATCCGGCCAACACGCCCATGGCCCAGAAACTGCTGGCCTTGGGCGCAGACATCCCGATGTGCCTGTTGTCCCGCGCGGCCCGCATCCGCGGGATCGGTGAAGAGATGACCCCGCTTCCGCAGCTTCCCGAACTGCACGCTGTTTTGATTAACCCGAGATGTCGCGTTGCGACGCCATCTGTGTTCTCCGCCCTGAAACACCGTGACAAGCCGCCGATGCCCGCCACGCTTCCCCGGTTTGCAGGGCCAAATGACCTGTTCCTTTGGCTGGCGCGTCAGCGGAACGATCTGGAAGAGGCGGCGATGGGGCTGGAACCCGTCATCGGTGAGGTGAAGTCGGCACTTGCGGCAGACCAGAACTGTCGCCTGGCCCGGATGTCCGGATCGGGGGCCACGGTTTTTGGTCTATATGACACGGCCGCTATGGCCAGGGCCGGTGCAGATGCGCTGCGCAAAAAGCATAAAGACTGGTGGGTCAGGGCTGTACGTCTGGGCGATCAGCTTGACCGTGCCTTGCCACGTCAGTTGATCCGCTCAACCACGTAATCCGCGAGATCTGTCAGCATCTTCTTTACAGGATGATCCGGCAAAGGGGTCAGCGCTGCCTTTGCCCGCGCGCTCTCAGCGCGCGCCACGGCACTGGTGTCCGCCAGCGCGCCGTGTTTGTGCAAAAGCGAAATCGCATGGTCGAGATCGCCGTCTTCCTGCCTGCCCTTTTCGATGGTCCGCACCCAAAAGGCGCGCTCTTCCGCATCGGCCTTGGCAATGGCCTTGATCAGCGGCATTGTCAGCTTGCGCTCGCGAAAATCGTCGCCCAGGTTTTTACCGATCACACTGGCATCGCCCTGAAAATCCAGCAGATCATCGACAATCTGGAAGGCCACGCCAAGTGCGTCGCCATAGTCATAAAGGGCGCGCACCTGCGCATCAGGCGCGCCTGCGATGACCCCGCCCACCTCAGTCGCGGCGGAAAAGAGCGCGGCCGTTTTGCCCCGCACCACCTGCAGGTAAATCTCTTCGGTTGTGTTGAGGTCCTGGCTGGCGGTCAATTGCAAAACCTCGCCCTCGGCAATTGTGGCGGAGGCGTTGGACAGGATGCTGAGCACCCGCAGCGATCCGGTCTCAACCATCAGCTGGAAACTGCGGGAGAACAGATAATCGCCAACCAGCACCGACGATTTGTTGTCCCACAGCAGGTTTGCCGTCGGACGCCCCCGGCGCTGGCCGCTCTCATCGACAACATCGTCATGCAGCAGCGTGGCAGTGTGAATGAACTCTACTGTGGCGGCCAGATGGATGTGAAATGGGCCGTCATATCCGCACAGATGCGCAGCGGCGAGCGTCAGCATCGGACGCAGACGTTTCCCGCCCGCTTCGACCAGGTGGGCGGTCACTTCGGGGATGCGGGGCGCATGCTTTGAGGCCATCCGCGCACGGATCAATTCATTGACAGCCGCCAGGTCTTTTTCCAGAAAACTGGCCATACGGTCATGCGGTTTCTGGAAATTCTCGGTTTTCGACATCAACTTCCCGTTTGCAAGGCTCGACATCTTCACCGGCTTGCCCTTACATCCCTGATATGAAGGAACTTTTGCGCAGCACCGACCCTACGATCATTGCTTTTGCCACCGCCCTTCTCCAAGGGGAGGATATAGCCTGCTTTGAAATGGACGTAAACATGAGCGTACTCGAAGGCGGCATCGGAATCTTCCCGCGCAGGCTGATGGTCAGGACAGACGATCACGCAGCGGCAACGCGGGTGATGACGGATAATGACATCCCCCTCGGGTTATGACCACCCGGCTGACAAAAGACGCGTTTCTGGGCGGCAAGGTCATGCTGTATCAGCCGACAACAGGTTACCGGGCGGGCGTCGATCCGGTGCTCTTGGCCGCGACAGTGCCCGCGCAGGCCGGAGAGCGCGTTCTCGATTTGGGGTGCGGTGTCGGCGCGGCAGCGCTTTGTCTTGGAGCGCGCGTGCCCGGCCTGACCTTGGCCGGTGTCGAGCTGCAGGAAGACTACGCCGCTCTTGCGCGCCGGAACGGGGGAGGCAATTTCGAGGTGGTCACCGCTGATCTGATGGATCTGCCGCTGGCGTTGCGCCAACGGCAGTTTGACCATGTCTTGGCAAATCCCCCCTATTTCGACCGCAGAGCAGGGCGTGCGGCAACAGATACCGGACGCGAAGCCGCGCTGGGAGAAGCGACACCGCTTTCTGACTGGGTGAAGGTTGCGGCCAAGCGGTTGGCTCCAAAGGGATACGCACATTTCATCCACCGCGTCGAAAGGCTGCCCGAAATCCTGACCACAATGACCGCAAGGTTGGGCAGCATCGAAGTGCTGCCGATTTGTCCGCGGCAAGATCGCGCCACTGAACTTGTGATCGTGCGCGGTCGCAAGAACGGGCGGGGGGCGTTCAAGCTCCATGCGCCGTTGGTGCTGCATGAGGGGCCGCGCCATGAAAGGGATGGCGACAGCTACGTCGCGGAAGTGCGCGCGGCCCTGCGTCATGGTGGGTCGCTCGTTTTCTAGTCTGATATTAAGGCCTCGTTAACGCTTTGCAGGTGCATAATGCGGATGCAGCGTGACTTGAATCACATGATGTGTTCAACTTGACGCTGTAACCGAAGTAACAGGAGGACTGAATGAGCTTGAATGCACATGTTGAACAACTGAAAAAGAAGCATGAATCCCTCAGTGCGGCTGTCGAGGCCGCCCAACGTGCACCGGGCGTAGACACCCTGGATGTCGCCGACCTCAAAAAACAAAAACTCCGCGTCAAAGAAGAAATCACACGACTGTCGAGTTAAAGCTCCGGTCGACCTGTAGGGCAGGCGCGCGAAGGCGGCGCCTCCCTCTGTCCGCTAACTCACGCGCAGAATTTCCAAACCCTCTGTCACGTAAGCTGTTTTTTCGATCTCGCGGACGATCCAGTCGCGAAAAGCGCGGACCTGAGGTCGGTCTTGAGTGCCTTGCGGACACAGGAAATGAAACCGCCCCCCCGTCATGATGGCTTGCGGGAAGGGCAGCACCAGACGCCCTTCGGCAATGTCCTTGACAACCAGTGCCCGCCGTCCAAGCACCACCCCGACACCCGCCAAAGCAGCATCGATCGCGTGATCTGCCTGACTGAAGCGGGGCCCATGATCGGGGCCATAGGCGATACCCATAGCAGAAAACCACGCGCGCCAATCGCAGCGCGGCTCAACGAAGTTGATGGAATCATCAAAGATCAGCGGTGCCTTGGTCAGGCTTTGCGGAGTTGGGTATTTTTCCGCCAATCCCGGTGTCATCACCGGGGCCACCCAGTCCTCCGCAAGGGGGAGCGCCCAAAGATCCGGATCAACCGTGGCACCGTAGCGGATTGCCACATCCACCGCATCGCGCGCGAAATCCACGATCCGCAGGGAGGCAGAAAATCGCAACTCGATATCCGGGTGGCCTTGGGCGAACTCATATAATCGGGGTGCCAACCATTTGGCGGTGAAGGCGGGTCCCGCTGTCACCGTGAGCGTCTGGCCGTCCTGAAGCCGCTGCGTTGCGCGCCATGCAGCGGCGAGGGTTTGAAACCCATCCGCAGCGCCATGGGCCAGGGTTTTGCCAGCATCGGTCAGTTCGACTGCGCGGTTCAGCCGGCGAAAAAGGGGCGCTCCAAGATGCTCTTCCAGTGATTTGATCTGAAAGCTCAGTGCGGCGGGGGTCACTGACAGCTCCTCTGCGGCCTTGGCAAAAGACATATGACGGGCTGCGGCATCAAAAGCACGCAAGGCGGTCAGAGGGGGTAGGCGATCAGGCATAATCAGATAAGTATAACTTAACTGAAGGAATGAAAAGTCTCGTTTGTCACTCTTTTAAACCAATGTCATATAGGGATTAGTTTAGAAGCACTGATGAAAATCTTAAGGAGATCAAGATATGTTCGAAGCCGCCACCACGGAGAGAACCCGAGCAGCACTCCAGCGGGCCCACCAGGAACGCGGCCAGATTCTGCGCGACGCCTGGGACTGGCTTTTCCCGTCATCCGTTTCCCGCTGATTGTCTGCAGCGATCTTACGGGATAGAAAAGGGGCCGGTTTGTGAGAACCGGTCCCTTTTTTCGTCTTGGATTGGTATTCTAGACGAAGAACTGAGCGCCATTGGCAGAGATGGTCGAGCCATTGATGAAGCCTGCGTCGTCAGAGGCAAGGAAAGCCACACAGCGCGCAATCTCTTCGGGCTCGCCCAGGCGGCCCGCCGGGATCTGGCCGATAATGCTTTCGCGGACTTTTTCCGGGACGGCCATCACCATTTCTGTCGCGATGTAACCCGGGCAGATCGCGTTTGCGGTGATACCGGCGCGCGCCCCTTCCTGAGCCAGCGATTTCACGATGCCCAGATCGCCTGCTTTGGTCGCGGCATAGTTCACTTGCGCGAACTGCCCCTTCTGACCGTTGATCGAGCTGATCACGATGACGCGTCCGAATTTGCGCTCTCGCATGCCGGGCCAAACCGGATGGACCGTGTTGAAAACACCGGTCAGGTTTGTGTCGATCACCTGTTGCCATTGCTCTGGCGTCATTTTGTGGAAAGGGGCATCGCGTGTGATGCCTGCGTTGGCGACGACCACGTCAATCGGGCCAAGGTCGGATTCGACCTGGGCGATACCGTTCTTGCTCTCGTCGTAATCGGCGACATTCCACTTGTAGGTCTTGATACCTGTCTCAGCGGTGAATTTCGAGGCGGCTTCATCGTTGCCTGCGTAGGTGGCGGCGACAGAATACCCCGCATCTTTCAGGGCATTGGAAATTGCGGCGCCGATTCCCCGGCTGCCTCCGGTGACAAGTGCAACACGGGACATACTTTGGTCTCCTCCAGTGGTCTTCGATTTTGGGTCGGTCTCTTACACATGCTCACAAGAATATGCGATCATGCGGCGGGTCTTAGGCGGCGCCCGAGGAGGCCGCCTTGATCTAGATCAGGGACGCTCCAGGCACATCGCAACGCCCATACCACCACCGATACAAAGTGTGGCGAGGCCTTTTTTCGCATCGCGCCGCTTCATCTCGTGGATCAGCGTGTTCAGGATGCGCGCACCGGAGGCGCCGATGGGATGGCCGATTGCGATCGCACCGCCGTTGACATTCACGATCTCCGGGTTCCACCCCATGTCCTTGTTCACCGCGCAGGCTTGCGCGGCAAAGGCCTCGTTGGCCTCCACGAGGTCGAGATCTTCGGCTTTCCAGCCTGCTTTTTCCAAGGCTTTCCGGCTGGCGTAGATGGGGCCTGCACCCATGATCGACGGGTCGAGACCCACCGTGGCATAGCTCGCAATCCGGACCAGAGGTTCAATGCCGCGCTTTTCCGCCTCATCCGCAGACATCAGCAAGGCACCTGCTGCGCCATCGTTCAGACCGGAGGCGTTAGCTGCGGTGACCGATCCATCCTTGGTGAATGCGGGGCGGAGTTTTTGCATGGCCTCCATGGTCGCGCCGTGGCGGATGTATTCGTCCTTATCGACAACGATATCGCCCTTCCGGGTCTTGACGGTATAGGCGAACACCTCGTCCTCGAACTTGCCGGCCTTTTGGGCGGCTTCGGCCTTGTTTTGCGACGCGACGGCGAATTCATCCTGCTGCTCACGACTGATTTGCCATTTTTCAGCAACGTTTTCAGCGGTTTGACCCATGTGATAGCCGTTGAAAGCATCCCACAGACCATCGCGGATCATGGTGTCGATATATTTCATGTCACCCATCTTATGCCCGGCCCGCAGCGGGGCGGCGTGGGGTGAAAGCGTCATGTTTTCCTGACCGCCTGCGGCGACGATTGTGGCATCTCCCAGCTGGATGTGCTGTGCGGCAAGGGCCACGGTGCGCAGCCCCGAGCCGCAGACCTGGTTGATGGTCCAGGCCGAGGATTCTTGTGGTAAACCAGCGTTGATATGAGCCTGACGGGCCGGGTTCTGGCCTTGGGCTGCCGTCAGCACCTGACCCAGAATCGTCTCGGACACTTCAGATGCATCCACGCCTGCCCGCGCAACGATTTCCTTAAGCATTGCCGCGCCGAGATCATGTGCGGGGGTGTTTGCGAAAGACCCACCGAAGCTGCCGACGGCAGTTCTTGCGGCGGAGGCGATTACGACATTCGTCATGGTGATGTGGTCCTTTGCCAGTTCCTGAAAAGACCCAATTCACACGCAGTTGCGCGCGACGCAGCCCCCTCTTCATTACGGGCAACAGTTACCGCATCCTTAATTATGCATCAACAGCTTGTGTATGTGACAGACTACCGCAAAGGGAAAAACCGCTAAATCGTTAAACGGCCTGACGTATGCGATTGTCTCTCAGCCATGCCGGACGGGTGGTTGCGGCCGCAAAGTGGTAACCTTGCAGGCAGTCAACGCCGAGGCTCACCAGAACATCCGCATCTTCCTGGCTTTCGACAAATTCGGCGACGGTCAGCATGTCAAAGTGCTTTGCGATACCGACAAGCGCTGCCGTCATGGCCCGATTATCGGGGTCGTTGGCAATGCCCTGAATGAACTGCCCGTCGATCTTGATCACATCAAAACAGAACTCCTTGAAGTGGCGCAGGGCGGTATAGCCTGCACCGAAATCGTCCATTGCAAAGCAGATGCCCTGCATTTGCAGACGGTCCATGAAATCCACTACCAGCTCCGGCACCAACATGGCCGAGCTTTCGGTGATTTCCAGAACCAGCCGTTCGCCGATGAGCTCATTCCGCTTGAGCCAGCGGTCAAGCATCTGGTTCCAGGGCTGGTAGCCAATCGACCGGGCCGACATATTGATCGAGAGGCGTAATTCGGGATTGTCGTTCAGGGCGCGCAGCCCCTTGGCAAGCGCCAGCGTGTCAAGTTGTCGTCCCAGCTCCGAGGACTCAATGGCATCCATGAAGGCGGACGCGGGAATGACGCGGCCGGTTTCATCCAGTACCCGGATCAACCCTTCGTAAAAGGCGATCTTGCTCTGATCGCGTGCCTGCATCACGGGTTGATAGGCCAGCAGAACCTGCTTGTGACGGATGGCGGCGGCAACCATATCGATGGTCTGCTGATCGCGTCGTGTGACGGCAAAATTCAGGGGGTTATCGCTTCCCGGTGCGATATCGGCCATCATTCTCTTATTCGGTCCCGGCATTGTCGTCCTCGCAGTGTCTGGTTGTGCCACATTGACTCCTTGGATGCTAAAGCCGGGTTAATATTCCTATTTTGTTCTAATTTTAGATGTGATCTAACTATCCTAAACCTTCTGAAACAAAAGGAAAAATAATGAAGATGCGATGTGAGTGGGCGGGTCCGGAACAAATCTATCTGGACTACCATGACACCGATTGGGGGGTCCCGGAATATGACAGCCGCGCGCTTTGGGAGAAACTGATTCTCGATGGTTTCCAGGCCGGGTTGAGCTGGATCACGATCCTTAAAAAACGCGACAACTTCAGGGCGGCCTTTGCCGGATTTGACCCGCATGTGATTGCAGAGTGGACCCACGCAGATGTCGAAAGGCTGTTGGCCGATCCCGGAATTATCCGTCACCGGGGCAAGATCGAGGCTGCGATCTCCAATGCCCGCGTGTGGCAGCAGATCGAGGCGCAGCAGGGCTTTGACCATTTCTTGTGGAACTACGTCGATGGCAAGCCTTTGCAAAATGCCTGGCAGACCCAGGCAGAGGTGCCGCCGCAGACCGAATTGTCCGGGCAGATCTCCAAGGATCTCAAGGCGCGGGGGTTCAAGTTTTGCGGCCCCACGATCGTCTACGCCTTTATGCAAGCCACGGGCATGGTCAACGATCATCTGGTTGGGTGTCACAGGTATGATGCGGTGGCGGCCATGGGGCGTTGACTCTGTATCAATCCCCAGTATAAGCGCGGCTTCATTGGTGTTGGTGGCCCCCGCAAGGGACAGCCTGTCAGGTGCAAACCAAAGGACAACGCCCTTCACGCCCGACCGGGCCACACAGAAGGAGATCAGCCGTGACAAAACGCACCGCTGCCAAGTACAAGATTGACCGCCGTATGGGCGAAAACATCTGGGGCCGTCCGAAATCCCCGGTGAACCGCCGGGAATACGGCCCCGGCCAGCACGGCCAGCGCCGCAAGGGCAAACTGTCGGACTTCGGCATCCAGTTGCGCGCCAAGCAGAAGCTCAAGGGCTACTATGGCGACCTGACCGAGAAGCAGTTCCGCCGCATCTATGCCGAGGCGGAGCGGGTCAAAGGCGATACCGGTGAAAACCTGATCGGCCTGCTGGAACGCCGTCTCGATGCGGTGGTTTACCGTGCAAAGTTCGTGCCGACCGTGTTTGCGGCCCGCCAGTTCGTGAACCACAAGCATGTGCGGGTGAACGGCAAGATCGTGAACATCCCCTCCTACCGCGTGAAAGAGGGTGACGTTATTGAGGTTCGGGACCGCTCCAAGCAGATGGCGGCGATCCTCGAGGCAACACAACTGCCCGAGCGGGACGTGCCTGATTACATCGACGCGGACCATTCCAAGCTGTCTGCGACATTCGTGCGCACACCGGCCTTGGGGGATGTACCCTATCCGGTCATGATGGAACCGAACCTCGTGGTCGAATTCTACGCCAAAAACTAAGGTCTGATCGAGACCGAGACTTTGGGGCCGCGCCGGATCAGACCAGCGCGGCCCTTTTGCGTGGCACGGCGGGCTTTGTGCAACGTCTTGCCCTGCAGGTCTTTTTCGATTGCATGCGCCAGTTGGGGCTGGCACAGATCAGCGCCCCCCGCTAAGTTCCGCTTCAAGGAGACGGCCAGATGACGACAACGATCCGCCCGCAGCCCGGCATACTGGAGATCGCGCTTTATCAGGGCGGGGCTTCCCATATTGAGGGCCAGGCCGATCCGCTCAAGCTGAGCTCAAACGAGAACCCACTGGGCTGCAGCCCGAAGGCTGTCGAAGCGGTCACGGCAGCAGCGCTCAAAATGCACCGTTACCCGTCGACCGATCATGACACGCTCAGGCAGGCGATTGCCGCGGTGCACGCTCTGCCCAAGGATCAGATCGTCTGCGGCGTTGGATCGGACGAGATACTGACCCTGCTGGCGATGGCCTTTGCGGGGCCGGGGGATGAGGTTCTTTACCCCGAGCATGGGTTTTCCATGTACCGGATCTTTGCGCTGTCGGCCGGCGCGACCCCCGTTGTGGCCCCGGAGGCCACGCGCAAGGTGTCGGTGGACGCGCTGATCGACAGGATATCCCCCGCAACGCGGCTCATCTACATGGCAAACCCCGCCAACCCCACCGGCACGGCTCTTGATCTTGCAGAGGTGGCCCGGCTGGCCGACGCTGTGCCGGAGACATGCCTGCTGGTTCTGGATGGCGCCTATGCCGAATTCTTCGACGGCTATGATGGCGGGGCCTCGCTGGTTGCATCGCGACCAAATGTCGTTATGACGCGCACCTTTTCAAAGCTCTATGGGCTTGGGGGGCTGCGGGTTGGCTGGGCTTATGCGGCGCAGGACGTCATCGATGTGCTCAACCGTATTCGGGGGCCCTTCAACCTGTCCGAACTGGCCCTGGCCGGGGCGGAAGCCGCCGTGCGGGACCGTGCCTTCGTGGAGACCTGCCTGACATTGAATGCCGAGCAGCGGGCGCGCCTGACGGGCGGGTTGCGTCAGTTGGGCATTGCCTGTGACGACAGCCATGCGAACTTTGTGCTTGCGCGGTTCACGGATGAAAACGAGGCCTTGGCGGCGGATAAACACCTCAAGGCGGCGGGTATTCTGGTGCGTCTGGTGAAAGGCTACGGTTTTCCCGAGGCCTTGCGGATCACCGTTGGCGAGGGGGAGGATGTAACGCGGGTGCTGGACGCCTTTGCAAGTTTCAAGGGGTCGACATGAGTGTCATCTACAACCGCGTGGCGCTGATTGGTCTGGGGTTGATTGCCTCCTCCATGTTCTGGGCCATGAAGCGCAAAGGTCTGGCCGGAGAGGTGACAGGCTACGCCCGCTCGTCACAGACCCGTGACACGGCGCGCCGGATCGGTCTGTGCGATCATGTCCATGACAGCGCCGCTGAGGCTGTCGAGGGGGCGGATCTGATCGTGCTCTGCGTGCCGGTGGGGGTGATGGGCGCGGTGGCGGCGGAGATTGCACCTCACCTGAAACCGGGCGCCACCATCACCGATGTGGGGTCCGTCAAACGCGATGTGATCGATCATGTTGGGCCGCATCTGCCGAACGGCATTCACTTTATTCCGGGCCATCCGCTTGCAGGGACAGAGCATTCAGGACCTGAATCCGGCTTTGCCGAACTCTTTGACAACAGGTGGTGTCTGTTGGTGCCGGTCGAGGGCAGCGATGCGAAGGCCGTGGCCCGGCTGCGCGCGCTCTGGGAAGGTATTGGCAGCAACGTGGAGGAAATGGAGGCCGATCACCATGATCTGGTACTGGCCGTGACCAGCCACGCGCCACACCTGATTGCCTACACGATGGTGGGGGTTGCGGACGATCTGCGCCGGGTGACCGACAGCGAGGTCATCAAATACTCTGCCGCCGGGTTCCGCGATTTCACGCGGATTGCGGCCAGCGATCCCACCATGTGGCGCGATGTGTTTCTGACCAACAAGGACGCCACGCTCGAAGTGCTGGGCCGCTTTACCGAGGAGCTTTTTGCCCTGCAGCGCGCGATCCGCACCGGGGACGGCGATCACCTGCACGACTATTTTACCCGCACCCGCGCGATCCGTCGCAGCATTATCGAAGCGGGTCAGGACACTGATGCGCCGGATTTTGGACGCACAAAGGCGTCTTCGTGAAGCGGTTGATGGTCGCCCTGATGCTTTTGGGCGGTGTTGCGAGTGCCGCCCCCGAAGCCTCTTTGCGGCCCGTGGCAAGGGCCGGGGTCAATGCGGGCTCGGGCGTGACGCTGGAGCCGTCCGGAGCGATTGCGCCGCGCCGGCGGGATGCGGCGGCGGTGGCTGCTGCGGGGCGCGGGCAGGGGATGGTCGCGTCGCTCAGACCTGAATTGCGCCCGCGCAGGTTTCGCCGCATCGCGCGCGAACAGGAAAGGCTGCGCCAGCGGGGCGCGGTCTGCGGTGATCTCGACATTCAGGGAGAGGTCGTGGGGCGCGTTGCGGGGCGTCAAAACGGCTGTGGCATAGAAAACGCCGTCCGGGTCCGGACCGTCTCCGGGGTCACCCTGAGCCAGCGCGCCGTCATGGACTGCACAACGGCGCAAGCGCTCAAGACATGGGTGGATGAAACCGCCAAGCCCACCCTGCGGCGCAGCGGCGGCGGGCTCAAAAGCCTCCGGGTGGCGGCGCATTATGTCTGTCGCACGCGCAACAACCGGCCCGGCGGACGTATTTCCGAGCATGGCAAGGGCCGTGCGATCGATATCTCCGGGGTGCGGTTGCGGGACGGCACGCTGATCACCGTGCGCAACGGCTGGAATGGGGCGAACACGGCGCAGGTGATGCGCCGCCTGCACAGTGGGGCCTGCGGTCCTTTTGGGACCGTGCTTGGTCCGAACTCAGACCGGTTTCACCTCGATCACTTCCATTTCGATACCGCGCGGTACCGAAGCGGTCCCTATTGCCGCTAGCGCAGGATCAGCCGTGGTGCGGCGCCCAGCGGGACAAACCCCATGAACATGGTCCCCTCGCGGATCGCGATGGTCACGTCAATTGTATCGGGATTGCCCCCCGACCGGGCAAGTGCGCTGAGCACATTCTCGATTTGCGGACGCATCGCTGAGGGCAGCGTGCCGGCGCTTTCCGCCAGTGTCAGCATATCCTGCCAGTTGCGGGCCTGAAGCGAGACCTCGCCGCTCAGCAGGCCCGTTTCTGCCACATCAAGCGTCGCCGCACTGCGGATCAACAGCGTTCCCCAGACCGCTTCCGCCAGCCGCAGGTCAATCCGGCGGGGCTGCGGGCGAGAGACCTCGATCGCCGTGCGATCCACCGCGCGATCAAAGGCGACCGACATATCGAGCGCCAGGCTGTCGAAGGTCACGGGCCAGTCGGCCGGGACACGCAAGGCACGCCGTGGCACGCTGCCGGGTTGAAAGGCCGGGGCGTCCAGCATGAGATCATAGAGGGTCGGGTCCTCGGCGTCTTGACGCATGCGTAAGGTAAGCGCCCGGGCCCCCAGAACCGTGCCCTCGGGGGCCGCAAGGGTCCAGAGCCCTGCCGTCAGCGCCATTTCCTCCAGTTCCAAATCGGTGCCCGGATGCAGGCGCAGATCAGCGACAGCGTCCTGGGCGATTGCTGTCCTGCGTTGTTCCGGACTGGCAAAAATCATCTCATCGGCTGGAAACACCAGGCTGACAAAACCCGGCCAGAAGGCCGAGGCGTTGATGCGCAGGGAAGAGGCCTCGAACACCACACCGGTTTGTGGATCGGCCAGCACCGGGCGCTGCAGAACGGCGTCCAGTGCATTGGGGTAGCCGCTCATGCTGATCTCGGTGACCTCGGCCTGCCAGCCCTCGCCGCGCCGTTCTGCGAGCCAAGCCTCAATCCCGGCCTGCAGGGTCGAGGCGGCGAAAAACCACCATCCGCTCCACAACAGGGCAAAGACCACTGCCAACCAGACCAATCGCCGCATAAGTGACCTCTTCCGTTTCGCGCTGATTTGAGGTTTACGCAATGCAGGCAAGGAGAACCAGAGCGATGACAATGTGGGTATTCGGATATGGCAGCCTGCTGTGGAATCCGGGCTTTGAGGTTGCAGAAAAGGTGATCGCCACGCTGCCCGGCTACGCGCGGTCTTTTTGCATGCGCTCCATTCACCACCGTGGCACGGAAACGCATCCGGGCCTAGTGCTGGCACTTGACGAAGAGCCTGCGCATGTCTGCGAAGGGGTGGCGCTGGCGGTAAAGGCGGGGCACGAGGCGCAAACACTGACCTACCTGCGGGAGCGTGAGTTGATTTCGTCCGCGTATCTGGAGCGGGAATTGGAGATTGATCTGACCGATGGGCGGCGGGTTTTGGCACTTGCCTATGTCATCAGCCCTGACCATGTGCAGTATTGCGGGGGCCTGCCGCTGGAAGAGCAGGCCCGGATCATCGCAACCGCCATCGGGGGGATGGGGCCGAACACCGAATACCTCTACAACACGGCCCAGCATTTGAGCGAGATCGGCCTGCATGACCCTGACCTTGAATGGCTCAGTCAGCGAGTTCGCGCACTCAGCTCATAAATTCTTGGCGCTTGGCGGCGTTTTCTGTGTAAACTACGCCCAGAGCAGAACAATAACGGTCAGGAGCGCGGGCGGATGGCCTTACCAGACCAAGAGACCAGACCAGTCTTTTCACAACCGGTGCGGCAAATCTCCCTGATGCTGATCGTCCTCGCCCTGTCCGGGTTTGGCGGATTTCTGGCCTTGCCACGCGTCTTGCCGGTGTTTCAGGCGAACCCCTATCTGAATGGCTTTATCATCTTCGTGTTTTTCATCGGGGTGTTGGCCTGTTTTTATCAGGTTTTCCAACTGATCAGCTCTGTCCGGTGGATTGAGCGCTTTGCCACCGACAGGCTCGATGGCAGCATGCAGCCACCGCTTTTGCTGGCGCCCTTGGCCTCTTTGTTGCGCCAGCGCGGGGCGCGGATGCAGGTCAGTGCCTCCTCCACCCGCTCCATTCTCGATTCCGTGGCCACGCGGATCGACGAGGCGCGAGAGATCACACGCTACATTGTCAACATGCTGATCTTCCTCGGCCTTTTGGGGACGTTTTATGGCTTGGCCACGACCGTGCCCGCGGTGGTCGACACCATCCGCAGTCTGGCCCCGCAGGATGGGGAAGGCGGTGTCGATGTCTTCAACCGCCTGATGAGCGGGCTTGAAGCGCAGTTAGGCGGCATGGGGGTGGCTTTTGCCTCCTCGCTGCTGGGCCTTGCAGGCTCGCTGATTGTCGGGTTGCTTGAGCTTTTTGCAGGCCATGGTCAAAACCGGTTCTACCGGGAGCTTGAAGAATGGCTCAGCTCTATCACGCGGGTCGGGTTTACCTCGGGCGAGGATGCCTCAGGTGACCAGAATGTGCTGGCAGGTGTCGTGGATCACATGGCCGAGCAAAT
Source organism: Roseobacter weihaiensis (assembly GCF_020622345.1). Lineage (GTDB taxonomy): Bacteria > Pseudomonadota > Alphaproteobacteria > Rhodobacterales > Rhodobacteraceae > Roseobacter > Roseobacter weihaiensis. Next base: position 259,606 of record NZ_JACNMO010000001.1, on the reverse strand, counting down.
GATCACCCTGCAGGAGATGTTTCTGCAGTCCGATACCAGCCGCGCGGAGGTCAACGAAACACTGGGGGGGCTGGCAAGCTCCATCGAACGGATGACCCAGCGCATGGAAGGCTCTGACCCCTCCAGTGCGGCGCTGGAACGGGTTGCGGCGGGGCAGGAGCGCCTGATTTCACTCTTCGAGGCGCAGGGTCAGGGGGAAGGCATCGATGCCGAAAGCCGGATGCGCCTGCGGTCAATCGATGTGCAGATGCTGCGTATTCTGGAAGAGATCTCTGCCGGACGGCAGGAAAGTGTCGCCGAACTGCGCACGGATATCAACAAACTCGCTGAAGCGTTGAAACCCCGTCGTCCGCGACCTCTGGGTAAAGCGGCCCCAGGAGACGGCTGATGGCGCTGTCGCGACGCACAGGTACGCGGTTTCAGGCCTCTATCTGGCCCGGTTTCGTCGATGCGATGACCGGCCTGTTGCTGGTGCTGATGTTTGTGCTGACGATCTTTATGATCGTGCAATTCGTGCTGACTGAGCGGATCACGGGGCAGGAGACACAGTTGGATCAGCTTGCGGGCGAGGTGGCCGCCCTGGCCGAAGCCCTGGGTCTGGAAGAGCAGACCAGCGACCGGTTGCGCACCCGTGTCGGGGAGCTGGACGCCACCTTGACGGATGCCGAGGCGCGTATCGCGGCACTGACTGCCGCACGGAATGCTCAGGCCGAGGCTCTGTCCGAAGCGGAAACCCGGATCACGGGCTTTGAAGCACAGGTCGCCGCCTTGATCTCGGAACGCGACAGGGCCTTGGGTACCATCACCTCGCTTGAAGAAACCCAGCAGGCGCTGGAGACCGCCCAGGCCGAGTTGATGGAAGAGCGTGAGGCGTTGAACCTTGCGCTTGCCGCCGCGCGTCAGGAGGTTGACGCACAGGCCGAGGCGGCCCGTCTTGCAGCGGCCCGTCGCGAAGCGCTGGACGCATTGGTGGCCGACTTGCGCGCCCGCAACGCGGATGCGCAGGGCCGGATCGAGACCTTGAGCGGTCAGTTGGACGAAACACAGCAAGCCCTCAGCGCCGAAGAAGCCGCCCGCTTGACAGAGGCCGCCGCGGCAGAGCTTTTGCGCGCGCGCCTTCAGGACGCTGACGCGGAGCTGACGGCGATGACCTTGGCGCTTGAGCGGCAACGCCAGGAGGCGGAGGATACACTGACGTTGTTGGCCGCGGCGCGTGCTGCAGAGGCTGAGCTCGACACGGCTTTGGCAGCGGCCCTGTTGGAAATAGGTCGCCTTGAAGGCCAGGTTGCTGAGGGCGAGACTGCGCAAACCGCGCTCGCAGCCCTGGAGGCGCGTCAGGAGGAAATGGCCGCGCGTCTGAGCGCAGTGCTGGCGGACCTTGATGAAGCACAGGCCCGCGCGGCCTTGGAGGCCGCCGCGCGGGCGGCGGCCGAAGCTCAGGTCCAGACGTTGGCTGAGGAGGCGCAGAATGATGCAACATTGCGCACGCAACTGGCCAATGCCCTTGCCGCCCAACGCGCCGCAGAGATTCTTGCCGAAGACACATCGACAGAAGCGCAGCGGCGGGCGGCTCTTTTGGCGCAAGCGCGGAACGCCTTGGCCGAAGAGGAAGAAAACAGTGCCGCAGCACAGCGTCAGACCGAGTTGCTCAATCAGCAAGTTGCTGCGCTGCGGGCGCAATTGGGGGATTTACAGGCTTTGCTGGATGATGCCCGCGACCGCGATGCTGCCCAGCAGGTGCAGCTGCAATCGCTTGGATCGGAGTTGAACACGGCGCTTGCGCGGGTTGCGGCTGAGGAACGCCGTCGCGCCCAGCTTGAAGAGGCGGAGCGCATCAGGCTGGAAGAAGAAGCCGCGCGTCTGGCGGCAGAGGCGGAACGGCTGACCCAGGAAACAAAAGATCTTGAGCAATATAGATCAGAGTTTTTCGGCCGCCTGCGCGATGTTCTGGGGCGGCAGGAAGGGGTGCGCATCGAGGGAGATCGGTTCGTCTTCTCGTCCGAAGTGCTGTTTGAGCCGGCGCGGGCGGATCTATCGGCGGAGGGGCGCGAGGAGATCGGCAAGGTGGCCGAGATCATTTCGAGCGTGGTGGATGAAATTCCACCGGAAATCGATTGGATCATTCGCGTGGATGGGCATACCGATGATCTGCCCCTCTCTGGTGCAGGTCAATTTGCCGATAACTGGGCGCTGAGCCAGGGCCGGGCGCTGTCGGTGGTGAAATACATGGTGGATGCCTTGGGTATTCCGCCGCAGCGCCTGTCCGCAAATGGTTTCGGGCAGTATCAGCCGGTCGCTTTGGGCAATACCCCTGAAGCGCGTGCGCAAAATCGTCGAATTGAGCTGAAATTCACCGAGCGCTGAGATAGGCCTTTCCTCTTTGCCGGTGGTTTTGTTGTTTTATCGGAACGCTGTGGAAGCACCGTCGTTGCGGCGCCTGTTTCTGCTTGGCAGGCGTCTATCTTGCCGGCGCTTTTCGCCTTTGAAGCCTCTGACGGGGTCGCTTGCTTCCGGGGAGCGGCAGAGCACATGAGGTAAAATCATCGCGCCCGAAGATCGGGTACCTCTAATGCAAGACCCCTGCCAGATGCCCGGCAGGGGGTAAGCATTAAACTATACGATTGATGTGGTCAGCATTTGTTACTCTGCCGTCAGGAGTGGCGGCTTGTCTCCGGACAGACGCGGATTATCAGGCCCTTCGATTTTGAGATCGATGTTTCCGGCTTTGACGCCAACCTTCACCACACCGCCCTTGGCCAGCTTGCCAAAGAGCAAGTCTTCGGCGAGAGGCTTTTTGATATGCTCTTGTATCACACGACCCAGCGGACGCGCGCCCATCTTGCTGTCATAGCCCTTGTCCGCCAGCCATTCGGCTGCGGGCTTGGTCAGCTCAATTGTGACATTGCGATCCATGAGTTGCGCTTCAAGCTGCAAAACAAACTTTTCGACAACGCGCAGAATGACTTCCTTCGGCAGAGGTGCAAAACTGATGACCGAGTCCAGACGGTTGCGGAATTCAGGTGTAAATGTGCGCTCGATGGCCGCCGTATCCTCGCCTTCGCGACGGTCACGGCCAAACCCGATGGCTTCCTTGGCCTGTTCAGCAGCGCCTGCGTTGGAGGTCATGATCAGCACCACATTGCGGAAATCCACTGTGCGCCCGTTGTGGTCCGTCAGCTTGCCGTGGTCCATCACCTGCAACAGGATGTTGTAGACGTCCGGGTGCGCTTTCTCCATCTCGTCCAGCAGCAGTACGCAATGCGGATGTTGGTCCACACCATCTGTCAGCATGCCGCCCTGATCAAATCCGACGTAGCCGGGAGGCGCGCCGATCAGGCGAGAAACGGCATGCTTTTCCATGTATTCAGACATGTCAAACCGCAACAACTCCACCCCAAGCGTATCGGCAAGCTGTTTTGCCACCTCGGTTTTGCCAACCCCGGTGGGGCCTGCAAAGAGATAATTCCCAATTGGCTTTTCGGGTTCGCGCAGGCCTGCCCGGGCCAGTTTGATGGCCGACGACAGCGCTTCGATTGCGGCGTCCTGGCCAAAGACCACGCGTTTCAGAGACCCTTCCAGATCCTTGAGCACCTCTGCATCGTCTTTGGACACATTCTTGGGCGGGATGCGGGCGATCTTCGCGACGACATTTTCGATTTCTTTTGTGCCGATCGTCTTGCGCCGTTTCGCAGCGACCACCAGATGTTGGGCTGCCCCCGCCTCGTCAATCACATCTATCGCACTGTCAGGCAGTTTGCGGTCGTTGATATAGCGCGACGCCAGTTCGACGGAGGTTTTGATCGCATCAGCGGTGTATTTCACCGCGTGATGATCCTCAAAATAAGGTTTCAGACCCCGCAGGATTTTCACGGCATCTTCCACCGACGGCTCATTCACATCGATCTTCTGGAACCGGCGGCTCAGGGCGCGATCCTTCTCGAAATGCTGGCGGAACTCCTTGTAGGTGGTTGATCCCATGGTGCGCAGCTTACCGCCCGCCAGGGCAGGTTTGAGCAGGTTTGAAGCGTCCATGGCCCCCCCGGATGTTGCACCGGCCCCGATCACGGTATGAATCTCATCGATAAAGAGGACGGCATCTTTGTGATCTTCCAACTCGGAGACCACAGCCTTCAGTCTTTCCTCAAAATCGCCGCGATAGCGCGTGCCGGCCAGCAGTGCGCCCATATCAAGGGAATATATCGTCGTCTCGGCAAGAACTTCCGGGGTTTCGCCAGCAACAATCTTGCGCGCGAGACCCTCGGCGATGGCGGTTTTGCCGACGCCCGGATCCCCGACCAGCAGAGGGTTGTTCTTGCGGCGACGGCAAAGCACCTGAATGCACCGCTCCACCTCGGAATCGCGCCCGATCAGCGGATCAATGTCCCCTTCACGCGACTTGGCGTTCAGGTCGACGCAGTATTTCTCCAGCGCGCTCTCTTTTTTCTCGCCTTCCGTCACACCTTGCGGTTCCTCTTCGGTCTCTGGTGCGCCGGAGACCGGACGCTGTTCACCGTAAGCGGGGTCTTTTGCAACCCCATGGGCGATAAAATTCACCGCGTCATAGCGCGTCATGTCCTGCTCTTGCAGGAAGTAGGCCGCGTTGCTCTCTCTTTCGGCAAAAATTGCCACCAACACATTGGCCCCGGTGACCTCGGTGCGGCCGGAAGACTGCACATGGATCGCCGCGCGTTGGATCACGCGCTGAAAGGCTGCGGTGGGGACGGCTTCGGACCCGTCGATATCCGTGACAAGATTGCTCAGGTCTTCGTCCACGAATTCGACCAGCGTCGTGCGCAAATCTTCGATGTCGACGCTGCAGGCCTTCATGACGCGGGCCGCATCCGGTTCGTCGATCAGCGCCAGCAGCAAATGCTCCAGCGTTGCAAATTCATGTCGTCGGGCATTGGCCAGAGCCAATGCGGAATGGATTGCCTGTTCCAGTGTGGTCGAAAATGAAGGCACGTCGCGTGCTCCTTCTGATCGGGGTCGGTGGGGATGCCGAAGGATGTCAGCTCCTCGTCCAACCATAGCCTCATAGTGTTAGAGTTTGGTTGATCGTAGCGCGGCTTCAAGTTTTTTCTGCATTTTTGAGGTCACAAATTGTGTGAACGTTACAGCCAAGACTACGATATGGGCGTTAAAAAGCGTCCTTTCGGGCGCGGATTTCAGCAAATACGTCGCTGTCGGACGCGGTGGTCAGCCCTAATCTTGAACGAATTCCGGGGTTTGCGGCGCGCAGAAACGGATTGGTTGCAAGTTCAAGGGCCAGAGTTGACGGAACGGTCGGCTTTTCCTCGGCACGCGCGGCCGTGATCGCCTCGCCACGTGATATAAGATCAGGATTATCCGGTTCAATGGTTAATGCAAATCTAGCGTTGGCGGCGGTGTATTCATGACCTGAACACACTTTCGTTTCTGGCGGCAGTGCGGCGAGCTTGCCGAGCGAGGCCCACATCTGCGCTGCTGTGCCTTCAAACAGACGCCCGCATCCCAGCGCCATCAGGCTATCGGCGGTAAAGACGGCGCCTGCCGCCGCACAGTAATAGGCAATATGGCCTTTCGTGTGCCCGGAGACATCTATGACCTCCACGCGATGTCCTGCAAAATCGAAAGCATCGCCATCTTTGAGGGCAACATCCAAATCCGGCAGGCGATGCGCATCGGCGGCGGCCCCTCGCACAAGAGCTTTGTGCTCTTGCAGAACAGCCCCCAGCCCCTGCACGTGATCGTCATGGTGGTGGGTGATCCAGACCTCGTTCAGCCGCCATCCCCGCCCGGCCAGCGCCTGCAGAATTGGGCCGGCCTCGGGAATATCAACCAGCGCCGTTTTGCCTGCGTCACTGTCGTGGAGCAAAAACGCATAGTTATCAGACAGACAAGGGATGGTGACGATCTCAACGGGCATGGTCATTTTCCTCAGGCTTGGTAACACTACGCACCAGAGTGACCGAACATGGGGCCGGCTGCAATGCACCTGGATGTACAGGATCTGCGAAATTTCTACTACCGCAGCGCGCTGGGGCGGGCTGCACAGGCCTCCTTGCGGTCGCGCATGCGAGAGTTCTGGCCCGAAGCAAAGGGCCAGACCGTGGTGGGGTTTGGCTTTGCGACACCGTTGCTGCGTCCCTATCTTGGCGATGCCCGGCGCGTCATGGCGCTGATGCCCGGCCCGCAGGGGGTGATGCCCTGGCCTTCCGGCATGCCGAATGTCTCGGTCCTGACCGAAGAGACAAGCTGGCCGATCGAGACCGGCCACGTGGACAAGCTGGTGCTGTTGCATGGGTTGGAAACATCTGAACGGGCGTCCGACCTTCTGGAGGAATGCTGGCGTGTCCTCGGGCCGGGGGGGCGGGCTCTTTTCATTGTTCCAAACCGGGCGGGGCTCTGGGCGCGGCGGGATCGCACGCCTTTTGGCTACGGTCGACCCTATTCCTCAAGCCAGCTCGAGACACAGTTGCGCAAACACCAGTTTCTGCCCGAACGCCATCTTGGGACATTGTATCAAGTGCCGTCGTCGAGAAAGCTGTGGATGAAATCCGGCCCCGCGCTGGAAAAGATCGGTCGTCGCATGCCGACGTTTCTGGCGGGGGGCGCATTTATGGTGGAAGCCACAAAGCTCGTTTACCCGCCAAAGGGCAAGGTTCAGGAAAGCAAGCTGACAAACCCGGTAGGGGTGCTGAAACCCGCGGCAAAGCCGGTGTGATATCCGCCCGGTCGAGCGCTTCGTGCTCTCGCCGCACGCACACTATAATACACCCTTCTCCGTCTTGACGGTGCCCGGCGCGAGACAGCATTCCTCAGCCTGATCCGCGGGCCCCTGCAGAGCCTTGAAATGTGAGTTTCCGACCGTTTCCTAAAAGTGCCCAAAATTGCAGCTTTCCCCGTATCACATTGACGCACTATACTGTGTTGCGGGCGGCGAACCTCTCTGCTACATCACCGCTGATTTCGACGTCTTGACTCGATTCAAGTCGCGCCAACATTCCCGCGGACGCGACTTTTCGCATTAACGGGGCCTGAACATCGGAAGGGTGGACGTGTCAGAACCAGCTTCGATCTCCACAAGTATCGCTGCGCGGTACGCAACCGCAGTGTACAGCATCGCCAAAGAGGGTGGTGAAATCCCGGCTCTCGAAGCAGATATTGCTGCACTGCAGAGCGCCCTGGCCGACAGCGAAGATTTTCGCGGGTTGGTGAACTCTCCCATCTACACCCGCTCGGAACAGGCCTCGGCCGTCTCGGCGCTGGCCGGCAAGATGGAACTCAGCGACACGGTCGCAAATACGTTGAACCTGATGGCGCAGAAGCGCCGTCTTTTCGTGCTGCCGCAACTGATATCGACCCTGCATGATATTATTGCGGGCGAAAAGGGCGAGGTCACGGCTGATGTGGTGTCCGCCAAGGCGCTGACAAAAACGCAGGCCGATAAATTGGCCAAGACACTCAAAGCCTCGACAGGCAAAACCGTTACATTGAATGCAACCGTTGATGAAAGCCTCATCGGCGGTCTTGTTGTTAAAGTAGGTTCGCGCATGATCGACACGTCGATCCGCGCGAAACTGAATTCCCTCCAGAATGCAATGAAAGAGGTCGGATAAATGGGTATCCAAGCAGCAGAGATTTCTGCGATCCTGAAAGACCAGATCAAGAATTTCGGTCAAGAAGCCGAGGTGGCCGAGGTGGGCCGCGTGCTCTCCGTCGGGGACGGTATTGCGCGCGTCTATGGTCTGGACAACGTCCAGGCCGGGGAGATGGTCGAATTCCCCGGCGGCATTCAGGGCATGGCGCTGAACCTCGAATCCGACAACGTCGGTGTGGTGATCTTCGGCTCCGACCGGGACATCAAGGAAGGCGACACGGTCAAACGGACCAACTCCATCGTATCGGTGCCCACGGGCGACGAACTTTTGGGCCGCGTTGTGGACGGTCTGGGCAACCCCATTGACGGCAAAGGCCCGATCAATACGAAAACATCCTCGCAAGCGGATGTGAAGGCACCGGGGATTATCCCGCGCAAATCGGTGCACGAACCCATGGCAACCGGGCTGAAAGCGGTCGACTCCATGATCCCCATCGGCCGGGGCCAGCGCGAGCTTATCATCGGCGACCGCCAGACCGGTAAAACGGCCGTGGCGCTGGACGCGATCCTCAACCAGCAGTCCTATAACGAAGCGGCTGGCGATGATGAGAGCAAAAAACTCTACTGCGTTTACGTCGCGATCGGTCAGAAGCGCTCCACCGTGGCGCAGCTGGTCAAAAAGCTCGAAGAAACAGGCGCGATCAAATACACGATCGTTGTGGCCGCGACCGCCTCCGAACCGGCCCCGATGCAGTTCCTCGCGCCTTACGCCGCGACCGCAATGGCGGAGCACTTCCGCGACAATGGCCGCCACGCGCTGATCATCTACGACGATCTCTCCAAGCAGGCCGTCTCCTATCGTCAGATGTCGCTGCTGCTACGCCGCCCGCCGGGCCGTGAAGCCTACCCCGGCGACGTTTTCTACCTGCACTCCCGTTTGCTGGAACGCTCCGCCAAGCTGGGCGATGACGCGGGCAACGGTTCGCTGACGGCGCTGCCGATCATCGAAACGCAAGGCGGCGACGTGTCTGCCTTCATCCCGACCAACGTGATCTCCATCACCGATGGCCAGATCTTCCTTGAAACCGAGCTTTTCTATCAAGGCATCCGTCCGGCTGTGAACACCGGTCTGTCGGTGTCCCGCGTGGGCTCCTCTGCGCAGACATCGGCTATGTCCTCCGTGGCGGGCCCGGTAAAACTGTCGCTCGCGCAATACCGTGAAATGGCGGCCTTTGCGCAGTTCGGCTCAGATCTCGATGCCTCCACCCAGCAGTTGCTGGCCCGTGGCGCCCGGCTGACCGAGTTGATGAAACAGCCGCAGTATTCGCCGCTGACCAACGCAGAAATCGTCTGCGTCATCTTTGCGGGTACCAATGGATTCCTCGACAAGGTCGACGTCAAGGACGTGGGCCGTTTCGAGGCCGCCTTGCTCAACCACATGCGCACCAAACACAATGACGTTCTTGAGTGGATCACAAACGAAGATCCCAAGATCAAGGGTGACGCTGCGGATAAGCTCAAAGCAGCGATCAGCGAATTCGCCTCTGACTTCGCTTAAGAGGTAGGCCCATGCCAAGTCTTAAGGACCTAAAAAACAGAATCGAGTCGGTCAAATCGACCCGCAAGATCACCAAGGCGATGCAGATGGTTGCGGCGGCAAAGCTGCGCCGTGCGCAGGAGGCCGCGGAGCAATCGCGCCCCTACACCGAACGGTTCAACGCCGTGATGGCCGGGCTTGCGGCCTCCGTTGGCGGGTCGGATTCCGCCCCCAGATTGTTGTCGGGCACCGGCAGCGAAAAGGTGCAGCTCCTGATCGTGATGACCTCGGAGCGCGGCTTGTGCGGCGGGTTCAACTCCAACATCGCAAAGCTCGCCAAGACCCAGGCCACAAAGCTGGTGGGTGAAGGCAAAGAGGTGAAAATCCTCACGGTCGGCAAGAAGGGTCGCGATCAGATGAAGCGCGACTTTGGCGATCTGTTCATCGGACACGTGGACCTGACAGAGGTCAAACGCGTCGGTTACGGCGATGCACAAGGTATCGCCAAGGACGTGCTCGCCCGTTTCGATGGCGGTGAATTTGACGTCGCGACGATCTTTTACTCGAAGTTCGTCAACGTGGTCAGCCAGATCCCGACGGCGCAGCAGATCATCCCTGCCAAATTCGACGCGCAGGAAGGGGATGAAGCTTCGACGCTGTTTGACTATGAGCCGGACGAAGAGGCCATTCTGGCCGATCTTCTGCCACGCGGTGTAGCGACACAGATTTTCTCGGCCCTGCTGGAAAACGGTGCTTCTGAGCAGGGCGCTCGGATGTCCGCGATGGACAACGCCACACGTAACGCGGGCGAGATGATCGACAACCTGACGATTGAATTCAACCGCTCGCGGCAGGCCGTCATCACCAACGAGCTGATCGAAATCATTTCAGGCGCGGAAGCGCTTTAAGAATAAACCGGAGAAACGACATGGCAAATGCAGTCGGCAAACTAACACAAGTCATCGGCGCGGTCGTCGACGTCCAGTTCGAAGATCACCTGCCGGAGATCCTGAACGCGCTGGAAACGGATAACAATGGCAACCGCCTGATCCTAGAGGTGGCCCAGCACCTGGGTGAAAACACCGTGCGCGCCATCGCGATGGACAGCACCGAAGGCCTCGTACGCGGTCAGAAGGTGACCGATACCGACGGGCCGATCTCCATCCCCGTGGGTAACGCGACGCTCGGCCGGATCATGAACGTGGTGGGGGAGCCCATCGACGAAAAAGGTCCTGTCGCCGCGGATGAGACACGCTCCATCCACCAAGACGCGCCAGCTTTTGCCGAACAATCCACCACATCTGAAGTTCTGGAAACCGGCATCAAGGTGATCGACCTGCTGGCACCTTACGCCAAGGGCGGCAAGATCGGCCTCTTCGGTGGTGCGGGCGTGGGCAAGACCGTTCTCATCATGGAACTCATCAACAACATCGCCAAGGTGCACTCGGGCTTTTCCGTGTTCGCGGGCGTGGGGGAGCGGACTCGCGAGGGCAATGACCTCTACCACGAGATGATCGAATCCAACGTGATTAACCCCGACGACCTGTCGAAAAGCCAGGTGGCGCTGGTCTACGGTCAGATGAACGAACCACCCGGCGCGCGGATGCGCGTGGCTCTCACCGGCCTGACGCTGGCCGAGCAGTTCCGCGACCAGTCGGGCACGGATGTTCTGTTCTTTGTAGACAACATCTTCCGCTTTACCCAAGCCGGGTCCGAAGTTTCCGCCCTGCTGGGCCGCATTCCTTCCGCCGTGGGCTACCAGCCGACGCTGGCCACTGACATGGGGGCGATGCAGGAACGCATCACTTCGACGAAAGCCGGGTCGATCACCTCGGTGCAGGCGGTCTACGTGCCTGCGGATGACCTCACCGACCCCGCGCCCGCGACCTCCTTTGCGCACCTTGATGCGACAACGGTGCTGTCGCGCGCCATTTCGGAACTGGGCATCTACCCGGCTGTGGACCCGCTCGATTCCACATCGCGTCTGATGGACCCCTCGGTTGTGGGCGACGAACACTACCAGGTGGCCCGTGACGTGCAGGGGATTCTCCAGCGGTACAAGTCGCTGCAGGATATCATCGCGATCCTCGGGATGGACGAACTCTCCGAAGAGGACAAGCTGACCGTGGCGCGCGCCCGGAAAATCCAGCGGTTCCTCAGCCAGCCGTTCGACGTGGCCAAGGTCTTTACCGGCTCAGACGGGGTGCAGGTGCCCCTGACTGAGACCATCGAGAGCTTCAAGGCGGTTGTGGCCGGCGAATACGACCACCTGCCCGAGGGCGCATTCTACATGGTCGGCGGCATCGAAGAAGTCAAAGCCAAAGCTGAAAAAATGGCGGCTGACGCTGCCTAAGGAGGCCTGAGAATGGCAGATACAGTGCAATTCGACCTCGTCTCGCCGGAGCGCTTGCTGGCCTCTGCGCAGGTGACGGCTGTGCAGATACCGGGTGCTGATGGCGATATGACGGCCATGGCGGACCACGCGCCAACCATCACCACGCTGCGGCCTGGCCTGCTGATCACCGACGGGCCGGATGGCAAATCGGAATTCGTCGTGACCGGTGGCTTTGCCGAAATCAGTGCACGCGGTATCTCGGTTCTGGCGGAGCGGGCAATCCCCAAGGCTGAGGTCACCAAAGCAGACCACGACGCCATGGTGAAAGAAGCCGAAGAGGCGCTTGAAAATGCCAAGCAAGCCTTTGAAAACGAACCGGGCCCTGTCGATGACGCGGCCAAGCTGCTGGCTGACATGGTGGCCGTGGGCGATCATATTACTCTCTAGCCCAAGCATGGGCAAAAAGTTGTGATAGCTCCGGGGGGTCCCTCCGGGGCTATTTTTTTATCTCGCGGAATGGCATAGAATTTGGGGCAGGATGTCCGGGTTTCTCGCTGCAAATTCGGTTTTGGTCACCTAGGATGTCCTCGGTTTCGCTGCGTATGGGAAAAACAGAATGAAAAAATCTGCTGTTGTAGTATCGCTCTTGCTGGTGACGGTGGTTGCCGGCTGTGCACAGGCCCCGAAAGAAGTCACACAGACTGACATAGATCTGCTGGCGCTCGAGATCCGGAGCCTTGGCAGCAGTGTTGACCCCGAAGAGGCCGCACGTGCGGCTCAGATCGCCTACACTTATTCGCTGCAACTCAGACAGGAATACAATGTGACCTCATCGCCCATTCTGCACAATGCAAAGGTCAACAACGGCCTGCGGGATCGCGGCATTTGCGTGCATTGGGCCGAAGACATCGAAAAGAGGTTGAACCAGGAAGGGTTTGAAACGCTTGAGATACACCGGGCCATTGCCGAAGGCAGCGAGTTTCGCATTGACCACAGCACCGCCATCATCAGCGAGCGCGGCGATAGTCTGGAAGAGGGGGTTGTGCTGGATCCATGGCGGTTTGGCGGGCACCTGTTCTGGTCGCCAACCCTCGAAGATACCCGCTATGTCTGGGAGCCCCGAATGGAGGTTCTGTCGCGCAAATATCAGGCCAAGCTTGATCGCGAGGGGGCCGCACCGGGCCAGTAAAGCGTCCGTCAGAAAACCCTCGTCGCTTCGTATTGAGGCGTGTCCGTGGGAGGTAAGCCCTCAAGGGTGGCGTTATTCGGCCGCGTACATACCGTCGTAGATCGGGCTCAACGTCTCTGCTTCGAACAGCGAGGAGACGGAGGTGCCGTTCCAGATGTTCAGGATCGCCTGCGCAAAGACCGGAGCCGTGGGCACGATGCGGATGTTGGGTGCCTTGGCGACCGCATCGGTGGGTTCGATGGTATCCGTGATCACCAGCGATTTCATGACAGATTTCGTGACCCGTTCGACCGCCGGCCCGGACATCACCCCGTGCGTGATGTAGGAGTGGACTTCCTTGGCACCGTTCTCGATCAGCACTTCAGCGGCCTTGCAGAGCGTGCCGGCGGTATCGCACATATCGTCCACAATCAGGCAGGTTTTCCCGGAGACATCCCCGATCACTGTCATTTCTGCAATCTCACCCGGTTTTTCGCGCCTTTTGTCCACAATCGCGAGGGGGGAGTTGATCCGCTTGGCGAGCTCGCGCGCGCGGGCCACACCGCCTACATCGGGGGAGACCACCATCAGTTTGTCCATCCGGTCCTTGAATTCGGTCTTGATGTCCAGGGCAAAGATCGGAGAGGCGTAGAGGTTGTCCACGGGGATGTCGAAAAACCCCTGAATCTGGGCGGCGTGCAGGTCCATGGTCAGCACCCTTTCGATCCCTGTACCGACCAGCATATTCGCCACCATCTTGGCTGTGATCGGGGTGCGTGCCTTGGTACGGCGGTCCTGACGCGCGTAGCCGAAATAGGGCAGCACGGCCGTGACCCGCGCCGCTGACGACCGGCGCAGCGCGTCGGCCATAATCAGCAGCTCCATCAGGTTGTCGTTGGCCGGGTTGGATGTTGGTTGCAGGATGAACATGTCCTCGCCGCGTACGTTCTCAAACACCTCGACAAAGATTTCGCCGTCGTTGAACCGCTCCACCCGCGCGTCAACCAGCCCGACCTGCACACCGCGGTGCATCGACATGCGCCGTGCAATCGCTTTGGCGAGCGGCATGTTGGCGTTGCCAGAGATCAGCTTGGGTTCTTGGATTTGGGGCATGGGAGGGGCTTCCGGGAGCAGCGACAGGAAAATGTGACAGATTCGTGATGTTGACTCCACCTAACACGGCCTTACCAATCGGCAAAGAACACAGTCCCCAAAAAGGAACCGGAAAATGGCCCATATTGATCTCTTTTTCTCAACCATCTCGCCCTTTACCTACCTGGCCGGGAACCGGGCCGGAGAGGTTGCCGCCAGACAGGGTGCAACCATCACGTACAAACCGCTGGACATCATGTCGCTTTTTGCGCGCACCGGCGGCACGCCGCCCAAGGACCGGCATATCAGCCGTGTTGAGTATCGCGCCCAGGAACTTGTGCGTCAGGCCAAGAAACTGGGGATGCCGTTAAACCTCAAGCCGGCCCACTGGCCGACGAACAGCGCGCCCTCCTCCTACGCCTTTATTGCCGCGCAGAACGCGGGCGGGGGCGATCTTGGCAAGCTGATGGTAGCGCTGACCCGCGCGGTTTGGGCCGAGGAAAAGGACATTGCCGAGGATGAGGTGGTGCGGGCCTGCCTTGCAGAGGCGGGCTTTGATCCGTCGCTTGCGGATAGCGGTCTGTTGGAAGGGGCGGAGACCTACGCCGCCAACCTGGAAGAAGCGGTGGAACGTGGCGTCTTCGGCGCGCCGTTCTACATCACCGATCAGGACCAGCGGTTCTGGGGGCAGGACCGGATCGACGATCTGGAGGCCACGCTCGCCGGAAAGATGTGAGCGCAGGTTTCAACGCCCACTGCCAAAGCTTTGGGCAGGGTGCGCGGCGTGCCTTGGCGATCCACTGCACGTTGGCGCATTCGGGCGCATGGCGCGGGCTTGGTGACGCCCTGGCGGATGACCTGACGCTGGTGGCCTTCGATCTGCCGGGCCATGGCAAAAGCAACGATTGGGACGGACAATGTGACCTGCACCGGCTCTGCACCGATACGGCCCTTGGCTATCTGATAGAGCCAATGGATGTGATCGGCCATTCGTTCGGTGCGACGGTCGCCCTGCGGCTGGCGGTGGAGCAGCCGCATCTGGTGCGAAGTTTGACCCTGATCGAACCGGTTTTCTTTGCGGCGGCCAGACGGGATGCCCCTGCAAAGGCCCGTGCGCATGAGGAGGAGACGGCACCGTGTTTCACGGCGCTGGCGCAGGGCGATACCGCCCTTGCCGCCCGGCGCTTCAACCGCTTCTGGGGCGATGGCACGCGGTGGGAGAACATACCGGAGGTCACCCGCCGCTATCTTTCCGACCGGATGCATCTGGTCCCCGCCCAGACGCCGGCGATCCTGGACGACAACGCGCAGCTGATGGCACCGGGCATGCTGGGCCGGGCGGATATGCCGGGGGTGCTCGTTCAGGGGCAGAGATCGCCCGAGATCATCGACGCGATACACGAGAGCCTCGCGGCCCGCTTGCCAAATACCCGCCGGGCATGGATTGCCGGGGCCGGACACATGTGTCCGCTGACCCATCCGCTCGCGGTCGCAGATGAGATCCGCGGGCTATTGGAAATGGCTGAGGAATAGATCGAGCTGCTGTTCTGAGATCGACCAGTCACAGACAAGCCGCGCGGCGAGCATTTCCTCGGGGTCCGTGCCCTCCAATGCGCCTTCCCAGATGTAGTATTTTGCGCCTGCGGCGTGCAACCGCTGATGCACGGCGCGGGGGAAGCTGGCAAAGATCATGTTCGCCTGCGGGGCGTGCAGAAAATCCGCGCCCCTGGCCTTCAGTCCATCGGCAAGTCGGGCCGCTTTGGTGTTGGCCTGCCGCGCGCAGGCGAGCCACAGGTCATCCTCCAGATAGCCCTGCATCTGGGCCGAGAGATACCGATGCTTGGAGAACAGATGCGCGCCGCGCTTGCGCCGCAGTTCAAACTCCCAGGCCTTTTCAGGATCGAAGAACACAACCGCCTCGACGCCCATGCACCCGTTCTTGGTGCCGCCGAAACTGACGACATCGACGCCCGCCTGCCACGTCATCTCTGCCGCAGAGCAGTCGAGGGCCACCATGGCATTGGCAAACCGGGCCCCATCGAGGTGGACCGGCAGGCCGAAATCTTTCGCCACCGCCGTGAGCGCCCGCAGGTCTTGCAATGTGTACAGACTGCCCCGCTCGGTCACCTGGGTGATCGAGATGGGCCCGCGCTGGGGGCCATGCACGCCGCGGGTGTTTTCCTGTTCGATCGCGCGGCGCAGGGCATCCGGCGTCATCTTGTCCGCGCCGGGCACCAGTGTCAGCTTGGCACCGCTGGCGTAGAATTCAGGCGCATTGCACTCGTCTTCGTGGATATGGGCGACAGGCGAGCAGAACACCGTCTGCCACGGCTGCGTATAGCACCCCAGGGCAAGCGCATTGGCCGCCGTGCCCGTCGCCACCAGGTAGACCGCTGCTTCGGGAGCTTTGAAGATGTCGCGCAGCTTGTGCGTTACGCTGTCCATGATGTCGTCGGCGCCGTAGGGCATGGCGTAGCCGTCATTTGCGGCCAGCACGTGTTGCATCACCTGCGGGTGCGCGGGGCCCGCATTATCAGAGGCCAGAAACATCAGGAGGGCTCCTCTATGATATGCTCTTCCCACTCATCTTCGGGGATATCGAATTCGCTGAGCGTCATGCCCTGCACCGAAATCCCCGCCTCATGCACGGATTGCGCGGACCCGGAGATCAACGGGTGCCAGGCGGGCAGGGGCTTGCCCTGCCAGAGCAGCCGGTAGGCGCAGGTCTCGGGCATCCAATAGGCATGGGTGTCCAGATTATCCGGTCTCAGCACGATGCAATCGGGTACAAACTGATGGCGGTTTTTGTAATGCGCGCAGCGACAAGTGCTGTCATCCAGAAGCCGGCAGGCGATCCGGGTCAGGGCCACCTCGCCGGTGTCTTCGTCTTCGAGCTTGTTGAGGCAGCATTTGCCGCATCCGTCGCAGAGCGCCTCCCATTCCTGCTGGGTCATCCTGGCGAGCGGTTTACGCTCCCAAAACCTGTCCTTGAGCCCGTGGCGGTCAATCGGATCGCTCATAGGGCCGCCAGAATGGCACGTGCGCGGGCACTGTCTGCATCCATCTGGGTGATGAGCGCCTCAAGGCTGTCGAATTTTTCTTCTGGCCTGAGGTGTTCGACAAGGCCCACGGACAGCGGCGTGCCATAAAGATCGCCCGAGAAATCAAACACGAAGGTTTCCAGATTGGGTCGATTTTCCCCGAACATCGGGCGAACCCCGATGGAGGCGACCCCGTGATAACTGCCCTGATGCGGGCCCTCCAGCACGTCGACCAGCACCGCGTAGACCCCGAAGGCCGGTGGATGCAGCCCTTCTATGGACATATTCGCGGTCGGATATCCCAGCTCGCGCCCCCGTTGCTCGCCGCCGACGACGGGCCCTTCGATCCGGTGCCAGTGTCCCAGCATGGCCGCCGCCTCCCGCGGGTTGCCGTCGCTCAGCGCCCGCCGGATCGCGGTGGAAGAGACGACTGTCTCTGACTGTGCCATCAGCGGGGCAATCGTCACGTCAAAGCCCATGGTCTGACCGAAACGCTGCATGTCCGAGGCTGTGCCGCTGCGCCCTTTGCCAAAGCAGAAATCGGCGCCGACAATCACGTGGGTGAGCCCAAAGCCGTCGCAGAGCACCCGCTGAGCGAATTCTTCGGGGCTCAGGGCCGCGAGCGCCGCGTTGAAGTTCAGCTCATAAAGCACATCCACGCCGAGCTTTTCGAGCCTGCTGGCGCGCGCTTCCCGGCTCATCAGCCGAAAAGGTGCGGCATCGGGCGCAAAATAGGCGCGCGGGTGTGGCTCAAACGTCAGGATACCCAAAGGGGCCTGGGGGGCTGCGGTGCGCGCAAGATCAATCACCGACTGATGGCCCAGGTGCACGCCGTCAAAATTGCCGATCGCGGCACTTGCCCCCCGATCCTCGGGGTCGACGAATTGGTAGTCGCGCAGTATCTTCATGCACCTTGACTAGCTGCCGCAGCGGCGACACGCAAGCGGGCGAAAAGCCTTGGAGGTTTCAGTCGAACTTGCGGGACGGGGCCATGACCGTCGCCTCGCCGATCAGCACTTTTTTACCGTCCACGGCGCAATGGCAGTCCATTTTGACCCGTCGTTTGGCGGGGTCGATGTCGACTACCTTCACCTCGGCATAGACCATGTCGCCGGGGCGGACGGGCGCAAGGAATTTCAGCGATTGCCCCAGATAGACAGTCCCATGTCCCGGAAGCTGTTCCCCGATCACGGCGGAAATCAGCCCGGCGGTGAGCATGCCATGCGCAATGCGGCCTTCAAAGATCGTATCACGGGCGTAGTCATCATCCAGATGCACCGGGTTGCGGTCCGTCGATATCTGCGCGAACATCTCGATATCAGCGTCCGTCACCACCTTGTTGAGGTGCCGCGTCATGCCCATTTCGATGTCTTCGATGCAGATTGTACCACGTGGCAGATTATCCAACATGATGACCCTTCCGGTAATTTTCTACTACATAACATGATCTACTTGAAACTTTATTACTTTGCAAATGCAGAAAATCAAGCGGAATGTCTTAACGAAGATGGCCGATTGTGAAGGTTGGGTTGGATTTTTCCTGGTCCAGATAGGTTTTCAGCGCCTGCGCGTCAGGTTGCCGCATCGTTTGCGTCTCAGCGGCGGCCAGGCCCCCGGAGATAAAGAGAGAATCGATATCCTCACCCATTGCCCCCGCAATATCGGTCAGAACGCCATCGCCAATGGCGAGGATGCGATTGTCAGAGACGTCCGCACCCAGCGCTGTCAGACGGCGCCGCGCAAGATCGTAGATCGGAGGATGCGGCTTGCCGAAATAGAGGCTTTCGCCGCCCATCTCGGTATAGAGCTTTGCCAGCGCCCCGGCGCACCATTCGCGCTGGTCGCCGCGATCAACGATAATGTCGGGGTTTGCACAAAGCAGTTTCAGCCCGCGCTGCTTGGCCAGCAGAAACTGCGGGCGCATGACATCCGGGTCGGCCAGGCTGTCAAACGGGCCGGTGCAGACCATGCCTTGGGCCGCGTCCAGCGGGACGCGTTTGATAGCCAGCGGGTCTTCGACCAGCTTGGGCGGTTCAAAGAATTTGACGTCCGTCTCGGGCCCGATGTGCCAGACGTCGGTGCCCACGACCCCCCGGTACATGGCGGAGCGGGCGCTGTCACCCGAGGTCGCAATCGTATCCCAGGCGTCCTGCGGCACACCGAACTGGAGCAGTTGCTTTTCCACGCCTGCGCGCGGGCGCGGAGAGTTGGTAACCAGCACCACCTTGCCCCCGCTGGCGCGGTAGGCCTTGAGTGCCTCCACCGCTTCGGGGAAGGCGTCGACACCATTATGCACGCAGCCCCACAGATCAACAAAAAGCGCGTCATATTGCGCGGAGATATCCGAAAGCGCGGTGATGATCCGGGTCATGGTCAGGTCCTTCCTGAAGGGAGCTATGGAAGATCAAAACGCGGACGCTGCGATGGGCAGACCCGCGTTTTGGTTCAATGTCGGGGCCGTGCACCGCTTGCGGGTCAGACCTTGAGGTTGGGAATGATCTGCTTTTTGCGGCTCATGATGCCCGGCAGCACAACCGTATCGCCGCCCACTGCCGCGTCAAAGCTCTTTTCGGCCACGGATTTCACCAGATCGTTCGGCACCAGCAGGGTGGCTTCTTCGTTCAGGATGTCCACGACAAAGAGCAGTACCTGATCCGCGCCATCCTCTGAGGCCACCCCCGGCATCGCCGCCATCAGGGTGTCTTTGCGGTCCAGTACCTGCTGGGGGGAGGTTGTCTCCAGCACCGAGACGCGGAATTGCTTGCCGTCGACCTCGTATTGCTTGCTGTCCATACGCAGCAACTCCGCATCAGAGAACGCCGAAACGTCAGACTTGGCCGCAAACATTTCAGCCGCATAGGCGGAGATATCGACACCGAGGTCTTTGGCAAGATCATGCGCAACGCCCTTGTCTTCCTGCGTGGTGGTCGGGCTGCGGAACTCCAGCGTATCCGACAGGATGCACGATAGCATCGCGCCTTTCACAGATTCGGGCATCTGGGCCATGTCCTTGCCGATCATCTTCCACATGATCGTGGCAGTACAGGCCAGCGGTTCGACCCTGATCTCGATAGGGCCTTTTGTCTCCAGCCCACCGAACAGTTTGTGATGATCGATGATCTGTGTGATCTCTGCGTTGTTAATGTTGTTGGGCAGCTCTGCGGGGTTGTTGGTATCCACGATAACCACCGGCGTGTCGGCGGCAAGGTCCGAGATGATCTGAGGTTTGTCGAGGTTCCAGCGCTCCAGCATAAAGAGCGCCTCGGTATTCGGCTCACCCAAAAGCACCGGCTTTGCGGCGACACCTTTGATCTGGTTGAGATACCACGCCCAGATAATCGGGGATCCGGTGCTGTCGGTATCAGGGGATTTATGGCCAAAAACAAGCGTTGTCATACGGTGTTCCAATCGTGAGCGGGTGCATTTTTCGCGCCTTATAACACGCGGCAGCCCGGTGTCACCCCGCCGGCGCGGAATTGCATTTTTTGCCGCGGAAACCTTCGGGTCTGATCTCTTAGGGTGCTGGTGTCCCGGCGCAAATCCGCTAGGGTGCCCCTGCGTTGGAGGCTCATATGACAGCACCAAAAGAGGTGGATTTATACGCCCCGGTAAAGGCCCTGCTGCAAGGGCAGGGCTATGTCGTCAAATCCGAGGTGGGACCCGCTGACGTGGTCGCCCGGCGCGGCGCGGAGCCGCCGGTTATCGTGGAGTTGAAGCTGGTTTTATCGCTGACGCTCTTTCATCAGGCCGTGGCGCGACTGGCGGTGACAGAAGACGTCTATATCGCGGTGGCGCACCGCAGCGGGAAACGCTTTGCCAGATCGGTCAAGCAATCGGTTACGCTGGCGCGGCGGCTGGGGCTGGGGCTGATGACGGTGCGTTTGTCGGATGGTTTGGTGCAGGTGCATTGCGACCCTGGGCCTTACAGCCCGCGGCTGTCCAAAAAACGCCAAGGGATGCTGTTGCGCGAGTTTGCGCGTCGCGTCGGAGACCCCAACATCGGTGGGCAACAGCGCAGCGGTCTTGTGACGGCCTATCGTCAGGATGCGCTGAAGATCGCGCTCTTTCTCTTTGAGGCGGGCGCAAGTCGCGGCGCGGATGTGGCGCGTGAAACCGGGGTGGCGAAAGCAACTCGCATGATGCGCGACGATCACTATGGCTGGTTCGAAAAAGTCGATAGGGGGATGTACGGTCTTACACCCGCGGGCGCCGCAGTGGTGAAGGATTCGGGCCGTGTTCTAGGGCAGTGATGCCGGGTGAACGTGCCGGTCGCGCGGTGGCGTAAAATTTTTGTATTCGTCCCTGTTGACTCGCGCTTTGTACATCCCTAGCTATGCGCCGTTAGCACTCGACGTTGAGGAGTGATAACGGCAGTGCCGGACGGCTGGTCCGGAACTGTCAGGGAGAAACTTTGAGCCTTAAGGAGCTGCAAAGATGACATTCAAACCACTTCATGACCGCGTTCTGGTACGCCGCGTTGAAAGCGAAGAAAAAACCGCAGGCGGGTTGATCATCCCCGAGAGCGCAAAAGAAAAGCCTGCTGAGGGTATTGTTGTGGCTTGTGGCGCAGGTGCGCGCAAGGACAGCGGCGAACTGATCGAAATGGGTGTTGCCGAAGGCGACAAAATCCTGTTCGGCAAATGGTCGGGTACGGAAGTGACCCTCGATGGCGAAGAGCTGCTCATCATGAAAGAGAGCGACATCCTCGGGATCATCGAACCTGCGGCGGCTGCAAAGGCAGCCTGAACGCCCCGGATCGTCTGACCTAACGCTGAACAAAACTATTTTACGGAGAGAACAAAATGGCTGCTAAGGACGTCAAATTCGACACCGATGCCCGTAACCGTATGCTCAAGGGTGTGAACATCCTTGCAGATGCGGTCAAAGTGACCCTCGGCCCCAAAGGCCGCAACGTGGTCCTGGACAAATCTTTCGGCGCACCGCGCATCACCAAGGACGGTGTATCCGTGGCGAAAGAGATCGAACTGGAAGACAAGTTCGAGAACATGGGCGCACAGATGGTCAAGGAAGTCGCTTCCCGGACCAACGATGAAGCAGGCGACGGTACAACCACCGCGACAGTGCTGGCTCAGGCCATCGTCAAGGAAGGGATGAAATCGGTTGCCGCTGGCATGAACCCGATGGACCTCAAGCGGGGCATTGATCTGGCAACGACCAAGGTTGTCGCAGCGATCAAGGATGCTGCGCGTGAAGTCAACGACAGCGCCGAAGTCGCACAAGTTGGTACGATCTCGGCCAATGGCGAAGCGGAAATTGGTCAGCAGATCGCGGATGCGATGCAGAAGGTTGGCAACGAGGGTGTCATCACCGTCGAGGAAAACAAAGGTCTGGAAACAGAGACAGACGTGGTTGAAGGGATGCAGTTCGACCGCGGCTACCTGAGCCCCTACTTTGTCACCAACGCCGACAAGATGACCACCGAGCTGGAAGACTGCATCGTGCTGCTGCACGAGAAGAAACTGTCCTCTCTGCAGCCTATGGTGCCACTGCTGGAGCAAGTCATCCAGTCGCAAAAACCGCTTTTGATCATCGCAGAAGATGTTGAAGGCGAAGCGCTGGCAACTCTGGTTGTGAACAAGCTGCGCGGCGGTCTGAAGATCGCGGCCGTCAAAGCACCCGGTTTCGGTGATCGTCGTAAGGCCATGTTGCAGGACATCGCGATCCTGACAGGTGGTCAGGTCATTTCCGAAGATCTCGGCATGAAGCTTGAGTCCGTGACCATGGACATGCTTGGTTCGGCCAAGAAAATCCAGATCACCAAAGACGAGACCACAATCGTCGATGGTGCGGGCGAAAAGGCTGAAATCCAAGCCCGCGTTTCTCAGATCCGTACCCAGATCGAAGAGACCACATCTGACTACGACCGTGAAAAGCTGCAAGAACGCGTTGCCAAACTGGCAGGTGGTGTTGCTGTGATCCGCGTGGGCGGCATGACCGAAGTGGAAGTGAAAGAGCGCAAGGACCGCGTTGATGACGCGCTGAACGCGACACGTGCAGCCGTTCAGGAAGGTATCGTTGTCGGCGGTGGTGTTGCTCTGGTTCAGGCGGGCAAGCATCTTGAGGGTCTGACCGGCGATAACAACGACCAGAACGTCGGCATCGGCATCGTGCGCAAGGCGCTCGAATCGCCGCTGCGCCAGATTGCTGAAAACGCAGGCGTCGACGGCTCGGTTGTTGCGGGCAAAATCCGCGAGAGCGACGATCTGAAGTTTGGCTTCAATGCGCAGACCGAAGAATATGGTGACATGTTTGCTTTCGGCGTAATTGACCCGGCCAAAGTCGTCCGCACAGCGCTGCAGGATGCGGCATCCATCGCGGGCCTGCTGATCACGACCGAAGCAATGGTTGCAGATAAACCGTCCAAGGAAGGCGCCTCTGCAGGTGGCGGCATGCCCGACATGGGCGGCATGGGCGGCATGATGTAAGCCACACACCATCATGTGACACTTTGGGGCTCGCTGGATTGGCGGGCCCTTTTTCTATGCTGCGTACTCGACCCGGTGCGCCCGGGGGTCAAGGGATTTCAGCGCGTTTTCGAGCGTCTGGCCTAGGTGGTCTTTGCACAGGTATCCGCTGACGTTCTGTGGTGGAATTTCCTGGTGTGACACTGGCAGGCCGGATGTCAGAAACACAAAGACCGGCAGCTTTGAAAAAGCATTTACTGCTCTGATCTCGTTTAGAAATTCGGCACCGCTCATCCGCGGCATATTCAGATCGAGGGCAACGATGAAAGACGGTAATATGCCTTGGGCTTCCTCAGCGGCTGCAGAAAGTGTGTCCAGGGCCTGTTGCCCGTCATGAGCGACCTTTGTGG
Source organism: Roseobacter weihaiensis (assembly GCF_020622345.1). Lineage (GTDB taxonomy): Bacteria > Pseudomonadota > Alphaproteobacteria > Rhodobacterales > Rhodobacteraceae > Roseobacter > Roseobacter weihaiensis. Next base: position 236,019 of record NZ_JACNMO010000001.1, on the reverse strand, counting down.
CATTCAGGATCCCAAGTTTTTGAATTGCCCTTTTCATGGCCCATATGCTGACGTGATCGTCATCGACCAAGAGAAAAGTGGCGGGCTGAGGAGGTAGCGCCATTAGGGTTCTTCTTGTCCTTCCGTTGCGGGGCCGGAGCAGGTTTTGATCCGAAAGGATGCGGTGATCCCCCGCGTGCCCGGTATCTTCAGAAACTTCATACATGCTGATCATATGCCCAAAGAAGTTTACGAATGATTGCCAAAGATGGCGCGCGAAGGCCCATTTCACCAAGCGGGCCATCCTGTGGCCGCGAAAGGAAACGTTGAGGCGTTAACGGTGTATTCAATCCGGTATGATAGCCAGCAGCTACGACTTGCGGAGATCTGTGCCATGAACACCCCCCCTGAACTGCATCAGCAGGCCCCTGTGACGTCCGGTCTGGACCCGGTATCCTCCTCCACCGAATTCGAAGATTTCATTTACCTGGTGAGCCACGACGTGCGCAATTCCGTCAGGGCTCTGATAGAATTGCCGCAATGGATTTCCGATGACCTGGCCGAGGCTGGGATCAAGGTCGAGGGGTCGGTTGCAGAGAGCATTGCCCTGATGAACAGCCACACGGGGCGGCTTGATCGCATGCTGGTGGATTTGCTGGCATTTTCGCGCGTGGGGCGCATGCAGGACGTGAGCGAGATTGCGGTTGATGTGGCCCTAACAGAAGTGCTTGAGGAGATGCGCATCCCGCCGGGGTTCCAGGTCAGGGCAGAACTGGACACCAACGACCTCTACATCGGGGAAAGGGACGGCCTGACGTTGTTGACCCAGCTAATCTCCAATGCGATCAAACATCACGATAAAACCGCGGGGTCAATTCTGATCTCCTTTTGTGAAGAGGCCGGGCAAACCGTGTTGCGCGTCGAAGATGACGGGCCCGGCATTGCGCCCGAGTATCGTGAAAAGATTTTTGGGGCCATGACGACCCTGCGCCCACGGGATGAGGTGGAAGGCAGTGGGATGGGGTTGGCGATCGTGCGCAAGATTGCACAGGTCTATGGGGGGCGTGCGACGGTCTCGGACGCGAAGGGCGCGCGTGGCACGCTCATCGAAGTGTCGTTGCCAAAGCAACCAGCAGCGCTGCCGTGTTCACCCGCTCAGTCCTGACAGCAGGCTTTGGGACGGTACTTCTGATGCCAGAATATTGGGGGTGGTCTGATGGCAGAGGGTGTTCCAGAAGACCACATCAAACGGCCTGACATGAGACCGCGCGGCGCAGGCCTGGGACGGCATGCTGGAGATGGCATTGATGCTCTTGTGTCCTGCGTTCTTCCACAAGCTGTCTTCCTTTCTCTTGCCGGGGTCGCGATCAATCGGCCAAAGTGTCGAATGAAGCAATGGTTCTCGCGTCAATCCCTGGCAGCTTGGGGCTGCCAAGTTCTTGCAGTCTTCGGCAACCTGTTTGAAAGGATCACGAACAGGCTGGGTTCTCCCCCGCCAATCGCATTCCATGTGAGCTCGCAGGGTCCTTGGGCGCATCACGAATAACCCTTATGGACGCTGATCGTCGTTTGCTTCTTGGCCCGAACAAGCTTGGAGGATCATGCCTGCGATTGCAGTTTTACAACAGAAAGCAGGCCCGCGCCGTGTTGTTGCCCTTGGCTCAGCTGCCGTCAGGAGATAAAGCCTCCGGATGCGCCTTATTCTTCTGACCGGTTTCACCATGATCGCATTCGCGGCCAACTCCATTCTGACCCGTATGGCGGTCGAGCCGGGGCACATCGATCCGATAAGCTTTGCACTGATTCGGGTATTTGCCGGGGCTCTTTGCCTGTGCACGCTGGTTTTGGTCAGCGGTGCAGAGTTGCCTTGGCGCGGCAAAAGCCGCTTTATTGGGGCAATCAGCCTCTCTGCCTATATGATCGGTTTTTCCCTGGCCTACATCAGCCTTGATGCGGGCCTTGGGGCGCTGATCCTCTTTGGGGTCGTGCAAATCACGATGTTTGTCTATGCAAGCTTTTTCGGCGCCCGCCCGACGACGCGCCAGATCACTGGCGCTGGCATCGCTTTCACAGGCCTCGTGATCGCGCTGTGGCCGGTGCCGCAAGATCAGTCCAATGTGGATTTTTCGGGGGCAGCCAGCATGGTTGTGGCGGGTCTGGGGTGGGCGGCCTACACGCTTTCGGGAAAATCGTCGCGTAATCCTCTGGCCTCGACTGCGGCAAATTTTGCGCTGTGCCTGCCCATACTCGGTGTCCTGATCTTGCCGTTTGTGGACCATGTCTCGGTGATCGGTATTGCGCTGGCGGTGGCGTGCGGGGCTTTGACCTCCGGGCTGGGCTACGCACTTTGGTATAACGTGCTGCCCGATTTGCAGCAAAGTGTTGCCGCTGTCGTACAGCTCAGCGTGCCGATCATTGCAATAGGTGCAGGGGCGCTCTTGCTTGGCGAGGTTTTAACGTTGACGGTTGCCCTGTCTGCGGTGCTGGTGGTCTCGGGAATTGGCTTGGCCGTTACGTCACGATCGGCTCCAATCGGTCGTGATTAAGGGACCCCTGCGGGTCAAAGGCGACCTTGGCCAGCGCAGCCGGCTAGTGCTGTTAGGCCAGGCATTGACCAACAACAGGCTATCCGAATGCACAATGACGGTGCAGAGGGCAAGGCGGGATGATTTTACAGCCACTTCAACCTATTCCTGACAATACGCGTAACGTTAAGCTTTTTTAGTTCCCTGAACACACCTATCTCAGAGTACATGGTACGGGTCATCTTTTTCATCTTGGCGATTTCAATGTTCTGGGGCGTTCCGGCTTCAGCGCAGGAAAGATGTGTTGTGCTGTTGCACGGTCTGGCCCGAACGGAGCTCTCCTTTGCCTTGATGGAAGCAGCCTTGGCCTCGGAAGGTTTTCGCGTTGTCCGGCCGGGATATCCCTCAACCGAGGCACCGGTCGCTGAACTGGTTGCCCGGACCCTGCCGGATGCGGTGGCCGCCTGCGGTCCTCAGGGACCGGTTGATTTTGTCACCCATTCGATGGGGGGTATCTTGTTGCGGCAGTGGGCGGCAGATGGGGGCGCGGATCGGATCGGGCGAGTCGTGATGCTGGGGCCCCCCAATCAGGGCAGCGAGGTTGTCGATTCCTTCGACAACATCGAGGCCTTTGGCTGGATCAACGGGCCTGCAGGGGAGCAGCTCGGCACCGGCCCCGAGGATTTGCCGCGTCGATTGCCGTCGGTGAACTTCGAGCTTGGCGTGATCGCAGGGGATCAATCGCTCAATCCTTATTTTTCCTCCTTGTTGCCGGGACCCGATGACGGCAAGGTCTCGGTCTATTCCACCCGTGTCATTGGCATGAAAGACCATATCACATTGCCCGTGACGCACACCTTCATGATGAACAATCCCAGGGTGATCGGCCAGGTCATGACATTTCTGAACACCGGTGCCTTTGATCGCAGCCTGACCTGGTTTGATGCGGTGCTTGAACAGATTGGCTGCCCGGACGGGAGTTGTGTGCCCGGGGTGGGAGAGCAAGTTGGCCAACCTTAGACTGACCGGGGCCCAGATCCTCGGACCGCAGGGCCTGCACACGGAGGGTTTGTGCATCCATGCGGGGCATGTTGTCGATGTCACGCCGGCCCGTGACGTCGATCTGACCGGCTATATCGTCCTGCCCGGCATCATTGACGTGCATGGCGACGGGTTTGAGCGCCATGTGGCCCCGCGCCGCGGGGCGATGATGCAGATTGCCGAAGGGCTTTTATCGACCGAGGCTGAGCTGGCCGCCAACGGGATCACCACGGCGGTTCTGGCGCAGTTTGTCAGTTGGGAAGGCGGGCTGCGCGGCCTTGAATTTGCGGATAGGGTCTTCAGCGCGATCCGGACCACGGCCCCGACGCTTGTGACCGATGTCCGCGCGCAACTGCGTTTTGAGACGCATTTGCTTGATCTTTACGAAGAGGTGCCGGACCTGGTGGCGCAATGGGGTGTGGATTATGTCGTTTTCAATGACCATCTGCCGCATGATCGCCTTGCCCAGGGCCGTCAGCCGCCGCGGATGGTGGGGCAGGCGCTCAAGGCTGGGCGCAACCCGGATGTGCATTTTCAGATGATGAAGGACCTGCATGCACAATCGGCGACGGTGCCTGTGGCCCTGGACAAGCTCTGCGGTCGGCTTTCGGCCGCCGATATTCGGCTGGGCAGCCACGATGACGCGACCCGGACAGGCCGGGACATCTGGCATGCGCGGGGGGCCCATGTTGCCGAGTTTCCTGAAACGCAGGAGGCAGCAGAGGCGGCCCGCGCCAGCGGTGATCTCATCGTGCTGGGGTCGCCTAATGTGGTGCGCGGGGGCTCGCATAAGGGCAATGCCAGTGCGACCGAGCTGGCGGCCTTGGGGCTTTGCGATGCGCTGGCCTCAGATTACCACTACCCAAGCCCGCGCCGTGCGGCCCTTCATCTGACGCAGACAGGGGTATTGAGCCTTCCGGAGGCCTGGGCGCTTGTGTCGGAAGGCCCCGCACGTGTCCTTGGGCTCAAGGACCGAGGCGTCCTGGCACCGGGCAAACGCGCCGATATCGTCATTCTGGATCGTGAGACCCAACATGTCGCGGCCACCCTGGCTCAGGGGCGTTTCAGCTATCTGTTGGGCGATATCGCGGATCGGTTCTTCCCGGCCTAGCGGTCAGCGCGTGATCCGGTTCACATGGCCCATCTTGCGGCCCGCTTTGACCTCGGCCTTGCCATAGAGGTGGAGCGCTGCGTTGGCCTCGCGGGCGATCTCCTGCACTCGCTCCATGTCGTGACCGATCAGGTTCTCCATCGTGACGTCACTATGGCGGGTGCCGTCGCCCAAAGGCCACCCGGCAATTGCCCGGACATGCTGCTCGAACTGATCCACCGCGCAGCCATTTTGCGTCCAGTGGCCGGAGTTGTGCACGCGCGGGGCGATTTCATTCACGACCAGCCCTTGCGGCGTGACAAAGAGCTCCACCCCCAGAACGCCGATATAGTCGAGCGCATTCAGGAGCTTGGCGGCGACCAGCACGGCGTCTGCCCGCTGCTTGGCCGACAGGCGCGCGGGCACGGTGGTGCTGTGCAGAATGCCGTCGCGGTGCACATTTTCACCGGGATCAAAGCAGGCCACCTCACCGCGCGCGCTGCGCGCGGCAATCACGGAGACCTCATGGCTGAAGGTCACAAACCCTTCCAGAACTGCAGGGGCCCCGGCCATATCCGCTAACGCCTGCGGAGCGTCCTCGGGGGTTGAGAGCCGGGCCTGCCCCTTGCCGTCATAGCCAAAGCGCCGTGTTTTGAGGATGGAAGGCGTGCCGATTTCCGCCAGCGCCACCGCAAGCGAAGCGGCATCTGAGATGGCGGCAAAGGGGGCGACCCTCAGGCCGAGGTCTTGAAGGTAGTTTTTCTCCGTCAGCCGGTCCTGGCTGACGCGCAGAGCCTCCCGGCCGGGCCGGATCGGCACGATCGCCTCGAGGATGTCCAGCGCCGAGGTGGGAATATTCTCGAATTCATAGGTGACCACATCGACGCTCTGCGCAAAGCCAATCAACGCGGCGTTGTCTTCGTAGTCGGCTCTTGTGACGCGGTAGGCCGTGTGGCCGGCCGGGGGCTCGGTTCCGGGGTCGAATATGTGGCACTTCAAGCCCAACCGTGCAGCCGCAACCGCCAGCATCCGGCCCAACTGTCCGCCGCCCAGAATGCCGATGATCGCCCCTGTCCCGAGCGGCTCAGTCATCGACGGGGACCTCGGGGATCGAGGCCGACAGGCGGGCGCGCCAGGTCTCCAGCCGTGTGGCAAGATCGGTGTCATGCAAGGCCAGAATGCCTGCCGCCATCAGCCCCGCATTGGCAGCTCCGGCGGCCCCGATGGCCATGGTGGCGACGGGGTATCCGCGGGGCATCTGCACGATCGAATAAAGCGAATCAACGCCGGACAGCGCTTTGGTCTGAACCGGGACACCGATCACCGGCACCCGGGTCTTTGAGGCCATCATGCCGGGCAGATGCGCCGCGCCGCCCGCCCCTGCGATAATGACTTGAAGGCCCCGGTCGACCGCGCCCGTCCCATAATCCCACAAGCGGTCCGGTGTGCGGTGGGCCGAGACGATGCGCTGTTCATAGGTAATGCCCAGATCGTCCAGAACCTGGGCGGCCTCGCGCATGGTGGGCCAGTCCGACTGACTGCCCATGATGATCCCAACGGCGGGAGTGCTCATGTCTTAAGGCCCTTTTACTGCCTGTTCTTCGAAGTGCCGCACTATAGTCAAGCGCGCTTGAGGCGCAATGCGGGTTGCGCGTTCAGGCAATGATATCCGGGGTCAACCTGTCCTCGATCAGGGCGATGAGGTCCTTGAGGCGCAATTTTCGCTTTTTCAGGCGCTGCAGGGTCAGTTGGTCCGCGGTGTTCTTTTCAGCAAGGGCCTGGATCGCGTCATCCAGATCCCGGTGCTCCCGTCGAAAAACAGCAAGCTCGACCCGCAAGACTTCATCCGTTTTCATCGACAGATCGGTGGGAGCATTCATTGGGGTGTGATTCCACTGTTTGGACTGCGCCCAATATAGGGCGTTGGACCGAAACCGCCTAGCCCTTGCGTTCGCTCAGAAGGCTTCCCATATTGGTGGTGTCGGTTGCCGAAACGGGACCGGCGCGTGACTGTCGCTTGATCCATAAGGACGTGTCGTATGACCAAAATGACTCTCGGAGCTTATCCCCACATGCTGGGGTTCGAGCAGCTTGAAAGATTGCTGGAACGGGCCGCGAAATCCGGCAACGAAGGCTATCCGCCTTTTAATATAGAACAGACTTCGGACTTTTCCTACCGCATCACGCTCGCAGTTGCCGGGTTTGCGGATGAGGACCTGTCCATCACGGTTGAGGATCGCCAATTGGTGATCCGCGGACGGCAGAGCGATGACAGCGAGGGCCGCGTGTTCTTGCACCGCGGGATCGCCGCACGCCAGTTCCAGCGCAGTTTTGTGCTGGCAGATGGGGTGGACGTGGGCGAAGCCGTGATGGAAAACGGGTTGCTTCACGTCGATTTGACCCGAGAAAAGCCACAATCAGTTGTTCAAACGATTAACATCAGGAAAGGGTAACGAGATGCAGGAACCATTTGAAACAACACCAGATGAAAATCGCATTGTTTACGTGAAAACAGTGGATGTATCGGATTTGCCAAGCGAAGTGCAGGGTAAGATCGAAGGGCTGGAACAGCTTTATGCCGTGCATGACAGCGATGGCCAGCAGCTTGCCTTGGTTGCCGACCGCAAGCTGGCCTTCCGTCTGGCGCGCCAGAACGATTACGCGCCTGTACCGGTTCACTAGACCCCGCACACCGCAAAGCCGCAGGTCGATCCCTGCGGCTTTGCGCGGCGTCTAAGCTTTCGCCAGAAGGACCGGTAACCCGCCTTTGGGTTTCGGTATCGGCATCCGTTGCCAGGCCGGCGTGCCCTGTGGCAAAGCGATACGACGCTGGCGCAAGAGTGTTGCCATGAAAAGCTTTACCTGCATCGTGGCAAAATGCATGCCGAGGCATTTGTGTGCCCCGCCGCCAAAGGGGGACCATGCAAAACGGTGTATGCGGTCTTCGGCCCGCTCGGGCGAAAACCGGTCGGGGTCGAACACGGTTGGATTGGTAAAGAGATCGGGGGACAGCATCGTGACGCCGGGATTGAGCGCCAGCGAGGTGCCCGCCGGGATGTCAAACCCTTTCCAGTGAAAATCACGGGTTGCCATGCGCGGGATGAAGGGGACGGGCGGCACGAGCCTAAGTGCCTCGCGAAAAACCTTGTCGGTCTCAACCATCCTGCCAAGCGCCTCTTCATTGAGCGGCGCGTCGCCCAGGCTCTCTACCTCCTCAACCAAGCGCTGCTGCCAGTTGGGATGGGCGCCGAGAGCTGCCATCATCACGGTCATCGAGGTGGCGGTGGTGTCGTGCGCGGCCATAATCAGCAGGTTGAACTGGTTCAGGATTTCATCCTCGCTCCAGCCGTGGCCGTCCTCATCTGTCGCCAGACACATCTGCGAAAAGAAATCATCGCCGCCTGCTGCGCGCCGCTCCGGGATCATTTTGCGAAAGGTCTCCCGCAGAAAGTCGCGCCCGCGCACCCCGTGCCACATGGGCGTCAAGGGGATCGGCTGGCGGATCAGCGTGACGGAGGCACGGATCTCATCGGTGATGGCCCGGTTGATTTTTTTTGCCAACGCGCCGTCAAGCGGCAGACCCATGAAAACCGCCCCGCCCATGCGCAGTGTCAGCGATTTTATAGCGGTGTAGAAATCAAACGGTCGGTCGTCCGGCCATGTGGCGATCAGGTCCGCCATCACATTGCCCATCCGTTCGCGGTAGTCGCGGATGGCAGAGGCCCGAAAGGCCGCCATCATGATCCGGCGGTTTTGCCGGTGGCCGTCAAAGTCCTGAAGAATCAGGCCACCGGGATAAATGCGTTGCAGCGCGTCCCACCCCCCGGCGGAGGAAAAGATTTTTTCCTTGTCCAAAAGCACATATTCCAGCGCCTCGGGGCCGCACAGGTTGACACGCCAAACCCCCAGCATTTTTGTTTTGTAAACGGGACCGTAGCGGCGGATGTAGTCCTGCTGCGTGCCGTAGCTGTCTTTGGCAATCTTCAGGGTATGGCCGATGATGGGGGGCACAGGAGGGCCGGGGATATGGGACAATGCGGCTCGGCTGGGCATGGATGACCTCGCTTGAAGGGGGCTGGACCTTGTGCCGATTGGCACATCAAGCGTTATCCATCAGGCGGATGAGAGCCGCCTTAAACCACCGTGCGCACGCAACACCCCCCCTGAGGGGGGGGGCATCCTGCGGTCCCGATGTCGATTACTCGGCGGCGGCGACGTCTTCTGAAACCGGGGTGTCGGCTTCATTTTCCGCCAAAAACCGCTCCGCCTCAAGCGCGGCCATGCATCCCATCCCTGCTGACGTTACCGCTTGGCGGTATTTGTGGTCGGTCAGATCGCCCGCCGCAAAGACGCCGGGGATCGACGTCTCGGTGCTGTCGGGTTTTGTCACCACATAGCCGCCCATGTGGGTTTCCAGCACGTCCTTGACCAATTCGTTGGCCGGCGCATGGCCGATTGCCACAAAGACGCCCTTGGCGGGGATTTCGGTGATCTCACCGGTCTTGGTATGCTTGACACGCACCGCCTCAACGCCCAGGGGGTTCTCGGTCCCCACAACTTCGTCGAGTTCGTGAAACCACAACGGCTCGATCTTGGGGTTTTTCATCAGTCGATCGATCAGGATCTTCTCCGCACGCAGCTCATCGCGGCGATGTACAAGAGTGACCTTTGAGGCGAAATTGGTGAGGAAAAGCGCTTCTTCGACAGCCGTATTTCCGCCCCCGATGACAACGATCTCCTGCCCTCGGTAAAAAAACCCGTCACAGGTCGCACAGGCGGAGACACCAAAGCCTTTGAACTTCTCCTCCGACGGCAGCCCCAGCCATTTGGCGCGCGCGCCGGTCGCCAGGATCACGGCATCGGCCAGATAGGTTGTGCCACTGTCCCCGGTTGCCACGAAAGGGCGCTGGTCGAGGGTCAGATCGGTGATGATGTCGCCGATAATCTCGGTGCCCATGGCTTTGGCATGCTCCTGCATCCGCACCATGAGGTCAGGTCCCTGTACTTCGGTATCACCGGGCCAGTTCTCGACCTCCGTGGTGGTGGTCAACTGGCCGCCAGGTTCGATCCCCTGCACCAGAATGGGGTTTAGCATCGCGCGGCTGGCATAGACCGCAGCCGTGTACCCGGCTGGACCGGACCCGATAATAAGAACGCGTGTGCGCCGTGTAGTCCCCATGAGAATCCCCAATCTTAATCTGAGCAGCAGGTTGGGATATATAGGTGTCCTTTTCCAGCTTAAACCCCCCGGTGCCTGCGTCTTGTGCATGACGGAGTTGCGGTGGTTCGAAATGCTAGAAAGAATCTTGCGTGTTTGCGAAACATTATTGCGCGTCTTGCCGGTGGTGTTATAACAACCGAAAATTCCGGGGGAGATATGGCAACGATGCGTTTAGATCCGATTGACCGAAAGATTCTTGCAGAACTGCAGGCGGACGGTCGCATGACAAATGTCGAGTTGGCAAAGCGCGTGGGCATTTCTGCGCCGCCCTGTCTGCGCCGGGTGCGCACACTTGAAGAGGCCGGATACATCAAAGGGTATCATGCCGACGTGGATGCGCGTGCGCTCGGGTTCGAGGTGCAGGTTTTTGCGATGGTGGGGCTTGCGAGCCAGGCCGAAGCGGACCTGACGGCCTTTGAGGATCGTTGCCGCGCCTGGCCTCTGGTGCGCGAGTGTCACATGCTCAACGGCGAGGTGGACTTCATTCTGAAATGTGCCGCCCCCGACCTTTCGAGTTTTCAGCGCTTTCTGACCGGCGAATTGCTGACCACCCCCAACGTGGCCAGCGTCAAGACATCCTTGGTTATTCGCGGGGCCAAAGATGACCCTGGCGTGCCCTTTGAGGTGCTTGAAGAGCGTCTGGCCGCCTCTGCCTAGCCTATGCGGCAGACTGGCCCTTGTCGTCCGTTGCGCGCGGATAATGCAACGGACCGAAGTCGCTCAGCAGCGTAATATTCGGAAAGAGCGACAAGAAGGTCGTGCGCAGGGTCTGGGAAAGATGCCTCAGCGATGTGGTGCCGGGATGATAGCTCTCGACCTCCAGCCCGTTTGCCATGAGAGCGGCGTGCTGGCGCAGAGCCACGTGGAACAACCGCACTGGAGCTGGCGGCAGGATATCAACCACGCTCACACCATCCACAAACCGCCCGGTCGGTGTCATCATCCCGTTTGGTGCAACGGCGGCCCGCAAATCAGGTGGGGTTTGCAGGACACGCGCGGCGGGGCCAAGATTGATAGAGTTCTCGGGCCGGTTCATGCCGAAAGTATCCGCCATGACGCGGACAATAGGGGCGTGACCTGCCGGATCGCCGGCGGAAAAGGTCGTTGACCCGATCCAGGTGACCTGCTCCGGCGTGCCATTCGCAGTCATCAGCCAGTCGCCGGGCAGGAGGTCTTCGACAGCGACAAACCCCTGCTCAGCCTGAAAGAGGGTGCCTTGTGCAAAGGCGGCAAAGACCTTGTCAAAATCTGGAAGCGTTGGAATTTTCCGTTGCCCGGTCACGATCGTGCCGTCACATTTGAGTGCAGAGATGTCGGCAATGCGGATGCCAAACGCGGGTCTCGGCACCAGCTCCGACCGAGCGCTTGTGTCCGTAAATCCGGGAGATTGCAGATCAGCCTGCTCAGGCTGCGGTGTGCGAAGCATGGGGGTACTCATCAAGCGCCTTTTCCAGAAAGGTCACAGCCCGCGTCGACCCCACCGACGAGCACGGAAAGGACCGGTTACAGTTCTCTCGTGTCTACCTGAAGACAACGAGGCCTGTTTACACCCAAATTGTCAAAAATTTGCATCAATTGTTCCGCAAGCACTGAAAGTAAACTCAACTGACGCTGATTTGTTTCGCAAAAGCCGGGTCGATGGTCACAATGTGCTGAACGAAATCACCCTTCCAGGCGAATCGCTGGAAGGGTGATTTACGGTCTTGCGACTTTGGAGGGCGGGGTTACCCGGTCCTGTGGACGTCGTGTGTCTGTTGCTGTCGTTCTGCACTTTGCTCTTGTCTATCTCTGCCCCGCGTCCAGGGCATCCGCACATCCGTTGCCTCGGATGTTGCGATGCCGGACTTGATGAAACGGTCGTTGAGTTTCATGGGTCTTCCTGCTCTGTCTTGCACTTTGTCAGTTTCGCCTATCGTCGAACATTAAATTGTCTGAGCATTTAGGCCGGTTTGGGGCGAAACAGAAAAAAGTTTAAAAAAATACAAGTGACCTTGGATTCAATTTTGAACGATTTGCCCTATTTTGGGGAATGTTGGGATGAGCGTTGTTTTCAAGGCGATTAAGGCGCAAAAACCGCCCGTTTGGTTATCAATGGTGCTGAAATCGACTGATTGTTTACCCGAATTGTGGCGCTCAGGTGGCAAATTATGCCTTAGTTTTGCCTTGAATGGCCGCGTTTCACAGCCGGATCGCGGCAATCAAGCGGCCATAGTCAGCCTCTTTTGCGTGCGTCGTGCGGCGGTAGGAGTAAAACCGCTCCGGATCAGTGTAGGTGCAATGGCGCGTCCACTCCGCCGTGCCGACGCCTGCCTCCCGTAACCGGTGCAACCCAAAGCCTGGCAGGTCAAAGTGCATCCGATCCCCGGCACCATTGGCAAAGAACCTTGCATAGCCGCTGTCTGCAGCCATGAAAGTATCAAAGAATTCAGGCCCGACCTCATACGCGGCCTGCGAAATGCTTGGGCCGATGACTGCGCGGATCGATCCGCGCTGCGCACCAAGCGCCTCCATCGTGTCCAGCGTTGCCTCCAAGATACCGTCAAGGGCCCCGCGCCAGCCCGCATGCGCGGCCCCGATCACCCCTGCGCCCGGGTCCGCAAAAAGAACCGGCTGGCAGTCTGCCGTCAGCACGGAGAGCGCAAGGCCGGGGGTTTTGGTGACAATCGCATCGGCGCGCACCGGTGTGTCGAGCGGTGCCTCGGCAGCGACGGCCTTGGCGGAATGCACCTGATGCACCCCTGTCAACTTGTCTGGCCCAACCCCCAGGGCCTGAGCGACGCGGGCGCGGTTGATCGCCACGATCTCGGTTTGGTCAGAGCTGCCGTAGCCGCAATTCAACCCGGAAAAAACGCCAGATGACGCGCCCCCGCGTCGGGTAAAAAATCCGTGTCGAACCGACGACAAACAATCGGCTGTCAGAATCTCAAGCGTCATACGTCCAATCCCGGCGGAGGGTCCTGGCCCTGTGGAAAGAGGCCCAGCACTTTGAACAGGTTTCCCATTTCGTCGGGGTGCGTCAAGCGCCGATGTGCGCGGATGTGCTGTTCCAGCGGCTGTCCCGTCAAGTTGGCGGCGAGTGTCTGGGCCCGCTGTGTGATCCCCAGCCGTTCAAGGAATACACCCTGCGGGGTCAGCTTGGTGAAGGCACAGTGTGAGGCCTCCGCCAAGGCTTCAAAGTCCACATGGGCTGTCAGATCACATGTGCCCGGAGCGCTCAGCACGTCTTGAGACTGGTGGCCCCGCAGGGCCTGCAAGGTATCGCCAAGGCTCCGCCAGTCGCCGTAGTCGATCAGGATCGCCGCCCCCCTCTGGCTCTCGATACGCGTGCTGATCGCAGTGATGATTGGGGCCGTCATCGGACAGTGTTCGACCAGATCACCGTCCTGTGTATCTGCCATCCGCCGATCCAGCGCGGGTTGCGCGGTTTCGGGCCCAAGACCGAAGGTCAGCGATCCGTCAGCCACACCGATCTGACGCTCTCTCCAAGCAGTGGGGGTGCGCAGGAACTGGCGGATCGGCAGCGCGTCGAAGAACTCGTTGGCGACGAGGAAGAGGGGAGCGTCAGGCAAATCCCCGGCAGAGCGCAGGAAGTGAACGGGATGTTCCTCAAGGCTCTGGCGCTGGATTTCTTGCAAGCGGGATGACGCTTCGACCAGCGAAACCTGTGCTGCTTTCCGAAAGCCCGGTATCCGGGAGGTTGCGCGCAGGATATCGGCCATGAGCGTGCCGCGTCCGGGCCCCAGTTCCGCCAGGGTGAAGGGGGCTGGACGGCCCTGGTCAACCCATGTTTGCGCCAGACAGAGGCCAATGACTTCGCCGAACATCTGGCTGATGTCCGGTGCGGTGATGAAGTCTCCCTCTGTGCCAAAAGGGGTCTGCGTCGTGTAGTAGCCAAGCGTTGGATGCAGCAGGCATTCGGCCATGTAATCCGCCACACTGATAGGGCCGCTTGCCAGAATGCGCCCCACGATGTGGTCGGTAAGGGTCATGCGGCTGGGCGGGCCCGAAAGATGAGCCACAGCCCCAAAAGGATCATCGGCGTCGAGAGGATCTGCCCCATCGTCAGACCCCAGCCACCGACATGCCACGCAAGGCCCAAAGGGTTTTCGGGGGTGATGAACTGCGCATCCGGTTGGCGGAAAAACTCGACGAAAAAGCGCGCCATGCCATAACCGGCAAAGAATGTGCCCGCGATCAGTCCCGGTTTTTTCAGCGCCCCGCGCCACCAGACGAGCCAGACGAGCAAAAGGCCGAGCACCAGACCTTCGAGCCCCGCCTCGTAAAGCTGTGAGGGATGGCGGGCGCAAAGGCCTTCGACGCCCGCGCAATCCTGCGCCGCAGCCCCCGGAAAAACCACACCCCAGGGCATCTCTGTCGGGCGGCCCCAGAGCTCACCGTTGATGAAGTTTGCCACCCTGCCCAGCAGCAGCCCGGCAGGGACGCCAAGAGCGATCAGATCGGCCGTGCTCAGCTGGGCGATCTGATGGCGCTTTGTGTATATCCACCCCGCACAGATTACCCCAAGTAAGCCACCATGGAACGCCATGCCCCCCTGCCAGACCGCAAGGATTTCCGCTGGGTTTTGCAGATAGTATCCCGGCTGGTAGAAAAACACATAGCCCAGCCTGCCGCCCAGAATGATGCCGAGAATGATCCAGGTCAGCAGGTCTTCGATCTGTGCCGCGCTCATGACGGGTGTTTCTGCGCGCCACAGGTTCGGCTGACCAGCCGCCCGCACCGCCAGCCGCCAGGCCACCACGATGCCCACGATATAGGCCAGCGCATACCAGCGCAGCGCCAGCTCAAAGCCGAAGACGGTGATCGAAAAAATCTCTGGTGAGATATCCGGAAAGGGGATCATGGCACGCATGGGGCATGCATGCCCCCGGTCATCGGCGGAAGTCAACCTTGCACATAAGGGGGTACGGGTCCATATAAAGGTCAGGCAAATCGGAGACAGCACATGCAAACGCGCAACAAGATGTTCGATGACATTTCGCAACTGATGACAAATGCGATGGGCGTGGCTCAGGGCGCGCGCGACGAAGCTGAAACAGCGATAAAAAGCATGATGGACCGCTGGTTGGCAGATCGCGATTTTGTGACCCGTGAAGAGTTCGACGCTGTTCGCGCCATGGCCCAGAAGGCGCGGGAAGAGAACGAGGCGCTCAAGGCACGTCTTGACGCGCTTGACGCCAAGGATTGATCCTGCGCTGATCATGTGGATATGACCCGCCTGTGCGGTCGGGTGATCCTTTCGCAACGTCTTCCTCCTGTATTTTATGAACGTTTGGTTACCGCCAGCGGCCTTTTGCCGTGATTTCTTAACACACGCCGAGAAATTGGGCCGGTTTTTGGGCTATCCACAACTTATTGTGTTTACCCACAAGAATAGGGGTTGCCAGATGCAGTTTGAGACCGCACCATATATTGTAGCAGATCGGGGGATCGCCCCGCACTGTAGAGCAGGCACCTAGGATTGGGGGCTGTCAAAAGCCTCAATCGCTAGAGCGATAAAAAGAGGTGGCACCATGGCCTTGTCCGAACAATACCTTGAAGACGACATTCACCCCATCGACATCGTTGAACATCTGGCAGCTCACCACGAGTGGGATTTTGACCGGATTTCCGACGAGCAGATCGCCATGGCGGTGGAGGGTCAGTGGCGAACCTATTCGCTGACCCTCGCGTGGTCGGCTTATGACGAGACGCTCCGCATGGTTTGCACCTTCGACATGGAGCCACCGGACGCAAAGCTGCCGGGGCTTTTTGAACTCCTCAACCACGTGAACGACCAATGCTGGGCGGGTGCATTTACCTATTGGGAAGAGCAGAAACTGATGGTCTATCGGTATGGTCTCATGCTCGCAGGGGGCAATGTGGCCAGCGCCGAGCAGATCGACACGATGATTACCGCCGCCGTCATGAGCGCGGAGCGGTATTACCCTGCGATGCAACTGCTGATCTGGGGCGATCAGTCGCCACAGCAGGCATTGCAGGTCGCCATTGCAGAGGCATACGGTCGCGCGTAACACTTTCCTCCGAAATATCTGATTTCGGGGGAGGTGCCTTCATGAAAGACAGCAGAATAGCAGCCGGTGGGCTGGTGCTTCTGGGCTGCGGTAAAATGGGATCCGCGATGCTGGCCGGCTGGCTCGAACAGGGCCTGCCGGTTGGATCCGTCTGGGTGGTCGATCCAAATCCCTCGGAATGGTTGCAAGGCACGGGCGTGGATCTGTCGGGCAATCTGCCTGAAAGACCGGCCATCGTGCTGGTCGCGGTCAAGCCGCAAATGATGGCAGAGGCGCTGCCGACGCTGAAGCGGATGGGCGATGGAGACACGCTTTTCGTCAGCGTCGCGGCGGGTATAACGCTTGCCTATCTTGAAGGGATTTTGGGGGCGAACACACCGGTTGTGCGCGCAATGCCAAACACTCCTGCGGCCATTTCTCAGGGGATTACGGCCATTGTGGGCAATAGTGCAGCGGGTGCAGACGCCATGGCGGAAGCGGAAACGCTTTTGGAGGCTGTCGGCCAGGTTGTCCGCCTGGAGGATGAGCAACAGATCGACGCGGTGACAGGGGTCAGCGGATCAGGTCCGGCCTATGTGTTTCACATGATCGAAACCATGGCGGCGGCGGGTGAGGCACAGGGGCTGGACGCGGAGATTGCCCTGCAGCTTGCCAAAGCAACCGTCGCAGGCGCAGGTGCTCTGGCGCTCACTGCGGAGGAAAGCCCGGCGCAATTGCGGGTGAATGTGACCTCGCCGAACGGGACCACCCAAGCCGCTCTTGAGGTCTTGATGGACCAGGAGCAGGGGTTTCCCGCTCTTTTGGCGCGGGCGGTCGCGGCTGCGGCAGATCGGTCGAGGGAACTGGCAAATGGATGAGATTACTTTTGACGACTTCATGAAGGTTGATGTGCGCACGGGCATCGTGACCCGCGCCGAACTCTTTCCCGAAGCGCGCAAACCCTCGCTCAAGCTTTGGATCGATTTTGGGCCGGAGATCGGCGAAAAGAAGACATCCGCCCAGATCACGGTACATTACACCCCGCAGACCCTTGTCGGCAAACAGGTGATGGCGGTTGTGAACTTTCCACCGCGCCAGATCGGACCGTTCATGTCCGAAGTGCTGGTGCTGGGTGTGCCGGATAAGGACGGTGCAGTGGTGCTGCTCAGCCCGGACCAGGACGTTCCTGCCGGAGGGCGCATGCATTGACCAGGGTTCTGATGACACGCCCCCTGCCTGAGAGCGTACAGGCCGCAGCCCGCGCAACCTATGATCTGACGGTCCGCGACATCACAACGCCAATGTCGCACGATGAAATGTGCGCCGCCCTGCGCGATTATGACGGTGTGGTGCCGACGCTGGGGGATATGTTCTCGGCAGAAGTTTTTGCGGCTGTCGACGCCCCGATGTGTCAGGTTCTGGCCAATTTCGGCGTGGGCTATAATCATATCGATGTGGCGGCGGCCAAAGCCGCGGGGATCGCGGTCAGCAACACGCCCGGCGCTGTGACGGATGCGACTGCCGATACGGCCATGTGCCTGATGCTGATGAGCGCGCGCCGCGCAGGTGAGGGGGAGCGGATGGTGCGGGCCGGCGATTGGACCGGCTGGCACCCCACGCAGCTTTTGGGCATGCATCTGAGCGGCAAGACCGTAGGGATTATCGGTATGGGGCGCATCGGGCAGGCGATTGCGCGTCGCTGCCACTTTGGCTTTGGCATGTCTGTCGCCTACCATAGCCGGTCTCGCAAGGAGTTGGATTTTCCAGCGCAGCCTGCAGCAGACCTCCTGTCTCTGGCTGCTGCGGTTGATGTTCTTGTGATTGCTGTGCCAGGCGGTGCCGAGACGCATCATCTGGTCAACGCCGAGGTGCTGGCCGCGATGCAACCGCACGCCCATCTCATCAACATCGCGCGGGGTAACGTGGTGGAAGAGGCAGCCCTTGTCACAGCCTTGCAGCGCGGCCAGATCGGGGGCGCCGGACTGGATGTCTATGAATTTGAACCGACCGTTCCCGACGCTCTGATTGCGATGGAAAACGTCACGCTGCTACCCCATCTCGGCACCGCCGCGCTGGAAGTGCGCGAAGATATGGGGATGATGACCCTAGCCAATCTGGACGCCTTTTTCGCCGGTGACCCTCTTCCGAACGCGGTATGAGACTGGCCAATCCGCGGGTCTTATCTGGGCGGGCAGGCCCGACCCTGCAGACTTCGCGGATTGGATGTGTCAGAGCCTTGCAGGTACGCCGCCTAGGACGTTGAGGCTCTGTCCCCCACCGCTTCGCGCCAATGGCGGCGACAGAGCGAGACATAGGTCTCATTCCCGCCAATCTGAACCTGCACGCCATCCTTCAGGGCAATGCCATCGGCGTCTTGCCGGATGACCATGGTGGCTTTCTTGCCGCAATGACAGATGGTTCGGACCTCCCGCATCTCATCCGCAAGGGCGAGCAGTGTGGCTGAGCCCGGGAAGAGCTTGCCACGAAAATCGACCCGCAGACCAAAGCACATGACCGGGACCTTCAGGTCATCGACTGCACGGGCCAGTTGCCAAACCTGTGCCTCGGTCAGGAATTGCGCCTCATCCACAAAGACGCAAGCGACAGCGCTTGTCTCCAGGCGCGCGGTCAGCCTGGCAAAGAGATCATCGGTGTCATCAAAGGTATCGGCTGGCTCCCCGATGCCGATGCGCGAAGCGATGCGCCCGTCGCCTGCCCGGTTGTCGAAGCGCGCGGTCAGCAGGTAGGGCGCCATCCCGCGCTCTTTGTAGTTGTGTGCGGCTTGCAACAGGACGGTCGATTTACCCGCGTTCATCGTAGAGTAGTGGAAATAGAGCTTGGCCATGGCGCTTGATAAGCACACGGGCGGGGCGCTGCAAGCGCGGGCCGTATCGGGAACAGGCCATCGCGCGACTGTCATTGTGGACTGACCTGCCGGTTCCCAGTCGGCAGAACGCGAAGTGGCCCCTAACCAAAACCGGCGGCGGGTCTTGCCGGTTACTCGTCATCCCCCGAACAGCTGGGATTATTGTTATAAACGACATTTCCCAAACATCTGATTAATGGGTGAAAGCGTTGCGTTCTGGCCGTAAAGAGGGCGTAATCGGTGCCGCATAGAGGAGACCCATGGATGACAGCTGTCGGCGGATATCTGAAAAAGCACACCGAAACACTGGTGAAAGACGTCGGCATCGAACAGGCCTGCGCCCTGACCGGAAAATCCAAGGCGACACTGGGGCGGTATTATTCGGATCATGACGAGCACCGAGATCGCTTTATGCCAATCGAAGCGGTGGCGCTGCTAGAAAAGGCGGCGCGGTATCCGCATGTCACCGGGGCATTGGCAGAGCTTTCAGGCACCTCGCTGCACTACGACGAACGGCGTCCCAATCAGGAGCGTCCGGGCGGCGTCAACGCTGATGTCATCGCCCTCAGCCAGCGCTTTGCGATGCTGATGGCAGAATATCAGCAGTCCATGGACGACGGTAAAATCACCGTGACCGAGGCCAAACGTCTGCTGAAAGAAACAACCCTGCTGCAACAGGTCCTGATCGACATCAAGCTGCATCTTGAGCAGGACCACGGGGCGGTGTGATCCTTTGCCGGCATCTTTACCCGTGTCTTTGGAGCACAACGGACCCTACAGAATACCCTGCACCGAATGAGCAGATCAGGCCCGTATCGCCTTCTGTCAAATCCGAGGAGTATTTGGAAAACGCGATGATCGACCCGGCGGAAGACGTGTTTGCATAGTCCTGCAGGATGTTAGGCTGCTCATGCGCCTTTGGTGTGCGGCTCAGAACCTTGCGGCCAATGAAATCATTCATCGTCTTATTGGCCTGATGCAGCCAGAGCCTTTTCAGATCGTCCGCCGCAACCCCTTCTGCCGCCATATGCGCTGCGATGTGATCGGAGACCATTGGCAGCACTTCCTTGAAAACCTTGCGTCCGTTTTGCATGAACTGCATGTCGCGCCGGTCTGCCATGCCGGCAGGACGGGATCGCCGCAGATATCCGTTGTTGTTGCGGATGTTATTGGAGAAAACCGTCGCACAACGTGTGGATTTGACCTCAAAGAACGCGCCTGAGGCCGCCTTAGCCCGTTCGATGAAGGTTGCTGTCGCCACGTCACCGAAAATGAAATGGCAATCCCTGTCGCGCCATTCCAGGTGGGCCGAGCAAATCTCGGGGTTGATGACCAATGCGCCGCGGATGCTGCCCGAGCGGATCATGTCTGCCGCGGCCTGAATGCCAAAAGTGGCGGACGAGCAGGCGACATTCATGTCAAAGGCAAAGCCCTGAACGCCCAGAAGCTCCTGTATTTCGATCGCAACCGCTGGGTAGGCCCGCTCCATGTTGGACGCCGCACAGATCACCAGATCGACGTCGGTGGCCGTTTTTCCCGCCTCCGCAAGGGCCTTGCGGGCCGCATCAAGCCCCATTTCGGCCATCAGAGAGGGGGCCTCATCTGCACGTTGTTCGAGCAGCGGGTGCATGACGTGCGGGTCGAGAATTCCAGATTTGTCGATCACATAACGTTGCTGAATGCCCGAAGCCTTGAGGATGAACTCCTCGGAGGAGTATTCCTTTGCTGCCAGCCTTCCTGCCGCGATGTCAGCCGCATGATCAGCGTTGTAGAGGTCCACATAGGCGTTGAAGGCCGCAACCAGTTCGGCGTTGCTGATCGTGTTTTCCGGTGTAAAGACACCGGTTCCGGTAATCGCTGGTGTATGCATATCTGGCCTCTGACAATCCAGCAGTTCTGACCGGATATCTGCCCTAGGGTCAAGCGGAAGTGCGATATGACGCAGCGTCGAGGGCGCGGTGTCTCAGAGGTTATCCGCCATTCGGTACCGAATAGACGATATAGCCGTCCTGGCGAAAGACCTCGATCGCGTCGGTCTCCGTTACGAAAACACCGAGGTTTTCCATCGCTTCGGGACACCCCACGAGGTCCGCCGTGTGATCGAGATATTCAGCCGTTGCCGCGCTCTCGCCCAGACGTCGACATTGGTCGCCGTCCGCACGGTAGCCGCCACCAAAGAAGGGGAGCGAAGTCTTGGTCAGGGGATCAGGGGCGCAGGCCAGAAGCAGGCCAAAGCTGGAGATGAACAATACCAATCGCACGGCAAGACCCTCTTTCAAATATCGGATTTTCAACGGGGCGACGCTGAGACGACCCCGCAGCTAGGCAGAAAGGTATTCCGGATTGCGCGGGATTCTGCTGCTTTGGGTCCAGTCTCCCGCAAGGAATTAACCAAGACTCGCCAATATTTGGTCATAAAGCGAGCCCAAGGTGAAAGAGCCTTTGAGGAGAATGCCTTGATGAAACGATCCGCTGATATATCCTTGTCCGACAACCTGATGGCTGGCCCTCGGCTCTATGCGGCATTCCGGGAGAACGACAGAGAGGCATTAATGCTCCGGGCATCTGTTGCCCTTTGCTGGGCCGGCGGTGCCGTTGCCGCTTTGCAGGTCGCCCACCATGTGTTTGACCTGCCGGGCCTGCAGTATGCCTGGGAACTTTTCCTGTCGCTTTGTGCCTGAGCAGCAGCCTTTTTCCGCATGCAGGTTTCGATGCAAGGGCGTGGCTGGCGTCACCAAGTCACCAAAACCGCCCCTCAGCCCTGCAAAGCCTTAACACCGACATCACCATCCGCCTGCGCATGGATCGCAAGCGCTGCTGCATAACTGGCCGCAGCCGTGGTGAAATAGGGGATTTTGTCGTAAAGCGCTATCGAGCGGATCGACCGTGAATCCTCCACCGCCTGCGCGCCTTCGGTGGTGTTCATCACCAGATGGATCGCGTCGTCCTTCATCATATCCGTGACATCGGGGCGTCCCTCGTAAACCTTGTTCACCACGCCGCAGGCCATGCCGTGATCGACCAGCCATTTGGCGGTGCCGCGCGTGGCCACAAGTGTAAAGCCCTGATCCAGCAGAATGCGCGCCGTGCTCAGCATGTCTTCGGTCTTGTCTGCATCCTTGATGGAGATGAACGCGCAACCCTCGGAGGGCAGCACCATGCCCGCGCCCATCTGTGCCTTGAGAAACGCGCGGGGGAAATCGCGGTCCCAGCCCATGACTTCGCCGGTCGAGCGCATCTCGGGACCAAGGATCGTGTCCACGCCGGGAAAGCGCGCAAAGGGCAGGACCGCTTCCTTGACGGAAAACCACGGCATGTTCGGATCGGCCAGCGTCATCGGATCGCCGAGCGGCAGGACATCCTCATAGGCCGCATTGGCATCATAGGGCGCGCGCTGGGGAAAGTTCGACAGCGGCTCTCCCGCCATGATCCGCGCGGCGATAGAAGCAATGGCACTGTCGGTCGCCTTGGCCACGAAGGGCACCGTCCGCGAGGCGCGGGGGTTGACCTCGATGAGGTAAATCTCACCCTCCTTGATGGCGAACTGAATGTTCATCAGGCCCACGACGTGCAATGCCCTGGCCAGCGCAAAGGTCTGTTTTTCGACCTCTGCGATGGTCTCACGCGAGAGCGAGTAGGGCGGCAGGGAGCAGGCGCTGTCGCCTGAATGTACCCCGGCCTCTTCGATGTGCTGCATGACACCGGCCACGTGCACATCCTTGCCATCACAGAGCGCATCAACATCCAGTTCAACGGCTCCCGCCAGATAGCTGTCGAGCAACACAGGGCTGTCGCCCGAGACCACAACCGCCTCAGAGATGTAGCGCTCAAGGTTGGCCTGATCGCGCACGATCTCCATCGCGCGCCCGCCCAGCACGTAGGAGGGGCGGATCACCAGGGGGAAGCCGATCTCTGCCGCGATCTCAAGGGCCTCTGCATCCGAGTGGGCAATCCCGTTGCGCGGCTGCTTGAGGCCAAGCCCCTGCACAAGCTGCTGGAAGCGCTCGCGGTCCTCGGCCAGATCAATGGCGTCGGGGGTGGTGCCCAGGATCGGGATACCCTCGGCATGCAGGGCCGCTGCAATCTTCAGCGGGGTCTGGCCGCCGAACTGCACAATGACGCCATGCAGCGTGCCATTGTCCTGCTCCACCCGCAGAATCTCCATCACATGTTCAAACGTCAACGGCTCAAAGTAGAGCCTGTCGGAGGTGTCGTAGTCGGTCGAGACCGTCTCGGGGTTGCAGTTCACCATGATCGTCTCAAAGCCTGCGTCGGTCAGCGCATAGCAGGCGTGACAGCAGCAGTAGTCGAACTCGATACCTTGCCCGATGCGGTTGGGTCCGCCGCCCAGAATGACAACCTTCTTGCGGGCTGTTGGGCGGGCCTCGCACTCCGCCTCGTCAAAGACCGGGGTTTCATAGGTGGAATACATGTAGGGGGTTTGCGCTTCGAATTCGGCGGCGCAGGTGTCGATGCGTTTGAAAACTGCCGTGACCCCGCGCGACAGGCGCGTCCGGCGCACGTCCTGTTCGGTCTGTCCTGTCAGCTCCGCCAGACGCGCGTCGGTGAATCCCATCATCTTGAGATGGCGGAGCCCCTTGGCGCTCTCGGGCAGCCCGTCGGCACGCAGCGCCTTTTCAACCTCGATGATCTCGCGGATGCGGGCAAGAAACCAAGGATCAAACATCGTGACCGCGTGAATGTCGTCATCGCTCAGCCCGTGACGCATGGCCTGCGCAATCGTGCGCAGACGGTCGGGTGTCTGTCGGCTGATCGCCTTGACGATGGCAGCCTTGTCGGCTCCTTCCGTCGCCCAAGGGCCTGCGTTGACACCGGGAATGTCGATCTCGTTGAACCCGGTGAGGCCTTCTTCCATGGAGGCCAGCGCCTTTTGCATCGACTCGTGGATCGTGCGCCCGATCGACATCGCCTCACCCACGGATTTCATCGCCGTGGTCAGATCGGGCGTGCTGCCGGGAAACTTCTCAAAGGCGAATTTCGGGATTTTTGTAACGACATAGTCGATTGTCGGCTCAAAGCTCGCCGGGGTCACCTTGGTGATATCATTGTCGAGCTCATCCAGCGTGTAGCCGACGGCCAGTTTCGCCGCGATCTTGGCGATGGGAAAGCCCGTGGCCTTGGAGGCCAGCGCGGAGGAGCGGGAGACGCGCGGGTTCATCTCGATCACCACCATGCGGCCATCGGCGGGGTTCACGGCCCATTGCACGTTCGAGCCGCCCGTTTCCACCCCGATCTCGCGCAGAACCGCGATGGAGTGGTTGCGCATGATCTGGTATTCCTTGTCGGTGAGCGTCAGCGCCGGGGCGACGGTGATGCTGTCGCCGGTGTGCACGCCCATCGGGTCCACGTTCTCGATGGAGCAGACGATGATAGCATTGTCCGCGGTGTCCCGCACCACTTCCATCTCGTATTCCTTCCAACCGAGCAGGCTCTCATCGACGAGGATCTGCCCTACGGGCGAGGCATCCATGCCAGATCGGCAGATCGCCTCATAGTCGTCCCGGTTATAGGCAACCCCGCCGCCGGTGCCGCCCATGGTAAAGGCGGGGCGGATGATGGCGGGCAGCCCCACCTCTTCGAGGATATCCATCGCCAGACGCACCCCTTCGGCCAGATCCTTTTTGCCATTCTTGTCCTTGGGGGCCGTGACAATCGCCGCCCGCGGGTTTTCGATGCCCAACCTGTCCATCGCTTCGCGGAAAAGCTTGCGGTCTTCGGCCATCTCGATGGCGTCACGCTTGGCACCGATCATTTCGACGCCGAATTTGTCCAGAACACCCATTTCCTCCAGCGCAAGCGAGGTGTTCAGCCCGGTTTGCCCGCCCATGGTCGGCAGCAGCGCATCGGGGCGTTCCTTTTCGATGATCTTGGCGACCATCTCGGGGGTGATGGGCTCGATGTAGGTGGCATCCGCCAACCCGGGGTCTGTCATGATCGTCGCGGGGTTGGAATTGACCAGAATGACGCGGTAGCCTTCCTCCTTGAGGGCCTTGCAGGCCTGCGCGCCGGAATAGTCGAATTCGCAGGCTTGCCCGATCACGATGGGGCCTGCACCGATAATCATGATGGAGTTGATGTCGGTTCTTTTCGGCATGGTGCGGCCCCTTGGTTTTTGAACACCCCCGTGTGTCCAAATTGTTCTGCGTTATAGGCAAGCGCAGGCCCGGCGCAAGGGGGACGCCGTATTTTTGCCTCTGCAGCCCCGAGGGATGCGTCAGGCGCCTCTTCCAACATCCCCTGGGGGCACCAAACGCGTGTTCGTTCTCTGCCAGAAAGGCGTTGTGATTGGCATATACAGGCTCGAGGTCGGGTCATCACAGCGACCCGGTCTGCCTGTCGGCAAATTCGGCACTCAGGCTGCCATGAAAGCGCGTACGGCCGCCTCAAAGGCACGCGGCTGATCGGCATGTAACCAGTGTCCCGCGCCTCGCAACTTGGCAAAGCGTGCCTTGGGAAATAGGGCTTTGATGGCCGGACGGTGCTCTGGCAGCACATAGTCCGATTGCGCGCCCGTCAGAAACAGGACCGGCTTTTCATAGCTGCCGGTGAGATCGGGAAAGGACATGATCTTGTCCATCTCGGCCGCGAGCGTGTCGAGGTTCAGACGCCAGCGTTTTTCGGTCAGATCCAGCGACTGTGTGAAAAAGCTGCACAAGGCAGGCGCGACGCCCTGTGCGGCCAGCTGCGCCTCGGCGTCGGACCGGCGGTTGACCGTGCTCAGGTCGACGGCTTGCATGGCGTGAATAAAGGGCATCTGGCTGTGCGTATAGGGGGCAGGGGCAATGTCTGCGACGATCATGCCCGACACCAGCGCCGGTTGGGTCAGGGTCAGGGTCATGGTCGCCTTGCCGCCCATGGAATGGCCCACCAGACGCATCGGACCGCCCAGATGCGCGATCAGCTCGGCAAGGTCTTGCGCCAGTTCGGGATAGCTGTGGGTCGCGGTATGGGGGCTGAGGCCATGATTGCGCAGATCAACCGTATAGACCCGCGCGGCATCGGACAGCCGCTTGGCAATCACACTCCAGTTGCGGCCCGATCCATAAAGGCCGTGCACGATCATCACCGGGGGCGCAGAGGGATCGCCAAATTCCGAATAGCTGAGCATGGGGCAGGGCTAGCGGATTTTACGCGGCTCTGCCAGAAGGATTGTGGCAGGGCGTGAAACGCGAGGTAGAGGAAAACTGATGCAAATGGCGAGTGATGTTGCACAGAAAGCGCAGCTGCTGCGGGCAATGATCGAAAAACAGATGGGGGTCAGCGCACCCAGTCTTGAACAGGCGGTTCGCCGCGCAGGCCGGCGGCTCCCCCGGCGTTTGCGAAAGCAAGCGGCACTCTGGGTGGAGGCCGAGACCTGGGCCGCGCATCCCAAGCTTGCCCGGCGGATCGATGGACCGCCGCTCGAGCAGGCCTATCAGGATCTCGCAACGCATCTGCAACAGCTTGATCCGGCGGAGGAGCGCAAGACCCGGCGGTTGAACACACTCGCCGGGATCGTGTTGAACCTGCTGCTCTTTGGGGGGCTGGTGAGTGTGCTGCTGCGATGGCGCGAGCTGATCTGAGGACCGGTCCCTTTCAGACAAACAGAAAGCCCCGCAACAAGGCTGCGGGGCTGATGGGGTTCCGGCGTCCTAAAGGTTAAGGCGCGAGGTTTACAGATTGGGGTACATCGGGAACCGGGCGCAGAGCGCCGCCACCTCGGCTTTGACCTTTGCCTCAACGGCCCCGTTGCCCTCCTCTCCGTTGGCGGCCAGACCGTCCACGACCTCGATGATCCAGTCCGCGATCTGACGGAATTCCGGCTCCCCAAAGCCACGGGTCGTGCCTGCCGGGCTGCCCAGACGGATACCGGAGGTCACCATCGGCTTTTCCGGGTCGAACGGCACGCCGTTCTTGTTGCAGGTGATATGGGCGCGGCCGAGCGCCTTTTCCGTGGCGTTGCCCTTCACGCCCTTGGGGCGCAGATCAACCAGCACCACATGGGTGTCTGTCCCGTGGGTGATCGTATCAAGCCCGCCTTTGATCAACTGATCCGACAATGCCTGCGCGTTGGTGATGACCTGGCTGATATAGCCTTTGAACTCGGGCCGCAGCGCCTCCCCGAAGGCCACGGCCTTGGCCGCGATCACATGCATCAGCGGGCCGCCCTGAATGCCGGGGAAGATGGCGGAGTTGAACTTCTTGGCCAGCGCCTCGTCGTTGGTCAGGATCATGCCGCCGCGCGGGCCGCGCAGGGTTTTATGCGTGGTTGTGGTGGCCACATGCGCGTGCGGGAACGGCGAGGGGTGCTCGCCCGCGGCCACCAGACCTGCAAAATGCGCCATGTCAACGTGCAGATAGGCCCCCACCATATCGGCGATCTCGCGCATGCGGGCAAAGTCGATCTGACGCGGGATGGCCGAGCCACCCGCGATGATGAGCTTGGGCTGATGCTCCTTGGCAAGGGCTTCGACCTGATCGTAATCGAGCAGGTTGTCTGCGCGACGCACGCCGTATTGGATCGCGTTGAACCATTTGCCCGACTGGTTCGGGCGCGCGCCATGCGTGAGGTGGCCGCCAGCGTCCAGCGACATGCCGAGGATCGTGTCGCCAGGCTGCAACAGCGCCTGAAACACCCCCTGGTTTGCCTGGCTGCCCGAGTTCGGCTGCACATTCGCAAACCCACAACCAAAGAGGTCGCAGGCCCGCTCAATCGCGAGGTTTTCGGCAACATCCACGAATTGGCACCCGCCATAGTAGCGCCGGCCCGGATAACCTTCGGCGTATTTGTTGGTCATGATGGAGCCTTGCGCCTCCAGCACGGCGGCCGAGACGATGTTCTCGGAGGCAATCAGCTCGATTTCGTCGCGCTGGCGGCCCAATTCATCCGTGATGGAGGCAAAGATCTCCGGATCACTCTGAGCCAGAGAGGTTGTGAAAAAACCGGGGGCGCGGTGCGGGGCATTCATAATGGTGTCTCCCTTGGACAGGATTGCAATGGGCCGTTTCCTATCGGAAACTAGGGTGCCGGGGAAGGTGGTAAAGCGGCGATTGCTGGAATAGCTGCGCCTTCTTTAAAGGGCGCGCCGCTGCGGTGCAATCCACTCAAAGGGAGAGGGACCGCAGCGATACTGGTCAACAGGGGGCATATGTGGTTGTTTCGGATCAATAAGACCCCGATCGGAAACCAGATGCTCGATAAGATCGCCTTTACCGCCAGCCGCGCGGATGTTGCCCAGACGGCCCGCGCGGCCCTCGTGACCCGCTATGGCGATGTGCCCATGAAAGAGGCAGAGGTGATCGTGGCGCTTGGCGGGGATGGTTTTATGCTGCAGACCCTGCATGCCACGCAGAAACTGTCCGCCCCGGTCTATGGCATGAACCGGGGCACCATCGGCTTCCTGATGAACACCTACGCCGAAAGCGATCTGACCGTCCGTCTTGCGGCGGCAGAAGAGGCTGTCATCAACCCGCTCAGCATGACAGCCGTGACGGCAGATGGGACGACCCGGCAGGCACTTGCCATCAATGAAGTGTCCTTGTTGCGCTCAGGTCCGCAGGCGGCCAAGCTCAAGATCACGGTTGATAACCGCTTGCGCATGGCGGAGCTGGTCTGTGACGGCGCGCTGGTCAGCACGCCTGCGGGCTCTACCGCCTACAATTACTCCGCGCACGGGCCAATCCTGCCCATCGGCTCTGAGGTTCTCGCGCTGACCGCGATGAGCGCTTTTCGCCCCCGACGCTGGCGCGGTGCTTTACTGCCCACCAATGCGGTTGTCCGCTTTGATGTGCTGGAGCCGGACAAACGCCCGGTGATGGCGGAGGCGGATGCACAATCGGTGATGGGCGTGACATCCGTTGAAATACGATCCGAACCGTCTGTGTCGCATCGCATCCTCTTTGACCCCGGTCACGGGCTGGAGGAACGGCTTATCAACGAGCAGTTTACCTGATGAAGACGCCCGCCTTCCGTGATCCGGCCCCGCGCGGTCTGTGCACCGATTGCGGGGTGTCGCGCATGGCCGACCCAAGTGCCTGCGGCAAAGCCTGTCAGTTCATTGCGCCCGACTATCCTGGGCTGGAGCAGGCCGTGCACGGTCGGGCGCGTGGCGGCGGTGACGAAACCTTTTTTGGCCCTTTCAGGTCGATGCACCGCGCCCGCATGGCGGCCCCGCAAGATGGCGCACAATGGACCGGGATCACCACCTCCCTGGCCGCAGATCTGCTGGCACGCGACAAGGTTCAGGCGGTGCTGACAATGGTCCCGGACGATACGGATGTCTGGCGGCCCAGACCTGCGATGATCACCGATCCGTCAGACATGGCGCGGGCGCGAGGGATGCGGATGGGCTACGCGCCGCTTTTGGCGCTGTTGGAGGAGGCGCAGGCGGAAGGCTTTACCCGGCTGGCTGTCATTGGAATTCCGTGCCAGATTTACGCGTTGCGCCAGCTCGAGGCAGACCTTGGGCTGGAGCGGCTCTATGTCATTGGCACGCCCTGTTCGGACAATACCACGACCGAAAACTTTCACAGCTTTCTGGCGCTGTTGGACGAAGAGCCGGGCAGCATCACCTATCTGGAGTTTCGCGCAGACTACAAGGTCGAACTGCGCTATGCCGACGGGCGTCAGCGGCTGATCCCGTTTCTGTCCTTGCCCATCTCCGATCTGCCGCGCGATTTCTTTCCACTGACCTGCCGGACCTGCGTGGATTATACCAATGTGCTGGCAGATATTACCGTCGGCTACATGGCGGGCGAAGGCGATCAATGGGTTGTGGTGCGCAACGCGCGGGGCGC
The DNA here is from genome assembly GCF_020622345.1 of Roseobacter weihaiensis. Lineage (GTDB taxonomy): Bacteria > Pseudomonadota > Alphaproteobacteria > Rhodobacterales > Rhodobacteraceae > Roseobacter > Roseobacter weihaiensis. Next base: position 206,489 of record NZ_JACNMO010000001.1, on the reverse strand, counting down.
GGAAATGCTGGAGGGTCTGGGCGACCGCGTTGTCTTGTCCGAACCGGGCTCGGCTGGCAAGCGCGCCTCGGCGGTTAAAGGGTTCATTGCAAATACGGCGCGGGCGGCGGGCGGGCTGCCGTTGCGCCGGATGCCAGACTGGCTGCGCCCGATTGTAAGCTGGCTGCAACCCCGGATCGGCCCGCGCGGTCTCGAATTCGCCCGCGCCCGGGTGGAGATGAAAGCCGCCGAGACGATCCTCCATCTGCGCCGGGAGGAACCGGCAAAGATGAAGAACATGGTGCCTGAGCATGTCTGGAAGATCGCGGCCCCTTATGATCTGACGCCAGAAGAAACAGAGCAACATCCTGAAAAAGAAGAGTAACTCTCTGGCCCGTTAATTGATGTCAGATTTCCGGGAACTTTTTGTCGGGCGCGCGGGTTGTCCTTCCAAGAGCATATGACGACCATGTGCTTGGCTCAACTGAGACGCAAGACGAAGGAGAGACCAATGAACTGGGATATTATCAAAGGCAACTGGTCGCAGCTGACCGGAGAGGTAAAGAGCACCTGGGGTAAGCTGACCGACGACGAAATTGATCAGGCCGCAGGCGAGCGCGAAAAGCTCTCCGGCCTTATCCAGGAAAAATATGGCATGCTGAGAGAAGACGCTGAGCGTGAAATCGACGCCTTCGTTGCACGCCATAAATCCGCCGCCTGAAGCAAAATGGCTCTTACGGGCCAGGGGCTGTCCTTCAATAGGACGGCCCCTTTTCTATCCCTTTGCGTAGCCGATGGTCTGCAGGGCTTCCTTGATTTCGTCCAGGATTGCAGGATCATCGATGGTCGCGGGCATTTTAAAGTCCTCACAATCCGCGATCTTGACCACCGTGCCCCGCAGGATCTTGCCCGACCGCGTTTTTGGCAGACGCTCCACCACCAGCGCGTTCTTGAAGGCGGCAACCGGGCCGATCTTGTCACGGATCAGCTTGACGCACTCTGACCGGATTTCGTCATGCGGGCGGTTGACGCCCGTCGTCAGGCACACAAGCCCCAGGGGCGATTGGCCTTTCAACTGATCCGTCACCCCCACGACCGCACATTCGGCGACGTCGGGATGGGTTGCCAGTACCTCTTCCATCGCACCGGTCGACAGTCGGTGGCCTGCCACGTTGATGACATCATCGGTGCGTGCCATGATGTAAAGGTATCCATCCTCGTCAACCATGCCCGCATCGCCGGTTTCATAGTATCCGGGGAAGGCATTGAGATAACTTTTCACAAAGCGATCCCGCGCGTTCCAAAGCGTCGGCAGGGTGCCGGGCGGCAACGGCAGCTTGACCGCAATAGCGCCCAGTTCGCCTGGTGCCACCGGATGACCCGCCTCGTCGAGAATCTGTACGTCATAGCCCGGCATCGCCACGGTCGGAGAGCCGATTTTCACCGGCAGCGCCTCGCACCCGGCGGGGTTGCCGGCGATGGTCCAGCCGGTCTCCGTTTGCCACCAGTGATCGTAGACCGGTACCTCCAGCAGATCGCTCGCCCACTCGATGGTGTCGGGGTCGGCGCGTTCTCCGGCCAGATAGAGGGCCCGCAGACAGGAGAGATCGTATTTCTGCCGTTCGACACCCTTGGGGTCTTCACGGCGGACAGCGCGGATCGCCGTGGGGGCGGTGAAAAAGCTGCGCACATTATGCTCTGAAATCACCCGCCAGAAAGTTCCCGCATCGGGCGTGCCCACGGGTTTGCCTTCAAACACGACCGTGGTGTTGCCGTGAATGAGCGGGGCGTAGCAGATATAGCTGTGCCCTACGACCCACCCCACATCCGAGGCCGCCCAGAACACATCGCCGGGATCGACGTTATAGATGTTCTTCATCGTCCAGTTGAGCGCGACAAGGTGGCCTGCCGTGGGGCGGACAACACCCTTGGGCGCGCCGGTGGTCCCCGAGGTATAAAGAATATAGGCGGGATGGTTGCCCTCAACCGGCACACAATCTGCGGGGGGGACGCCTTCTTGCGCTTCGTGCCAGTCCAGATCGCGGCCGGGTGTCAGCTCGGCCAGCTCCTCGGGGCGTTGCAAGATCAGACAAACCTCGGGGCTGTGCTCTGCGAGCTCAATCGCGCCATCCAGCAAGGGTTTGTAGTGAATGATCCGGCCCGGTTCGATCCCGCAGGAGGCGGCAAGGATCGCCTTGGGCTGGCAATCATCGATACGAACGGCCAGTTCATTGGCGGCGAAGCCCCCGAAAACCACCGAATGGATCGCCCCGATCCGGGCACAGGCCAGCATCGCTTCCAGCGCCTCCGGGACCATCGGCATATAGATGATGACGCGATCGCCCTTGCCAACACCCTGCGCTACCAGCGCCCCCGCCAAAGACGCGACCCGGGTCTGGAGCTCGGCATAGGTGAGCGTGGATTTGCTGTTCGTAATCGGGCTGTCGTAGATAATCGCGGGCTGGGCGCCGCGACCGGCCTCCACATGGCGATCCACGGCATTGTAGCATCCGTTGACGAGCCCGTCGGCAAACCACTCGTAGAGATGTTCGCCACGATCAAACAGGGCCTGAGAGGGTTTTCTGTCCCAGTCGATTGCCTCTGCCGCCTGCATCCAGAAAGTTTCCGGATCGGCCAGACTGGCCTGATAGATTTTCTTATACGTCACGGCTGAGATGCCCCCCCCTAAATCCTTTGGGGGTATGGTTACGCCTGCGATTCCCTCAGGGCAAGGCTATGGCGAGTCAATAGCGCCGCAATCTGCCACGTTAACGCTCGCAACCCGGAAACACGTGATTTCACCGGGTAAATCCTGTTGCCAATGCCTGTCAGCCCGCTTTGGGAACACGGGGTTCTTCAGGATCATCGGTCTGGGGGAAGAGATCGAGGCTGACGCAAGCCTTGACGATTGCGTCTTTGGGTCACCGGTCATCGAAGCGGTCCTTGCCATATCTCACGGCCGCCTCGCAATCGCCAGGGCTGTCGGGCCTGCAGGTGAACGGCAGGTTGCCCACGATCACATCCGTTTGCTCGAACGTGCCGCCCGCTCCTTCAATAACGCGGGTGCGTAGCTCGTAGATCTCACCATTCACCGAAACGGTGCCCGAGGTTTCGCTGACAACCGTGGCGCAAGCGGCCAGGGTGAAGGCGCCGAGCGTGAGCATAATTTTTGCGGTCATCAGTCTGTCCTCTCTCTTTTGGTTGCTTCCTTTAATGTAGGACGGGTCGCGCACCTAAAAACCCCACTGCACCGCAGATTCTGGCTGCCCCGACCCTCGTTTATGACTTAGCCGTAATGATCCACCGGTGTTCCGGCGATGGCGGACACGTTCAACAAGCCGCGTGCCGTGATGGACGGCGACACGATATGCGCACTGTTGCCCATGCCCATGAGGATCGGGCCAACTTCCAGCCCGCTGCCCTTCATTTTCAGGATGTTGCGTACCCCGGACGCCGCGTCCGCATGCGCAAAGATCAGCACATTAGCGGCCCCCTCCATCCGGTTTGACGGCAGGATTCGGGCGCGCAGTTCGGGGTCGAGCGCGGTGTCGATGTTCATCTCGCCCTCATAGCAGAAGTCATGACCGCCCGCGTCCAGCAGTTGCAGCGCGCCGCGCAGCCGCCCCCCGGTTCCTTCGCCCTTGTTTCCGAATTGAGACTGAGAACACAATGCAATCTTCGGCTCGATCCCGAAGCGGCGCACATGGCGGGCCGCGCCGATAGCGATTTCGGCGATTTCCTCGGGGCTGGGATGCAGGTGCACCTGTGTATCAGCAATGAAAAGCGGCCCGTCCTCAAGGATCATCATCGAGAGCGCCCCAACGGGGTGCAGGCTTTTGGTGCCAAGAATTTGCTGGATGTAGTTCAGATGCCAGCTAAATTCGCCGAATGTCCCGCAGATCAGGCTGTCGGCTTCTTCGCGGTGCACCATCACCGCGCCGATCGCGGTGGTGTTGGTGCGCATGATGGCGCGCGCCAGATCCGGCGTGACACCGTTGCGCGCGCGCAGGGTATGATAGCTTTCCCAATAGTCGCGGTAGCGCGGATCGTTCTCCGGGTTCACAAGGTCAACGTCCTGTCCCAACCGGATGGTCAGACCGGCCTTGGCGATGCGCATTTCGATCACCTCGGGCCGTCCGATCAGAATGGGTCGTTCGGTTGTTTCCTCCAGCATGGCCTGACTGGCGCGCAACACGCGCTCATCCTCGCCTTCGGCAAATACGATGCGGCGGGGCGATTGGCGCGCGGCATGAAAGACAGGCCGCATCAGCAGGGCAGATTTAAAGACCGATCCATTCAGTTTTTCGCGGTAGGCATTCAGGTCATCGATGGGGCGCGTGGCGACCCCGGTCTTCATCGCAGCCTCCGCCACCGCAGACGAGACAACACCGACGAGCCGCGGGTCAAAGGGCTTGGGGATCAGGTAATCGGCCCCGAATGTCATCTCTTCGCCCTGATAGGCGGCGGCGGCCTCAGCGGAGGTCGTGGCGCGGGCCAGTTCTGCGATGCCGTCGATACAGGCCAGTTGCATCTCGTCGTTGATGGTGGTTGCGCCAACGTCCAGTGCCCCGCGAAAGATGAACGGAAAGCACAGCACGTTGTTGACCTGATTGGGAAAATCCGACCGACCCGTGGCCATGATCGCATCCGGCACAACCGCGCGCACAGCGTCGGGCAGAATCTCGGGTGTGGGGTTGGCAAGGGCGAAAATAATCGGACGTTTGGCCATGCGGCTGACCTGTTCGGGGCTCAGAACGCCGGGGCCCGAAAGGCCAAGAAAAAGGTCCGCACCATCAATCACATCGTCAAGTGTGCGCAGATCAGAGGCTTGCGCAAATTCCGATTTGATCGGGTTCATATCGACATCGCGCCCTTGGTAGACCAGCCCGTGGATGTCGCACAGCCAGACGTTCTCACGTTGGACGCCGAGCTTGAGCAGCATGTTCAGACAGGCAATCCCCGCAGCCCCGCCGCCGGTGGAGACGATCTTGATGTCCTCGAATGTCTTGCCCGCCACATGAAGCGCATTCTTGGCCGCCGCCCCCACGACAATGGCCGTGCCATGCTGGTCGTCATGAAAGACCGGGATGTTCATTCGTTCGCGACAGATCCGCTCAACGGTAAAGCAGTCCGGCGCCTTGATGTCTTCGAGGTTGATCGCGCCAAAGGTCGGCCCGAGCGCGCAGACAATCTCGGCCAGTTTCTCGGGGTCCGGCTCGTCCACCTCGATATCGAAGCAATCGATGCTGGCAAACTTCTTGAACAGCACCGCCTTGCCTTCCATCACCGGTTTGGAGGCCAGCGCACCGATGTTTCCCAGACCCAGTACCGCCGTGCCGTTGGTGACAACGGCCACGAGATTGCCGCGTGAGGTATAGCGCGCCGCCGTGGCGGGGTCGCTTTGGATTTCCAGACAGGCCTCTGCGACGCCAGGGGAATAGGCGCGGGCCAGATCACGCCCATTCGCAAGCGGTTTGGTCGCGCGTATTTCCAGTTTTCCGGGCTTGGGAAACGCATGATAGTCGAGCGCGGCCTGCCGCAGATTCGGTGTGTCTGACATATGCGTCCCCTCCCGTTGAACGGATAGTTTAGTATTAAACTATCTTGTCGTTGGTGCCATCACACTGATTAAGTGACCCAGAGGCAAGAGTACAGCACATGTTTGCAATAGTGCGCCGGGCAGCTTAAGGATCTTCACACCAAAAGCGAGCCCAAAAGCAGCAGAGCGATTTATGACAAAACAGCAGGGCAGATCAGACGCGGATGGCGGCATCGGCTATCTGCTCAAAGCGTTCCTGTTGTGCTTGACGCTTATCTTCGGGTTCATCGCGGTTGATCTGGTTTTCTTTGCACAGGGCGCGTCCTTCAAACGCGAGGGTGGCGGTCTGGAGGCTGTCTCTGCCGTGCTGTATGGTGTTGCGACGGCCTTGTTCTTGGCAGTGGCCCCCAGACGCGTCTGGGTCTCTCTCTTTCATGTGCCTGCCGTGATGATCCTCTTTGCACTGCGCGAGCTGGATTACGACAAGGCCTTTACCGGGTCGGGTATCCTGTCGTTGCGCCTTTACAGTGGCGATGCACCTCTGGCGACCAAGCTTATCGGCGGGGCGGTGGCGGCATTTGCGGTCTATGTGATTTTACGCAACGCATGGCGTGGCACGCCGGCCGCATTCCGGGCGCTGCGCAACAAGGAGATTTGGCCGTGGTTTGCGATCCTGGCCGGCGTGCTGGTGGTGGGTTCCAAGTCCATCGACGGTCTGGGGCGCAAGCTTTTGGAATTTGGTATCGCCATCTCCGACGATCTGGATGCAACCGCTTCTCTCGTCGAAGAAGTGGCTGAAGCATTCATTCCGGTTTGCGCGATCCTGGCGATCCTGGCCTATTTCAAAGGCGCGCGCCGGTGACTGGCATCAAGGCCGAAATTCGGCTGCCCACACAGGAATTACGCGACGATATTCCGTTTTTCACCAAGGTGCTGGGGTTGCGTCTGGATATGATCTACCCGGCCGATAATCCCTCTGTCGCGGTCTTTTCCGGTTACGGGATCCGGGTGCGCATCGAAAAGGACGCGCCAGAGCCTGCCGGAACGCTCAGGATTTTGACCGATGATCCGGAAGGGTTTGCTGAAGGCGCACGTCGCCTGACGGCCCCCAATGGTACGCAGATCGAAATTGCGCCGCTGCGTGCGCCTTTGGTGTTGCCGGAGACGGTCCATGGCTTTGTGGTGCGCCGGCTGACCGATCAGGCCCCCTGGATAATCGGGCGGGCTGGCATGCACTACCGGGACCTCATTCCTGACCGGCTGGGCGGGTCGATCATTGCCAGCCACATCCGCATCCCCGATGGCGGGCCGGTGCCGGATATGGTGCATTATCACACGGTGGGGTTTCAGCTGATCTTTTGTTACCGGGGGTGGGTGGATCTGGTTTATGAGGACCAGGGTGCCCCGTTTCGGCTGCATGCGGGCAACTGCGTGATCCAGCCGCCGGAAATTCGCCACCGGGTGCTTTATGCCTCGGACAACATCGAAGTCATTGAGATCGGCGTCCCGGCGGAACATGTCACCACAATCGATCACGAGATGAGTTTGCCCAATGGACCGGCCAATCCGAACCGGGTGTTTCAGGGGCAGCGCTTTGTTCATCATCAGTCGGATCAGGCGGTCTGGGCTCCGTTCCGCATTGCGGGATTTCAAAGCCGCGACACGACCATCGCGGCCCATACGCAGAACGTCGCGGGTGTGCATGTGATCCGCCGCAGCGCGGGGGCAACCGACTGGAGCTCTCATGACAGCGACATCCTCTTTACCTTCGTGATGGATGGCACCATGACGCTTGAGGCCGAGGGGCGCGATCCGCATGCCTTGCAGGCAGGGGATGCTTTTGTGATTCCACCCGGCATGCTGGTGCGCTACGGCGGACCCTCCGACGATCTGGAACTTTTGGAGGTTTCGCTGCCCGGCGTCTTCAAAACGCATCTGGGGACGGGTTAAAAATTTGCCAGGGCTCTTGCATTGGGCCGCATTGACCGACACGCTGATGCGATGGTCTGACAAAGACGAGGAGGCACCATGTCCCTGAAAGAAGCCGCAACAAAGGTCCGGGAAAATGCCCATGTACCCTATTCGAAGTTCAAGGTGGGGGCGGCGGTGAGAACCGCGTCGGGGGCTGTCTTTGTCGGGTGTAACGTTGAAAATGTCGCCTATCCCGAAGGCACCTGTGCCGAAGCGGGGGCGATTGCCGCCATGGTCGCGGCGGGTGAGACGGAAATCGTCGAAGCTTATGTCATCGCAGGCTCGCCCATGCCGGTGACCCCCTGCGGCGGGTGCCGCCAAAAGCTGGCCGAATTCGCCAAGGGCGATGTCCCGGTCACAATGGCCACCACCGGCGGGCGTGAACAGAAGACGACCGTGGGCGACCTGCTGCCCGGTGTCTTCAGCTCCGCCCATATGGAAAGCTGACATGACGGATGCGCGTTCCGTTCTGGCGCGGTTGCGTCATGGCCTGCCGTTGTCGCAGGCAGATATGGTCTGGACGGCGGCCGCTCTGGCGGATGGCGTCTTGAGTGATGCACAGGCCGGTGCCTTTGCCATGGGGGTCTGCACGCGGGGCCTTGAGGAGCCTGAACGCGTCGCGCTGACCCTGGCGATGCGCGACAGCGGCAAGGTGTTGGCCTGGGATGTGAACGGCCCGGTGTTGGACAAGCACTCTACCGGCGGGGTGGGCGATTGTGTGTCTTTGCTGCTTGCGCCGGCCCTGGCGGCCTGTGGGGCTTATGTCCCGATGATCTCGGGGCGCGGTCTTGGGCACACTGGCGGGACGCTGGACAAGCTGGAGGCCATTCCGGGCCTTGTCACGCAACTGGATGAAGCGCGTTTTCACGCCGTTGTGGCCGAGGTCGGATGTGCCATCGTGGGGGCCAGCGCGGACATCGCCCCGGCAGACAAACGGCTCTATGCGGTGCGGGATGTCACCTCGACCGTCGACAGTCTTGATCTGATAACCGCGTCGATCCTGTCCAAAAAGCTCGCGGGGGGGCTGGAGGGGCTGGTGCTTGATGTCAAGGTGGGCAGCGGGGCCTTCATGAAAGACATCGGGGCGGCGCGGGATCTGGCGCAGGCGCTGGTCAGCACCGCCAATGCTGCGGGTTGCAAGACAACAGCCGTTATCAGCGACATGAGCCAACCGCTGGCGCCAAGTCTCGGCAATGCGCTGGAGGTTGCTGACGTGATGCGGGTTCTGACCGGCAAACCCACAGGACCGCTGGTGGAACTCTCGGCGGTGCTGGGGGGTATTCTGCTGGCCGATGCCGGGCTGGCAGAGGATGTCCAGGCGGGCGCGGACGCCGTCGTTGAGGTGCTGGGTGACGGGCGGGCTGCCGACCGCTTCGGACAGATGATTGCCGCAATGGGCGGCCCCGTTCATTTCGTTGACAACTGGCAGCGGTTCTTGCCGGAGGCCAATGTGATGCGCGAGATTTCAGCCCGACAGGCGGGATATGTCACCGCAATCGATGGCGAAGCGCTGGGGCTTGCGGTGGTGTCGATGGGCGGCGGACGTCGCGTTCAGGCGGACAGGATCGACCCTGCCGTGGGGCTGGGGCAGGTGGTGCGTCTGGGCCAACGGGTGGAGCGTGGACAACCCCTGGCGGTCGTCCATGCCGCGCGCCCGGATGCAGCGGACAGGGCCGCAGCGACGGTCCGCGCGGCGATCACCATCCATCCTGAGGATGCGGCCAAAGCGCCTGATCTCGTGCACGAAAGGATCGGCTGATGGCGCGTGCGTTTCTCGTGGTGATGGATTCTGTGGGCATCGGAGGCGCGCCCGACGCGGCGGATTACTTTAACGGTGACCTGCCCGATACCGGGGCCAATACGGTCGCCCATATCGCGCAGCTCTGTGCCCGTGGTGCGGCTTGCGAAGGTCGTGAAGGACCTTTGAACTTGCCCAATCTGGACCGTTTGGGACTGGGGCGTGCGGTGCAGCTGGCCAGCGGAGATATTGCAACAGGCCTGGGGCGCGAGCCAGAGGGGCTTTGGGGGGTGGCAACAGAGGTCTCTCTGGGCAAAGACACGCCATCGGGTCATTGGGAACTGGCCGGTTTGCCGGTTCCCTGGGCCTGGCATCACTTTGACCAAAAGGAAAATTCATTTCCCCAGGATGTCATCGACCGGGTCTGTGCGCTGGCAGAGACGGACGGCATTCTGGGCAACTGCCACGCCTCCGGCACGACCATTATCAAGGATCATGGTGCCGAACATATCCGGTCGGGCTGGCCGATTTGCTACACCTCTGCGGATTCGGTGTTTCAGATCGCGGCCCATGAAGAGCACTTTGGCCTCGACCGTCTGCTGTCGCTCTGCGCGGGGCTGGCTCCGATGCTGCATGAGATGAAGGTGGGCCGCGTGATTGCCCGACCCTTTGTCGGCACGGTCGAAGGGGGCTTTGCCCGCACAAAGAACAGGCGGGACTATGCGATGCGCCCGCCCGGTCCCGTGCTGACAAACTGGGTTCAGGAGGTCGGAGGGCGCGTCTATGCCGTTGGCAAGATCGGAGACATCTTTTCCATGCAGGGCATAGATGTGCTGCACAAGGGTACGGATGCGGAATTGATGACCCATCTGTCGGATCTGGTCGGAACCGCGGAAGACGGCAGCTTGACATTTGCGAACTTCGTGGAGTTCGACAGCCTCTACGGCCACCGTCGCGATGTGGCAGGGTACGCCCGTGCGCTGGAATGGTTCGACAGCCGGATCGGCGCGGTGATCGCGCGGCTGCGCCCAGGCGATATGCTGCTGCTGACGGCGGATCACGGCAATGACCCCTCATGGCGCGGCACGGATCACACCCGCGAGCGGGTGCCAGTGCTGATCGCGGGGCAGGGGACAGGCTCTTTGGGGCTCATCGGATTTCGGGATGTGGCAGGTCTTGTCGCAGGCCATCTGGGCGTGCGGGTGCCCTAGGCAGCGATGCGGTCTTGCGAGGCCCTGCCTTGCCGGACTAAACCAAGAGGTGAATTTGAAGGAAGTGCCCCATGTCTGACCATCTGACCGTCGTTGATCACCCGTTGGTGCAGCACAAACTGACGATCATGCGCGACCGGGAGACGCCCACGGCGGTCTTCCGGCAGCTGCTGCGCGAGATCAGTCAATTGCTGGCCTATGAGGTGACGCGGGGCCTGCCGATGACCACCAAAAAGATCGACACCCCGATGGAGCCGATGGACGCCCCGACACTGGACGGCAAAAAGCTTGCGCTGATCTCGATCCTGCGGGCGGGCAACGGGTTGCTTGACGGGGTGCTGGAACTGATCCCGTCGGCGCGGGTCGGCTTTGTCGGGCTCTACCGGGACGAAGAGACTCTGCAACCGGTCCAGTACTATTTCAAGGTGCCCGAAGCGCTCGAAGATCGTCTGGTGATTGCCGTCGATCCGATGCTGGCGACGGGCAATTCCTCGGTTGCGGCCATTGATCTGCTGAAAGGGGCAGGGGCCACCAATATACGGTTCCTCTGCCTGCTGGCCGCGCCCGAAGGGATCGCGCGGATGCAAGAAGCGCACCCGGATGTCCCGATTGTCACCGCTGCGGTTGATACCAAGCTCAACGAGGTTGGCTACATCGTGCCGGGGCTTGGTGATGCGGGCGACCGGATGTTCGGCACCAAGTGAGCCGACGGCCTGTCCGGGGGGCTAGGTGTCTGGTTCAGCTTGCCTGCGGGATTGGTTTCGGGCAGTGTCGGGGGATATATAGCGGGGAATTTATGAAAAAGACCAATGTGATCGCTGGTATTGCCCTGTCACTTTCCCTTACGGGGGTCAACTCGGCCAGCTGGGCACAGCAAACGCTGATGACACCGGCCGAACTGCCCCCGGCCTCGTTTGACGGACCGCAATATGTCGACAGCACCGGCTGCGCTTTCATCCGCGCAGGGGTGGGAGGGACCGTCACCTGGGTGCCTCGGGTGACACGAGACCGCCAGCAGGTCTGCGGCTTCCAGCCGAGCTTTCCAACAACGGCCAATGCCCCCGTGGCAACCCAACCGCCCGCGCCGGAGGTGCAGGTGCTGACCGTGCCGCAACCCCAGCCCCCGCGTGCAGATCCCGTGGTCATGCGACCTGCTTCAGTGGCGCGCACGCAAGCCAAAGCGCCGCCAACTGCCGTGGCCGGGCTGGTTGTCACCCCGTCAAATGCAGCGGCAAAGGGTGTTTCACCCCAGGCCCGGGTTTTGCCGAAGCACGTCTATGAGCAGCGCAAGGCCGTCCGCCCGGTTAAAACACCCAAAGGATATCGCGCCGCATGGCAGGACGACCGGCTCAACCTGCGCCGCGCAGAACAGACGCTGGCCGGGCACGCTGAGATGCGCCGTATCTGGACAAACACGGTGCCCCGCCGGTTGATCGACTGACGCAGGGGTCGGGCGCTCAGCCGCCACATATGCTTTGCAATCGCAGCCAGTCCGCATCGCTCAGCAGCGGCACCGGGGGTCGGCCTGCCATTGGATCGGCCTCGATCAGCGTCAGGACGGTTTCGCCGGTGACGTCGCGGGCATAGGCGTAGGGGGTGCTGCGCACCTCGCGCTCGGCAAATGCGGTCAACAGGGGACCCACAGCCGGTGGCAGGCGCTCCTGCGTCAGCAGGACTTCTGCATACCGATCCAGCGTTTCGCCTTTCAGACGCCCTGTGGTCAGCAGATGAAAGCTCGCCGCCGGTCCCATCGTTTCAAGCAGATCCCGCAGCGGGTCAGCGGAGGTGGCCAGCGTCTGCTCGGCCAGCACAAAACCCGCGGCAACATCCGGTTCTTCGAAATCCTCGACCAGGGCCTTGTCGAGCAGGATGACGCCACCGGGCAGGTGCAGGCTGGTCGAGATTGTCCCCGGCACGATATGGATCGGCCCGCTGCCAAGCCGCGCCCGCAGTTGTTGCAGCGCGCGTACCCCCGCAACATCCGCGCAGGACGGGCCGGTAATGCGTTCGATGCGCAGCAGGAGCGCCGCCCCGATCTCGGCGCGTTTGACAACCGGCACCACGGACACCGTGTGGGTCAAAAGCGCGCCCGGAAGCCAAAAGATGACAAGGGCCGCAACGACCAGCACCGAGGCCAGCATGCCCAGCCATCGCAGCCTGCCGGGGCGCGGGCGGGCGCGTTCCACCGCCCGCCGCAATTTCTCGATGGCGTCGATCATCTGCGCTTCCTCGGGGGCCAGCTCCAGCGTCTCGCCGGGGTCGCCTTCGGGATGGAAAATCGCAGGGCGCGTGCCCGGATTGGCGCGTTGCACCGCTGCCAGGGACCAATGTGTAATGGCCTGATCGCGCATGTCCGAAACGATCAGGGTAGCGTCCCCGATCGAGACGATCACCTCGCGCCGCTGGTCATCGGGCGAGGCCCGCCACAAGGCGCTGGCTTCAAGACGCGCGTATTTTTTCAGGGCCGTCATTGCGGAGTGCTGCTGCTCGGTTTTTGCTGCTGCATCTTAGCAGGTGAAAAGGTACGGGCAATGGCCCCCAAGCCGCGCTACAGGCTTGCGGCCAGCTTGCGCAGTTCGAACTTTTGGATCTTGCCGGTCGACGTCTTGGGCAGTTCCTGAAAAACGACCTGCTTGGGTGTCTTGAAACCTGCCAACGTCTGCCTGGCGTGGGCAATCAGCCCGGCGGCATCGACGGTCGCATCCGGTTTCAGCTCGACAAAGGCGCAGGGCACCTCGCCCCATTTATCATCGGGTTTGGCCACCACGGCGGCCAGCATCACGTCATCATGCGCCATCAACACGCCTTCGACCTCGACGGAGGAGATATTCTCGCCCCCCGAAATGATGATGTCCTTGGCCCGATCTGCGATCTGGATGTAGCCATCTGTATGTTGCACCGCGATGTCGCCTGAATGGAAATACCCACCGGCAAAAGCCTCCTGCGTGGCTTCCGGGTTCTTGTAATAGCCTTTCATGACCGAATTGCCGCGCACCATGATTTCGCCCTGGCTCTTGGCGTCGCGGGGGACCTTGCGCAACGCCTCATCCATGACGGTGATCTCTTCCATCATGGGAAAGGGCACGCCCTGCCGCGCTTTGATGGCGGCGCGTGCAGCGCTGTCCAGTGCATGCCAGTCCGAGGCGCGCCAGAGGCATTCGGTGACATGCCCGTAGGTCTCCGTCAGACCGTAGACCTGTGTCACGTTGAAACCCAGCGCTTCGATCTTGGAGAGGGTCGCGGGCGCAGGGGGCGCGCCTGCGGTAAAGATCTCCACCACATGATCGAATGCGCGCCGCTCTTTTTCGGGCGCATTGACGACCATGTTCAGAACAATGGGAGCCCCGCCGAAGTGGGTCACGTTTTCCTCGGCGATGGCGTCATAGATGGCGGCCGCCGTGATATCGCGACAGCACACCAACGTGCCGCCGATCAAGGGCATCATCCAGGCGTGGTTCCAGCCATTGCAGTGAAAGAGCGGCACAATCTGCATGAACGTCGGGTGCAGGACCATACGCCAGCTGATGACCGTGCCCATCGTCATCAGATAGGCGCCGCGGTGGTGATAGACGACCCCCTTGGGCCGCCCCGTGGTCCCGGAGGTGTAGTTCAGTGCAAGGCTTTCCCACTCATCTTCGGGCATGATCCATTCAAACCCCGGATCACCCGTTGCAAGCAGCGCATCGTATGTCAGATGCCGCCCGGAGGCCATCACCCCGGCCACCTCATCGGAGACTTCGACGAGGGTCGGGGGCCTGGCCAATCCGGCGCAGGCTGCCTCTGCCAGATCCAGAAACTGCGGATCGACCAGTACGTGCTTTGCCTCTCCATGCGCCAGAATGTAGTGGACGGTATCCACGTCGAGCCGGGTGTTGATGGTATTCAAGACCGCCCCGCAGGCCGGTACCCCGAAATGCGCCTCGACCTGTGCGGGGATGTTCGGCAGCAGGGTGGCCACCACGTCTCCGGGCCTGATGCCCTGTGCGGCGAGTGCTGAGGCCAGTCGCGAGCATTGCGCGTAAAAGGCTTTATAGTTTTGTCTGTGGGGGCCGTAGACAACGGCGGTGTAGTTTGCAAACACCTCTGCGGCGCGCTGCAAATGCGACAACGGCGTTAGCGGCACATGGTTTGCGGCGCATTTGTCCAGCCCGGTTTCATCGCTCATCCAGCCCATTGGTTCACTCCCCCCGTATCCCTTTGCGCCCTCTTCGCGCTGCGGCTAGTAAGATATTGCATTTGTCAGATTTGCAAAGCGAATTGTAAGACAATTGGAACCGTGTCGAAGGGACTGGGGGGAGACTATGCGGTGATCGTATCCAAAGGCCGCAACTACATCTTTGTTCACATCCCGAAAACCGGGGGAACATCGCTCGCACAGGCGCTCGAGGAACGGGCCATGCGGGATGATCTGTTGATTGGCGACACGCCCAAGGCGCGCCGCCGCAAGCGCCGTCTGCGGGGCATCAAGACGGCGGGGCGGCTTTGGAAACATGCGACCCTGGCGGATATTGACGGCTTGCTGAGCCCGGAGGAGGTGGCGGCGTTCTTTACCTTCACGCTGGTGCGGAACCCTTGGGACCGGGCGGTCAGCTACTACCACTGGCTCAGAGCACAGAGCTTTGCGCATCCGGCCGTCGGTCTTGCCAAAACCCGCGCTTTTGCGCCGTTCCTGAGAGAGCCGTCCATCCAGAAGGCCTTTGCTGAGACGCCGGCCCGGCGTTATATGACCGATGCGCTTGGGCACGAGCAGTGCGACGCCTACATCCGCCTTGAGCATTTCACGCAGGATGCGGCCCCGCTTTTTGACCACCTCGGTTTTGCCGTCACCCTGCCGCACGTAAACGCCTCCGCCCGCACGCAGGAGTATGGTACCTACTATGATGCCGAGACCTCTGCGATTATTGCTGACGTCTGCGCGGCGGATATCGCGCGCTTTGCCTACAGCTTTGACGGGTAGCATCAGCGCTTTGTTGCGCAAAACATGACAGTTTGTTGTTTGACGTAGGAATCCGCCGAAAACTAGGAACAATATCCCCAAATTGCCCATATGAAGGCCAAGAGCAGTCAAACTTTAACAATTAGTTAATACCCACGACCACAAAGCGTGATTGCGGGAACCGCGATGGCGCAGAACAAAGGAGCGCATTATGTACGGGTGGAGCATTTACGTTGGGGCCGACCCGATCACAACCGTACCCCTGCGCCGTGCAGGTTCGGGCGAAGAAGTTCACGGGGTCATGGCGGGCACGGCGATTGCATCCTGCAGCGGCTGGCGACCCGTCGAAGCGCTGGCGGTTGGTGATCGTGTCTGGACCTTTGACAACGGGCTGCGTCCTATCCTCGAGATCAGGCGGACGGTTTTTGGCCGGACCCAACTCGACCGCGAAAAGGCGCCCGCACCTTTGGCGATACCTGCGGCGGCCTTGGGAAACGAGGCCGATATCACCTTGCTCCCCCATGTCGGGTTGCTGCTGGAATGTGAAAACGCCAGCGATGCGATGGGCGATCCCTTTGCGGTCATCCCGATCGCCGCCCTTGATGGCATCTGCGGCATTCACCGTGCGCCAGCGCAGCGCAGGATGGAGATTTTTACACTGATATTTGCCGAGGAAGAGGTGATCTATATCGACAGTGGTCTTTTGATCCATTGCCCCCTGCCGGACGCGGATGGGTCATCTAACGAGGCGTTTTATGACGTGAAAACACCCCAGGCTGCCAAGGCGATATTGACGGATCTCGATTTGGCGGAACTGGCCCTGCGCGAAGCCAACGAAGAGTTTTTCGGCATACCGGACATCGAGCGTGTTGCCTGAAGCATCGCTCCGCTGCAGCGTTCTTTAGAATACACTGACTTAAAAAAAGGGGCCGGACCGCCCCCTTCTCATGGTATATTAAGGCCTCTAAGCCGCTTTGGACTGCTGGCCGAACCGCCCGTAGAAGCTTTGTTTCTTTGCGGCCATCTCGCGCAGGAGGTCCGGGCAGGCGAACCGCGCGCCAAAGCTGGCGGTCAGCGCGTCGCAGCGGTCTGCCGCATAGGCGGCACCCAGCATGTCGAACCAGCTTAGCGGGCCACCGGACCAGGGGGCAAACCCCCACCCGAGGATCGCGCCCACGTCGCCTTCGCGGATGTCCATCAGCACCCCTTCTTCCAGCGCGCGCACGGCCTCCAGGGACTGCGCAAAGAGCAGGCGATGCTGCACATCGATCAGATCAGGTTGCGTCTCGGCGACAGGGTATTTCGCGGCCAACCCGTCCCACAGCCCCTGCCGTTTGCCTTTGTCATCATAAGCATAGAAGCCCGCAGCCGATTTGCGGCCCAAGCGACCTTCGCCTTCCATCCAGAAGATGACCTCGTCGACGGCCGCGTCCGGATAGGTGTCGCCCATGGCCGCCTTGGTGGCACGCGCGATCTTGGCGCCCAGATCAATGGAGGTCTCATCGACCAGTTGCAACGGCCCCAGCGGCATGCCGACCAGCCGTGCGGCGTTCTCGATGAGCGCGGGTTCGACGCCCTCGGCCACCATGCGGATGCCCTCGTTGATGTAGGGGATGATGCAGCGGTTGGCGTAGAAAAAGCGCGCGTCGTTCACGACAATGGGTGTCTTGCGGATCTGGCGCACGTAGTCGAGCGCCTTGGCCACGGCGCGGTCACCGGTGCCCTTGCCCTTGATGATCTCGACCAGCAGCATCTTCTCGACCGGCGAGAAGAAGTGGATGCCGATGAACTGCTCTGGCCGGGCGCTCGCCTTGGCCAGCTCCGTGATCGGCAGGGTCGAGGTGTTGGAGGCAAAGATGCAATCCTCGGGGATCACCGCCTCGACTTTCTGCGTCATTTCCGCCTTGACCTTGGGGTCCTCGAAAACCGCCTCGATGATCAGATCGCAGCCTTTCAGCGCGTCCAGATCGGTGGTCGCGGTGATGCGGCTCAGGAGCTGTTCTTTCTTCTCAGGCGTGGTCTTCTTGCGCTGGATACCCTTGTCAGCGTAGCTGGCGGTATAGGCCTTGCCCTTGTCAGCGGCTTCCTGCGTCTGGTCGATCAGCACCACCTCGATCCCCGCCTGCGCGGACACCAGCGCAATCCCCGCGCCCATCATGCCAGCGCCCAGCACGCCGAGTTTCTTAACCCGCTGGTCTGGCACATCCGCCGGGCGCACGGCGCCTTTTTCAAGCGCTTCCTTGTTGATGAAGAGCGAGCGGATCATCGCCTCGGAGGAAGGGTTCATCAGCACGGAGGTGAACCAACGCGCCTCGACCTTCAAAGCTGTGTCAAAGGGTACCAGTGCCCCTTCGTAGACGGCCGAAAGCAGCGCCTTGGCGGCGGGGTACACCCCTTGGGTCTTGCCGTTGACCATGGCCGAGGCCCCCACAAAGGTCATGAAGCCCGCCGGGTGATAGGGCGCGCCGCCGGGCATCTTGTATCCCTTTGCATCCCATGGCTTGACCAGATCGGCATCCTTGGCGCTCAGGGCCCAAGCCCGCGCATCAGCCATCGGATCATCGGACACTTCGTCAATCAGCCCTGCCGCCTTGGCCGCCGCAGGCGCGACAAGCTTGCCTTCGAGCAGGAAGGGCGAGGCCGCCATCGCGCCCATCTTGCGTACCAGCCGGGTTGTCCCACCCGCACCGGGGAAGATACCCACCATGATCTCGGGTAGGCCGATCTTGGCCTTTGGGTTTGGTGCGGCAAAAATGCGATGTGTCGAGAGCGGGATCTCCAGCCCGATGCCCAGGGCGGTCCCCGGCAGAACGCAGGCCGTCGGTTTGCCGCCCTTGAGGGTCTTGGGGTCCATGCCTGCACGTTCGATTTTGCGCATGATGCGGTGCGCGTTCATGATGCCGTCAAAGAGGCCGCGCGCCGGGTCGTCGCCTGCCATCTCTTTCATCTTGGCGATGACGTTCAGGTCCATCCCGCCGGCAAAGCTGTCCTTGCCGGAGGTGATGATGATACCCTTGACCTCTGTGTCGGCGAGCGCCGTGTCGATCAGGCCTTCCAGCAGGTCCCAGGCCTCCAGGGTCATCACATTCATGGACTTCGCCTTGACGTCCCAGGTGATGGTCGCGATGCCCTCTGCATCAGTGTTCATGGTGAAATCTGTCATTCTTGATCTCCTGCCGGCGATGGCCGGTCGTTGTCTTCCCATGGCTGCCCGTCCAGATGGACAAAGCCGTCAGGCGTGGCTTTCAGATCCAGCCCAGGGTAGTTGCAGATGTCTTCTTCGGTGTTGCGGGTGCCCACGATCAGGTAGCGCACGGGGGTTTGCGTGTGATTGCGCAGGCAATGCGCGGTCTCGTCCCCCGCTTTCCAAGCACAGGCGTCGCCCGGGACGATCTGTGTTTCCACCCCGTTCTCTACCACGGTCAGCGTACCGTCGAGCACGAAGAGAAACTCGTCCTCATGGCTGTGCCAGTGCATCTGTGAGGATTGCTTGCCCGGGTGCAGTGTCTCCACTGAGGCGCCGTATTGCGTCAACCCGCCCGCGTCCGAGAGCGGCAGGTAGCTAAGGAAACCGCGCCCCAGATTGTAGGGGCCGGGATAGCCGCTGACCGCCTCCACGGGGTCGACAGACCCTTTGCGGATGATCGCCATGCGCTCAGACCCGCTCGATGATGGTGGCGGCTCCCATGCCGGAGGCGATGCAGAGCGTGGCAAGGCCAACTTCCTTGTCAGCGCGCTCCATCTCGTCCAGCAGGGTACCGATGATGATCGCACCGGTGGCACCAAGGGGGTGCCCCATGGCAATCGATCCGCCATTCACGTTGACCTTGTCATGGTCGACCTCAAAGGCCTGCATGAAGCGCAGCACCACGGAGGCAAAGGCTTCGTTGACCTCAAAGAGATCGATGTCCTTGATGTCCATGCCATTGTCCGCGAGAATCTTCTGCGTCACAGGCACCGGGCCGGTTAGCATGATCGTCGGATCGGTGCCGATCTTGGCCGTGGCGCGGATGCGCGCGCGGGGCTTCAACCCATGCTTTTCGCCGAAGCCCTTGCTGCCGATCAGCACCGCAGCAGCCCCGTCCACGATGCCCGAGGAATTGCCCGCATGGTGGATATGGTTGATCTTTTCCAGATGCGGGTACTTCATCAGCGCCACCTTGTCGAAGCCGGGCATGACTTCTCCCATGGCCTGAAAGGCGGGGTTGAGCGCGCCGAGGCTCTGCATGTCGGTTTGCGGGCGCATGTATTCATCATGATCGAGGATTTTCAAACCGTTCTGGTCGCGAATTTCGATGATGGATTTGGCAAAGCGTTTCTCGTCCCAGGCCTGTTTGGCCCGGCGCTGCGATTCAACGGCCAGCTGATCGGCCGTGTCGCGGGTAAAGCCGTATTCGGTCGCGATGATATCCGCGCTGATGCCTTGGGGGACAAAGTATTGCTCCATCGCGATGGAAGGATCAACGGCAATTGCGGCGCCGTCGCTGCCCATCGGCACCCGGCCCATCATCTCGACACCGCCGGCGATATAGGCCTCGCCCGCGCCGCCCTTGACCTGATTGGCCGCAAGGTTGACGGCTTCCATTCCGCTCGCGCAGAACCGGTTGATGGCCAGGCCGGGGATACTTTCGTCAAGATCAGACGCGAGCACCGCAGAGCGCGCCAGGCAGCCGCCTTGTTCCATCACCTGCGTGACGTTGCCCCAGATAACATCCTCAACGGCGTGCCCTTCGAGGTTGTTGCGTTCCTTGATGGCATTCAGCGTCTGGGCCGACAGCCGCAGGGCGGTTACCTCATGCAGGCTGCCGTCCTTGCGGCCCTTGCCACGAGGGGTTCGGAGCGCATCATAGATGTAGGCTTCGGTCATTCTGATCTCCTTTCGGTGCCGGGTCTGGCACCAATGCGTGTTACGTGTGGTCGGCAGGGGAGCCGGGCATCAGGTCGTAGGGGGCTTTCCAGCCCGGTGTTTCAGACAACCGCGTGAGCCACGCGTCGATGTGGGGCCAGTCGGCGCGCACAAAGCCGAAGGGTTCGGGATAGTAGAGATACCCGCAACAACTGATGTCGGCGTTGGTCAGCCCGTCGCCTACAATCCAGTCGCGCCCCGATAGATGGTCGTTGAGCACCTGATAGGCCGCCTTCAGGCGCGCCTGGTGGAAGGCGATGACTTCAGCAGGGCGTTTGTCTTCGGGCAGAAAGTTCATCAAAAAGCGGGTCATGCCCGCGCCTGAACTCAATTTATGATTGTCCCAGAGCACCCAGCGCAGCACTTCGCGCGCCTCGGTGGCATCCTTGCCACCGAATTTGCCGGATTTTTCGCTCACATATTGCTGGATCACACCGGACTGGGTCAACTTGATGTCGCCGTCAATCATCACCGGCGCTTCACCCATTTCATTGATATCCTTGCGGTATTCGGGGCTGCGCGTCTCGCCGCCAAAAAAGTCCACCTTCACAGGTTCCCAATCCAAACCGGAAAGTTCCAGTGCGAGGGCTGCTTTATAGGCGTTGCCGCTTTCGCCAAAGCAGTAAAGTTTGATCGTCATTTGGTTGTGCCCCTCCCCGTGGCGGATGGTGATGTGCCGATCACAGGGATCGCGCAATCAGTTCTTTCATGATCTCGTTGGTGCCGCCGTAGATGCGCTGCACCCGTGCGTCTGTCCACATCTGCGCGATGTCGTATTCCTGCATGAAACCGTAGCCCCCGTGCAGTTGCAAGCAGTCGTCGATCACTTCGCCCTGCGTATCGGTCAGCCAGTACTTGGCCATTGCGGCTTTCTCGACCGAAAGCGCGCCGCGCAGGTGCTCGGCCATGCATTCGTCCAGAAACGCCCGCGCCACGGCGGTCTTGGTCTTGCATTCGGCCAGTTTGAAACGCGTGTTCTGGAACTGCGTGAGCGGTCCGCCAAAGGCTTCGCGTTCCTTGCAATAGGTAATGGTCCGTTCAACCGCCCCCTCCATCGCGCCGACCGCGCCGCAGGCGATGATCAGGCGTTCCTGCGGCAGTTGCTGCATCATCTGGTAGAATCCCTGACCTTCGGTGCCGCCAAGAATGTTCTCAGGCGGGATTGCCACATCGTCAAAGAAAAGCTCTGACGTGTCAGAGGCATGCAGCCCGATCTTTTCAAGATTGCGGCCGCGTTTGAACCCCTCGGCCCCCTCGGTTTCGACCACAACAAGCGAGACACCTTTGGCGCCTTCGGCTGGGTCTGTCTTGGCCGCGACAACAATCAGGTCGGCGTGCTGCCCATTGGTGATAAAGGTCTTTTGCCCTGACAGCCGATAGGCATTGCCGTCGCGCAGCGCCCTGGTCTTGATGCTTTGCACATCAGAGCCGGTGGAGGGCTCCGTCATCGCCAGCGCCCCCACCATCTCGCCGGACACCATCTTGGGCAACCAGCGTTTTTTCTGATCCTCGGTCCCGTAGGCCAGCACATAGTGGGCCACGATCCCGGAATGGATCCCATGACCCCAGCTTGACAGATTGGCGCGCGCGGCCTCGATCAGGATGGCCGCCTCATGGCCAAAATCACCGCCCGCCCCGCCGTACTGTTCCGGGATCGACGGGCAAAGCAACCCCAGCGCGCCCGCCTCAAGCCAGGTGTCCCGGTCCATCTGACCCTGTTCCCGCCACCTGGCGAATTTCGGAGACCATTCGTTGCTGATGAACTGCGCGGTCATATCGGCAAGCATCTGATGCTCGTCGGTCATCCAGGTGGACACATGCTGGTTCATGACGACTCCCCGTTCTCTTTATTTCTTGCGTGCATCAAGTTCGGCATTGAACAGACGCAGCCTGTGGCCAAAGGTTTCCTCGTTCAGCACGCTGTCGAAATTCTCGAACAGAAATGACAGCGCCTCCCCTTCATCAAGACCGGCCTCCGCCGAGAACCGTTTCAGCCTGCGGTAACCGTCCTCGGTCATTGCGACATTGAAACGGCGGGTGGCACGAAAGCGTTTTGGCATCGGTCAGATCCTTGCTGTGGAGCGGGAAGGGCATGTGCCCACCCTTGCCTCAGAAGTTCGCCGCGTCCAGTGCCATCACAGGCTCGGCTCCCGACTGAATGCGGCTCAAATGCAGCGCTGTCGCCGGCAATTGCCGCGCCATGTAGTACCGACCCGTGGCGATCTTGGTCTCGTAGAACCCCGTATCGCTCGTGCCGTTTGCCAGCGCCTGCTTTGCCGCCTTGCCCATTTTGGCCCACATGAGCCCGAGGCAGACATGCCCGAACATATGCATGAAATCATAGGAGCCCGAGAGCGCGTTGTTGGGGTTCTTCATGCCGTTCTGCATGAAGTACATGCCCGCCGCCTGCAGGTCCTTGGAGGCCGCTTTCAACGGATCAAGAAACGCGCGGTCGAATGCCGCATCCTCGCCTGCGGTCTCCTTGATGAAGGATTTGACCAGGTCAAAGAAGGCCATCACATGCTTGCCGCCATCCTGAGCCAGTTTGCGGCCCACCAGATCAAGCGCCTGCACGCCATTGGCTCCTTCGTAGATCATGGCGATCCGCGCATCGCGGGTGAACTGGGACATGCCCCATTCCTCGATGTAGCCGTGCCCGCCATAGACCTGCTGAGCCTTGATGGTCATGTCGTAGCCCTGATCGGTCAGAAAGCCCTTGATGACCGGAGTCAGCAGGGACACCAGACCGTCCGCGGCCTGGTCTTCCGCGCGGTGCGCGGCGTCGATCAGTGTCGCCCCCCAGAGGATAAAGGCGCGGCCCGCTTCGGCAAAACTTTTCTGGTCCATCAGCGCGCGGCGGACATCGGGGTGAACAATGAGCGGGTCCGCAGGCCCTTGGGGGTTTTTCACGCCCGTCACGTCGCGGCCCTGCAACCGATCCTTGGCGTATTCCAAGGCGTTCTGGTAGGCGACCTCTGCCTGGCTGAGCCCTTGCATGCCCACGCCAAGGCGCGCCTCGTTCATCATGGTGAACATCGCGCGCATGCCCTTGTGTGGCTCGCCCAGCAGATAACCTGTGGCTCCGTCATAATTCATCACGCAGGTTGAGTTGCCGTGAATGCCCATCTTTTCTTCAATCTTGCCGACGGCCACCGGATTTCGTTCGCCCAATGTGCCATCTTCCTTGACGATGAACTTTGGCACGATAAAGAGCGACACGCCCTTGATCCCTTCAGGGCCCCCCGCGATCTTGGCCAATACCAGATGGATGATGTTGTCGGACATATCGTGCTCACCGGCGGAGATGAAGATCTTCTGGCCGGTGATCTTGTAGCTGCCGTCGTCCTGCGGCTCGGCCCTGGTGCGCATCAGACCCAGATCGGTGCCGCAATGCGGCTCGGTCAGGTTCATCGTGCCGGTCCATTCGCAGGACACCATCTTGGGCAGGTACTGGTCCTTCTGCGCGTCGGTCCCATGCGCGAGAATGGTCGACGCCGCGCCATGGGTCAGACCCTGATACATGGTAAAGGCCATATTGGCCGAGGAAAACATCTCGCCCACTGCGGTGCCGATCACGCAGGGCATGTTCTGCCCGCCGTAGGCTTCGGGCATGTCCAGACCCGGCCAACCGCCTTCACGCACCTTGTCAAACGCCTCTTTGAATCCTGTCGGGGTGCGCACGACACCGTTTTCAAGCCTGCAGCCCTCGGTGTCGCCAACCACGTTCAGGGGGGCAAGCACCTCGGACGTCAGCTTGCCGGCTTCTTCGAGAATGGCAGAGGTGAAATCCGCCTCGAGATCCTCATAGCCGGGGATCGGTTGAGTGGTGACCTTCAAAACATCGTGCAGCACGAATTGCAGGTCTTTGGTGGGGGCGGTGTAGCTTGGCATGGTGTTCTCTCCCTGAAAACGTCCGGAGGTTTTAACTTATTCGGCAGCCTCACGCGGGTTGCGCAGGGAGGTAACCATCTCCTCGCCCCACTTCAGCTGTTCCTTGAGCTCTTCGATGGCGCCATTCAACTCGTCGCGCTGATCGATCAGGTCCGCGAGCCGGTCTTTCGCGATTTCAACGGCGCGGGACAATTGGGTCTGTTGCTGGTCGCCCATGTCGTAAAGGTCGAGCAGCTGGCGAATCTCTTCGAGGCTGAAACCAAAGCGCTTGCCGCGCAGAATCAGCTTGAGCCGCGCGCGGTCGCGGCGGGTAAACAGGCGCTTCTGGCCTTCACGGATCGGGAACAGAAGCTCCTTGGATTCGTAAAAGCGCAGCGTGCGTGGCGTCACCTCGAAGGTGTCGCACATTTGGCGGATCGTCATAATCTCATCGGTCATCAAATTCGTCTTTCATCATCGGGATGACATAAAGGTATGGGCTGAGGGAGGTGCTACAACACTTGCGCAGGTTTACGTAACTCAGACGTTGCGTCACTTTGCGAGACCTGTGGGCTGGGGGATTTCGGCATTTTTTTGCAGTTTGTGCAATTTTATGCTGAAATGGCCTGAAAGAGTTCTCGTAATAGGAAGGCCTTCGGAACAAAGGGGCACCTTGGCCATGGCTGTATTTCCAACCCTGAATGACTTTGTCATCAAATGTCGTGAGATCACCCGCGTCTCTGAACTTTGGCACAGTTCGTTGGACTTCCTATATGAGCGCAAGATAAAAATGGTCAGCTATCACAGTGACGATGCCCAAAAGCCGGGGTCCAAGCCTTTGGGAATGGTGATCGACGGCTTTCCCGACGCCTGGATTTGCGAGTACCTCGAAAAGGAGCTTTTCCGGATCGATCCGATACCGCATCTGGCCTCGGTAACGTCGCGTCCTTTCCGCTGGTCCGAGGCCTCCGAGCTCGTCCGCCTGACGCCCGAAGGCCGACAATACATGAAACGGCTGGCGACTGCCGGAATTGGCGATGGGTTGGCGATCCAGGTCTTTGGGCCCAACATGCGGAACGCTTACGTGGGTCTGGGCTTTGGACCGGACGATCCCAACATGACCGCCGATGAAATCTTTGAGCTGCAATGCGCCGCGCAGATCGCCCATCTGCGCTATTGCGAGCTGACAGAGCAGCGCCAGCAATCCAGTGAACACCTCTCACCGCGCGAGATCGAGATCTTGCAGTGGATTGCGCGGGGCAAGAGCAACTCGGTGATTGCCGATATTCTTGGGATCTCACGCCACACCGTGGACACCATCACCCGGCGGATATTTGACAAGCTCGACGTCAACGACCGAACCACCGCCGCGATCCGGGGACTTGGCTCGGGGCTGGTGCGATACCGGCGCGGCGGCGTGGTGTAACGTAACTGCGTGACAGACGGTTCTGGGGCAACTGACTAGGAAAACAGCTTGTTGCATCAGTTGAACAGAGTGTATCATGTCTTCATATCGACCCATACCCCGAATTGTATTTTCAGCAGCAGATCCAATGACGGGTCCAAGCGTCAGCGACAGACAGGACAGTGGTGCCAGCGCCCTGCGTCGGGCCGCCAAACTGGTCGAGAACACAGCATTTTCCGAAGCAGGCGATCAGCCGGCGTCGGTGATCTCGCAGCTTATTCTGCTCTCTGCCGACCTGGAACGCCTGGCCCAGACGCTGGAGCGGTCGGAGCCCGATCGCTAGGTCTCAAGGGCCGCGGCCGTATCGTCGCGCAGGCGTTTCAGCTCGTTTATCGCCTCATCGAGCTGCGCGCGCTCTTCTGCCAGTTGATCCAATTGCCCATTTGCAAGTTCGATCCAGGCCCGCATCTGCGCTTCGGTGCCTTCCTTTTCATAGATAAGCAGCCATTGCCGGATGTCTTCGAGTTGAAAACCGAACTTGCGGCCCCGTAAAATCAGCTTCATGCGTGCCCGCTCCCGGGGACCATAAAACCGGGATCGGCCTTCGCGATCCGGTGTCAGCAATTCGATATACTCGTAATATCGCAATGTCCGAGGCGTGACGTCAAATTCGGTGCACATTTCCTTGAACGTCAAACGATCCGATGTCATGTCGTGTCTCTCCCTTGCAGCTAGGCTAGGGCTCAATTTCGGTGAGCGCAACAGCGCCTCTTGCTCTCTGGCGCGGACTGCGCTGATAAAGGGGCCTCAGTATTTTGCGGAAACCGGGCGGGGCCGACCATGGTAACGAAAGATAACATCGCGAGACAGTTCATCGAGGCGATTCCGCACAGCCGGGCGCTGGGGATGCGACTGACCGAGATGCAGGATGGCGAAGCCACCATTGACATGCCTTATGACGAAAAATTGGTAGGGGACCCTGAAACAGGCGTAATCCATGGCGGGGCGGTGTCGGCCCTGATGGACACCTGTTGCGGGGCAGCGGTTATGTGCCATCCAGACAATCGGGGCGGGACGGCAACAATTGATTTGCGCATCGACTACATGCGCGCCGCCACCCCCGGACAGCGGATCAGGGCGCATGCGGTGTGCTATCACGTCACGCGCACCGTCGCCTTTGTGCGCGCCACTGCGACCGATGATGACGCCGAAAATCCGGTTGCTGCTGCAACCGGCGCGTTCACGGTGGAGGGCACCTCATGAGAGCACCGCGCAGCAAGCCAGAGCCGGTGCAGGTGATCAAAAAGCGCCGCGACGCGACCCTGCGCGCGCTGGTGGATGGGGTACCCTACATCCGGTTTCTGGGGATCGAATTGGAGCGTCGGGGGGACGAGTTGACAGGCATTTTGCCGTTCGACCCCAAGTTGATCGGGAACCCGCTGCTGCCGGCGATCCATGGCGGTGTGACGGCGGCCTTCCTCGAGGTAACCGCCATCATCACCCTCAGCTGGACCTACCTGTGGGAAGATGTCGAATCCGGTGCGATTGACGCGACGGGTCTGGCCGAAAAAGGCCTGCCACGGCTGCCAAAAACAATCGATATTTCAACTGACTACCTACGCTCCGGCTTGCCGCGGGACGCCTATGCGCGGGCCCGGATCACCAGATCCGGGCGGCGATATGCCAGCGTGCATGTGGAGGCGTGGCAGGATAACCGCGACCGCCTCTTTGCACAGGCAACGGGTCATTTTCTGATGCCACAATAACGTGACCCAGACCGCTAGCCCCTCGCCCGCAGAAGTCACCCACAAGCGCGTGCTCAAGATCGCGCTGCCGATTGTTTTGTCCAATGCAACGGTGCCGATCCTCGGGGCAGTGGACGTTGGTGTCGTGGGGCAGATGGGGGAGGCCGCGCCCATCGGGGCTGTGGCGCTGGGCGCGATCATCCTGTCCAGCGTGTACTGGATATTCGGCTTTCTGCGCATGGGCACGGTGGGCCTTGTCGGTCAGGCCGAGGGGGCGGGCGACAAGGCCGAGGTCTCCGCCTGGCTGACACGGGCGCTGGTCGTCGCCCTCTGTGGAGGGCTTTTGCTGATTGTCCTTCAGCCGCTGATCTTCTGGGGGGCGATGCGGCTGGCCCCGGCCAGCGCCGAAGTGGAGAGCCTCGCCCGGCAGTATCTGATGATCCGGATATGGACCGCGCCTGCGGCCATTGCGGTTTATGCGCTGACCGGGTGGCTCGTCGCGATGGAGCGGACCGCAGGCGTTTTCTGGGTCCAGCTCACCATGAACAGCGTCAACATCCTGCTCGATCTGCTTTTCGTACTGGTGTTCGATTGGGGGGTGCCGGGCGTGGCCATTGCCACGGTGATTGCAGAGATTACCGGGGCTGCGCTCGCGCTCTGGTTCTGCCGCAATGCCTTCAGCCGTCCGGACTGGCGCGACTGGCCCAGAATCTTCGATCGCGCCAAGCTGATCCGCATGGCGCTGCTGAACACCGACATCCTGATACGGTCGGCGATGTTGATGATTATCTTCTCTTCCTTCGTTTTTATTGGCGCGCGGTTCGGCGACGTGACCCTGGCAGCGAACGAAGTGCTCATTCAATTCATGTATGTCACGGCCTATGCGATGGATGGTTTTGCTTTTGCCGCAGAGACGCTGATCGCGCGGGCTGTCGGGCGCGGTGATCGTGCACAGGTCCGGCGCAGCGCGGTGATGACCAGCGCCTGGGGGGCCGTGATCTGCGTTGTGATGGCGTTGTCCTTCGCCTTGGCGGGGGAGTGGATCATTAATGTGATGGCCAAGAACGTTGAGGTGCAACGCGCCGCGCGCGCTTTCCTACCCTATATGATCGTGGCGCCGCTTGTGGGATGTGTGGCATGGATGATGGACGGTATCTTTATCGGCGCCACGCGCAGCAAGGACATGCGCAATATGATGGCGCTGAGCTTTGCGATCTACTGGGCGGCTATTTTCATCCTGTTGCCGGTGCTGGGAAATCACGGGCTCTGGCTGGCCCTGCTGATTTCCTTTGCCGCGCGGGGGATCACCTTGACGGCGCGGTACCCTGCCTTGGAACGCGAGGTGCAGAACGCGGGCTGAAACGCGGCCAGCCCGAGGTCAGAGCCACCGCTCCCGATCTGTTCCGCAAGCCTCGGCCACCGTGCCAAATCCGTCTTCTTGCAGCAAGGTCTCAAGGTCTGTCGCGATACGTCTTGCCAGCGACAGACCACCGTAGACAAGGCCCGTGTAAAGTTGCACAGCCGACGCGCCCGCGCGGATTTTCGCATAGGCCTGCGCGCCGCTGGCCACGCCGCCGACACCGATCAGGGGGATGTCTGTCAAGGTCGACAGACGTGCGAGAACCCGTGTTGATTTGTCAAACAGAGGCTGACCTGACAAGCCACCGGCTTCGGTTTTGTGGGGGCTCCGCAGCGCCTCGCGATCCAGCGTGGTGTTGGTGGCAATGATCGCGGCCACACCGCTGTGCTGCGCGACCCTTGCAATCTGCTCAAGCTCCGCTTTGGTCAGGTCGGGGGCAATCTTGAGGAAAACCGGTGTGTCGCCCCGCACCTTCATCACCCCCTCGAGCAAGGCCGACAGCGCCTCCGGCCCCTGCAGATCGCGCAGTTTTTCTGTATTGGGCGAGGAGACATTCACCGTGGCAAAGCTCACATGAGGCGCCAGATGCGCCATCACGGTAGCAAAATCGGCGGCCCGGTCGGTGCTTGTCTTGTTGGCTCCCAGGTTGATGCCGACAGGGACCTGCGCGTGTTGTGTGGCCAGCCTCTCGCCGATGACGGTCATGCCGTCGTTGTTAAACCCGAACCGGTTGATCGCCGCTGCGTCCTCGGTCAGCCTGAACAGCCGGGGTTTGGGATTGCCCGGTTGTGCCAGCGGTGTGGCGGCACCCACTTCGATAAAGCCGAAACCTGCGCGCGACAGGGCCGGGATTGCTTCGGCGTTTTTGTCGAAGCCAGCGGCCAACCCCACCGGGTTGGGCAAATCCAGCCCTGCAATGCGCGTTCGCAGCCTTGAAGAGGTCACCGGGCCCGGCTGACTTGCAAGACCCGCCTTGAGCGCCTTGAGCGCCAGCCCATGCGCTGTTTCGGGATCCAGCCTGCGCAGAAGGCCGAGCCCGAGCGCTTCGGCGGTGCGCCTCATTCTGCGCTGGCCTCACCCAGCCCTGCGGGAAACTGGTGCAGGCCGCCCACGAGCGGCAAGGGCTGTGCCCAGGCCACGTCCTCCAGTCGCAGGTCGCGATAGAGATGCGGGAACAATTGCTCGCCCCGCGATTTTTCCCATTTGAGCGCCTCGCCGAGAGGCCCGACCTCAATCCCCAGCAGCATCAGCCCGTCCTGGCCTGCAAAATGCTTTGTGGCGGTCTCTTCTACCTGTTCCGCGGTTGAGAAATGCACATAGCCGTCCGCCACATCAATCGGCGCGCCTTGGGTTGTCCCGTCGCGGCGCAGTGCGGCCCATTCGTCGGTGCGAAAAATCTTGAATATCATCATGGAGGGCGTGATGCCCCGCACATGGTGCCGGGTCAAGAGGCAGGTGACGTCAGGATAGCGCAGATCTTTCCATTGAAGCTTTGACAGTGCCCTTCGCGCGCGCCACCATGAGGTATTGCTATTTTGAGGGGAAAAATGATGAGATACTTCCTGACCGCCACGGCCGCCCTGGCCGTGACCAGCAGCATGGCAGCGGCGGACTACACGCTGACGATCCTGCACACAAATGATTTCCACGCGCGCTTTGAACCGATCAGTCGGTTCGACAGCGGATGCTCGGCGGAGGATGACGCGGCCGGCGAATGCTTTGGCGGCTCTGCCCGCCTTGTCACGGCAATTGCCGAGGCCCGCGACCGTGCTGAAAATTCGATCCTCGTGGATGGCGGCGATCAGTTTCAGGGCACACTCTTTTACACCTACTACAAGGGCGCGCTGGCCGCCGAGATGATGAACAAGATGGGCTATGATGCGATGACCGTGGGCAACCACGAGTTCGATGACGGCCCCGAGGTGTTGCGCGGCTTCATGGACGCGGTGAACTTCCCCGTTCTGATGTCGAATGCGGATGTCACGCGTGAACCTTTGCTGGCCGACAAGTTGCCAAAGTCGATTGTGATCGAGCGTGGCGGGGAAAAGCTGGGGCTGATTGGTCTCACCCCGGAGGACACTGATGAGCTGGCTTCTCCGGGGGATAACATCACCTTTTCTGACCCGGTTGCGGCGGTGCAGGGGGAAGTCGACAAGCTGACCGCAGAGGGCGTGAACAAGATCATCGTGCTCAGCCATTCGGGTTACGGGGTCGATCAACGGGTCGCTGCCGAGACCACGGGCGTCGATGTCATCGTCGGCGGACACTCCAATTCGCTGCTGTCCAACACCGCTGAGGATGCGGTCGGACCCTATCCGACGATGGTGGGCGATACTGCGATCGTGCAGGCCTATGCCTATGGTAAATTTCTGGGCGAGTTGAATGTGACCTTCGACGATCAGGGCAATCTGACCGAAGCTGTGGGCGAGCCCCTTATCATGGATGCGGCGGTCCCGGCGGATGCGGCAACCGCACAGCGAATTGCCGAGGCCGCAAAGCCCCTGGATGAGATCCGCAACCGTGTCGTGGCCGAAACCGCAACCGAAATTGTTGGTGTGCGCGAAGAGTGCCGCGCGCAGGAATGTGCGATGGGCAATCTGATTGCAGATGCGATGCTGGCCCGCGTGAAGGACCAGGGCATTGACGTGGCAATCCAGAACGGGGGCGGCATTCGCGCCAGCATTGATGCAGGCGAGGTCACGATGGGGGAGGTTCTGACCGTTTTGCCTTTCCAGAACACGCTGAGCACCTTTCAGGTGACAGGGGACACGATTGTTGCAGCTCTCGAGAATGGCGTCAGCCAGCATGAAGAGGAGGCAGGACGTTTTCCGCAGGTCGCAGGCATGAGCTACGCCTTTGACATCACGCAGCCCGCAGGCAGCCGGATCAGTGATGTGATGATCGGTGGCGCGCCGATCGAGATGGATAAGCTCTATGGCGTTGTGTCAAACAATTACATCCGCAATGGCGGGGATGGTTATGATATGTTTAAGGATGCGCAAAACGCATATGACTTCGGTCCTGACCTTGCCGATGTCACAGCGGAGTTTATCGCGGCGAACGCCCCATACACCCCTTACCTAGATGGGCGGATCACCAAGAAGTAACGGGATATCGGTGCAAATTCGAAGCGCGTCCGGTCAAAACCGGTCGCGCTTTTGCATACCAAAGGCTCTGGTCTGCGCCACCCCGCCGTACTACCAAAGGTGCTATGTGCGGACGATTTTCCATCACCATGCCCAGCGACGAGATCGCGCAGCTGTTCGAGGCGATACCGGATAACAACCTGCCGGACGTGCCGAACTACAATGTCTGCCCGACGGTGGACATCCATGTGGTCACCGGGGGCAGTGAGGCACCGCGCCGCCTGACGGCCATGCGGTGGGGATTTGTGCCCGGGTGGTATAAAAAGAGCAATGATGGTCCGCTGCTGATCAATGCGCGCGCTGAAACCATCGCGGAGAAACCGGCCTTTCGCGAGGCGGCACGGCAGCGGCGCGGGCTGATCGTTGCATCCGGGTTTTACGAATGGACAAAAACACCGGAGGGCGCGCGCGCGCCCTGGTACATCTTTGCGCGAAGCGGTGCTCCTTTGGTGATGGCTGCGGTTTGGCAGGTCTGGACGGGGCCTGACGGGGCGGCCCAGCGGACCTGCGCAATCGTGACCACCAAGGCAAATGAAACAACGCGCCATATTCACCACCGGCTGCCTGTACTGCTCGAACCGGCGGAATGGCCGCTCTGGCTTGGAGAGGCGGGGCATGGGGCCGCGCGCCTTATGCGTCCCGCCCCTGAGGACGCGCTGCAGGTGCACCGGGTAGACCATGCCGTCAATTCGAACCGGGCGGTGGGCGCAGATCTGATTAAGCCGATCTGAAAAACGGGAAACTGGCCCCACACTGCGGCAGGGCCGATACTCGTTACTCAACCTGTTTGTCTGTTGCATCCCCCTGCAACAGATAGAGCTGTCCTGTGATCCACCGCTTGGCCACGCCATGAAACGCGCCTGTCATCCCCGGCTCGATCAAAACCAACAACTCGTCACCTGGCGCGATGGGGGCTGTCGCCCATCGGCCATTTGTATGGAAAATCTCGTGCGCCGACCCGCTTTCATTGACGAAGCGCACGACATCCCCATGTTCTAAAATGATTTTCTGGGGAAAATAGGTGGCCTCCAGAATAATCACGATATGCTCTTCCGCCTGGCTCTGAAGAGCGCTCAAAGAGGCCAACCCAAGAGATAACAAGGCAACTCGCGGAACAAACTTAAACAACACAACACACAGCCCTTGGATCGGCCCCACCCAAAAGCGGATGCCTCTTTTCTAGCCTTGAATTGAGACGGAATATGGTCTGGCCAGCGGCGTGGCAGCGGCAAAACCCACTGGTACAGAGTGTTTCCAAAAAGCGGATAATTGCGCAATTGTGGCGGCAATACCCGACAGACGGGAAAACGATGCGCCGCCCGTCCAAATGCTGTGGTTATGTGTCGGTTTGGTGGCACAACCACGTGCGAAATGAGGTGAGCGCGGGGCTTTCCGACCGCTCCAGGGGCCAGACCAGAAAGTAGCTGCCGATGCTTTGGGTGGTGTGAGGAGAGGCCAGCACAAGCTGGCCCCCCTTGAGATAGGGGTCTGCAAAGAAAGTCGGCAAAAGGGCGATGCCAAGACCGTGGATCGCCGCCTGTGCCATGGTAGCGAATTGATCAAAGATCATGCCGGGGGGCAGGGGCTCTTCAATATCGAGGGCCTGCAACCAGCGGGCCCAGCCGCGCGGACGGGTATCCAGATGCATCAGATCAAAGCCGAGCACGTCGCGCGGGTTTGTCAGTGGCGCGGGAACCAGAGACGGGGCGCAGACAGCCACAACGGTTTCCGGCATCAATGGCAGATAACCGACGCCGGGCCAGTCCCGGCGTCCGAAATGAATGGCGGCGTCAAAGGGTGCGCCGCGGAAGTCGAACGGCGCCAGCCGGGTCGAGAGGTTCACCGTGACCTCGGGATGCTGGCGGGCAAAACCGCTCAGACGCGGGGCCAGCCAATGCATGCCAAAGGCGGGCAGGATCGACAGGTTCAGCGGGCCGCCCCCGGCCTCTGTCCGCACCCGGATCGAGGCCTGCGTCAGCTTTTGCAGGATATCGCGGACCTCCCGGACGTAGGTCTCTCCCTTGGGTGTCAGGCTCAGCCGCCGCCCGTGCCGGGCCAGCAGGGGCGCGCCCAGTTGCGCCTCCAGCGTTTTGAGCTGTCGACTGACAGCACTTTGCGTCAACGACAGTTCGGCTGCGGCACGTGTCGCAGTCCCCAGACGTGCCACGGCCTCAAAACACATCAGCGCCGAGACAGAGGGCAGAAACCGTCGGGACTGGTTCATATGAGTTTTTCTCATGTATTTCAGACTAAACCGTCGTTAGCCTTTTGCTGCCGGATTTGCAATAATGGCAAGAATTCACCTGTTGTGGTCTGCCAGGAGCGAAAGGAAACGTCATGAATGTCGAAGCCCCCATTCTCAAAGCAAAGGACGCGCCGGATCTTGGGGCGTTCGATTGGTCTGATCCTTTCCGCCTGAACGGCCAACTGGCCGAAGATGAGCGGATGATACAGCAAAGTGCGGCGGCCTACGCACAGGAAAAGCTGCAACCGCGGGTGATTGATGCCTATGCGACCGAAGCGGTCGAGCCCGAGGTTTTTCGCGAGATGGGCGAGATGGGGTTGCTGGGCATCACCCTGCCCGAAGAGTACGGGGGGCTGGGCGGCTCCTATGTGTCTTATGGCCTTGTCGCGCGCGAGATTGAGCGGGTCGATTCCGGTTATCGTTCCATGATGTCGGTGCAGTCGTCGCTGGTGATCTATCCGATTTATGCCTACGGCTCGGAAGCGCAGCGCAAGAAATATCTGCCCAAGCTCTGTTCTGGTGCGTGGATTGGATGTTTCGGTCTGACGGAACCGGACGCAGGCTCCGACCCGGCGGGGATGAAAACCCGCGCTGAGAAGACAGCGACCGGATACAGGATCACAGGCTCCAAGATGTGGATTTCAAACGCGCCCATCGCGGATGTTTTCGTGGTCTGGGCCAAGTCTGACGCGCACGATGGCAAGATCCGGGGCTTCGTGCTGGACAAAGGCACGCCGGGGCTGTCCGCGCCCAAGGTGGGCAATAAGCTCTCGCTCCGCGCATCCGTGACGGGAGAGATTGTCATGGACGGTGTCGAGGTGGGCGAGGAGGCGCTGCTGCCCCATGTGCAAGGTCTCAAGGGTCCCTTTGGCTGTCTCAATCGGGCGCGCTATGGCATCAGTTGGGGCGTCATGGGTGCGGCTGAGTTCTGCTGGCATGCGGCGCGGCAGTATGGGCTCGACCGGCATCAGTTCGGCAAACCGCTTGCGGGCACACAGCTTTTTCAGAAAAAACTGGCGGACATGATGACCGAAATCGCGCTGGGGCTACAAGGTGCCTTGCAACTGGGCCGGCTGATGGATGCAGCCCAGGCGGCCCCTGAAATGATCAGCATCATGAAGCGCAACAATTGCGGCAAGGCGTTGGATATCGCGCGCCATGCGCGTGACATGCATGGGGGCAACGGCATCAGCGGCGAGTTTCAGGTGATCCGCCATATGATGAACCTTGAAACGGTCAACACATATGAGGGTACGCATGATATTCATGCCCTTATCCTGGGCCGCGCGCAGACGGGTATTCAGGCCTTTGTCTGACCGTCCGACATGGCCCTTCTGTCCCGCCTGTAGCAGAGATGAGAGCCTGCCGATGCACGGCTGAACCGCGACTCGATTCGCGTCTTTGGTGTATCTGAGATAGTCTGCGCAGGGTGCTTTTGCGCAGCCTGACGCTGTTGATGTCTTGAATTCTGCGCCACGAGCCTCTGACAGGAAAGCTGTTTAATGCCCTGAAAAAGGGCAAAAAATACCAATACAACGCACCCTTGCACACGTGTGCAAATTTTCCTTGCCAAAGACCTTCCAAGGTGACTAGCGTCAGAGATGGCGTGCAGAAAGCAGCCAGCGACAGTGGGGGCACTATGGCTGAGATACAACTGCGTAAAGTCAACAAGCGCTGGGGCAGCTTTGTCGGCGTCGACAATTTTGACCTTACCATTGCGGATCAGGAGTTTCTGGTGCTGCTGGGGCCGTCGGGCTGTGGCAAGACCACAACGATGCGCATGATCGCAGGGTTGGAGGATGCCACAGACGGCGAGATCATCATCGATGGAAAGGTCGTGAATGATCTCGATCCAAAGGACCGCGATGTGGCGATGGTGTTTCAGTCCTACGGGCTCTACCCAAACATGAACGTCTACGAGAACATTCGCTTCCCGCTCAAGGTGCGCAAAGTGCCGGAGGCCGAACATGACGAGCGGGTGCGCCGGGCCTCCGCCATGGTCGAGCTCGACGATTTCCTGCACCGTAAACCTGCGGAACTGTCGGGCGGGCAGCGCCAGCGCGTTGCCCTCGCCCGTGCCATCGTGCGCGAACCAAATGTCTTTCTGATGGACGAGCCGCTGTCGAACCTCGACGCAAAGCTGCGCGTCTCGACCCGTGCTCAAATCAAGAACCTCAGCCACGAACTGAAGGTCACCACCGTCTATGTGACCCACGACCAGATCGAGGCGATGACACTGGCCGACCGCGTGGTGGTGATGAAGCAGGGCAAGGTCCAGCAGGTGGGCACGCCCACCGATATTTATGACCACCCCGCCAACACTTTCGTGGCGAGCTTCATCGGCAGCCCCGCCATGAACCTGATGGAGGGTGAGCTGCGGGCCGGTACATTTACCGGCGACAACGTCTCCATCTCGGGGCTGACAGGTCCCGATGGTCCGGTCACGCTGGGCTTTCGGGCGGAAGACGCAGCGCTGGCGACAGATGGCGCAGGTCAGATCACCGCGCCGATTTATACCATCGAGCTTTTGGGCGACGCCACGATGCTGACGGTCCGCGCGGGGCGCCAGCTGGTCTCGGTCAAGGCACATAAGGAATTCCGAGCCGCAATCGGCGACATGGTCTCCTTTACCGTGCCAGTGCCGATCTGCCATTTGTTTGATCAGCAAAGCGGGATGCGGATCGACCAGCAACCCGGGATGCGGGTTGCCGCGACCTGAGTTTCTAACGCCCTTTCGGGGCCAACAAGGGGGTGCAGCCTTGCAAGATGCACCCGACCCAACTGCAACAGGGAGTTTGCATATGTTTTTGAGAAAAATTGCACTGGCGGGCGCCGTCTCGCTGATGGGAAGCGGGGCGCTGGCGTGTTCTTACGAAAACGAGGTGCCGATCAAATCGCTGAGCGCGGGCTTCGAAGCATGGAAAGCCCTCACCGACGCGATGGCGGAATGCGGGAATTTCCAGGCCGAGCTGGATCAGGAGTTCCGCACCAAGCAACCGGCGGCTTTCGAAGCCAATCCCGCGCTTTATCAGATCGGGGGCGTGGCGAACGGCACCATCACGCCTTTGTTGAATGCGGGCACGATCCGCCCGTTGGATGATCTGGTTGAAAAGTACGGACAAAACCTCAAACCCAATCAGCTCATTCGCATCAACGGTCAGATCATGGCGGTGGCGATGATGGTGAATACGCAGCACCTGATGTACCGCTCCGACGTGCTGGCGGATCTGGGGATCGAGACGCCGACGACCTGGGACGAGGTGCTTGCCGCCTCCGCCAAGATCAAGGAGGCGGGGGTGATGGAGTATCCGCTGGGGGCGACGTTGAAGTCCGGCTGGAACATCGCCCAGGATTTCAACAACATGTACACCGGGTTTGGCGGCACGTTTTTCAATGAGGACAACACGACGGCGGTGAACAGTGACGCGGGGATCAAAGCGCTGGAGATGATGAAGGCGATGACGGAATATACCGATCCGGAAGTTCTGGTGTCGGATTCCACCTATGTTCAGCAACAGTTCCAGCAGGGCAAGATCGCGATGGCAAACCTCTGGTCGAGCCGGGCAGGTGCCATGAACGATGAAACAGAGAGCCAGGTGGCCGGAAAAGTGGTCATGGCGGCGGCTCCCAAGGCAATGGAGGGCGGCGCGCCTGCAACCACGATGTGGTGGGACGGTATCGTGATTGCCAAGAACATCTCTGACGCAGAAGCCGAGGCCGCCTTCCGCCTGGCGATGGAAGGGATGAACGCGGAAATGGTGCAGGGTGCCAACGACGCTGCGATCTGGCTGGTCGAGGGGTACGAGCCCAATGACCTCGCCCAGGGTGTCATTGAAACCGCAACAGCAATCCCCCCGCCCCCTGCCTATCCGTCGACCACGCAGATGGGTCTGCTGCACTCCGCCTTGGGCAATGAGTTGCCAGCCTTCTTTACCGGCGAGCGGGACGCTAAGGCGACACTGGTGGCCATCACGGAAGCCTATACGACCTCTGCAAAAGAAGCGGGCGTTCTCAAGTAATCAATAACGCGGGCCGGGGGTATCTCGGCCCGCGTGTTTCCACCGGGACGTTTTGTCAAACGCGAAACGGCATGCGTTTTGCAAAGCCTGCCGGGCAATTTGCAACCGTGCTGCCGCGAGGAGTGCACCATGAAATTCAAGACATTTGCCGCCTTTGTCGGCCCATCGGTCTTTATGATGCTTTTGTTCATCGCGGCGCCGCTTGTCAGCGTGCTCATCCAGAGCTTTCAGGTAACGCAGCCCATTCTGGAACAGGTGGAGGTGGAGACCTGCACCCCCGGCTTTCTGACGCAAACCTGCGTCACGGAGGTGAAAACGGTACCGGTGCTGGATGAGAATGGCGCGACAGTGACCGAAACCCGCTGGGTTGGTCTGCAGAGCTACCAAAACGTGCTGCAGATGAACAAGGTCTGGGAAGCTGTCGGTAACGGCAGCTGGAACGACATCATGCAGATCGACTTCTGGAAGGCGCTGCGCTTCACCTTGACCTTTACGCTGCTTACCCTGCCGCTTGTGATCGGCGTCGGTCTCGCCATTGCGCTGGCGGTGAACAACGCGACGCGTGCGATCCGGGGGCCGGTTATCTTTATCTCGCTCTTGCCCTTTATCATCACACCCGTCATCGGCGCGCTCTCGATCTACTGGCTCTTTGTGGGCGACGGCATCCTGACGGCGATGCTGGAGCGTTGGACGGGCACAAATATTTCGATGTTCGCACAGGGCTGGACCATCGAGATATTGATGTATTTCTTCCAGGTCTGGCACGTGGCCCCCTTTGCCTTCGTGATCTTTTATGCCGGGCTGCAGACCGTGAACATGGACACCCTGGAATCCGCCGTGATCGACGGGGCCAGCCGCTGGGAGCGCCTGCGCCATGTGATTGTGCCGCATCTGATGCCGCTCATCATCTTCATCGCGCTCATCCATCTGATGGACACCTACCGCGCCTTCGAGGTCATTGTCGGCTTCCGCAGCCAGGCGCATGTGATCTCGCTGCAATGGCTGACTTATGACTTCATGACGCCGGACGATGCGGGCAACCGTGCAATCTCGCGCGCTTCGGCCTCTGCCATGCTGACCATGATCGGCATCGTTTTCCTGCTGATCCTGCCACTGCGCCGCACCTGGCGTGACCACAAGGGGAGTGCGCACTGATGTCGACCTCAAAAGCCATGCAGCAGTCTTTCGCACTGCGGTTTTCGTCCGGTGCCTTTCTGGCCTTCTGGTGCCTTTTGGCCGCTTTCCCGATTTTCTGGATCGCGATCATGAGCTTTAAATCGCCGGTGGATGCCTTTGCGGCGAGCCCCTGGGATGTGATCACCGGGCCTGCAACCCGTGCAAATGGCGATGGCCTTTCGATCCTTGATATCGTCCTCGGGCTTTGCGTGCTCTATTTCGCTGTCCGCTGGGCCTTTACCCGCTTGCCGGAGCTGGTGCGGCACTACTGCCCGCCTGGGATCATCGCCCTGGGCTGGATTTTTGGCGCCTTGATTTATGCCATCGGCTTTGTGCTCATCTTCTTTGGTCTGCTGCCTCTGATCCTTGGCCCGTTAAACGGCCTGCTCGGTCCCTTGGGCACGCCGGTCCTGGGCCTGACCACCGAACATTACGTTGCGGTCTGGGCCGAAAACGAATTCTACCGCAATTTTCTGAACTCCATGCTGGTCACGGCCGGTGTCGTGACGGTCTCGCTCACGGTCGGCACCCTTGCCGGCTACGGGCTGGCGCGCTCAGGCTCTGATCTGGCGTTCTGGCTGCTCATTCTCGCGCTGATCTTTCGCGCGTTGCCGCATTCGGTTCTTGTGGCGGGCTATCTGCCGGTGTTCATCAACTCCTCTGAAATCCTGGCTCCCATCTTCGGCGAGGGCGCGCCCACCCTCTATGGCCAGCCCTGGGCCGTTATTGCGGTTCTGGTCGCGATCAACCAGCCCTTCACCATCTGGATGCTGCGGTCGTTCTTTCAGAATATTCCTGCGGAATTGGACGAGGCCGCGCGGGTCGACGGGTGCTCGCATTTTCAGGCGTTCCGCCGGGTCATCATGCCGGTGATGTGGCCGGGCGTTATCACCACGGGGCTGTTTTCGTTCCTGCTGGGATATAACGACTTTCTGGTGACCTCGCTGCTGCTGGATGCACAAAATCAGACCATGGTTCCGGCCATTGCAGGCTATTTCAACCGCGAGACAACCACCACCGACCAGGTCGAGGCCGTGGCCGCCGCCGTGTCGATCACCGCGCCGCTGTTTTTGCTGGTCATGATATTCCAGCGCCAGATCGTCAGCGGTCTGACAGCGGGGGCGGTGAAGGGCTGATGAGCAAACAGGCCAGATCCGGGCTGATGCAGCGCCACCCTGCGCTCAACCGGCTGCTCAGGGATTTCATCTTGAAGCGTGCGGGGGCTGCCGCGCGTTTTCAGGTTCAGGATGAAGGGAAAACCCCATGAAGGGATCAAGACCAGAGCAGGCCGTGCTGACCAAAGACACGGATATGAGCAAGACAGACGAGACCCGTGCCGTGATCGAAGCGATGGTCGACGGGCTCAACGACCACCGCATCGACGATATCGGGGCCTTTTTTGCGGAGAATTTCCGTTGGAGGGGCAATCAGGGCTGCGGCACGAAAAACGGGTTGCAGCAGTTTCAGGACAACTGGCAGCGCCCGTTTCAGGCGGCCTTTTCCGACAAGGTCTGCGTGGATGAGGCGCGGCTTTACATGGGCGAGTGGGCGGCGGCCTTTGGTCGTCAGGAGGCGACGCATTCGGGAGCTTTTATGGGGCTGGCCCCAACCGGTAAGCGGGTTGAGATCCGCTATATGGATTTCTGGAAAGTCGAAGACGGGCGCATCACCGACAATTGGGTGATGGTCGATTTTCCGCATGTGTTGGCCCAGTTGGGCTGTGATGTATTTGACGGGATGGGGTGGGAGACCTTTGATCAAGGGCGCGCGGTACCGCCCCGCCCCGAAGAGGGAGGCGCAGAGAGATGACAATCGATTATCTGAAAAGCGGCAAGCCGGAAGCGGCACGCGCCGAAGATGACGCAAAGGTCCGCGCGTCGGTGGAGGCCACGCTGGCGGATATCGAGGCGCGGGGCGATGCTGCGGTGCGGGCGCTGAGTGAAAAGTTCGACAGCTACGCGCCTGCGTCCTTCCGATTGAGCCCGCAGGAGATCGACGATCTGATCGCGCAACTCAGCCCGCAAGAGCTGAAAGATATCAAATTCGCGCAAGAGCAGGTGCGCAATTTTGCCCGGGCCCAGCGGGATTCGATGCTCGATATCGAAGTGGAAACCCTGCCCGGCGTGATCCTGGGGCACAAGAACATCCCCGTACAATCGGTGGGCTGTTACGTGCCGGGCGGCAAATTCCCCATGGTCGCCTCGGCGCACATGTCGGTGGCCACGGCCAGCGTGGCCAAGGTGCCGCGCATCATCGCCTGCACGCCCCCCTTCAAGGGTAAACCCAACCCGGCGGTAATTGCCGCGATGCATCTGGGCGGTGCGGATGAGATTTACGTGATGGGCGGTATTCAGGCGGTGGGGGCCATGGCGCTCGGCACCGAGACGATTGACCCCGTGCATATGATCGTGGGGCCAGGCAACGCCTTTGTGGCCGAGGCCAAACGCCAGCTTTTCGGGCGTGTCGGCATCGATTTGTTCGCAGGCCCGACCGAGACCATGGTCATCGCGGATGACACCGTGGATGCGGAGATGTGCGCCACCGACCTGCTGGGCCAGGCGGAGCATGGCTATAACTCGCCCGCCGTGCTCCTGACCAATTCGCGCAGGCTTGCCGAGGACACGCTGGCCGAGATCGACCGCATCCTGCAGATCCTGCCGACCGCGGAGACAGCCCGCGTAAGTTGGCAAGACTACGGTGAGGTGATCCTCTGTGATACCTATGACGAGATGTTGAAGGTGGCCGATGACGTGGCCTCTGAACATGTGCAGGTCATGACCGACCGCGATGACTGGTTCCTGGAGAACATGACCTGCTATGGGGCACTCTTTCTGGGGCCGCGCACGAATGTGGCCAACGGCGACAAGGTGATTGGCACCAACCATACGCTGCCCACCCGGAAGGCGGGGCGCTATACCGGCGGGCTCTGGGTCGGCAAGTTCCTCAAGACGCACAGCTACCAAAAGGTCACCACGGATGCCGCTGCTGCAGAAATCGGTGCCTACGGCTCACGCCTGTGCATGTTGGAGGGGTTCGTGGGACATGCGGAGCAATGCAACCTGCGGGTCCGGCGCTACGGCGGGCAAAACGTACCCTATGGCGCGGGGGCGGAACCGCTGGAGGCTGCGGAGTAGGGCGACGCCCAAGGCGCATGGTCGTCTTTCCCAACTGCTGAAGAACAGAGAAATAGATGGACAGGCATTCCACCCATAAAGACCTGATCGCCCCGCTGCGGGTGGCAATGTATGATTTCGAGCTCCAGGCGGTGCGCGCGCTCCTGCATGAGATTTGTGCGCCGGATGTGGTCTTCCGGCTGGCCTTTCCGTTTGAGACGATCCAGGGCGTGGACGCTTATGTGGACCGGGCCTATGCGTCGCTTGCGCGGGCCTGGCCCGATCTGGAACGGCGCGATTACATTGTGATGGCGGGACCCACGCCCGAGGGCGCGGACTGGATCGGCTGCGGCGGGTATTACACCGGAGCGTTCATGACCCCCTGGCACGACATCCCCGCGACAGGCCACATGGCGCATATGCGGTTTCACGAGTTTTACCGCTTTGAGGACCGCAAGATCACCGAGATGCAGGCGCTTTGGGACTTGCCCGAGGTGATGATGCAGGCGGGAGCCTGGCCGATGAGCCCGTCTTTGGGGCGCGAATGGCATGTGCCGGGGCCTGCCACCTGCGATGGTTTGGTGCCTGCGCCTCATGACGCCGCGCAGGGCACCGCGACCTGCGCCCATATCATCGAGATGCTTGAGTACCTCAAGAAGCACCCCGGCGAAGGCGGGCCGGAGGTGATGGAGATGGACCGCTTCTGGCATCCGCGCATGTCCTGGTACGGGCCTGCGGGGATTGGCACCGGACGCGGACAGCGCGGGTTCCGGCATTGGCACCAGATCCCCTTTCTCAAGGCGATGCCGGATCGGGGGCAACATCTGGATGAGATCGCGTACCACTTTTTCGGGGATCGCAATTACGCTGCCGTCACCGGCTGGCCGGACATGGTGCAGTCGATCACGCAGGGCGGCTGGCTTGGGATTGCGCCGGTGGGTAAGAAGATCGAGATGCGCTCCTTGGATTTCTGGCGGGTTGAGGCCGGTTTGATCCGGGAAAACTGGGTGATGGTTGATCTGCTGCATATGTATGACCAGATCGGTGTTGATGTGTTGGGACGCCTGCGCGAATTCAACAAGGCAAGACCGGGATTCGATCCCGAAACGGGAGAGGCGCTGTGACCAATCTGCCAAGAACGCCACGGTTCGATCTGACCGGCAGCCGGGCGCTTGTGACCGGGGCGTCCTCCGGTATCGGGCTGGGCTGTGCGGTGGCTTTGGCTGAGGCGGGCGCGCATGTGGTCTGTGCCGCGCGGCGATCCGGGCCCTTGCAGGGCTGCGTCGATGCCATCGCATCCGGGGGCCTGTCCGCCGAGGCGATGACTTTCGACCAGACTGACCTTGACGCCATGGCGGAGGCCTTTGAGGCGCCTTTTGACGTGGTGATCAACTCCGCAGGGCTCGCGCGGCACACGCCCGCGGTGGAGACGACCCCCGCAGATTTCGACGCGGTGATGAACATCAACCTGCGCAGCGCCTATTTCCTCTCGGCCTCTGCCGCCAGAGCGCTGCAAGCGGCAGGGCGGCCCGGATCGATCATCCATATCTCAAGCCAGATGGGCCATGTGGGTGGGGTCGACCGGGCGGTCTATTGCGCGTCCAAACACGCGCTCGAAGGGATGGTGAAAGCAATGGCCATCGAATGGGGAAAATCAGGCATCCGCATCAACACGATCTGCCCGACCTTCATCCGCACGCCCCTCAGCCAGGCCACCTTCGACGACCCGGACAGGCTGGCGTGGATCATGGACAAGATCAAGCTGCCCCGCGTCGGCGAGGTCGAAGACATCATGGGGGCGGCCGTCTTTCTGGCCTCTGATGCCTCGGCGATGGTGACAGGCACCTCGATGCTGATCGATGGCGGCTGGACGGCGGGCTGATGGGCAGGGAAGACAAAATGGGTAAAGTGACTTCCCTCGACGTGGCTGCAAAGGCAGGCGTCAGCCGCTCCGCGGTGAGCCGGGTGTTCACGCCGGGTGCCTCTGTCAGCCAGAGCACGCGCGACAAAGTGCGCCAGGCCGCCGCTGATCTGGGCTACCGGCCCAATGTGCTGGCCCGGTCGCTCAACACCGGGCGCAGCCGGATCATCGGGTTGGTGGTCGCCTATCTCGAAAACCAGTTCTACCCCGAAGCGATCGAACGGCTGTCCAAATCGCTACAGGCGGAGGGCTACCATGTGCTGGTCTTCATGGCCTCCAACGATCATGCGGCGACGCAATCTGTCATTGATGAATTGCTGGACTATCAGGTCGACGCGATCATTGCAGCCTCGG
This sequence comes from Roseobacter weihaiensis, assembly GCF_020622345.1. Classification (GTDB taxonomy): domain Bacteria; phylum Pseudomonadota; class Alphaproteobacteria; order Rhodobacterales; family Rhodobacteraceae; genus Roseobacter; species Roseobacter weihaiensis. The sequence goes on along the minus strand of NZ_JACNMO010000001.1, from coordinate 161,855 downwards.
TGGGTCTGTCCAATGATCTGACCCAGCGTTGCGAGGGTCTTGGCATTCCCATCATCCTTTTCAACCGCCACCAATATGATGATCGCATGACATCCGTCACGTCTGACAATGTTGCGGGCGGGCGCAAACTGGCGGCGTTTCTGGTGGCCGCCGGGCATCAGCGCATCGCCCATATCGCGGGCTGGGAAGGAGCGTCGACCCAGATCGACCGGGAAGCAGGCTTTCGGACAGGTCTTGAGCAGGCGGGCGTCACGCTTTACGCACGCGGGCTAGGGAATTTCGACTTCGAAACCGCCAAAGCTGCCGCCCGCGACATGTTCAACGGCCCAGAGCACCCCGATGCGGTTTTTGTGGCCAATGACCACATGGCCTTTGCCGTGATGGATGTCCTTCGGTTCGAGCTTGGCCTGCGTGTGCCCGACGATGTCTCGGTCGTGGGATATGACGATGTGACCTTGTCGTGCTGGCCCAGCTATGACCTCACCACAGTGCGCCAACCGGCCAACCGCATGGTGGCCGAAACGACACGGGCCCTGATGGCACGTCTGGCCGGGCAGGATGAAGCCCCGCAGCGCATCGTGCTCGATGGCCCTTTGATGATCCGCGGCTCTGCCCGCCTACCCAAGGACACCTCCTCATGAAAGGCTTCGATCCGAAGTTCAAGGACTTCCCCGACTACATCATCGGCATTACCAAGGAGATCTGGGAGGATCGCGGCATCGCGACCCTGCATCAGTATTACGCGGAGGATATCGTTGTCCGCTCGCCCGCTTCGGTTGTGGTCGGCAATCAGAATGTCATCGGGGCGACGATGGCCACACTGGCGGAGTTTCCCGACCGCACCCTGCTGGGCGAAGACGTGATCTGGTCCGGCACCCCCGAAGAGGGGATGCTGTCGTCGCACCGGCTGTTGAGCACCGCCACCCATGCCCGTGACGGGGTCTACGGTAAAGCCACCGGCAAGAAGCTGACCTACCGCATCCTCGCGGATTGCCACGCGATCAACAACCAGATCAATGACGAATGGCTGATCCGCGATCAGGGGGCCATCGTGCGGCAATTGGGCTGGGACCCCAAGGCCTATGCCGCTGACCTGATCGAGAACGAGGGGGGCGCGGAGGCCTGCACCCGCCCACTTAGCCCGGCAACGGACCAGCCCGGTCCCTACAAAGGCCGGGGCAACGAGAACGAATGGGGTGCAAGATATACCGATATCCTGACCCGCATCATGGGCGCGGATATGGCCGCAATCCCCGTGGCATATGACCGGGCGGCGCATCTGGAATACCCCGGTGGTGTCACCGGCCACAGCCACGGCGATGTGGATCAGTTCTGGATGGGTCTGCGGGCCTCCTTTCCGGATGCAACATTCCAGATCGACCACCAGATCGGGCGCGAGGACCCGATGATGCCACCGCGGGCTGCCCTGCGCTGGTCGCTGACGGGCAAGCACAGCGGATGGGGGGCCTTCGGCGCACCGACAGGGGCCGAGATCTATCTGCTGGGTATCTGTCATGCCGAGTTCGGGCCTTGGGGTCTGCGCCGCGAATACGTGATTTATGATGAAACCACGATCTGGAAACAGATCCTGCTGCACACGGGCTAGGCGATGGATCACTTCGGAACCCTGATGTTTACGCCGGCCGTGCAGGCCAAACAGACCGCCCAAGGCTCGCGCGAGACCTACGCACGCATCACCGAACGCCCCGCCCCGCAGGGTCTGGGCGCGGATGAAGTTGCGTTTCTTGCCTCACGCAGCTCGTTTTATATGGCAACGGTGACGGAAACGGGCTGGCCCTACGTGCAGCATCGCGGCGGGCCGGTCGGATTTCTCAAGGTGTTGGACCCGCAGACCATCGGTTTTGCCGACTACCGGGGAAACCGTCAATATGTGAGCGCCGGCAATCTTGCGGGCGATGATCGCGTGTCGCTCTTTGTGATGGACTATCCGCGCAAGGCAAGGCTGAAGCTGCTGGGCCACGCCACGATGCAGGAGGCAGAGGCCTCTCCCGATCTCGTGGAACAGCTCGCCACCGAGGGCGCGGGCAAGGTCGAGCGTGTGGTGACCATCAAGATTGCAGCCTTCGACTGGAACTGCCCGCAATTCATCTCGCCGCGCTTTGACACAGAAGAGCTTGCCGTCCTCGTGGGGCCAGAGATATCGCGGCTCGAAACAAAGGTCGCAGAGCTTGAGGCCGAACTGGCCAGCCTGCGCGCAACCAAGGAAAGAGACTGACCCATGACACCTGCCGAGATGGAAGCCCGAATTGTTCGCTATGGTGATTTGCGCCCGTGTAAAACGGCCTTTATCGATGCGCATACCCCCGGCTCTGACCAGAAGGAGAACTTCACCATCATCGGCGGCGGTGTATCCGAAAGCCCCGACCAGCACGTGCATATCGTACTGCCGCATGGCTTCAACATCGGGGCTGCGGGTCAGCCTCCCAAATGCCGCAACTCCCTGCACAGTCACCGCACGGCGGAGGTGTTCTTTGTGCTCAAGGGCCGCTGGCGCTTTTTCTGGGGGCGGTGGGGCGATGCCGGAGAAGTTGTGCTGGAAGAGGGCGATATCATCAACATCCCCACGGGCATTTTCCGCGGCTTCGAGAATATCGGCACCGACTACGGTATGATCATGGCCGTGCTGGGCGGGGATGATGCCGGCGGCGGCGTCATCTGGGCCCCGCAGGTCATCGAGGAGGCGCAGGCCCATGGGTTGATCCTTGGCGCAAACGGGCGGCTTTACGACACCAAGCGTGGCGAGACGCTGCCCGATGAGGTCAAACCGATGCCGGTCCTCTCAGGGGAGGAGTTGCAAGACTTTCCCGAAATGACGCCGCAGCAGGTCGTGGGATATGGCGTGCGGCGCTACAACGATCTGATGGCGCTGGCAAACAAGGAGCCGGTCGAGGTCATCGGTGAAACCGGCGTCATCCGGGACAAGCCGGGGTTCGAGATCACGTTTCTGACCCGCGCCTCTGCCAGCCCGGTGATGCACGCACACGACCGGGCGTCGGTCCTGATGCCGGTGCGCGGTCATTGGCGGCTGCGTTGGGAGGGCGGCGAGGCCACCTTGAACCCTGGCGATACCTGTTCGGTGCCTGCCGGGTTGCGACACACTTCTGTTCCGGCCATGACAGGCGAGGCGAGCCTTTACCACATTGTAGGAACAGATGATCCGGCCGGGCCGACATGGCTGGGGTAATTTGAACATCGTTCACAAACGTGTTGTATTTAATCTGCCAATCCATTACCAAGAATATGAACAACGTTCATAGAGGTGAATATGCACAGGTTAGCAAATACAAAATCACTGGTAGAAGAAGGTGTTATCACCCAAACTGCCGCGCGGCTGATCGAATCGCGGTCGCGCAGCACCATGGTGACCCTGGCGATCAATGCAGTACTGTGCCTGGGCATTCTCTTTGCCACCGGCGGGCTGATTTTCTGGCTTGCGGACGCGGTTCTCGTTGCCGTTTTTGGCCTGCTGCTCCTGGGGGGCGGCGTCGTCATTCTCAGCAGCGGACATGATCTTTATGCCATGTTCGGCAAGGCTGCGGCCCTCATCGGCGCGGGCATGCTGATCGGCGGTGCCGGGGTGGAGCTTGCAGACAAGCACGAACATATCGCCGGGACGGTGATGGCCCTCGGCGGGGCGGCGATTGCGACCGTGGCCGCCTGGGCCCTGACAGCGCGGCGTCTGGCGCCACGCTTTGTCACCGGGGCCGTCATGCTGATGGCAGGTACGCTTCATCTTGTGGGGGTCGAAGTCCTCATATCGGATGCCCGGATCACTGGTCTCCCGGTACATCTGTTCTGGCTCTATGCGGCGGGCGCCGTTGCGCTGGCGGGCTGGATCGTGGACCTGCGGGTCGTCTCGGCGCTGGCCATCGGCCCCTTCGCCCAGGCGCTCGACACCAGCACGGCCTATTTTCATGCCGCCTATGTGTTCTATTCGCCCGAAGCCACGCTGTCGGTTTTGCAAATGACGCTTCTGGTGCTGCTGGGCCTTGCCGTGGCCCGCCGATGCGATGAGCGCACCGCCCGCCATGCCCGTATCCATGTCATCATGGCCTTTATTGTTGCGAACCTCTGCGCGCTGGTCGGCAGCCTTTGGGGCGATGTCGTGGGCGAACATGTCTGGGGACCCGGCGCGCGCCCCGCAGAGGGCGTCAGCTACGACATCTGGCGCGATCAGGTCGCAACCTTCAGGGCCTCGGCGCTCGTGATCCACGAACATGTGTTTTCGGTCCTGTGGGCCGTGGTGTTGGCGGGGACGATCTTTTACGCCGCCCACCGCAATCTGCGCGGATTGTTCAATGCTGCGGTGACCTTTGCCGGCCTCCATGCCTATACACAGGTCTTTGAGACCTTCTACGATGAACCGCTGGCCTATGTCGTCGGGGGCTTTGCCGCGATCCCGCTGGCCTGGGGGATGTGGCGGTTGAACACGTGGTTCATGCTGCGTCATCCGGCGCAGAGCTGACACAGGACCCAAGGAGGGAGATCGAAATGATAAAGACAACCCATGTCGGCAGTTTGCCCCGGACACAGGAGGTCGTGGATTTCATATTCGCCCGGGAACGCGAGGAACCCTATGATGTCGTCGCTTTCGACAGGGCGATGCAAAGGGCGGTGTCCGACACGGTGGCCAAACAGGTGGCTTCCGGCGTGGATATCGTCAGTGATGGGGAGACATCCAAGATCTCCTACGCCACCTATGTCAAGGATCGCTACACCGGGTTTTCAGGCGACAGCCCGCGCAATGCGCCTGCGGATCTCAAACAGTTCCCCAGCTTTCTCAAGCGGCTGGCAGAGGATGGCGGTACGCCGAAATACGCGCGCCCGATGTGCACGGGCGAAGTGCGGTCCAAAGGGCAGGGCGAGCTGGGCAAGGATATCGCCAACCTCAAGGCGGCGATGGCAGCGCACGGGGTTGAGCGCGGCTTCATGAATGCGGCGTCTCCGGGGGTGATTTCGCTCTTCTTGCAGAACGATCACTACCCGACCCGTGATGCCTATCTGGCCGCCCTCGCGGATGCGATGCGCGAGGAATACGAGACGATTGTGGCAGCGGGACTTGATCTGCAGCTCGATTGCCCGGACCTCGCCCTGTCGCGCCACATGCTGTTTCATGATCTGACCGATGCCGCCTTTCTCAAGATCGCAGGGGCCCATGTGGAGGCACTCAACCATGCTTTGGCGAATGTCCCGCAAGACCGGGTGCGCATTCACATCTGCTGGGGCAATTACGAGGGGCCGCACACCTGCGACATCGGGATGGAGAAGGTCTTTGATACCCTGATGGCGGCCAAGGCGCGCTATCTGCTTTTTGAAACGTCAAACCCGCGTCATGCGCATGAATGGACCGTCTTTCGGGATCGCAAGGCGGAGATCCCGGACGACAAGGTGCTGGTGCCGGGTGTGGTGGATACAACAACAAATTTTGTCGAGCACCCGGAGGTGGTGGCCCAGCGGATCGAGCGGTTCACCGCGATTGTGGGCCCGGACCGGGTGATTGCCGGGTCGGATTGCGGCTTTGGGACTTTTGCGGGCTTTGGCTCGGTCGATCCCGACATTGCCTATGCCAAGCTTGGGGCTTTGTCGGAGGGGGCCGCGCTGGCGGCGGCCCGCTGATGGATAACGCTCTGCACAAGCTGTTGACGCAAGTGGATACGCCGACCATCTGCAACGCGATCGAAGTGGCGCAGGGTCAGCGGGGCTTTGATCTTTTTACCCGCGGCACGATGCTCAGCTCAGCACCGCAGGCGGCTGCCATGGTGGGGTATGCCCGCACCGCCCGCATCCGCGCGGTCGACCCACCCACCGAGCCGCCCGAGGTTATCAAGGCACGGCGCATGGCCTACTATCGCCATATGGCGGAGGGGCCGCGCCCGGCATTGGCGGTGGTGCAGGATCTGGATGTGCCCAACGCCATCGGGGCCTATTGGGGTGAGATCAACACCAATATCCACAAATCCTTTGGTCTGTCGGGCACGCTGACCGACGGGGTGATGCGCGATCTCGGCGACCTGCCCGAGGGCTATCCGGTGGTGGCGGGCTCCATCGGGCCAAGCCACGGGTTCGTGCATGTGGTGGATATCGGCCAGCCGGTCGAGATTTTCGGCCTGCCGGTGTCAGATGGCGATCTGATCCATGCGGACCGGCACGGTGCGCTTGTTGTTCCACCCGATGTGATCCCCAAGCTGGCCCTGGCGATTGAGACCTTGATGACCTCCGAGCGGATCATCTTTGACGCTGTCAAAGGCCAACGGCTGACCTTTGCAGAATTTGAAGATGTCTGGGCCGCTTTTGAGGCCGCGCGGACGTGAAGCAATGACATGAAACAGCACCAAGAGCCTAAGTCAGGAGCCGTGTCGGCAATGTCTTGATCCATCTGAGTGTCGCTGCATGCGCCTCGGTTGATGGCTCGATCTGAGGATTTCCCGCCTCCAAGGTGGACCGTCTGATGGTTTTTGTGGCCATCTCGGGGTCGGCGGCCAGTGACGCCGGAAAAATCTGCCGACCGATGGTGATCCGGAACGGCTGGCGGGCCTTATTCAGGGTTTCATGGAACAGGGTAATGTCGCGCAGCGTCGGGTGGATCAGGTCAAAGAGATAAAAGATGCCGGAGTTTCGGGCCTGAATGTTGATGGGTACCACGGGCAGTTCGAATTTGCGCGCCAACGTGGCGGCGGAGGTCATCCAGGGCCTCTCATGCAGCGTCAGACCGCGACGCTTTGCAAGCCTGCCGGAGGGGAATATCACTCCCAGCTTTCCGGCCTCGAACGCCTTGCGCGTATAGCGCATCGTCTTTCGGGTCTTGGTGTGGGTCCGCTTTTCATGCCGCCATTCTACCGGGGCGATCACATCATGCATCTGCGGAAGGACGCGCAGGATATCCGAGTTTGCGTAAAAGAAGATATCCGGCCGGATGCGCGACAAGGCATGCCACAGCATGACCCCGTCACCGATCCCCGTCGGGTGATTGGCAACGACAAGGGCAGGGCCGGTGGATGGGATGTTCTCAAGCCCGGTCACATAGACCTTTTTGGCAAGCCGTTTGGCCACGGTATTCATGATGCCCGGTGCTGTTTCACCTGCCAGAGTATCAGCCAGACAGACCGCGTCGTCGTAGCTCAGAACCCTGTCGAGCACAGTGCGTGCGGACCTTGGCAGGAGCCCCGGCGCCATCAGCCATGGCGCACGTTCAGCGATCAATATCTCGATACGCTCTTCCATGCGCGAGAGATATGCATGGAGACACGACAATGCGATGACAGTTTGGCGCAGGAGCGGGGTCAGAGGAGAGGCTTGGCATTGCCACTCGGACCCTTTCCCGCCTCATCACATCACAAGCGATCTGAATTTGTCTTTTTGTTGCAAACCTTAAGCGGAACTCTCAATTGGCACCGCAACGCTCCCGGACCAGTTCCGCGGGCTTCGGTCTCGGCTGTTTCCTGCTCGTTCTGGAGGACCCCGTGGCAAAAAAAAAGCCGTTTTGACGGGCTAGTCCTTGGGTGTGGGGGCCCCGCCCTCGAAGGCATTTCCATGAATGTAGTCGCAGGGGGCCTCGCGCATTTCCAGATGCAGCCCGTCGCCGCGGTAGGGGTGGGCGCGGGCCAGTGCTTCGTCCACCTCGATGCCAAGGCCCGGCGTGTCAGGTGGTGTGATGAACCCACCCTCGACCCGCAGACCGCCTTTGATCAGGGCCTCGTGAAACGGCGTTTCGATGGTTTCGGCCATCAGGAGGTTCGGGATGGACGCCGCCAGGTGTATATTGGCGGCCCATTCCACGGGCCCTGCATAAAGATGCGGGGCCAGCTGCGCGTTGTAGACCTCGGCCATGGCGGCGACTTTCTTCATCTCCCAGATGCCGCCCGCCCGGCCCAGGGCCGGTTGCAGGATACTGGCCGCCCCGGCCCGCAGCACCTGTGCAAACTCGGCCTTGGTGGTCAGGCGCTCGCCTGTGGCCACGGGAAGGCGGACGGCGCGGGCGACCTTGGCCATCTCACTGGCGGCATCGGGGGGGATGGGTTCTTCGAACCACAGCGGGCTATAGGGCTCAAGCGCCTGACCAAGCCGGATCGCCCCCGCCGTGGTGAATTGCCCGTGGGTGCCAAAGAGCAGATCCGCCTTGTCCCCGACCGCCGCGCGGATCGCTTTGCAAAAAGCCACGGAGAGAGAGATGTCGCGCATCGCGGGCATATGCCCGCCCCGCATCGTATAGGGGCCCGCAGGGTCGAATTTAATCGCCGTGTAGCCCTTGCCCACCATCGCCAGGGCGGCTTCGGCGGCCATCTCGGGTGAGGTCCAGAAGGCGCTCGGATCATGATCGGGCAACGGGTAAAGGTAGGTATAGGCACGGATGCGGTCGTTCATCCGGCCGCCCAGCAGTGCATAGACAGGCCGCCCCCGCGCCTTGCCCAGGATGTCCCAGCAGGCGATCTCCAGCCCCGAAAAAGCGCCGATCACCGTTAGGTCAGGGCGCTGGGTAAAGCCGGAGGAATAGACCCGCCGGAACATCAGCTCGATGTTTTCGGGGGTCTCGCCGCGCATGTGCCGGTCGAAGACATCCTCGATCACCGCCCGCATTGCATCCGGGCCGACGGAGGATGCATAGCATTCCCCCCAGCCGGTGATCCCGTCCTCGGTGCTGAGCTTGACCAAAATCCAGTAGCGCCCGCCCCATCCTGGTGCCGGGGGGGCGGTAACGATCACGTCCAGGTCCTTGAGCTTCATGGCTCCTCCGAAAATTTTACGGGTGGGGTCGCAGCTACCGATCAAAGACGATCACATTGCGCCGGGCGGCCCCGGCCTTGGTATCGGCGATGGCCTCGTTGATCTCTTCAAGCTGCCAGCGGCCGGAAATCAGCTCGTCCAGCTTGAGCCGCCCCTGGGTATAAAGATCAACCATCCACGGAATATCCCGCTGGATCACGACATCGCCCATTTTGGAGCCGACCATGCCCTGACCGACCGCCGCCAGCACCACAGGCTCGTAAGTCGCCGTGGCCCCGGAGTGGGGCATGCCGACCATCACCACGGTGCCGCCCCGACCCAGATAGCGCGCTGCTGTATCATAGGCCGGGATCGCCCCCACGGTGACAATGACCGCATCTGCCCCGCGTCCGCCGAGCGCCTTGAAGGCTGTGCGCCAAGGCTTTTCCTGTGTCGCCAGAATAGCGTCCGTTGCGCCAAAATCCCTGGCGGTTTGCAGTTTCGCGTCGCTCATGTCCACAGCCACGATCCGCCGTGCCCCGGCGATGCGCGCGCCTTGAATGGCATTGAGGCCAACACCCCCCGCACCGATCACGACGACGTCCTGACCCGCACGCAGCCGGGCGGCATTCACCACGGCCCCTACGCCCGTGATGACGCCGCAGGCGATCAGGCTGGCGGCGTCTTTGGGAATGTCAGCGCTGATCCGCACGACCTGCTTTTGGTCGACCACGACCTTTTCAGCAAAGGCAGCCGTGGCCATTGCCTGATGCAGCTTGCCGCCCTGCACCGTTGTGATCGGCCCTTTGTCACCATCATAGGGTGTCTCGCATTGCGTCGGTTGACCGCTTGCACAGCTGCAACAGGTGCCGCAGGCGCGGATCAGCGTCACGACAACACTGTCGCCAACCGCAAGACCCGCCACACCGGACCCAAGGGCAGAGACACGCCCCGCGGCCTCATGCCCGTAGACGGCGGGCAACGATCCGCCCCAGGCCCCGTCGGCGTAGGAGATATCCGAATGGCAGATCGCCACGGCATCCAGTGTGACTTCGATCTCGCCCCGCTCCGGCGCGCGGATCTGGATATCTTCGATGCGGAGGGGCGCCCCGAATGCGTGGCATACTGCGGCTTTGATCGTCTGCATGGTGGTAAGGTCTTTCCTGTGCGGTCACGGGTCCTGCCTAAGCGTTAGCGGAGCTGCCGTCATGCGCAAGTCATAACGCGACAGATTGGCCTCAAAGCCGTCAGGAAAACGACCTTGCGGGTCTGCGGATCAGAAAGACAAGCAGGCCGACCACGATCAGTCCTGCGGATAAAACGAAGGGGGCTCCCGGAAAGTAAAGTCTCGCATCCGCACCGGTAAAGGTTGCGAATGTGCCTGTCATCAGCAGCGGAGAGAGGATCATCGCCAGCGCGCCAAGCGAGGTCAGCGCGCCTTGCAGCTCTCCCTGGGCATCCGGGCCGACAGCCCTGGACATGATGCCCTGCAAGGCGGGCGTGATCACTGCCGCCAGTGCCGCAAGCGGCGTGAGGATCAGGGCCAGCCCGCCGCTGGTCACGAAGGCCAGCGCCAGAAAGGCGCAAATGTCAAAGAGGTGACCGTAAAGCACGGTGCCCCGTTCGCCCAACAGCCGCATGACTGGTCGGATCAGACCGCCCTGCACGATGGCCATCATGATGCCGAAAAGCGCTAGGCTCAGCCCAATCGTCGAGGGCTCCCAGCCAAAGCGCTCCTTGCCGAAAAACGACCAGATGGCCGGATAGACCGCAAAGGCCACCTGATAGAGGAAAAACACCACGAGAAGCGGCGCGATGCCGGGCAGGGCCGCCAGATGCCGAAAGCTGCCCAGCGGGTTGGCACGCCGCCATGAGAACCGACGGCGCTTTTCAACAGGCAAGGTCTCTTTCAGAACGAAATAGCCAAAGATGGCGTTTAACCCGGCAAGCGTTGCGGCGGCATAAAACGGCGCGCGGGTGCCGAACTCTGCCAGCAGCCCGCCAATCAGCGGCCCCAGCACAAAGCCTATGCCAAAGGCCGCGCCGATCAGGCCAAAGTTGGCGGCGCGGTCTTCCGGGGCTGAGATATCCGCCATATAGGCGTTTGCGGTGCCCTGGGTCGCGGCGGTGATCCCGCCAACGAGGCGGCCCAGCAAGAGCAGCCAGATGCTGCCCGCGACGGCCATCACCAGATAATCAAGCGCCATCACCACCAGCGATATCAGCAGCACCGGCCTGCGTCCGAACCGGTCAGACAGCCCGCCGATTACTGGGCCAAATAGGAACTGCATCACTGCAAAGGCCGTTGCCAGAACGCCTCCCCAAAGGGCGGCAGTGCTGAGATCCCCGGCCCCCACCTCCTGGAAGAGATCGGGCATCACCGGGATGATGAGGCCAATGCCCATCGCGTCGATCATCATGGTGATGAGGATAAAAACGACCGCCGGGCGCATCCGCTAGAGCGCCCGGACACGGGCCACGAACCGCCGCGCATTCTGAGGGGCGTGACCAAGCTGTGCGTGCAGGTCAAAGAGGTTGTCGGGCAGGGTCGGATACTCTGTCTTGGCCTGATCGGCCAGCTTGCCCAACAGCGCCGTGAGCGCCGTCTCGGCCAGCGCGAGGAGCTGCCGAAGGCGCAGCATCAACCCGGTGTCGATAATGTCCTGGGAGGTCGCGCCCCAGTGAACGTATTGGGCGTGCTCCGGCGCGTTCATTTCCTTGCGGAAAGTCGCGACAAGTCCTGGCACGCTGACCCCGTTCCAACCGGTTTCGGATGCGATCGCACCGGGGTCGATCTGAATCTCCAGCGTGGCCCGGTGGATCGCTGCCGCGCTGATCTGAGGGATCACGCCGGCCTCACCCTGCACCTTGGCCAAAGCCCCCTCGACCAACAGCATGGCGCGCAGCGCGGCACTGTCTGAAAACAACCGACCCGCTTCCCCCGTTGGAAAGAGTTTTGCATAAAGTGGGCTGTCAAAAACGCTGGCTGCCATGGGCCATCCTGTTATCGCCTGATCGAGGCGTCTGGCAAGGCCGTCGGGAGCGGCGAAAAACGGTGAATGCCCGCAGCCCATTTCCTGCACCTCCTTTTCGGGCCAGTCCGCAGTCATGGTGACCTGAAACGCGGGCGGGATCGTCCGGTCCTCAAGGCACCGGATGTAGCGCCGGGGGATGGTGGCGATCCGCGCCAGGTTGTGCAGCGCCGTCTCGGTGGGCGCGATGGGCTGGGGGCAGAGCCGGGGCAGGGCGAAGGCGACATGCTCCGGCGTGCAGTCGTGATAGAAAATACCCGGTGCCAGTGCCGGATCAACCGTAAAGCTGTGCCCGTCCGCTGCCTTCCGGATGGCCGGGAGCAGCGGTTGCGTGGGCGCTTTTCCACGCATCTGGGCCAGGGTGACACCGTCTTGCGGCACGTAGGCGCACAGATAGACAAGCCGGGTGATCTGATCCGGGACCAGAAGGGCCGCAGCCGTGATGGCATAGCCGCCCATCGAATGGCCGACCAGAACCGTCTGGTCCGCACAGGCGACCGCAATGGCCTGTGCATAAGCCTCCAGCGTCACCTGGCCTATGGGCGTTTGATCCGCGCCGTGCCCCGGCAGATCCAGCACGCGCACCCGGTGGCCCCGGGCGGTGAGGCGGGGGACCACCTCGTACCAGCACCACGCGCCGTGGCAGGAGCCATGGACCAGCAGGATGTCAGCCACGGCCGCCCCCGATATGACCCATGCCGGTCAGAAAGTCGGTCAGCACACGGGCGTATTCCTCGGGCTGCTCGACGCAGGGCAGATGCCCGGCCTTGCGGATCAGGTGGAACTGGCTGCCGGGGATCAGATCAACGGTTTCACGCACCAGATCGGGCGGGGTCGAGCCATCTTCGGCCCCCGCGATGCCCAGCGTGGGCAGGCGCAACCCGCTGGTGGGCGTGTAGAAGTCGGTGCCGGAGATGGCCGCCGAGCAGCCGATGTAGCCTTCGTCTTCCTGCCGGGTCAGCATGTTGCGCCAGAGCTCCAACGCAGGCGTGGCACGGAAGGCGGCAGAAAACCACCGCTCCATCACCGCATCGGCCAGTTTTTCGATCCCGCCGCTCTGCACCTCTGCGATGCGCGCTTCCCAAAGCGCGGGGGTGCCGATCTTGGCCGCCGTGTTGGACAGTACCATCGCGCGGATCAGGTCCAGCCGCTTCACCGCCAGGCCCTGTGCGATCATGCCCCCGATGGACAGGCCCACGAAAACGCAGTTTTTAACCTCCAGATAGTCCAGCAGTTTTTCGGCATCGCTGACCAGGGTGCCCATCCCGTAAGGGCTTGGCGGGCAGGTGGACAGCCCATGGCCGCGTTTGTCGAACCGGATGATCCGCAGGCCTTCCGGCAGGAGCGGCATGATCGGATCCCAAAGGCGCAGATCCGTGCCCAGCGAGTTGGCAAAGACAACGATGGGCCCCTCTTGAGGTCCCTCATCCCGGTAGTGCAGTGCGATACCGTCAAAGCGGGCGATTTTCATCAGGCGGTTCCTTTTCAGCGGAGCTATTCGTCAGGCGTGGTCCGCACCGAAACGGCTCAGCGCCATCTGAAAGACCTCCGCATCGACGTTACCGCCAGAGATGGTAACGATCACATCTTCGGTTTCAAACGCCTGAGCCTGAAACAGGGCGGCGGCCAGCGCCACGGCACCTCCCGGTTCGGCCACGACTTTGAGCATGTTGAAGGCCACCGCCATGGCGTGCAGGGCCTCATCATCGGTGACTACCAGACCGGGCCCGGCCAACCGTTGGAGAATGGGGAAGGTCAGCTCCCCCGGCGTGGGCGAAATGATCGCGTCACACAGACTGCCCGAGGTCGCCGCATTGCTGAGCCGCGTGCCTGACCTGAGCGAGCGGGCCATGTCGTCGAAATGCGCAGGCTCCGCCGGGCGGACCCGCAGACCGGGGGCCTCCGCTTCCAGTGCGAGGGCGATGCCGGAGGCAAAGCCGCCACCGCCGCAACATACCACCACATCGGCCTGCGCGATCCCGGCTGCCGCTGCCGCCTGCGCAATCTCCAGCCCCGTGGTGCCCTGGCCTGCGATCACTTGGGCATTGTCGAAGGGCCTGATCAGCGTCAGCCCCCTTTCCTCCGCGAGACCGGCACCGATGGCCTCGCGGTCCTCCCCCGCCACCCGGTTGTAGAGCACCACCTCCGCGCCCAAAGCACGGGTGTTGCCGATCTTGATGCGGGGGGCGTCCGCTGGCATGATGATGACCGCAGGGGCCCCGACCTGCCGGGCCGCCAGGGCGACCCCCTGCGCATGGTTGCCGCTGGAATAAGCGAGAATTCCCTTTGCGCGGTTTTCAGGCGCAAGCGCCGAGATCGCGGACAGTGCCCCACGGTACTTGAAACTCCCGGTGTGTTGCAGGCACTCGGCCTTGACCCAGACCCGCCGGCCTGCAAGCTCATCGAGAAAAGGCGAATGAAAAAGGGGTGTGTGCCGGATGTGCCCCTCAAGCCGCCGCGCTGCGGCGCGTATCATATCGATGTTCATTTCATCAACTCGACCCATGTCTGCAACGCCGCCACGGCTTCAGGCTCGTCCAGAAAGGGGACATGGCCGCGACCGACCGCAACAGCCGATATCATGTCGGGGCGGCATTCCTGCATCTGGGCAAGTGTTTCGCGGGTCAGCAGATCGGAGTTCTCGCCGCGGATGGTGGCCAGCGGCAGCCCCTTCATGGCATCAAAGAACGGCCAAAGATCCGGGGCAGCCTGTGCGCCCTGCTCTTCGACCGCAGAGCGCAGTTTGGGGTCATAGGTGATATCAAGGCCGTCATCGTTTCTGACGTAGTGTTTGACGGCCTCTTCCATCCACCGCGAAAAAGGCACATCCACGAAACCGTTCAGGCCCCGTTCGAGCGCGCGTGCGGCTTGGACGTGGTTTGCCGCGCCGGGTTTGCGCCCCAGATACCCCATGATAAAGCTGAGCCCCTTGGGATCGATCACCGGGCCGATATCATTGAGGGCCACCCCGATCAGCCTTTCTCTGGCCCCCATTGCAATCCCCATGGCCAGCAATCCACCGCGTGAGGTGCCCAGGATCGCCACCCGGTCCAGCTTGAGATGATCCAGAAGCTCCAGGACATCTCGGGCCTCAACACTCAGATTGTAGTTCTGCCAGGTTTGGTCCCAGTCCGACTTGCCCCTGCCGCGATAATCGAGCTTGATAAGCCTGCACCTTGCCAGATGTGGCGTGATGTAGTCGAAATCGGCCGTGGTACGGGTCAACCCTGGCAAACACAGGATCGGGATGCCCGATCCATCGTCCGTATAATACAGCGATAACCCGTCTGATGTGGTGAAATGCGCCACTATCCGCCTGCCAGTTCAGGAACTTTTTGCAGATCGGAGAGGCTGTGTGACGGTCTCCAGGGGAGCCTGTCTGGCGGGTCTCCCGCGCGATTGACCCAGACCGTTTCAAACCCGTAGCCGGTTGCGCATGCCGCATCCCATCCGTTTGACGACACAAACAGTACCTCCTCTTTTTCGCATCCAAAGCGTTTGCTCACCAGATCGTAGACCTGCGGCGCGGGTTTGAACACGCCAACCGTTTCAACGGAGAGGGTGTCATCCAGCACGTCCTCGATCCCGGCGGAGCGCACT
The DNA here is from genome assembly GCF_020622345.1 of Roseobacter weihaiensis. GTDB lineage: Bacteria > Pseudomonadota > Alphaproteobacteria > Rhodobacterales > Rhodobacteraceae > Roseobacter > Roseobacter weihaiensis. Next base: position 146,502 of record NZ_JACNMO010000001.1, on the reverse strand, counting down.
GCCCCCTCCAGCATCTGCGGAGAGCCGTTGGACAGGATGGCAGTCTTCATACCCATCTGCTTGAGACTATGGAGCATTTCCGGCACTTCGGGATAGCTTTGCAGCTCCCAATACAGCGCCAGCAGTCTTTCACGCAGGGCCGCATCCTGCCCGACCCCCTGTTTCTGCATGGCCCAGTCGAGGCCCTCTTGGGTCACCGTCCAGAAATCCTCATGCGCGCCGACGACCGCGCGCAGCCAGGTATACTGCAGTTGTTTTTGTCGCCAGTGTTCCGCAAGGACAGGCCAACTGTCGGCGATCGCGGCAAATTCAGGCTCCGCCGCGGCCTGACGCGCGGCGGCGGAAACATCGAAAAGCGTCCCGTACGCGTCAAAAATACAAGTGGTGATAGGCATCTGCATCGTCCTCCCACGGATCTGCTGCGCAGAGTGTCATGCCACAGGGTGAGGGAAAAGGGCGAAATGACCGTCTTTTCGGGTTTACTCGCCCTGTTATCGCGGGCAGTCTTGGGCCCAAGACGAAGAACCCGCCGATACGCGGCCTTCAACATCCCTTTTCTCAACATGATTGGATAGAGAATGACCCAGGTCAAGACGGGCGATACAGTTGCCATCCACTACACCGGTACCTTGCTGGACGGGACCACGTTTGACAGCTCCGAAGGTCGTGACCCGCTGGAATTCGTTGTCGGGTCTGGGCAGATTATTCCCGGGCTTGATGTTGCCCTGCCGGGGATGGCTGTCGGGGACAAAAAGAAGGTTCAGATCGCCTGCGATCAGGCCTATGGACCTGTGAACCCCGAGATGCGGCAGGCCGTGCCACGCGAGGGCATCCCGGACGACATCCCGCTCGAAATCGGCGTGCCGTTGCAGGTGCAGACGCCGGAAGGGCAGGCGATGAAGGTGATGGTCGTCGATGTCGATGAGGCAACGGTCACCTTGGATGGCAACCACCCCCTGGCAGGCAAGGACCTGACCTTTGACATCGAACTCATGCGCGTTGACGCTGCTTGACCCGTGCTTGGTTAACAGGTCGGTCAGATGTATTAATCAAGATACGGGCAAGCTGTTGAAATCTGGACTGCGCGTTTTTACAACCATGCATGTGAAAATACTATGAACCGCCATCGGATCAGAAGGTCCTCTACCTCACTTTTGAGCAGAGACCGCCATGACCCGAAACCGCATCCCAGACGATACCTCCCGCCCCGTTAATCCATTGCAGTTTGTGGCATTGAACGCCCTTGCGACACTTGGAGTGGTGGCAGGACTAAAGCTTGCCGGAATGAGCTGGGCCGGTGCCCTTGTGGCCGGGTGGGTTGGGGGCAGTTTACTAACGCTCGCGGGGAGCTTTCTGGCTGTCACCATTTGTGAACGTCGCAGATCGTTGAGATCAGCAAACCTTAACCCGGCGGCCCAGGCAGAGAGTTTTTCAGCCCCCGCTTTGGTGCCTTCTGAAATCTCTGATCCGATGCAGGTCTGGGCCATCGACCAGCAGATCGAGCAGGGGTTTGCCAGAAAACGCAGCGCTGGTGCTGGCGGCGAAAGGCAGACGGACCGGGGCGATGTCCAGGTCATGCCAGAGAACGGATTGCCTGCCGGGGCGGAAGTGTCTGAGCTGAGCGATGCGGAGCACTGTCGCTCGCAGCGGCAGCGCGCGTCAACCAAAGCATGTTAAGTCAGGCGGTCCTGCCGTCTCACGTTCAGTTGCGATTGATCGGAACGACCGACGGGGGTAGCGATGTCGAGGCCGTGACGCGGCCTTCCACGTCTGCCGCGTCGACCGTGTCTTCCGTTGCCGGGGCGGGTCCCAGGATATTTTCAAGCGGTGTATCCACGAGATAGCTTGCGGCAATTGGTCGGATCTCCTCCAGACCTTGCACCAGTTGAGGACCGACGACCGGGTCCGACCAGAGGCCGGTTGCCAGCACAAACACTGTGACAGGCATCAGCAGACGCGCGTAAAGACGAGCGCTGGATGCGCGTTGCCGGTAGGCCACCTGGCGAAGGTCGCGTCTGCTGATCGGTTTCCTCATACGGCAAGCGTGCCGCGTCAATGCGGCACGATTAGGGCGGAACTGTGCAGGCGTCGCGACCGCCTAGAGGTTTTCGCCCTGCGGCATGCCGAGGATGTGGTAGCCGCCATCAACGCGGATGATCTCACCCGTGGTGCAGGCCCCCGCATCAGAGGCGAGATAGACTGCCGTACCGCCAACCGCTTCCAGTGTTGCATTCGACCGCAGGGGGGCGTTTTGATCGGTGTGTTTATAGGTCTTGCGCGCGCCGCCGATTGCCGCCCCGGCCAGCGTTTTCATCGGGCCGGGCGAGATCGCATTGACCCGGATGCCTTCCGGCCCGAGGTCATTGGCCAGATAACGCGTCGCACTTTCCAGCGCTGCCTTGGCCACGCCCATGACGTTGTAATTCGGCACAACGCTGTTGCTGCCCTGATAGGTCAGGGTCATCAGCGTGCCGCCGTTCTCCACCATCAAGGGATGCGACCGGCGCGCCACTTCGACAAAGGAATAGGCGCTGATATCCATCGTCTGCTTGAAATTGTCGCGGCTGGTGTTGAGGAACCGACCGGTCAATTCTGTCTTGTCGGAAAACGCAATCGCGTGCACCACAAAATCAATCGTCGGCCAGCGCGCGCCCAGTTGCGCAAAAGCCGCATCGAGCGAGGCGTCATCGGTGACATCCACATCCACCCTGAAATCTGATCCGACCGAGGCTGCCAACGGGGCGAGCCGTGACCCGAACGCCTCTCCTTGGTAGGTAAAGGCGAGCTCGGCCCCGGCCGCCGCCATGGCTTTTGCAATGCCCCACGCGATGGAGCGTTCATTGGCCACCCCCATGACCAGCCCGCGTTTTCCTTGCAACACTCCCGACATACTCAACTACCCCATATACCTGGACAGGATCATCGACCCATTGGTCCCGCCAAACCCAAAAGAATTGGTCATAACGCTGTCAAGCCCGGCCCCTTCGATCAGCGATGTCGCGATTTCCCCCTCCTTGAACGCAGGGTCGAGGGTGTCGACATTGATGGAGGGCGTGATGAAGTCATGCTGCAACATCAAAAGGCAATAGATCGCCTCCTGCGCCCCGGCGGCCCCCTGGCTGTGCCCGGTCATGGATTTGGTGGAGCTGACAGGCGGTTGCCGCTTGCCCTGAAAACTGCGCCGGACGGCCTCGATTTCCGGCTGGTCCCCGGCCGGGGTCGAAGTGCCATGGGCGTTGATGTAGTCGACCGACCGCCCCTCGGGCAGCGTGGCCAGCGCCAGACCCATCGCCCGTTCCGCGCCTTCGCCTGAAGGTGCCACCATATCGGCCCCATCGGAGGTGGCCGCAAAGCCGGTCACTTCGGCGTAAATCTTTGCGCGGCGGGCCAAAGCGTGCTCCAGCTCTTCCAGCACGAGAATGCCGCCCCCGCCTGAGATCACGAAGCCATCGCGGTCCGCGTCAAAGGCGCGGCTCGCCTGCTCGGGCGTATCATTGTATTTGCTGCTCATGGCGCCCATGGCGTCAAAAAGGCACGACAGCGTCCAGTCCAGCTCCTCCCCGCCCCCGGCAAACATCACATCCTGCTTGCCCATCATGATCTGCTCTGCCGCATTGCCGATGCAGTGCAGCGACGTCGAACAGGCGGAGGTGATGGAATAGTTGATGCCCTTGATCTTGTAGGCCGTGCTCAGATTGGCGCTGACGGTCGAAGACATGCATTTAGGCACCGCGAAGGGGCCGATACGCTTGGTGGCGCCGGTCTTGGCCACCACATTATGCGCCGTCAGCATTGCGCTGGTGGATGGCCCGCCAGAGCCTGCCACCAGGCCGGTGCGCGGGTTCGATATCGTGGCCTCGTCCAAGCCTGCGTCCGCAATGGCCTGGCCCATGGCGATATGGGCGTAGGCGGCCCCCGGTCCCATGAACCGCAGCGTCCGTTTGTCCACATGCTCGGTCACGTCCAGCTTCAGGCTGCCGGCAATCTGGCTGCGGAACCCGTGCTCGGCCATTTCAGGGTTCGCCACGATCCCGCTTTTGCCCGCTTTGAGGGCGGCGAGGACCTCTGTGGCGTTGTTTCCGATGGATGAGACGATGCCCAGACCTGTCACGACGACGCGGCGCATGGCGCACTCCTTTATTCCCGGTGGGTTTGCCTCAGTTTTCTGAGAGCGCAACCTTCATATCTGTCACTTGATAGATGGTTTCCCCATCTGCCTCCACACGGCCATTGGCCACCCCCATTGTCAAGCGGCGGGTTTGGATCGCTTTGGTGAAATCCACAAAGTAGGTCAGCATTTTCCGGTCGGGCCGGACCATACCCGTCAGTTTCACCTCGCCCACGCCCAAGGCGTACCCGCGGCCCTGCCAGCCGCGCCAGCCCAGATTGAACCCGGTCAGCTGCCACAGACCGTCCAACCCAAGACAGCCGGGCATGATGGGATTGCCTGGAAAATGGCAGTCGAAAAACCACAGATCTGGCGTGATATCGAACTCTGCCACCACATGGCCCTTGCCATGCTCGCCGCCGTCTTCGGAGATGTCGGTGATCCGGTCCATCATCAGCATTGGCGGCTCGGGCAACTGCGCGTTACCGGGGCCAAAGAGCTCGCCTCGGGCGCACTTCAGCAGGCCTTCCTTGTCAAAACTTGTGGGGTATTGGGCCATTCTGGCGCGTCTCCTGCTCGGCATCTTTTAAGGTCGAACTCCTCTAGCACCGTGTCGCCACGTCCTGCAAGGGTGCGCTGAATGCGCGCAGTCGGGGCAATCTGGACCCACTTGGCCTGCCGGGATCAGGTTTCCAATTGAAAACGGTTCGCGAAATCCTTTATATAGATACAAGTTTGCAGATGAGGCTTTCATGACCAACGCGCAACATGAACGGGGAATGGCCTGGCTGGCAACGGCTGATCTGCGCCCGACCCGTCAAAGAGTGACGCTGGCGGCGTTGTTGATCGGTGACGGAAATCATCGTCACGTGACCGCAGAGAGCCTTTTCGAGGCCGCCAAGTCGCAGGGCGAAGCCGTATCACTTGCGACCGTCTACAACACGCTGCGTGCGTTTTGTGACGTTGGTCTGGTGCAGGAGGTGACAGTCGATGGCTCCAAGAGCTACTTTGACACGAACACGCACGATCACCCGCATTTTTATTGGGAAGAAGATGCGACACTGACCGATGCACCTTCTGATCAGTTGATCATTTCCCAGTTGCCCGACGCGCCGGAGGGGGCGGAGATCGCCTCCGTCGATGTCGTGATCCGGCTGCGTAGCACGAGCTGAACTGACCATCCCCCCCGGCCACGGCATGACAGACACTCAGCGACCGCGCGAAGACCGGTGGCAGATCATCTTTCGTCAGCCCACAGGCTCGGCAAGGCTCAGAACCACTGGCCGGGCTCCATCAGACCCAGATCCAGCAATTGCCGTGAGTGCCATTCGAAGGCTTCGGAATTGTGCCATTTGAAGGTCGTGATCGCCTGCGCGCTGCCGGGGTTGCTTTTCAGCGCCTTCGCGGTTCGGAAAGAGCAGATCGCTGTGGTCAGGTTGTGATGCCAGGGGCAGGCATAGGTGTTGTATTCCTCGTCTGACAGCGTGTGATCGCTGCGCAGCATTAGTCCGGGTTTGGCGCGAAAAAGGCTGATCCGGTCAATTTTCCGACGTGTGTAGGGAACGTGCTCTTCGAAACGCCAGCGCAGCCCGCCGTAAAAATCAAGCTGCCGGTCTTTTGGGCGGTCGTTGTCCTGCGCATCCGTGCGCGCCAGGGCATAATAGCCCGACCGGTCGAGATGCGCGCGTTCAAGCGATACCGCATCCGGAAACAGCGAGAGATCATCGGCATAGAGATCGACCACATAGCTCAACATCGCCTCTCGCCGTTCTTCTGCATGAAAGGTCAGCATTTCGCTGACGCTGCGCGTTTCGCAAAAGGGGAAAAAAAGATATTCGGCGTTAAAGCAGTAATAGATCCACTGACCCGGTGCGGCGGCAATGATGCTGTTGACGGCCGTTTCAACAGCCCCGTCAGCGCTCGTGTCATAATCGATCCGGTGCACGGCGGCGGCGATGTCCTGCGGCAGATCAAAGCGGGCCGGCATCAGCGCCAGAATGGTGGCAAACCCTGCCTTTTCGTGGTGGCGCAGGGTTGTGGCAACCTCCACGTCGTCTTCGACAAGAACGATGGCGATGGGGCCTTCTGACAGGGCGCTGCCCGCGGTTTTCACAAAGTCGCCGAGGCTTTTTGAGCGCATCCGTTTCTCCGCTGTTTTAACCTGCGCAGCGTCGGGTAATTGCAGGCGCATTGCAAGCCCTGCGTGCGGCTGATACTCAGCTTTGCACAACTCATCGAATGGACCCGGATCATGACTGCGCCCAAGAAGCTTTTCATCAAGACTTACGGCTGCCAGATGAATGTTTATGACAGCGAACGCATGGCCGAAGCCCTTGGGGGCGAGGGCTATGTGGAAACGAAAGTGGCGGAGGAGGCGGATATGATCCTGCTCAATACCTGCCACATTCGCGAGAAAGCCGCCGAAAAGGTTTATTCGGAACTGGGCCGGCTGAAACCGCTCAAAACCGTCAATCCGGATCTCAAGATCGGGGTGGCTGGCTGTGTGGCACAGGCCGAGGGCGAAGAGATCATGCGGCGTCAGCCTGCTGTCGATCTGGTGGTGGGGCCACAGTCCTACCACCGTCTGCCGCAGATGGAGGCGCGGCTGCGGCAGGGCGAAAAGGCGCTCGATACCGATTTCCCGCCGGAAGACAAATTTGAGGAGATGCGCGCCCGTCCCAAAGCCAGGCGGGCGCCATCGGCCTTTCTGACCGTTCAGGAGGGCTGCGATAAATTCTGCGCTTTTTGCGTGGTACCCTATACCCGTGGAGCCGAGGTCAGCCGCCCGGTGACACGGGTGCTGGACGAAGCCCGCGATCTGGTCGCGCGCGGCGTGCGCGAAATCACCCTGCTGGGGCAGAACGTCAATGCCTATCATGGCCTGGGCCCGGACGGGGTGGAGCAATCGCTCGCCCAGCTGATCTGGGCCCTCAATGACATCGACGGGCTGGAGCGTATCCGCTTTACTACATCGCATCCCAATGACATGCAGGACGATCTGATCGAGGCGCACCGCGACTGCCCCAAACTGATGCCCTATCTGCATCTGCCGGTGCAATCGGGGTCCGACCGGATCCTCAAACGGATGAACCGAAGCCACACCGCCGAGAGCTATCTGAGGCTGATCGAGCGCATTCGTGCAGCAAGGCCCGACATTCTTCTGTCCGGTGATTTCATCGTTGGCTTTCCCGAAGAGACCGAAGCAGACTTTCAGGCGACGCTCGATTTGATCGAGTCGGTAAATTATGGCTACGCTTATTCGTTCAAATACTCCACCCGTCCGGGCACGCCGGCGGCGGAACGCGCGCAGGTTGACCCGGAAGAGGCCGACGCCCGCCTGCAGCGCATCCAGGCGCTGATCACCCAACAGCAGCAGAACATCCAGAAGGAGATGGTTGGCCGGGATGTCCGCGTTCTGGTTGAAAAGAAAGGAAGATTTGACGGTCAGATGGTCGGCAAATCCGAGTATCTGCACGCGGTTCATATCGACGGCTGTACCGCCGCGATCGGCGACATTCTTCCTGTCAGAATCACTGAAGCGAAACGCAATTCCCTTGCGGCGATACAACGTACATAATGGTAAATGGATTCAATGATTTCCGGAATTTCGCCTATCGATGGAGATTGACTAAAAATTGGAGAAAATTGTTGTGATTGAAAACGTGATATTCCGTTCATTTTTATTTAATATCAGACAATGTTTTCTGCCCGTCAGGCTTGGTGCAAGCGCGGGCATTTGTTTGGTAAGGGATAAAGTAATGGTGAAACGGTTTTCGAAAGGTGCGCGGGGCGCGGTATGCGTCATTGCAAGCGCAGTCTTTGCGCTGCAGGCGGGGGCTGCCGCGGCGCAGTCATCCTCACGACCGGGTCTGGAGAGTGAGCAATATGTGCCCAATATCTGGATAGATCCCGATGGCTGCGAGCATTGGGTGATGGACGATGGGGCCGAAGGGTTCATGACCCCGCATGTGAACAGAAACGGGATTCCGGTCTGCCGCGAAGGCAGTGTCTGCGGCCTGGTCGAATCAGACACGTTTTTTGCCCCTGGCAGCTTTGCGATCAGCGATTTTGGCCGGACCAAGTTGGTGCAGTTTTTCCGGCAATCCGAATTTCGAACCTTTTCGGTCGCAGGCCACACTGACAGCGTCGACTCCGACGCGGCCAATATGGAACTCTCACTCAACCGCGCGAATGCTGTAGCAGCAATTGCAAGAGAAGCCGGCGTGCGTATTTCAACGGTACAGGGTTACGGCGAGCGTAAACCCGCAGCCTCCAACGATACAGCTGCGGGACGGGCCCAGAACCGCCGCGTTGAAATCATTTGCGTCAGCTAAGGAGAGTGGACATGTCACGTATCAGATATTTCGCAATTGTCGCGGCGCTTTCCGTCGCTGGCTGCACCGAGGTCGGACCCAGCAAGACCTCTGATTTTGGATTGTTCGACCAGAAAGAGCTCTCCAGCCTGAGAGCCGGGATATGGGTTGATCCCAATGGTTGCGACCACTGGATCATCGATGACGGTATCGAAGGATATCTGTCGGCACGTCTTGATCGCCGCACCGGCAAGCCTGTCTGCTCGGGGATCGCGCCCCCTACCCAGGTCGTGGGCGATTTCAAGGGTGGTGGTGCCACGGTCCTTGGCGACGCGCTTTAAAGTATTGGCCGGAGCGCCTTGAGACGCCGGCGGGATTATACCTGCCGGCTTTTTTTACGAGCGGCTGGGATCAAATAACGGCTCTGGCGCTTGCGTTGCCCTCTTGGAATTGGCACCGTCAAAACGACTCATATGCGCGAGGAGCAGCTATTGCCGCCCAGTGACCCAAGCCCGACCGACACATTGACCGCTGCTTCCGGAGGGACGGTTGAGTTTCCGGACAATCGTTTGCTGATCGACCTTTGTGGTCCTTATGACGCGAACCTTACACAGATCGAAAAGTCACTTGGCGTGCAGATTATCCGGCGCGGCAACCAGCTTGCCGTGATGGGCGAGCCACCTGCGCAAACGGATGCGGTGCGCGTGTTGCATGCCCTATATGCGCGGCTGGAAAGCGGTCGCGCGGTCGAGCCGGGCGATGTGGACCGGGAGTTGCGCATGGGGCCTTTCGATGAGGTCGCGAGCCCGGAAGATGGTGACCAGTTGGAAATGCCCATTGGCAACCGCGTCGAGATTCAGACCCGCAAGAAACGGGTCGAGCCGCGAACGGATGCGCAGAAAGCCTATGTGCAGTCGCTCTTTGAACATGAGCTTGCCTTTGGGATCGGCCCTGCGGGCACGGGTAAGACCTATCTGGCGGTTGCCGTGGGGGTGTCGATGTTTTTGTCAGGGCAGGTGGATAAGATTATCCTGTCGCGCCCGGCGGTCGAGGCGGGGGAGCGTCTGGGCTTTTTGCCCGGTGACATGAAAGACAAGGTCGATCCCTACATGCAGCCGCTTTACGACGCTTTGGGGGATTTTCTGCCGGGCAAGCAGCTGGCCCGCCTGATCGAAGAGAAACAGATCGAGATCGCACCCCTGGCCTTCATGCGCGGGCGCACGCTGTCGAATGCCTTTGTCGTGCTGGATGAAGCGCAGAACGCCACCTCGATGCAGATGAAGATGTTCCTGACGCGATTGGGCGAGGGGTCTCGCATGGTGATCACCGGGGACCGCACGCAGATCGACTTGCCGCGCGGCACAGCCTCGGGCCTTGCGGATGCGGAGCGTCTCCTCAGGACCATTCCCAAGATCAGCTTCAACTACTTCACCTCCAAGGACGTCGTGCGTCACCCGCTGGTTGCGGCGATCATCGAGGCCTATGAGGCCGACCCGCCCGCGACCTGACCCCGCCAAAGGAGCTTGCCCGGCTGGCCCATGGAGATCGACATACTCATCGAAGACGACCGTTGGAACAGCCTGGATTTCAACGGGTTGGTGGAAAAGGCGCTGGCGGCAAGCTTTCTCCACCTGGGGATTGACGCAGAGGCTGCCGAGATTTCCGTGCTGGCCTGCGATGACACGCGCATTGCCACCTTAAACGGTGAGTTTCGCAGCAAGCCGGTGGCCACAAATGTCCTCAGTTGGCCTGCTGCGTCGCTTGCGCCGGATGTGGCGGGTGGCACACCGTTTCCCGTTTTGCCGGGACCTGATGGCAGCCTGGCGCTCGGAGATATCGCAATCGCCTATGACACCTGCGCGCGCGAAGCCGCCGAGCTGCATAAATCGATGGCAGACCATGTGACGCATCTCGTTGTTCATGGAACGTTACATTTATTGGGGTATGACCATGTTCGTGACCCTGATGCCACGCTGATGCAGAGAATTGAGACCGAAATACTTGGCAAACTGGGGCTTGATGACCCATATTGATACAATCGGCGGGGTGGCCCGCTTTAATTCAGAACAGGACCCAATGGGCGACAACGACGGATCATCTGACGCAGCGCAGCGCGCGCGCGACGAACAAAACCCTTCCCAAGATACCGAAACCTCCCGCCAAGGTGGCTTTTTCAGCCGCGTCATTGGCGCACTCAGCCCCTCGGAAGAGGAAGGCAAGGCACCGCGTGCCTCCGCCAGCACAGAGCGTCATCAGACCCATGGCATGATGAACCTGCGCAGCATGCGGGTTGAGGATGTCTCGGTTCCCAAGGCGGACATCATGGCAATCCCGGCCACCAGCACGCTGGACGAAGTGGTGGCTGTGTTCAAAGAAACCGGGCTGAGCCGTCTGCCGGTCTACGATGGTACGCTGGACACGCCGGTGGGGTTCTTGCACCTCAAGGACCTGGCGCTGACCCATGGCTTTAACGGCACCTCCACAAAGTTCGATATGCGGGCCATGCTGCGCCCGCTGCTCTTTGTGCCGCCCTCGATGACGATTGGCGTGTTGCTGACCAAGATGCAGGCGGAACGGCGTCACATGGCGCTGGTGATCGATGAGTACGGTGGCGTCGATGGATTGGCCACCATTGAAGACCTGATTGAACAGGTCATCGGCGAGATCGAAGACGAACACGACGTGGATGAGGCGCTTTACTTCACCGAAGAGAAACCCGGATGTTATCTGGCGCTTGCCAAAACGCCGCTGGATGACTTCGAGGCCGAGATTGGCCAGTCGCTGACCGCCCATGATGAGGTGGACGAAGAAGAGATCGACACGCTGGGGGGGTTGGTCTTTATGCTCTCGGGCCGGGTGCCGGCCCGCGGTGAAGTGGTCGTGCATCCAGATGGCCCCGAATTCGAAGTGATTGACGCCGATCCCCGTCGGATCAAGCGATTGCGCGTGCGCACCGTCGCGCAGTCTGCGTGAGCCTGCAAATCTCGGGTGTCGCGCGTCGGTTCTCGCAGGCGCCGCGCGCCCTGCGCCTCGCCTTGTCGGCCGCCATGGGCGCGGTGGCGGCGCTGGGCCAGGCGCCCTATGAGTATCCCCTCGCGCTTTTGCTGGCCCTGTCTGCAGGGTTTGCCATGTGGCGGGCTCAAGGGACGCGGATCGACGCGGCCTTGACAGGATGGGCCTTCGGGGTAGGGTATTTTGCCCTCTCGCTGATCTGGATTGTGGAGCCGTTTCAGGTGGATGTGGCACGTCACGGCTGGATGGCCCCTTTTGCCCTGCTGTTTCTCAGCATGGGGCTTGCCTTGTTCTGGGGCCTTGCGTTCTGGGTGGCCCGGCTCCTATCGCCCGCAGCCTTTGGCCTGGTGCTGTGCTGGGCAGGGACCGAGATGTTGCGGGCCTATGTGTTCACCGGCTTTCCCTGGGCGAGCCCTGCGCAGGTCATGATCGAGGGACCCGTGTCGCGTCTTCTCGCCTGGGGCGGTCCGCATGGGGCAACGCTGGTCCTGATGTTGCTGGCGTGGCTGCTGTCGATCCCACCGGGCACGGCCTCAAAGACGTCGTTGCGGTTGGGCCAGATCGCGCTCTTTGTTGGGGTGGCGCTGGCGTTTCACCTGCCGCAGGCCCGTCCACCGAGCGAGCTTACCGGGCAATGGGTGCGGCTGGTGCAACCCAACGCTGCACAACACCTCAAGTGGCAACCCGACATGGCAGAGGTCTTTTTCCAACGCCAGCTCGGCTTCACGCGTGCGGCCCCGCGCGCGCCGGATCAGGCCCCTGATCTGATCGTCTGGCCGGAAACGGCGATCCCGTGGCGTCTTGATACAGCAGAGCCTGTTCTGGTGGAGATCTCCGCGGCCGCGGCGGGTCGGACGGTAACCCTTGGCGCACTGCGGTTTGACGGCGACAGGCTACGCAATGCGCTGGCGGTGCTAGGGCCCGACGGTCGCGTCCGCGATATCTATGACAAGCACCATCTGGTGCCTTTTGGGGAATACATCCCCTTTGCGCATCTTGCGGATCGCTTGAGTCTGACCGGCCTTGCAGCCAATGGCGCGGGGTTCGCCAGCGGTCCTGGCGCTGTCATTCTGGAATTCGGCCCCTTGGGTCGGGGCCTGCCGTTGATCTGCTACGAGGTTGTCTTTGCCCATGGCGTGAATGGTGCGCCCGAACGGCCCGATTTTCTGTTGCAGGTCACCAATGATGCATGGTTCGGGCAATATGCCGGGCCCCAGCAGCATCTGGCCCAGGCCCGTATGCGCGCCATCGAACAGGGCCTTCCCCTGATGCGGGCAGCTAACACAGGTATTTCGGCGATGATCGACCCCTTTGGTCGGGTCATGGCCGCGTTGCCACTGGGCGTGGCGGATTTTCTGGATGCGCCCTTGCCCCGCCCGATGCCGCCCACGCTTTACAGCAAGATAGGGGATGCGCCGATTGCGATACTGATCCTGCTGGGACTGGTTGCGGGCGCTGCGTTGAGATTGCGTAAAGTGCCGCGCAGTTAGAGATTGACGCCCCCAGAACGCGCACGTATGCAAGCGCGACGAACCACAACGGCTTCCTGACGTGGTTCACTAATCGATGTATCGGAGCATAAAATGTCACGCAAAAACTTCACGTTCACGTCGGAGTCCGTCTCAGAAGGGCATCCGGACAAGGTCTGCGACCGCATTTCGGACGCAGTCCTTGATGCGTTTCTGGCGGAAGAGCCCGAAGCCCGCGTGGCAGCCGAAACCTTCGCCACAACCAATCGGGTTGTGATTGGCGGCGAGGTGGGTCTTTCCGACAAGACCAAACTCGAAACCTATATGGGCCGGATCGAAGAGATCGCGCGCGCCTGCATCAAGGACATCGGATACGAGCAGGACGAGTTTCATCACGCGACCTGCGAGATCACCAATCTGTTGCACCAGCAATCGGCGCATATCGCGCAGGGTGTCGATGCCAGCGGCAACAAGGACGAGGGTGCCGGCGACCAGGGCATCATGTTTGGATTTGCCTCAAACGAGACGCCGGAATTGATGCCCGCACCGATCCATTATGCCCATGCCATTCTGCGGCGTCTGGCGGAGGTCCGCAAGGACGGCACCGAGCCGACCCTGCGCCCGGATGCAAAGAGCCAGCTTTCCGTGCGGTACGAGGATGGCAAGCCGGTTGGTGTGAGCTCTATTGTGCTCTCCACCCAACATGCAGATGAAAGCCAAAGCTCTGACGATATCCGCGCCATTGTTGAGCCCTACATCCGGGAAGTTCTGCCGCAGGGTTGGATCACCGACACCACGGAATGGTGGGTGAACCCGACGGGCACCTTCGTGATCGGCGGGCCGGACGGGGATGCGGGGCTGACCGGTCGCAAGATCATCGTGGACACCTACGGCGGGGCTGCGCCGCATGGCGGCGGGGCGTTCTCGGGCAAAGATCCGACCAAAGTCGACCGCTCTGCGGCCTATGTGTCGCGCTATCTGGCCAAGAACGTTGTGGCTGCCGGGCTGGCAGACAAATGCACCATCCAGCTCAGCTATGCCATCGGGGTTTCCAAGCCGCTGTCGATCTATTGCGATACCTTCGGCTCCGGAGAGGTGGACGATGAACAGATCGAACGCGCCATTGGAGAGATCATTGATTTGACGCCGCGCGGTATCCGCGAGCACCTGGACCTCAACCGACCGATTTATGCGCGCACCGCAGCCTACGGGCACTTTGGGCGTGCGCCGGACAGCGATGGCGGCTTTAGCTGGGAAAAGACGGATCTGACGGAGAAGCTGAAAAGCGCGATCTGACATCGTTTCCAAGGGGTCTTTAACTGCTCCGGCAGTCGGCCCGCGAGCGATCGAAAGCAGGCCGTCTGGACAAATCCGGGCACGCAGCCAACCCAGCCCCGTTGCAGTACCGCCGCCTGCCCGCTAAACGGCCCCGCATGACTGATCGCAAACGCCCGCACCGGAATTTCTACGGCCGCCTGAAGGGCAAGACCTTGAAGGCCTCCCAGCGAACCTATCTGGACGAAGACCTCGACCGTCTCTCGCCCGGCCCGGTCGATTGGGCGCTTAATCCAGAGCGGAGCCCTTTGGACCTTGGCAAGCTTTTCGGCCCCAAGCCGGTCTGGCTGGAGGTCGGTTTCGGCGGGGGCGAGCATCTGGTGCATCAGGCACAGCAGAACCCGCAGGTCGGTATCATCGGGGCGGAGCCCTACATCAATGGGGTTGCAATGCTGCTGGGCAAAATTCGCCGCGCCGGGGTCGAGAACCTTTCGGTCTATCCGGGGGACGCGCGCGACCTGATGGACGTGCTGCCCGCGCAGTCCCTTGACCGGGCCTTTCTGCTCTATCCCGACCCCTGGCCCAAATCACGCCATCACCGTCGGCGCTTTGTGACCCCCGAGCATCTGGAACCGTTGGCACGGGCCTTGAAACCCGGCGCGGTCTTTCGCGTGGCCACGGACATTGAGGATTACGTGCGCCAGGCGCTGCAGGAGATACCGCGTTGCGGCTTTGACTGGACAGCCCGGCGGCCCAATGACTGGCGCGCGCCCTGGGACGACTGGATTTCCACGCGCTATGAGCAAAAGGCCCTGCGCGAAGGGCGCACCCCCCACTATCTGACCTTCGTGCGGCGCTGATGCGCCGACCGGCGATTGGGGTGGACGCGGCACGGGCTTGTCGGTAATTCACCTCCCAGGACCGACCCCAGATAGAGAAGACATATGTCCAGCCACGGCGCACCGATCCCGATGACCTCTCACGCTTGCGGGCCGCTCACCGGCGAGGCGCAGGTGCCGGGGGATAAATCCATTTCTCACCGGTCCCTGATCCTCGGTGCGCTCAGCGTGGGTGAGACGCGGATTTCGGGTCTGCTGGAGGGGCAGGACGTGCTCGACACGGCCCAGGCGATGCGGGCCTTTGGCGCGGAGGTGACCGATCACGGCGGCGGCGACTGGTCGGTTCACGGTGTCGGTGTCGGTGGTTTCGCGGAGCCTGAAAACGTGATCGATTGCGGCAACTCCGGCACGGGCGTGCGGCTGATCATGGGGGCGATGGCGACTTCTCCCATTGCCGCGACGTTTACCGGGGATGCGTCTTTGAATGGGCGACCGATGGCGCGGGTCACCGACCCGCTGACGCTTTTCGGCACGCAGGCCTTTGGCCGGGCAGGGGGGCGGTTGCCGATGACCGTCATCGGTGCGGTGCATCCGGTGCCGGTTGAATACACCGTGCCGGTGCCGTCCGCGCAGGTGAAATCTGCGGTGTTGCTGGCAGGGCTGAATGCGCCGGGCAAAACCATCGTGATCGAGGCGGAGGCCACGCGCGATCACACCGAACGGATGCTTGCAGGCTTTGGCGCGGAGATCACGGTGGAGGAGACCGAGGCGGGCCGGGTCATTACACTGACCGGACAGCCCGAACTGACGCCGCAGCGTATTGATGTGCCGCGTGATCCTTCCTCGGCGGCCTTTCCGGTATGTGCAGCCTTGATTGTGCCGGGCTCGGACGTGCGGGTGCCGGGGATCGGCCTGAACCCCACGCGCGCCGGTCTCTTTACCACGCTGCGCGAGATGGGGGCGGACCTGACCTACGAAAATGAGCGGTTCGAAGGCGGGGAGCCGGTCGCGGACCTGCGCGCACGGTTTTCACCGGACCTCAAAGGCATTGAGGTCCCGCCAGAGCGCGCCGCGAGTATGATCGACGAATATCCGGTGTTGTCGGTCGTGGCGAGTTTTGCGCGCGGGCAGACAGGGATGCGGGGCGTCAAGGAACTGCGGGTCAAGGAAAGCGACCGGATCGATGCGATGGCCAAGGGTCTGCGCGCCAATGGCGTCAGTGTGGACGAAGGGCCCGACTGGTGGACCGTGACGGGGCTTGGACACGGGAATGTGCCGGGCGGCGGCCTCTGCGCCAGCGCGCTGGATCACCGGATCGCCATGTCTTTCCTGGTGCTGGGCATGGCCACGCAAAAGCCGGTGCGGGTTGACGATGCGGGGCCGATCGCCACGTCCTTTCCGATCTTTGAGCCCTTGATGGCGGGTTTGGGCGCTCAGATCAAGCGCATCAATCGGTAAGCGCGACGGGATTCTATGACAGCGGCTTTTACCATCGCGATTGACGGACCGGCGGCGGCTGGAAAGGGCACCATTTCCAAAGCCGTTGCGGCGCATTTTGGGTTCAAGCATCTCGATACAGGTCTGCTCTACCGCGCGGTCGGGGCAAAGACATTGCTGGGGATGGACCCGATCAAAGCGGCACAGGCGCTGAAGGCTGAGGATTTGCACGCCAGCGATCTGCGCAGCCCCGAGGTCGCCCAAGCCGCCAGCCGGGTTGCCGTACTTGCCGAGGTGCGCGCGGCCCTTGTCGATTTTCAGCGCAGTTTCGCGCGGCGGCAGGGCGGGGCCGTTCTGGACGGTCGTGACATCGGCACGGTGATCTGCCCCGACGCAGAGGCAAAGCTTTTTATCACCGCCGATGCAGATGTGCGCGCCCGGCGCCGCTATGAAGAACTGGCGGGCAAGGGCGGTGGCTTGCGCTACGAGCAGGTGCTCGCAGAGGTGCGGGAGAGGGACGCGCGGGATCGCGACCGTGCCGCAGCACCACTGGTGCCTGCCAAAGACGCGGCGCTCATAGACACTTCTCAGATGAGCATTGAAGACGCGATCCTTGCGGCAATCTCTGTGATCGAAGAACGCAGATCGTAGCGCAGGTCGCAGCCTCAGGGTTGCTTTGTTGCAGGCTCATCACCAAAGGGTGCTTGGTGTTTGAGGCCATCCGGGGCTAGCCTGTCGCTATATAGACGGCGAAAGGCATTCCCATGGCACGACTTCTTTTAACCTTGATACTGAGTGTTTTCGGCAGCTTGAGCGTCGCGCAGCAAAGCGATATCCCCGCCCCTGACCCGCAGCTTGAACCCCCCATGACACTGGAGCGGCTGGCAGATATCATTCTGGCCATCGATGAAGAGGCGCAGCTGCGCGGCGGCACCATCGAATTCACCATTGAGGATATCCCGGTGCTTGTCGTGACGGATCCACGCGCTGATCGCATGCGGGCGATGGTCCCCATCCGGTCCGCAGAAGGCCTGGAGGCGGAGGAGTTGCTGCGTCTGATGCAGGCCAATTTCGACACCGCCCTTGATGCCCGCTATGCCGTGGCGCAGGGCAGGCTCTGGGGTGTATTCATTCACCCGCTGGCCGCCCTTGAGCAGGACCAGTTGCTTTCGGCCCTGGTACAGACGGTGAATGTTGCCCGGACCTACGGCCAGACCTATTCAGGCGGGGCTCAGGTCTTTGGCGGCGGAGACAGCAACGAGATATATCAGGATCTGCTGGACGAACTGCGCAAAGGTCAGACGCTCTAGGCCAAGGGCCTGACGTGTTAGAAAGACCTGCTCTGAGGTTTGCCCTTGCGGCAGCATAAATAAGGTTAAGGCTTGCAGGCACGGCCAAATGCGCCTATACGCGCACCCGTTGAAGCGGGGAAAACACCGCAAGGGCGAGCAGGGTCGGTTTTACCGGCCCTTCTTTGTTGACTGCTTTGGCCAAATGGAAACCCCAAAGACCGGCGGAGACAACCGCACGGCCGGAAACAAACGCTAGTTAGGAAAAACACGCCATATGGCAAATATGATGGATGAGTTTGAAGCACTCTTAGAAGAAAGCTTCGAAATGGACACACCCGAGGAAGGGTCTGTCGTCAAAGGCAAGGTGATCGCAATCGAAGCGGGTCAGGCCATTATCGACGTCGGCTACAAGATGGAAGGCCGCGTCGAACTCAAAGAATTTGCAGATCCCGGTGAAGCACCGAAAATCGACGTGGGCGACGAAGTCGAAGTCTTCCTGCGTCAGGTCGAAAGCTCGCGCGGCGAAGCGGTTATCTCTCGCGAAATGGCCCGCCGTGAAGAAGCATGGGATCGTCTGGAAAAAGCCTATGCCGACGAAGAGCGCGTCGAAGGCGCGATCTTTGGCCGTGTCAAAGGCGGCTTTACCGTTGATCTCGGCGGTGCCGTGGCCTTCCTGCCCGGCAGCCAGGTTGACGTGCGCCCTGTGCGCGACGCGGGCCCGCTGATGGGTCTCAAGCAGCCGTTCCAGATCCTGAAAATGGACCGTCGTCGGGGCAATATCGTGGTGTCGCGCCGTGCGATCCTCGAAGAATCCCGCGCAGAACAGCGCGCCGAGGTGATCGGCAACCTGACCGAAGGCCAGACGGTCGACGGTGTGGTCAAGAACATCACCGAATACGGTGCCTTTGTGGACCTGGGCGGTGTAGATGGATTGTTGCACGTCACCGATATGGCATGGCGCCGGGTGAACCACCCGTCCGAAATCCTGGCGATTGGCGAGACGATCAAGGTGCAGGTCATCAAGATCAACAAGGAAACACACCGTATCTCCCTCGGTATGAAGCAGCTGCAGGAAGATCCCTGGGATCTGGTGGCCGCGAAATACCCGCTGGAATCCGTGCATACGGGTCGCGTGACCAACATCACCGACTACGGGGCCTTTGTGGAACTGGAAGCCGGTGTCGAGGGTCTTGTGCACGTTTCCGAGATGTCCTGGACCAAGAAGAACGTGCATCCGGGCAAGATCGTGTCGACGTCCCAAGAGGTCGAAGTCATGGTGCTTGAAATCGACGGGGCCAAGCGCCGCGTGTCTCTGGGCCTGAAACAGACCATGCGCAACCCATGGGAAGTCTTTGCAGAAACGCACCCCGAGGGCACGGAAGTCGAAGGCGAGGTCAAGAATATCACCGAGTTCGGTCTGTTCGTGGGTCTCGACGGCGACATCGACGGTATGGTGCACCTCTCCGATCTCAGCTGGGACCAGCGCGGCGAAGAGGCGATCCAGGACTACCGCAAAGGCGACATGGTTCAGGCCGTTGTCTCCGAAGTGGACGTCGAGAAAGAGCGCATTTCTTTGTCGATCAAGGCGGTTGGCGGCGACAAATTCGCCGAAGCGGTGGGCGGCGTGAAGCGTGGCTCCGTTGTGACTGTGAACGTCACGGCGATCGAGGACGGTGGCATCGAGGTGGAATACGAAGGTATGAAATCCTTCATCCGCCGCTCCGACCTGAGCCGTGACCGTGCAGAGCAGCGCCCCGAGCGGTTCTCGGTGGGAGATAAGGTCGACGTCCGCATCACCAATGTGGACAACAAGGCGCGGCGTCTGGGCGTATCGATCAAAGCACGCGAGATTGCCGAAGAGAAAGAGGCCGTGGAACAATATGGCTCCTCCGACTCCGGTGCGTCCCTTGGCGATATTCTGGGGGCTGCGCTGAAAGGCGACGACGAGAAGTAATCTCGCCACTTTCGAATTCAAAAGCCCCGCAGTGTATTCTGTGGGGCTTTTTTGGTTGGATTTTTTGCACTATCCAGACGGTGTATTTGAAACTACCTGAGGTATTTTATAATGAAGCGACGCAGTGCCCTTGCAACGCTTGCATATGCCGTTTGCACCCTGAGCGCTCAGGCGGATGATGCCCAACAGGCCTTTGTCGAGGCAAACATTCTGGCGATTTTCTACCATGAACTTGGCCATGCTGTTGTTGATTTGATGGAAGTGCCGATCTTTGGCCAGGAGGAAGACGCTGCGGATGTTATGGCTGTGCTTTTGATTGATTGGCTGTTTGAAGAAGAGACGGCTCAGAGCATCGCCTACGACAGCGCTTTCGGATACATCAATAGCACCGAACAGATCGAAGAGACCGAGTGGTGGGGGTTGCACGGTCCGGATGAGCAGCGTTTTTTTAACCATGTTTGTCTGTTTTACGGTGGCA
Organism: Roseobacter weihaiensis; assembly: GCF_020622345.1. Classification (GTDB taxonomy): domain Bacteria; phylum Pseudomonadota; class Alphaproteobacteria; order Rhodobacterales; family Rhodobacteraceae; genus Roseobacter; species Roseobacter weihaiensis. The sequence goes on along the minus strand of NZ_JACNMO010000001.1, from coordinate 126,325 downwards.
ACCCCGAGAACCGCGCCGAATTTGCCGAGGACCTTGGGTTGCCCGAAGAACGGGCTCTGACCTGTCCGGATGAGTATGACCTTGCCGCCGAAAGCTGGGGCAGCGTTTTTGACAAGATGGACGCCCAGTCACCTGGTGTGGAGATGCGTTTTGTGGCGGGCACGGGCGTGGACGCCGACATCGTAAACAGTGTTTTGCGCGCAGAGATTCGTAGTATGAGCGGTGAGATAACGCTGCCTGAGCAGGTCAGCGTGCGCGTTGAAAGCTGTGGCGAGGCGAATGCATTCTACGATCCCAGCGATCTCTCCATCACTTTTTGCACCGAGTTCGTACCGCATCTGAACGATCTCTTCGAAAGCAGCTCTGAAGGGTGATCGAACCTTCCTGACGGCCCCCGAATCATCCCCTTACGCTGCGTCGCGGCATGATGACCCTGCAGGCAGGCAATCGCTAACAGCGAAAAGCCTGCGCAAAAAAGCGCTATAATACAGCGTGTTCTGCGGCAAAAAAGATCAAACTCGGCCACGCGCTCACTTTCCGACAGCGTTGTTTCTTTCTATAGTTCACGTCAGGGGTGCGCCAAGAGCACCGATAACCATTAAAGGGATGTTGCCATGATCCGGTCCGAGCTGATTCAAAAGATCGCAGATGAAAATCCACATCTCTATCAGCGTGATGTTGAGCGTATCGTGAACACCATCTTCGAAGAAGTAACTGGCGCGATGGCACGCGGCGACCGGGTGGAGCTCCGGGGCTTTGGCGCTTTTTCCGTCAAGAAACGCGACGCGCGGATTGGTCGTAACCCCCGGACCGGTGAGACGGTTCATGTGGAGGAGAAACACGTGCCTTTCTTCAAGACCGGCAAGCTGCTGCGTGATCGTCTCAACGGGAAATCCTGATGCGCTATATCAAATACACGCTGATTGCGGTTTTTGGCGTGGCGCTGATCGCCGTGGCACTGGCCAACCGGGGCATGGTGTCTCTGCAATTGATCCCAACCGAGGTTGCGGGCTGGTTTGCTATGAACCCGCAGATCGAACTGCCGCTCTTTATCGTGATTTTCGGCGGTATTGTCGTGGGGCTCTTCGTCGGTTTTGTCTGGGAATGGATCCGCGAACATGGCCACCGGGCGGAGGCCGCCCGTCAGGCCCGCGAACGGCGCCGGTTAGAGCGTGAAGTGACGCGGTTGAAGGGTGAAAAGCACGAGGGCAAGGACGAGGTGCTCGCCCTGCTGGACGAAGCAGGCTGACACCCTTGCACCGCTTGGCTTGCCGTGCTCAAAGCAGCGCATGAGCAATACCGTTTCCGTCAAAATCTGCGGGCTGTCCGACCTTGCCCACGTCGAAGCGGCGGCCAGGGCAGGGGCGAGCTACGTCGGCTTTACATTTTTTACCAAGTCACCTCGCAACGTCACACTGGATCAGGCCCGGGCACTGGCTGTCGAAACCCCTGTGGGGGTGGCCAAGGTCGCGCTGACGGTGAATGCAGATGATGCCTTTCTGGACGCCTTGACCGGCCAGGTCCCGCTTGACATGTTGCAGCTTCACGGAGCCGAAACACCGGAACGCGTGGCGGAGGTCAAGGCCCGCTATGGTCTGCCGGTGATGAAGGCAATTGGCCTTGCAGCCGCAGAAGACCTTGACGAAATTGATAAATTCAGCCCGATCGCCGATCAGTTGCTGATTGATGCCAAACCGCTGCAAGAGGCTGATCTGCCTGGCGGCAATGGGCTGACGTTCGACTGGCGCTTGTTGGCGGACCGCAGATACTGGACGAGACCCTGGATGCTCGCGGGTGGCCTGACCCCGGAGAACGTGCACGAGGCGATCCGGTTGACCGGCACACGGCAGGTTGATGTGTCCTCTGGCGTGGAAAGCGCGCCGGGGCGGAAAGACCCTCGGATGATCCGCGATTTCGTAGCGGCGGCGCGGGGCTGACGGCGGGGTCCACAACCGCCTGCCCGACAAAAATGCCGCGGTCGCGGGGCGGTCAAAGCGCCTTGTTTCCAATCACGGTGCGGGATAGTCAGACGGGCAGCTATCGGACAAAGGGGTACGCAATGGCCAATGATCTGTTCAACTCTTTCATGACCGGCCCGGATGAGCGGGGTCGCTTTGGTGATTTTGGCGGGCGCTTTGTCTCCGAGACGCTGATGCCGCTGATCCTGGAGCTGGAAGAGCAATACGAGCACGCCAAGACCGACGACAGTTTCTGGGCCGAGATGCATGATCTGTGGACCCATTACGTGGGCCGTCCCAGCCCGCTGTATCTGGCCGAACGGCTGACCGACCACCTGGGCGGTGCCAAGGTCTACATGAAGCGGGACGAGCTGAACCACACGGGCGCACATAAGATCAACAACGTGCTGGGCCAGATCATCCTCGCCCGCCGCATGGGCAAGACCCGGATCATTGCCGAAACAGGTGCGGGCCAGCATGGGGTGGCGACGGCGACGGTCTGTGCCAAGTTCGGGCTGAAATGCATCGTCTACATGGGCGCGCATGATGTGGAGCGTCAGGCGCCGAATGTCTTCCGCATGAAGCTTTTGGGGGCCGAAGTAGTCCCGGTTACCTCCGGACGCGGCACACTCAAGGATGCCATGAACGACGCGTTGCGCGACTGGGTGACGAATGTGCGCGATACGTTCTACTGTATCGGCACGGTTGCGGGCCCGCATCCCTATCCGGCGATGGTCCGGGATTTCCAGTCGATCATTGGCAAGGAAGTGCGTGAGCAGATGACGGCCGCCGAAGGGCGATTGCCCGACACGTTGATCGCGGCCATCGGCGGCGGGTCCAATGCGATGGGGCTGTTCTATCCCTTTCTCGACGACAAAGATGTCGGCATCATCGGGGTCGAGGCCGGGGGCAAGGGCGTCAATGCCAAGATGGAGCATTGCGCCTCCCTCACCGGCGGACGACCCGGCGTGCTGCACGGCAATCGCACCTATCTGCTGCAGGATGATGACGGGCAAATCCTCGAAGGGTTCTCAATCTCGGCGGGGCTGGATTATCCGGGTATCGGACCCGAACACGCCTGGCTGCATGACGTCGGGCGGGCACAATATGTCGCGATCACCGACAAGGAGGCGCTGGAGGCGTTTCAGCTCTGCTGCGAGTTGGAAGGCATCATTCCGGCGCTGGAACCCAGCCACGCCCTGGCTCATGTGATGAAGATCGCACCGGAGCTGCCCAAGGATCATATCCTCTGCATGAACATGTGCGGACGCGGCGACAAGGACATCTTTACCGTCGCCAAGGCGCTTGGTTTCGAGATGGGCGAATTCGCCTAACGGTCGGGTCGCGGTCCTTGGTCTGTGGAAGCCTGCCGCCCCTGTCTTTTTCGTTTGACCGGGTTGGCGGAACATCAGATCTAAGGTGACACCGGGGCACGTCCCCTGACACCATCACAGATAAGGTTTTATATGACATCTCGTTTCGCGCGCGCGCTTTCGATCTGCTGCGCCTGCGGCACTGCCCAGGCTTCGGACAATCCGGCAGAGCGCTATCTCAACGCGCACGAGGCTTACGCGCAGGCCACGTGCCCTATCGCGGACACCGACATCACGCATTTTGTCTATTTCGCGCGGGACCGGGACGCCGTGCGGGGGCACCCGCTACTGACGTCCGCCCGGTTTGAGGGAGCGCAGATCATGTATCCCTGGCGTCAGCTGGAACCCCAAAGGGGCGTCTATGATTTCTCTGAAATCCGCGCGGATATCGCGTATCTGAACAGTTTTGGAAAGATGCTGTTCCTGCAGTTGCAGGATGCCTCCTTCAACCCGGATTTCAAGCCGGTGCCGGATTACCTGCTTGACGCGGCGTACGGCGGTGGGGTGACGGCGCAGTATCTCGACACGGGCGAGATAGAGGGCTGGGTGGCAAAGCGCTGGTCGCCCGAGGTTCAGGCGCGCTTTGCCGCATTGCTTGATGCTCTGGGTGCGGAGTTTGACGGCGTGATCGCGGGCATCAACCTGCAGGAATCCATCATCGGGGTGTCGATGGAAACCGACCCCAGCTTTTCTCCCGCTCCCTATGCCGAGGCGCTGAAGACCAACATGCGTGCGCTCAAAACCGCGTTTCCCAGCGTCACCACCCTGCAATACGCAAACTTCATGCCGGGCGAATGGCTGCCGTGGGAGGATGAGGGGTTTCTGCGCGGCATCTATGCGTTCGGCGAAGAGATTGGCGTCGGTCTGGGCGCGCCTGATCTGATGGTGCAGCGCAAAGGGCAGCTCAACCATGCGCTGGCGATGATGCATGAGCAAAGCTTTACCGCGCCCCTCGGCATCGCGGTGCAGGACGGTAATTATATCGGCCAGACCAATACCCAGAAACGCGTGACCGACAGGCAGAACATCGTGCCTTTGCTGCACGCTTTCGCAGATGATTTCCTGAAGGTCGACTACATGTTCTGGTCGAATCAAGAACCGTATTTCGCCGAAGATGTGCTGCCCTGCATGCAGGGTGAATGAGGCGCTGTTGGCCCAAGAGCCACAGGGTTACGATGATTGTGCGCGCCCGAAGCGAGCGCAGCCTAGAGGTCGGGCCCGGTGCGCCGGTCCCTGGTGCCCGGACCTGGGGTCGCATGATCCTTGAGCACCTCCAGCGGCACGATCTCAAGGGCGCGCCTGTGCGTCGCGGCCAGATACACTTGCGGCGCGCAGCCCTCGTCATGGGCCTGTAAAAACCGCCCCGCACATAAGCACCAGCTGTCTCCGGCCTTCAGGCCCTCGAACCCGAATTCGGGGCGCGGCGTGCTCAGATCGTTTCCCACATATTTGGAAAAGGCGAGAAACTCGTCGGTCATCACCGCACAGACGGTGTGGTTGCCGCGGTCCGCCGCGCAGGTGTTGCAGTGCCCGTCCCGGAAAAAACCGGTGACTGGATCGCTGCCGCAAAGGGCCAGGCGTTCACCCAGAACATTCACGCTGTCGTCCTGTTCCATCCCGGTCTCCCTTTTGTTGTTTGCCCTGTCATAACATAGGGTCCGGTGGCACGATGGCCAACGCCGCGCTGCCCGGCGGCTACGCCGACCCCGTCCAGTGAACCCAGCGTCCGTGAAAATCTGCCCGCCCCAGTGACAGCGTCACATCACCGGGCCAGAGCCTGAGCACGAGGGCCGCGCCGATGCCGCCTGTCATGTCTCCATCTGTCTCCATCGAAAGCCAGGCCACAGGACGCGTGTATGTAGCCGCAGCGCCCGCCTCCTCGATCATCGCGCGACCCCGCGCCTGGACGTCTTTTGGAAAGTATTGCCAGGCCACGGTGTGCTGGATCAGATGCAGATGAGCATCCGGTGCGTGCGTCAGGCGCCGGCCCAGCCAGGCGATGGCATCGCCGCGATGCAGAGGGGCCTTCATGATCGCGGCTGCGGCTCGGGTCAGGGCCAACCTGTCGGGCTGATCCGGCCAAAGAAAGGCAGTCAGGCGCAGCAGGTCCTGCGGATTAGCCGGATTGAGCGGGTTGAGATCAACACCGGCGCGCGCCGCAACCACTGGCAGCTCGGGCTGGGGCAGGGGGCCGCGCCACTCAGGTTTCAGGCTCAGAACAGGGTCTGAGGCCCCAAGGGTGAGGGCCCCGAGATCCAGCGCATAGTGGTCCCACATCAGGTTCAGCCCACCGCTGGCGCCAAGCTCGGATAGCCAGACCGGCAGGTCGAACCGTCCCGCGAGCACTGTTGCACCTGCGATCAGGGCAGCGGACCTGCGCACCTCATTGGTCTGGGGCGGGCTTTCCACCCAATCGAGCAAAAACGCCTCATGTGCCGAAAGCGCGGACAGAACGGCCACCCGCAGCGCCGCATCCGAGGATGCCTCAGGCGGGTAGACCGCTGCCAGGTCAGGCGCCCGTCCGCTGAGCACAAGCGCATGCAGGCCACCCGCAATGCGTAGCGGCAGAGATGCCCCGGCCGGACCGACATCCCCTGAAAACGCTGCAAACCGCCTGCCGAGTGTGCTTTTTTCCGGCCAGCAATCCGCCAGCAAATCAAAGAGCTGCCCCATGAAAGGGGACCCCAGCCGGGCGCAACTGATGGCCTGATACTCGAAAGCCTCCGAGAGTGTCACTTGAAGCGCTCCACCAGCCTTTGCAGGGCGGATCGGGGCTCGGTCTTGGGTGCGGGCGGCGTGGCGTCCGGGGCAGGATTTGCGGCCGGCTTCTGTGCAGGTTTCTTTTCGCCCGTGCCGGAGCGTGCGGGTGCCGTGCGCAAGGCCACCGCATTGCTGAATTTTGCAGCATCTCCGGATGCCAGATAGGGGGCGCCGTCGCTGACGCCGCGCAGAACATCGTCCAGCCAGTCCTGGTCTGCCTTGGAGAAATCATGCAGGACATAACCCGGCACGCGGTCCTTGTGACCGGGATGGCCAACGCCGAGCCGCACGCGGGCATACTCGGGACCGATATGGGCGTGAATCGACCGCAGCCCGTTATGACCGGCATGCCCGCCGCCGACCTTGTACTTGACCTTGCGCGGGGCCAGATCAATCTCGTCATGCAGCACGACGACATCCGCGGGGTCCAGCTTGTAAAAGCGCATGGCGGCCTGCACCGATTGGCCGGAGTTGTTCATGAACGTCTCGGGCTTGAGCAATACTGCCCGCTCCGACCCGAAGCGCCCCTCACTGAGGCTGCCCTGATGCTTGCCTTTCCACGGCGCAAAGCCATGGTCAGCGGCGATCCGGTCCAGGGCCATAAATCCGATGTTGTGCCGGTGACCTGCATATTTCGGGCCGGGGTTGCCCAAGCCCACGATCAGTTTCATGCCTTTGCTCCTATACTGCAGCGCAGCATAGCGCAGCCATCCCGGAAACGAAATACGGGGCCGCAAAGGGCCCCGTATCCAACAGTTTTCTGCTTCGAAGCTTACTCTTCTGTTGCTTCTGCTTCTGCCTCTGGGGCGTCTTCGCTCTCATCCTCGTCCTCGTCGTCAGAAGACGACAGGCCAGCAGGGGCAGAGAGTTGCGCAATCACAAAGTCACGGTCGATCGTTGGCTTTGCGCCTTCGGGCAAGGTGACCGACGAGATCGTGATATTGTCGCCGATCTCCATCTCGGAGATGTCGATGGTGATGTGATCGGGGATATCGCCCGCGGTCACGATCAGTTCGACTTCGGGGCGGATCAGCGTCAGAACACCACCCTTTTTCAGGCCGGGGGCCACGTCTTCTCCCTCCACTTCAACCGCGATGAAGAGGTTGATCTTGGTGGTGCGCTTGAGACGCATGAAGTCGATATGTGTCGGCAGATCCTTGACCACATGACGCTGGACGTCGCGGCAAATCACCCGCACATCATCGTGACCCTCAACTTTCATGTTGAACAGGGTCGACTTAAACCGACCGGCCCGCAGTTTTTTGATCAGCACGTTGAACGGAATGTTGATGGGCAACGGGTCCGTCTCGCCACCAAATACGATGCCAGGAACCATGCCGTTGCGACGTGCCTGACGAGCGGCGCCCTTGCCTGTCCCCGTCCGTTCCTGAGCGACAAGATCCGGAATTTCTCCAGCCATTGATACTCTCCAATATGTAAAGGCGGGGCTCCTCCAAGGCTGTAGCCCCGCGTGAAGCCGCGCGTATAGACCGCTTTTGTCCTCTTGGAAAGAGGGTTTTTGAGATCGCCCGTCTTGTGGGTTTCCTCTGCGCGTGTCAGGGAAATGGGATGGGACTGTTAACCGATCTTTGGGTGTCGCGCAAACCGCTGATGGGCTTTGCCCTTATGGCGTCGGCCTGGGCTGCGTTCTTTGCGCAGATGCCGGTCATCAAGCAGGCGATCTCGGCCTCGGACGGTGTGTACGGGGCGGCGATGCTGCTGGCTTCGCTGGCCGCTGTAGCGGCAATGTGGGTTGCCCCCTTTGCCGACCGCGTGGCAGGCCGCCTGGCGCTGCCGTTTTTCTCTTTGATAGTGGTTTCGGGTATGATCGGGGCCGGGGCGTCCTCGGGGCTGGTCACCTTTACGCTGGCCATGATCGTGGCGTCCATTGCGGCGGGGGTCGTCGATGTGCTGGCCAATGTACGCATTTCGGAGGCCGAGCAAGCCTCTGGTCGCCCTCTAATGAACCTCAACCACGCGTGTTATTCGCTGGCCTACGCCGCCGCCGCCTTTGCGACCGGGGCGTTCCGGGAGCTGGGCTGGACCCCGGTCGAGATCTTCGCGTTGCTGGGGGTCATTACCCTCTCGCTGGCCTGGGTGATGATCGAGCCTGCCAGCAAACCAAAACCCGTCTCTGCATCGGAGGCGCGCGCCTCGGTGTCCGTGGCGCGGCTCTTGACCGTGCTGGGGGGTGCTGTGGTGTTGGTGGCCTTTCTGGTCGAAGCCAGTGCCGAAGGCTGGTCCGCGCTGCATCTGGAACGCACGTTGGGCGGGGATGCCTCCGAAGGCGCGCTGGGGCCGGCGATCCTCGGCCTGACCATGGGCGTCGGGCGGCTTGCAGGGCATTTCCTGTCCCGCCATCTGCCCGAGCTGAAACTGATGGGGATCGCGGCGCTGGTTTCTGCGGCAGGGCTTGCGCTGGCGGGCAGCGCCCCCAGCCTGACAGTCGCTTATCTGGGCTTTGGCCTTGCGGGGATCGGCGTCTCGGTTGTGGCGCCGCTGGCCCTTGCCCTGATCGGCCGCACGGTCGCCCCGGAGGCGCGGCTGGACGCCATCAGCAGGGTGTCGGTCATGGGTTACGGAGCCTACTTCTTTGGGCCCCCGCTGATGGGTTTTACCTCCGAGGCGCTGGGTCTGCGGGCGGGTTTCATCCTCATCGCCGGGATCATGGTCGTCACAGCCCTTTTGCTGGTGCCGGCCCTGGGCCGCAGTGCCGCGACCCATCCTGTCAGGGACGTTTAAGATACCCGCCTGCCGCCATCAGCCTGTCATAAAGCGCGAATTCCTTGGCCCGCGCGGCCTTCAGAAGCGCTGTCATGTCGGGGGAGAGAGGGGCCTTGAGCGCAGGCGACACGTTCCGGCGTTTGAGCGTTATGTCCGTGTCCAGCCGATCTGAAAGGAACGCCAGCAGTGCTTCCTGCGCGGTATAGGCAAAGAGATGATCGACAGCCAATTCGCCTGCCTTGTTGGTCAGAAACCCGCGCTGGGTGCCGATCCTTGCGTGCTCTCGCGGCGTGTCTGACACGACCTCTTTGATATAGTCGTCAAAAGAGATGTCCCGCGTCGAGCGATCAAGACCGGCAACCGCGTCGCGGGCGCGGTATCTGTACCAGCTTCTGATCTGGTCCAGCGGTTCGCGCATGACAGCGACGGTTTCCGTCTCGACCCCGAAGGCGCTTTTAAGAAACGGGGCGATCTTGCTTTGGTAGCGCTTTGCGTTGAGATGTTTGCGCTCCTTGGTAAAGATGATCTCGGCCCGTCCGCCTAACGCTGTTTCAATTGCTGTTGTGCCGGTCTTGGGGTTTGCAAGGAAGGTCAGACGCTTGTCGATGAAAATCAGCATGGCGCGAGCTTACCGCCTGTCAGGTTTTCTGCCAACGCCCTTCGAAATCTTCGGGGATCAAGAGGTTATGCCGTCCCAGATCTGCCACCTTGGTCTCCCCGCAGAGCGCCATCGTCGTGTCGAGTTCCTTGTGGATGATCTCAAGCGCCTTGGTCACGCCGGGTTGTCCCATGGCCCCCAGCCCGTGGATAAACGCCCGCCCGATGTAGGTGCCCTTCGCGCCAAGGGCCAGCGCCTTGAGCACATCCTGACCTGAGCGGATACCGCCGTCCATATGGACTTCGACCTTGTCACCGATCGCATCCAGAATAGCCGGCAATGCCCGGATCGACGAGAGCGCACCGTCCAGTTGCCGCCCGCCGTGGTTGGAGACAACGATCGCATCGGCCCCCATCCTGGCGGCCATCCTGGCGTCCTCCACATCAAGCACGCCTTTCAGGATCAGCGGCCCGCCCCACATCTTCTTGATGGTTTTGACCTCGTCCCAGTTGAGCTGCGGATCAAAGCTTTCCGAGGCCCAGACCGACAGAGAACTCATATCGCTGATGCCGTCGATATGCCCCACGATATTGCCGAACTGGCGCCGCTTGGTCTGTGCCATACCTGAAATCCAGCGCCATTTCGTGGCCAGATCTATCAGGTTGGGCAAGGTGGGTTTGATCGGCACGGTCAGCCCGTTCTTGATGTCCTTGTGCCGCTGCCCGAGGATTTGCAGGTCAAGCGTCAGCACCAGCGCCGAGCATTTGGCGGCCTTGGCCCGCTCAATGATGTTCTTGACGAAGGTCTTGTCGCGCATGGCATAGAGTTGGAACCAGAACGGCTTGGTGGTATGGGCGGCCACGTCCTCGATCGAACAGATCGACATCGTGGACAGCGTAAAGGGCACGCCGAACTTTTCTGCTGCCTTTGCCGCCAGGATCTCGCCGTCCGCGTGTTGCATCCCGGTGGAGCCCACCGGCGCAAGCGCCACGGGCATGGCCACATCCTGCCCGATCATCTGGCTGGCGGTGCTGCGCCCGGTCATATCGACCGCGACCCGTTGGCGCAGCCTGATCTGTTCAAAGTCGGTCGTGTTCTCGCGAAACGTCTGCTCGGTCCAGCTGCCTGATTCCGCGTAATCGTAGAACATCCGGGGCACCCGGCGTCTGTGCATTTCCTTGAGGTCCTGGATCGTGGTGACGGCTGGCATGGCAACTCCCGCTTACTCTTTCGCTTCGGGTATCAAGGCCTAGACGCAATTTCAATCTATCAGTGAGGACAGGGATTGATTGGTTCGATATCGTACTATATATAGTGCAATATCGAACCAAATGAAAGCCAGATGAAAGGATACCTCATGTCTCTCTCTCGACGTAAAACACTGACTTTGATCGGCGGCGGTACGGTTCTGGCAGCCTCAGCAGCGGGGGCCGGGTTTATGGCGACCCGAACACCTTATGTGGCGCAAGCGCCATGGGGCGCTGCGGGCACATATGAGGACCCGCGACTCAATGCCCTGAGCTTTGCCCTGCTGGCCCCCAATCCACATAATCTGCAACCTTGGCAGGTGGCACTGGAGGGTGACGATGGCGTGGCGTTGTTTCACGACCAGACGCGCCGTCTGCCTGAAACGGACCCGTTTGATCGGCAGATCACCATTGGTCTGGGTTGTTTTCTGGAACAGATGGTGCTCGCCGCGGGGGCCGCCGGATATCAAGTGACCCTGGAGCTCTATCCCGAGGAGCCAGACGGCCCTGTGGCGCGGGCGCGGTTTGCGCAGGGCGGCAGCGCTGATCCGCTCTCCGCGCACATCCTGGACCGGCGCTCGTGCAAGGCGCCTTTTGCCGATCAGCCACTGACCCCGGCACAGGCGAATGAACTGGAGCTCTATGCGGATATCTACACTGATGGCGGAACGGTGGGAGCCCTGAAAACACTGACATGGGAGGCCTGGCAGGTTGAGGCCCACACACCGCGTACCTTGCGGGAATCGGTTGATCTGATGCGCTTTGGCAAGGCCGAGATCAACGCCTCCCCCGACGGGATCGATCTGGGCGGGCCGGTCCTTGAGGCCTTGATGCTGGCGGGGGTTCTCACCCGCGAAGGCCAGTTGGAGCCTGACAGCGAGGGGTTCAAACAGGGCGTCGCGATCTACAACGAAATGCTGGCCGCCACGCCCGCCTACGCGGCCATCGTGACGCAGACGAACACCCGTGCCGATCAGATCGAGGCTGGCCGGCGCTGGTTGCGCCTGAACCTCAAGACGACGGCAATGGGGCTGGCGCTGCACCCGGTCAGCCAATGTCTGCAAGAGTTTCCCGAAATGGAGCGGCACAAACAGTCGGCACATCGTCTTCTGGCACAGCGCGGGCAAACGGTTCAAATGCTGGGCCGCTTGGGCTACGGTCCGGATGTGGCACCAACGCCGCGCTGGCCGCTGGAGGCGAAACGACTGGATGCCTGACCAAACACACGCCGATCTTTTTGAATTGTTCAAGGAGATCAGCATCATTGAGCAACTCAGTCGCGTCTTGCTGGAGGCGCGGCTGCCCGAGGGGTTGATCGCCCCGCATTTTACGGTGCTCAACCACATGATCCGGCTGGGGGACGGGCGCGCGCCGATCGATTTGGCGCGGTCGTTTCAGGTGCCCAAGACAACCATGACGCACACCCTGAAGGGGCTGGAGCGGCACAAGCTTGTGGAGATGCGGCCCAACCCCGACGACGGGCGCTCCAAGCTGGTCTATCTCACCGATGCGGGGCGGTCCCTGCGCAGTGAGGTCATCACGGCCCTTGGCCCCGATTTCGAGCATTTTGCAGCGGGGTTCGACATGCGAAAGGTCTCGGCGATCCTGCCGGTTCTGACGGAGCTGCGGATCTTTCTAGACGAGGACCGGAACGGCAGCCCGCCGCGATCAGACCGGCGGTCAGGCTGAATGGGCGCCGTCAGAGAGTGATTTCACAAAGGCCAGAACATCCCCAACGCTGTCGCCCGCCGCAATCTTGCTCACGATGGCGGAGCCCACCACGACGCCGTCTGCCACTGCGGCAATGGCGCGGGACTTCTCCGGTGTGTTGACGCCAAAGCCCACGATGACCGGCAGGCCGCTGGCCGCCTTGATCCGCGCGACTTCGGGGCGGACGTCACCCGCTTCAGCTTCGGCGGCCCCGGTGATGCCGGTGATCGAGACGTAATAGACAAAGCCGGAGGTGTTTTGCACAACCTGCGGCAGGCGCTTGTCATCGGTCGTTGGCGTGGCGAGGCGGATAAAGTTCAACCCTGCAGCCTGCGCAGGCAGACAGAGCTCTGCGTCTTCTTCAGGGGGCAGATCGACGACGATCAGCCCGTCGATTCCGGCGTCTTTTGCCGCCACCAGAAAGGAGTCGACCCCACGGCTGTAGATCGGGTTGTAGTAGCCCATCAGCACGATGGGGGTGGTTTGATCCCCCTCCCGGAAGGCCCGCGCCAGATCGAGCGTCTTTTGCAGGGTCATGCCTCCTTCGAGGGCGCGCTGACCGGCAAGCTGAATGGTGGGGCCATCCGCCATCGGGTCGGTGAAGGGCAGGCCCAGTTCGATGATATCGACACCTGCGGCGGGCAGCCCTTTGACCACCGCCAGCGAGGTTTCGAAATCAGGATCACCCGCCATGATGTAAGAGACAAAGGCTTTCCTGCCCTGTCGGGCCAGATCAGCAAATTTATCATCAATGCGGGTCATAGAGCGTCCTTTTGCGTTCCGGCCTCCAATGCCCAAATCCGTGCTGGAAATCAATGCAGCAATGCTGCAAGTCGTCGGGGTGGGCGATTTTTCCTGATTTTGCCCCTAAAAATCAGGAGCCCTCATGCCCATTTCAGCGTCATGAACTATATTCTTGCGATACTGTTGCCACCGTTGTCGATCCTGCTGGCCGGGCGCCCGATCCTGTCGATTGTCGTGTTTCTGATCTGGATTCCGGCATTGTTCTTTTCGGGGGGACTCACACACCCGATGTTCATCCTGCTGGCCTGGGCACTGATCTTTCATGCCCGTGAGGATGCGCGCAGCCGCTAGCCCTGCCACAGCCCTTGTGTTGCCGCGCCATTCGCCCTAGGAGATGCGCCAGCTGAAGAGGGACGCGGACATGGGTTTCAAGATGGGTATTGTGGGCTTGCCGAATGTAGGCAAATCCACGCTGTTTAACGCGCTGACGCGGACAGCTGCCGCGCAGGCCGCCAATTTTCCGTTTTGTACGATTGAGCCCAACGTGGGCGAGGTGGCGGTACCCGACGCGCGGCTGGACGCGCTGGCGGGCATTGCAAGCTCAAAACAGGTGATCCCGACGCGCATGACTTTCGTGGACATCGCAGGCCTTGTGAAAGGCGCCTCAAAGGGCGAGGGGCTTGGCAACCAGTTTCTGGCCAACATCCGCGAAGTGGACGCCATCGCCCACGTTCTGCGCTGCTTTGAAGACGGTGACGTGACCCATGTGGAAGGCCGGGTGGACCCGGTGGCGGATGCCGAGACCATTGAGACGGAACTCATGCTTGCCGACATCGAAAGCATCGAAAAACGGCTGCAAAACATCCTGCGCAAGGTGCGGGGCGGCGACAAGGAGGCCGTGCAACAGGAACGGCTGATGCGCGCGGCCCTTGAGGCGCTGGAGGCGGGGCAACCGGCCCGCGTGGTCGCGGTGGATGAGGAAGACGCCAAGGCCTGGAAGATGCTGCAACTGCTGACGACCAAGCCCGTGCTCTATGTCTGCAACGTCGGTGAAGCGGAGGCCGCTGTGGGGAACGCGCATGCGGCGAAAGTGGCGGAAATGGCGGCCAAGCAAGGCAACGCGCATGTCATTATCTCGGCCCAGATCGAGGAGGAGATCAGCCAGCTTGAACCGGATGAGGCGGAGATGTTCCTGGAAGAAATGGGGCTGTCCGAGGCTGGGCTCGACCGGCTGATCCGCGCGGGCTACGAATTGCTGCATCTTGAGACCTATTTTACGGTTGGTCCCAAAGAAGCACGCGCCTGGACCATCCGCCAGGGCACCACGGCACCCAAAGCGGCGGGCGTGATCCATGGCGATTTCGAAAAGGGGTTTATCCGCGCCGAGACGATTGCCTACGAGGATTTTGTTTCGCTGGGCGGGGAGAATGCAGCCAAGGACGCAGGCAAGATGCGCGCGGAAGGCAAATCATATGTCGTTAAGGATGGCGATGTGTTGCACTTCCTCTTCAATACCTAGCGGTCGGGCGTTTCGTCTCGGGCTTCGGTCAGGCGGTCGGCCTTTTTGCGCACAAGCACATGGCGCAGGTCATGCATCGCCAGCAGCAGACTGTCGGTGATGGCTTCAAGCTCTGCTTCTGATGCCTTGGATTGCGCCCATTGCGTTGTCAGGTTGAGGTAATCTATCGTCCGCGCGATGTCATCCAGCGTGCGCGCGGCCAACAGCGCCGTGCGCTCCGCCATCCAGCGGCGGATTGCGTCCGTATCTTCCGCCGACAGGGTGCGGTCGCCCTGCGGTTTGATCTCACCATTGCGCACGTTGAGCACGGCGATCTGGTCCATCTCGATCCGGCGCTGACGATTTTGCGTGTCGACCCGGAACACGGCGGCCCCGTTTTCGCGCACCCGGAAGTAATAGTCGGGGAGGTCGGTCATATCGTTGCTCCTTCCGCGCAGGTCACGTCAGGCTGCTGCAAAAGGCCTGCAACCGCGTGCAGGCTTCCTTGAGCAGGTCGTCCGAGGTCGCATAGCTGATCCGGAAGTTCGGCGACAGGCCAAAGGCCGCCCCAAAGACCACCGCCACCCCGGTATCCTCAAGCAAGGCGGTGGCAAAACTCTCATCGGTGTCGATAACCGTGCCGGCTGGCGTCTTCTTGCCGATGAGCCCGGCAATCGACGGATAGACGTAAAACGCGCCTTCGGGTGTGGGGCAGACAACACCGTCAATGTCGTTGAGCATGGAGACCACAAGATTACGCCGCCGGACAAACAGGGCGTTATTGGTGGCGATGTAATCCTGTGTGCCATTCAGCGCCTCGACCGCGGCCCATTGCGAGATCGTGCAGGGGTTTGATGTGCTTTGGGACTGGATCTTGCGCATTGCGGCGATCAGGTGCTCGGGGCCTGCAGCATAGCCGATCCGCCAGCCGGTCATCGCATAGGCCTTGCTGACACCGTTCACGGTGAGTGTTCGGTCATAAAGCGCGGGCTCCAGCTCTGCGGGTGTGCAGAACGTAAACCCGTCATAGGCCAGATGTTCATACATATCGTCCGTCATCACCCAGACATGCGGATGTCGCAGCAGCACATCTGTCAGCGCCTTCAATTCGTCTCGGCTATAGCCTGCCCCCGTCGGGTTGCTGGGCGAGTTGAAGATAAACCACTTTGTTTTCGGGGTGATCGCGGCTTCGAGCGCTTCTGGCGTCAGCTTGAAGTCCTGCTCCAGCGTCGCCGCGGCCACGACCGGTTTCCCGCCCGCGAGCAAGACCATATCCGGGTAGCTGACCCAATAGGGCGCAGGGATCACAACCTCATCGCCGGGGTTGAGCGTGGCCATCAGCGCGTTGTAAAGGATTTGTTTACCCCCCGTGCCGACACTGACCTGCGAGGGGAGGTAGGAAAGCCCGTTGTCGCGTTGCAATTTGTCGCAGATGGCAGTTTTTAGCTCAGGTATCCCGTCAACGGCCGTGTATTTGGTCTTTCCATCGTGTATGGCTGCTACCGCAGCATCTTTGATGTTTTGCGGCGTGTCGAAATCCGGCTCTCCGGCGCCCAGTCCGATGACATCGCGCCCGGCGGCCTTCAGTTCGCCGGCCTTTGTGGTGACAGCGATCGTTGGGGACGGTTTGACGCGCGCGAGTGTCGTAGACAGAAATTCCATGAGAGCCTCGGTTTTATAAAACTAAGGCGTTCATAGGGGGCTGCGTAGCCCCGATCAAGCGCGTTGGCGTGTAGGAGAGTGCAAGATGGACGATAGTAAAGACTGGTATGGGCCTGAGACAGCGACATTTGGGGATCGGCTGGCCGCGGCGCGAGAAACGGCAGAGATGACGCAGCCCGAGCTTGCGCGTCGCCTCGGCGTACGCGTCGCGACCCTGCGGTCGTGGGAAGACGATCTGAGCGAGCCACGTGCCAACCGCCTGTCCATGATGGCCGGGCTTTTGAATGTCTCGATGATGTGGCTTATTAACGGTCAGGGCGAGGGTCTCGATGCGCCTTTGGAGGAAGCAACGTTGCCAACCTCCGCCAGCGAGATACTCAATGAGCTGAGAGACTTGCGTGCGGATATGATCGCCCGGGTCGAACAGATGGGCCGTCTGGAAAAGAAGTTGCGCACGGCATTGCGGGAAGAGGCAGATGACAGAGCTGCCTGAAAATCGCATAAAGCGGCTCAGGATGCGGTCCATGCGGCGCGGCATCAAGGAGATGGATCTGATCCTGCAGCGCTTTGCCGAGGCCCATTTGGACGTCATGGATGACGCGGGCTTGAAGCTCTACGATGAGATGCTCAGCGAGAACGATCACGACCTCTATCAGTGGGTTACAGGTCAGGTGCCGCCCCCCGAAGCTTATGCCAAACTGATTGAAGACATCATCGCGGATTTACCCAAAACCAGCGCCTGAAACACAATGTGCGCATGTTTTTCTAGTTTTTAACGAAATATTGGGCTTTCTCACGCAATTTCCGGCCAAACAAGATTTGTCGGAGTGCGTATATGAGTATTCAGGATCCCATCAAGTCCGAAGAAGCCCGCGCTGGTCAGCACCAGGGGTTTATGATCGGTTATCTCGAAGCCTTGTCGCTGGTCGAGCGTCTTCACAGGCTTCTGCTCGACGTTATCAAGGATGAATTCGAACGGGTTGGCGTGCTTGAAATCAATGCCGTCCAGGCGCTTTTGCTGTTCAATATCGGGGACAACGAGGTCACTGCCGGTGAATTGAAAAGCCGGGGCTACTACCAAGGCAGCAATGTCAGCTACAATCTCAAAAAACTGGTTGAGATGGGGTATATGCACCACCAACGCTGTGAAATCGACCGCCGCTCCGTTCGGGTAAAGCTGACCGACAAGGGTCGTAAGATCCGTGATGTTGTGTCGACCTTATTCCTGCGCCATGCGGAAGGTCTGGAGCATAAAGGGGTGCTTGGCCCTGAAGGGATCGACGACATCACAAGGTCCCTCAAGCGCATGGAGCGTTATTGGTCAGACCAGATCCGGTACATCTACTGAAGCCTGCCCATTACAAAGTCTTCCAACTCTCGTCTCAGTTTTCGTGTCATCGCGTCTGCATAATCTTCGAAGCCCAGGGACGTTTGCACGAATGCCCCGGGGCCGGTGATGACTTCAGCTTGGAAGTATGCGGAAAGCTCACCGATTTCGGTCTGGCGTCTGTCATCTGATGCCGGGGCGTCGGTTCCAATGACAAGAGCATTCACCGTGATGCCCCGCGCGCCGATGGCGTCTTTGAGATGTCGTGGCCGAGGCCCCAGATTGGATTTCCCGTCCCCCGATATATCGAGGGTGCGTTTCCAACAGTGAGCGCGTTCGTCAAGAAACTGTGCTCCAACTGTCATCGCAACACCTAATGCGGTGCCTGGTGTTGCGGACCGCCGTTCTGTACGGGCAAGTTTTTCGCTGATCGCAGAAATCGAGTTCAAGTCTGACAGAGTCGTCCAGGGAACCAAAATGGCTTGATCCGTTGGCCCGCTCCATTCGAAAATGAGGATGTCGATTGGTGCGCTTGGCATCGCGAGGATGGTGCGAACCACATCGGGACTATTGAGCGCCGTGACGAGGCCGTCCAATTGCAGACGGTACTCGTGCAAATCCACTGAGCCAGATACATCCAGCCCCAAGGCTAGAGCCTGGCGGCAGTTGGCCTGTGCAAGCTGGGGTATCAAGCCTACGGTCAGGGCGAGGAGGAGGCCACGGGGAGACACCTTAACCCTTCGACTCTGTGTCGGGAATAGCATTCCCGATCACCGGTGGCGTCAATTCCCGTTCCAGCTTCCGCCGCATCGCGCGCTCATAGTCTTCAAATCCCTGCGCAATCTCGACAAAAGCGCCGGCTCCGCGGATAACCTGCCCTTTGTAGAACGCGATGAGGCCTGTTTCAGCCTCGTAATCCGCACCATTCACCACCAGCCCGTTGACGGTAACGCCGTCAAACGGGAAGGCGGCATAGGCTTGAGCGGGGCTGAACCCTTCATTGTTTTGTCCGTCCCCGGCCATGTCGAGCGTCTTGTATAGACAATCCGGAGCGCGTTCCAGCATTCCGGCCCCATAGCCAAGCGCGTATCCCATAGCCGTCGGAAAATCATTGTGACTGCGCTTGCTCTGCGCGATCACCTCAGCGGCATGCAGCAGGACAGAGGGGCGGTCGATCAGTGTCCAGTTCAGCAGCACCTCCTGATTGTACCTCCCGGACCACTCATAGACCGCCAAAGCGACCGGTTGATCGGTTGCGAAAAACGCGGCGCGTACTTCGGGAGAGGTCAGGGCGGCCACCATGCCACCCCGCTGCAACACGTCTTCGCGCGCATCAACCGAGCTGGACACATCCATCGCAAGCACCAGCGCAAGACGGCATTCCGCCGCTTCAACCGCCGGTGCGATCAGGCTGCCCAGCCCGGCCAATGCCGCAAACCTCACCAATGCCCGGTGTTTTCCATACTGGACCACGGCTCGGCCGGGGCGAGGTTGTCGCCCTCCTGCAAAAGCTCGATCGAGATGTTGTCGGGGGAGCGGACAAAGGCCATGTGCCCATCGCGCGGGGGGCGATTGATCGTGACGCCATTGTCCATCAGGTGCTGGCAGGTCTCGTAAATGTTGCCCACCCGGTAGGCCAGATGGCCAAAATGGCGGCTGTCGCTGGGCAAGGCGTCATCGCCGTCCCAATTGTAGGTCAACTCCACCGGGCACTCCTCCTGCCCGGGTGGTGCCATGAACACCAGCGTGAAGCGCCCGCCTTCACTGTCCATCCGGCGGGTTTCTTTCAGGCCCAGAAGTTCGTAAAATGCGATCGACTTTTCCAGATCTTTTACCCGAACCATCGTGTGCAGATACCTGAGGCTCATTCATTCTCTCCTGACTGATAAATTGTTAAGATAGCTTAGCATGACAATCTGCTTGCGCCAGCACCATCCCGCAGACGTGATGGGGGGCTGATAGTTTTGCCCTCTACCCTATATAGCTGTTCCGCCCCGGCATTTGCCCAGATATAGTTGCGGGCGACTCACGCCCCTTGAAAGGACAGCTCATGCCGCTCAGCCCGGACCAACAAGCCGAAATCGACGACCTTCGCGCAACGCCTGCGCCGACCCTGCGCGCGGTCGCGCCGGGCATGGAGGCACATCTTTACAAGGCTGTCCCCGTTCTCGATCACGGTTTTGTCCGGGTGATCGACTACATGGGTGACGATGCGGCCATCTGTCAAGCGGCGCGCGTGTCCTATGGAAAGGGCACAAAATCGGTCCAGAACGACGAAGGGCTGATCCGCTATCTCATGCGTCACTGGCACTCCACCCCCTTCGAGATGTGCGAGATCAAGCTGCACGTGAAACTGCCCGTCTTCGTCGCGCGCCAGTGGATTCGCCACCGCACTGCCAACGTCAACGAATACTCCGCCCGCTACTCGATCCTCGACCGCGAATTCTACATCCCCGCGCCCGAACACATCAACGCGCAATCCGTGGTCAACAATCAGGGCCGGGGCGGTGTGCTCGAAGGCGCCGAAGCCGCCCGGGTCCTCGAAATCCTCAAGGCCGACAGCAATCGCGCCTATGATCATTACGAATCCATGATCTCTCAGGATGGGCCAGATGGTGAAAAGCAAGACGGCCTGGCCCGTGAACTCGCCCGCATGAACCTGCCCGCCAATGTCTACACTCAATGGTACTGGAAGGTGGACCTGCACAACCTCTTCCACTTCCTGCGCCTGCGCGCCGACGCCCACGCCCAATATGAAATCCGGGTCTATGCGGACGCGATTTGCGCCATGGTCGCCGACTGGGTCCCGGCGGCTTACGGTGCGTTTGAGGATTACCGCCTGGGCGGGGCCACCATGTCCGGCAAGGCGCTGGACTGTGTGAAGCGTATGCTGAAAGGCGAGGACGTGACGCAGGAGACGAGCGGTATGAGCAAGGGCGAATGGCGGGAGTTTATTGGGGTTTTGAATGACCCCGCGTAGTCGGGGTTGAAAGGCTCCAAGAGAGCGTTTCAATTGGAAAAATGGGTGCGCCGGGAGACGTGGCCAGATGTTTTCAGGAAACAAAGTAATGGCGATAAAGTATTCCTGCGGGTATTGCGGTGTTGTTTCTATAGGTAGATTGCGAGGGCATCACACTCGTAAATCTGAAAGCATAAATATGCGTTCATTTTGTCTTGTCGCGTGTGATAGTTGCCAACGGGGTTCATTTATTAGCTTTCATTTGAATTCAGGTTATTGGCATCGTTTTGAAGGTTATCAGGAAGACAAGGTAGTTATTGATTTTGAAGAATTATACGAGGCCGCCCAGTTTCCAAAGCCTGATTTGAAAGTACCGGACTTTCTACCCGATGTTTTGAAGAACACCTATTTGGACGCTGAATTCAACTTTGCGGCAAAAAGGTGGAAAGCTGCAGTGCAACTATATCTGCAAGCGCTCGAATTTGCATGTATTACGATTAAATCTGGCGTTGGCGAAACGCAGGCCGCGGATGAGTCAGCTGAAAAGATAGATCTGACGCGTCGAATAAACGATTTGGCGTCTGACGGATCGATAACCGATGCATTGAAAGAATAGGCGCATCAAATCAGGGTAATTGGACAGTATCACAAGCATCGCTACGTTGAAGCATACGAAGGTGATTGCAACGAGTTGCGAGGCTTTGTTGATATGTTTCTTCAGTACTCAATCTCCATGCCCGGAAGACTTGAGGCAAGGCGCCAGCGACTAAAAAATCACTAAAGTTTCCAAGGATGGTAGTGCCCAATCTGTGATTGGGCAGCGCCCGAACCGCCCCCACGGGGCGGACGCTTCGCTTCCTGCCCCTCGGTTCGGGCGCGGTGCCATGTTGAAAATGTATTGCTTGTCACTCCCTTTCCAAGACGCCACTCACCCCATCGGTTGAGACGCGCTGGGGCCAATTGACGGCGCCGCTTGTATCTCCGGGCCGTGTCCAGAAGGCCATTCCTTTCAGTTCTGAAGCCAGATGTCTCAACCGAGAGGATCACTTTCAGGTAACGAGAATGCTCGGGCCATGGTGAGCAACTTGCCCGCGCGCAGGGAAAAGCCTCTCAGCATTCGCCCTTCCGCTCGCGACCGGGGGTACAGCGCTTCGCCCTGTCTTCCTCCTCTTCTTCCAGCTCGGCGAAATCACCGTCGCCGCCACCGTCCCCACGATCATTGTCCTCATTGTCATTGTCCGCGTCACTGCCTCCGTTGGAGGCTGTGTCCGTCCCGCTGGGATTGGTATCGCCAGCATCCGTCGCTGTGTCTGCGGTTTCAGTCCCGGCATCCTCGGAATTCTGGTCCGCATCTGCGGTTTCCTGATCGCCTGTCTCGGCGTCGGATCCGGTCGCCCCGCCGTTCTGCCCGCCACCGGCCTCTCCGTTATCTGAGGATTGCTGGCCTGAGTTATAAGAGTCTTGGCCGTTGTATTCGCCCGAGTAGGAATTGTCGTCCTGCGCGCTGTTGAATTCGCGGGCCACTGCCCGTTGCCCTTCCCTGAGCTTTCCGAACATCGTCGTATTGTTCTGCTCCAAAGATGCCGCTGTTTTGGTTGTGCTGACCTCGGCGCCATCGCGCGTCATGGCGACCGTTACGGCCGCCAGCGCGACGCCCATAGCAGCCATGATCACAAAATCTGTGGTTGTCGCGCCGCTCTCACTGGCTCGAAAAGCGCGCAGATGACGTGTTAAGGCGGGCAGACCAGGCAGCGGACGGGGAGTAAAAACATACTTCATAGCGCGGGCACTCTTTCTATGATCACCAAATTGTGTGGAATCTGTCTAGAGCGGGCGCGTGTCGGGAAAAGGATCGAGTTCTGGTTTCTTTTGAGCAAAATTGTGGTGTAGCGGCTTTTTGCGCAACAATAATGGATCCACTGCAGGGATTGTTCAAAAAAGCTGCCTCTAAATGCGGCCTATTCTTTGATCCACGGGTCGCAGAAAATACGCATGACACAGTAGGCGCGTCACAAAAAAACGCGTTGCGCCAGACCTAGGACGGGAAGTATGCTGTGCCATCTGGATCTTCAACATCGCTGTTTGATGCCGTCGTTGCGTCGGTCAACGCAGGGCACTTACACGGTATATCGGTGCATGTCGCTTGCATGCACCGTCTCATAGGCTGAGCTGTCAGGTTTAAAGAAGCTTGAGATCACTTGCCATTTGTCGGCCGTCGCGGCCTTCGCTGAGCTCGAAACTGACTTTTTGGTCGTCTGCGAGCCCTGTTAGTCCAGAACGTTCAACGGCGGAAATGTGAACAAAAACGTCAGATCCCCCGCCTTCGGGTGCTATGAAACCATAGCCTTTGGTTGTGTTAAACCACTTAACGGTGCCAGTTGGCATCTGTTCCGGGCCTCCTTTTACATTGCCACAACGTCCCTTGATCGACGTTGTCTTCTTTCCAGCGCAACCGGATGTAATCCGAACCTGCAGTACGATTAAGAAGATTGTACTTTGTTGGAAAAAATCAACCCACTGGCCGTGTAAACCGATCAAAACTGCTTTAGGACAGAGATGAAGCGGGGAATAATTATGCAACTTTACGGGCTGAAAAACTGTGATACATGCCGCAAAGCGCTGAAAGCTTTGCCGACTGCGCAACTGTTAGATGTGCGGTCGGAGGGGGTGCCGTCCGAAGTATTGGGAGCCGCCCATGCAACCTTTGGGGACGCCCTTTTAAACACGCGATCAACGACCTGGCGGGGACTATCTGATCAAGAGCGCACCGGGCCACCGCTGGCGCTGATCAAGGCGTATCCTGCCTTGATGAAACGCCCTCTGATTGTCGATGAAGACCGGATGTATCTGGGTTGGACCGCAGAAGTGCGGGCCGCTCTGGGAGCGGCCTGACGGGCCCTTCGCATTCAGGCTTCTGCCGTGCGGCGGCGCAGCGCGTTATCGAGCGACAGGGGCCCGGCGCCTTTGATGACAATCACCAGCAGCAAAAAGACCCAGAAGGCCCGCTGGTCCAGAATGACACTGTCGGGAAAGCGGTCGAACCATGCGCCGAAAGTCTCCGTGTGTTCAAAGCCGCCGTGACCGTAGAGGTCGGTCAGTGACTGCACGACAAGAAAGCCAATCATGCCCAGGGCAGACAGGCGGGTCAGCAGGCCGATCACGATCAGAGCGGGCAGGATGAACTCCGCCAGGGTTCCGGCCGTGACAACAGCCCAGTGCCAAAGCGACAACTGTGTGATGTCAAAGGTGACCGCTTCCATGGCTTTGGGAAAGATCTGTGCATATGCGCCAACGGAGGGTTGGAAAACCCCCAGTGCTCCATCGCCAAGCTTTGTCATGCCAGACACCCAGAAATACATCAGCAGCGTACCTGCAAAGACAAGACGCGCCAGCGTCGTGAGGACCCAATCAGCTCGGGAGAGGCGATCGGTGAGGGTGGAGTATAGCGTAATCATTGTATTTCCTTTGTCGTGTTTTCCGTCAGCGCGGCAGTGCTGAGCGCCAGCGTCAGGGTAGAGGCCAGATCGAACGTGGGGTGCGTGGCGGCCGCTTTTTCGCTGGCGGCACCAAGGCTGTGACCTGCGGTCAAGGCGTCAAGCCAAAGAGCCGCCCCTGAAGGCAAAAGGTGAGGCTGGGGATCAAAATCGGCGCGCGTCACCATCACGTCCTGCGGAACCGCTTCGGGCTTGGGCGCATCCGGTATCATGTTGAAGCGCCAGATGTCGAAGAGCGGCCAGTTTGAGCAGAGAACCTGGGTCGCGGGGCTCGGCGATATCTGCAATGCCATCACAGCGCGTGGGTCTTGTTGCAGCCGGAGGGGATCAAGTGGCTCAGCATCGCCGGCGTGATAGGATCTGCGTATCGCCAGATCGAGCCGCGCACAGTCCGACAGATACCCAATATGCGCTAAAGGCTCGAAGCTATCCAGGAAATCTGGCAGCGCTGCGCCATAGTGCATCATCAGTGGTGACCGGGGGGGATGGGCGCGGACGAAAACACCTGCCAAACGATCAAACGTCTGGCTTCCCAGCAGTTTATGCACCAGCGGGAAGCCTGTAGAGAGCGCTTCGGTCAGCGACAGCACGACATTATTTCTATAGACGGCAAAGCGCGCTCCGGCGGGGGCGCCCCGGCCATCTTTCAGGCCTTCGGGCACTGCAAGATCTGCGTCTATCAGAGCGTTCCTGAAACCTGATTGGGTAACAGTCATGACGCAGGGATCAATGCGCGCGCTGCCCGGTTGGCCTCTGCCCGAAGGGTGGACCAGTCGGGGACATCCGTATCCCATTCGACCAGCACGGGGCGCGGACCGGTCTTTGCCAGCGCATACGCCAACAGCCCCCAAACCGGGTCGACCACCGGTTTGCTATGGCTGTCGATCAAGAGTGGCGCGCCATGATCGTCGGTGTCTTCGTCATGCCCGCCGACATGGATTTCCCCAACGGCGGCAAGCGGATAGGCATCGATATAGCCCTGGGGTGAATATCCCAGATTGGTGGCCGAAATGAAGACGTTGTTGACATCGAGCAAAAGCCCACAACCGGTACGTCTGACCAATTTGGCGAGAAAATCAGTCTCGCTCCAGGTGCTTTCTGCAAAGGCCAGGTAGCTTGACGGGTTTTCCAAGAGCATCTGGCAGCCCAGCGTTTCCTGCACCTCATCTATATGGTCTGCCACGCGGTCAAGCGTCGCGTTCGTGTAGGGCAGGGGCAAAAGATCGTTTAGGAACTCGGCCCCATGCGTTGACCAGGCCAGGTGCTCTGAAAAGCTGGCAGGTTTTGTCCACGCGACAAGGTCCTTGAGCCGCGTCAGATGTGCCTTGTCCAAAGGGTCCGCGCCGCCAATGCTGAGCCCGACACCATGCACAGAGAGGGCAAACCGCTCCCTTAGCGCGCGCAGTTGCGCGTGGGGCCTGCCACCATCGCCCATGTAGTTCTCGGCATGGATTTCGAGCCAGGCCACGGGGCCGGGATCTTCCATCACATCGTTGAAATGTTGGGATTTGTATCCAACGCCCGGCGCCAGAGGCAGGCGGTCAGATCCTTGGGATGTGTCAAGCATTGGGCTCTCCGGATATTGCGGTCAGCCGACTATTTCAAAAGCGGCGCCCGGCGGACTGACCGTCGGGCGCACCACTTGTTTCAGTTATGCCGGCAGGTCGCGCTCAAGCTCTTCGAGCGAGCCCTGACGCGGTGTGCCATCGGCCATATCGGGCAGTTCAATTTCTGCGCAGGTGCCTGCGTCGACCAGCGTCCATGCGTTGCCTTGGTAGTCAACCGTAGATGTGCCAGCGCAGGTTGTGCCAGGGCCGGCGGCGCAGTCGTTCGCACCAGCAACGGAAACACCGTAGCATTTTTCCTTGGCGGCAGCTTGTGCAGTTGTCGACTGCGCAACAAAGGCGGCAGCCACGGCACTTGCGATTGCAACGGTTTTCATCGTGTTTGACATCTATTCTTTCCCTTATTTGCGACCTGTCGGTCAGTTGCCCGCTAGTTGTAACAAAGCTCGTCCAACATACCATTCACGAGCCTGTGTGTCACATCTGTGTCAGCAAAGGGTGAGTGATTGGCGGGGAAATTCGAAAAACTCAGGCAAAATGTTTCAAATTCACCTGAGTTTTCCGATTTTACGGTGAAGCCGGTTGTTTTGTTACAAAAGATCAGGAGGCGTTGCCTCGCGACCCAAGGCTTGTGTTACAGCGTTCAACGACTCGACCGAGGTCTTTTTCTCCCCGAGGCGCCGCAGCGTGACTGTCCGCTGTTCGACTTCACGGGCCCCGACGGCCAGAATAACCGGTACTTTCCCAACGGAGTGTTCGCGGACCTTGTAGTTGATTTTTTCGTTCCGCAGATCGGCCTCGGCGCGCACACCTGCGGCTTTCAGCGCGTCCACAACCTCCACCACATAGTCATCCGCATCCGAGATGATCGAGGCCACGACCACCTGCCGGGGGGCCAGCCAGAAGGGCAGCTTGCCCGCCGAGTTCTCGATCAGGATGCCGATGAACCGCTCGAAGGATCCCAGACAGGCGCGGTGCAGCATGTAGGGCCGATGCTTGCCGCCGTCCTCGCCGATATAGGTGGCGCCCAGACGCTCGGGCAGGTTCGGATCCACCTGAAAGGTGCCACACTGCCAGACCCGGCCGATGGCGTCGGTCAGGTAGAAGTCAAGCTTGGGGCCGTAAAAGGCACCATCTCCGGGCTCCAGGGTAAACTCGCGCCCGGTGGCCTTGATCGCGGCCTCCAGCGCGCCTTCGACGTGATCCCAGCTCTCGTCGCTACCCACGCGCTTTTCAGGCCGGGTGGCGAATTTGATCTCGAACTTCTCGAACCCCAGATCATCATAGATATCGGCGAGGAAATTGATGAACTTCGCGCATTCCGCCTCGATCTGATCTTCGGTGCAGAAGATATGCGCATCGTCCTGCGTGAACCCGCGCACGCGCATGATGCCGTGCAGCGCGCCTGAGGGCTCATATCGGGTGCAGGCGCCGAACTCGGCCAGGCGCAGCGGCAGGTCGCGATAGGACTTGAGGCCCTGATTGAACACCTGCACGTGGCAGGGGCAGTTCATCGGTTTCAGCGCGTTCACGGCTTTCTCAGCCGCGTGCTCCTCCTCCACCTCAACGATGAACATGTGCTCCTGGTATTTCTCCCAGTGACCCGAGGCTTCCCAGAGCTTGCGGTTCACGACCTGCGGGGTGTTGATCTCGCGGTAGCCGCCTGCGCGCTGCTTGCGGCGCATGTAGTCCTGCAGAGTGGTGTAGATGGTCCAGCCGTTGGGGTGCCAGAAGACCTGGCCCGGCGCCTCCTCCTGCATGTGGTAGAGGTCCATCTCGCGGCCCAGCTTGCGGTGGTCGCGCTTGGCGGCCTCTTCCAGCATGTTGAGATGCGCGCGCAGCTTCTCCTTGCCGGTGAAGGCCACGCCATAAATCCGTTGCAGCATCGCGCGGTCGCTGTCGCCACGCCAATAGGCGCCCGCAATGGACATCAGCTTGAAGGCATCACCCGGGACCTGACCGGTGTGCTGCAGGTGCGGACCACGGCAGAGATCCTGCCAGTCGCCGTGCCAGTACATGCGCAGCGGCTCATCGCCCGGGATCGCCTCGATCAGCTCGACCTTGTAGGGCTCGCCCAGGTCCTCATAGTGCTTGATCGCGCGGGCGCGGTCCCAGACTTCGGTGCGCACGGGGTCACGCTTGTTGATGATTTCCTTCATCTTTTTCTCGATGAGGCCGAGGTCTTCGGGGGTGAAGGGCTCCGCCCGGTCGAAGTCGTAATACCAGCCGTTCTCGATCACCGGGCCGATGGTGACCTTGGTGTCCGGCCAGATCTCCTGCACTGCGCGGGCCATGATATGGGCAAGGTCGTGTCGCACGAGCTCATTGGCCTGCTCTTCATCCGCCATGGTGTGGATGGCGATGGAGGCGTCTGCGTCGATTGGCCAGGCCAGATCGTAATGCGCGCCGTTCACGGTGGCCGAGATGGCTTTCTTGCGCAGCGAGGTGGAGATGCTGGCCGCCACATCGCCTGCGGTCACGCCAGCGTTGTACTCACGTGCATTGCCATCGGGAAAGGTGAGGGAGATTACACTGTCTTTTGGGGCCATCTCGGGCGCTCCTCGTCGGTTTGGCGCCTACGAGACGCCCGGTTGCGGGTATTTGGGAGGTGAATGAACCTGCGCAGACAGGCTGTCAAGCCGCTGAGGGCTGTATACCGAAGAATACGTTGACTGCGACATCTCGTGTGGTATTTCCGACATGTTTCCAATCGGAAACCGGGCGTTCAAAAGAGGACTGCAATGGCACGGTACAATAAAACTTTCGAACTGAGCATTCATGATGTCGATCTCATCGAAGAGGCCTTGCGGGCGCGGTCTCGCGAGTTGTGCAAGATGCGCCGGGCTTTGTCTGATGAAAACCCTGCTAATATGGAGTCTGTCAGTGTCATCGAGGCCGACCAGCGCGAAAATGAAGAGCTGCTGGGCCGTTTGCATAATCAAAAGATATTTTACCGTCCCGGCGCGACCCCTTACGTCAGCGGCTAGTCACGCCGGGCTGCTGTGTTTACGCCGCGTATGCGGCGCAGGCCATCAACAGGCAGCACACCCACCCGCCGGTGAACAGGATCGGGCGCAGCGGAAATCACGCAACCCCCGAGATCATCCCTGCGGCATGTCCCACCCTGAGCCCGAAAAATGCAATCGCCGTCCAGTAGGTGAGCGGTGAGTACCCATCCAACCGGTCCACGATCAGGACAAGGGACAAGGACTGCAAAGGGCAACAGCTGCTCCAGCAGGTTCAGATGTGCGCGGTGCGCACGGTGGACCCAATCCCGAAATCCAACCAGCGGGGCAGGGCGGGCGAAGGGATCAATGCCAGCCTGCGGATACGTGTTGACCCCCACGATGTACGAGATCCACAGGGAGGCGGCAAAAACTGCCAGCATCACGACAATACCCAGTTCGGTCGACAACGTTGCCGGTTCCACAGGTCAGGCCTCCATCTCGGCATGCGCAAACTTGATGGTCTGACCGGTCTCGAGCCATGTTTTGAGCCCTGCAAGCGTTCTGTGCCAGCCATCCGCAACGCCTTCCTGACCGGCTGGAATGTCGAAATGCTCCAGCGTCAGCAGACAGTTGTCGCCCTGCGGCTCGATCAGATAGACAAACCGGGACTGGTCCAGCTGGACATCTGGCCCCGCCCAATGCGGCTCAAAGGTGCTCTCGATCCGTGTTTTTGGGGTCAGCTGCGTTTCGGTCAGGACCAACATCTTGCGGCCATCCTCGAACTTCAGGATCAGTTTGTTGTCCTCGCGCACGCAGCTTCCGGCCACGAAATTGAACGCTGCATTGGCCTCCGGATCGGTCAGCGCATGCCACAGGGCGTCCTGGGTGCAGTGGATGTAGGTTTGCATCATGAAATCGGGTTTTGACATCTTGGGTGTCCCTTCAAGTTGAGTTTTGAGATTGATCACCGCTCGTGCCGCCGGTTGTTCGAGCAAGGGCTCGATCCAGCGATCTATTGCGTCCTGCAGGGGCAGGGCATTCAGGTAGTGGTATTTGAACCGGCCTTTCCGATGGGTCACGATCAGCTTGGCCTCTTCCAGCACGCCCAGGTGCTTCATCACGCCAAAGCGCGACATATCGAGCTGTCCCTGCAGGTCGAGCAGGCTCTGCCCGGGTTTGGCCCGCAGGCTGTCAAGCAATGCGCGGCGTGTCGGATCGGCCAGAGCTTTGAAAATCGAATCCATGAGAGATCTTATAAGTTACTAACTAGTCACGTGACAATATAGTAACGTATAAAATCTGAAATCGGGGGATTGCAGCGGTGATCTGCTTGCGCGCATGATCGTTGAAAAAGGAAACCTCTCGTGACCACAGCAGAATTCTTTGACAGCCCGAACGGACGGCGGCTGGCCTATCACCGCAGCCCCGGGGGCGGTCCCTGGATCGTGTTTCTGGGCGGTCTGAAATCCGACATGGAAGGCACCAAGGCGCTGCACCTGGAGGCGTGGGCAAAACGTCAGGGCCGTGCGTTTTTGCGGTTTGACTATTCCGGGCACGGGCAGTCCTCGGGCCGGTTTGAGGAGGGCTGTATCGGCGATTGGGCACAGGACAGCTATGAGATTATTTCTGCTCTGACGGATGGGCCGATTGTGCCGGTCGGATCCTCGATGGGGGGGTGGCAGGCGCTGTTGCTGGCCAAAAGGCTGGCCGCGCGGATGGCGGGCATGGTGACGATTGCCGCCGCGCCCGATTTTACCGAAGATGGGTATTGGGCGGGGTTTTCGGATGCGCAAAGGACACAAGTGATGAATGAGGGGCGCGTTGAGCTGCCATCGGACTACATGGAACCCTACATCGTGACGCGCCGCATGATTGAAGACGGGCGCCGCAACCTCGTGCTGCGCAGCCCGCTAACGCTTCCGTGCCCGGTGCGCTGCCTGCAGGGCACGGCGGACACCGCAGTCAGCACCGAGACCGCGTTGCGCCTTCTGGACCACGCCACCTGTCCGGATATGCAGTTGACGCTGGTGAAAGACGCCGATCACCGCTTCTCGGACGGCCCCTGCCTTGGTCTGATCGTGGAGGTTTTGAAAGAGGTTCTGGCCAAGGCGCGGACCTGAACGACCGGCGGTCTGTTGCCGGTGTGGGGGGATAACCGGGTTTGCCAGGACGCGTTATGCGGGTAACACTCTTCCAAAAGCAACTGAGCAGTACAAGGTCCCCGATGACACATCTATTTTCGCCTGACGTCAGGGTCAGCACGGATGGCTGAACCCCTGGTTTTGTTGCCCGGTATGATGTGCGATGCGCGTCTCTTTGGCCCGCAGATCGCCGAGCTGTCCGCGGATACTGCCGTTATGGTCGCCCCGATCACACAAGGGGAACGGGTCGAGGAGATCGCGTCAAACCTCCTCGATCAGTTGCCGCGTAAGTTTGCCCTGGCCGGGCTGAGCATGGGCGGGATTGTCGCGATGGAGCTTTTGCGGCGCGCGCCTGATCGCGTCACGCGGCTTGCGCTGATGGACACCAACCCGCTGGCCGAGACCCCGCAAATCGCCGCCGCCCGCGAGCCGCAGATTGTCGCGGCCCGGGCAGGGCGGATGCTGGACGTGATGCGTGACGAGATGAAGCCAAATTACCTGGCCCCGGGGCCACGTCAGACAGAGGTGCTCAACCTGGTGATGGAGATGGCCGACACGCTGGGACCGGAGGTCTTCGTGCGGCAGTCACGCGCGCTGCAGCGCCGCCCGGATCAGCAGACGACGCTGCGCAAGTGCAAGGTGCCCACCTTGGTGCTCTGCGGGGCGCATGACGCGCTTTGCCCTGTCAAACGGCATGAATTTATGGCGGAGTTGATCCCCTATGCCACGCTCAAGGTGCTGGACAATGCGGGTCACTTGCCACCTCTTGAACAGCCCGAAGAGACCACAAAGGCGCTGCGCGACTGGATGTCCCAGCCTTACGTGTTGCGGTAAAGGGCCTGATCTCAGGCGGCCGCGTTTTTATTGGCTGCCTTTTTGGTTTTGCCTGCGGCTTTCGGCGTCGGGGCTGCGCTGTTGGCATCAATGAAATCCAGAACCAGCGGGCGGATATTCCGACGCCAGCTCTTGCCTGCGAAAATACCGTAATGCCCCGCACCCTCTTCCAGATGGTTTGCCTTTTTCTCTGCCGGCAGGCCAGTGCAGAGATCAAGCGCGGCAACACATTGGCCGGGAGCAGAGATGTCGTCATTCGATCCTTCGACTGTCTTTACAGCGACCGTCGTGATCTTGCCGATATCAACTTTTTTGCCCGCAACAGTGAATTCGTTTTTCGCAATTTCGAGATTTTTGAAGATCCGCTCTACGGTGGAGAGGTAAAACTCTGCGGTCATGTCCATCACGGCGAGATATTCATCATAGAACTTGTTGTGCTTGTCGTGGTCCGCGGCTTCGCCCTGTGCCACCCGCGTGATCTGATTGACGAAAGCCTTTGCATGGGTTTCGCCGTTCATCGAGATGAACGAGCTGAGCTGCAGCAACCCCGGATAGACCATGCGCCCGACGCCGGAATACTTGAAGCCGACCCGCTGGATCATCATCTCCTCGAGCTGGCCCATTGTCACGCGGCGCCCGAAATCAGTTACATCCGTGGGGGTGGCGTCCGGGTTGACCGGGCCCCCGATCAGGGTCAGGCTGCGCGGCTGCGCAGACGGGTCCTCTTCGGCCAGATAGGCCGTTGCCGCCAACGCCAGTGGAGCGGGCTGACAGACCGCAATCACGTGGGTGTCAGGGCCAAGCTCCCGCAGGAAGTCGACGAGATAGAGGGTGTAGTCTTCGATATCGAACTTGCCCGCGCTGACGGGGATGTCGCGCGCGTTGTGCCAATCCGTGATGTAGAGATCGGCATCGGGCAGCAAGCTTATCACGGTGGACCGCAAGAGCGTCGCATAATGCCCGGACATGGGGGCCACCAGCAGCACTTTGCGCTTGGGGACGGGACGGTCCGCAACCACAAAATGCAGCAAGTCGCCAAAGGCCTTTTGAACCACAATCTCCGTGGAAACAAGGTGGTCTTGTGCGTCCTGTGACGGGACCGGCGGGATGTTCCAATCCGGCTTCACAATCATCCGCTGAAAGGTGCGTTCGGTTACTTCACCCCAGGCGGTCAGCCAGCTGAAAGCAGGGTTTGGTATTAGCGCAAAGGCGGGGTATGATCCCATAGCGAGCGCGGATGCGCCCAGCCACTGGTTCGTATTTCGGATCGTTTCCATGAGGTCGTAGGTGGCCATGAAGCGCATAGGGGTCTCCTTCATCAAATGCCCGGACAAATCCGAGACAGTAAGTCGCTTCGCCCCCTGAAAGCCAACGACGTAATGCTGCACCTGCAAACATAGGAGGGAAAACTTCAGATGACAACAGAAAGTGACGCAAGCGTTACCCCAACCGGGGAAACGCTTGAGAAAATGACCCAGAACCTCAAAAAAGTTGAGGCGTTGTCTGAACGTTTGCAGCGTGTTTTTTTAAATAAGCAAGGTCATAACGCCGCGCTGGATGGCCCGAATCAAGGGCTTTTTGGCCGTGCGGCTCATGTCTATTGGGCAGAGATGGTGAACAATCCCGCCAAGGTTCTGGAACACCAGATGAGCTATTGGTCAGAGACGATGAAACACTTTGTGCAGGTGCAGCAAACGCTGGCCAAAGGCAAGCTCCAGGCGCCCGAAGACACCGGCCCCACAGATAAACGTTTTGCAAACCCTCTGTGGGACACCCACCCCTATTTCAATTATGTCAAGCAGCAGTATCTCATCAACGCGCAGGCGCTGGCCAAAGCCGTAGAGGATGTGACCGATCTGGAGCCGGTGGAAAAGAACCGGCTCAATTACTTTGCCAAGCAAATCATCGATATGATGTCCCCCACAAACTTCCTGGCGACCAATCCCGACGCGCTGGAAAAGGCGATCGAGACCGAAGGACAGAGCCTTGTGCAGGGGCTCGAAAACCTCATCAGCGATCTGGAGGCGAACAAGGGCGAGCTGGTGGTCAAACTGGCGGATGAGGACGCTTTCAAACTTGGGCATAATATCGCAACCTCACCGGGAAAGGTGGTCTACCGGAACCGGATGATGGAGCTGGTGCAATACGCCCCGGTGACTGAAGAGGTCTACAAAACGCCGCTGGTGATCTTTCCGCCCTGGATCAACAAGTTCTACATCCTTGATCTGAAAGAGCAGAACAGCCTCGTGAAATGGCTGGTGGAGCAGGGGCACACGGTTTTCATCGTCTCGTGGATCAACCCCGACCCGACCTACAACGACATCGGGATGGAGGACTACATCGAGGACGGCTACCTGGCCGCCATTCGGGAAGTACAAGAGATCACCGGAGAAAAGCAGATCAATGCGGTAGGATACTGTATTGCGGGTACGACGCTTGCGCTGACACTGTCGTTGCTCAAGCAGCGCGGCGAGAAACCGATCAAGTCTGCCACGTTTTTCACCGCCCTGACGGATTTTTCGGATCAGGGAGAATTCACACCCTTTCTGACGGATGATTTCATTGACGGGATCGAGGCGGAGATCGCGGATAAGGGGGTTTTGCCCTCGGTCATCATGGCGCGCACCTTTTCATTCCTGCGGTCCAACGACCTGATCTACGGGCCCGCGATCAAAAGCTACATGATGGGACAGACACCGCCGGCCTTTGACCTGCTCTACTGGAATGGCGACGGGGCCAATCTGCCGGGCAAGATGGCCATGCAGTACTTGCGGGGCCTGTGTCAGCGCAATGAACTCGCCGATGGCGGGTTTGAACTTCTGGGCCACAAGCTCACCCTTGGCGACATTGACCTGCCGCTTTGCGCCGTGGCCTGCGAGACCGATCACATCGCGGCCTGGAAGGACAGCTATCGCGGCATCCAGCAGATGGGATCGAAAGACAAGACCTTTATCATGGCGCAGTCAGGCCATATCGCCGGGATCGTCAACCCGCCGAGCAGAAACAAATACGGGCATTACATGAACCCTGACATGAGCCTTGAATATAGGGATTGGCTGTCAGGGGCGCGCTTTCATGAAGGATCATGGTGGCCCAACTGGGGCGGCTGGCTGAAAAAGCGCTCCGGCCGCAAAACCAAGGCCCGTATTCCGGGTGATTCCACGCATCCTGCCTTGTGTGATGCCCCCGGCACCTATGTCGCGATCAAGGCAACGCTCTGATAAAACTTGGATTTCTGCACCGCGGTGCCAATTTATGCTGCAGTGCAGAAAAAATGCTTGCAATGCTGCACTGCAGCATCTATATTCATATCAGACGCAAAGAGCCGAGATGTCCTCGGAAGGCGATGAAAGGATATTAAAATGAGCAAGACACCTGATATGTCCGCAATGTTCAAAGACGTAATGGGCGCGTTCCCGGTGGATGCATCCGCGTTCGAAGATGCGTTCAAAACATCTGCAACACTGAACGAAAAACTCTCTGCTGTTGCATTGACCGCTGCTGAGAAATCGACAGACATCTCCAGCAAATGGGCGCAGGACACACTGACCAAGCTGTCCGAGATGTCCAAAGCCAAGGCAGACCCTGCCGACTACGCAAAAGCGGTCACAGACTTTGCCTCCGCCTACTCGGAGTCCGCCGCAGAGCACATGGCCGCTTTCGCCGAGATTGCGAAAAAAGCCCAGATGGACACGGTTGAGCTGATGATGGCCGCTGGAAAAGACATGGGCGAAGATGCTTCTGCCGCTGTCAAAAAAGCGACAAATGAAGCAACCGCCGCTGTCAAAAAAGCAGCTAAAGCCAGCTAAGTCTGGAAAGATATTTGCGCCAGATCCTCCCTGACGGGCGCAAAAATACGGGGCGGGCTTGTGAAAGCTCGCCCTTTCTTTTTTCATTTCGGTCGCCTAAGCTTGGGCGCGGCGCTTTATTCTGGGGGACCACCTGTGGTTGAAAAAGAAAAACCTTTACTTATCAAGCGCTATGCAAGTCGCCGACTGTACAATACCGAGACCAGCGATTACGTAACCCTGGACGATATTGCCGGTTTTATCCGGGGAGGTCGCGAGGTGCAGATCGTCGATCTGAAGTCCGGCGACGATCTGACGCGGCAGTACCTTTTGCAGATCATTGCCGAGCATGAAAGCCGGGGCGAGAATGTCCTCCCTGTGGATGTCCTGAACGATCTGGTGCGCAGCTACATGACACCGGGTGCGAGTGTGGTGCCGCAGTTTCTGCAAGCCTCCTTCGAAATGCTGCGCAATGGTCAGAGCCAGATGATGGATCAGATGACCGCCATGAACCCGATGGCCAAGATGCCTGGATTTGAACTGATGCAGGCGCAGCAAAAGGCCTTTATGAAGGCGATGACAGGCGGGCTTGGCGGATCCTCCGGCTGGAAAGGGGCGCCGGGCGCGGAAGACGAAGACGGTGCCGAGACACCTGCCGAACAGGGCGAAGATCTGGACGCGATCAAACAGCAACTCTCCGAGCTTCAGGACAAACTGTCCAAACTCAAATAGGCGGGTCGCGGTCAGACCCCGAGCCGGTCTCGCAACGCATACCACGTCATGGCCAGAACCAGCAGTGGCGTACGTAAAGCGCCGCCGCCCGGAAACGCAGGCGTCGGAATGCATTGCATCGTTTTGAACCCGCTGTCTTCGCCCTCGATCGCACGGGCCATGAGTTGGCCTGCATGGGTTGCCGTTCCCACGCCGTGGCCGGAATAGCCGGAAGCCGACAAGACATTGGGCGCGACCCGCGCCAAATAGGGAAAGCGTTTCATCGTGATGCCCAAGGTGCCGCCCCAGGCATACTCCACGCGCACGTTCTTGAGATGGGGGAACACCATCTCCATCGGTTTGCGCACAACGGCGGCGATGTCTTTGGGGAAGCGGTAGCCATAGCTTTCCCCGCCGCCAAAGAGGAGCCGACCGTCGTGAGAGAGGCGAAAGTAGTTCACCACGAACCGGCTGTCCGCTACGGCCACATCGCGGGTCAACACCTCTTTTGTTCTTGCGCCGAGCGGTTCCGTTGCCACGATGAAGTTATTGATCGGCATGACCCGGGCGGTCACTGACGGGGCGAGGCCCGATAAATACCCGTTGCAGGCCAGGATCGCATGGTCCGCCGTCACATCCCCCTCTTCGGTCCGAATGCGGACCTTGGCGCCGTACTCAAGCGCAATGACGCGGGATTGCTCGCAGATGGTGACACCGGCGGCTTCTGCGGCGCGGGCCAGACCCAGCGCAAAGGCCAGCGGATGCAGGTGGGCCGCCCCCATGTCGAGTATCCCGCCCTTGTAGTCGGGGGAGGGGCAGAGCGCGTGGCAGCCTTCGGCGCTCAGCGGTTCGACCTGATCGTAGTTGTATCTGCTTTGCAAGAGCCCTGCATAGTCGTGCAGATGCTGCACCTCAGCGGGGCTTGATGCGGTCCAGGCGACTCCGGGTTTGAGATGACAGGCGATCTTGTGATCGGCAATCAGACCTTTGACCAGATCTTTCGCCTCCTCGCCCAGGGTCCAGAGGGCACGCGCCTGATCCAACCCCACCATGGTTTCGAGCTCTTCCTGATCGACGCGCTGACCGCTGCCCAGCTGCCCACCGTTCCGACCCGACGCCCCAAATCCCACGCGTTGCGCCTCCAGCAGCACAACCCGCCGCCCGGCCTGAGCAAGATGCAGGGCCGCAGACAGCCCGGTATAGCCTGCCCCGATCACGCAGATATCCGCCCGTTCCGATCCGGTGAGCACAGGGTAGGGCGCAAGCGGCTCGGTCGTGGCTGCGTACCAGCTTTGCGGGTAGGCGCCTTGCGTGTCATTGGCGTAGAGCAGGTCCATGCTGTCCAACCCGCGCCTAGACGTTCAAGAGCAGATGCTCGCGCTCCCACGGCGAGATCACTTGCAGAAATTCGTCGTATTCCGCGCGTTTCACGATGGAATAAACTCGTGCGAATTCGGGTCCGAGCACGTCATGCAAATCAGTTGCCTCTTCAAAGAGTGAAAGCGCCGTGCCCAGGACCCGTGGGATATCACCGTCCCCATCATAGGCGTCCCCTTTGAATTCCGCTTCGGGCTCTTGCTGCGCCACCATGCCGATGTAGCCGCAGGCCAGGCTTGCCGCGATGCCCAGATAGGGGTTGCAGTCCATCCCGGCGAGGCGGTTTTCAACCCGGCGCGCCTCGGCGCTCGACAGCGGAATGCGAATGCCGGTGGTGCGGTTGTCGCGCCCCCAGTTGAGGTTGATGGGGGCGGCGTGATCCTTGACGTAGCGCCGATAGCTGTTCACGTAGGGCGCAATCACGGCCAGGGCGGCGGGCATTTGGTTTTGCAGCCCGGCGATGAAATGGCGGAAGATATCCGTTTCGCTGGCATCCTCGTTGGAAAACACATTGCGTCCGGTTTCGGTGTCAAGCACGGAGTGGTGGATATGCATCGCACTGCCGGGCTCATCCGCGATAGGTTTGGCCATGAAGGTCGCAAAACAATCGTGGCGCAGGGCGGCCTCCCGGATCAGGCGCTTGAAATAGAAAACCTCGTCGGCAAGCCTGACTGGATCGCCGTGCCGAAGGTTGATCTCCAGCTGACCGGCCCCGCCTTCCTGTGTGATCCCGTCGATCTCGAAGCCCTGGGCTTCGGCAAAGTCGTAGATGTCATCGATGACCGGCCCGAATTCATCCACCGCCGTCATCGAATAGGCCTGCCGCGCCGCTGCCGGACGGCCAGAGCGCCCCATCATCGGTTTGATGTCGTGGGCCGGATCGATGTTGCGCGCGACCAGAAAGAATTCCATCTCGGGCGCTACCACCGGTTCCCAGCCCTTGTCGCGGTAAAGCTGGCAGACCCGTTTGAGGACATTGCGCGGGCTGAAGGGCACCGGTGTGCCGTCGCGGTCCTCGGCGTCGTGGATCACCTGCAAGGTCCAGTCGCCGGTCCAGGGGGCGGCGGTCGCGGTTTCCATGTCCGGTTTGAGGATCATGTCCTTTTCAATAAACCCGTCCTC
The DNA here is from genome assembly GCF_020622345.1 of Roseobacter weihaiensis. Taxonomy (GTDB): domain Bacteria; phylum Pseudomonadota; class Alphaproteobacteria; order Rhodobacterales; family Rhodobacteraceae; genus Roseobacter; species Roseobacter weihaiensis. The sequence goes on along the minus strand of NZ_JACNMO010000001.1, from coordinate 87,785 downwards.
GCCTGCGGCCTCCCCCCAGTCGCCCGTGATGGTCTGGTAGAAGATACTGTCGGGCAAATGGAAATAGTCCTGCCGCGCGAATTTGGAAGCCGGCACCGCCTTGCCGCGGGCGATGCCCGGCAGGTCCGAGATGATGCATTCCACCTCGTCCAGCCGACGCCCCTCAAGGTAGCTTTGGGCAGCACTCGGCAACTCATCCATCCAGTTGGCCATCAGGCCCTCTCTTTCTTGAAAAAATCCGCCATCATCTGTGCGATTTCCATACGATCACTGGGTGCATCCAGTGTTGCTTTTGCGGCCGCGAGCAGGTCATCGGGCACGACACCCTTGCCACGGTGCTCGATCAGACCGGCGATGAAGTCGGCGTCGTATTCGGGATGCGGCTGGATCGTCCAGATGAGATCGCCATAGAGCAGGCCTGCGTTTTCGCAAAAGTCAGTGCGGGCAATGACATCTGCGCCGGACGGACGCTCCACGACCTGATCCTGATGCCAGGCGTTGATGGCGTAGGTGCGGCCACTCATATGGTAATCTGTCAACCCGACAGACCATCCCTTTTCGTACTTTTCAACGCGACCCCCCATGGCCTGTGCAATGATCTGATGGCCAAAGCAGACCCCGATCATCGGGCGGCCTGCAACATAGGCGGCGCGGACGAAGTCTTCGAGCGGCGGTATCCAGTCGTGCGGTTCGTAAGCCCCGTGTTTGGAGCCCGTGATAAGCCAGCCGTCCGCCTGTTCGACAGTCTCCGGGAAAACGCCATCCACCACGGGCCACCCCTCAAGGGTAAACCCGTGGCCCTCCAGCAGACGGTCAAAGTACCGATCATAAAGGCCCTGTTCCATCATCGTATCGGGCGGATGCCCTGTCATCAGAATACCGATTTTCATGGCTCACACCGTATCAAGATAAAGGCCTCCCTGCTCATCAGGTGTTAAATCCTGCATGGATTGCAGTTCCTGCCGCTTGGTCAGCACAAAGTTGCGAATGAGATCGGGGGCAAAGATACGGGCAACCTCTGCGTCCCCGTCGAAAGTGTCTATTGCGGTTTGCCAATCCCCCGGCAGCTGTGGCAGGTCGGTGGCATAGGCATTGCCGGTTATCGGTGCCGGGGGCGTTGCGGCATCCTCGATCCCGCCGATGGCCGCCCCCAGCACCGCCGCGAGCATCAGATAGGGGTTTACATCGCCGCCTGAAACCCGGTGCTCGATCCGGCGCGCGGCAGGGTTTCCCGACGGGATCCGCAGCGCCGCAGTGCGGTTTTCATAGGCCCAGCTGATGCCCGTGGGCGCATGGGCGCCGGGCACCATCCGCTCAAAGCTATTGGCATGCGGAGCAAAAACCAGCGTGCAGCCCGGCATGGCTTTCAGGCATCCCGCCACGGCCTGGCGCAGCAGCGCGCTGCCTTTGGAGCTGCCGTCATCAAACACATTGCGGCCCGCCTGATCGAGCACCGAAAAATGCGTGTGCAGGCCAGAGCCTGAGGTCTCCTGATAGGGCTTGGCCATGAAACTGCCGGCAAAGCCATGACGTCTTGCCAACCCCTTGACCAGCATCTTGAAAAGCCATGCATCGTCAGCCATTCGCAGCGCATCGTCGCAATGCATCAGGTTGATCTCAAACTGACCCATGCCCGATTCAGAAATGGCTGTATCGGCGGGGATATCCATCGCCTCGCAGGCATCATAGAGATCGGTGAAAAAGGCGTCGAACTGATCAAGCGCGCGGATCGACATCGTCTCGGCTGCGGTGCGGCGCTTGCCGGAATGTGGCGAGACCGGTACCGCCAGCGCGGGCCCGGAATCGTCGATCAGGAAAAACTCCAGCTCAACGGCGCAAACCGGGGTCAGCCCGCGCGCCCTGTACCGCTCGAGCACAGCCCGCAAGGCGTGTCGCGGATCCCCATCATAGGGCCGCCCGTCATCGTGAAACATCCAGATCGGCAGCAATGCGGTTGGCGAGGCGAGCCACGGCATCGGAACAAAGCCCCGCTCGGTCGGTTTCAGCACGCCGTCCCGGTCGCCCGTCTCGAAGACCAGCGGGCTTGCGTCAATGTCCTTGCCCCAGATGTCGAGGTTCAGAACAGACATCGGGAAGCGGGTGCCATCCTGCAATACACTGTCAGCAAAGCGGGACGGGATACGTTTACCGCGCGCTTGCCCATTGAGGTCAGAAGCGGCAACGCGGATCGTGCGAACCTCAGGATTCTTGCGAAGCCAGTTTTTCATAGATCACCCGTCTTGTGAGCTGAGGTGACACCGGGATCCGCTCTTTTGCCGCAGCCAGCGTCACCCCTAATTTGATCAAATTATGGATACTACCGGATCAGGTTTGGACGCAACCTCAATTTGGGCTTGGCTTCGCGGGGTAAATGGCGGTTCAGGCGGCCATTCACATAGCCAAAGATCGCCACGATGATCAGGGTCAGCAAGATGAAATATCCGGCCAGAATGGGATAGGGCACAAAGGGGTTAAAGGTCTTGTCCGCAAAGTAATTCGCGTAATAGAGGGCATCGCCGCGTTGCTGCCAGGCCGGAAAGCCGGAGAAGAACACCAGGGCGGTCGCATGAAACAGAAAGATTGCCTCATTGGTATAGGCCGGCCAGGCGAGCCTGAGCATCGTGGGCCAGATCACCCGCCGAAAGCGGGCCCAGCCGGTCATCCCGTAGGCATCTGCGGCCTCGGTGTCGCCTTTTGGTATGGACAAGAGAGCGCCGTAGAAAATCTCCCCCGAATAGGCGGCCGTGTTGAAAAAGAGGACAATCAGCGCTCCAAGCCAGGCCGCCGTAAACGGATCAAAGAAGGGCGAGACGGATTTGAGGTTCAGGAACAGAAAGTAGCCAAAGAAGAACTGGATGAAGAGCGGCGAGCCGCGAAAGATAAAGATGAACCACTCCGCGGGTTTGCGGAATATCTTGCGGGGTGAAGCTTTGCCGACCGCCAGGGCCGTGGCCAGAAAGAAGCCCGTAATCAGGGCAAAGACGCCGAAGTAGACATTCCAGATCATGCCGGATCCGATCAGTGTAACCTGTTGGCAGAGCGTGAAATCTTCACGCGGCAATAGCCGCTCCCCGATGCCGATGGCCCGCAGGCCGTAGTCCTGAATTGTGTCCCAACAGCTCACGCGGCAGCCTTTCGCTGCGCTTCACCGCCCGCTGTTGCCTGCCCATGGGTGAGCCGGTTCATGATCTTGTCGAGAACGACTTCAGACACCCGGGTGAACACCAGATAAAAGACCAGCAGCGCCAAAAAATACCACATGCGCCAATCCCCGTGAGGGTATTCGGTAAAGCGCGACGTTTTGGTGCCACCCAGTTCGCGTGCCCAGTAAACGATATCTTCGACCCCCAACAGAAACAGCAGCGGGGTGGCCTTGATCAGCACCATCCACAGATTGGAAAGACCCGGCAGGGCAAAGACCCACATCTGCGGCACGAGGACCCGCCAGAAGGTCTGCCGTCGGGACAGACCGTAGGCGGCAGCGGTCTCAAGCTGCGCATGGGGGACCGCGCGCATCGCGCCAAAGAGCACATTGGCGGCGAAGGCCCCGAAAACGATGGCAAAAGTGAAAACCGCGAGGGTGAAGCCATAGGTTTCATGCACCCACTGCGGCGCTTCGCCCAAGGGCATTTTTGCCGCTTGGCACACCACGAAATCATTGCCCTGTCGGATCGGTTCCGACCAGTCCGGGCAGAGCGCCCGATGCCTGAGGTATTCAATACCTTGATCCAGAGCGATGACGAAAAACAGAAAGAACGCAATATCGGGCACACCGCGCACAATTGCGATGTAGCTTTTGCCGAACCAGCGCAGAGGCGCAATTGAGGATCGCGCGGCGGACGCTCCGCCAAACCCGAAGGCCAGGGCCACCGGAGCCGTCACGGCCAATAGCAACAAAACGGTCAGTACCGACCAATAGAGCGACATGTGCTTTGGCGTTGTCAGATAGCACGCCATCCATTGCCACTCGGGCAGGGTACTTGGGTCTGTGCAAAAACTGAAAATATCGAGCCTCAATGCAGTCTTAAAAAACGCGGATAAGGACGGGAGGGCGCAACGCTCTCCCGTCTGGTTTCAAAGACTTAGAAGCCGCCGCCGATTTCCCACTTGGCGATCAGCGCGTTCAGCGAGCCGTCTTCCTTCATCGAAGTGATGGCCGCGTTGAATTTCTCTTTCAACTCAGTATCGCTTTCACGCAGACCCAGGCCGATACCGCCGCCGATCAGCTCTTCCTTGTCGAGCATCATCAGGTCGGGGTCTTCATCCGCGATCGGCGTCAGGAAGGCTTTGTCGGCCAAAACCGCGTCTGCTTCGCCATTCTTGACGGCTGCGATGGTCTCTTCGGGCGTCGCAAATTCAACCAGCGTGGCGCCCGAAGCGGCAATAAAGGCCGCTTGAATGGTGTTGGCCTGTGCTGCCAGCACACCGCCTTCGATGTCCGCATCTTCCGAGGTCACGACATAGGCAGAGGGATCAGGTAGCGTATAGTTTTGTGTGAAATCAATGACTTCATCCCGTTCGTCGGTAATCGACATCCCTGCAATGATTGTGTCGTAGTTGCCCGATACGAGGTTTGGGATGATGCTGTCCCACTCATTCGTGACCCATTCGCAGGTCAGTTCGGCCCGCGCGCAAAGTTCGTCGCCCAACTCACGCTCAAAACCGTCGACCTCACCGGCGTCATTGATGAAGTTGTAGGGAGGGTAGGCGCCTTCGGTGCCCATGCGGATGGTTTTACCGTGGCCATCCGCGAAGGCCAGGCCAGCGGTCAGCGCCAGCGCTGTGGTTGTCAGGATCAGTGTTTTCATTTTTGATACTCCCGTTTCGTTTCTTATTGGGGTTACGCTGCGAGAGTGGCTGAAAGAAAGCCTCGCAAACGTTCTGATTTGGGCGCGCCAAAGAGTGTCTCTGGCGGGCCCTGTTCTTCGATCCGTCCGTGATGCAGAAAGACCACGTGGTCTGATACATCAGCAGCCAGTTTCATATCGTGGGTCACGATCAGCATCGTCCGCCCTTCGGCGGCAAGATCCTTGATGACACGGACGACCTCCTGCTCCAGTTCAGGATCGAGCGCGGAGGTCGGTTCGTCAAACAGCAGGGCCTCCGGCTCCATGCAAAGACCTCTGGCAATGGCGGCGCGCTGCTGCTGGCCGCCGGACAACTGCGCCGGATACATATCGCATTTATCGCTGATCCCTACCTTTTGCAGATAGCCGCGTGCGGCCTCTTCGACCGCTTTGCGGTCTCGTTTCAGGACAGTGACAGGGGCCTCCATCACGTTTTCAAGGACCGTCATGTGTGACCAGAGGTTGAACTGTTGAAACACCATGCTGAGATTGGTCCGGATGCGCATCACCTGATCTCCATCCGCTGGTCTGCGCGCATGGCCCGATCCTTTCCAGATGACCGGTTCCCCCTTGAAAACAACCTCGCCCTGCTGGCTGTCTTCGAGCAGGTTGCAACACCGCAGCAAGGTGGATTTTCCGGACCCCGAGGACCCGATCAGCGAAATAACTTGGCCTTTTTGGGCCGTGATGTCGACGCCCTTGATCACCTCAAGTGACCCATAGGCTTTGTGCAGGTTTTTCATCTCGATGACGGGGGGCTGAAGGTCCACGGCGCCAGTCTCATTATTGTTTCAATGCGATATAAGGGAGGAAAAATGCCCCCTTTGCAACTTTGAAAGCATCATTTCGCAGTTTCCGCAGGGTCAGATTACCCTTTTGCCTGTTTCGCAGCAGCAAACTGTCAGGGTGTCGGCACAGAAAGATACGCGCGCGCAGGGATTTCAACGACCCCCTTGAGATGTAGCAGCTTTCGGTCCTGCACTCCAAGCCGTGAGATGGCAGTGCGGACTGCGCGTAAAATCAGTCTGGCGTCCTGATCCGGCCCGCTGATAAACGGCAGCCCGGGCGTAGGCCCGGTCGATTGCAGCACACGCAGGCTTTTGGTGACCGGATCATCGCGTTCCAGCAGTGCCCAGGTGACAGCATCAATCGCCGCAATATCTGCCCGACCTTCCGCAACGGCATGCACAGAATGGGCATGGCTGCCGGTCTCAAGGACCCGATCTGCAAAGCTGAACGGCAGCTTTTCCTCAACAAGCTGTTGCTCAATAGCCGCCCAACCAGATTGCGACCGAGGATCGTTCCGCGCCAGTCGCGCATCGGCATAGTCCGACAGCGTCTGGCGCGGATCATCCGCCGACACCACAAGATGTGATCTGTAGTACCCTGCGGGGCAACCGCTCAGCCCATAGTCAGGGGTGCCCACAAGCTGTGTATTTGTATGAAGTTCGGTCCGAAAGGGCAGGCCGCAGGTTTGAGACAAAAGCAGATCCGGATCTGCCCACACCGCATGCGGATCGCGGACCCTGTCCAGCTTTTCCGGGCCAAATCCGATTTCTTCCCTGATGCTGTGCCAGAATCTGTCGTTTGCCTCCCGCGTGGCTGCGGTGTCGTACATCGGCAGGCTGGCAATCATCAGTCGCCCGCAACCTCCTGCCGGGCAAGTGCACTGTCTCGATCACTGACGCCCAGAAAATTCGTCACCATGCGGACAAGCGCGTCCTCTTCCTGCGCCCGCGCCCCATCGGCCAGGACGACCTCCCACAGTGCTTTGACAACCGCCAGGCGATCATCATAAGGAACAGCATCCTTTATCGCGCGGGTAAAACGCACGGTGTCGGGTGCCTCGGCCTCGAGCGCCTCGGCCTCTTCGCGCAGGGCGCTGACGGCTCCTGGGCCAAGACCGTAGCGACGGGCGTTGATCCGGTCGATCCGGTCCTTTTCGCCTGTGCTATAGTCGTGGTCTGACCGGGCAATGCGGACCAGAAGGGCTGTCAAAGCAAGCCGCGCATCCTCGTCCGGAAGTTCGTCAATTTCGGGCTGTGTGAGTTTTTTCAGAAATTCTGCAAACATGGTGGCGATATAGTGTGATTTGAGGAGGCTGCCAATATCAATCGTTGCGCAGCGCCTTTTTGCGCGCCGCGTCGATATCGGCCTCGCTCAACCCCAGTGCTGCTTCGATCTGGTGGAGCATGTCCTCTTCGTCCGTATCCTGCTTGCCATCCACCAATGCGACAGACCACATGGCGTCCGCCAAGGCACGCCGATCCGCGTAGTTGACCTCCTCGCGCAGGATGCGGGCGAACTCAGGGGTCCCGGGGGCATGCCTTTCCAAGGCTTCGCAAGTGGCGCGGAGTTTTGCAGCCTCCAGCGGTTTGAGATTGAAAGTCGCGGAGAGTATCCTGTCAATCTGCCCAACCTCGGCTGCGCGGTACTGACGGTCTGCCAAGGCAACGCGTACCAACAATGCGCCGAGCGCCAGCTGTGCGTTGGGTTGCGGCAGCGGTTTCGGGTCGGGCTTGCGGCGGGGAAAGAGGCGTTCGAACATGTTTTGCAGTTAGCTCAGATCAGGACCTTTTTCAAAGCGGATATTGTTAAGGGCAATTCCTTGAGGATCAGTGTTGTGACAATAACACCGGTAATATCTGTTGCCACGTTTGGCCGGGTGAACCGATAAGCATGCTCGCTCGCGGGCAGCAGATCAAGTCACGCGGCAACCGCACAATTGCACGCCAGAAAGGCCGCGCTGTTCATGACCGGATCTCTTTTACCTGATAACGAGGCCTCGTGCCCGACTGCGCGTCTGCAAACGTGGTGATGCTTGTGCGCGCGAGCCGGTCCGGGTCAACGATACGAACCGGCATCTTGCAAGGAGGTTGCGGGCTGTGTGCTCAGAGCGACAAAGATGATCTGTCCCAAATGCATTATGCGCCTCCGTCAGCTCTCGCACCCGGATCAACCCGCTGGACTTCTTATCTGGATATGGATGCTTCAAACTGTTGCCCCAACCGTTCTGCTGCGTCGCGAAGACCGTAAGGCGGATTGACCACGAACAGCCCTGACCCCACCATGCCGTGTCCGTCTTTTGCGGTGGGAAACTGTACCTCGTGTCGCAGAGCATCAGCGTAATGTTCACCCAGTTGGGCTAGCATCCCCTCGTGCCTGCGATCTTTCAGAATTGGGTACCAAAGGCAGAGGACACCCACATTCCAGGCTTTGGCGATCTTTTGGATGTGTCTTGGAATGTCGTGATAGTCCTTTTTGACCTCAAAGCTTGGATCAATGAGCATCAGCCCTCGACGCGGCTCTGGGGGGCAGAGCGAATGAGCAAGCTCAAAACCGTCCCGGCGATAGCATTTGGCCGGAAAGGCGGACATCGCGTAGCTCAGAGCATCGTGTTCGGTTGGGTGAAGTTCCGCAAGATGCAAGCGATCCTCTGCGCGCAGCAAATGTGCCGCGATCATCGGAGAGCCGGGATAAGCCTGCGGTCCGAAATCGGCGCGAAATCGTGCAAGGAGCTTTGCATAGGGGTGGTCAGGTCCGAAAAAGCCCATCGCGCGTTCGATACCCCTGGCCGCTTCGCCCGTCTTTTGAGCTTCCGGCGACCGAAGATCATAGAGCCCGCGACCGGCATGGGTTTCTATGTAGGTAATGGGTTTGTCTTTGCGCAGCAGATAGGCAAGCATCCAGGCGAGCAACGCATGCTTATGCACATCTGCGAAATTCCCTGCATGGTAGATGTGTTGGTAGCTGAGCATACCATGGGTCTATCGAAATTAGGGGCGGCTGCAACATCAAAGCCGGAGGAACGCGGGCCACAGACCTCTATGGTTTTGCTGGAAGAGGTCTCGAACTTCCGAAAAGCTGTGCGCGGGGCAATTTCCCATCGGCTTAACGTTGGCGCGGCGCATATCTTTGTGCATCCCGTCTCGACATGTTGCGATTTGGGGGCGGGCGCAAGCCGATGTTGCGCCCGTCGATGGTGCGCGCAGAGCGCCGCTGTTCATAGCTGGCAGTTGTCAGAATTCTTCCCATCCGGTTTTACCGGTATCGGGTGCAGTCAGTGCGAGGTTACCTTGCACGGCAGGTGGCGTAGCAGCGCTTGCCGAAGGTTTGCTGGTGGCACGCCCGGCTCTGGTCGATGCCGGTGCAGGACCGGCATTGTCGCTCAGCTGAAACCCTGCCATCGCTTTGGCAAGCTGGTCGGCCTGCTGAGCCAGTGACTGTGTGACCGCATTGGTCTCCTCGAACATGGCAGCGTTCTGCTGTGTGACACCGTCAAGTTGCTGAATGGCGTCATTTGTTTCCAAGATGCCTCTGGACTGTTCTTCGGCGGCCTTGGCGATCTGGGACACATGCGTGCAGATATTGTCGACGGCGTCGGCAATCTGGGTCAGCGCCTCGCCGGTCTGCTGCACCAGATCGACCCCGCTTGAGACCTGGCGCCCGCTTGCATCTATCAAACCACCGATTTCCTGTGCCGCCTCAGAGGATCGGCGCGCCAAATCTCTGACCTCCGACGCTACCACGGAAAAACCACGCCCCGCTTCCCCGGCCCGTGCCGCTTCAACGCCGGCATTCAGGGCCAGTAGATTGGTTTGGAAGGCAATATCTTCAATCAATTGAACAATCTTTGAAATCTGCCCTGACGACGTCTCAATCTCAGACATGGCTGATACTGCATTATTCACGATAACCGCAGATCTATCGGTTTTCGTCTTGGCGTCCGCCACAGCCTCATCCGCACTGCGGGCGCTTTCCGCCGTATCTTTGGAGCTGTTTGCGATCAATGAAATCGCAGCGGATGTTTCTTCAAGCGTTGCGGCCTGCGCCTCGGTCCGCTTGGCCAAGCTGTCTGCCGCTTGTTCGATGGCAGATATGTCCGTCGCAATGGTTTGTGCGTTCTGATTCACCAGTGACATTGCCCGGTCCAACCCATCGATCGCGGTGTTGTAAGTGTGCCGCAGTTCTTCGTAATGGGCGGGAAACTGGGTGCTGATCGCCTGAGAAAGGTCTCCTTTGGACAGCACACCGAGGGCCGCGTGCAGTGTCTCCACCACACGGGTCTGCTCCGCTTCGATCTCGGCGCGTTTTTCCCGCTCTTGAACTTCAAGCTTTCGGGCATTTCTGTCCACTTCCAGGGCTTTGGCGGTCTCCTGTTCTGCTGCTTGCCGGGCTTCTTGCGCTGCATGTTGGGATTCTTCAGCCTCGGCAAGGGCGGCATTTGCCTTCGACTTCTCCGCCTCAGCAATCTCAACGGCGCGCTGCGCTTCGGCTTCCGAAGCTCTTATCGTCGCGTTCGCCGCAAGGCTTTCGTTATGGGAACGATTTCTACTGCGTAGCGCAGACCAAAGAACGACCGCTTCTGCCACCACAATCGCGCCATGAACTGCGGTGCGTTGCAGGTTAAAAAGAATGTCGGGCGACGGGTAGACCAATGCGGGCATCGCGATGGACAGACCCAGATGATGCACTGCAATAACCACTGCTGCAGAAACAATCACCACCGGTTCTGACATCACCATACAGGCGGCCAGAAGGGCGAAAAACAACATGTGAGCGTCCAGTTGCCAGGCGTGGCCGGACAACGCGGCCGTGATGCAAATCGCTTGGCCGATCAACCCGAAGGCAACGAGAACGCGCCCGGAGGTTGTCCCCAGTTTCGCACCAAATAGGGCGAGAGCTGCAAAGATCAGGGCTGTGACGGTCACGATCATGATCGCGTTCGCAGCCGCCCAGGCCGCAACGGCGGAGAGCGGCACCATCGCGCAAGCGCCAACTGCAAGGTTCCAAGCGCCGCTGCGACGTGACTTTTCCATCGTGTCGTGCTGCAGCGTTGCCGTATCGGTCATATCTCTATTCCACATATCGACGCGATGGATTTGCCATCCACAACGAACCAAGCGCCATTTGATCTTAAACTTTTTGCAAAACCGGGGTCGTCGGAAAGCGCCAATGTACCAAAGGCACTGGTCATCGGACCGATCGGGCGCCCATTGCTGTCAGCGACGATGTGCAGACTGTCACTCCAAGGCGGAACAACAACAAGCATGATGTCGCCGGGAACGGGTTGGGCGTTGGCAAATGCCAGGACCGGGCCCACGCAGCAGGCTGCCGCGACAACGGAACCATGGAGATAAAGGGACATGTTCACCTCATTTTCTAAGATGAGGTGTAGTTGCTTCTTCCTAACAAGAGCCTAACCAGTTTTGATCTCGGTGATCTCGGTGATCTCGGTGATCTCGGTGATCTCGGTGATCTCGGTGATCTCGGGTGACGGAGTGGGGCGGATTCAAATACTCTGATCGCCGCGTTCAAGCCACGCGATCTCCGCCGGCGTTGCAAGCTCCGCAAACCTGGCGTGGTAGTCTTTCATTTCCTGCTCGGTCAACCGGCCTTGCCATTTGTTGCTGCTGGCGGAATCGAAAAATTTGGTCTCGTCGACAAAAGCGCCCTTGCCGGCAGAGCGTTGATTGTGCCGGGTCACCTCTTTCATGGAGGAAAAGGAGCTGGCCTGCGCAATCTCATCAACAAATGTGTCGGACACAGTCATGTTCATGGCTGCCGCGTAGCGCTTGATTGTGCCCGGCGTGTTTCTGCGCAGGTCCGCGTAATGGAAACAATGCACGTTGGGCAACTGCGACCACGCCCTGAAGCTGCGATAGTGATGAACCAAAGAGGCAAGGGACAGGTCATCCGTGCCGGCACGGCTGGCGGGGGCGGTCAAAAACCGCTCAAACGCCGCACCGGGGCTGCCGGGGTACATGAAATCGAGAATATCAGACACCATGTTTTCCACATGCTTTTGCAGTGAGAAATGAACGTCGATGGGGTGGCGGTACACCGTCAGGTAGGTGACATCGGGATCAAAGGGAATGCCGTCAAACGGCGTATGAGATTTGATACAGCGCCGATGGGTTTGGTCATCAAGCAGCCCCTTGGTTACGACCTGATCGCGAAACCCACAGTCAAGCCAGTGCGAGTCGTACCAGACAGGGCGATCTGTTTCGGCGCGTCCATGAATGAGCATCATGATGATCGCCTGGCTCCAGGTCGTGCCGCATTTGGGGGGTGTGCTCAGGATTATGTCGTCCGACCGCAAGGCAAAGGCGTCCCAGATCTGCGTATCGGTGACCGGGCCGATATAGTCACAGGTTCGGGCAGGGGGGTGCGGCATATGCGTTTCCTTTCACGACAGCTTAGTTGCCTGGTTCGATATCGTCCAATGAAAGGCGCAAAAAAATGCCCGCACAAATTGTGAGGGCATCTTTGTTCCGTCCGTCGGAATGGATCAGGCGGTCTGCTTTGCCTTGCGGCGACGCGCAACGCCACCCAGAGCCGCGATGCCACCGATCAGCAACAACGAGGACGCAGGCAAAGGCACCACGTTGATCGCCGCACCGTCAATGGTGAAACCGTCGTTTGCCGAGGTGCGGATGTTAATTGTCGCGCTGGATACATCGGCACCAAAGTCGATGAACACAAGCTGCTCGTTGTTATTTGGCAGCGCGCTGAAAGTCTGTGTCTGACCGCCCGCCGTGATGCTCAGGATCTTTTGACCAGCGTCGGCCGCGTCCTGGATCGCAAACACAACCGACTTGAACAGGGCACCGCCAAGATCAGCAACCCACGCCATGCCTTGCGTGTCGTTGGAGTTCAGGGACCAAAGACCATTGTCAGGGACGATATTGCCCTGGCCATTTTGACCCGGATCTTTCTGCAAGGCCAACTGATGGCACCCATCGCCATTGAGATCAAAGGTCCCGCAGGTGGTGCCGGACCCGATCGGGCCGAGGGAAGTGAAAGTACCGACAGCGGTCGAAATACCGCCCTGCAGTTCGCCTTTGATCGTGCTGGTGCCGGTGAGGGCATCGCCGTTCTCAAAAGTACCGCTCAGGGCGCCGGGGTTTTCAAAGTCTTCAATAACCGCCGAGGCCCCAACTTTGGAGTTCCAGTCAGCGTAGCTGAAAGTGGAGACAGAGATAGTGGCCGCTTGTGCCATGCTTCCTGCAATAAATGCTGCGAGAGCGACAGAAGTTGTTTTTAACATGTTTCACCTATACAAATTTGAATATGTATTGCTTACCGCATTCTTAACATACTGCAAGCCTTTAACTGCCAATTTAGTTAAAAAAGCGATTTAAATGAAGGGCTTACAAACCTCCGGTTGAATCTTTCCCTTCCAGCTGTCCGACCCGAAACAATTCAAGTGGGCCCGTTGCGAGCCACAAGCACCCGTCAGGAACTAAACCAGCCTGCTGATCTCTTTTGCAGCGCGGATGAAATCTGCAAACAGCGGGTGCGGATCAAACGGTTTGGATTTCAGCTCCGGGTGGAACTGGACCCCGATAAACCACGGATGATCGGGCCACTCGATGATCTCGGGCAGCTTGCCGTCGGGAGACATGCCGGAGAACGTCAGGCCGGCGGTTTCCAGTTGCTCTCGATACTTGACATCGACCTCGTATCGATGCCGGTGGCGTTCGTCGATGGCGGTCGTGCCGTAGATCTCTGCCACCCGCGTGCCGGCCGTGAGCGCTGCGTCGTAGGAGCCAAGGCGCATGGTGCCGCCTTTGTCATCCCCCACCTTGCGGGACACCTTGGCATTGCCCTGCACCCATTCCTTCAGGTGATAAACAACTGGCTCAAAGCGCTTTTTGCCGGCCTCATGGTCGAACTCCTCGGAGCCTGCGGTCTTGATGTCGGCGACATTGCGGGCGGCTTCGATCACCGCCATCTGCATGCCCAGACAGATCCCCAGATAGGGCACCTTGTGTTCGCGCGCATATTGCGCGGCCTTGATCTTGCCCTCTGTCCCGCGCTCGCCAAAGCCGCCGGGCACCAGAATGGCATGGAACCCTTCCAGATGAGGGGCGGCGTCCTCGGTGTCGAAAATCTCTGCGTCGACCCACTCCACCTTGACCTTGACCCGGTTCGCCATGCCGCCATGGGTGAGCGCTTCCGCGATTGATTTATAGGCGTCTTCAAGCTGCGTATATTTCCCGACGATGGCAACACTGACCTCGCCTTCGGGATTGTGGACCCGGTCCGAGACGTCGCGCCACACGCTGAGGTCCGGTTTCGGGGCGGGTGAGATATCAAAAGCGTCCAGGACCGCCTGATCCAGCCCCTGTTCATGATAGGCCAGGGGGGCATCATAGATTGTGGGCAGATCATAGGCCGCAACCACCGCTTCCTTGCGGACATTGCAAAAGAGGGCGATCTTTTCGCGTTCTTTCTCGGGGATCGGATGCTCGGACCGGCAAACCAGGATATCGGGCGCGATGCCGATGCTTTGCAGTTCCTTCACCGAGTGTTGCGTGGGCTTGGTTTTCAACTCGCCCGAGGCTGCCAGAAAGGGCAGCAGCGTCAGATGCATGAAAATGCACTGCCCGCGGGGTTTGTCATGGGTGAACTGACGGATCGCTTCAAAAAAGGGCAGGCCTTCGATGTCGCCGACCGTGCCGCCGATCTCACACAGCATGAAATCAACCTCGTCGTCACCGATGGCGATGAAATCCTTGATCTCGTTCGTGACATGCGGGATCACCTGAATGGTTTTGCCCAGATAATCGCCACGGCGTTCCTTTTCGAGCACGGTGGAATAGATCCGACCCGAAGAGACGGAATCGGTGGTGCGCGCCGCGACACCGGTAAAGCGCTCATAATGGCCCAGATCGAGGTCCGTCTCTGCGCCATCATCCGTGACAAAGACCTCGCCATGTTCAAAAGGCGACATCGTGCCGGGATCAACGTTCAGATAGGGGTCGAGCTTGCGCAGGCGCACCGAAAAACCACGCGCTTGCAACAACGCGCCCAAGGCGGCCGAGGCCAGACCCTTGCCAAGCGAGGAAACCACCCCACCGGTGATGAAAATGTAGCGCGCCATGTCTTGATCTGCTCCCGTGAGTCGATGCGGAATGTGTTGAAAGCCGCCCTGAATTTGCCTCGGCAAAAGCGCGGCACCACGGGATTTAAGCCTAACAGGATTCGTTATGATAAGGCAAGAGCGCCGCAACATGCTGTTGCCGTTTTCAGCCCTGCCTCAAGGTCTTGTGGTATGGATCAGTCCAGCGTGGGCACAAGCGGCGCGTTGTCATCCGGCCCCGGAGGCAGCAGCAAATCCCCCTCCGGAACATCCGGCGTATCAACGTCAGCTGCCGGTGGGGTCACGCCCAACCGGTCAATCACCGACGACCCGGAGGCATTTTCAGCCGCAAAGATCGTCAGTGTCATGGAGGTGCAGATGAAGGCGATGGCCAGCAGCCACGTCAGTTTCCCCAACGCCGTTGCCGCGGCACGTCCGGTCATGGCACCGCCGCCACCACCGCCGCCCATGCCCAGCCCACCCCCTTCGGAGCGCTGCAACAACACAACGGCGATGAGGCTCAACGCAAGGATAAGGTGGATGATCAGGACGACGTTTTCCATAAATAACCTGTAGGGCTCGGAATGACTTTGGGGGTATCTAGGCAAGTTTGCGACCGCTCGCAAGGGAGGATCCGGTGTTTCGAGACCCCTTAACCCGCTTGCGCTGTGGGAGCCGGTCCGGGCTGCCTCCTCTCTTTGCGGCTTTTGAACGCTCTTTCGACGATCAGCCGGGGCGCGTCTTGATTGTTTATGACCCGCGCTGACAAGACGTCTCTAATTCCGGCGGCGGCGTCTCATGCGAAGACCGCCGCGCGGGGCGCAGCGGTCGTGCAAAGCTTCATGTTCTCACGCTAGCTCTAAGAGGGTTATCCTGGAAATGAGGCGCAACAGGTCAGCTTTCACATATCATAGCATATTTTATCGGATTCAGGCATGATTGTTTCGCCGCAATTTCGAGATCTTAGCCGAAGTCTTGCGTGGGCACCCCCGGCAAGACGGGTAGGGCGCGGGTCTCTCTGTTAAAATCCACTGGACAATGCAATCAGCAAACAGCCATTGTCCCGCCATGCCGCACGATCATTCTGACCACCCGCATAGCTTGCTGCCGCCGGATCCCGCGTTGCGCGTCAAGGCGCTAGAGACCCTGTTGACCCGGAAAGGGCTGGTGGATCCCGCAGCCCTCGATGTCATCATAGATACTTACGAGAACAAGATCGGACCCCGCAACGGCGCACGGGTTGTCGCAAAAGCCTGGAGGGACCCCGCGTTTCGACAGGCGTTGCTGGAGGATGCGACCCCTGTTGTCGCCGACTTGGGATATTATGGGCGGCAGGGCGAACATGTGGTTGTCGTCGAAAACACGGCCCAGACGCACAATATGGTCGTTTGTACCCTGTGCAGCTGTTATCCTTGGCCGCTGCTGGGAATTCCACCTGCGTGGTACAAATCTGATGCCTATCGCGCGCGCGCCGTGCGCGAACCCCGCAAGGTCTTGCAGGACTTTGGGGTCACCCTTGCCGAGAACACCGCCGTACGGGTCTGGGATAGCACCGCCGAGGTGCGTTATCTGGTGCTGCCGGAGCGGCCTGCGGGCACCGAGGGGCTTGATGAGGCTGAACTGATGGCACTTGTGACCCGCGACAGCATGATCGGAACAGGTTTTCCACGCACGCCGGATCAGGCGGCGCCATGACCAGACCCCATGATATGGGCGGCCGATTTGGCGACGGTCCTGTTCTGCCCGATCAAGACGCGCATGTCTTTGAAAAGGACTGGCACGCGCGGGCGCTGGCTGTCACATTGGCATCGGGCAGTCTGGGGCAATGGAACATTGACATCTCGCGCCATGCCCGCGAAAGGCTCAGCCCCAAGGATTATGCCCGTTTTTCCTATTACGAGAAATGGATGGCGGGGCTGGCGGATTTGCTGGTCGAAAGGGGCGTTGTGACCCCGGATGAGATGGCCGGCGGCACGCCAACGTCCAGCCCCTTGGCGGCCCGGATGCTGAAAGCAGAGCGCGTGCCAGCGGTGCTCGCATCCGGTGGGCCGGCGGACCGGCCAAGCGATGTGTCTGCGCTGTTTTCGGTTGGGGATTGGATTGTCACGCGCAAGATTGCCGCGAACCGGCTGGTTGAGGGGGGGCATACCCGTCTGCCCCGTTACGCGGCGGGGGCCCGCGGCCAAATCCTGCGGTATCACGGCACACATGTGCTACCTGATAGTGCGGCACACGGGCTTGGCGACGCTGCCGAGCCGCTTTATGCAGTTGTCTTTCCCGCGACCGAGCTTTGGGCGCATCCTGAATATCCAGCAGACGAGGTGGTGCTGGATCTGTGGCAAAGCTATCTGAAAGCCGTCGAATGACCGCGCCTGAGCCTGCCTTTTCCGAAAGCTGGCACGCGCAGGTCTTTGCCGTGACCGTCCATTTGAACGAAACAGGGCGGCTGGACTGGTCCGATTGGGCCACAGCCTTTGGCGCAACACTGAAACGGCATGGGTTGGATCGCAGTCTGAACGGGGGCGACGACTATTTCATCGCCTGGCTGGAAACGCTGGAAGACATCCTTGCCGCGCTTGGTATTGCCGAAGCCGAAGAGCTGTCGCGCCTGAAGGAAGCCTGGGCGCAGGCCTACCTGAGCACGCCGCATGGGGCGCCTGTGCGGTTGGCGCACCCGAGCTGACGGTGTGTCATTCGTCGACGTCGTCGATGTCTGCCTGACCTGAGAGCGCGCGCCGGACATGGCTCCACCCCAGACCGATGCCAAGCACGCCTGAAAGCGAAAAAATACCCAACCACACATTCAGGGTCTGATTGTCGAGCGTGAGTACACCGAAATCATAAAGAACCCAGAGCAGCGCGCCGACGATGGCAAGGATCAGGACCATGCCAACCGGGCCGATGGAACGCAAGGTTGCGCGCAGAAAGATAATGTAGCCGACCCCCAGCAGCAGCCCGACCAGAACCGCGATCGACAGGTTCTCCGACCCGTAATCGCGCGCCCAGGAGACGTAATTATAGTCGGTCGGGTTGAATGTCACCGCCAGCAGCCCAAAGGCGGCCAGCCATCTTGTCAGTATGCCCATTGCGGCAAGCTCCTGCCTTCGTCTTTCGCCCGTCCAGAGTTACCCCCGCCGGGGACAGAAAGTCCATGGGCCCCATGCCTCCGGTCACATCACTGCCCGCGCATTTAGAGGTTTCGCCTCTCGCGCGGCCTCGCTATACCGGCGCGGGTTTGAACCGGATCGAAAAGGACCAGGCATGGCAAACGTCGTCGTAGTCGGCGCCCAGTGGGGTGACGAAGGAAAAGGCAAGATCGTGGACTGGCTGTCGGAACGCGCCGACATCATCGCACGGTTTCAGGGCGGGCATAACGCGGGCCATACGCTGGTCATTGATGGCAAGGTCTACAAGCTCAATGCGCTGCCTTCGGGGGTGGTACGTGGGGGCAAGCTGTCGGTCATTGGCAACGGTGTCGTGCTGGACCCCTGGCATCTGGTGACGGAGATTGAGACGATCCGTGGGCAGGGGGTCGATATCTCTGCCGACACGCTGATGATCGCGGAGAATACACCGCTGATCTTGCCGATCCATGGCGAGTTGGATCGCGCGCGCGAGGAGGCCGCCAGCAAAGGCACCAAGATCGGCACCACCGGCCGAGGTATCGGGCCGGCCTATGAGGACAAGGTTGGCCGCCGGTCCGTGCGGGTGGCCGATCTCGCCGATCCGGCCACGCTGGAGGCGCGGGTCGACCGGGCCTTGCAGCATCATGACCCATTGCGAAAGGGGCTTGGCATCGCGCCCGTGGACCGTGACGCGCTGCTGCAACAGCTCAAGGATATAGCCCCCGATATTTTGCAATTTGCCGCGCCGGTCTGGAAGGTGCTCAACGAAGAACGGCGCGCGGGAAAGCGTATCCTGTTCGAAGGGGCGCAGGGCGCACTGCTGGACATCGACTTTGGCACCTACCCGTTTGTGACCTCGTCAAACGTGATCGCGGGGCAGGCGGCCACGGGGGTGGGTATCGGCCCCGGCTCGATCAACTATGTGCTCGGGATCGTCAAAGCCTATACGACACGCGTTGGCGAAGGACCTTTCCCGGCCGAACTTCAGGACGCGGATGGTCAGCGTCTGGGGGAACGTGGGCGTGAGTTTGGGACCGTGACGGGGCGGCAACGGCGGTGCGGCTGGTTTGATGCGGTGCTGGTGCGGCAGACCTGTGCGACCTCCGGCATGAACGGGATTGCCTTGACCAAGCTGGACGTGCTGGATGGTTTTGAGACCCTGAAAATCTGCGTAGGCTACGACCTTGATGGCATGCGTCTTGACCATTTGCCAACGGCTGCCGATCATCAGGCGCGGTGCACGCCGATCTATGAGGAGATGCCCGGCTGGTCTGAATCCACCGAAGGCGCGCGCAGCTGGGCGGACCTGCCCGCGAATGCGATCAAATACGTGCGTCGCGTTGAAGAGTTGATCGACTGCCCCGTCGCCCTACTTTCAACCTCGCCGGAGCGGGAAGACACTATTCTGGTCACGGACCCCTTTGCTGACTGATAGGAGCCCCATGTCGCTCAGTTACAAATCGAGACGCCGCCTGTCCCTGCTGATCCTGCTTGTGGGTCTGCCAGCCTACATCATCCTGTCGATCACGGTGGTGAACTGGCTGGAACGGCCCTCAATCTGGGTGGAGCTTGTTGTATATGTGGTGCTGGGGCTGATCTGGGCTTTGCCGTTCAAGTTCATCTTCAAGGGGGTCGGTCAGGCGGACCCTGACAACCCAGACCCCTGATCGCCCTTCTTATCTCGCAAAATACAGAGCAGCGTGAGTGCTTTGAGGCACCACTTCTCTTTGTTTTAACCGCTACTTGTTTTATCCGGCGGCGCGATGATCGGGCTTGTAGCCGATGGCCTGAGAGGCCGCAAATCGACCGCCTTTGATCTTTTCGATCTTGCCGGCCCGCAGCAGTTGGCCGAAAGAGCGCAGACCGTCCTCACGGCTGAAATCGCCGCAATCGGCTTGCCGCACACGGGCCATCAGCTGCGGTCGGGAAAACTGCTCGTGCCCTTCGACGAAAGACAGGTAGGACGCCGCCGCTTCCAGCAACTCGGGCAAGGAAGAAGCGCCGCGTTCCTCGGCATATTCCGCAAAGGCTGAGTCCTCGGCCAGATCGATGTCTTCGTCCGTCCCCACGCGGCGCGGTGCGACAGGCCCGCGGGCGCTGATTTCCTCGGCGTTGATGCGCTGTTCGGCGACCAGCTTCAGAGGTGCCGCGCCTGCCTCGGTCGGGCGTTCCGACCGTGTTGACGATGCAACGGGGCGGCGCGGTTTGACAACTTCCGCAAGGTCGCTGCGGTAAGCCTCCGCGTTCTGTGCGCCTTTTGTGTCTTGCTCTTCCATGGAGCGGTCTGCAAAGCGGGCCGCAACAGCTGCGCGCAGATGTGCAAAGGCACTGCGACGGGTGCGTCCTTCGGGCTCCTGCATGTGCTGGTCGGCTTCCGCCATGAGGCGGGAAAGGTCCTGGCTCGGATCAGTATCGATTTCCGGCAGGCCTCCGCGAGCTGATGATGCTGGTGTGTGCTCTTGGTGCTCCTTTGGAATTTCTCCGTCAAGAGCGGACAAATCGCCCCCTTCCTCAATGGCATCATCGCCGTATTCTTCCAGGTCGCCCGATTCCAGTGCAGCTTCCAGATCGGCCCGGTTCACTCTCAAAACCCGGCCATGAACCTCAGGCGCGTCAGCTTCCGGCTCATCCGACGCATCAAAGAGGTTTTCGGCAGGCTCGTCGTCGTCAATGTCGGCTGACAGATCAACAGGGGTGTCCAGTTCATCGTCGTCGTCACCCCCCTCGATCCGCTTGAGGATCGCATCCAGATCATCTTCTTCATGGATCGCAATCTCGGACGCGGATATCCGGGCCTCGGACGCATCGTCAAATTCCAGAGCGCTGGTAATGTCCTTGGCGGCCTCCGCGACAGCTTCGTTTTCCTCTTCTTTGGCAAGGTCAGACGTGACCGCCTGCTTGACAATCACCTCAGCTGTTGCGGTGTCTTCTTCCTCATAGGCGGCGTCTGGCGCGGCATCTTCCTGCTGGGCCACGACGGCCCGGATGCGGTCAAGCTTTTCAACAATGCTTTCTGTTGATCCGACAGGGCCGGGTCTGGCGACATCTTCTACCGTGAAGTCCTGCAGGTCATCGGAGGGGGGGGGCGCATCTGCGTCCATCCTTGCAGTGTAGTTGGCGAAGTCTCCGACAGAGATTGCCTCCTCCGCATCCGGTTCATCGGCATCAACAACGGTGCTGTCCGCAAAAAAGGCGGCGGCGGCATCAACGGTGTGATCAGCGTCATCCACATCCGTTTCAGAAGGTTCCGCGCGCTCGGCACCTTCGGTTGTCGCCTGCGGCGCCCCGGTGCCCGAAGGCGTTTCCGCAGGCAAAGATGCGTCTGAAACCTGAACGGTGTTAATCCCTTCTGCCTTGGTCTCGGGGGCGAGCACATCTGCTGTCGGCGCATTCTGCTGAGCACGCAGCGCAGGGGCGGTTTCTTCGGCAACAGGCTCAAAGGACGCTTTTGCTTGGAGTTCCGGGGGCAGCGCGGCCGCGTCCTTTGTCGCAGCGGCTGCGTCATTTTCCGGTGCGCCGGTTTGCGCTGTGGGGGCGGGTTCTGTGGCTGTTTCGCGCGCTTGCGGAGCGTCCTCGGCCTCGGCCGCTGCCTCAGAGGTCGGTGCGGGTGTATGGGCGACAGTTTCTTCATGGGCCTTAAGCATGATCCGACCGTCGTGCTCCCGCGCTTCGACCCGACGCTCAACTTTGCGCTCGGCGATACGGGCCAGCATTTCCGCATCCGGTTGGGGTGGCTCTGCGCCGAAATACCGGTCATCTGCCGCGAGGTCGCGGAAGTACTCCGCAATCGCCTTCATCGTGTCAAAGGAATCGTCAAAGCCTTCCAGCGTACAGGAAAATGTCCCATAAGAGACCGTAAGAATCTTGTTATTATTGTTCATCGGATGCTCGTCCTCTGCCTTCTTTCAAAAAGATGTCTAGCATTTTAACCAAGTCCAAAGGGGTCCGAATCGTGTTCTTAATCGTATCATTTCGTGACGAGAATGTGGTCTGTTTCGGGGAAGGACATTAAACTTCGGTGAAAACTAAAATTGTAGACATCTCTGAACCGTTAACTTTACTGGGCGGCGGCGATGCCAGTCTGAAAGACCTGCAGATCGCTTTATCCCTTGCGCCGACCTGTGTTGCGGCGGACAGCGGTGCCCATTTGGCCCTTGCCCAGGGCATCGAGCTTGCGGCTGTCGTCGGCGACATGGATTCAATCTCTGACAGGGCGCGGGCCCAGATTCCGCAAAGCCGCTTTCACCACATCTCCGAACAGGACAGCACAGATTTTGACAAGGCATTACGCAGTGTCAAAGCTCCGGTCGTCCTGGCCGTGGGCTTCACGGGGGGGCAGATCGACCATGCGCTGGCGGCCCTGCATACCATGGTGGTTCACCCTGATGCTGCGGTGGTATTGCTGGGGGAAAACGATATTGTATTTCTGTGTCCGCGCCGTTTTACCTTGCCAATGCAGGCTGGTACACGTGTCTCCTTGTTTCCGATGGGGGCCGTTTCGGGGTGGTCGGAAGGCCTTTATTGGCCCATCGAGGGGCTGGACTTTGCACCGGGTGCCAGGTCCGGCACGTCAAACCAGGCCACAGGGGATCTGCAGCTGGCTTTTGATGCGCCTTGCATGCTGTGCATTCTGCCGCGCGACTTTATCTCTCAGGTTGTCTCAATGCTCATGCAACTGCCAGAGCACGGGCGTTGGCCCGCTCGCGCAGAATAATGTAGAGACCGGCAGCGATTGTAATCGCGATCCCGAGGCTGGCTGTCGGATTGGGCAAATCGCCAAAAACGATAAAGCCGATGACCGTTGCGAACGGGATTTCAAGGTATTGCATCGGCGCGAGCGTCGCCGAGGGCGCATACCGCAGGGACCATGTCATCAGCAGGTGGGCAACCGTCCCCAGCACGCCGATCCCAAGCAGCAGTGTCCATTCCATCTGCGACACCTGAACAAGCTGGAGCTGCGCAAGATTGCTCCCCTGCAGCACCAGCAGCACCGGCAGCATGACCGCGACGGCCATCATGCCGCTGACGGCTTGCAGGCTGATCGGGTCCGTTTCTTTGGCGATCTGACGCGTGACAAGCATGAAAAGCGCAAAGTTGAAGGCCACGACAACCGGTAGCAGGGCCGGCCACCCGACCTCGGCAAAGCTGGGCTGCACGACCAGGAGCGTGCCGATGAAACCCACCGCACAGGCAAAGAAGCGGCGTGCGCCAACCTCCTCTTTCAGCGCGAATTTGCCCAGCAGCAGCATGATGAAGGGCATCACGAAAGCAATGGCAATCGCGTCGGCAAGCGGCAGGTACTTCAAGGCAGTGACCATGGCCCCAATGCCAAAGATATGCAGCAGCGTGCGCAGGAAGGTCAGTAAAGCGATCCGCTGCGTCATACGCCAGACACGATTTGTCGCCCAGACCAGCGGGATCAGCAGAACGGCCTGTACCGCAAATCTTATCAGCACCAACTGCCCGATGGGCACCGTTTGCCCCAGAACCTTGGCCACAGCATCGCCAATCGGTGCAAGCACGCAAAATCCCAGCATCAGCATGATACCGAGCAAGGGGCGATCAACTGTCATGGGCAAAATCTAGGCCGTGGCTTGAGCCAATGCAAGCAATGGTTGTGGACTCAGCAATTTGGGATATTGACCGCCAGCCCGCCGAGCGAGGTCTCCTTATACTTCTCCGACATGTCCAGACCGGTCTGGCGCATCGTCTCGATGCAGGCGTCCAGCGGGACCAGGTGCGTGCCGTCGCCGCGCAGCGCCAAGGAAGCGGCTGAAACAGCCTTGATCGCCCCCAGACCGTTGCGTTCGATACAAGGCACCTGCACCAGACCTTTGACCGGATCGCAGGTCATCCCGAGGTGATGCTCCAGCGCGATCTCGGCGGCGTTTTCCACCTGCGCAGGGGTGCCGCCCATCACCGCGCACAGCCCCGCGGCGGCCATGGCAGCGGCAGAGCCGACCTCCGCCTGGCACCCGGCTTCGGCTCCTGAAATCGAGGCGTTGTATTTGACCAGCCCGCCAATGGCGGCAGCGGTCAGCAGAAAATCCTCGATATGCGCCTCGGACGCGCCGGGCACGTGGTCCAGATAATACCGCAGGGTTGCCGGCAGAACACCTGCCGCCCCGTTGGTGGGGGCGGTGACAACCTGACCGCCGGCGGCGTTCTCCTCATTCACGGCCATGGCGTAGACGCTCATCCAGTCGTTGATGGTATGGGGCGCATGCAGGTTCATGCCGCGTTCCGCCATCAGTGCGTCGTGAATGCCCTTGGCCCGGCGTTTGACCTGCAGACCGCCGGGCAGGATACCTTCCGTGGTCATGCCGCGTTCAATGCAGTTGTTCATGACCTGCCACAGCCGCTTTGTGCCTTTGGACAGATGCTCGATCCCGCAGCGTGCGGCCTCATTGGCGCGTTTCATCTCGGCGATGTTCTTGCCGGAAGAGACGGACATCTCCAGCATCTGGGCTGCGGATTTGAAGGGGTAGGGAATGGGCGGGCCGTCCTCGCTGGTGTCCTGACCAGCAGCCAGTTCGGCCTCGGTCATCACGAACCCCCCGCCGATGGAATAAAACACCTCGCGCAGGGTGACGTCACCCTGCGCGTCCGTCGCCAGCAGCGTCATCCCGTTGGCATGTCCGCTGAGCGGTGTCTCATAGTCAAAGATCAGATCCACGGTCGGGTCGAACTGCAATCGCGGCAGGCCCTCTGCGGCGATCTGCTTGGTGGCCCTGATCTCATCCAGCGTGGCCTCGGCCCGATCCGCGTCATAGGTTTCGGGCACAAAGCCCGCCAGACCCAGGATCGTGGCCCGGTCGGTGGCATGGCCGACACCGGTAAAGGCAAGCGATCCATGCAGGGACGCCCGCACCCCGTGAAACTCAAAAGGAGAGCTGCGCATCATGTCGAGAAACCGGGCCGCCGCCACCATCGGCCCCATGGTGTGCGAGGAGGACGGGCCGATACCGACCTTGAACATATCAAAGACAGAGAGAAACATCTTAGGTGGCACTTCCTTCCGGGGGTGAGGGCAACTGCGGCGCGCTGAAGGGGGTGACCCCCAGCCCTTCGGCCTCTTGGGCGGCCCCGACAGAGGCACGGC
Organism: Roseobacter weihaiensis; assembly: GCF_020622345.1. Taxonomy (GTDB): domain Bacteria; phylum Pseudomonadota; class Alphaproteobacteria; order Rhodobacterales; family Rhodobacteraceae; genus Roseobacter; species Roseobacter weihaiensis. The sequence goes on along the minus strand of NZ_JACNMO010000001.1, from coordinate 62,843 downwards.
TTTCCAAGGCTTTGGTGGTCTTGAGTAACGCAGGATAGTCCCGAAGATCAAACCAGCTCTTGTCGTCTGAGACCGGGTAGAGCGCGAGCCACCGCAGCAGTGCGCAAAGATAAAGATCGAGCCCCAGTGCCCGCGGTTCTTGCCATCGCGTATCGAGTATTCCCAGATGTCGTGTCACCTGCGTTCGGGTCGCCCTGGCCAATTGCGCCAGATGGGCGGGATCGGTTCCGATACAGTTGACCGGGTAAAACAACATCCGCAGCGCAGGATGCAGGGTGTTGGAGAGAAAAAACAACCATTTGAGAAAATCCCCGCGGCCCATGTCGGCGGGCGCAGGGGCCAACCCTCCATGCCGGTCCGCCAGCCAGAGCAGAACGGCAGCGGTCTCGAATAGCGGGCCCTGATCGGTTTCCAGAACCGGGATCAGCCCGTTGGGGTTCAGCGCCAGATAGGCGGCACTGCGCTGTTGCGTTTGGTGGCGATCCACCAGATGCGTCCGGTAGTCCGCGCCGATCTCTTCCAGCGCCAGCCGGATTACCAGCGATGCGTTATCTGGCGCATAGTGCAAAATGTAAGTTGGCCGGTTCATGCTGCCTCAATAGAGGATTCGCGCCCTGCTGCCCGGTTGAAAACGACAGTCACGGGTGAAAACCGCAGTGAACAAACCCAGATACCGACCCCTCATACCGCTATCTTTCGTCTCAAATGCGGACGCGCAATACAAAATCGGCCTCGCACCTGCCGGACATGTTTCCTATAAGGCCCGCAGATCAGTCCAAGGAGCATCCGGATGTCCTCAGAACTCTCGCCTATCGACAAAGCGAAATTCGTCTGTGCCAAGCGGGCGGCGCAATTTGTCGAAAGCGGGATGCGGGTCGGGCTGGGCACGGGCTCAACGGCGGCGTGGCTGGTGCGGTGTCTGGGTGAAACGGTGCGCAACGAGGGGCTGTCGATCAAAGCGGTGCCGACCTCGACCCGCACGGCGGAGCTGGCCCGACGGGTGGGCATCGAGGTCATCTCGCTCGATCAGGCGAAATGGCTGGATCTGACCATCGACGGTGCGGATGAATTTGACGCTGAGCTGAACCTCATCAAAGGCGGCGGCGGCGCATTGCTGCAGGAAAAGATCGTGGCGACCGCCTCGGACCGCATGATCGTGATCGCCGATATCGGCAAAGAGGTTGAAACGCTGGGGGCTTTCCCTCTGCCGATCGAGGTCATCCCTTTTGGCTGGCAGACAACCCAGGCGCTGGTTGAGGAAACGCTTGTGTCGATGGATGTGCTGGGACGCGAGAGTACCTTGCGGATGAACGGGGATGCACCCTTTGTCACGGATGAAGGCAATCATATCATTGACCTGCACCTCAAGCGGATCGGGAATGCGCGGCAGCTTGCGCTGATCCTCAATCAGATGCCGGGCGTTGTGGAAAATGGCCTCTTTATCGACATCTGCGATACGGTTGTTGTGGGATATGGCGACGGCAAGGTCGAAGTGCGGGACATCAACGATGGGACGGTCGCAAAAGAGCAGGTGGAATTTGGGGAAACGCAAAACCTCTTCAGCGATTTAACAGATTGACAGGCTTGCACCCTGCCACACGCTTTGGTGAGCGTTCGGTGGCACTGCTGGTCAGCCAGGCATCACCTGCTATAACCGCCTCCTGAGTGTTCGCAGACCGAAGAAAGGCCGCAAAGATGAGTGAATTTGACTACGATCTGTTTGTGATTGGAGGCGGCTCCGGCGGGGTGCGGGCGGCCCGTATGGCCGCAGGCGAGGCCGGGGCGAAAGTGGCCCTCGCCGAGGCGGACCGCTACGGCGGGACCTGTGTCATTCGCGGCTGTGTGCCGAAAAAACTGATGGTCTTCGCCTCTGAATACGCAGGCATTCCCGAAGAGGCGCAGGCCTATGGCTGGGAGATGACCCGTGGAGCCTTTAACTGGCCCGCCTTTCAGCACCGTCTGAACACGGAACTGGACCGGTTGGAACAGATTTACCGCAATCTGCTCGCAGGCTCCAACGTTGAAACCTTTGACGCCCGCGCGACCCTGTCCGGGCCGCATCAGGTGACCCTGTCGACCGGCGAGACCAGGACCGCCAAACACATCCTCGTGGCCACCGGTGGCCATCCGGTACGGCCAGATCTGCCGCATGCAAATCTGGGGATCGTGTCGGATGATATCTTCAACATGCAGGCGCTGCCGAAGTCCATTCTGATTGTTGGCGGCGGCTACATCGCCTGTGAGTTTGCCGGCATTCTCAATGGTCTGGGGGTCGAGGTGACGCAGTATTACCGGGGCGCGCAGATCCTGCGCGGTTTCGACGACGAAGCCCGGGGCATGGTGGCCGAACAGATGCGCGAACGGGGCATTGACCTCAAAACGGGAACGAACATCCTCGAAATGGCCCCGGCAGAGGGGCGCCGGGCGGCAGGTGAAACCGGTGCCATGGGGGGCACGGCGCAGGAACGGGCGGAACTGGCAGAGCTGACCCGTGAGGAGGATACCGCAACCGGTCCGATCTGGGTCAAATCAACCACCGGCACAGAGGGTGTTTTTGACACCGTGCTCTTTGCGACGGGGCGTGACCCCAACACCAAGGGTCTTGGTCTTGAAGAACTGGGCGTGAAACTCGGGCGACGGGGCCAGATCGAGGTCGATGAATACAGCCAGACGGCGGTGCCGTCGATCTACGCCATCGGCGATGTCACCGACCGCGTCAATCTCACACCGGTCGCGATCCGCGAGGGGATGGCCTTTGTCGAAACGGTTTTCAAGGGCAATCTGACGGCCGTGGATCACGAGCTGATCCCGAGTGCCATCTTCACACAGCCCGAGATGGGCACCGTGGGCCTGAGCGAAGAAGATGCCCGCGACCAGGAACCGGTGGAGATTTACTGTACCTCTTTCCGCGCGATGCAGACAGCGTTTGCGGAGAAACCGGATCGGGTCCTGATGAAATTGATTGTCTCGCAGAACACCCGCAAGGTCCTTGGGTGTCACATTGTCGCCCCCAATGCGGGTGAAATGATCCAACTGGCTGGTGTGGCTGTTAAAATGGGCGCAACGAAAGAAGATTTTGACCGGACAGTCGCGGTTCATCCCACGATGTCCGAAGAAATCGTAACTATGAGATCTCCTGTCCGCACGGCTTGAATTCCGCGCGGGGGAGCGTACCTATGACGTGATTTAATCGTAATGTAATACGGTTCAGAAGGGGAAAGAACTTAATGGCTGGCAATAATGGCGGCCCCTGGGGGGGCGGCGGAAATTCGGGTGGTGACAGACCGAATGGGGGCTCAAACGGTGGCAATCGTGGATCGGGCGGGGGCGGCCCGCGTGGTCCGCGTGGCGAAGGCCCGCAAATCCCGGAAATCGATGAGTTGGTCAAGAAAGGTCAGGAACGTCTGCGTGTCCTGATGGGTGGCAAAGACGGTGGTGGTGGCAATCGCGGCACAGGCGGCGACGGCAGCGGTGGTCCGGCCTTTACCCGCGGCACGTTTGGAATGATCGCGCTGGGCGCGGTCGGGGCATGGCTTTTTGCCAGCTTCTACACGGTCGCCCCCGAAGAACAATCGGTTGAGCTTTTTCTTGGTGAGTATTCTGCCACCGGAAACTCGGGTTTGAACTTTGCACCCTGGCCTTTGGTCACCGCTGAAGTCCTGCCGGTGACGCGAGAGCAGACCGAAGACATCGGCAGACAGACCGACACTGGTTTGATGCTGACGACCGATGAAAACATCATTGATATTGATTTTCAGGTCGTCTGGAACATCAATGATCCTGCAAAGTATCTTTTCAATCTGGCTGAGCCGCAGGAGACCATCCGCGCTGTGTCCGAATCGGCCATGCGCGAGGTGATCGCGCGCAGTGAACTGGCGCCGATTCTGAACCGGGACCGGCAGGTCATCGCGGATGAAGCTCAGCAGTTGATCCAGCTCACGCTGGATCAGTACGACAGCGGTGTGAATATCGTCCGTCTCAACCTCGACAAGGCCGACCCGCCGCGCGAAGTTATTGACAGCTTCCGCGAGGTGCAGGCCGCGGAGCAGGAACGGGACCGTCTGGAAAGGCAGGCCGACGCCTATGCAAACCGTGTGACCGCGGGTGCACGGGGTGAAGCGGCCAGCCAGCTGGAGCAAGCGGAAGCCTACCGCGCCCAGCAGGTGAACGAAGCAACCGGCGAGGCCGCACGCTTTACGTCTGTCTTGGAGGAGTACGTTCGGGCACCTGAAGTGACACGCAAGCGGCTCTACCTCGAAACAATGGAGCGCGTGTTGTCGGGTGTCGACAAGATCATCCTTGAAAGTGACCTTGGCGGCGCGGGAGGCCAGGGGGTTGTCCCGTATCTGCCGCTGAATGAATTGCGCCGCTCTGCTGGAGGGACAAACTGATGAAAGCCACTAAATTTCTGATACCGATCGGCGTCGTGGCGCTTGTGGGTGTGTTGAGCTCTGTCTTTATCGTGGATGAACGCGAAAAAGCGCTGGTGCTGCAATTTGGGCAGATCAAATCCGTCAAGGAAGATCCGGGGCTGGCCTTTAAAATTCCGTTTATCCAGGAAGTTGTACGCTACGATGACAGAACTTTGTCTCTGGATACGGATGTCACCGAGGTCACGCCCTCAGATGACCGTCGGCTTGTTGTAGATGCGTTTGCGCGGTACCGCATTTCTGATGTGGTGCAATTTCGGCAAGCGGTCGGGGTTGGCGGGTTGCGCGCTGCCGAAGACCGTCTGGAGGGCATTCTAAACCCCACGATTCGGGCGGTATTGGGTTCTGAAGGTGTGACATCGAACACCATCCTCTCTGCTGATCGGGCGACACTGATGGCGCGGATCACCGCTCAGGCGCGCCAGCGGGCGTTGCCTCTGGGCCTCGAAGTGGTTGACGTGCGTCTCAAGCAGACGAACCTGCCCGAGCAAAACCTGGATGCGACCTTTGCGCGGATGCGGGCAGAACGCGAACGCGAAGCGGCAGATGAGATTGCCCGCGGTGAGGAAGCCGCCCAGCGTGTGCGCGCCCTTGCGGATCGGACGGTGATCGAGCTGACGTCCGAGGCTATACGTGAAGCGGATATCGTGCGCGGTCAGGCCGATGCCGAACGCAACGCGATCTTTGCCAATGCCTTTGGCGCGGACCCGGAATTCTTTGAATTCTACCGGTCGATGACGGCGTATGAGCGCTCGCTGCGCGGGGCGAATTCGACGATGGTCATGTCGCCGGATTCGGAGTTCTTCAACTACCTGCGCAGTGATCAGGGTCTGCGGTCGGCTGAGGGCGAGCGGTGAGCACGCTTCTTCTGGCCCTCGGGTTGGTGATGATTGTCGAGGGGCTGGCCTATGCGCTGGCCCCTTCGCTTGTGGAACGTATGCTGGAGATGCTGCGCAGCCTGCCCGAAACTGCCGTGCGGCAGATCGGATGGCTGGTGGTCGTGAGCGGTGCGATCCTGATCTGGTTGGCGCTGCAACTCGGCGCGGCGTAACACTAGTTGGCTGTTCAGCCACTGTCCCTGCTTATTTCAACAAGGTCACAGGGAGTTGAAACCCTGCGATACAGGCCCATCTTATTCTTGCGAAGCTGCATTGCTACATGCAGTCTGAGATGCAAGTCTTATAAAGAAGTACATCCGGCCTGTGAGGCCGTCGCGAATTTCAGGAGAAGAGGCATGAAACCGACCCCGGTATCCACGTCCACAATAATTTCATCAGTCATGCAGATGCGATTGCTGGTGCTGGCGATTTTGACACTGGCTTTTTTGCTGGTCGCGCCATTGACCGCCTTTGCCCAACAGGCGAGCCTTGCGCCACTTGCTGAAGAGATCAGCCCTTCGGTGGTGAATATCACGACATCCACCACGGTTTCACGCCGGACCGGGCCACAAGGGATTGTTCCCGAAGGCTCCCCGTTTGAAGATTTTTTTCGTGACCGGAACAACGGGCCAGAAGGGAGCCCGCGTCGCTCCTCCGCGCTGGGTTCCGGATTTGTCATCTCCGAAGACGGCTATGTCGTGACGAACAATCATGTGATCGATGGTGCTGATGAAATTCTGGTCGAATTCTTTGATGGTACCGAGTTGAGCGCCGAGGTGGTGGGCACGGATCCGAACACCGATATCGCGCTGCTCAAGGTGGAAGCGGACGAACCGTTGCCCTTCGTGTCCTTTGGCGACAGTGATAGCGCCCGTGTCGGCGACTGGGTTATCGCGATGGGCAATCCGTTGGGTCAGGGATTCTCGGTCTCTGCAGGTATCGTATCGGCGCGTAACCGTGAATTGAGCGGACGGTACGACGACTACATCCAGACAGATGCAGCGATCAACCGAGGCAATTCGGGCGGGCCGCTGTTCAACATGAATGGTGAAGTGATCGGGGTGAATACCGCGATTCTGTCGCCAACGGGCGGTTCCATCGGATTGGGATTCTCGATGGCGTCAAACGTGGTGACCCGTGTTGTCGATCAGCTGCGGGAGTTTGGCGAGACCCGGCGCGGATGGCTTGGGGTGCAAATCCAGGATGTGACCGAGGACATGGCTGAGGCGATGGGTCTCGCCTCGACCGACGGTGCCGCCGTGAACGGTGTGCTGGAGGGTCCAGCCTCCGAGGCCGGCATTGAGATCGGCGACGTGATTGTCAGCTTTGACGGCCGCACCGTCGAAAGCACGCGCGATCTGGTGCGTCAGGTGGGCAACACGCCAGTGGGCGAAGCTGTGCGGGTTGTCGTGCGTCGTGGCGATGAAAGCATGACCCTGTTGGTGACGCTTGGTCGACGTGAAGACGCCGAAGAAGCGACACCCGCCGTGGCGCAAGGCCCCGAAGAGGATGCGCCGACAACCTCTGAGATGCTGGGGCTGACCCTGAGGGTTCTGACCGACGAGCTGCGCGAGGAACTGGGCACAGGGGGCGACGCGCAGGGACTGGCGGTGACCGAAGTGGATGAAGCCTCCGAGGCTTTTGAGAAAGGGTTGCGGGCTGGCGATGTCATCACCGAGGCGGGCCAGCAAAAGGTCAACAGCATTGCGGATTTGCAAACCCGGGTCGAAGAAGCCAAGGAAGCCGGGCGCAAATCCCTGCTGTTGCTCGTGCGCCGGGCAGGTGATCCGCGCTTTGTCGCGCTTTCCCTCGCGGAATAGAAACCGGTACCAGTTCGAAAAGGGGCGTCTTTAAGGCGCCCTTTTTTTGTCTTAAAAAACCTCAGCCGGTGGGAGAGGGGTCGCAAAAGAGATTGGCACGCTTTATATCGCCCGGGAGACAGAGGCAAAACCATCGAAAAGGAATGCACGGACGTGGCCAAGATCACTTATATCGAACACGGCGGAACTGAACATGTGGTGGAGGTCGCCAATGGCCTGACCGTGATGGAAGGCGCGCGCGACAACAACATTCCCGGGATCGAGGCCGATTGTGGCGGCGCCTGTGCCTGTTCGACCTGCCATGTCTATGTTGACCCGGCCTGGGTCGAAAAGCTGCCTGCCAAAGATGATATGGAAGAAGATATGCTCGATTTTGCGTATCAGCCCGATCCGGCCCGGTCGCGCCTGACCTGCCAGTTGAAAGTCACCGATGCGCTGGAAGGGCTTGTGGTTCAGATGCCTGAAAAGCAGATATGATCCTGAAGGGCGCGCGGCGTCTGCCGGCGCGCTCCTGGCTCGCGACCGCCCGCCGCGCGCTGCTGGCGTTGTGCCTGTGGCACGGGACGGCGGCGGCTGAGGCTGAGGGCCCGATCATCGCGGCAGACTATGCCGGTTCAACCGACCGATATCCCCATGCGGTGCTGGGCGATGCATTTGAATATGGCGCGCTCGTTTTAACGTTTTCGAATGGCGAGAGACGGCGCTTTGTTTTGCCGGAAAGCTCTGTTTTCGAGGACACCGCGCCGCGCCTCGCGGATCTCGAGGGCGACGGACACCCGGAAGTCATCGTGGTCGAAAGCGACCGGACCCGCGGCGCGCGTCTTGCGATCTATGGCGCGCAGGGGATCCTTGCCGCCACATCCGATATCGGCACGCGCTTTCGGTGGCTGGCCCCGCTGGGTGCCGCGGATTTGGATGGCGACGGGCGGGTAGAGATCGCCTACATCGACCGCCCGCATCTGGACAAGACCCTGCGCGTCTGGCGGTTTTCGGGTGGCACGCTGGAGCCTCTCGCCGACTTGCCGGGGGTGACCAACCACCGTATTGGGGAACGCGATATCGCAGGCGGTATGCGGGCTTGTGGCGCGCGTCCCGAGATGATCGTGGCAAGTGCAGACTGGTCCGCGCTTTTGGCCGTGACATTCGGATCAGAAGGCTTTTCCACGCGCCGGATTGGAAATGACACCTCGCGCGCTGCCTTTGCCCGCGCCATGCGATGCCAGGACTAGCGGCGCGCGCGGCTAGTCAAGCGCCCGCCAGCCGATATCGCGCCTGCAGAACCCCTCCGGCCAATCAATGCTGTCCACCATTTCATAGGCTGTTTTCTGAGCCTCTTTGAGGCTTTCGGCCCGCGCGGTGACAGCCAGCACCCGTCCGCCATTTGCCACGTAGCGCCCATCCCGCCGGGCCGTGCCCGCATGAAAGACCATGCGGTGACTGTCCTGCGGCTGGTTGTCGAGACCGCCAATGACAGAGCCCTTTTCGTAGCGGCCCGGATAGCCCCTTGCGGCCATCACCACCGTGAGTGCGTGATCGTCGGCCCAGTTGACCTGGGCCTGATCCAGACGGCCCTCCGCGACGGCCTGCATCAGGTCCAGTACCTGCGCGCCGAGGCGCATCATAAGCACCTGACACTCCGGGTCGCCAAAGCGCACGTTGTACTCCACCAGACGGGGCACCCCGTTTTGGATCATCAAGCCGACAAAGAGCACGCCCTGATAGGGGGTGCCTCTGCGTGCCATCTCAGCCATGGTCGGGCGCACGATCGTGTCAAGCGCGGTCTGGGTCACCTCGGGCGTCATCACCGGCGCGGGAGAATAGGCGCCCATGCCGCCTGTGTTGGGGCCGGTGTCGCCTTCGCCCACGCGTTTGTGGTCTTGGGCCGTTCCGATAGGCAGCACGGTTTCGCCGTCGCAAAGCACAAAGAATGACGCCTCTTCACCCTCCATGAATTCTTCGATGACGACCTCTGTTCCCGCCGCGCCGAAGCTGCCGCCGAACATATCGCCAAGAGCTGCCAGAGCCTCGTCCTGGGACTGCGCGATGATGACGCCCTTGCCCGCGGCCAGCCCGTCCGCCTTGATCACGATGGGGGTCGGCTGTGCCTGCACATAGGCGCGGGCGGCGGCGTGATCTGTGAAATGCGCATAAGCCGCGGTCGGCGCATCTGCCGCATCGCAAATCGCCTTGGTGAAGGCCTTGGAGGCTTCTAGCTGGGCCGCCGCTGCACTGGGGCCGAAAACCGCGACCCCGGCATCGCGCAGCCGGTCGGCGACCCCGGCGGCAAGGGGGGCTTCAGGCCCGACAATGACAAAATCGATTGCGTTTTCATCCGCGAAACCGGCCACGGCCCCGCCATCCTCTATATCAAGGCGGGCGCAGTCGGCAATCTCCGCGATCCCGGCATTGCCGGGGGCCACGATCAGCCGATCACATTTGGGGTTCTGCAGGACCGCCCAGGCCAGGCTATGCTCGCGCCCGCCACTGCCCAGAATAAGAATGTTCATGTGGCGCTCCTGATCTGCTTGGCCTTCCCGTCAGGGCGTTCTAAGCTGGTGGGCAACCCGTGACAACACCCGAGGATCTATGGACCTGCTTGACGACCCCGCACCGGGCCAGAATACCCCTGAATTCACCGTCAGCGAGATCTCGGGCGCGGTCAAGCGCACGCTGGAGGGGGAGTTCGGACGCATACGGGTGCGCGGTGAGGTCAGTCGCGTGGTCAAGGCGCGCTCAGGGCACATGTATTACGACATCAAGGATGACCGGAACCAGCTCGCCTGCACCACCTGGAAGGGGCAGGTCGCCCGGCTGAACGTGATCCCCGAAGAGGGGCTGGAGGTTGTGGTGACGGGCCGGATCACCGCCTACGGCGCGCAGTCGAAGTACAACATGAACGTCGACGAGGTCGCGGTCGCGGGCAAGGGCGCGCTGATGGCCTTGTTGGAAAAGCGCAAGAAGACGCTGGAGGCCGAGGGGCTGTTTGATCCTGCGCGCAAAAAGCCGCTGCCTTACCTGCCCGAGATCATCGGGGTCGTGACCTCGCCCTCGGGGGCGGTGATCCGCGATATTCTGCACCGGCTCCGGGACCGGTTTCCGCGCAAGGTGCTGATCTGGCCCGTCGCGGTGCAGGGCGAGAAATGTGCCCCCGAGGTGGCAAGGGCCATTGCCGGTTTCAACGCGATGACGCCAGGCGGGGCGTTGCCCCGGCCGGATTTGCTGATCGTCGCCCGGGGGGGCGGGTCGGTCGAAGACCTCTGGGGATTTAACGAGGAAACCGTGGCCCGTGCGGCGGCGGCGTCCGAGATCCCGCTCATCTCCGCCGTGGGGCACGAGACCGACACCACCCTGATCGATTATGTCTCGGATCGGCGGGCCCCGACGCCGACCGCAGCGGCTGAATTGGCGGTGCCGGTGCGCCACGAACTGATCGCCTGGGTCGAACAGCAGGACGCACGCATGCGGCAGGCGCTCAGCCAGGGGCTGACGCGCCGGGACCAGCGTTTGCGGGATATGGCCCGCGCCCTGCCGCGCCCCGACACGTTGCTGGACACCCCGCGCCAACTGGTGGATACCCGTGGCGCGCGGTTGGCCCCGGCGCTGATCGCGGGTGTGCAGCGGCGCAAGGTCCGGCTTGCGGATGTCAGCGGCAGCCTGCGCCCCTCGACCTTGCAGCGGGCATGGGCCAGTGAAGACAAGAGATTCCAGACCATATCGTCTCGGTTGGACCCGGCCCTTGCCCGCGCGCTGCAGGTGAAAAAAAACAGCTTTGCGGCGCAGGCACCGCGCTTTCGGCCTGAGGCCCTGCACCGGGATCTTGACCGCAAGAAGGAGACCTTCCGGGCCTTTGTGCAGCGGCTCTCAGAGGCCGGACATCGCCAGACGGCTGCCTTGCGCGACAAGATCGAGGCGGCCGAGAGGCTCCGTCTGACTTTGGGGTATGAGGCCACGCTGCAGCGCGGGTTTGCCGTGGTGCGCAGCGATGGGGTTCTTGTCACGGGCAGCGAAGCGGCCCGCAAGGCCGCCCGGCTGGAGATCCAGTTTGCCGATGGCCGCGTCACGGTCGGCGGGAAGGCTCCCGGGCGCAAAGGGTCTGCGAAACCGCCGCAGCAGGGCTCGCTGTTCTGACGCGCTAGACGCCGACCTCGGGCCCGAGGCAGACCATCTCTTCGCCCACGTCCTGCGCTTCATAAAGCTCCGTGGCGCCGGGCAGATTCTCAAATCGGGCGATCAGCCTGCCGTTTTCCGTATGAAAGGCCCAGCATTGCGGGTCAGGGTTGTCTTCGTAGACAAAGCAAATCTGGTTGCCTTGCTCGTACCAGAAGCCTTCCTTGCACTGGCCGTCCAGAAACGACCATCGCACCCGACGGTTTTCCAGATAGACCTCGGCACCGTAGGCCTGACCGTTCTGACCGTAGAACAGCGTCTTGCCACGGGTGTAGGCGTCGAAAGCCGCCCCATCCATCGGCTCAGGCTCGGCGGCCAGCACGATGTCGGCCCCTGACAGACCAACAAGAAGAAAGGGGAGGATCAGCATTCTTTTGAAACGTGAAAACATGAGAACCTATTTTGCTGAGAGGGGGGAGGAAACGGGATCTGTGACCGGGTGCGATTGCGGTTGAGGGTACCAGGCCCGCACACGCGGGTCCATCAGACGCCGCCACAGGGGAGGCAGCAGCGCAATGACCCCCATCAGGGGCACAGAATAGGGCAGCACCGGCATCTGTGCGGGATTGAGGCGCAGGTCTGCGAAAGCGCGGGCGGGATGCATGTGGTGGTCAGAATGGCGCGGCGCATTCAGCATCATCGCGGCGGAATAGGCTTGCGGCGCATTCCAACTGTGCTGCGGGCCCATGGGTTCCGGTTTGCCGCGCGCGGTTTCGCGACGGCGCAGACCGTAGTGTTGCACATAGTCCGAGAGCAGCAGCTGCATCTGGGCGTGCAGCGCGATGACGATCAGCGCCAAAACCCCGGCCCCGCCGGCCAGCCCGGTCGCTGCCAGAAGCGACAGGGCCGCGCCGCCCAGATAGGCAACATAGGGATGGCTCAAGGGGGAGTTTCCACGCCGGCGGCGCGTTTCGGCCCGCAGGCCGTCTGTAAATTCTGCCACGGTCGCGGACAGGGCGTAGCGGTAAAACCCGCGCCCCAGAGGTGCCGAATTAGGGTCACGCGCCGTCCCGGCATGCACATGATGGATCAGAAGGTGCGCGGAAACATGCTGACCATTGAGGATTGAGCAATAGACGGCGGTGCCCAAAGCGCGACTCAGCCGATCAGTGCGGTGGATCAACTCATGCGCGCAGGCGTTCGATACCTGTCCCGCATAAAGCCCCATAGCAATGACGAGGAGCACGCTTTGCCCGGTGTCCAAATGGGCCGGTGCCCCCAAGACCCAGAGGGTCACGGCCAGGCTCGCAAAATGCATCACGCCTATGGCGCGCGGCAGCCTGTTGCTCAGGGCGGGGTTGGCTTTGGCGTCTGGTCCGATGCGGTCCATCAGGCTGACAAGAACGGTGACGCTGAACAAGGCGATCAGCGGCCAGAGACCGCCGCGCACGGCCCCCGCAATCAGCAGAACTGCCGGAAGCAGGCTGGCGATTGCAAAGAAGACTGTGGCACGATGCTCGGTCATGTTAACACTCTGTTTACCGTATAGATGCTCCCGCTCAAAGCGTCGCAAAATGACGCGGTTAATGGCGCAAGTTTCGGATCGGACACAGATGTGTCGTTTCTGGCTGCCTGGAGCACCGTGTTTGGCGCTACCCTGCCGGTGCCGGGGCTGATAGGCCTTGAGGGCAGAAAACATCACACTTGGACCCGCGACACGCCAGCGGGCAGGGAGACGCGGCGCATGGCACTCGACAGCGGCAACAAGGCCAAAAGCAAAGGCGTCTGGAAATCAGGCGCGGGCAAAGGGCGGCGACATACCAAAGGCCGCCAGGTGCAGGATCAGGCCTGGGGCGAGGTGCGTGCGCTGCTGGGCGAGGCCCCCCGCCGCGCCGATTTGCTGATCGAACACTTGCACAAAATCCAGGATCGCTATGGTCACCTCTCGGCGGCGCATTTGCGCGCCCTGGCCGAAGAGATGCGGATGTCGATGGCTGAAATCTATGAAGTGGCGACATTCTACGCCCATTTCGACGTGGTCAAGGAGGGGGAGACCCCGCCACCTGCGCTGACGATCCGGGTGTGCGACTCGCTCTCCTGCGAGCTGGCCGGGGCTCAGGCGCTGAAAGCGGCGCTGGAAGAGGGACTCGATCCGGCGGAGGTCCGCGTGCTGCGCGCGCCCTGCATGGGCCGCTGCGACACTGCCCCGGTATTGGAACTGGGTCATGCCCACATCGACCATGCAACGCCTGAAAAGGTTGCGGCAGCTCTTGCCGCAAACGATACGCATGCGCATGTCCCCGACTACCAGACCTATGCCGATTATGTGGCAGAGGGCGGCTACGTCGCCCTGCGGTCCTTGCGCGAGAAGGGCGATTGGGAGGCGGTCCAGGAGCAGGTTCTGGCCTCGGGCCTGCGGGGGCTTGGCGGGGCTGGTTTCCCGTCGGGCAAGAAATGGGGCTTTGTGCGCGCCAATGAAGGCCCGCGTTATCTGGCCGTGAACGGGGACGAGGGCGAACCTGGCACCTTCAAGGACCGCTACTACCTTGAGCGGGTGCCGCATCTGTTCCTGGAGGGCATGTTGATTGCTGCCTGGGCGGTGGAGGCGGAAACGGCCTTTATCTACATGCGCGACGAATACCCGGCGGTGCTGGAAATCCTCACGCGCGAGATCGAGGCGCTGGAAGACGCAGGGCTGGTGGCCCCCGGCTATGTTGATCTCAGACGCGGCGCGGGCGCCTACATCTGCGGTGAAGAAAGTGCGATGATCGAAAGCATCGAGGGCAAGCGCGGCCTGCCACGGCACCGCCCGCCCTTCGTGGCGCAGGTCGGTGTTTTCGGGCGTCCAACGCTGGTGCACAATGTCGAGACGCTGCATTGGGTCGCTCGGGTCTGCCGCGAGGGGCCCGAGGTGCTGTCGTCGACCGAGAAAAACGGGCGTAAGGGGCTGCGCAGCTATTCGGTGTCAGGCCGTGTGGCCAAGCCCGGCGTCTATCTGCTGCCTGCGGGTTCCACGATCACCGATGTGATCGCAGCGGCAGGCGGTATGGCTGAGGGGCACATCTTTAAAGCGTACCAACCGGGGGGGCCGTCTTCGGGCCTTCTGCCGGCGTCGATCGACGATGTGCCGCTGGATTTTGACACCTTGCAGCCGCTGGGGTCGTTCATCGGGTCTGCCGCCGTTGTTGTGCTGTCGGATCAGGACAGCGCGCGGGCCGCAGCACTCAACATGCTGCGGTTCTTCGAGGATGAAAGCTGCGGGCAATGCACGCCCTGCCGGGTGGGCTGCGAAAAGGCCGTCAAGCTGATGCAGGCGGAGACATGGGATCAGGGATTGCTGGAGGAATTGAGCACCGCGATGGTGGATGCCTCGATCTGCGGTCTGGGGCAGGCGGCGCCAAATCCGATCCGGCTGGTGATGAAACATTTCCCCGAGGAAATCTGACCCAAAGACCCGCGGGCCTTTTGTTTCTGCCGAAATCCCCTTAGATGGGCCATAAGCGATGAACAGACGGGCCCGCGCATGGCGTTTTTCAAGAAACTAAAAGACCGGCTTTTCAAGTCCTCCTCCAAGATCGATCAAGGTCTGGAGGCGATCGTCGAGGAAGGCGGGGTAGAGGAGACGGTGTCGGCTGGGGTTTCTCTCTCCGACGCGCCGCCAGAGCAACCCGATACACCGCCTCAGCAAGAAGCCGTTTCAGCGCCAGACCCTGAGCCTGAACCGGTCGTGTCTGACACGGTTGAGGAAATACGCCCGACCGATGAAATCGCGGCATCGGATATTGCATCTGAAGGTCAGGATCAGTCCACCTATCCAGAGCCAGAGCCAGAGCCAGAGCCAGAGCCAGAGCCAGAGCCAGAGCCAGAGCCAGAGCCAGAGCCAGAGCCAGAGCCAGAGCCAGAGCCAGAGCCAGAGCCAGAGCCAGAGCCAGAGCCAGAGCCACCGGTCGTGCCGCCCGCAGCGATTGAGGTGCCCCGGTCTCCGGCCCCGATGGCGCAGGATTTGATCGAACCGGCACCGGAGACACCATCCAAGCCGGGTCTGTTGGGCCGTCTGATGGGGCGCGGTTCGCCTGCAACGGTCGTGCGGCGCACATTGGACGACGACATGCTGGAACAGCTCGAAGAGCTGCTGATCTCCTCCGATATGGGGGTCGATACAGCGCTGCGGGTCGTGGCCAATATGGCCGAAGGGCGCATCGGGCGGAAACTGTCCGTGCAGGAGATCAAGGAGCTGTTGTCGGGTGAGATTGCGCGGATCATGGAACCTGTTGCCAAACCCTTGCCGCTCTACCCGCGTACCCCGCAGGTCGTGCTGGTTGTGGGGGTGAACGGCTCGGGCAAGACCACGACCATCGGCAAGCTTGCCAGCCAGTTCCGGGCGGCAGGCAAGAAGGTGGTGATTGCTGCAGGTGATACATTCCGCGCCGCCGCGGTAGAGCAGTTGCAGGTCTGGGGAGATCGGGCAGGCGTGCCCGTGCTGACCGCGCCCGAAGGGTCAGATCCCGCGAGCCTCGCCTTTGAGGCTATGACCCAGGCGCAGGCCGAGGGGGCCGATCTGTTGCTGATTGATACGGCGGGGCGCTTGCAGAACCGCACCGACCTGATGGAGGAACTGGCAAAGATCGTCCGCGTGATCCGCAAGAAGGATGAAACCGCGCCGCATAATACGCTGTTGGTGCTGGACGCGACCACGGGCCAGAATGCGCTTAATCAGGTGAAGGTGTTCAGCGACATCTCGGATGTCTCGGGGCTTGTGATGACCAAGCTGGATGGCACCGCCAAGGGTGGCGTGCTGGTTGCCCTGGCCGACAAATTCGGCCTGCCGATCCATGCCATCGGTGTGGGCGAGCAGATCGACGATCTGGACGCCTTCGACCCCGAAGACTTCGCCGATGCCCTGATGGGGCTGGAGCGCCGTTGACATCCGGGTTTCCTGTTTGCCGGCATCGCACCCGGCACCCTGCACGCCGGTGACAGACTGGCTGATTTCCATCGAAGGCACAGAGGCAGGTCACCGCATGGCGCTGATCCTCGCGCTGATGGCAGCCTTTTTGCATGCGGTTTTTGGCGCGCTCCAGAAAGGCCGGCATGATCCTTGGCTGACGCGCGGGGCAATCGATTTCTCCTATATGGTGATGGCGGCCCCCTTTGCCTTTTTCGTGGTGCCCTGGCCCGAGCCGCATATGTGGCTGATCTTTGTCGGGGCGTGGATCATTCACACGCTCTACAAGCTCTTGCAGGCGATGGCTTACACGCGAGGCGCCTACACGGTGGTCTATCCGGTGGTGCGCGGCACAGGCCCGCTTTTCGCGGTCATCGGAGCCTATCTGATCTTTGGCGAAACCTTTACCCTGACCCAATGGGGCGGCATTGCGGTGTTGCTTGCAGGCATCTTCGGGCTCGCGGTCTACAACATGATCTACCTCACGTCAGAGCGCGACACGCTGCATGCTGCCTTGGGGCTTGCCGTGCTCACCGGATTTTTTGTGGCGCTCTATACGACCTATGACGCCTATGGCATCCGCGCGACGGCCAATCCCTTTACCTTTCTGGCGTGGTTTTTTCTGATCGACGGGTTCTTCATGCCGATCCTGGCGGCGCGGCGCTGGTGGGTCATGGATGTCAGGACGCGGCCCACGCTGCCCCCACTGATGACACGCGGTGTGATCGGCGGGGTGGTGGCCTTTTTCAGCTTCGGCAGCATCATGCTGGCGACCCGGCTCGACAAGGTGGGTGAAGCGGCGGTCCTGCGGGAAACCTCCACCGTGTTTGCAGCCCTCATCGGCTGGGTGTTTCTGAAAGAAACCGTGGGGCCCCGGCGAATTGCTCTTATGGGATTGATTGCGCTGGGGGCCGTGATAGTTGAGATGGGCGGATAAAAGAGAGACGACGACGTGGCAGACGCAAAACCCATCAACCCGATTGTCAAACAGGTGCTGGAACTGGGGCCGACAATTGCCTTCTTCCTGATCTATCTGCGGATCAAGGAGGACAGCTTTGTCATCGGCGGCACGGAATATACCGGCTTCATCGTGGCGGCGCTGATCTTCGTCCCGATCCTGCTGGTGGCCATGGCGATCCTGTGGATGCTGACGGGTAAGCTCAGCCGCATGCAGGTGTTTACCGCCTTCATGGTGATCTTTTTCGGCGGGCTGACAGCATGGTTCAACGACGAGCGTTTCTTCAAAATGAAGACGACAATCGTTTATGGGCTCTTTGCCCTGCTCCTGGGCATTGGCCTGCTGCGCGGGCAGTCTTACCTCGCGTTAGTCATGAACGAGCTGATGCCGATGCGGGAGGAAGGCTGGATGATCCTGACCCGCAGGCTCTGTGCGGCATTTGCAGGCCTTGCAATCGCCAACGAGATCGTGTGGCGCACCATGTCCACCGATGCCTGGGTCAAGATTGAGACCTTTGGTTTTCCCGTGGTGCTGATGGCGTTTCTGATGTGGCAGTTCATTCGGCTACAGGAATACATGATCGCGGATGAGACAACAGACGAGACCTAGACCTGCCCGACCCGTGACAACGCCTCGATCATCGGTTTTGGTATGTCATCCACATGCACCGAATTCCGACCCATTGAGCGCGCGACCTTGGCGGCGAGATCCAGCGAGATCGCAGCCTCCAGCGCCAGTCTGAACCTTGGGGTACGGGCGCATTTTCGGCGCAGGTCATCAAACCGCCACTCCAGCACCTCCACACCTTCCTCCAGCCAGGCGGAGGCGGAACTGGGGACGCCGGTCAGAAAGGCCACCTCGCCCAGAAACAGCTTGGAGGGCAGCACAAAGGCCTGCTCCCCTTTGCGCACCAGCGTGGCGCCTTTCAGCACGAAGTAAAGCCTGTCACCCGCCTCGCCTTCGGTTGTGACCTGCTTGTCCCGGGTCACGGTATAGCGTTTGGCCCGCTTCATCAGGGCCCGGAAATCACCCGGTGGCAGGTGGGGAAAATCATCGTAGATATCCGCATGCGCGCGCGGGATGGCAAAGCGGGATCGCCGGGCAATCAGGCTGGTCAGTCCGCCAAGATTGGCCAGTCCGATCAGCATGCTGACATATATCGCCTCCCAAAGCGGGCTCTCACCGAGAGTTGCATAGTAGATCAGGTAGATACCGGTCCCGGCCAGAATGAACAGTCGCAGGATAATCTGGTGGGTGATCGCCAGCCCGGCCACATAGAATGCACCCGCGAGATAGACGAGGTTCTCCGGCGTCAGCGCGCCCCCATAGAGATTCACAAGTTGTGCCCCTTTGCCTTGCCCTGCAACTTTTGGCGAAAAAGCGCCTCTTTGCAAAGATAATTATCTCAGGGGAAACAGTTGTTCCCAAGCGGGCGTGAGCCTAAGGTTTTGAGAAAAGCTGCCTTTGTGCGTATTTGTCCTGGCGAAAGTCTCCGCGTTTCTCCGCATGGAGCGCGCGTCCGGCTTTCACGCCTGCGCGACCCGAGACAGCTTCAAGCCAGCGCGCCATGTGGGGTTTGTCGTCCAGCGTCTGCTGTTGCCCCTCCCATAGCGATGCCCAGCCCCAGATCGCCATATCGGCAATGGAATAGAAATCGCCCGCAACATATTCGACCTCTGCGAGCCGCCGGTCCAATACGCCATAAAGCCGCGCGGTTTCGTTTCTGTAGCGATCCTTGGCATAGGGAAGGTCATTGGGCGGATCCATCGCGGGGGCATATTTCAGAAAGTGATGTGCCTGTCCGGCCATTGGACCCAGACCGCCCATCTGCCACATCAGCCATTCGGTCACGGCTACCTTTTCGCGCGGCGTCTGCCCGCCGAACCTGCCGGTCTTCTCTGCCAGGTATTGCAGGATCGCCCCGGATTCAAAAATGGAGATCGGTGCGCCGTCCGGTCCGCCAGGATCAACAATCGCGGGCATGCGGTTGTTTGGCGCGATTTTCAGAAATGCCGGTGCGAACTGATCGCCCGCGCCGATGTTGACGAGATGGGTGTCGTATGCCAGCTCCATCTCTTCCAGCGCGATGGAGATTTTCCACCCATTGGGGGTTGGCCAAAAATACAGGTCAATAGGCTGGCTCATCTGGTTCTCTCCGCAGCAGGGGGGCATTCAACTCATGTCCCAGAGAGCCTAACCGACGGGGCGTCGGGGGCAAGGCGATACCTGCCGCGGCGGACCTGTCCGGCCAGCGGGACAGGAGGCGGGACCAGCGGGGTGATCTGGTGCCCGGCAGATTATCCTGCAAGTCGCGCAGCAGCAGGTCAGCAGGCCTGCGCAGAAACCTGTTGTAGAGCGCCATGACACCGGGGCGCCGATAGGCTGACCAGTGGCAGATACGCCGGGTTGGGTCGGCCACCTGTGCGCCCAGGCGGCGCAGACCCAGCAGTGTTTCGGTGCAATCAAGTTCGATGGTGGCCACGTTGGGTGCGGCGATCCCCTGGCCGATTGCGCGATCTCCGCGAGTGGGCGGAGGGACCAAACGCTCAAAGATTGCATCAAAAAGGTCGTTCTCGCGACTGGTGACATTCAGCACCTCTGCGGTGCGCCCGGCGGGTGAGCCAAGCATCCGCTCCGCGTGGCGGGCAAAGCTTGCACCGGTCATCAGCACCATGCGGTCCACACTGCCTGACGGCAGATGCCCCAAAGCGCTCAGGGCAATCTCGCAGCCCAGCGAATGCGCGACAATATGCACGGGCCGCTCAGGTCTGTGCGCGCGCAGCTGCGAGATGACAGCGGCGAGGCTTTCGCCCAGATCGGCCGCGCGCCGGTAGACTTTGTGCAAGGGTCCCCGCGCGGACCATCCAAAAGCAATGCCCAGCCCGTCAGCGCGGTGGGTCGGCTCAAACCCTAGCTGGTGAGGCCAATTGTGGAGAGCACCCCCGAGAATGCGCTGATGCGGACAACGTCCGGGCAGATGGGGCGTATACTTGTACCCGTGCACCATCACGATGGCAGGTCCCGCGTGACAGCTCATGGCGCTGAGCCTCTGACGGGCGGATTGCGGGCTGTCATGCAAGGCCAATCCCGCCGAAGTTGCGTTGATCCTGAGCAGCGGCATTGCACTCTCCCAATACCAGATGTTGTGGGGCACCGGTACCAAGGGCATATGCTGTTTTGGTGAACTTTGTGTTACAGCATCGTGACGGTGTTGACGTGCAACACCCTTTATTCTAGGACGCTCTCGTGGCGATTTGATACCGGATTGCGGGCCACGTTAAACATCCCGCTAAAAGGTCACTCGATGAGGGAACCCCGTCGCTTTGACCGCGTCTGGGGTTTTTTTTATGCCCGATAGGGCAGGAGAGAGAAAGACAATGACCAAAGACCTGAGCCCGCGCACGCGCGCTGTTCATGCAGGCACCCGCCGCAGCCAATACGGCGAAGTGTCCGAAGCGATCTTCCTGACCCAAGGGTTTGTCTATGACAGCGCTGAACAGGCCGAGGCACGCTTTATCGAGGCAGGCCCGGATGAGTTTATCTATGCGCGCTACGGCAACCCGACGGTTGCGATGTTCGAAGAGCGCATCGCAGCCCTTGAAGGGGCGGAGGACGCCTTTGCCACCGCTTCCGGCATGGCGGCGGTGTCGGGCGCGCTCAGCGCGATGCTGAAGGCAGGGGACCATGTGGTTTCCGCCCGCGCGCTGTTCGGCTCCTGCCTTTACGTGTTGGAAGAAATCCTGACCCGCTACGGTGTTGAGGTGACCTTCGTGGACGGCACGGATCTGTCGCAATGGGAGGCGGCCATTCGCGAGGACACGGCGGCGGTCTTTTTTGAATCGATCTCGAACCCGACGCTTCAGGTGGTGGATATCGCGGCCGTGGCCCAGCTCGCGCACGCCAAAGGGGCGATGGTGGTCGTGGACAACGTCTTTGCCACACCGGTCTGGTCCAGGGCCCTGTCGCAGGGGGCTGACGTCGTGATCTATTCCGCCACCAAGCACATCGATGGGCAGGGTCGTGCACTGGGTGGCGTCATCCTCGGGACGCAAGCGTTCATCCGCAAAACGGTCGAACCCTATATGAAACACACCGGCGGATCGATGAGCCCCTTCACGGCCTGGGTCATGCTCAAGGGACTGGAGACGCTGGATCTGCGGGTCCGGGCGCAGACCACAAATGCCAGCACGCTGGCGGAGGCGCTGACCGGGCATGACAAGCTGCACAAGGTGATCTACCCCGGCCATGCTGACCACCCTCAGCACGATCTGGTGCAACGGCAGATGGGGCAGGGCGGGACGGTGCTGTCCCTCGACCTCAAGGGCGGGAAAGAGGCCGCATTTCGCTTTCTCAACGCCATTGAGGTGGGGGTGATTTCAAACAATCTGGGGGATGCCAAAACCATTCTGACCCATCCCGCCACCACTACGCACCAGCGGTTGCCTCAGGACCAGAAAGATGCTTTGGGGATCACGCCCGGCCTTGTGAGGATGAGCGTGGGGATCGAAGACGCCGATGATCTGGCGGCGGACGTGCTGCAGGCGTTGTCGCAGGCATAAAAAGATTCTCGGCGATATGACGCGCGGGTAGATTAATTCCCCTTGCCAAGCAACCTGTTAAAATCTGATCCTCTGTATAAAATGTGACGTATATGCGAGTATAATTGGCAGTATAAAAATGCGGCCCTATGTAGTCGTTCCAGACGTCGTCACGAGGGACTTAGCGATGAATATCCACACACCCGGCCTTGATCTCACCCCCGACAGGGAAGAAGCGCAAGCAGCTCTGGATGTGCTGCGGCAGTGGGCCAAAGGGGCAACACCAACTGAAATCCACGAGCTTGACCCGTCGGTTGCCCGGCTCGTGCCGGGACTGGAGGGTGTGGACTATCCTGCATTGTCGCGCGACTATCCCGAAGGATTTGCCGCCGACGACGATTACAAAGCTACATTGCCGGACCTTCAGAACGGGCCGTCGAGCCTGATCCGCGGCTCAAAGCAACAGATCCAGCATGTGGGCATCTCCAATTTCCGCCTGCCGATCCGCTTTCACACCCGGGACGCTGGGGACATGACGCTCGAGACGTCCGTAATGGGCTCCGTCAGTCTGGAGGCGGACAAGAAGGGCATCAATATGTCCCGGATCATGCGCAGCTTTTACAAACATGCCGAAGCCACCTTCAGCTTTGAGGTGATCGAGGCTGCGCTTGATGACTATATCAACGATCTGGAGAGCGTTGACGCACGCATCCAGATGCGTTTCAGCTTTCCGATGAAGGTGGAGAGCCTGCGGTCGGGTCTGTCGGGGTATCAGTATTACGACATCGCCCTTGAGCTGATCAATCAGTCCGGGGTGCGTAAAAAGATACTGCACCTTGACTATGTGTATTCTTCGACCTGCCCCTGTTCGCTAGAGCTGTCGGAGCACGCGCGCGCCACGCGCGGGCAGCTTGCCACGCCACATTCTCAACGCTCCGTCGCGCGCATTTCCGTCGAGGTGGAAAAGGACGCAGGCTGTTTGTGGTTTGAGGACCTCATAGAGGCGTGCCGCCGCGCTGTACCGACCGAAACACAAGTGATGGTCAAGCGTGAGGATGAACAGGCCTTTGCCGAATTGAACGCCGCCAATCCGATCTTTGTCGAGGATGCCGCCCGGCTGTTTTGCCAGCAGTTGCAGGCAGATGTGCGTATCGCTGATTTCCGTATCATCGCCAGCCACCAGGAAAGCCTGCACAGCCATGACGCTGTCAGCATTCTTGTCGAAGGCGAGACGTTCAAGGCCGAGAGCCTCGACCCTAAACTCTTCAACACGCTGTTTCACGTCGGCTAAAGGCCTGATCCTAAATCAAGAACCCGCCCCGGCCAGACGGGTTCCCGACCTTGCTGAAGTGCAGCGGGCAGCGGCTATGCAAAAGCAGCAATTCTCATCGACATGGTCCCTCTTATATTTGGGTCAAGACAAATGACCCGATAGACGTGAAAGGGACCAAAATGGCCTATCATGACACACATTCCACACCGGCAGATGCTCTGCCGCACCGCTTGCTGGCTGGGATCAAAGCGCTCTTTGCGACGTTCGGCAGGGCGATGATCGCCGCCGCCAGCGCAAACCGGCGCGTGAAGCTGGCCGAACAGCTGCAGGACAAGTCCGACCAAGAACTTGCCGCGCTCGGTATTCGGCGCGAAGACATCGTACGCTACGTTTTTCGCGATATGCTGGACGTTTAAGGGAGCCCCATCCTGAAAGCGGGTGGCGGAGCGCTTGACACCACCTGCCGGGCGCGCCAACCCTGCGCATATGTTGGACTTGCGCCCCGTCGGATATGTGATCGGATTGCTGGTGGCTGTGCTGGGGGCGGCCATGATCCTGCCGATGTTGATCGACATCGCCGAAGGGCGCGATCATTGGCCGGTTTTTCTACAATCGGCGCTTTTCACGATCCTTTCTGGCGGTCTGATCGCCGTCGCCTGTTCGAACGGGGTCAAGGAAGGGCTGACCATCCAGCAGACCTTTATTCTGACGACAGGTGTCTGGGTCGCCCTGCCGCTCTTTGGCGCGATCCCTTTTGTACTTGGCGAGACCGAAGCGCGGTTTGTCGACGCCTTTTTTGAGGCTATGTCGGGCCTTACAACGACCGGATCAACAGTGCTGAGCGGTCTTGAAGAGTTGCCCAAGGGGCTGTTGCTGTGGCGCGGCATCCTGCAATGGCTGGGCGGCATCGGTATCATCGTTGTGGCGATGGTTTTCCTGCCGGAACTGCGGGTGGGGGGCATGCAGATATTCAAATCGGAATCCTTTGACACAATGGGTAAGATCCTGCCGCGGGCGACACAGATTGCCAGCCAGATCTCCAGCATTTATCTTGGTCTGACAATGGCTTGCGCGCTGTGCTACCTGGCCCTGGGCATGAACGCTTTCGACGCCACCGTGCATGCCCTCACGACAGTGTCCACGGGCGGTTTTGCGAATTACGATGCCTCCTTTGGGACCTTTTCGGGCAACATGGAGTATGTCGCCACGCTCTTCATGATCCTCGCGGCACTGCCCTTTGTGAGATACGTTCAGATGCTGAACGGCCAGAATGAACCGCTTTTTCGGGACAGTCAGGTACGTGTTTTCATAGCCACCCTTGCGGTCCTCGTCGGGGTGATGACCGTGGTGTTGACACAGGCTTTCCCACAGGGTGTTGAACGCTCACTGCGCGAGGCGCTGTTCAACGTCACCTCGATCATGACAGGCACGGGGTTTTCATCGGTGGACTATATGGGGTGGGGTCCCTTTCTGGTCTCCACGCTGTTTTTCGTCGGGTTGATTGGCGGATGTGCGGGCTCGACCAGCTGTTCGATCAAGATCTTCCGCTACCAGTTGCTTTTCGCCTCGATCCGGATGCAGCTGGGCAAGATCCGCAGCCCGAACGGTGTTTTCGTGGTGCGCTACGACAAGCGGCCCGTTGACGAAGAGGTGCTAAGCTCGGTGATGTCGTTTTTCATGTTCTTCGTGCTCACCCTGGGGCTTTTGGCGGTCGCCCTCAGTCTCACGGGGCTCGATTTCATCACCTCGCTCTCCGGGGCTGCCACGGCTTTATCCAACGTCGGGCCGGGGCTCGGGGATGAGATCGGCCCGGCGGGTAATTTCGGGGGCCTGAACGATACGGCCAAATGGCTGTTGTCGCTTGGCATGCTGTTGGGGCGTCTGGAACTGCTGGCGGTCTATGCCATGCTTACCGTGTCTTTTTGGAGAGACTGATATGCAACGACCGCTTGGCGCCCAAATCTCACACATGCTGAAGGACCGGGGTGTTGAGGTGATCTTTGGCATCCCGGGGGTCCACAATCAGGAAATGTACCGCGGGATTGAGGAGGCCGGGATAACCCATGTGCTGGCGCGCCATGAGCAGGGCGCGGGTTTCATGGCGGATGGCTACGCCCGTGCCACGGGCAAACCCGGTGTGGCCTATGTCATCACTGGTCCGGGGGTGTGCAATATCCTGACCCCAATGGGGCAGGCCTATTCGGATTCAGCCCCGATGCTGGTGATTGCCTCCTGTCTTGACGAGGTCGCGGCCCAAAAAGGTCAGCTGCACCAGATGAAAGATCAGCGTGCCGCTGCCGCGAGCGTTGCCGATTGGGCCGAGGAGGCGCAATCGGCTGCCGCAGCCTATCATCTGATTGATCGCGCTTTCACCGAATTCAGCACCATGCGGGCGCGGCCCAAATATATTCAGGTGCCGATTTCGCAGCTGGAGGCGCAGGCACCGCCGCCCCCGGCGCGGCTGCCCCCGGCCGTTCTGGGTCACGGCATCCGAGAGGCCCAAACCGTGCCGGATATCCTGGATGCTTTGAAATCCGCAAAGCGCCCGCTGATAATCCTCGGCGGTGGCGCGGTGCCCGGCGCCTCCCTCTATGGCAAGTTGGCGGCGCGGGCGGGGGCGGCGGTGTTTTGCACCTACGCCGGGCGCGGGATCATCCCGACCGATCACGCCTTGTATTACGGTTCGATGTTGGCGCGCAGCGAGTCTGCGCAGGTTTTGGCGTGCGCTGACCTGCTGATTGTGGTTGGCTCCGAACTGGCAGAAGTGGACCTGTGGCGCAGGACACCGGGGCACGACTGTCCGATGATCCGGGTGGACATCGACCCCGCACAGATGACCGGCCAGCGGCAGAAGGGCGATATGCAGATCGTGGCTGACGGGTCGGAGGTGATGCAAGCGGTCTGCGATGGGTTGGAGGGGCATCTGCCCCAGACCGAATGGCGCGCGCAGGATGTTGCGGCGACCCGTGCCCGATGGCTTGCAGAGATCGATGCGGAGCGGCCCGGCATTGTCCCGGTCTGTGATGCCCTGCGCGCGGTTTTACCCGTCGATACGATGATTTACTCTGACATGACGCAGTTCGCCTATGCCGCCAAGGAGGTCTGGGATATGGACCGGGCCGGGCATTGGCACCATCCCTTTGGGTTCGGAACGCTGGGTTATGCAACGCCGGCCGCAATCGGCGGGGCTGTCGCCCGGCGCGGCAAGCCGACAATGGCCATCATAGGGGATTATGGCTTTCACTACACAATGCAGGAACTTGGCGTTGCAGTCGAGTTAGGTCTCAGCTTGCCGATCCTGCTTTGGGACAACGGCAAGCTCAAAGAAATCGAAGACAGCATGGTTCGCGCTCAGATCGCGCCGAATGCGGTGGTCGCGCACAACCCTGATTTCTGCAAGCTGGCAGAGGCGTTCGGGGCCTGTTCAGCGGCCCCGCAGACCCTTGAGGCCCTGCAAGCAAGCGTGATGGCAGCTTTCGAGACCGATGGCCCCACACTGATTCACATCACACCGGGTATTGCGACCTGACGCTCAGTTGTAGTCCGAATAGGCGCGCTGGATCAGACGGACGGGGCATTTTGCATGCGCTGTATTCGAGATCAGATACCAGACGGTTTCGCCCGGGCGTCCCGCGCGCGAATACTCGCACGCCTGCGGCGACGTCCACCACTGGCCTTTGTAGTTGTCCGGCGGCAACATAGGAGAGCTGTAAGTGATCAGCTTTGCACTTTGACCGTTGCTTGTTGTCTGTCCGACGACGGGCATGGCGAACGCACATACCAAGGTCATGGCGATAACGAATTTCATTAGTTCCACTCCATTTTTGAACCAAGTAAAGGTGCGTCCCCACACGAGGAGGAAGATGGAGTAGAGGTCTTAAGGCAGTGCAAACACCGGCAGCGGAACCGCCCGATCTTTGCACCCGATTTTAGGTGAATTTAGGGAAAAACTATTCCCAGCAGCTGACCAACACGGTCATGCCAATGCCGCGGTCGGTGATATCCTCAGGGTCAAGGCTGGCGGTTTCCACGCCCTCGCTGAGGGACAGCCCCGCCTGCACCATGACACTTGAGATCGCCTCACCCGTGAGGGCAAAGCGGACCTCTTCGGGCAACTGGCGCGTGCCCTCGACGCGGGGCAACAGCATCCCCAAAACGTTGCCACTGCGATCCAGCACCGGACCCCCTGCGTCTCCGGGCAGTGTTTCCAGCGCGAGGCGGCTCACGTCAGGTTCTCCGCGCAGCCCTTTCAGGTCGGACAGCGTGCCGAAGGTCATGGAGGGCGCACCCAGCTGGCCTTCAAATGAGTAGCCCGCCACCGCGATTTCCGACTGGAGCCGGGGCGGCACGGGGCTAAAGCGCGCGACAGCCGGCGGAGCCAGTGTCTGCTTGGGCTTGAGGATGGCAATGCCGCGATCGGTGTCGACACCGCTCAGCATTGCGTCATACCGTTCGTCCAGTGTGATCCGCGCACAGCTTTGTACAGCGTCCGACGTGGTCACGACAGCGCCCGCTGCGTCGACAAAAAAGCCCGAGCGCGACAGGATGGGTTTGCGAACCTCCAACCCGGCAACAAGGTCGATTTGCTGATCCGCTGTCTCACCCGCTCCCGGATCAAGCACACCGCTGCGCCGCACGAAACTGTTTTGCATCTCTTGCAGCACGCGGCTGCGGCGCTCTTCATCTCCGGCGGGCCAGATCAGGGTGAAGCCCTTTATCTCGCCGGAGGCGAGCGTCACCTGCGTTTCACTCACGATCTCGGCATTGCGGCCCACAAGGGTAAAACTGTCTCCCGAAAGGGACCGGGGCCCGTCGAGCGGAACAATCGTCAGGGTCTGCATGACCTCGTAAAGCCCGGCCAGCGTGGTGCGGTCGCCGGGTTGGCTTATCAAAAGAACGCGTGCGGCCAGATCGCCGGCGGCATTGTACTGGGCAAAGGGGGGCTCGTAGCGCTCAAAAGCGACCACGGCGGTCGGCAGCCTGACCTCGATGCCGGCGTCAAAATCCTGAACGATCTGCATGTCCAGACCTTCCAGCACGGCATTGTACTGGCCTATCAAAACCGCCCGCTGGCGCGTTGTCAGAACGCCTGTGGGATCATAGCCATTGGCCCCCTGCCAGGCAGCCATCGAATTTCTGGTGCCCCGCCCAAAGGCCCCGTCAATGGCGGCATTGTAGAAACCGGCCCACTGCAACGCCGTCTGCAACGCGCGCTTCTCTGCGCGGCTGAGAAGGCTTTCGCTGCGCTGCGCCTGTGCGCGTGTTTCGGTATCCGGCTCCGTCTGCGGATGGGCCGCCGTCTCGGATGCGGTCGGGGCCGTCTGCACGTCGGGCGCGGGTGCCTGGCTTTCAGGCTCGGACGGGGTCTGGATCGCGGCGACAGCCCCCCCATCAAGCCCATCGGCATCCGGCGGGAAATACTGCTGACCATAGGTGGCGCTGAGGGCGATATAGCTGTCGTTCGGGATCAAACCTTGCACCCTGTAGCTGCGCAGAACCTGTTGGGCATCTTCGGGCGTGTAGGGGCCAAGGGCGATGGCATACCACCCGCCCGACAAGGCAAATCCGTTTACGTCAGGTAACGTCACGGCATAGCTTTTTACGCGTTCAAGTGCCGTCTCAAGTGTCGGGCGGGCCTCGATCTGAACCCAGACCACCTCTCGCGCTGTCTGTGCGGAAACCGCCTGAGGTACAAGGTTGCACAGAACCCAGAACAGCAAAACAAGACGCTTCATTTCAACCGATATCCCCATGGTCCAAGTTACGGCGCCAAATAAACAGGAAATCACATGCTTGACCATAAGCCACGGGGCAATTTATGCGCCTTGCCGCAATTGACGCTTCTGGAATGCGCAGGTAGCTAGAGCGCGCAAGATTATCTTGAGGTTGCGTATATGCCCGACGACGTGCAGGCTCCGAAATCCTTTCAGGAAATCATCCTGAGGCTCCAGACGTACTGGGCGGGCAAGGGCTGTGCCGTGCTGCAACCCTACGACATGGAAGTGGGAGCCGGCACCTTTCATCCGGCCACCACGCTGCGCAGCCTTGGCACGCAGCCCTGGGCGGCGGCCTATGTGCAGCCTTCGCGGCGTCCGACCGATGGGCGCTACGGCGAAAACCCCAACCGGCTGCAGCACTACTATCAGTATCAGGTGCTCATCAAACCGAGCCCGCCGGACTTGCAGGAGCTTTACCTGGGCTCGCTGGAGGCTATTGGCGTCGACATGGCGTTGCACGATATCCGTTTTGTCGAGGATGACTGGGAAAGCCCGACACTAGGGGCCTGGGGCCTGGGCTGGGAGGTCTGGTGTGACGGTATGGAGGTCAGCCAGTTCACCTATTTCCAGCAGGTGGGCGGGCATGATTGCCACCCGGTCTCGGGCGAGCTGACATACGGTCTGGAACGTCTGGCGATGTATATTCTGGGCGTCGATCACGTGATGGACATGCCGTTCAACGACCCGCAAACGCCGATTGCGCTGAGCTATGGTGACATCTTCAAGCAGACTGAAGAGGAATACGCCCGCTGGAATTTCGACACGGCGGATACGTCGGTGCTGCTGCGCCACTTCGACGAGGCCGAAGCCCACTGCCGCGAAATTCTCGACGCTCCGCATCGGGATCCCAAGACCGGCAAGCGGATCGTCATGGTGCATCCCGCCTACGATCAGTGCATCAAGGCAAGTCACCTCTTTAACCTTTTGGACGCGCGCGGCGTGATCTCTGTCACCGAACGGCAGGCCTACATCGGGCGGGTGCGCACGCTGGCCAAACACTGTGCGGATGCCTTCGTGCAAACCCGTGCGGGCGGCTGGCAGCCGGAGAGCGCCGCATGAGCGGCAAGATCGTTGGGCTGGCTATCATGATTTCGGCGTTATTCGCAGGGGGCGCGCTCTACTATCTGCAGGTTTACGGCTTTTACGAAGAAGTTTCCGCGGAGGCGGCCGAGGTGCGGTTGATGCCGCTTGGATCAGACGTGCCGGTGCGCATTCTGGCCGAGAACATCGAAGCCATCGATGCCGAGAGCTCTCCGATCCGGTTCCGCGCCTGTTTCACCACCCCCTCCAGTCTGGCGATGCTGAGCGAAACCTATGTCGGGCTGGCGCGTGCCGTGCCCCGCAACGCCCCCGGCTGGTTTGACTGTTTTGACGCCGAAGCCATCGCGGCAGAGCTCAAGGCCGGCACGGCGCTCGCCTTTCTGGGCGAAAAGAATGTGGATTTCGGTGTCGACCGGATTGTGGCCATCACCGAGGACGGGCGCGGTTATGTCTGGCATGAGTTGAATGATTGCGGCGAAAAGGCCTATGACGGCACGATTGTCGGCGAAGAATGCCCCGGAAGAGAAGAGAACTGATGCCTGACCTTTTGATCGAACTCTTCTCCGAGGAGATCCCCGCGCGCATGCAAACACGTGCGGCAGAGGATCTCAGGAAACTGGTGACAGAGGGCCTGGTCGAGGCGGGGTTGACCTATGCCTCGGCGGCGGCGTTTTCCACTCCGCGACGGCTCACGCTCACGGTTGAAGGGCTGCTGGCGCAAAGCCCTACCACGGTGGAAGAACGTAAGGGTCCGCGTGCGGATGCACCCGAGAAAGCCATTGAGGGGTTTTTGCGGGGGGCGGGCCTGACCCGCGCGGAGCTGGAAGAGCGTGACACCCCCAAAGGTCGGGTGCTCTTTGCCAGGATCACCAAGACCGGACGCCCCGCATCGCAGATCGTGGCCGAGGTGCTGGAGCGGGTCATTCGCAACTTTCCCTGGCCCAAATCGATGCGCTGGGGCGAGGGCGCGCTACGCTGGGTGCGCCCGTTGCAGTCCATCCTCTGTCTGCTGAGCGATGAGGCCGGGGCCGAAGTGGTGCCGCTGACCATGGAGGGGATCAGTGCGGGCGACACGACCGCAGGCCACCGCTTCATGGCCCCTGACCGCTTTACCGTCACGGGGTTCGATGACTACGCGGCCAAGCTGAAACGCGCTTTCGTGGTGCTGGAGGCGGCGGAGCGGGCCGATATGATCTGGCATGATGCCACCAATCAGGCCTTTGCCACCGGGTTGGAAGTCGTCGAGGACAAGGGCCTTCTGGCCGAGGTGGCAGGGCTGGTGGAATGGCCCGTGGTCCTGATGGGGCGGATTGGCGATGATTTCCTCGACCTGCCACCGGAGGTGTTGCAAACCTCCATGAAAGAGCACCAGAAGTTCTTTTCGGTGCGCAACCCCAAGACGGGCCGGATCGAGCGCTTCATCACCGTGGCCAATCGCGAAACGGCGGACAACGGCGCGACCATTCTGGCGGGTAATGAAAAGGTCCTTGCCGCCCGTCTGGCCGATGCGAAGTTCTTCTGGGACAATGATTTGCGTATGATCAGTGCGGTCGGTCTGGAAGGCATGGCCAAGTCGCTGACGCAGGTCACGTTTCACAACAAGCTGGGCACTCAGGCCGAGCGGATCGCGCGCATCGAGGCGCTGGCGCGCGAGATTGCGCCCATCGTCGGTGCCAAGCCCGATCTTGCGGCCGAAGCTGCGCGCATCGCCAAGGCCGATCTCACCTCGGAAATGGTCTATGAGTTCCCCGAGTTGCAGGGTCTGATGGGCCGATACTATGCTGAGGCCGCAGGCCACGACGACGGAGTGCCGCAAGCCTGCGAGGAGCATTACGCGCCTTTGGGCCCCTCCGATGACGTGCCGACGGCACCGGTGTCTGTCGCCGTCGCGCTGGCCGACAAGATCGACACACTGACGGGGTTTTGGGCGATTGACGAGAAACCGACAGGGAGCAAGGACCCCTTTGCGCTGCGGCGGGCGGCTTTGGGGGTGATACGGATTGTTTTTAACAGCAGCGCTCGGTTGACATTATTCAGTTTGTTTCTGGAACCTGTGCGTCGAAATTTATACGAACAAGCCAAGCACTACAAATTTGCGGTGCTGATTAAGGATGAAAATAACAAGGCAATATGGGTAAGTCCTTGGACTGAGCAGAGCGATGGCAAGCGTGATGAAATCACTGGAGAGGCACCTCGCGTAATCTGGCCATATACAGAACTCTCTACCAAATTTGATCGTGGGGAGTATGCTTACGCTGCAGGCGCTTTTTTTAATCAAAAGGACGGAAAAGAAGTAGAAACCCTTCCACCGTCATCAAAAATAGTGTCGGACCTCCTCGCCTTCTTCCACGACCGCCTCAAAACCTACCTGCGCGATCAGGGCATTCGGCACGAGGTGATCGACGCCTGCATCGCCATGCCGGGCAATGACGATCTGACGCTGCTTGTGAAGCGCGCGCGGGCGCTTTCTGACGTGCTGGCCACCGAAGACGGGGAAAACCTGATCCAGGGCTTCAAGCGGGCCAACAACATCTTGAGGCAGGCGCAAGAGGCCGATGGGGTGGAGTATTCCTATGGTGCGGATGTCAAATTTGCGGAAACCGATGCGGAACGCGCCCTCTTTGCGGCTCTCGACGCGGCGGAGGCGGAGATCCAGCCCGCCATGAAGGCGGAGGACTTCACCACCGCGATGGCAGCCATGGCCACCCTGCGCGCGCCCATCGATGCCTTTTTTGAGGCCGTGCAGGTCAATGCGGACAATCCCACCATTCGGCGCAACAGGCTCAACCTGCTCAGCCGGATTACCCAGATTTGCCTGTCCGTTGCGGACCTCACAAAGATTGACGGCTGAGGCGCAGGCTGTCCTCGGCAGGGGGCCAGACAGTGCTTGTCACACCATTGGATACCCCTATGCTGCATCCGAACCAAAAGGATGCCGCAGTGCAGAATAACCCGAATACCACGCTTGTGACCGCGCAGGCACCCATCGCAAACAATACCCATGGCGGGCGGGCCAAGTGCCTGCAACGGCTGGTGCGTCTTGACCTGCCGGTGCCGCGGACGGTGGCGCTCTCCTTCGATGCGGTGCAGAAAATTGCCAAGGGTGACATGCCCGATATGCAGGCCATCGTGTCGCAGTTCGAAGCGGGATCGCTGCTTTGCGTGCGCCCGTCGTCGGAGGATCCTGATTGGGGCGGGCCGGGGGCCGTTCTGAACATCGGGATGAACGAGGACCGGTTCGAGGCCTTGGCGCAGGAGTTGGGCGAGGTGGCCGCCAGCGCCGTCTACACCCGTTTTGTGCAGTCTTATGCGGTGGATGTGGCCCGGCTTGACCCGGATATGTTCGACGATGTGCCACGCAAGGGGCGCGCCGCCTTGCTGGACTCTCTGCGCGCCTATGAAGCGGAAATGGAAGAACCGTTCCCCGCAGACCCCGGCGATCAGCTTGCGGCTGTCTTGCGGTCCATGGCGCGGGCGTGGGATGGCACCTCTGCACGGCTGTTGCGGCAGGCCAAGGGCGCGCCTGCCGATGCGGGGCTTGGCCTCGTGGTGCAGCAGATGGCCCTGGGGGTCGGCCTGGGTGAATGCGGCTCGGGCGTGTTGCAACTCGTTGACAGCGATACGGGTCTGCCGCAGATCACCGGACGGTATCTGAGCCAGAGCCAGGGCCGTGACGCGCTGGAGGGCGACGCCTCCGCGCTGTATCTTGGGCGGGACCCGCGCGGCCCCTCGCTCGAAGACCTCGTGCCTGATGCGTTCAAGGCGCTGAAGGACCATGCCGCGCTGATGCGGGTCAAGCTGCGGGCGGAGATGCAGGTCGAATTCGCGATTGAAAACGGCACGCTGCATATCCTTGATGGGGTGCGGGTCGCCCTTTCCAGTCAGGCGGCTGTCCGGATTGCGGTGCGGCTTGCCGAAGAGGGGATCATCTCACGCGAAGAAGCGCTGATGCGGGTCGAGCCGCGCACGCTGACCGAACTCCTGCACCGGCAGGTGAGCCCGGACGCAAAGCGAGACGTGATCGGCAAAGGGATCGCCGCAAGTCCGGGGGCGGCCACCGGGGCGATCGTTTTCACCGCCACCGACGCGCAGGCCAGTGCCTCCCGCGGGGAGCCCTGCATTCTGGTGCGCCGCGAAACAGCACCTGAGGACATCCGGGGTATGCATGCCGCCCAGGGCGTTCTGACCGAACGGGGGGGCATCACCAGCCATGCCGCCGTGATCGGCCGGGGTATCGGGCTGCCCTGTGTTGTGGGGGCCTCGAACATGCGGTTCAACCGCCGCCGCAAGCAGCTTGTCGCCCAAGACGGGCGTGTCTTTGCTGAGGGCGAAATCATCACCATCGACGGGACCCGCGGCCAGGTGCTGGCCGGCGCGCCGCAGATGCGTGAGGCGGCCTTGGATGAGAGTTTTCAGACCCTGATGGAGTGGGCGGATGCCGCGCGCGACATTGCGATCCGGGCCAATGCAGACACGCCTGCGGATGCTCAGACAGCGCATAACTTTGCCGCCGAAGGCATCGGTCTTTGCCGCACGGAGCACATGTTCTTTGAGCCGGGCCGCCTGACGGTCATGCGGGAAATGATTTTTGCCGAAAGCTCGCAAGACAGGCGCGCGGTGCTTGAGCGGCTGTTGCCCATGCAGCGGGCCGATTTCACGCAGCTTTTCCAGATCATGGAGGGTAAACCGGTGTGTATCCGGCTCTTTGATCCGCCATTGCACGAATTTCTGCCGGCGGACCGGGCCGGACAACGGGATCTGGCAGACGCGCTTGATCTGCCGCTGTCGGATGTGACACGCCGTATCGATGCGATGACGGAATACAATCCGATGCTCGGGCTGCGCGGTGTTCGTCTGGGCATCACGGTGCCGGAGATATACGAGATGCAGGCGCGCGCCATCTTTGAAGCGACACTGGATGCCAGCACCCCGGATGCACCGGTTGTGCCTGAGATCATGATCCCTCTGGTGTCGGCGCGGCGCGAGGTTGAACTGGTCAAATCGTCGATAGATTCTGTCGCCTCCGCCCTGCGTCTCGAGCGCGATCAGGACTTTCACTACCAGCTCGGCGTCATGGTGGAGACCCCAAGGGCCGCCATCCGGGCCGGAGATATCGCCCCGCACTGTGCATTTCTGAGTTTCGGGACGAATGATCTGACGCAGATGACCTATGGTTTGTCCCGCGATGATGCAGGGCGCTTCATGTCTGATTATGTGCAGCAAGGCGTCTTTCCCGAGGATCCTTTTCATACGCTCGATACCGATGGCGTTGGCGAGCTGTTGCAGATTGGGGCAGAAAGAGGGCGGGCGGCACAACCCCGGATCACGCTGTCGATCTGCGGGGAACACGGCGGCAACCCCGAATCGATTGCCTTCTGCAGAGAGGCCGGATTCAACTATGTGTCGTGTTCTCCCTTCCGCGTGCCGGTAGCGCGACTAGCTGCCGCACAGCTTGCGATTAACGACAAAATAGAGTAGTTTTTTGGATTTAAAATACCACATGTTGTGCGTATTGGGTGTGAAAAGGGACTGAAAAGCTGACCCATTAACCACTTTTGACCCCGTAAACTTTACGTAAACGCTTTAAGCCGGTAGAGAGCGCTCATTGAAAACTGGGTGGGGGAATGCGGTTGTGCGTTTATTCTGCAAAAAGACTTTAGCGGTTGTACTGGGGCTGAATTTTGGCATTTTTGGGGCAACAGGGGTGTTCGCATCCGGCGAGCGGTCGTTTTCTGATCAGGAAGCCGGTCTTGTTTCGGTAACGCTTCTGCGCATGCGTGACACGGGCCTTATGGGACCGAATTTGCAACCTGTTGAGTTTTCGCGAGACTGGATCGACGCGCAGCCCGAAGCGTCGGGCGGCGACGACTGGCAATGCCTGGCGGAGGCGCTCTACTTCGAGGCGCGCGGCGAAACGGTCAAGGGCCAGTTTGCAGTGGCCGAAGTGATCCTGAACCGTATGACATCGGAACGTTTTCCGCAGTCTGCCTGCGGCGTCATCAACCAGGGCACCGGCAAGAGATATCAATGTCAGTTCACCTATACCTGTGACGGGCACAAGGAGGTGATTGCCGAGCCGCGCGCCTTTGAACGTGTCGCCAAGGTGGCGCGAGCCGCGCTGGACGGTGTTGCGCCAGACCTGACAGAGGGCGCGACGCACTATCACACCAAGGCGGTCAAGCCGCGGTGGAGCAAAGTCTACACCAAGACCGCCGCCATCGGCACGCACATCTTTTACCGTCACACCTGGCGGACGGCCAGCAACTGACGCAATCAGGGCTTGGACCGGCGGTCTGGAGCTTGTTAAAGGGCGTGCACCGCTTAAGATGGCGGGCACTGCCCAAGACAAAAAGGCCTGGCTGATGAGTTCCGAGATAAGACTGGCGTTTGCGCACCCTTCAGAGCGATCCGAAGCCACGGCACTGGCCACGCCGCTGGACCGCATCTCGCTGCGCGATCATATCGTCGAGGTTGAGATCGGTGCCTTTCAGGCCGAACGTGGTGTCACGCAGCGGATCTGTTTCAATGTGGTCGTTGAGGTCCAGCCCCTCACCGGGCCCATCGACGATGACGTCGACCGTATCCTGAGCTACGACCGGGTCACAGAAGCGATTGCCTATGAGCTTTCGGATGAACGCCTCAATCTGCTGGAGACGCTGGCCGAGCGCGTTGCGGAACGTATTCTCGTTGAGCCTCAGGCCATGCGCGTTTTTGTGCGCATCGAAAAGCTGGACCGGGGTCCGGGCGCGCTCGGGGTCGAGATCGTACGCGCCCGGGGCAGCCACAGCCCCCCCCGAGACGATGACGAACAGGCCTTGCAGCCTGAGTTGGTCTATCTCAGCAACGCTGCGATTTCATCGCCTCATCTGACGGGTTGGATTGACCAACTGACCAAGGGCGCGCGCCCGCTGATCTTTTGTGTTGGCGCCTCTGATACGACAGCCCCGCAGATCAATCACCGCATGGCGCAACGTCGGATCGATCTCTTGGCGATTGAGCAGAACGCCTGGGTGCTGGCGTCGAAAGATGACCGTTGTGTTGTCGTGGCCACGCGGACAGAGCTCGATTGGGCCATGAAAAATGGGCAATCCTGCGTTTGGGCGCCCTCCAAGATCGTGCTGGATGCGGTGGATGGCCCCTCGGCCCAGCCGCGCGATGCGGTGGCTCTGGCGGCCTGGTTTGCGTCGACCTTCGGAGCCGGCGAGATGTTGGTCATCGGCGCGGAACTGCCCGCCAATGCGTCGCTGCCGCTGCGCTGCATCAGCCCGGACAGCCCTACCCTCTAGCCCATGACGCAGTATTTCCGCCCTCTTCCGCAATCCGGACCCGCACGGCCAGAGGGCGCGCAACCCCTCGCGGGGGGCTGGACATGGTTTAGCCATGTCGAAGTGTTGGAACGGGGCAGGCCACCGGCGGTTGTGCCGGTCTCGGACGTCCCCGCCGCCGCGATAGAGAGGCTGACCGTACCACGCCCGCCGATCACCGGTCTGACGTTTTCAAGGCCGCGGGTGATGGGTATTCTGAACGTGACGCCCGACAGCTTTTCTGATGGCGGCAAACACCGTTCGGTCGCGGCGGCACTGGCGGGGGCGCAGGTCATGGCGGCCGCTGATATCCTCGATATCGGCGGCGAGTCCACTCGGCCCGGTGCCCGTCTGATCCCCGAGGATGAGGAAACCCGGCGCACGGCGCCCGCGATCACGGCGATCCGCGCGGCAGGTATCACAACACCGATCTCCATCGATACCCGCAAGGCAACGGTGGCGCGGGCAGCGCTGGAGGCAGGGGCGCAGATCGTCAACGATGTCTCTGGCTTTAGCTTTGATCCCGCACTTGCGCCGCTCTGTGCAGGTC
This sequence comes from Roseobacter weihaiensis, assembly GCF_020622345.1. Classification (GTDB taxonomy): domain Bacteria; phylum Pseudomonadota; class Alphaproteobacteria; order Rhodobacterales; family Rhodobacteraceae; genus Roseobacter; species Roseobacter weihaiensis. Next base: position 25,222 of record NZ_JACNMO010000001.1, on the reverse strand, counting down.
GTGCCGCGCCTGTCTGCGTTATGCATGCGCAAGGAGATCCGGCCACGATGCAGAAGGCCCCGACCTACGACGACGTGCTGCTGGACGTGTATGACTTTCTGGAAAGCCGGATTGCCAGCCTCATCGGCCTGGGACTGGCACGGGACCGGATCATCGTCGATCCCGGCATCGGCTTTGGCAAAACGCTTGAGCACAATCTGGCGCTGCTGGCCCGGATCTCGCTGTTTCACAGCCTCGGTGTGCCGGTACTGCTGGGGGCGTCGCGCAAACGGTTCATCGGCACCCTTGGTGGGGCGGAGCAGGCCGCCGCCCGGATGCCCGGGTCTCTGGCCGTGGCGCTCGCGGCCCTGAAACAAGGGACACAAATTGTGCGCGTGCATGACGTGCCCGAGACGCTTCAGGCCATTGCACTCTGGCAGTCGGTCGTGGCAGGACAGGTGGATGGATAAGCTTTTTGGAACCGACGGGGTGCGCGGCACTGCGAACCAGTACCCCATGACGGCCGACATGGCACTGCGCATCGGGGCTGCCGTGGGCCATTATTTTCGCCGCGACGGCTCTGCCGCGCACCGGGTGGTGATTGGCAAGGACACGCGTCTTTCGGGCTACATGTTTGAAAATGCCTTGACCGCGGGCCTGACCTCAACCGGTATGAACGTACTGCTGCTGGGGCCGGTGCCAACCCCGGCGGTGGGGCTGTTGACCCGGTCCATGCGTGCGGATCTGGGCGTCATGATCTCGGCCAGCCACAATCCGGCCGAGGACAACGGGATCAAGTTTTTTGGACCGGACGGGTTCAAGCTCTCCGATGAGGTCGAACAGGATATCGAAGCGCTGATCGCCGAAGGGATCGACCCTGCGCAGGCAGGCAATATCGGGCGTGCCAAACGCATCGACGATGGGCGGTTCCGCTATATCGAACGGCTCAAGACCTCCTTTCCGCGCCAGATGCGGCTGGAGGGGCTCAAGGTCGTGATCGATTGTGCCAACGGGGCTGCCTACCGGGTCGGACCCGAGGCATTGTGGGAGCTTGGCGCCACGGTCATCCCTGTCGGGGTCGCCCCCAATGGGACCAATATCAACCAAGGCTGCGGATCGACCCAACCGCAAACCGCTGCCGAAGCGGTGGTGGCCCATGGCGCGGACGTCGGCATTTGTCTGGACGGGGACGCAGACCGCGTGATCCTGATCGATGAGAAGGGCAAGGTCGGCGATGGGGATCAATTCATGGCCCTGATGGCAGAGCGTTGGGCCGCTGACGGTCTGCTGGCCAAGGATGCCCTGGTGGCCACCGTCATGTCGAACCTGGGGCTTGAGCATTTTCTGGCAGGCAAGGGGCTGCGGCTGGAACGCACCGCCGTCGGCGACCGCTACGTGGTTGAGCGGATGCGCAGTGGCGGGTTCAATCTGGGGGGCGAGCAATCGGGCCACATCGTCATGACGGATTATGCGACAACAGGCGACGGGCTCATGGCGGGCCTGCAATTTCTGGCCGCAATGATAAGCTCCGGCACCCCTGCGAGTAGCTTGCTGCATCGGTTCGAGCCTGTGCCGCAGGTGCTGAAAAACGTCCGCTTTGCGGCCGGCCAGACACCGCTTGACGCCCTCTCGGTCAAATCCGCCATCGAAGATGCTGAACGTATTCTGGCGGGTCGCGGACGGCTCCTGATCCGTAAATCCGGGACCGAACCCCTGGTGCGGGTCATGGCCGAGCATGAGGATGCCGCTCTGCTTGAACAGACGGTCGACAGCGTCGTCGAGGCGGTGGCGGATGCTGTCGCGCTGCCCTAGGACCGTCGAAACAGCCGGGTCAGTGCGCCGTATTGGCTGAGGCCGACCCCTGTGAGGATCAGGGCCATGGCCCAAAGCAATGAGGGTGGTAAGGGCTCCGCGAGGAACACGGCACCCAGAACCACCGACCAGACCGGCACCTGGTAGTTTACCAGGGTCATAAACACCGGCCCCGCCGTGCGCACCACCCGGACCCGCAGCAGGTTGGCGGCGGCAGTGGGCACCAGCCCCAGGAAAACAATGACCCAGAGCGTCTTGGTGCCCGGAAGCGGTGGTGGCCCTTCGACGATCAGGGCCGCAGGCAGGACGATGCAGGCGCCGATCAGCAACAGCACCGTCGCCAGACCGATCGTATCGACAGGGGGCAACCTGCGCATCAGCACCGAAGAGATGGCGTAGCAAGAGGCCGCCCCAAGGCAGGCAATCCGCCCCGGTGTCTCAAGCGCGGCCCCGCTGGAGGTAAAAGCCTGCCCGCCGATCAGGATGCAGACCCCGACGAACCCGATAACGAAGCCCACAGCCTTGCGCGGGGTCAGCCGCTCTCCCGGCACCAGAAAATGCGCGAGCGGCAGCACGATCAGCGCCACGGCAGCCATGGATACCCCGGCAAACCCGGATGTCACGAACTGCTGGCCCCACGCCAGCAGGATAAACGGAACAGCAGAGCTCAAGGCACCGATCACGATGGCGGCGCGCCAGATACGGGCCGGGGCCGGGGCGGCGAACAGAGCAAACCCGTTCGCCCCCCAGATCGCCGTCATCAACAGGGCCGCAAACCCGATCCGGCCTGCGGCCAGCCAAAAGGGGGTGATCCCCTCCAGGGCAATTTCGGTCACCATGAAAGTGCCCCCCCACGTCAGGCCCAGAACGGCGACCATGAGCCAGCTGGCGGCGGTAATCTGGGGGGCGGGTGTCATAAGGGCTTTCGTGAAAAGGTGCCTCCGGCGCAGGGGCCGGAGGGACGCGGTGGTATTAGGTGCAAGAGCTTAGTTCTTGGCTTTATCGACCATTTTGCCAGCAGAAATCCAGGGCATCATGCCGCGCAGGGTTTCGCCTGTCGCCTCGATCTGGTGTTCGTCGTTGATCCGACGTGTGCCTTTGAAGAAGGGCTGCCCAACGGCGTTTTCCTGCATGAAGTCGCGTACGAATTTGCCGGTCTGGATGTCGGTCAGGATGTCCTTCATCCGCGCCTTGGTCTCGTCATAGGGCAGGACACGGGGGCCGGAGACATATTCGCCGTATTCAGCCGTATTGGAGATCGAATAGTTCATGTTGGCGATGCCGCCCTCATAGATCAGATCCACGATCAGTTTCACCTCGTGCAGACACTCGAAATAGGCCATCTCGGGCGCGTAGCCCGCTTCGACCAGGGTCTCAAAGCCCATGCGGATCAGCTCGACCAGGCCACCGCACAGCACCGCTTGTTCGCCAAAGAGGTCGGTTTCGCATTCCTCGCGGAAGTTGGTTTCGATGATCCCGGAGCGACCACCGCCGATGGCAGAGCAATAGCTCAGCCCGATTTCAAGTGCGCGACCGGAGCTGTCCTTGTCGACCGCCACGAGGCAGGGGACGCCGCCGCCCTTGGTGTATTCGCCGCGCACCGTGTGACCCGGGCCCTTGGGGGCCATCATCACCACGTCGATGCCCTCTTTGGGCTCGATCAGACCAAAGTGCACGTTCAGCCCGTGGGCAAAGGCGATTGCAGCGCCTTCCCGGATGTTGTCATGCACATATTTCTTGTAGGTCTCGGCCTGCAATTCATCGGGCATGGTGAACATGATGAGATCAGCCCAGGCGGCGGCTTCCGCGATCCCCATGACTTTCAGACCTTCGCCTTCGGCCTTTGCCTGGCTGGCGGAGCCTTCGCGCAGGGCGACCACAAGGTTTTTGGCGCCACTGTCACGCAGGTTCAGCGCATGAGCGTGGCCCTGGCTGCCATAGCCGAGAATGGCGACTTTCATGTCTTTGATGAGGTTCACATCGCAATCGCGGTCGTAATATACGCGCATTTGATCGGTCCTTTGGTTGGTTTGAAACTGGCGACATACTACGTGTCCCCAAAAGGATGAGCATTGCGGAGGTTTCCGAATTCTGCGATATATTCGAATATATCATTCGTAGTATGCAGATTTTTTGGAAAAAAAATGCTTGACGATCTGGATCGCCGTATTCTGCGGCATTGGCAGGCTGACGCCAGCCTCAGCCCGGCAGAACTGGCGGAGCGGTGCGCGGTGGCACCCGGCAAGGTAGCCCGCCGGATTGCGCGCATGCAGGAAAACGGTGTCATCAAAGGTGTGGCAGCCGTGGTGGATTGGGCGGCTCTGGGATATGCGGTGGAGGTCGCGCTGCGGGTCACGCTCGACAAGACGGTGTCGCGGGCTTTCGACGATTTTATCGAAGCCGCGCGGGAGGTTCCCGAGGTGATTGAAATCCAGACCTTTCTGGGCCGCGTTGACGTGCGGTTGAACATCATTGCGCGGGATATGCCGCATTATCAGGACATCTACCGGGACCGTATCCTCACCCTGCCGCATATCGCCGACATCGAAGCCTTGATGCAGATTGCCCGGATCAAGGCGGATGAGGCGCTGCCGCTGTGACCGATCTGGATGATATTGACCGGGCCCTGGTCCGCGCGCTTGCGCGGGATGCGAGCCAAAGTGCAGGCGCGTTGGGACGCCGCCTTGGCCTGTCGCAGCCCGCGACCTGGCGGCGCATCCGCAAGCTCGAAGCAACCGGTGTGTTGCGCGGACGGCAACTGCGGCTCAACGCCGAAGCCCTGGGGTTTGGCGTGACGGTCTTTCTGGGGGTGAAGCTGGCCACCAAGGGCCGTGTCAGCCTGGAGGATTTCGAGCGCGCCGTCAGCGCCATCCCCGAGGTGCAACAGGTTGAACATGTATTGGGGCTCTATGATTACCGGCTGCGGGTGGTGGCGCGGGACTTGCCTGATTTTGAACGGGTGCTGCGGCGACGGATCATGACACTGCCGGGCGCCGGTGAGGTGGAGGCCAATGTCATGCTCAGCGAAGAACGGCGTCCCGGCCCGCTTTAGCGCGGCAAGCTGCGGCAACACAGGCTTTGCTCTGATCTCAAGGACAGGCTAAGGAACAGGTCAAGGAACGCAGGAGGACAAAATGGCTGCTTTGCTCGATAGTGTTGATCCCGAAGGTCTTGAGGAGTTTTCGGTTGTCTTTACCGACCGGTCGCTGAACTCCATGAGCATCGCCTTTCAGCAGGTCATGAACGATATCTCCTCCCTGCTGAAGGAGGTTTACAAGGCGGATGCCGTGGCCTTGATCCCCGGTGGCGGTACCTACGGGATGGAGGCCGTCGCGCGCCAGTTTGCCCGTGGAGCCGAGGTCCTCGTGGTGCGCAACGGCTGGTTTTCCTACCGCTGGAGCCAGATTTTCGAGACCGGTGGCCTGACCGCAAACACGACAGTGCTAAAGGCCCGCCAGACCGGCAATGCCAGCCCGTCGCCCTTCGCCCCCACACCGATCGAAGAGGTTGTCGACGCAATCAAAACCCAAAAACCCGATGTGGTTTTTGCCCCCCATGTCGAGACAAGCGCCGGGGTGATCCTGCCCGACGCCTATATTGCGGCGATGGCGGAAGCCGCGCACGCGGTTGGCGGGTTGATGGTACTGGACTGCATCGCCTCGGGCTGCGCCTGGGTGGATATGCGCAAGCTGGGCATTGATGTGCTGATTTCAGCGCCGCAGAAAGGCTGGTCCGCCTCTCCCTGCGCGGGCCTGGTGATGATGTCGGCGCGGGCGGAGACGCGACTGGCTGATACCCGGTCCGACAGTTTTGCGATTGATCTCGGCAAGTGGCACAGCATCATGAAAGCTTATGAGAACGGGGGCCATGCCTATCACGCGACCATGCCCACGGATGCGCTGCGGGCCTTCCGGGACACGATGCTGGAGACAGAGGAATACGGCTTCGACCGCCTGAAAGAGGCCCAGTGGGAGCTTGGTGACCGGGTCCGGACGCTGCTGGCCGAGAAGGGCGTTGTCTCTGTTGCCGCCGAAGGCTATGGCGCGCCGGGCGTTGTTGTGAGCTATACGGCAGACCCCGATATCCAGAATGGCAAGAAATTCATGGCCCATGGCATGCAGATTGCCGCAGGTGTGCCGCTGCAATGCGATGAGCCTGCGGATTTCCGAACCTTTCGTCTTGGTCTTTTCGGGCTCGACAAGCTTTATGACGTGAACGGCACCGTGGCGCGTCTGGGCCGGGTGCTCAACAAGGTTATCTGACGCCTAGCCCCATCTGCATCAGCGTGCGCCGCACCGGGCCCAGTGAATAGAGCGCGTTCAGCCCCAGCGCGCGGGCATCCCGCAAAGCCGGGGTGCTGACCTGACTGGCGCGGTTCAGCAGGTCAATGCCCTGCACCCGCAGGGACACATCGTTGTAGCGCGCCTTGTGGTAGGCGTCGAGCATCTGGCGGTCGCCCAGACCTTCGGGTCGCTCCTGTGCCAGCTCAAGCAGCTTGGCGGTATCGGCCAGGCTCATGTTGAGCCCCTGCGCGCCGATGGGGGGCACGACATGAGCCGCCTCGGCGATCAGCGCCAACCGCTCCCCGGACAGGCGGTCCGCCTTCTGGCTGATGATCGGCCAGATGGATCGGTGTGAGGCAAGCGTCAGGGGGCCAAAGAGGTGGCAGCTGCGCACCGACATTTCCGCCTCGAATTCTTCTACCTCCAGAGACAGTCGCGCCTGGGAGAGCGGGCCATCATCCATCCACACGATGGCAGAGCAGGGCAGGCCGTCCCGGTCGGGCAGGGGCACCAGGGTGAACGGCCCGCCTGTGCGGTGAATCTCGGTAGAGACGTTTTCATGCGGGATCGGATGGGTGACGGCAAAGGCCAGCGCTTTCTGCCCGTAGCGCTTGGTGCTGACCTCGATCCCTGCAGCCTGCCGCATGGGGGAATTGCGCCCATCCGCCGCCACAACCAGACGCGTGCGGACCCGGCTGCCGTCGGTCAGGCCGACCCGGGCTTCGCGCTCGCGGGTAAAGAGCGTGGTTGTTCCGGTGCCGGAGCGAAAATCCACATTGGCCAACTCGTCCAGCCGGGCGACCATCTCGCGCCGCAAAAGCCAGTTCGGCAAGTTCCACCCAAAAGGCAGATCGGAGATATCGGAGGCGTTGAATTCCTTGGTCAGCCGCGCCTCGGGATCAGATCCGCCTGCATCCACAATGCGCATGATCTGCAACGGTGAGGCATGTGGCTCCAATCGCGCCCAAAGCCCGGCGGCGTTCAGAACATCGCGGGCAGGCTGCAGCATGGCGGTGGTGCGCATATCTGCCCTGGCGTCTTCTTGATCGGTCACCGGGGCCGCGGGGTCGACGCAGATCACGTCAAACCCGGCGGTACCAAAGGCCGCCGCAGCCGTGAGGCCGGCAATCCCGCCACCGGAAATCAGCACATCAGATGTTTGATCGGCCATAGTCGCCTCCGTTCGGGGTCAGGCACAGCCTAGGGCGTGCAGGCTCAAAAGGCCATGGGACCATTAGCCTCGGGTGATCAGAAGCAGCAGCACAAAGATCACAGGCACCAACATCACCGCGGGGAGATACAACCCCGGCAGACCGAACACGAGCGCCGAGGACAGCCAAAGGCTGACAAATCCGATAAGGGCGAACCAGACATTGTTCTTATCACCGAACAACAGATCTTTTGCGATCCAGCCAACGACCGGAACAGCAAAGAAAAGGCGTTGCCAAAACGGCATTGGTGTTGGTGTGGCGGCAAGGGTCATCCGGTATCTCCTGAATACGATTAGGTTCTCAGATAAGGCACCCGGAACGGGACGGGATGAGCCCGATTGTCGCATCTGGAAGGTTAAATAATTCTTGCCAGAAAACCGCTCAGGTCGTCGGTGTGAAAGTGAATGTGATCGCCCCGGCCGGGTGTCTCTGCCACATGCACCGTGCGCATGCCCATGGCGTGTGGCACATGCAGATTGCGCGGGTCGTCTTCGAACATCGCGGCCTCGGCCGGCTCCAGCCCATCGGCGCGAAAGACCTGTTCAAATGCCGCCCGGTCCGGCTTGGGCATGAAGTTGGCATGCTCCACCCCGTAGACTGCGTCAAAGACGCCTGCCAGCCCGCGGGCGTTCAGCACACGTTCGGCGTAGGGGGCGCAGCCATTCGTATAGACGATCCGTCGCCCCGGCAGATCACGTAATTGCGCCGCAAGCTCGGGATCAGGATCGAGGCGGTCCAGCGGGATGTCGTGCACATCGCTCAGATAGGGGGCGGGGTCGACGTCATGCTCTCGCATGAGACCGGCAAGGGTCGTCCCGTGTTCGGTCCAGTACTGCGCGCGCAGCCTGTCGGCCTCGGCATGGTCAACGTTCAGCGCGTCCATGACAAAGGCTGTCATCCGGACTTCGATCAGGTCAAAGAGGCGCGCAGAGGGCGGATAAAGCGTATGATCGAGGTCAAAGACCCATTGGCGGACATGTGAAAAAGCGGCTTTGACCATGCCTTTGTCCTAGGCGCGAGGGGCGCTCAATGCAAGCCCTCGGGCTTGCGCCCGCACCCCCGGCGTCGTTAAGGTGTTGTATTGAATGTCACAAGGCAGATCCGCGCCATGCAAAAACCCCAGCACACCGACGCCTACAGCATGATCCTGGATGCTATCGATCTGGGGCTCTACCGGCCGGGGGACCGATTGGTCGAAAGCGAGCTGGCAGAGCGCTTTGGCGTTTCCCGCACCCCGATCCGTGAGGCGCTACAGCGGCTGGAGACACAGTCCTTGCTGGCACGCGACGGGCGCAGCCTGATTGTCGCCTCCCTTGATCACAACCAGATGGCCGAGCTCTATGTGGTGCGCCGTGAACTGGAAGGCCTGGCCGCGCAACTGGCGGCACAGCATGCCACGCCGGAAGAGGTCCGCATCCTGCGGGAGATGGTCGAGGCGGATAATGCGCTTGTGGATGACCCCGTGGCGCTGGCGCGGGCGAACCGGCGGTTTCACAAGCAGATCCATCTTGCCTCGCATAACCGCTATCTGGTGCAGCAGCTCGATCTTGTGCACCGGACCATGGCGTTGATGGCCACGACATCTCTGGCCGCTCAAGGTCGGGGGGCGATTGCCCAGTCCGAGCATGAAGGCATCGTGCGGGCGATCGAAGAGAAGAACGAGAAGGCGGCCCATGCGGCGTTGCGCGAACATATCTCGGTGGCTTTCATGACCCGGCTCAAGCAGGATGCACAGCGCCGTCAGGAAGAGGTCTGACGGCTCGCTGTTTCAGCGGACCCGGGGGCCAGGTCGGTGAGCGCGCTGACGCCGTGCTGGGTCTTGTCCCAGAAAAAGGGCGCCTGGACGATTTCCCACAGGGCCTTGTAGGCGGCAAAGGTTCCAAGCGTGAAGTAAAGTCCCATCGTCGGCAAAAAGGGAATGAGATGCCGACGTGGCTTATCCGCGGTTGCGACCAGCCCTGCGGTCATGGTCAGGAGTTCTGAAAAGACAAATAATGCAATCATTGCCGTAACCACCCCTGAGGTCAGAGTGGTCGAGACCGGATGGTCAAACCCAGCCAGTATCAGCCAGAAGGACCAGAGCACCGGCGCCAGCGCAAACTGCGTGACTGTCGCGAAAAACAGGGTTTGTACGCCCATAAAGCGCGCGGGCCCAAGATCGCGCCAAAGTCGGCGCACATCACGCATATGAACGAAGTAAGTGATCAGAAAACCCTTGAGCCAGCGCGAGCGTTGTCGCACCCAGGGCCAGCTGCGGCTGGTTGCTTCCTCATGGGTCACGGTCGGCAGAAGCTCTGTGACATAGCCGTGACGAGCCAGCCGCAGGCCGAGGTCTGCATCCTCGGTTACGTTATGGGCGTCCCAGCCCCCCAACGCCTCCAGCGCGCGCCGCCGGAAAAACAGGGTCGTCCCACCCAGCGGCACGACGAGACCCAGGTTGGCGATTCCCGGCAACAAGACCCGCCACCACGTTGCATATTCGATTGAAAAACAGCGTGTGAGCCAGTTCGTGCGCGAGTTGTAGTAGTCCAGCACACCCTGAATGCACGCTGTTTTGGCCGGTGCTGCCTGGAAGCGGGTCACGACCCGTTCGATCTGGTCCGCTTCGGGCCAATCCTCGGCGTCCCAAACACCGATGATTGAGCCGCGGCAAAAATCCAAAGCGTAGTTGAGCGCGCGTGGTTTTGTGGTAAGATCGCCTCCCTCCGGCACCTCGATAACACGCATCCAGTCCGGCAGGCTGGTCCGGGCGATGGTTTCGCGCGTGAGCGTATCGCTGGCCTCAAGCACGAGCACGACCTCCAGCAGTGACTTCGGGTAGGTCAAGCGCGATAGCCGGTCAATCAACTGACCCGCAATCTCGCGTTCGTGTAGCAATGGTACAAGAACCGACACGCGCGGCAACCGAAACCGATCACCGCTGTTTATCGTTGGCAGTCCCGCACCGCCAAAGGCCCGTGCCGCCCCAGCGATGCGCAGCGCCGCGTCCGCACGGCTTTGGGGTAGCAAGACAAGCTCTTGCACGGATTTTGCGGGCTTGGAAGACGGCCAAAGCCTGCTGAACGTGCGCGCCAGCTCAGCCGGTGCGAGCCGTTGTTTCGCCGACGCGGGCATCACATGCACGACCAGCGCAGCAAGTTTCAGAACGGTCGTCATCAAGAGGGTCACCGTCGCCAGCAGCGCAAGCATGGTGATCAATAAGGCAGGTGCGCTCAGTCCGAACAGCACACATCCGAGCACCACCGCAGTACACCAGCGAGATCGAACTGTTGCCAGGCCTGCCCAGTCCCGGCAGCTTTCCGCGGCAGGTACGCGCCGGGCTGCCTTGCATACCAGTTCTGCACCGTGAAGCCGACCGACATGGCTTTGAATCTGGGCCTCATCAACAATGACAGGAAAGAGCGGTTTTTCCATTGGCCCAAGTTCTGCGCACAGGGCGGTAAACTCCGCCGGGCTGCTCGTCGCGATATAGAGTGCGCGGGCGTCTTCGCGCCAGGGCACAACGCCGTAGCGCAGACATAAAGCGGCAGGCAACCGTGCGGCCATCTCGGGCAGCGGGGGATCAAGCGCAAGGTCGGCCCCTTCCGCGCGGGCTTGCGTCGCAAGCGCGCTGAGCACGTCTTGCTTTTCGACCAGCCCTTCGGAAATCATGATGTCGCCGAGAGGCGCGTCAATCCGGGTTTGCAGATTGAGCGCATGCTGCAAATCTCTTGGTGCAATTTTTCCGATGTCGACAAGCAATCGCCCGATCGGCGGGTGAGAGACGGGGGGGCCCAATGTCTCCCGATCTGCCAAACCCAGGTGAAGGTCGTTCATCTTCGATTGCCTTGCGTGACTAGCGGACAGGGCAATCTCACAGATCAGGGTTAATGAACTGTTAAATCTGAATTATTCAACCCACACGGGAGGCCGGGCTGTCAGGCGGCACGCTCCGCCATGGCCTTCGCGAACCGTTCAAACAGGTAGTAGCTGTCCTGTGGTCCGGGGCTTGCCTCGGGGTGGTGCTGGACAGACCAAACCGGTCGGCCATCGACACGTATGCCGCAGTTTGATCCGTCAAAGAGCGAGGTATGGGTCTCCAACACACCAGCGGGCAGCGTCTGCGCATCTACAGCAAAGCCGTGGTTCATCGATGTGATCTCGACCTTGCCCGTGTCATGATCCTTGACCGGATGGTTGGCCCCGTGATGGCCGTGGTTCATCTTGATTGTCTGCGCGCCCAGAGCAAGCGCGAGCATCTGGTGCCCGAGGCAGATACCGAACACCGGCAGGGTTGTCTTGTCCAGGACATCGCGGATCATCGGCACCGCATAGGTGCCCGTTGCCGCAGGATCGCCCGGACCATTGGACAGAAAGACGCCATCAGGGTCATGCGCCATGACCTCGTCAAAGGTGGCGGTCGCGGGCAGCACGGTGACATCGCACCCCGCACTTGCCAGACAGCGCAGAATGTTCCGCTTGGCCCCGTAATCCACGGCGACGACCTTGTATCTCGGATCATTCTGCGGGATGTACCCGTCAGGCCAGGCCCACCGCATCTCATTCCAGCGGTAAGACTGTGCGCAGGTCACTTTCCGGGCCAGATCAAGCCCCTCCAGCCCGCTGAACGCGCGCGCGGCAGTCACCAGCGCCTCGACATCGAAAACGCCGTCGGGGTTATGCGAAAGTGCCACATGCGGGGCACCGGATTGGCGGATCGCTCGTGTCAGACGCCGGGTGTCCACACCGCCCATGGCAATGCGCTCGCGCGCGGCCAGCCAGGCGCTCAGACCCTCAAGCGCCCGCCAGTTTGACGGCTCTGTCGGCATCCACTTGACGACCATGCCGGCGGCCACCGGATCGGCGGTCTCGTCATCCTCGGGGTTGACGCCTACATTGCCGATATGCGGAAAGGTAAAAGTAACGACCTGCCCGGCATAGGAGGGATCGGTCATGATCTCCTGATAGCCCGTCATGGCGGTGTTAAAGCACAGTTCGGCCACGGTCTGCCCTGTGGCCCCGAACCCCATGCCGTAGAACAGCGTCCCATCCGCAAGAGCCAGACAAGCGGTGGGGCGGTCGGGCGCAGGGACGGTCATGACGCGGTCCTTTCAGAGGTTGAGAGCAGGCAAAATCTGGCGATACCTAGACGGGTGCCCGGAGCGGGTCAAGGCCCCCCCACGCGATATGTGGGGTCGGCGTGGCGCGGGGGCGGGTGTTGCGGGTTCTGCGGGGATTGGATAAGGTCCAAGGCTTATGACAGGCCTTTCGGTCCTGTCGGAACCGGCCCTCGAAGGGCCCAGCAAGAGGATGTGAGCATTGGATTTGCGCACCAGAGTCTCCACGGCGTTGAAACAGGCCATGAAGGACAAGGCGGCGGACAGGCTGTCGACGCTGCGTCTGATCAATGCGGCCATCAAGGACAAGGACATTGCCGCGCGCGCCGACGGCAACGAGGACGGGGTGGGCGATGATGACGTTCTGGCGATTCTTGGCAAGATGGCCAAGCAGCGGATGGAAAGCGCACGCGCCTATGAAGAGGGCGGCAGGCTTGATCTGGCCGAACGCGAGCGCGAAGAAGTCACGGTCATCGAAGAGTTCCTGCCGGAGCAGCTCACCGAAGCGGAAACCATTGCTGCGGTGGAGGCTGCCATCACCCAGATCGGTGCGGACAGCATCCGCGACATGGGCAAGGTGATGGGCGTGCTGAAAGGCCAATACACCGGACAGATGGATTTCGGCAAAGTCGGCCCGATGGTCAAGGACCGGCTCAGCTAGTCCCGCAGCGCTATGCGGCGTGACAGCAACCGTGATTTCAGGTGGCGCAGAAGCCTTGGAGCGGAGGGGCGCTTGCGCCCTTTGCAGGCTGTGTATTTTTTGATCTCCGGGGTCTCATGGCCAGACCAGCGCCCCAGACCAAGCCGCAACATTGTATAGTCGTCATATGAATACATGGTAGAACCTCACTTTTCGCCACTTTGGCAAAAGCCTGCTGACAGCACGCTGTCAGTGGCGGGTGCTAGGGTGTCAGCAGAGAAAAAGGTGACCAAGAATGCCCCGTTCCGACCGATTGTTCGAGATTATCCAGATTTTGCGCGCAGCCCCGTCACCAATGACGGCAGAGGCGCTTGCCGCCCGGCTGGAGGTGTCCAAGCGCACCGTCTACAGGGATATCGCCACGCTGCAGGCGCGGCAAACTCCGATCGAAGGCGAAGCGGGGATTGGGTATGTTATGCGCTCAGGCTACGATCTGCCGCCCCTGAATTTCGATGACGAAGAGATCGAGGCCTTGAGGGTTGGATTGGCACTGCTGACCCGCACCGGGGACAGCGGACTGCAGTCAGCCGCCTTGCGCATTCATCGCAAGGTGGATGCCCTGCACGGGCCTGCGGACTGGTTGCAGGTGTCGCCCTGGGGTGCGCCGCTGGACGATCCTGAAAAGGGGTGTGTCTCGCGCTCGGTTCTGCGCGAAGCGATCAGGCGCGCGACCAAGCTTCGGCTGACCTATCGGAATGCCGACGGTGAGGACACCGACCGCATCATCCGCCCGATCGCACTTGTCTATCATCTGGAATGCGTTCTGCTGGCGGCATGGTGTGAGTTGCGGGGCGGTTTCAGACATTTTCGAACCGACCGTATCTATGCCTGCGCGGTTCTGGAGGCATCCTTTGCAGAGCAGACCGACACCCTGCGCGCACTCTGGAATGAAGAAAACAGATGGGACGGCGCCGACATCTCTGCGGCTGGATAGACCGCCTTACCGGCGCCAGGCACGCTGAAGCTCGTCGTAAAGCGCCACGCGTTCCTCTTCGCTCAGAAAAGCGCCAATCTCGACCTCTCGTCCCATGCCTTGCAGCGTCACGTAGTGCGGGATCGGGCCGTCCTTTTCGTATTTCTTGATCGTTGTCCAATAGCGGTTGCAATCCCATTCCTTGACCGCACCGGAGGGCTCGGTCCGCACCAGCTGCGCGGCTTCGGTGTCCAAGGTCAGGACTTCGACGATCCGGCGCGCATGATGATTGCGTTGCAGCGCGTGATACATCCCCCACACCGCCAGCAAGGCAAAGGGCAGCAACCCCCAGAGCACGGGCGAGCCCAGAAGCGTCACGACGGGGATCAGGATCATCGCAAAGGTTGCCAGGATGAAGGCCGCCATGCCACGTGCGGGCAAGGATTGATGGGGCCAGAGGCGCAGGGTTTGCGGCACTTCCCCGGGTTCTGATGTCCATTGATAGGGCATGGCTGGCATCTGAGTTGCGTTGATACTTCTTATAGCGCGTCCCGGCGGAGCGGAGCAATGCGGCATCCGGTGCGGCGGGCTTTTTGGCCACAATATGAGCAGGGGCGCCGTTTTAAGGGGCAAGGGGCACTGTCCATGGCACAACAGCCCGCCGCACATTGCGGCAGGGCTTAAACGGCCAAAGATGTGGCCGCACCTGTCGGTGTGCTTAACCCCCGATGGCGGTGATTTCGGAGAGCAGGTCGGGGTTTATCACTAGGTTGCGTACGCCATGGGCTTGGGTTTCGTCAAAGATGTTGTCCTGCAACCACCTGTCGACCGAGCTGATGGATACTTTTGCGACCTCGGGGCGGACGCTCCAGGTGACCTTCAAAGGAGATCCTGCCTCGTTAAAGCTGGGACCCGTTGTGGAGCCTGCGTAAATCACAGGCGTCCCGGTGTCTTGCGGGATCGCGGTGGCCTGATGCAGGCCATCGACGAGGCTATGCCGGGTCAGCGTCCCGAAATCCAGAGCGCTGTCGTCATTGACCAGTACATAGACCTGCGCTTCGACCCGAAGCTGCGGGTTCATGACTGCTTCGCTCAGGCAGGACCCAAGGGTCGGGCCCGGGGTGACCTGTGCGGTTGTATAGACGTAATGCACCTCGATGGTGTCGCCCGGTTGCAGATTACCTTGCGCGGTTGCGCCCGCGGGGCGTTCATATGGGGCGCGTTCAGCCTCTGTCAGCTCTCCATCGTATTTAAAGCCAGTGCCATACCCCAGACCGTCGCCATTGCCTGCAAAGGTGGTGAATTGCCCACCCTTGTGTTCTGCGTTCTTGTGAAAATGGATGTTGCACAGGTTCATTTCGGTATGGGCGGGGGCGGTTGCAAAGGCCCGCTCGTTGTTGCCTGCCAGAACATCGATGTCGCGGGGGGACTGTGGGCCAAATCCAGCGCCCGATGTGGCCTCGGCAAGGGCTGCCCGCTGCGCGGCGACAACGTCGTCGGAGACCGTTGCCTGATCTGCAGACCCGGCCAGGGTCGGTGTACTTGACAAGAGCAGGCAGGCACCTGTCGCGAGTGCCAGAGAAGACTTTGACATAGATGGATCCTCAAAAATGGAAAGCGGACCGGTGCAGTGATTTACACCGGATGTTCAGTCCCTTGAATTTAAGGGTAATCTAAACGTCTTTAAAGGAAATACCGTCTCGTTTGACGCAGGATATGCGTCTGAAACAGACAGCTGGATCGCGCACGCCTCGGCCGGCTCGTCACCGGCTTGTCTTGCGGTCCGGATCTGTGCGGAGTGCCCAAAGAACCTCTGGAGTGGGCGGTTCTGCTGACAGGGGACAAGGATCAGAAGGGACAGAAGGAAAAAAAGGCCCCGGTCAGTCCGGGGCCCTTTTTTGATTTTCGTCTCACACGTCAATGTGCGTGTTTGTTATCCCAGTCTTCCTGTTTTGGAAGCTGCTCGAACGTGTGTTCGGGCGGTGGGGAGGGCAGGGTCCATTCCAGCGTATCCGCATATTCGTTCCACGGGTTGGCCTCTGCGGACTTCCTGCCATAGCGCAGGGAGTAGGCGATCACGCCAAAGAAGAAGAGGAACGAGGCAAAGGACAGGAATGCGCCCAGGCTCGACCACCAGTTCCAGTAGGCAAAAGCCTCCGGGTAGTCGATGTAGCGGCGCGGCATGCCCTGACGGCCCAGGAAGTGCTGGGGGAAGAAGGTCAGATTGGAGCCGATGAACATCGCCCAGAAGTGCAGCTTGCCGGCCCATTCCGGGTACATCTTGCCAGTCATCTTGGGGAAGTAGAAGTAGATCCCCGCAAAGATGGCAAAGACGGCACCAAGAGACATCACGTAGTGGAAATGCGCCACGACGTAGTAGGTATCGTGGTAGTAGCGGTCCACGGCAGCCTGTGACAGAACGATGCCGGTCACGCCGCCCACGGTGAAGAGGAAGAGGAAGCCAAAGGCCCAGAGCATGGGCGTTTTGAACTCCACAGATCCGCCCCACATGGTGGCGATCCAGCTAAAGACCTTCACGCCGGTGGGCACGGCGATCACCATGGTCGCGAGCATGAAGTACGCCTGCTGGTTGAGGCTCATGCCAACGGTGTACATGTGGTGCGCCCAGACCACAAAGCCAAGAGCGCCGATTGCGATAATCGCCCAGACCATCGGCAGGTAGCCGAAGACCGGTTTGCGCGAGAAAGTCGCGATAACATGGGAGATAATGCCGAAACCGGGCAGGATGATGATATAAACCTCCGGGTGGCCAAAGAACCACAGGATGTGCTGGTAGAGCACAGGGTCCCCGCCGCCTGCAGGATCAAAAAAGGTAAAGCCGAAGTTCCGGTCCATCAGCAGCATGGTGATCGCGCCCGCCAGAACCGGGAGGGACAAGAGGATCAGCCAGCTTGTCACAAAGATCGACCAGGAGAACAGCGGTACCTTGAAGAGCGTCATGCCCGGCGCGCGCATGTTCAGGAAGGTGGTGATCATGTTGATCGCACCTAGGATCGACGACGCTCCCGAGACGTGCACGGCAAAGATCGCAAGGTCCATCGAATAGCCACCTTCATTGGTGGAAAGCGGCGGATAGAGGACCCAGCCGACCCCGGACCCGGCCTGGTCGTTGCCACCGGGTGCCAGCACCGAACAGATCGCCAGCGCGGTCCCCGCAACATACATCCAGAAGCTCAGGTTGTTCATCCGCGGAAACGCCATATCCGGCGCACCGATCTGCAAAGGCATGAAATAGTTGCCAAATCCGCCGAAAAGGGCGGGAATAACAACAAAGAACATCATTAGAATACCGTGACCGGTGATCAGTACATTCCAAAGGTGTCCGTTCGGTGTGCAGAGGGCGTCGCTCGCCATGAGCCGTGCGCCTTCCATGCACATGTATTGAACGCCGGGCTCCATCAGCTCAAGGCGCATGTAGACCGTGAATGCGACTGATACAAAACCGACAAGCGCCGATGTAATCAGGTAAAGAATACCAATATCTTTGTGGTTTGTGGACATGAACCACCGGGTAAAGAACCCGCGTTCGTCCTTGTGATCGTGGCCGTGGATGGCTGCGTCTGCCATGCGGTGCCTCCTGAATGTTTGTGTTTACGCAGCAGCGTTCCCGAACTGATGCGCAGATTCCTTCCTTTTCTAGAGGCTGTTGACGCGCGGGGCAATGACACTAATGACGCAGCCCTCACAATTATTTCATGTCATGCCCTATGTTTTCGATTATCACGCAGATTGGTGGCTAAATCCTTAAAATGCACGGGGCATTTTTTGCAACGCCGGGGACGGGCGCGGTCATTTTAACGGGCACTTAACCTGCGTTGTTCATACTGTTTTCCGAGGATTGTTCTGAGCATGGGAGCTTCCTTTGACAAGGTAAGGATCGAAATGGTGCCGGTTGAGGTTCCCATACAGGCAGAGACCTACGCTCCCGTCGATGTGGAGAGCTTGGAGTTTCTAAGCAAGATGGCGGCACTGGTGCCGGGCATCATCTACGTTTTCAATCATCAAACCATGAGCAACGAATACGCCAACCGGTCAATTGCCGAGCTGCTTGGTTACGGTCCCGATGAAATCAAGGCAATGGGTGACGAATTGCTGCCGACAATCGTGCACCCGGACGACTTTGATCGGCTGGCCAATCATGTGGCGGCCCTACAGATGCTTGCCACCGGTGACCAAGCGGTGTTGGAGTATCGCGCCGTAAGGCGGGACGGGCGCGAGGTCTGGCTGCGCTCCATCGAAACTGTCTTTAGCCGCGCGGCGGACGGTGGCGTCTTGCGCCACATCGGCATTGCCTTGGACATTACAGCAGAGAAAACTTCTGAAATCCGCCTGCGCAAACTCAATACCGAACTTGAGGCGCGTGTTCTCCAGCGCACGCGGGAACTGGAAACCCTGAACAACGAGCTGGAGGCGCGGGTAGAGGCTCGGACGAAAGAGTTACGAGATGCCAACAAAGAGTTGGAGCAACTGGGCTACATCGCGACGCATGACCTGAAAGTACCGATCAATAATATGTCGAGCCTCACCCATATGCTGAGCGAGGGGCACGACCCCTTGCCGCCTGAGCATGAGGAAACGCTTCGGTGGATGCGTGATGTCTGTCGTCAGGCCTCCGAAAAGCTGGAGGCGCTGGTCTGTGTCGCACAGGCGAATTCTTTTCCGGTCGAACCGTTTCGACCCGTTGATCTGGCGGCTGTCATGGAACGCGTTCTCACCAATCTGCACTATCAGATCGCGGAGGCCCGGGCGGTTATCAAAACTGAGTTTTCTCAGGAGCACGTACATTTTTTGCCGCTGGAGGTGGAGAGTATTCTGCAAGCGGTTTTGTCAAATGCCATCAAGTACCGCTGTCCCGACAGGCGCTTGCGTATCTTGGTATGCGCGGATGGTGACAGCGACATGACGTATTTGACCGTCGCCGACAACGGCACCGGACTTGATCTTGCCCAGGACGAGGAGAAGGTCTTTGCGCTGTTTCAGCGCGCTCACGTGACGCCGGAAGGGGCGGGCGTTGCACTTTATACAATTCGACGGATTATGAGCCGGATCGGAGGCTCGATCAGTGTGGAAAGCGAAGCAGGCAGCGGTGCGACGTTTACCCTGCGGTTTCCGCAGGCCGGTCTGCAGGCGGGACAATGACAGCACCCGCCCTGAATAGAATACTGCTGGTCGACGACGACAAGGTCACCAACCTGATGCACAAGCGCCAGATTACCCGTCGCGGATTGGCGCGCTGTGTGGATGTTGCAACCGATGGACGCGCCGCCTTGGACTACTTCCGAGAGAGGGAACGCGAGGGCGAAGAACAACCCGAACTCGTTCTGCTCGATATCAACATGCCCCGGATGAATGGTTTTGAATTTCTGGCCGAATATGCCCATCTGCCGGAAAAGATGCATCAGCACCAGAGGGTTGTGATGGTGTCGACTTCAACATTCCGCAAAGATAAAGCTATTGCAGACCAGAACCCCCATGTTGCAGCCTATGAGACAAAACCATTGAGCGACACGGACCTGGAACGGATCGTTCGCAATACTCATAGGGGCGTGAGTTGCGGGTCGGAATAATCTTTCCAGGCGGTATCGACGGGGGTGTCGCCAAAGATCGGTGTAAATGTTTTCCGCAAGGCGCTGTCAAGATCTGGCATTGCTACCGGTAGCCCCAAGTCCACAAGGCTGGTGACCCCGTGATCGGCAATGCCGCAGGGCACAATTCCCGAAAAATGCTGCAAATCCGGACCCACGTTGATGGACAACCCGTGAAAGCTGACCCACTTTCGCAGCCGAATACCGATCGCGGCTATTTTGTCTTCGGCGACCACACCTGACGGTGATCGAGGCTTTTCCGGGCGTGGGACCCAGACGCCAACACGACCGTCCCGGATTTCCCCATCAACATTAAATTCCGCAAGCGTCGCGATGACCCAGGCCTCCAGCTGCTTTACGAATTGCCGCACATCCCGCCCGCGTTTGCCGACATCAAGCAGCGTGTAGGCCACCCGCTGACCCGGACCATGGTAGGTATACTGCCCTCCCCGCCGGGTCTGGTAGACCGGAAATTGTTGGGCGTCGATCAGATCATCAGATTTGGCACTGGTCCCGGCGGTGTAGAGCGCCGGGTGCTCGAGCAACCAGATACATTCATCGGCCTGCTGTTCCGCGATTGCTTGCGCCCGCCGCTCCATCCAGCTTTCGGCGAGCCGGTAGTCCGTAAGCCCGGGAGTTATGATCCATTCCACCATTGCAGAGCCATACCGCAGGGAGGCAGTGGAGCAAAGCCCCATCCGTTTTTTTGAGGCCGACGCAGAGCTCTGCCGAAATGTAAAATACCTCTTCACAAGCGGGCTTTGGCAGGCTAAAGACCGCTCACCATTCAAGTGTGCGGATGTGGCGGAATGGTAGACGCGCAGCGTTGAGGTCGCTGTGGGGTAAAACCCGTGGAAGTTCGAGTCTTCTCATCCGCACCATTTCACATTTCGATGTGATGTTCTCCAAAAACCTAAATACTATAGAGGTTTGTGGAGTTCGAAAGCCCTCTTTCCGGTCGTATGCCAATGGTGCGACGAAGACCGTTTTGAGCACTGTTTTCTTCACCATTAGGTTGCCTTTCTCGTAGATATTCCAAGGACTTGACAGGAATGTCGTCAAAAGTTCGAAAATTCCCTCCAAGGTCAGGCGCGGTTTGGTGTTTTGGCCCATTTTTTCCGTCAGGATGAGCTTCTCGTCTTCCAGCTTGGCGATCTTGGTTTCAAAGGCGGCGATGGCCTTTGCGGTCGAGGTTTCGACCAATCGTTCCAGCAGGGCATCCTGTTGTTTGTCCAGTTTCGCGATGTCGCGCTTAAACGTCTGCTTGGCGGTGCTCGCCTGATCCAGCCGTTGATCCCATGCGGCCTTGAGCATAGCTTTGACGATGGAGAGCAGGCCTTTCGTGGGTATCATGCCTTTCAGGATGTCTTCGAAGGCGGCGTCAACTTTCTCGGCGCGGATGTTTTTGCGATACTCTGAGCAATCGCGGGTCTGGCACCAAAAGTAAGGATAGCGTTTGCCCGTGGCACTCTTGGACCAACAGGAGGTCATTGGTTGGTCGCAGCAGGCGCAGGTGATCGCGCCACGCAACGGGAAGTCTTCATTCAGGTCCTTGCGCATCGGCGCAACCGCCTTAGAAGTTTTGCGGTCCTGAATCTTGGTGAAGGTTTCTAGCGAGATGAGGGGAGTGTGGTGACCTTTGCGCCGGGAAATGCCCCATGGTCCGTGTTCGATGTAACCCGCATAGAGAACGCGCCCCAGCATATCGCTGACGCGCTGTTGTCTGATCTGGCTACCCGGCAGGTCCTTGGGATAATCCGGCTGCGCTTCAAGAAAGCGTTTCACTTCGGCTTGTGAGGTGAACCGACCCGAGGCGAAGCCTTCCATCGCTTCTTTTACGATGGAGGCAATCGGTTCATCCGGTGTGAGCAGTTTCCCATGCGGGCCGGTCTTTTTGTATTTATAGCCTACGGGGGCCGCGAAGACGGAATAGCCGTTCATCATCCGGCCTTTCATCCGGTTGGATGTTTGCTCCGCGTTCTTTTCCCGCTGGTGCTGCGCCACCGAGGCCAGCATGTGTTCGACAAGACGAGAGTCGCTGTCTTCGCCAAACTCAATCGACGGGCTTTCCAAGATGCCGCCTGCATCCGCCAAGGTCTCCCGCAGCTTGATATGAGCCTGCACATTGCGGGCAAATCGGCTGATGTCATCAATGATGACAACAACATTCTTCTTCTTATTGAGACGCAGAAAGGCCAGCATACGGTCCATGGCAGGACGGCGTTCAAACTTGCCCGACATATCGTCGCTGAAGACTTCAACCACATCATAGTCTTTGTAAGTGGCATATTCCCGGCAGCGATTTTCCTGTGAGGCCAGACCATCACCTTCGCGCACCTGTTTGGCACCGGAGACGCGGGTGTAGATGACCGCCTTGCTTGGTGAGTCGTGGTGTATTGCTGCTGTCATGCGTCCTCCTCATGGTTGTGGGGCATACCCAAGTGTTCGTTCATCAAATCTACAACATCCGTTAGTGTCTCATCATCCAGAAGCTCATCTTCTCCACAGATTTGACCAACGGGGTTCACATCAAAGCCAAGATCGACAAACATCACGACAATTGACCACAGGGTTTCGATTAGCTCCTTTTGCTGCGCCATGGTCATATCGCTTTCTTCTAACAGGGCGGCATAGACTTCCCAGTCGATGCTGAGACTGGGACGTGTGTTTGAGGAGTCAAAATGAGGCTGCGGACGGGGCATGGCCGTGGTTTCCTTTCTTCAAATGTTTGGTGATGGGTTCGTTCCGCTATGGTCTGTCCATAGGATGGAGTGAGAACAAATATAGAACATAAAACCACATCATCTTGCATCACGCAAGAAAAATTATCCAATTATCCTATGCGCTTAGATGTGACCATACCGTGGCAAGCCAGAGGTAGTCTCAGGTGTAATGAGGGTGTAATCGGGTGATTGAAGCAGCTAAACCCGTTATCCGATGGGGTTCTCAGGCCAGTTCTCACGGCTGTGACGCACCCGCAAAATGCGCACCATACGATTGTCGTCAACAAGGTAGATGATGACATGTGCATGCACCGGGTGGATGCGCACGGGCGGGCTGATCTCGTCCCGCAAGCGCGCCATCTCGGGGTTGTCCCCGATCAAACCAATCGTTTGATCAATTTTGTCCTGATACGCCTCGGCTTGCACGACACCGAAGTCAGCAACGCCATCAATGTAGATTTGGATCAGATCGGCTTCTGCCTTTGAGGAGAGCCGATAGTTCATTCCGAGGCAGCAAGTCCTGCCTGTTGTCGGGCAATTGCGCGGATTTCAGAGAGGGATTTGTCGCTGTCTTCACTTGTCATGGCTTCATCCACCAAGCGTTGCATCGCGGCTATTTTGGAGGCGCGATCCTGATCGTGACGAATGAGGTCACGCATATATTCGCTAGCGTTGTCGTAACGCCCGGACTTCATCTGTTGCTCCACCCAATCCCGCATTGGGCTGGGGAGGGAAATATTCATACTGGCCATATCTGGTCCTCCTATGGATAGTATGTCACAAAATGACAAATATTGCCATAGGAAGATAATCCTGATGTCGTTCGATCCCAAGAGCAAGGAGCATAAAGCCAGCCTCTACAAAGCGTTAGTTGCGGCGGCGGAACTGGCAAATGAACCGTTCGATCAGTTTTTACAGACGCCGTTCGATCCGCCTTGGAATTTGGCCGTCAATTATCGGCGCAACCTGCAAAGGGGCGAATACTCAGCTATCCGGGCCAAACCGAAATCGCGGGCGACACTCTGATTTACCGTGCCGCGTGATTGTGAGCAATCTTGCGACGAAGGTAGAGTGCCAAGACAGCCGGAAAGCTGGGGGTCTTGGCGTTCCGATTTTCCTAAAGCTTTGCTTTATCGTCGCTGGGTTGCTGCGTTGGTTTCGTATCTGATGCCTGATCAATGAGCGCAGATTCCACAACAAAGCGGTAATCACCGATGTTGACCTCCAACGCAGCAAGCAACCCGTCAACGGCGGGCGTTTCGATGGTCATCGCGCCCGTACACATTTCTGAAAAGGGCAGTTTTGGATTGAGCGGCGTATATGAACGTCCGTTTTGAATGAACTCTATGGTGTTGCTGCACCGAGATAACTCAAGGCTCGCCGTTGAATCTAAGCCTTTCGCTTTGGCCAATGCAGAAAATCCATACTACTCCCATTTGTCTACATTAATCAGTGATCGTATTTCATCATCCGTGCCGAGCAGGACAACGTCATTCGCATCGTACTTGTAAAACAGAGTGTGACCGCCTGCTTGGGTCGGTAGTCCATATTTTGCGAGTAACTGTTGACGTGTATCGAACGCCGAGGGGCGATTCCCAGCTTTGAACTTCGCTTCGCGTTTTAGCGAGAAGAGGCGATTGCCTGAAAAGTGACCCGTAAAATAGAACCAGAGCTTTTCGCCGTCCGCGATGACTTGGATTGAGTAGATGAATTCTTGTCTTGAGTTTTGACGGCGGGTGTTGGTGATGCGCGGCCTAGAATTTGGGAACTCGGATTGAATTTGCTCCAACACTTGGTCGGAGGTCATGCCAATGGAAAACCCTCGCGTTTCGGCATCAATCGTAGGTGTCGGCAGATCTTGTGCCAAGACCGAGCTGGCAAAGGAAATCGCCGCGCAAAGACTAGCTGCGGTTTTATTCAGGATGAAGTTCATGGATGCGCCCTTTCAACTGGTGAGCGATACGAATCCACAGGCACTCCATTGGGAAAAGGGTCCCTTTTGATAGACGTACCACACTCACCCCATCGGAGTCCGCGACGGTTGTTTTTCCACAACTTTTTGAGCAGAGTTCGACCTATAGAAACAAGCCTATCCGCGACTTCCAAAGGGACCCCTCTATGGAAGAGGAAAACGGCTATGATTGCTGCTTGTTTAGGAGAAAAATCTGCGCACACTTTGGATATGAATACAGGCGCATCAAAAGAAAAAAAATTGGGTATGTTCGTGTCTCTGACGCCGATCAATCGGAGGCTTTGCGGATCGATGCGTTGAAAGCCGAGGGGTGCGTGGCGATCTACCGCGATCATGGCGTTTCAGGTACCAACACCGCGCGTCCTGCCTTAGATCAGATGATGGGGAAGCTCAAAGCTGGCGATACATTAACGGTTTGGAAACTGGATAGATTGGGGCGGTCTACCATCCACCTTTTGCAAATTTTGAACGATTTGCGCGACAGGAATGTCCACTTTCACGCAATCACCCAAGGTATTGACACTTCGACGGCGGTAGGAAGGATGATCTTCGGTCAGCTGGCCGTTTTTGCAGAATATGAACGCAGCCTCATATCTGAACGAACTAAGGCTGGTATGGCAGCAGCAAGAGCTAGGGGCGTTCATGTTGGAAGGCCAGCGAAGATTTGACTCAAACATCTTCTTCACTAGCGCTAACGCGGACAGGATCATACTTGTGCTTGAGAAACCCTACCAAAGTTGCTGTTGCGCCTTCGCTTGCAAAAGTTCTAAACACATCGTCTGACTTCACATGACAGAGATTGACGTGCTCCCCTGAAAAGTCCTCGATTTAGGGTTAGTCTGTTCTCCAACTGAGGAGACAGATGATGAAGAGAAGCCTTCAGTGAGTTGGAATGGGACCGTGGCCCCAGTGGGGCCGCGTAAGCCC